>NZ_FTNI01000012.1 GCF_900156315.1 Microbispora rosea | reverse complement strand
GGGTCCAACCCCACGCCCGCCTCGTTCACCCTCAACGGCGTCACCTGCACCGGCTCCACCACCACCCCGTCCCCCACCCCATCGCCCGCAGCCTCACCCACGCGCTCACCCTCACCTTCGCCCTCACCGACGCGCTCGCCCTCACCTTCGCCGTCGCCCACCGGCGGGAAGCCCACAGTGGCCGCCGACGGAACCGGCATGTACCGGACCGTGCAGGCGGCGATCGACGCCGTGGCCTCGGGCAACTCCAGCCGGAAGGTCATCACGATCAAGCCGGGCACCTACCGGGAGATCGTCACGATCCCGGCGAACAAGCCGTACATCACGCTGCAGGGTCTGGGCTCGTCGCCCGCGGACGTCGTGATCGTCGACAACCACTACGCCGGGGGGAACGGCGGCACCTTCAACAGCGCCACCGCGTTCGTGAACGGCCACGACTCCGCCCTCGCCAACCTGACGATCTCCAACGACTACGTGGAGGACGGCAGCACCGTCAACCAGCAGGCCGTCGCGCTGAATCTCAACGCCGACCGGGCGGTCCTGTCGAACGTCCGCCTGCTCGGCGACCAGGACACCTTCCTGATCAACGACTCCGCCCGCACCTACGTCAAGAGCTCCTACATCGAGGGCACCGTCGACTTCATCTTCGGCGGCGGCACCGCGGTTCTCGACGACTGCGACATCTACGAAAAGCGCAGCAGCGGCGCCCCCATCACCGCGGCCAGGACCGACGCCGCCAAGACCTACGGCTTCCTCGTCTACCGGTCCCGCATCACGGGCGCGACCGGAAACACCACCCAGCTCGGGAGGCCGTGGGGCCCCAACGCCCAGGTGCTCTATCGGGAGTCGTCGCTCGGCCCGACCATCAAGGTCGCGCAGCCCTGGACCGACATGTCCGGCAACTCCTGGAAGAACGCCCGCTTCTTCGAGTACAGGAACACCGGCGCCGGCGCCACGGTGAACTCCAACCGCCCGCAGATGAGCGACTCCCAGGCGTCCGGCTACACGCCGCAGAAGTACCTGGCCGGATCCGACGGCTGGAATCCGATCGGCTGAGCCCGGCCGGGACGTCCGCTTCGCCTGCCGTCCGGGACACCGGATGACAGGCGACGTCGGGCGCTACGCGCCGGGCGCGCGCAGGTGACGGGTGTCCACCCGGTGTCCCGCCTCCTCCAGGACGGTGACCGCTTCCTTGATCCTCGGCTCGGGCACGAGGACCAGGTCGGCGTGGAACGTCGAGGCGACGAACACCGGGATGGCCGCCTCGGCCAAGGGGCCCACGATCGCCGCCAGCATGCCCGGCACGTCCAGTTCGTGTCCCGTGCCCCCGCCGTACAGGCCGATCCACCGGTCGCCGGACCCCGTCGGCCAGGCCTCGCGAACCACGGTGAGGCCCTCCGGGGCGCGGACGAGTGCGATCCAGTCGTCGTCTTCGGGAAACGTCGCCTGCGGCAGGTGCTGGACGGCGAACGCGGACGGCACGATGCCGAGCCGCTGGGCGGCGGGTGAGGTCATGACACGTGTGTAGCAGAGCCCCCCGACAAGACACCGGCAAGACGTCTGGTGCGCTGTCCACCATGTTCATCGGGTGGAGGGACAGGAGTTCCCTTCCCGTCCGGTGACCGACCCGGCCAAGGTTCGTGGACCCCCACTAGGCCTGGGCCCACTCGGTGATGGAGGCGACCAGCAGCGGCCCGTCGAAGGAGTTCGGGGTGAGGGTCACCCCGGTGATCATGGCGGCGAGCGCGAACGCCTTCGGCAGCGCGTCGTCCCAGCGGGTGTCCCAGGCCGCCTTGCCGGTCGTGGCGGTCAACGGCAGCCCGACCCTGCGCATCGGCTCCTTCAGCCGATCCGGGTCGCTGCCCCACCGGTTGACCGGCGCGTGCGGCGTGAAGGCGGTGACGATCTCACCGTCCACGGCGTACAGGAAACCGTGCTCGGCGTAGTCGTGGCGTCCGACGGCCACGGCCTCGCACCCCTGGGCGAGCCGCGCCAGGTTCTCGCCCAGCGCGGTGTGCCGGCCACACGGTTCGATTGCAACGCTCCAATCGCCGATCCGGGTGATGCCGACGTATCCGCCGCCGTCGCCGCCGTCGGTCTCCTCGACGAACTCCGCGACCTCGTCGCCGAGCTCGTCCAAGGTCATCGAGCGGACCGCCGTTCCCGAGGGCTCGAAACGGGCCGCGACGTCGGCGGGCTCCACCCCCTGGAAGAACGACACGCTGAAGATGTCGCCCAGCGGATTGCGCACGTTGTCCGTCGCCGGGGCGGCCAGCCACCGGAAGGGGGCGAGACGATCGGGCACCTGGGCTCCCTTGGTCGTTTCCCGACATCGTGGCAGCCGCCGCCGACAAAAACCGGGGGCCGAGGCCGTCCGCCGCGTTCCTGAGATCGGCGGCGGGACGCCGCCGACGTCAGGATGATCGCGCCGCGCTCCTGGAACCGACTTGGACCTTGCTGAAACCCGCGCACTCACGGCGTGGGCACGACGGTCTTCGAGACGAGCCGGTCGCGGGCGAAGCACAGGCGGTAGGCGCGGGCGGAATCGGTCTTCATCGTGTAGTAGAGGCAGTCCTGGCCCCGCGGTGCGGCAGGAGCGCCGTCCGGCGGGCCGTCCCTGGTGAACACCGGAAGCCGGGACCGCAGGTCGTCGCGCGGCTCGCCCGCCTTCAGCCCCTCGTACGTCGCCGGGTCGAGGACGGAGAACGACGAGCTGACGAAGCCGAGGGGGATCAGGAGCGCGAAGATCCCGCTCAGCACGGCCACGGGGATCCCGGCCGCCTGCGCCAGCCGCCGCCGCACCCGCCGCCGGGCGAGGTCCAGCTCCTGGGCCGCCGCGGTCTCGGGTGTGCCGAGGCCGGCCGCTGTCCGCACCTGCTCGTGTGTCGTTCCGATCCCGGTGACGGGCAGTTCGGCGGCGACCTCGAAGCCCCCGTCCGGAGCCGGGCCGGCCCGCAGGACGCCGCCCGCCAGCCGCACCCGTTCCGCCAGCCCGACGAGCCCGGAACCGCCCGAGGCCACGCCCGCCGGGGCCGCCGCGGGAGCGGGGTCGTTGACCACCCTGAGGGTGACGACGCCGTCATCGGAGGCGAGCCGGACGCGTACGGTCGCGCCGGGAGCGTGTTTGGCGGCGTTCGTCAGGGCCTCCTGGAGCACGCGGCGCACGGCGAGCGCGGTCATCGGGGGCAGTCCGTCGATGTCGCCCGGGAGGCCGCCCGGACAGTCACCCGGGTGGTCGCCCGGAGGCTCGACGACGATCGGCACGCCGGAGCCGCGGGCGCGCTCGACGAGCGTTTCGACGCTCTCCTCACGTGGAGGTGCGGCGGCGTCCTCGTCGTCCGCGCGCAGCACGCCGATGATCTCGCGGAGCCGCTCCGTCGAGGCCGCGGCGGCCTCACGCAGTTCGCGTACGGCCGCCTGCTGCCGCGAGTCGAGGCCGGGGTCGAGTTCCAGAGCGCCGGCGCGCACCGCGAGGAGCGTCAGGTCGTGACCGAGCGAGTCGTGCATGTCGCCCGCGATGCGCGCCCTCTCCCGCAGGCGGGCGCGGTCGGCGACGGCCTGCTGCTCGCGTTCGAGCCGGTCGGCGAGCAGCCAGCCCGTGCGGACCAGTTCGGCGTGCTGGCGGCGCCAGCGGCCGAGCAGCCAGGGCACCACCACCGAGAGCAGCAGCGTGATGAGCTGCGTGGGCCAGCCCCACAGGTCGCGCAGGACGAGCCCGGACAGCGGCAGCCCGGCAAGGGCGACGGCCGAGAAGAACCACAGCGCCGGGCGGGCGCTCGCCATCCGGTGCCCGGCCAGATAGCCGAAGACCACCAGCGCCGCCCACGTCCAGGACAGGGGGCCGAACATCTGGGCGTCCAGGGCCAGGCTCACCGCGACCGGTATGGCGAGCGCCGCCAGCGGCCACCTCCGGCTCACCGCCGTGGCGGCCCCGAACAGCGGCACGGCCAGCGCCACCGTGGCCAGCCGCCGGGCGTCGCCGTCGTCGAGGGCCGGCGCGACGGGCGGCGCGCACACCGCGAGCCACAGCCCGAGGTCGAGCAGACGGGACAGCCTCATCACCTCACGCCCTCCGGTCGAGCGGAGCCTCGGGCACGAGACCGGCCTCGTACGCCAGGATCGCGGCCTGGACGCGGTTGCGGAGGCCGAGACGGGTGAGGATCTGGCTGACGTACCCCTTGACCGTGCCCTCGACGAGGTGCAGACGCCGGGCGATCTCGGCGTTGGACATGGCGGCCCCGACCAGCGCGAGCACCTCGCGCTCGCGGTCGCCGAGCTGGTCCACGAGGGCGCGGGCGGCGGCCTCCGTGCCGAGCGGGCGTTCCCGGAGGCGGGTGATGACCCGCCGCGTGACGGCGGGGGAGAGATAGGCGCCACCCGCGGCGACGGCGCGGACCCCCGCGATCAGTTCGCGTGGGTCGCCCGACTTGAGGAGGAAACCGGACGCGCCGGAGCCGAGCGCGCTCGTCACGTAGTCGTCCTCGTTGAACGTCGTGAGCATCACGACGGCGACCTCGGGGAGGACCCGGCGCAGCTCCGCGGCGGCCTTGAGCCCGTCGAGCCGCGGCATCCGGATGTCGAGCAGGCAGATGGCGGGACGGTGCCGCAGGGCGAGGTCGACCGCCTCGCGCCCGTCGGCCGCCTCGGCGACCACCTCGATGTCGCCGGCCGTGCCCAGGATGCTCGCGATGCCGGCGCGGATCAGTGCCTCGTCGTCCGCCAGCAGGACGTGGATCATCACGTTTCCCCCGTAACCCGGCCTATCAGGCAGTGCTCGCTGATTGGCGCGTTTCGCTCACGGGGACGTTACCAACGGCCTGTCTCCGGAGGCGTACGGCGTGGACGAGGCGGGCGGCCACGACGGCGACGGCGGCCAGCGCTCCGGTGGCGGCCCAGACGTACAGCGCCAGCCAGACGTAGGTGAGCTGGTCCAGCGTGCCCACCCGGTTCAGCAGCACCCCGGCCAGCTCCGCCAGTCCCAGGTAGAACGCGACCGGCAGCGCGTACGGGACCAGCCGGGCGATCATCCGCCAGGTGCGCCCTTGTGCGCGGCGGGCGGCCCAGCGGCGGGAGCGCAGGACACCGGTCAGGCCGAGGCCCAGGTTCAGCAGCGACAGGCCGGCCAGCCAGGGGTCGGCGCTCGTGGTGAAGGGCGCGGCCTTCGCGTCCGGCCGCCCCTCGATCATGTCCACCAGGCCGTCGCTGATGATCAGCGCATCGTCGCCGGAGATCATCCCGGTGTTGGTGACGACCGCGATGCCCCACTCGCCCCCGGGCAGGAGGGTCTGCGCGGAGTTGTGCGTGAGCAGCCAGCCCGTGTGCCGCAGCATCGGCGCCCCTCCGGCCGTCCGCTCGGCCGACCACCCCATGCCGTACGTGCTGCCGCCCACGCCGGACGGGGTCTGGGTGGCCCTGACGAGCTCTCGGGGGAGGGCGCCGCCGTGGCCGTTCTGCGTGATCAGCCACCTGGCCAGGTCGTGGGCCGTGCTGACGACCCCGTAGGAGCCGTTGACGAACCACTTCGGGTGCGCGCGCTCGATCACCTGGCCGTACGCGCGGATGTATCCGGCGCCCGCGCCGGGCAGTTCCTCCGTGGTGTCCACCGTCCGGGTGGACGTCATGCCGAGCGGCGTGAACACCGTGGCGGCCATGAATTCGGCGAACGGCGTCCCCGACACCACCTCGGCCAGCCGCGCCGCGACCGCGTAGTTGGGGTTGTGGTAGATCATCCTGGTGCCCGGCGCGGCGGCGAGAGGCGCGGTCCTGAGCATCGCGACGGCGTCCTTGAGGTCGTCCGGCGCGGGGAGCGTCAGCTCGGGGAAGGTCCGGTCGCTCATGCCCGAGGTCTGCTGGAGAAGCTGCCGCACGGTGATCTTCTCGGCCCGGGGATCGGCCATGGTGAACTCGGGCAGGTAACGCCGGACCGGCGCGTCGAGGTCGATCCGGCCCTCGTCGGCGAGGCGCAGCACCGCGAGGGCCGTGAACGACTTCGACAGCGAGGCGAGCGGCATGGGCGTGTCCGCGGTGATCGCCTCGCCGCCGGCCGTGTGACCGTGCCCGGCGGCGTACACGACCTTGTCGCCCTTGACGACCGTCACCACCGCGCCGGGCAGGTCCGTGCGCCGGATGTAGTCGCGTACGTATCGGTCGACGGACTCCGCGGTCAGACCCGTCCGTCCGTCCGTGGTCGCCGCCCGCGTCGCGGCGTCCACCGCCGCCGTTCCCGTCGCGAGCAGCAGCACACCGGCCAGGCCGGCGGTCGCCGCGATCTTGCGCATCCGCACCGTGTTTCCCCTCCGAGCTCTTTCCGTTCGCAGGTCACGAACGGTAGGAGCGGCCGGAGGGGCGGCACAGCGGGCGATCGGAAGGTCCTCACCTGACTTTCGTCAGGTCGCGCAGCCGGGGGGTCGGCGGCTCCGGCGGGTCAGCGGCGCCCGAACCAGCGGAGGAAGGAGCGCTTCCGGCGCTTCTCGGGGGTGGGTGCGGGGGCGGGCTTCCTCTCGGCGACCGGACGCAGGGCCCGCCACTCGGCGGTGACCTCGTCCACGTCGATGAGCGGCTGCACGACGGGCGGACCGGACAGGGGCTTGCGGTGGCTGTCGCGGATCTTGTCGTTCATCTCCTCGACGATCCTGCGCGCCTCGGCCTCGGTGCGCGCGCCGAGCGCCTCCGCCCGCGCCTCCTCGGCCTCCTTGCGCAGCGCCAGCGTCCCCGGCAGCGGGAACGACAGGTTCTCCGCGCGCATCTTCTGCTTGATCCACCACATGTCGTCGTGCGGCTTGCCCTGGCCGGGGATGGGCTTGCCCGCGCCCGGCAGGTCGTCGAACTCGCCACGCTCGGTGGCCTCGCGAATCTGCCGGTCGATCCACGACTCGAAGCTCACTCCGAGGGGTTTGCGTTCGGTCACAGCCTCACCTCGCAATCCTCTTGCGAGGATAACTTCCGGCGTGGGCGGCCCCAGGCAGGGGGCAGGGGGCAGGGGGCAGGGAGCAGGGGTCAGGGCACCCGCAGCAGGTCGATCACCCCGGTGGTGCCCTCGTCGGTGTGGCCGTCCGCGAGCCGCCGCGCCATGAGCGTCATGAACGGCATGAGCAGTTCGGGGCTGACCTTCTGCTCCTCGGCCGTACGCAGCAGGGTCGCATTGCCCCTGACCATCATCGCGAGGTTGGAGGTGACGTCCTTCGTGTAGTCGCCGCTCTCGAGGTGCTCGGCCACCCCGTACGCGTACGGGACCATCGCCTGCAACCAGCCCGCGACGAGATCGGCGAAGGCCTTCGGGGGGATCTCCTCCCGGACGAGCGCGAAGGCGTGCGTCACCCCCGCGAACATGCCCGTCATCGCGCTGAGCAGCGCCACATCGTGGAGGGCGGCGAGCCCGGGGTCCTCGCCGGTGTAGACGGTGGCGGCGGGCGTGGCCAGCGTGCCCGCGTGGGCCTCGAACACCGCGGGGGAGCCGCTGTAGAAGACGTACGCCCCTGAGCCGGGCACCCCGATCATGGGCGGGACCGCCATGACGCCGCCGTCGAGGAACCGGGCGCCGCGCTCCCGCGCCCATCGGGCTCGGGCGCGGGCCTCCTCCGGGGTGCCGGTGGTGAGGTCGACGAGGTCCTTGCCGGACAAATCGACGCCGGCGAGGGCGTCGTCGACCGAGGCGTGGTCCAGCAGGCAGACGACCACCAGGTCGCTCGCGGCGACGGCCTCGGCGGCGGTCGTGGCGACACGGGCGCCCTCCAGGGCCTCGGCCCGCCCCGGGGTGCGGTTCCAGACGGTCAGCGGATGTCCGGCGGCGAGCCAGGCGCGGGCGAGCGCGCCGCCCATCGCGCCCAGCCCGAGAAGGGACAGCGGAGGCTTCTCAGTGTTGTGAGTCATGCCGATTAGGCTGGTCACGAGCCCCGAGACGATCAAGTACGCACTTCGAAGTGGGTGCTTACCCCGGGGTGAGCGAGCAGCCAGGAGGGGGTGGACCATGCGGACCGCGCGGCGCCCGGGAGCGTCCGGATGCGGGATCGACGCGGCGATGGAGGTGATCGGCGGCAAGTGGAAGAGCTCGATCCTCTGGGCGCTGAACGAACGCCGATGCCGTTTCGGTGAGCTGCGCAGGATGCTGCCCGGCGTGACCGAGAAGGTGCTCGCCTCGCACCTGCGCGAGATGGAGGCCGACGGCATCGTGCACCGCGAGGTGTACGACGAGGTGCCGCCGCACGTCGAATACTCGCTGACCCCGCTCGGCGTCATGCTGAACGAGGCGCTGGCGCCGCTCGGCGCGTGGGGGCGGGAGCACCTCCTCGGCGGACGCGACGGTCACTGACCAGTGGGGTGTCCACGGACCTTGGCAGGGTGGTCACTGCGCCGGAAGCAACCTCCGGTCCTCGCGAAACCCGCTCCGCTCCACCCACGAGAGTTCCTCGCAGGCTCGGAATTTCCGCGGGGCCCGGTCGGGGCCTCCGTCCCTTCCGCCGCTCCCTCCCTTCCTCCCGGCGAACGTTCGTGGACTACCGGGCGGGAACGCGGGGTTCACGGGGTGGTCTCGTGGCCGGGCTGCCCGGGTGTGCGCCGCTGCTGCTTCAGCTCGGCCTCGTAGAGGTGACGGCGTCCTCCGGCCAGTTCGTCGCGGGCCTGGCGTTCCAGCTCCTGGAAGGCCGCGTAGTAGCCGTCGTCGTACTCCTCCACGATCTGGAAGGTCCATCGGCCGGGGATGACGTTGCGGCCGATCAGCTCGCGTTCGATCCGGTCGGCCCACTTGTCGTGCCCGGCCTGCCGCAGCAGCCGTACGGCGTTGTCCAGTTCGAAGTCCGCCGTGCCGGTGAGCTGGTGGAAGGAGTACAGGTGGCCCCTGACCCGGTGGATCGTCTCCAGCGCCTTGCTGAGCCTGCCCAGCGCGTCGACCGTGACGTCGTCCAGCCCTTCGGGCCGGCGGTGGTCGGGATCGGGCAGGCCGGCGGGTTCCTCACGTTCGGTCATGTCCCACCGCTACCCCTCGCGACGGCGCCTCTATCCGTCTGAGCAGCGGCGAGACGCTCAACCGGCGGGCGTCCCGGAGGCGGACGGTTCGGCGGACGAGCGGATCGAGGCCAGCGCGCGGTTCAGGTCCCGCGACGACAGCACGAGCTTGTACATGATGAGGGCCTCGAAGAGGAGCAGGAGGACGGCCGAGCCGATCGTGACCGGGACGACCGCGCCGAGCAGCGGGCCGACGATGAACACCGCCATCTGGAATTCGATGCCGCTGACCAGGTGCGTGCGGATCCGGTGCTCGCGCAGCCACTCGCGCATGCCGGGATACCAGGAGAAGCGGCTGCGGAACTCCTGCTGCAGGTCCACGGCGTGCGTCAGCCGGACGGTGATCTCGTCGGGGTCGTTGTCGAGATCCTCGCGCAACAGGGACGCCGGCAGCGCGGCCGCGCCGCCGGACACCGACTCCTCGTAGGCGTGCCGCAGCGTGCGGCGCATCTGACGCCGGACCTTCGCGATCTGCAGCGCGTCGACGTAGCGCAGCATGTCGAGGAACACCACGGCGATGCCGAGCAGCAGGTAGACCTCCTGCCCGGTCGCGCGGTACTGCCCCCACATGAGCGCGGCGGTGCAGGCCAGCACCCGGATCCGGTCGAAGACGTAGTCGAGCCAGCCGCCGAGGATCGTCCCCGTCCCCTTGAGTCGCGCGATCTTGCCGTCCATGCAGTCGAGGACGAAGCTCACGTGGTAGACGGCGGCCCCGGCGACCAGCCACGGCCACTCGGCCTGGAGAAAGCACCAGGCCGAGCCCAGGCCGAGCACGAACGCGCCCCAGGTGATCTGGTTCGGGGTGATGGACGTGCGGTTGGCGGTCGTCACCACCAGACGGCCCGCCAGGGGATCCACCAGGAAAACGGTCCACCAGGCGTCGCGCGCCTTATATGTCCGAGAGCGTACGTCGTGAAGCGTGAACGTCATTTGGGGGCTTTCTAGATTATGGGGGGATTTTAGGGGAAACGTCAGAAGTCGTCGTCCAAATCGTCCGTTTCATCCCAGTAGTCGTCCAGGTCGAGCGCATGCGCGTCATCGCCCAGGTGCAGGTCGTCGTCGTCGAGCAGCGCCGCCATTTGCTGGATAAGCATCCTAAACATGTTTTTGCCCTTTGACCGGCGTTTGTTTCACTGCTGCTCATCAAAGCATCACCCGACATCTCTCGCTGACGTTTTCCACAGGCCCTCCGGGTGGATGGAATTACCCGAAAAGCCGAATTTTGCGATTTGCTGGTTTCAACGGCCGGGGCCGGGACGGGCGGCTCAGGCGACGGCGCGGGCGAGATCCGAAAGCCACCGCTCGTGGTTGGCCCGGAGCATGGGCTCCCGGTAGAAGAGCGGCAGCAGCGGACCGGCGAGCGACTCTTCCACCGTGATCCTCGTGCGCCCGCCCTCCAGCGGTTCCAGGACGTGCCGGTCGACCGCCCGATAGCGGCCGAGGAAGGTGCCCGTCCAGGTGAGTTCCCGCTGGGGTTCGACCACGGCGAACCGCGACCGCAGGGGCACGCCGTTCAGGCGCCACCGGAAGGACGCGCCGGGGCGCACGTCGCCGAGTTCGAGGATCCGGATGCGGGAGGCCCATGACGGCCATGCCCGCAGGTCGGCCATGACCGCCCAGACCCGGTCGGCGGGTACGTCCACGACCAGCCGGGACGAGGAGGTCAGCTGGGCGTCGGGGTCGACGCGTCCCCGCGCGGCGTACTCCTCGTGCAGGACGGCCAGGGACGGACCCGAGTAGAGCAGCGACACGACATCTCCTTGAGACTAGTGCTCATCAACGAGAGCAATGCTCTCTCGCGTACGTGAGTCATGTCAAGAGCAGTGCTCTCTCGCTCGAGAACGCCACGCCGTACCCCTGCGAACCGTGGCCGGCGGGGAGCGCCTGCCGGCGGACGGCGTCTCGCCGTACTCCGACACGGACCGGGACCATGGGGCAGAGCCCGAGCCCTACCGAAATGCCGTCGACAGGGCTGTCGCCGGCCGCCTAGGGTGCGGGCCATGACGGACGGCTCCGGCACGGGTGGGTGTGAGTGCGGCGCGACCCCCGGTCCGCTGGGCGAGTGCGTGGACTACTACCACGCGATCCTGGCCGAAGAGCAGGCCGATCCTGAGATGTACAGGTGGCACACGGTCGTGGTCTGCGCCTATCTCCTGCAGCATCCCGCCAGGGCCTACGACAAGTACCTCGACGGTCAGTTCCGCCTGCTGCAGCTCTATCTGGACAAGGGCCTGGACGCGTTGCTCCGCGTGGCGGCGCATCAGGTGGCGCGGAACAGGCACGGGTCGCGGCCGGGCTACGACATGGCCCCGCTCGCGGAGTATGCGCCGCTCCCTCGGGGTGGATCCCCCGGGCCCTTCCGCGCCGGCTTCTGCGGGTTGCCGTTCAGGGACGGCAGCATCGTTCCCGACGGATATCCGGCGTACGGCCGGCGCATGGAGAGCATCGCGGAGGCGACCGTGGAGTCCTGGAGAACCCTCACGGCCTGATGCTCGATCTTCCGGCGGAGAGGGCGCGGGAAAGCAGGCGGCGCTCCCGCCCGGGCCGTACGGACCGGGGGCGGGAGCGCCGTGCGGAGCGGAGGGCCTATCCCTGCAGACCGGCCTGGGCGGCGGACGGGGAGGCCGAGGGTGAGGCCGTCGCGGACGCCGACGCCGAGCCGGCGGGCAGCGCGCTGCCGCGCTTCCACTGGGTCCAGCTCAGCTGCCAGTAGCTCCAGCCGTTGCGCCAGTCGAGCTTGCGCTTGGTGCCGGTGACCTGGATGACGTCACCGCGCTGGCTGATGCCGTAGAACCACTTGGCTCCCGCGGGGGTGGCGCGCACGCAGCCGTGGCTCTGGTTCGACTTCCCCAGGAACTGGTAGTCGCCCGCGCTCTGGTGGACATACTCGCCGCTGTCGGAGATCCGGACCGCCCAGGGGATCTCCAGCTTGTAGTAGAGCGGGTCCTTGGGGTCGGTGACGCCGAGCCAGGACGAGGTCATGGTCTCGACCCGCTTCTTGCCCATCGCGAGGTGCACGCCGGTGGTCGTGAGGTAGACGTCGACGCCGTTGCGGGGCAGGCCGCCGCGGCCCGCGCTGATGGGGATGGTCTTGGCGAGCTTCCCGTCGCGGCGCACCTTCATCACGTGCCTCTTGGTGTCGACCACCGAGATGTTGGCGGTGCCGACGGCGAAGCGGCGCGAGACGTCCTTGGCGGCCTCGTTGCCGGGAATCTGGCTCAGCCTGGCGGTGAGCAGGACCTTCTGGTGCGGCTTCCAGTAGGTCTTGGTGCGATAGACGACCTTGCGGTCGGAGACCCAGCGCCATGCGCCCTCGACGGGCTTTTGGGCCTGGACCTGCAGCACCGCTTCCGCGGCCGCCCTGTCGCGTACGGCGCGGTCGAAGGTGACGATGATCGGGAAACCGACGCCGACCCGCTCGACCTTCTCGCCCATGGGCGTGATGTCGGCGATGCCGAGCTTCGGCTTTCCTGTCTTGCGTGCCGTCTGGGACGCCGCGCGCGGGGCGAGTGCCGCCGTCTTGACGTCCCGGGCCTGAGTGGCCGGAGCCTGAGTGGCTGTGCCGGCCGCACCAGTGACTGATGCGGCGGGAGCGGTTGTGCCTCCCGCCGAGCAGGCCGTAGCGACGGCGATGGCGGCGACGGTCAATGTGACGTGGGCCGCCCGCCGGAGGGTATTCACGGTCTACTCCTCACACGGGGTGTTTCACAGCGATTTGCACTGACTTGGAACGTGCGAAACGGCTGTTTTGTGCGGCCGATTCTGTAACGATCAAGTAACGCCGGGTGGGCGGCGGCGGTCGTTAACCGGCCGGCCCGGCCGTCGCGATCGCCTCCGCGCCCGGCCTCGACGTGCGCCGGCGGCCCCGGCTGGGCGCGGACCAGCCGCGCCGCCCTGCCGTACGATCGGCCGCGTGCTGCTGATGACGCTCGACGCCTACCCCGGCGGGCCCGGACTGTCCGCCCGCGACGACGAGGAGGCGCTGCGGATCGCCGCCGCGGCCTTCCCCGGCACGGATCCCGTCGTGGCGGTGGACGAGGACGACCGCGGCGCGGCCCTCCGCTTCCTGCGCCGGGACGTCACCGGGGCGTTCGTGGCGATCCAGGCGCGTCCCCCGGTCGCCGAGGCCCTCGGCCTGCTGCCGCATCCCGAGGGCGGGTGGTATCGCGAGACATGGCGGGCGGCGGCCTCCGTCGAGCCTCCCGGGTACGGCGGGACGCGGGCGACGGCGACGGGCATCTACTTCCTGCTGGAGCCGGGCGAGGAGTCGGTCTGGCACGCCGTGCGGTCCGACGAGGTGTGGCTGTGGCACCGGGGAGGGCCGCTGACGCTCGTGCTCGGCGGCGCGGGCGAGCGGCCCGGCCGGGAGGACGTCGTCGTCCTGGGTCCGGACGTGGAGAACGGGCAGGTTCCGCAGGCGGTGGTGCCGGCGGGCACCTGGCAGGCGGCCCGCCCGGCGGGGGCCGAGGGCGTGCTGGTGAGCTGCGTCGTGTCACCCGGCTTCGACTTCGCCGACTTCACCGCGCTCTGAGCGGCCCCCGCGGTGCCGGTCCCTCGGCACCGGTCCCGCCGGGCCGAGGCGGGTGGTGGCGCCGGTCGCGCCCCGCGCTCAGGCGCTGCTCCGCCGTCGCATACGGGAACTCTAGGAAGCCTGGTGATAACCGTACGAGCCAGGGGGTAGAGGCGAGCACGGGTAGAGGCGAGCACGGGTAGAGCGTTCGCGGCCGGGTGATCGGCGGGAGGAGAACCGGGGTGCGGGACAAGGATCGCTGGGTGCTGACCGACGGCGCGTGGACGGCGAGCGCGAGCGAACGTGACCGCACGATCGCCGACCCGGCGACCGGAGAGCCGGTGGGCGGCTTCCCCGCCGGGTGCGCCGAGGACGTGGAGCGGGCGGTCGGCTCTGCCCGTCGCGCCCAGCCCGGCTGGGCCCGTACGGCTCCCGCCGAGCGGGCGGCGTGCCTGCACCGGACGGCCGGCCGGCTCGAGGCCCGCGCGGACGAGCTGGCCGCGCTGGTGACCAGGGAGATGGGCAAGCCGATCGGCGACAGCCGTGGCGGCGTGGCGGCGGGGATCGGCACGCTCAGGCAGTACGCCGAGCTGGGGCCGCTGCACCGGGGCCGCAGCCTCCAGGGCGGCTGGGACGCCACCGACCTCATGGTCCACGAGCCGCGCGGGGTCGTCGCGGTGATCACGCCGTGGAACGACCCGGTGGCCATCGCCTGCGGCCTCGTCGGCGCGGCCGTGGTGACCGGCAACGCGGTCGTGCACAAGCCGTCGGAGCGGACGCCGCACACCGGGGCGCTGCTCGCCGAGCTGATGGCGGAGGAGCTGCCGCCGGGCGTGCTGACCATGGTGCCGGGCGACCGGCACCCGGGCGAGGTCCTGGCCGCGCACCCGGGGATCGACCTCGTCGCGCACGTCGGCTCCACCGCCGCGGGCCGGGCCATCGCCGCCGTGGCCGCGCGCTCCGGCGCCGCGACCCTGCTGGAGAACGGCGGCAAGGACCCGCTGATCGTGGACGCGGGCGTTGACGTGAAGTGGGCCGCGGGGCAGGCGGCGACCGGCTGCTTCGCCAATGCCGGGCAGATCTGCACCTCGGCCGAGCGGGTCTACGTCCACCGCGACCTCGCCGAGGAGTTCCTCGCCGCACTCGTGCAGCGGGCCGAGGAGCTGCGCTTGGGGCCCGGCACGGACGAGGAGACGACGCTCGGGCCGCTCGTCGACCGGGCCCAGCGCGACGTCGTGGACCGGCACGTACGCGGCGCGATCGAGGCGGGGGCGCGGCTGCTGACCGGGGGATACGTGCCCGAAGGGCCGGGGGCGTTCTATCCGCCGACCGTCCTGGCCGACTGCATGGAGAACATGGACGTCATGCGCGAGGAGACGTTCGGGCCCGTCGCGGCGGTGCGCGTGGTGGAGTCGTTCGACGAGGCGCTCGAACTGGCCCGCGAGTCGCGGTACGGCCTGGCGGCCACCGTCCTCACCCCGTCGATGGCCAACGCCCAGCGGGCCTGGCGCGAGCTGCCGGTGGGCACGGTGAAGATCAACGCCGTCTTCGGCGGAGCGCCCGGCGGCGCGGCCCAGCCGCTCCGCGCCAGCGGGCACGGTTTCGGGTACGGTCCCGAGCTGCTCGACGAGATGACCCACACCAAGGTCGTCCATCTGCGCCCGCTCCCCTGAGTCGATCGCCCGGCTCCGCTGTCAAGAGATTCTGAGGTTTGACCCGACACTGAGCGCGGGGCGCGCGATCGGCGGTGACATGCTGCCTACGGTCTTCCTCGTACGATCCGTGACCTCGGGGGAAACTCATGATCATCTTCTCGGCCGCCGCCGCCGCCCTCGCCGCAACCCTGATCGCCGGACCGGTCGCTTTCGCGGACCCGGCGCCGCCCGGGGGCGCTTCCACGGGTGGCGCGACCCCGATCGCGGCGCCGCTCGACACAGCGGTCTACAACCCCGGCTACGGCCCCTCCGGGCCTGACGGCATGGGGTACGCGCCCGCCGCCATGCCCGTCGCCGGCGGTCCTGCTCCGCTCGCCGCCGGTCCCGCTCCGCTGATGGGGCAGGCCGCCGAGCCGAAGCAGGCCGTCTATCACACGAAGGGCAAGGACGGTGTGCGGCACGACGTGTACGTCGTCCCGATCCCGGACGACCCCACCAAGCCGATCACGCTGCCCGACTTCGGCTTCAAGACGTTCAAGGTGACGGACAAGCCGCGCGCCCACGCCCCGCGCGCGCACAAGTCGAAGAGCCGCGCGGCGCGCCAGCACCGCGCCGTCCGCGCGCATGCCGGCCGCGCGGGTGCCGTCCGTGCGGAGGGCAAGAACCGCCGCCACGGCGGCAAGGGCCTGCGCCGCCACCGCTGACGATCGATCAGGCCGGGACGGGCAGGTGGGCCGCGGCCCTCCGGCGCTCGGCCTCGGCGCGGGTCGTCGCCTCCCTGACCGGGCGCTGCACGAGCATTCCCACCAGTGTGGCGGCGGCCGCGCTGCCCAGCCCGATGACCCAGCCCGCCGGGCCGAGCGGCCGGCATCCGAAGACGGCGCTGACTCCCGGCACGGTGACGATGAGCCACAGGACGGCCAGCGACGACAGCGACGCGAGCACGACGATCTTGTCCCGGCCGCCGCCCGCGAACGTCTGCAGGAGCTGCGCGGACACGAGCGCCACCAAGCCGATGGTGTTCGCGCGCCCGCGGGTGCCGGTCATGCGTCCCAGGATCCACGCGGCCGTCGCCGCCGCCGTCGTGACCGCCGCGCGCAGGTAGATGTCGCGGGTCAGCGACGCGCCCAGCGACGCCTCGGGGCCCTCGGCGAGCAGCTTGTCCGGATCCGTCGAGGCGGGCGGCCGTACGGCGACCGCCATGGCCGGCACCATGTCGGTGAGGAGGTTGACCAGCAGGAGCTGCCGGGCGTTGAGCGCGCTTCCGCCGGCCAGCAGGTTGGACCCCACGGTGAAGGCGATCTCGCCGATGTTGCCGCCGAGGAGGATGCTCAGCGCGTCGCGCACCGAGGTCCACATCGCCCTGCCCTCGACGATGGCGTCCACGATCGTCTCGATGCGGTCGTCGGTGACGACGAGGTCGGCAGCGGACCGCGCGGCGGGCGTCGCGCGGGACCCCAGGGCGATTCCGACGTCGGCCGTGCGGATGGCGGGCGCGTCGTTGGCGCCGTCTCCGGTGACGGCGACGACCTCACCGGCCCGCCGCAGGCACGTGACGATCCTGGCCTTGTGCGCGGGCGTGGTGCGGGCGAAGACCGCCACATCGGGCAGCACCTTGGTCAGCGTCTCGTCGTCGAGTTCGTCCAGCTCGGGGCCGGTCATGACGCGCTGGCCGTTCAGCGCGTTCAGTTCGACCGCGATGGCCTCGGCGGTGCTGGGATGGTCGCCGGTGACCATGACGATCCGCACTCCGGCCCGGATGAGGCGCCTGACGCTCTCCGCGGCCGTGGGCCTGACCGGGTCGGCCAGGCCGAGGAATCCGAGGAAGCACAGCTCCTCGATGCGCGACTCGTCGAGGTCGCTCCGGTCGGAGGCGGGCCGCTGCGCGACGGCGAGCACGCGGTAGCCCTGCCGGGCCAGCCGCTCCACCTCGCGCTCCAGCTCCGCGCGTACGGTCTCGTCGCAGGCGACCGGGCCGGTCTCGCGGTGCACCGTGGTGCAGTGGGTGAGCACGATCTCGGGGGCGCCCTTCACACTGAGCAGGTGCCCCTGCCCGGTGCGGCCGAGCACGGCGTGGTAGCCCCGGCCCGGCTCGAACGGCATCTCGTCCACACGCTCCCAGCTGTCGAACCCCTCGGCCGGCGTGACGTCCAGCCGATGGGCCCCGTCGAGCACCGCGCGGTCGGTCGGGTGGGCGATCACCCGTCCCCCGCCGGACTTGGGGCTGGCCCGGACGGCCGCGGCGAGGACGCGCCGCAGCCCGGCGTCCGCCTCCTCTACCGGACGGCCCGACCACCCGTCCGACAGGTGCCGCAGGCTGATGCGGCCCTCGGTCAGCGTGCCCGTCTTGTCGAAGCACAGCACGTTGACCCGGCCCAGGGCCTCGATGGTGGACGGGTTGCGCACCAGGGCGGCGCGCCTGGACAGCCGACGTGCGGCGGCCAGCTCCGCCACGGTGGCGACGAACGGGAGCCCCTCGGGCACGGCGGCGACCGTCAGACTGACGGCGGGCGTGAGCGCCGCGGCCAGCGGTCGTCCACGCAGGAGGTCGGTGAGGAGCAGCACCACACCCGAGGCGATCGACAGCGGCAGGATGCGCCGGCTCAGCTCCCGCAGGCGCAGCTCGACGCCGGTCGGCGGGCTCGGCTCGCCCGCGAGCCTGGCGCTGCGCCCCGACTCGGTCATGTCGCCGGTCGCGACGACCACCGCACGGCCGCTGCCCGCCGCGATCGAGGTCCCCTGGTAGACCATCGAGCTGCGGTCGGCGATGGCCGCCGCCACGGTCGGCGCGGCCGTCTTCGTGACGAGCTGGGACTCGCCGGTGAGCGTGGACTCGTCCACCTCCAGTCCCACGGCCTTGACAACGCGGGCGTCCGCGGGCACGGCGTCCCCCGCGCGCAGCTCGATGACGTCGCCGGGCGCGAGCTCGTCCTTCGTCGCCTCGACGACGCCGCCGGGGCGGCGCAGCCGTACGAGGACCTCGGTGGACTCGGTCAGGCGGTGCAGCGCCCGGTCGGCCTTGTATCGCTGCACGCCGCCGAGGAACGCGTTGATGACCATGACCCCGCTGATCAGCACGGCGTCGAGGGCCGAGCCGACGAGGGCCGAGATACCCGCGCCGGTGGCGAGGGCGGGCGTGAGCGGGTTGGCCAGCTCCTCCATCGTGGCCCGGGCCAGCGACTGCGGCCCCTCCGCCTCCTCGGGCGCGGCCTCCGCGCGGCGCTTGCCCGCCTCCTCCTCGGCGATGCCCTCCGAGGAGGAACGGAGCCGGGAGAGCACCTCACGCGCGGACATGGCGTGCCACGGGGTGGCGTCGGCGCGCAGCGGGGTGGGGACGCGGCCGGCGTTCTGCCCAGCCCATTCGCCCAGCGCCATGGCGCCCAGCGAGACGGCGGCGCCGGCGAGCTGCGCCCGCCGCAGGGAGGTGGCGGCCGGGCCAGCGATGGCCAGCAGGGTGCCGACGCACGCGCCGGCCGCGCCGAGCCGTACGGCGTTCGCGCTGTTGCCGCGCGCCCGGGGCAGGCAGCGCAGGAACAGATGGACGCCGTGCAGCTCGCCGGCGAGCTCGCCGTCCCACGGCACCATGCATCCGGGCTCGGCGGCCGTGGGATCGATCACCCCGACGCCGATGTCGGCCTGGGCGAGCGAGCGCCAGGCGCCCCTGGACACGACGACCACGCAGTGGCCCGCCGCCTGCAGGTCGTGCACGTGCCCGGCGAGCTCGGGGCCTCCCGGCAGCGTGCGGCCGATCCCGAGACGCTGCGCCAGGCCCTCGTCGCCGCCCGCGAGCAGGACCGTGCCGGCCGCCTTGGCCGCGCCGACGACCGGTACGGCCAGGGCGTCGATCTCCGGGGCGAGACCGGCGACGGCGACCCGGACACCGTCCCTGGACACCTCAACCGCGCGCAGCCCGCGTGACCGCCAGAGGGCGGCGTCCGACAGCAGGGGACCGGGGTCCGGCAGCGGGCGGACCGACCAGCCCTCCACGGTCCCGGTGCGGCCGGGGTCGGAGAAGTCGATGAGGGAGTAGAGCCGGGAGTACAGCTCGCCGGTGTCCTCCTTCTCGCGCAGCGGCTCGACCCGGTCGATCGTCCACGAGCCGGTCGTCAGCGCGTCGGCGTGCAGGATGACGGTGTCGACGCGGTCCATCTTGCGCAGGCAGTCGGCGTCGAAGACGACCGTGTCGTGCTTGCCGAGTGCGCGGCTGATCGCGCCCGCGAACGCCTCCCGGCTGAGGTCGGCGGCCCTCGGGGTGGTGGAGACGAGGATGGACACGGCCCGTTCGCCCCGGGCGAGCACCCGTGTCACCGCGTACGCGGCGGCGCTGACCGGGGCGACCACGTCGGCGTAGCGCTCGATCGGCCCGTGCGGCAGAGGGACCGGCCGCCGCCGGGCCTCGGCCCTGATGTGGTGGTAGGCCCCCGGACACGTGGCCAGCCGCTCCTCCAGACTCTCCCATGCGTGCCGGCTGGCCCTGGTCTCGATGTAGCGGCCCACGTTCGCGACGGCCTGCACGAACAGCGCGGTGGGGCGGAGCGTGAGGGTCTGGGTGACGAGGTTGGCGGTGGTGAACAGGGCCTCGGTGGGGCGGCGCCCCAGCCGGCGGTCGAGCTGCTCGCGGATCGCCGGCGTGCCGTTGGCCAGTTGCAGCAACGCGGGCACGGCCGCCGGGAGCTGAGGGGCCCGCATCGCCTTGCCCAGGAATATGAGCCCGATTCCGGTGACGCCGGCCGTCAGCCGCACGGTCGCCAGCAGGTGCTCCTCCACGAGGCGGACGGGGCTCTCGTGGGCGTGCTCCTCCTGCTCGTCGAGCTCCGCCGTGACGGCCAGCAGCTTGTCCTGGTCGACCTGGTCGGGGGCGCAGGCGACGAAGACCGCGGCGATGCGGCCGTTGACCTCCGCCCGCTCGACGCCGGGGATGCTCTCCAGCCGCTCCTCCAGCAGGCCGGCCGCCGCCTCGGAGCCGGGCCGGCCTATCCCGCGCAGGTTGATGTGCAGCCCGCCGGGGCAGAGACGCAGCTCGCGCGGGCAGGGAAGCAGGTCTCGGAACGGCTCGGGCAGCACGCCGCGCAGCAGGGCCGCGGACGTCGTGAGCACCTGGTTCAGGAACATTCGGCTCTCCAGCAGGCAGAAGCCCGGACGCCGGGTCCGGGGTGGAGCGGGCGGCCGCACCGGCGGGTCAGCCGGTGGGGGCCAGGTCGCCTCGTCACCGCGGCGCGAGAGCGCGGCGGCTGTGCCACGTCGGCGGATGGCCGCCGACGTCGGTGGCGGGCTGCCGGAGTGCCCGGAAACACCTCATACCCCTCCTCGTGCGAGTCGGGGGGAACTCACGAACGGATTGCGCCTGAACCCATACGAAGGCTCAGGCGCTGGTCAGAACGGTCGTGTGACCGTCCTCGGATACCTTTCCTCCATCCGGAGCGCGAGAAACGCGGAAATGCGAGAAACGCGCGAGTGCGGGGGGGTAACTGCGAGAAACGCGCGAGTGTGAAGGTGACCCTGAGGAACCCGGGAGTGCAGGGGTGAGTGCGAGAGACCCGGGAGTGCTGGGGGGAATGCGAGAGACCCGGGAGTGCGGGGGTGAGTGCGAGAAACGCGCCGGTCCCACGGGTCGGCGCGGTGGGGGGTCCGCGCCGGGCCGCGTCGTCACCCGATGGTGAAGGCGGGCCAGTCGAGCAGGGTGAGCAGCTTGCGCAGGCCGGGCCTGACGTTGTGCAGCCGGATCGGCCGGCCCAGGGGGACGTCGGACAGCAGGGCCAGGGCGCGCAGGCCGTAGAGGTCGATGAACTGGAGCTCGGCGACGTCCACGGTTCCCGTGCCCGGCCTCGCCCACTTCTTGTGCAGGGCGTCGGCCATGGCGTCGCCGTTGGTGAGGTCGATCTGCCCGATCAGCCGTACGCCGCCTGTGTCGCCGTCGTCGGAGGAGCGTACGACCAGTTGCTTGTCGAGGTAGAGCAGTGTTTTCTTGCTCAGGGCCGATTCGAACGACCCGTTGGTGATCATCATGTCGGTGCCGCCTTCCTGTAGAGGGGCAGCCACCTCCGAGCATCACCGTCGCCGCTCACCGATGTCAACCCGGCCACCGTCCGGGTGGCCGTACGGCCGATCGCCGCTCCGCCGTCGTATTACCCGCTGCCTGCGGCGATGCGCGCCCGGTCGTACGGCTGTGCGGTGACGCAAGTCACGTTTATCGCAGCAAGAACGTTCAGGGCTTGCGCGCGACGCCGCCGACGAACGTGTGGTAAGTGATGCCGGGTTCGAAGACCTCACCGGGGTTCGGCCGCCATTCGGGGAGCGGAACCAGGCCGGGCTCGATGAGCGGCAGGTCGCCGAAGAAGGTCATGATCTCGTCACGGGTGCGCCACCGGCCCGTGCCCAGGTGCTCGTTGAACAGCTTCTCGGCCGAGTCGGCCTGTGCCGACACCTCGGGCATCGCCGGCCCGGGATTGTGGAAGTGGGACAGCGCGAGGTAGCTACCGGAGGGCAGGGCCGCGCGGAGGCGGGCGGCGATGTCCTCGGGCTTCTCCTGGTCGTTGAGGTGGTGGAGGATCCCGAGCAGCAGCAGGGCCACGGGTTGCCCGAAGTCGATGAGCGCCGTGACGGCGGGGTCGGCGAGGATCGCCTCCGGGTCGCGGATGTCGGCCTCGACGACCGTGGTGCTGCCGTTCCTCGCCAGCAGCGCCCGGCCGTGCACCAGGACGATGGGGTCGTTGTCGACGTAGACGACCCGGGATTCCGGGGCGACCTGCTGCGCGACCTCGTGCACGTTGCCCTGCGTGGGCAGGCCCGAGCCGATGTCGAGGAACTGCCTGATGCCCGCCTCGGCCGCCAAGTGGCGGACCACGCGCTGCAGGAACGCCCGATTGGACTTGGCGGCGGCCGGGGCGTCGGGGGCGATCCGCAGGGCGGCCTCCGCCACGTGGCGGTCGACGGCGTAGTTGTCCTTGCCGCCCAGCATGACGTCGTAGACCCGCGAGACGCTCGGTTTGCTCGTGTCGATCCTGGCAGCTGCCCGGTCGTGTCCGGCCGGGCCGTCGCCCGCGTGCTGGTCGTTGTCGGCCATGATCCGTCCTGTCCCTCGCTGTACCGGTTCAGATCATGATCATGGTATGGGTTTCCGGGGGTCCAGAGAAGGATGTTTGCGCTAAATGGCGCGAACAGGTCGGTCAGCGGGCAAGACCGGCCGACGGGCAGAGGCCGGTCGGCGCCGAGCCGGCCGGCGCGAAAGGCCGGTCAGCGCCGGAGGCGGGCCTGCGGACAAGGCTGGTCAGCGGGCACGGCTGGTCAGCGGGTCCGGCCGGAACTCGTGGGCGGCCTCGGGGAAGAGGGCCGCCCACGAGTGCCGGATCAGACGCTGACGCCGATTCCGCCGCGCGTCTGCGCGCCGTACCGCTCGAGTTCCTTCGCGAGGTCGAGCGGCTTGATCTGGGCGCGCCCGTCGAGGACCTCCTCGGTGAGCAGGTCGGCGGGCACCAGCCAGGACACCTCGAACTCCAGCCCGTCCGGATCCTTGGCGTAGAGGGCCTTGGTGGTGGAGTGGTCGGATGCGCCGACCAGGGCGTTCATCTCCGTCAGCGTGGTCGCGATCCGCTGCAGCTCGGCGAGGGTGTCGACCTCCCAGGCGAGGTGGTAGAGGCCGACCGTCGCGCGCCCGGCGGACGACGGCCCCGCCTGCGCCCCGATCTGGAACAGTCCGAGGTCGTGGTCGTTCGAGGAGCCCTCGGCCTGCAGGAAGGCCGCCCCGGGGAACGCCTGGACGACGCGGAACCCGAGGGCCTCCTGGTAGAAGGCCACGCTGCGGGAGACGTCCCGCACGTACAACACGGCGTGGTTGAGTCGCTGGACCGGCATGACGTCCTCCCGAAAACTTGAACTCTCAAGTAATTGTACCTCGGCGGGTTTCCCGGAAACTGTCGGTGGCAGGTCGTACCGTGACCACCGGGCAGCCGCCCACCGGCGCACCGCACGGCGTCGGAGGGCGCCGTCCGAGGCGCGGTCCGGGGAGCGGTGCCGGTGATGAGTCCGGCGGAGGGGGACGACATGATCGTGGACAGGGCGACGCGGGAGCACGAGGACAACCTGGTCCTGTTCCGGGCGGTGCACGAGGTCGCGGTCCGTCATGCCGGCGCGCCATATCACCAGGTGATCTCGGCGCTGGCCGCCGGACTGCCCGGCACACCCCGGCTGGCCGCCGACGAACTGCGGCGCATCGCCGAGGAGATCAGCCTCGGCCGCGACCCCTCGGGCCTGTGAGCAGCTGAGCGCCGCGTGCGTGACCGCCCCGGTCTCCCGGGGAGCACCCGCTGGAAGCCTCCCAGGAAGCGCGGTGGCCTCACGGGCGGCGCGGTGGCCTCACGGGCGGCGCGGTGGCCTTCCGGGAAGCGCGGTGGGCTCCCGGGCGGCACGCGCCTTTTGGAGAGCCCGGTGGCATCCGGCAAGCGCGGCGGCAGCGGAGCGGGTCCCTGCCGGAATGGCGGGGCACGGACGGGGGAAGTGTCAGTGCCTCCGGCGGATCGGCTTGTTCTGTCCCACGACACAGGTGGTGGGCTGCGATCCGCAGAAGGCGGCCTGCAGGTCGAGCGAACGCATCTGGGTCACCGGTAGCTGCGACTGCCCCCTCATGAAGGTGGGGGCGACGGCCCCGGTGAGGCTCTGGTTGGACAGGCCCGCGCCGGACCTGTTCTGGATGGCGCTCGCGCGCCCTCCTCTGATCACCTGACCTCCGCCTCCACCCGGCTCGTGGACGCGGAAGGCCGCGAGCTTCTCGCGTACGGGCGGCGGGGTGGCATGTGCCGTCGCGGGCCGTGCGGCGCAGATTCCCGCCGCCGGGATCACGAGCGCGGCCAGGGCCAGCCGCCGGGCCGTGAGGACCACGGCGTCGACGGAGGGCCGTGTCCAGTAGCGGGACATATCGCGATACGCCTTCCTGCTGGACGGCCGAGGGTGAACGTCGCCCGTCCCGTTCTGTGGATCGGCGGCCTCATACCCCGCCGGAGCAGGGCCGCGACCTGGGCTGGACAAGATCGGCACAGGTTCTTACGGGCCTTTGGCGCCCGGCCGGGGTGCTCGTGTCAGGTGTGCAGGAGCGCGGCGGGGTCGGCCATGACCTGCTCGATCACCTGCCCGGCCGCACCGAGGGCGGCCGCCTCGGCGCCGAGGCGCGACACGACCACGGGCGGCACGGCGCCGCGCATCTGACCGAGGCGGTCCTTCAGCGTGTCGGCGACCATGTGGCCGATCCAGGGGAAGAGCGGCCCGTAGATGCCGCCGAGGACGATCGCGTCGGGATCCACGAGGTTGACCGCCGACGACAGAGCCACGCCGAGCGCCCAGGCCGCCCGCTCGCAGGCGGCGCGCACGTTCTCGTCACCCTCCCGGAGCCGGGACAGCACCCATGACACGCCCTGCTGCGCGGGCAGGAGCATCTCGGACGAAGACGACGATTCGTACACCTCCTTGTGTGGCATCCCGGCCGGTGCGCTCCTGGCCGGTGCGCTCCTGGCCGGTGCGCTCCCGGGCGCCGCAGCCGGGGGCGCGTCGGTGGCGGAACGGATCGAGGCGGCGGCCCGGGCGGCGGTCAGGAGGGCATCCTGGCCCGCGTACTGTTCCAGGCAGCCCCGCCCGCCGCAGCGGCACGGCGGGCCGTCGGGGGAGACGACGACGTGCCCGAGCTCCCCGGCGAAGCCGTGCGCACCACGGAAGAGCCGGCCGCGGACCACGAGGCCCGCCCCGATGCCGATCTCTCCCGAAACGTGCAGGAAGTCCGGCAGCCCCGACCCGAACCACAGCTCGCCGAGCGCGGCCAGGTTGGCCTCGTTCTCCACACGTACGGGGAAGGAGAGCCGCAGGAGCGACGCCAGCGGCACGTCGCGCCAGCCGAGGTTCGGCGCGTTGTGGACGACCCCGCTGGCCATGTCCACGGGGCCGGGCACGGCCAGCACGCCGCCGACCACCCGCAGGCCCTTCTCCACAGATTCGTCCACAACCGCGGAGGCCAAATCCGCAAGTTGCGCGATCACATCCACAGGGGGCGCGGCCCGGTTGTCCACAGCCTGTGTACGGCGCAGCCGTACCGTCCGGGCGAGGTCGACCACGCACACGGCGAGGTAGTCGACGTTGATCTCCAGCCCGAGGGCGGCGACGTGCTGCCCGCTGACCCGGATCTCGACCCCGGGCCTGCCGCGCTCGCCGTCCCGGACGGCGCCGGTCTCCACCACGAGCCCGCCCTCGATGAGGTCGCCGACGAGCTTGGACACGGTCGTCTTGGTCAGGCCGGTCATCTCGGCGAGGGCGGCCCGGGTCACCGATCCCCGGGCGCCGACCGCGCCGAGGACGAGCGCCAGGTTCCGGGCGCGCATCGCGTCATGCCGCAGGGCCTGCGTCATCGCATCCTCCACGCCACCTCGTACCGCCCGCAGCTCTCGCGCTCCTGCACGCGCGCGGTCCGCCTCACGCCGTTTCCGCCCGCGTCATCGCACCCTCCACGCGACTCCCGCCTCACGCCCGACGGGCTGTGTCATCACATCTTCCACTGCCGGTGGTTGAGAACACGGACACACCCCCTTGACCATGCGGCTCCTCACATCGGATATTTAGTCCACAACGTAGACTAAATCGGAGGCGAGACATGTACACCCCCACTCCCGAGGACCGTTTCACGTTCGGGCTGTGGACCGTCGGCTGGCAGGCGCGCGACCCGTTCGGCGACGCCACCCGGGCCCCGCTGGACCCGGTCGAGAGCGTGCACCGCCTGGCTGAGCTCGGCGCGTACGGTGTGACGTTCCACGACGACGACCTCCTCGCGGTGGAGCAGGACCGGACCAAGGCCATCGAGAGCTTCAAGAAGGCTCTCAGTGAGACCGGCATGAAGGTGCCGATGGCCACGACCAACCTGTTCACCCACCCGATCTTCAAGGACGGCGGGTTCACCAGCAACGACCGCGACGTCCGGCGGTACGCCCTTCGCAAGGTCATTCGCAACATCGACCTCGCCGCCGAGCTCGGGGCCACGACGTACGTGTGCTGGGGCGGCCGTGAGGGCGCCGAGTCCGACGCCGCCAAGGACGTGCGGGTCGCGCTCGACCGCTACAAGGAGGGCTTCGACCTCCTGTGCCAGTACGTGATCGACAAGGGTTACGACATCCGGTTCGCCGTCGAGCCCAAGCCGAACGAGCCGCGCGGCGACATCCTGCTGCCGACGATCGGCCACGCCCTGGCCTTCATCAACTCGCTGGAGCACCCCGAGATGGTGGGCCTCAACCCCGAGGTCGGCCACGAGCAGATGGCCGGGATGAACTTCGTCCACGGCATCGCCCAGGCGCTGTGGCACGGCAAGCTGTTCCACCTCGACCTCAACGGCCAGCACGGCCCGAAGTACGACCAGGACCTCGTCTTCGGCCACGGCGACGTGAAGAGCGCGTTCTTCCTCGTCGACCTGCTGGAGAACGGCGGCTACGACGGCCCGCGCCACTTCGACTACAAGCCGCTGCGCACCGAGGACAAGGAAGACGTCTGGGAGTCGGCGGCCGCGAACATGCGGACCTACCTCATCCTCAAGGAGAAGTCGAAGGCCTTCCGCGCCGACCCCGAGGTGCAGGAGGCGCTGGCCGCCAGCAAGCTCACCGAGCTGGCCCAGCCGACCCTGGCCGAGGGCGAGACCTACGACGACCTCCTCGCGGAGTCGATCGACGTCGACGAGGTGGCCGCCCGCGGCTTCCACTTCACCCGGCTCAACCAGCTCGCGCTGGAGCACCTCCTCGGCGTGCGCGGCTGACCGGTACGACGAGAGCGGAGGGACGACTGTGACGCTGGTCGCTGGGGTCGACTCGTCGACCCAGAGCTGCAAGGTCGTCATCCGGGACGCGGAGAGCGGGGCCCTCGTGCGCGAGGGCCGCGCCTCCCACCCCGACGGCACCGAGGTCCATCCCGAGCACTGGTGGACCGCGCTGCAGAGCGCGATCGAGCAGGCGGGAGGGCTGGCGGACGTCGCGGCGGTGAGCGTGGCGGCCCAGCAGCACGGGATGGTCTGCCTCGACGAGGACGGCGAGGTGGTCCGGCCGGCCCTGCTGTGGAACGACACCCGCTCGGCCGGGGCGGCGGCCGACCTGGTCGCCGAGCTGGGCGGCCCGAAGGCGTGGGCCGAGGGCGTCGGCAGCGTCCCGGTGGCCTCCTTCACGGTGACCAAGCTCCGCTGGCTGGCCCGCAACGAGCCGGACAACGCCGGCCGTACGCGGTCGGTGTGCCTGCCGCACGACTGGCTCACCTGGCGGCTGGCCGGCCGGCCGGACACGATCACGACGGACCGGGGCGACGCCTCCGGCACCGGTTACTGGTCGCCCGCGACCGGTGAATACCGGACCGACCTGCTCGAACTCGCCATGGGCAGGGTGCCGGAGCTGCCCCGCGTGCTCGGTCCCGCGGAACAGGCGGGGACGGCCGAGCAGGGCGGCGCTCTGCTCGCGCCGGGCACGGGCGACAACATGGGGGCGGCGCTCGGCGTCGGCATGCGGCCCGGCGACGTGGTCGTGTCCATCGGCACCTCGGGTACGGCGTTCGCCGTCTCCGAGGCGCCGTCCGCCGACGCCTCCGGGGGTGTCGCCGGCTTCGCCGACGCCACCGGGCGCTACCTGCCGCTGGTCGCCACGCTGAACGCGGCACGGGTGCTGGACGCGGCGGCCCGGATGCTCCGGGTCACGCCCCAGGAGCTGAGCGATCTGGCCCTGCGGGCCCCCTCGGGCGCGGACGGGCTGGTGCTCGTGCCCTACCTGGAGGGGGAGCGCACCCCGAACCGTCCCGACGCCACGGGGTCGCTGCACGGGCTCAGGCTCGCCACGTCCACCCCCGAGCACCTGGCCAGAGCGGCGGTCGAGGGCATGCTCTGCGGCCTCGCCGACGCGCTGGACGCTCTCGGGGTCGAGCCGCAGCGGGTGCTGCTCATCGGCGGCGGTGCGCGGTCGGAGGCGGTGCGCCGCATCGCCCCGACGGTCTTCGGGCGTCCGGTGCTCGTTCCCACCCCCGGGGAGTACGTCGCGGACGGCGCGGCCAAGCAGGCCGCCTGGCTGCTGTCGGGGGAGCCGGAGCCGCCGCTGTGGGACTCGGGCGCCACCGAGCGCTACGAGGCGGACCCCACGCCTGGCCTGCGCGAGCGCTACCACGAGGCCGCGCAGGAGTAGACGTCAGAGGTGGGGCCCCGGGTGCGTCCTCCAAGGGACGCACCCGAAATTCTGGGCCCCACCCTGAGACGACCCTGACCCCTTCTCGGGGGGATCTACGCGTTGTCCCGGATGTTAGAAACGGGCTGTACGCGGGATCCTCACCTTATGGTCAAGAGGCTCTATCCCCTGCTCGCCGGCGGCGGCATCCTGCTCGCGGTCGTCACCGTGGTGGCGGCGCAGGTGAGCGGGGATTCCTCCCTGGACCCCGTCTCCATGACGATCAGCCAGTACGCCGCCCACGACGAGGGCGGCGTCATCGAGACGGCCATGGCCGTCCTCGGCCTGGCCTCGCTCGCGCTGCTGGCCGGTATGCGCGCGCTCGACGCCCCGGTGCACGGCTGGCCCGCCCGCCTGATCGGCCTGTGGAGCGTCTCGCTCATCGGCGCGGCCGTGGTCCCGTCGGGCACCGTCTGGCAGGGGGAGATCCACGGCGCCCTGTCGGCGGCGGCCTTCGTGAGCGTGCCCATCGCCGCGATCCAGTTGGTGGGCCGCCTGGGACGGGACGAGCGGTGGAAGGCCGCCGCCCGCCCGCTGGAGTGGCTGACGCTCGCCTCCGGTCTCGGCCTGGCGGCCATCACGTACGTCGCCCTGCCCGGTCACGGCGTCATGATCGGCCTGGTGGAACGGCTGCTGCTGACCGCCGAGGTGGCCGTCCTCGGAGTGCTCGCCGTACGGCTCGCGCAGCTCACGTGGGGGCCGTCGCTCAGGGGGCGGATCGGCGGCCGGATCGGTGGCCGGCGCGCCGCGCGCGACTTCCTGGTCCACCGCTGAGCTGTGTCCACCGCTGAGCTGTGTCCACCACTGAGCTGGGTTCACCGCCGAGCTGTGTTCACCGCCGGCCGGAAGGGCCGCATGCCGGATCGTGCGGGCGCGGGGGCGCCGCACGGCCCGGCGTGCGGCCCCTCTGCCGTCGGGCCGCCCGCTGAGGCCGACGGGCAGGCGCGGGGGGTGTCAGGGGTCGCCGAGCAGGTCGCGCAGGCGCTCGGCGTACGGCCGCCAGTCGAGGCCCCTGGCCGCCGCCCAGGCGTCGTCGTGACAGGTCGCGAGGTGGCGCTCGCCCGCGTCGCCGATCACGCCGACCACCTCGCCGCGCTCGCCCCGGTCGCGCATCCGGGTGATCAGTTCGAGAGCGGCCCACAGGTTCGTCCCCGTGGCGGCGCCGACCGCGAGCCCGGTCACCTGCCGTACGCGCCGGGCGGCGGCCACGCTCGCGGCGTCGGGCACGGGGACGACCAGGTCGACGACCTCGGCGTCGAAAGCGGGCTCCATCCGCGGCCGGCCGACGCCCTCGATGCGGCTTGGCATGCCCGTGGCGTAGTCGGGGGCGCCGGTGGCCCAGCCGGGGAAGTAGGCGGAGTTCTCCGGATCGGCCACGGCCAGCCTTCCCTCCAGGCCGTCGGCCCGCAGGCGGCGTCCGATCGCGGCGGACGTCGCTCCGGTGCCCGCCCCGACCACGATCCAGCGGGGACACTCGCCGAGCTGCCTGAACAGCTCGTCGGCCAGGCTCGCGCCGCGCCAGTCGACCTCGGCGGCGGACCGGTAGTGGTCGAGGTAGTGACCCCCGATCTCTCCGGACAGGCGGGCGGCCTCCTCGTACACCGCGAGCGGCGGGTCGACGTACCTGCACGTCCCGCCGAGCCGCTCGACGCCCGCCCCGGAGGACTTCTTCGGCATCACCGCGATGTACGGCAGGCCGAGCAGCCGGGCGAAGTAGGCCTCGGCGACGGCCATGGGACCGCCGGTGGCGTCGACCACGGTGGTCCCCTCGGTGATCCGCCCGTCGGTGATCGCCTGGGCGAACAGGGCGCGGGCCAGCCGGTGCTTCAGCCCACCGGTGGGCTGCGCCGACTCGTCCTTCAGCCGCAGCCGCATGCCCCACGCCCCAGGCAGCGGAAACTCGCGAAGCGGCGTCGTGCCGGCGTCTTCGCGCTCCCGGTCCAAACGGGCGACGGCCTCGGCCGCCCATCCGTCGGGCATGGTCGTCCTCCTGTCATCGCCGTTCCCCGGGCGACCTCAGACCTCCGGGGGGTACGCCGTCCGTGCCGCTGTTTGGCACACTGTCGCTCGCGGCATTTGACCATGATTAAGGACGGACAGGACATCGTATGACCGAAGCCGTGAAGGGCCCCGCCAGCTATTTCCCCTCGATCGAGAAGAAGTACGGCCGGCCGATCGCCGAGTGGAAGGAGCTGATCCGCAGCTCCCCGCTGACCAAGCACATGGAACTCGTCTCCTGGCTCAAGGCCGAGCATGGGCTGGGGCACGGTCATGCGAACGCCCTCGTCGCGCACACCCTGTCCGAGGACGGCGCGAAGTAGCGGGAACGCGCCGGGTCGCTCGGCGCCGGGCGGCCGCCGCCATCGTGAGCGGCGGTCGTCGGAGGCGCCGGGGCGGTTCCCGGCCGCCGCAGGAGCGCGTCCGGCCGGGGTGTCAGACGTCCGCCACCATCTTCCGGGTCAGTTCGCGAAGGCGGCGGCGGTAGTCCGGGTCGTACGCCTCTTCGGAGGCCCGCGCCTCCTTCTCGCCGTCGAAGTAACGGCCGGTGATCTCGGCCGGTTCCGGCGCGTCCACCAGACGCCGGGTGGCGGCCACCCCTTTCTCCAGCGCGTCGACGACCTCCATGCCGGATCTCCTGGACATGGCCGTCGGCATGTACGTGGCAGGGTGAATGCTGTTCACCGTGACACCGCTCCCCTCGAGTTCCTCGGCCAGATCGCGGGTGTGGCAGATGAGTGCGAGTTTGGAGCGGCAGTAGGCGGCGACGTCGGTGTATCCGCGTTCGAGCTGCGGATCGTCGAAGTCGATCGGCTGCTGGCCGATCGAGGCGACGTTGACGACCCGGGAGGGTGCGGCTCGGCGAAGCAGCCCAAGCAGTTCCCGGGTGAGCAGCACCGGCGCGAGATAGTTGACCGCCAGGCGCAGTTCATGCCCGTCGGCCGACAGCTGCCGGGATGTCCCTTCGACGTGGAACCCGATCCCGGCGTTGTTGACGAGCACGTCCAGCCGGTCGTGGGCCTCGGCGATCCGCGCGGCGAGACGCCGGACCTCGGCGAGGGAGGAGAAGTCGGCGGTGAACGTCTCGCCGCCGGTGGCCTCGGCCACTTCGGCGAGCCGCCGGGCGTCTCGTCCGTGCAGCAGCAGCCGGTGCCCACTGGCGGCGAGGTCTTCGGCGAGCGCGCGGCCGAGCCCGTCCGATGCGCCGGTGATGAGAATCAGTGCCATGTCTTCCACCTTTCTGGTAGTCGCGTTCCGTGCCGTGGGCGGACGACGGCGCGGGCGTTGGTCAGCCCGGCCAGGGCCACGAGCACGACGAGGACGAACGCGCCTGCGCCCAGGGCGAAGCACACCGTGAACCGGCCTTCGGCGGGCAGGGGGGACGCCCGGGTGGGGAGGTGCTCCGCGGGTTCTCGCCGGATGACTCCGAGGATCGGCACGGTCAGCGTCTGCATCATCGAGACGACCATCGCGCCGAGGCCGAGGACCGGAACGAGAGCCGGCGCAGGGACCGGCGCAGGGGTCAGCCGAGGGTCTTGAGCAGTTCGGCGGCCAGCGGCGCGGACGAGGCGGGGTTCTGCCCGGTGTATACGTTGCGGTCGACGACCACGTGCGGCGCCCAGGGCTCGCCTGCGGAGAATCGCACGCCCAGGGCGACCAGGCGGTCCTCCAGGAGCCACTTCACCCGGTCGGCGAGCCCGGCCAGGGTCTCCTCCTCCTTGGTGAAGCCGGTGACCTGGTAGCCGGTGAACGGCGAGGTGCCGTCCGGGCGCCCGGTGGCCAGGAGGGCGGCCAGACCGTGGCAGACCAGGCCCACCGGCATGTCCGCGTCCATGGCGGCGGCCAGGACGCGAGCCGAGTCCGCGTCGGCCGCCAGATCCTCCATCGGGCCGTGCCCACCGGGGTAGAACACCGCGGCGTACCGGGCCGGATCGATGCCTTCCAGCGCGATCGGGCTCCGGAGCTCCTCGGTGGACCGGAGCGTGGCGGCGATAGCGTCCGTGCCGTCCTGGCCGCCGTTGACCTCGGGGGCGAGGCTCGCCTGGTCGACCGTCGGCACGACACCGCCGGGCGTGGCGACGATCACCTCGTGCCCGGCCGCGGTGAACGCCAGGTATGGAGCCGCGAACTCCTCGGCCCAGAAGCCGGTCGGATGCTCGGTGCCGTCGGCCAGCGTCAGGTGGCGCGCACCGCTCATCACGAAAAGAATCTTCGCCATCACTCGTGCTCTTTTCCGCGGTCCTCGCAGAAGGCGAGGTGGGTGAGCTGACGGTGTTCTGCTGCCCGTCAGCGGGAACGAGCTGGATCGTAGGCCGCGCAGACATCAGCGAACCAATAGCATCGGCTCTATGAGCCATAGGCAGGCCGATACCTCAGTCGCTGTCGTGGGAGGCCGGGCAGCAGGTGGGCCCCTGGATCTGATGCTGCTGCGGACGTTCCTCGCCGTGTATCGCGCCGGTTCCTTCACCGCGGCGGGCGCGCTGCTGGGGCTGTCCCAGCCGACCGTGACGAGTCAGGTACGCGCTCTGGAGGAACAGCTCGATCGCCAGTTGTTCGAACGGCTGCCGAGAGGAGTGGCCGCCACGTCGGTGGCCGACGAACTGGCCGCGCAGGTCGCGGGCCCGCTGGACCAACTGGCGGTGGTGGCCGGACGAGGCCGCTCCGGCGACGAGTCCTCCGAGCCGGTGCATCTCGGGGGTCCGGCCGAGGTGCTGAGCGCGCGGGTCCTGCCCGCCCTGGCACCGCTGGTCGACCAGGGCCTGCGGCTGCGAGTCACGGCCGGGCTGGCCGACGACCTGCTGGAGGGCCTGCGCGCGGGGCGTTTCGACCTGGTTCTCTCGGCGATCCGCCCACGGGGCCGCACCGTGGTAGCCGTACCGCTCATGGACGAGGAGTTCGTGCTGGTGGCCGCGCCTGTCTGGGCGGACCGGATCGGGCCTGTCGGCTGCGACGACCCCGGGCCGCTGCACGATGCCCCGCTGGTCGCCTATGCCGAGGATGTGCCCATCCTCCGCCGGTATTGGCGCCACGTTTTCCGTACGCGCCTGACCAGGTCGCCCGCGGTGGTCGTCCCCGATCTGCGCGGTGTGCTGTCGGCCGTCGTCGCCGGAGCCGGGATCACCGTGCTGCCTCGCTATCTGTGTGCCGGCGAACTCGGCGCCGGTGAACTCGTGGCGCTCCTCGACCCGGACGACCCGCCCATCAACACCGGCTTCCTCGCGCAGAGGGCGGGCGCGCCCGAACGCCGCCAGGTCACCCTCGTACGGGACCGGCTGGTGCAAGAGGCCCGCCACTGGTGAAAACCCGTGATCGAGCGCGCGGCGGTCCGGGGCGCCGGCCGGTGCGCGACGTCGCTTCAGGCGGGACGGGCACGCAAGTGGGCGCGTTCGCCCTGCGGACCGAACAGGACGAGCAGTTCGACGGGGCGCGCGTCGGCCGACCCCAGCCAGTGGGGGACGTGGGTGTCGAACTCGGCCACCTCGCCGGGCTTGAGCACCAGATCCCGGTCGTCGAGGAGCAGTCGCAGCCGGCCTTCGAGGACGTAGAGCCACTCATAGCCCTCGTGCGTCTTCAGGTCGGGCTCGACCTCGTCGTGACCTGCTGGGATGACCAGCTTGTACGCCTGCATGCCGCCGGCCCGGCGCGTCAGCGGGACGAAGGTCATGCCGAGGCGGTGCACCGGGCGCAGATGCACGCGCGGGTCGCCGGTGCGCGGGGCGCCGACCAACTCGTCAAGGGGGACGCCGTAGGCGTGGGCCAGGGGGAGCAGTAGCTCCAGGTTTGGCCGGCGGCTTCCGCTCTCCAGCCGCGACAGCGTGCTTTCCGAGATGCCGGTGGTCCGTGACAGGTCGGCCAATGTGACACCGCGCTGTTTGCGCAGGTCACGCAGCTTCGGCCCGACGGCGGCGAGGACGTCTTTGAGCTGGTCCATGCCGACCAGCTTGCCGAAACGGCATGAGAAATTGCAACGGGAGCAGGGGGCGGGTCACTCTCGACCATGCCTGCGGGCCGGCCGGACCGCCGCCCTGGGCCTCTGCCTGCTCCCGTCTGCGTGCCCGGTCTTCGCGCCGAGGCGGCCCGGGAGCCGCCCCGATCCCGTAACTCGTGAGGACTTTTCGATGACCACCGACTCCAGTAGTACGCGGCAGCAGCCGGGCACCCGCGACTCCGATCCGCGCCGCTGGGCCGCCCTGACGGTGATCTCCCTGGCGACGCTGATGGTGGTGCTGGACGCCTCCGTGGTGAACATCGCACTGCCCCACGCACAGCGCGAGCTGGGCATCGCCGACGCGGACCGGCAGTGGATGGTCACCGCCTACACGCTGGCCTTCGGTGGACTGCTGCTCCTCGGCGGCCGCATCGCGGACTTCGCCGGCCGCAAGCGGGTCTTCCTGATCGGGCTGGTCGGTTTCGCCGCCGTCTCCGTGCTCGGCGGCCTCGCCCCCAACGGGCTGACGCTCTTCGCCGCCCGCGCGCTTCAGGGAGTGTTCGCGGCCCTGCTCGCCCCGGCCGCGTTGTCACTGATCAGCGTGACCTTCACCGATCCCCGGGAGCGCGCGAAGGCGTTCGGCGTCTACGGCGCCCTCCAGGGCGGTGGCGGAGCGGCCGGTCTGATCCTCGGCGGTGTGTTGACGCAGTACGCCGACTGGCGCTGGTGCCTGTTCATCAACACTCCGATCGCCCTGGTCGCGGCACTCGCCGCGGTGCCGGCCATCCGCGCGAGCCGGGCCGAGGGCCGGCGCCGTTACGACATCCCGGGAGCCGTCCTGGTCACGGGTGGTCTGGTGGCTCTCGTGTACGGCTTCACCGAAGCCGCGGAGGGAGCGGGCCGGCACATCGGAGCGGTCCTGGCCCTGCCGGCGGCCGGGGTCGTCCTGCTGGCCGCCTTCGTCGCCGTCGAACGGCGCGCCGCACACCCGCTGCTGCCCCTGCGGGTCGTACGGCACCGCGACCGCGCGGGATCGCTCCTGGCCTCCCTGTTGACCGGCGCCGGCATGTTCGGCATGCTGCTGTTTCTGACCTACTACCTCCAGGTCGACCTCGGCTATACGCCGCTGCAGGCGGGACTGGCCTTCCTCCCCTTCAGCGGCGGCATCGTCGCCGCCTCGGTGCTGGGGGCGGGATTGGTGACCCGTCTGGGTCCCAGGGCTCTGATGGTGGGCGGCATCGCGGTGGCCGCGGCCGGCATGCTCTGGCTGGCCACCTTGAACAGTTCCTCGACCTACCTCACCGGCGTTCTGGGACCCCAGATCCTGACCGCCCTGGGCCTGGGCCTGTTCTTCCTGGCCCTGCCCACGATCGTGCTGTCCAGCGTCGAGGCGCGGGACGCCGGGGTCGCCAGCGCCACGATCAACACCACCCAGCAGATCGGCGGAGCACTCGGCCCGGCGCTGCTCAACACCCTCTATGTCGCGGCGCTCAACGGCTACCTCGCCGGGCGGCGGTCCGCATCCGGGCAGTGGATCCAGGCCGTCCCGATGGACGGTTACCTGCACGGCTACCGGACGGCCTTCCTGGCCGCGGGAGGGCTCTTCGTTCTCGCCCTGGTCCTCGTCGCGGTGATGGTCACGAGATCCGTCCCCTCCACCGGTACCTCCGCCACCCGTTGACGTTCGGTTCGCCGCGTGCTCGTCCATCCCGTTACGCGGCACCCATCCCACTCACAAGGAGAAAATTCGATGCCAGACCTGTTCGAGCCGGTGACCGTCGGCACGTGGACGCTGGACAACCGCATCGCCATGGCGCCCATGACCCGCAACCGGGCCGGGACAGCGGGCGTACCGCGGGACATCACCGCGACCTACTATCGGCAGCGGGCGACCGCGGGCCTGATCATCACCGAGGGCGTCCAGCCCAGCGCGGCCGGGCAGGGCTACCTGAACACGCCCGGCCTGCACACGTCCCGGCAGATCGAGGGATGGCGCAGGGTCGCGGACGCCGTGCACGAGGAAGGCGGCCGCATCGTCGCCCAGATCATGCACACCGGGCGCATCGCCCACCCGGACAACAAGGACGGCCACGAAACCGTCGCTCCCAGCGCCGTCGCCGCGCCCGGCGAGATCTTCACCGCGCGCGGCCTCAAGCCGCATCCGGTGCCCCGCGCCCTGGAAACGGCGGAGGTGGCGTCCGTCATCGGCGAGTACGCGCATGCGGCGCGCTCGGCCGTCGAGGCCGGCCTGGACGGCGTCGAACTGCACTCCGCCAACGGCTACCTGCTCCACCAGTTCCTCGCACCCTCCAGCAACCGGCGCACCGACGCGTACGGCGGCTCCGCCACGGCACGAGCCCGGTTCGTCATCGAGGTGGCCCATGCCGTGGCCGAGGCGATCGGCGGCGAGCGGGTGGGGATCCGCATTTCCCCGGCGGCCAACCTTCACGGCGCCGTCGAGGACGATCCGGCCGAGACGGCCGCGACGTACGGGGCACTGATCGACGGGATCGCGCCGCTGGGCCTGGCGTACCTGCACACCATCGGCGATCCGTCCAGCCTGCTGCTCGCAGACCTCCGCACGCGGTTCGGCGGCCCGCTCATCGTCAACGACGGCTGGGAGCCCGTGACGGACGAGAAAACCGCTCGCCGACGCGTGCGGAGTGGTCAGGCGGACCTCGTCGCCGTGGGCCGGGCCTTCATCGCCAATCCCGACCTGGTGTGGCGCTGGCAGAACCACGCCCCGGTCAACGAGGCCGACAGCGCCACGTTCTACGGCGGCGACACGCGGGGCTACACCGATTACCCCAGGGCCGGGCGGGGCGCTACCGCTGGGCGGCCGTCAGCATCTTGAGCGCGTGCTCCACGAGCGTGACGAGCACGACCTTGGCCGAGGCGCGGCGCCGTACGTCGCAGAGCAGGACGGGGACGTCGGGGTCGAGGTCGAGGGCGATCCGCACGTCCTCGGGCTCGTGCCGGTCGGCGCCGTCGAAGCAGTTGACCGCGACGATGAACGGCGTGCCGCGCTGCTCGAAGTAGTCGATCGACGGAAAGCAGTCGGTCAGCCTGCGGGTGTCGGCCAGTACGACGGCCCCGAGCGCGCCGTAGGACAGCTCGTCCCACATGAACCAGAAGCGCTCCTGTCCGGGGGTGCCGAACAGGTAGACCACGAGTCCTTCCCTGATGGTGATGCGGCCGAAGTCCATGGCCACCGTCGTGGTCGTCTTGCCTTCAACGCCGTCGATGTCGTCGACGTCGACGCCGCGGTCGGACAGCACCTCCTCGGTGCGCAGGGGGCGAATCTCGCTGATCGCGCCGACCAGCGTGGTCTTGCCGACGCCGAAGCCGCCGGCCACCAATATCTTGAGGGCGACCGGCTCCTCAGAGGGCGCGAAGGCCATTGATCACTTCCTTGAGAATGCGCTCGCTTGGCAGCGGCGCCACCTTGCCCGGATCTCGTACGTCGACGAGTCCGAGGTCGTGCAGATCCCCGATCAGGACGCGGACCACGCCCAGCGGCAGGTCGATGTCGGACGCGATGTCCACCACCGACGCGCCTCTGCGCGCGATCTCGAGGATCCGCCGCTGCTCGGGGCCAATGCCGGGGACGTCCCTCGGTGAGCCCGTGCTGGTCACCATGGTGATCAGGTCGAGCTTGGCCCCGGAGTGCCGCGCCCGGCCCCCCGTCAGCGCGTAGGGCCGGACCAACGGCCCGGCCTCCTCGTCCATCCACTGGGGTCCCGTCATGTGGCCACCCATCTCATGGGGAGATCCGCCGCGGGTTGGTGGAGATGTGCTGGCCCACCCGCTTGACCAGCATCGCCATCTCGTACGCGATGTGCCCGACGTCGGCGTCGGAGGCGGCCAGCACGGCCAGGCAGGTGCCCTGGCCGGCGGCCGTGACGAACAGGAAGGCGGCCTCCATCTCCACGATGGTCTGCCTGACCTCGCCTCCGCCGAAGTGTCGTCCCGCCCCCCGCGCCAGGCTCTGGAACCCGGCGGCAACCGCGGACAGGTGCTCCGCGTCCTCCCGGCTCAGCCCTTGGGAGGCCCCAACGACGAGACCGTCGGTGGAGAGGATCACCGCCTGGCGGACGGCGGCGACCCTGCCGATGAGATCGTCGAGCAGCCAGTTCAGTTCGCCGGTCGACGTCGCTTTGCCGGTCATTCGTCACCCTTCTCGCCGTGCATGTTGTGTGCGTGGTCGCCGGGTGCGGCCCCACCCGGCTGATCGGAGTCCTCCCGACCTCTGAGCGCGCCGCGCTGGAAGGCGCTGAACATCGCCCTGGCCTCCTCCGGCGACCGCTCTTCCACGGTCGGGGCGGACAGCGGCGGCGTCTGCGGACCCGTCTCCTGGGACTGGGTGCGAAGCTGCGGGGCGATGTTGGCCTGGCGAACCCTGCGCGGCAGGCCGGCGTGGGTGCCGTTGGAGACGGGGCCTCTGGCCCGTTGTCTGCTCGTCCGCTGCGCCAGGCCGTTCGCCGCCACCCCTGTGGGGGCGGTCGCCGGCTCGGCGGACGGGACGACGGAGGGCGAAGCGGAGGGAACGGCCGCCTGGCGCGGGTTCTCGAAGCCGGAGCCGGGAGACCGCGAGGAGAGGTCGTCGCGCGTGGCGGAGGGCACGGCCTCGGTCCGCAGGGCGGCCGGCGTGAAGAACGGGGACGGCTCGGACGCGCCCGTGCGCTCCTCCCGGTCCTCCGTCTTCCCGGAAGCCTCTCCGGGAGCGTCTCCGGGGACGCCTTCGAGGACGCCGTCGGGGACGTCCTTCGCGATCTCCCCGACGAGCGTGCGGCCTTCGCGGGGCTCACCGGCGGCGGAGCCGCGCAGCCCGAGGTCGGCCTGGAGCGTGTCGTTGAGCGAGATGTCGGTGTCGTGACCGCCGGCCGCCAGCGCGGGCTTCGCGTGGGCGCCGCGTGGGGGCGGACCCGCCAGCGCCGCGGGCGAGCCTTCCTCCACCACCAGGGTCCGGGGGATGAGCACGATCGCGGTCGTCCCGCCGTACGGCGAGCCGCGCATGACCACCCCGATCTCGTGCCGGGCGGCGAGCTGGCCGACGACGAAGAGCCCGAGCCGGTCGCTGTCCGCCAGGTCGAACTCCGGCGGGTCGGCGAGCCGCGCGTTGATCTCGTCGTACTCCTCGGGCGTCAGGCCGAGACCGCGGTCCTCGATCTCCACCGCGAGCCCGTTGGCGACGACCTCACCGCGCACCTCCACCCTCGTCTGCGGAGGCGAGAAGATCGTGGCGTTCTCCAGCAGCTCGGCGATCAGGTGCACCACGTCGGCCACGGTCGCGCCGGCGATGGCGACGTTCGGCATCGGGGCCGTCGAGACGCGGGTGTAGTCCTCGACCTCGGAGATCGCGGCGCGGACCACGTCGATCAACGGCACCGGCTTGCGCCATGCCCGTCCGGGCGCGGAGCCGGACAGGATGATCAGGCTCTCCGCGTGGCGGCGCATGCGGGTGGTCAGGTGGTCGAGCCGGAAGAGGTCCTCCAGGCTCTCCGGGTCCTCGGCACGGCGCTGCATCGTGTCGAGGAGCGTGAGCTGGCGGTGCAGCAGGGTCTGGTTACGGCGGGCCAGGTTGAGGAAGACATGGCTGACGCCACGGCGGAGGGCGGCCTGGCCGACGGCGGCCTCCACCGCCGTGCGCTGGACGGAGCTGAACGCGCGCGCGACGTCCTCGACCTCGTTGGAGCCCGTCGCCTTGATCGGGGGCGCCTCCGCCTCGACGTTGACGTCCTCGCCCCGCCGCAGCTTGTCGACGACCTGCGGCAGCCGTGAGACGGCGAGTTCGAGCGCGGCGTCGCGCAGCCCGGCGAGGTCGCGGGCGAGACGGCGGCCGAACCGGACGGAGAAGATGATCGTGGCGACGATCACTATGAGGCCGAGCCCGCCGGCGACCAGGATGCGGAGCATGATCCCGGTGGCGACCGATGTGGCGGAGACGTTGAGCGCGTCCGAGGCCTTCACCCGGGCCGAGTCGAGCCGGAGGATCATCTGGTCGACGGTCGGCGACCACTTCTCGGCGTCCGCGGGGAGCGGGCCGCCGGAGCGCACCTGGTTGACGATCTGGTTCTCCAGGGCGGTGAACCGCTCGAACAGCGGCGAGGTGAGCACCTGCTCGTACGGCGCCCGCATGTCACCGCTGAGGACCGGCCGGTTCTTGCCGTAGAGGAACCGCCGGGTGGCGACCCACTCGCTGAAGGCGTTCTGCTCGGCGCCCGTCATCGTGCCGCTGGCGAGCGCCCCGCGTACGAGGGCGTCCTCACGAGTGATCATCTCGTGGGCGTTGCCCATCCCCTGCATGGCGCTGGCCTGCTGGAAGGTGGCCAGGTCGGGCACCGAGACGAGCCGCTCGTAGAGCGCGAACAGGTCGTCCATGATCGTGTTGTACGAGGTGATGGCCGTCAGCCTGTCGGTCCTGCCGAGCGAGACGCCCTCCCGGATCGTGGGCAGGCGTTCGAGGGAGGACAGCAGGGACTCCATGGGCGCCAGGAGCTCGTCGCTCATGGCGTTGCGGGTCGCCCTGTCGTCGGCGGACTTCTTGAACCTGTCCGCGGCGGCGGTGGTCTTGGCCTGCTGGGCGGTGAGCGCGGCCGACGTCGTCTGGCCGCTGCTGAGGACGCCGGCGGTCAGCGCGCGTTCGGCCTGGATCTGGGTGCCCAGGTCGGTGGAGGTCACTCCAATGGTGTCGTACAGCGTCTTGGAGTTCAGGAGGACGAGGCCGTCCCCGACCGTGAGTTTTAGGGCAAATCCCCACATAGCACTCAACATGAGCAATGGCAGGAGCAGCAACAAGAAGATCTTGAACCGAATCGACCGGTTTCTCGAACCCATAGCCACTCCTGCATTGCTGGAGGCTCGCGCCGCATTTATGGGGGAATGCACCTCCGGAAGATCGCACAGAAGGCTAGCACCGATACAGTTCTGGCGCAGTGGGAGGAACTGATGATTACAGTGATCACTGGGGCTGGTGCCGGAATCGGTGCAGCTTCTGCCCTTGATCTCGCCCGGCGAGGTCACCAAATCGTGCTCGTCGGACGTACCCCGGAGAAGCTCCGCGCCGTCGCGGACCGCGCGGAGCAGGCCGGCGGCAGCCGTCCGGACACGCTCCTCGCGGACTTCTCCTCCCTCGATGAGGTGCGCGGGCTGGCGGCGGAGCTGCTGGCGCGGTACGAGCGCATAGACGTGCTGGTCAACAACGCCGGCGTGATGACGCCCGACCGCCGGACCACCGCGGACGGCAACGAGTGGATGATGCAGGTCAACCACCTGGCGCCGTTCCTGCTGACGAACCTGCTGCTCGACCGGCTCACGGCGTCGTCCGCCAGGGTCGTCACCACCTCGTCCCGGGCGGGGAAGACGGGCCGCCTCGACCCGGCCGACCTGTCGAGGGAGCGGCGGCGCTGGAACGGCTGGCTGCAGTATGGCGACTCCAAGCAGGCCAACGCGCTGTTCACCGTGTCGCTCGCCGAGCGGGGCCTGGCCGCCACGTGTCTCCACCCCGGGGTGCTCAAGACCTCGTTCGCCGAGGGCACGTTCTTCATGAAGCTGGTGTGGCTCCTCCCGGGCATGGGCGAGCCGCCGCAGGCCGGAGCCGAGCGCATCGTCCATCTCGCCACCCACGCCGACGGCGTCGATCACCCGGGCCGGTATTTCGTCAAGAACGCTCCCGTACGGGCGCCGGAGAGGATGTCGGACCCCGCCCTCGCCGCCGCCCTGTGGGACGCGAGCCTGGCGGCCACCGGGCTGTCCGCCTGAAGGAGCGCCGGCGGGCTGTCCGCCCGTAAGCGCCGTCGGCTGCCCGCCCGCAAGCGCGCCCTGCCTGGTATCGGCGGTCCCAGGAAGACGGGTCATCTGGCTGCTCACCCGGTCGTCTCCGCATCCTGGAGTCACGGATGCGGAACACGACCCGGCTCCACGAGAGCCGCACTCCGGCCCCCGCGGCCGGGCAGGGAAAGGGAACAGCAGTCATGAGCACGCTCGCACTCGTCACCGGCGCCACCTCGGGAATCGGCAGGGCCTTCGCCGAGCGGCTGGCGGCCCTCGGCCACGACCTGGTGATCGTGGGCCGGCGGAAGGAGCGCCTGGAGGAGTTCGCCGCCTCGCACCCCGAGGTCGGGGTGCGGACGGTGGCCGCCGACCTGTCGACCGACGAGGGCATCGACACGGTCGCCGAGATCTGCGCGGCCGAGCCGTTGACCACGCTCGTGAACAACGCCGGGGTGTCGCACTACATGCCGCTCGACGAGCTCCCCGCCGGCAAGGCCAGGGAACTCGTGCACGTCAAGGTCGTCGCCCCGACGATGCTCACCCGCGCCGCCGTCGCGGGCATGCGGGAGCGGGGCGAGGGCGCGGTGGTCAACGTGGCCGGGATGATCGCCTTCAGCGGTCCCGCGCCGCACTCCCAGATGCCCCGCAGGGCCGTCTACGCCGGGACCCTGGCCCACCTCGTCGCGATGTCCCAGACCCTGAGCGCGGAGCTCGAAGGCACGGGAGTCGCCGTGCAGGTGCTGTGCCCCGGCGTGGTGGCCACCGAGTTCCACGAGCGTCAGGGCCTCGACCTGAGCGCCGTGCCCCGCATGAGCGCCGACGACGTCGTCACGGCCAGCCTGCGCGGCCTGGAGCTGGGCGAGACCGTCTGCGCCCCCGGCGTCGAGGACGCCGGACTCCTGGACGCGGTCTTCCGGGCCGAGCTCGCCGCCTTCGGCGGCCAGAGTCACCGGCTCGCCACGCGCTACCGCGCCGCCTGATCCGCCCGGGCGGGCATGGGAAGAGTTCGGGGAGTGTTCGCCCGCGGTTGCGCCGGTGCTCACGGCGGGTGACTAGGGTCCGGCCGCATGACCGTGATCGCCCCCGCCCGCCCGTCCGGCAGGTCCGCCGTCCGCGACCCGCTGCTGGACAACGCCAAGTTCCTGGCCATCGTGCTCGTCGTTTCCGGGCATCTCGTCGAGGATCTGCGGGACGTCCCCGCGGCGCATGCGCTCTACTTCTTCGTCTACCTCTTCCACATGCCGCTCTTCATCGTCGTCAGCGGCTATTTGTCCCGTAATTTCACGTTTTCTCCGGGTAAGGCGCGCAAGCTCATCAGCGGCCTCGCGGTGCCGTACGTCATCTTCGAGGTGGCCTATTCGCTGCCCCGCTTCTTCTTGTACGGCAAGCTCGAGATCAGCCTGCTCGACCCGTACTACCTGACCTGGTTCCTGATGTCGCTGTTCCTGTGGCGGCTGTCCACGCCGGTCTGGCAGCAGTTGCGCCACCCTCTGGTGATCGCGGTCGGGCTGTGCCTGCTGTCCGGCACCAGCGCCCTGCCCGACGAGTTGTCGATGAACCGCACCCTCGGCCTGCTGCCGTTCTACGTGCTTGGCCTCATGCTCACTCCGGAGCACCTCGACCTCCTGCGCGGTCGCCGGGCGAGGATCGCGGGCGGGGCCGTCCTGGCGGCGGCCCTCGCCGCCGCGTTCGCCGTGCACACGCTCGTGCCGACGGAGTGGATCCGCTGGCGCCACTCCAACCACCAGATCGGCGTGGACGACCTGACCGGCACGCTGATCCGGCTCGCCCTGCTGGCGGCCGGCGCCCTGCTGGTGGCGGCGTTCCTGGCGGTCGCGCCGAGCCGCCGCACCTGGTTCACCGGCCTGGGCGGCGCCACGATGTACGCCTACCTGCTGCACGGGTTCGCCGTGAAGGTCGCCGAGCGCTTCCACGACGTCCTCGTCAACCCGCTCGGCGTGACCGCCATGGCGGTCCTCGGGATCGTCCTCGCGGCCCTGCTCTGCACGTCCCCCGTGCGCAGGGCGTTCCGGTGGGCGGTGGAGCCCGACGTCTCCTGGGCCTTCACCCGGCTCCGCCGGCCCGGGAAGAGGGAGCCCGCCGCGCCGGCCCAGTAGTCGTGTACGGATCGTCCCGCCTGACGGAACTTCTGGAGTGATCTCCCCGTTCTGCCAGGTGATGGTGCGAAGTAGGGCGAATTGCGCGGCCGGCGGGGCTGGGAACGGAAAACGGCTCTGTCACGGCACGGTGATACGGGGTAACCTGCGCATTCGCGGTGCAGCCAGGAGCGGTGAAAACGACGGGGTGACGCGGGTGGTCGGCAGACAGGGCAGGGTCACGGGCAGGATCGGCCCCGGCCTTGTCGGCGAGGTGATGGTGCCCATCCGCGGGGGTGTCGAGGCGTTCTACGCCTATCCGAGCATTCCGGACGAGGAGATCCCGGTGGGGTCCATCGTCGTCGTCGTGGAGTATTCGCCCCCGCGCACCGTCTATGTCGCTCGCGCGGTCGTCTGACTCGCTCCCTCCTCCACTCCTTTCCCCCCACCACACGGAGGCTCCCATGTCAACGGAGATCCTGGTCGTGGGCGGTGTGGCCGTCGTCGCCGTCATCGTCCTCATCCTCCTGTTCAAGGCCATCTGGCGGGTCGCCGAACCGAACGAGGCACTGATCATCTCGGGTCTCGGTGCGCACACGAAGAACGAGCTGGCCGACAGCCTCGGCTTCAAGATCGTGACGGGCAAGGGCACCGCCGTGCTGCCCGGCTTCCAGACGGCCCGGCGGCTGCGGCTCGACAGCCGGGCCACGAACCTCCAGGTCAACTGCGTGACCCAGCAGGGCATCCCGGTCCAGGTGCGCGGTGTGATCATCTACAAGGTGGGCGACGACTTCACCAGCATCGCGAACGCCGCCCGGCGCTTCCTCGACCAGCAGGACTCGATGAACGGCGCCATCCACGAGCTGTTCACCGGTCACCTGCGCTCGATCATCGGCAACCTGACCGTCGAGGACCTCATCCTCAACCGCGAGCGGCTCACCAGCGAGACCCGCAGCTCCGCGGCCGACGAGATGAGCAAGCTCGGCCTGGTGGTCGACTCGCTGCAGATCCAGGAGATCGAGGACGAGACCGGCTACATCACGAACCTCGGCAAGCCGCACGCCGCGAAGATCGCCGCGGCGGCCCGAATCGCCGAGGCCCAGCGCGACCAGGAGGCCACCGAGGCCGAGCAGGTCGCGGCCGCCAAGAAGGCCGCCGCCGTCCGCGAGTCGCAGATCCAGCAGGCCGGATACCAGGCGGAGGTGGACCAGGCGGCGGCCAAGGCCCGGCAGGCAGGACCGCTGTCGGAGGCCACCGCGCGGCAGGAGGTCGTCGTCCAGGAGACCAGGGCAGCGGAGCTGGAGGCCCAGCTCGCCGAGCAGCGGCTCCAGTCGCAGGTTCGCAAGCCCGCCGACGCCAAGGCGTACGAGACCGTCACGCTGTCCCAGGCCGAGCGCGACGCGCGCATCGCCCAGGCCGAGGCGGAGGCCAGGGAGACCGAGCTGCGCGCAGCGGCCCAGGCGTCCCAGGTGAAGCAGGCGGCGGCGGCCGACGCCGAGTCGGTGCGGGTGCGCGGTGAGGCCGCCGCGTCGGCGACCAAGGCGACCGGTCTGGGCGAGGCGGAGGCCGCCAAGGCGCGGGGTCTCGCGGAGGCCGAGGCGGCCAAGGCCAAGGGTCTCGCGGAGGCGGAGGCCGCCAAGGCCAAGGGTCTGGCCGAGGCCGACGCGATCAGGGCCCGGTCCGAGGCGCTGCGCGAGAACCAGGAGGCCGTCATCGCCCAGCAGCTCGCCGAGAACTGGCCGCAGATCGTGGAGGCCGGCTCCAAGGCGTTCGGCAACGTCGACCACATGGTGGTGCTCAACGGCGCCCAGGGCATCGAGGAGATGCTGGCCAAGGCGCTCACGCTCGGCGGCACCGGCCTCGGCCTGGCCCGCTCCCTGCTGGCCGGCGGCGCCCCCGCCGCGGCCAAGGACGGCGCGAGCGTCAACGGCGCCGAGCCCACCACGAAGAACGCCATCGACGCCGCCTCCTGACGGCCCGCGTTCGTCCCCGTCCCTTCGGACGGGGACGAACGTCTCGTGGTTCAGCCGCGGATCATGTCCTGGAGGCCGACCACGCGCAGCAGCTCCAGCCGCTCGTGGGACTCGCTGCCCGGGCGGGCGGTGTAGACGACCAGCCGCTGGTCGTGCTCCGGGCTCAGCATCACCTCGCAGTCCAGCTCCAGCAGGCCGACGACCGGATGCTGGAAGCGCTTGACGTCGGCGCGGCGTACGGCGACGTCGTGGGCGTTCCACAGCGCGGAGAACTCCTCGCTGCGGGCGCGGAGCCGGCGTACGAGCTCTGCCAGCCGGGCGTCGTCCGGGCGGCGGGCGGAGGTGGCGCGCAGATCCGCCACCGCCGTGCGGGCGGCGTGGTCACGGTCCGCGGCAGGGAAGAGCTCCCGCGCGGACGGGTCGGTGAAGTAGCGCCAGATGACGTTGCGCTCCGCCTCGGGGCGGGCGGACGCGTCACCGTGAAGTGCTTTGTCCATCGAATTCTGCGCGAGGACGTCGCCGCGGTCGTTCACCACCTGGGCGGGCGTGTCGATCAGCCGGTCGAGGATGAGCAGCAGGCCGGGCCGGACGTGCTCCGTGGCCGGCCGGTCCCGCGGCGGCTCCTCGCCGGCCAGGTGGAAGAGGTGGTCCCGTTCGTCGCCGGTCAGCCGCAGCGCGCGGGCGACGGCGGCGAGCATCTGGCGGGACGGGTGCGAGCCCCTGGCCTGTTCGAGCCGCGTGTAGTGGTCGGTGGACATGCCCGCCAGCTGCGCGACCTCCTCGCGGCGCAGTCCCGGGGTGCGCCGCCGCGCGCCGTGCGACAGCCCCACGTCGGCAGGGGCGACTCGGGCGCGGCAGTGACGCAGGAAGTCGGCCAGTTCGGTTCTGTCCACACCCTTCACCATGCCCTTCACCATGCCCCGGTGCGCCGGAGGTTGCCAGGGACGGCCTGTCCCCGGATAAGGGCGTCTCTCCCGCCCACGCCCGCGCCGCCGGAAGCTGGGAGCCGGGTTCGCCGACGCCACGGACGACCCGGACTGTTCGACGAAGGAGAGGCATGGTTCGCATGCAGTACCGCACGCTCGGCCGCACCGGTATCAAGGTCAGCCCCTATGGGCTCGGCGCACTGATGTTCGCCACGTCCATCGGCAACCCCGATCCCGGCGACTCGGCCCGCATCATCCACAAGGCGCTGGACGCGGGGGTCAACCTCATCGACACCGCCGACGCCTACGGCGATTCGGAAGAAATCGTCGGCAGGGCGCTCAAGGGACGGCGGGACAACGTCGTGCTCGCGACCAAGGTGAGCCGCCCCGTCGGTGACGATCCCAATCAGCAGGGCGCCTCGCGGCGCTGGATCATGACCGCCGTCGAGAACTCGCTGCGCCGCCTGGGGACCGACCACATCGACCTCTATCAGATCCACCGGCCGGACCCCGCCACGGACGTCGAGGAGACGCTCTCCGCGCTCTCCGACCTGATCCACAGCGGAAAGGTCCGTGCGATCGGGACGTCCGCCATGCCGGCGTCCGACATCGTCGAGGCCCAGTGGGTCGCCGAGCGGCGCGGCCTGGAGCGGTTCCGCACCGAGCAGCCGCCCTACTCGCTGCTCAACCGCGGCATCGAACGCGAGGTGCTGCCGGCCGCGCAGCGCTACGGAATGGGCACGCTCGTGTGGGGCCCGCTCGGGCAGGGACTGCTCACCGGACAGGTCCGCAAGGGGCGGCAGAACGAGCTCCGCCGCGCCGGCCTCCTCAAGCACGTCAACGACGAGCACCGTATCGAGGTCGTCGAGCGGTTCATCTCGCTCGCCCAGGAGGCGGGTCTGCCGCTGACCCACCTCGCCATGGCCTTCGCCATCGCTCATCCCGGCGTGACCAGCGCCATCATCGGGCCGCGCACGATGAGCCACCTCGACGACCTGCTCGCGGGCGTGGACGTCGCTCTGACCGACGACATCCTCGACCGGATCGACGCGATCGTCCCGCCCGGCACCGACGTCGGCGTGCTCGACCAGGCGTACGTGCCGCCGGCTCTCCAGCAAACGAGCCTGCGCCGCCGCCCCCTCGGCGAGCGCACGGCCGCCTGACACCTTCGCAGGGGACGGCACCGGGCTGGGCCCGGCCCGCGCCCGAATGTCTCCCGTACGACGTGATCATTCGTAGAGGTCGTCGAGATCCACCAGATGGACGTCGTCCCTACGGCTCGCCTCCGCGAGCAGATCGGCCGCGAAGCCGGATTCGCTGAAGACGGCATAATGCGTGGCTGAGACGTCGATCTTGCTGATGGAGCGCATCCGCTCTCTGATCTTCTCCAGCCGTCGCAGATCGTGCCCGCTGCGCGGCTCGGCGGTGCATTTGGCCTCACCCAGGATTCGGATGGCGACCCGGTCTCCACGTGGAGAGGCGTCAGGGTCCAGCATCACCACGTCAACCTGATGGCCACGTTGCCCTTCCGCGCCGGAGCTGATCGTCGTCTGGCCGACCTCGCCCGGCTCGGAGAACCCGAGCCGGGCCCATCCTTGGTCGGTGAGCCAGTCACGAACGAGGTCTTCGAAATGCGGGCCTAGGATGTTGCTGCGAAAGACGTCGGCTGAACGCTCCCAGACCGTGCGGGCTCTGCCGCGCTCGAGTTGACTGAGACGAGGCAGGATCACGGCGTGGGCGAACCGGAGGATCGGCTCGGCTATGTGGTAGCTGGTCTTCCCGGAGAACACGAGGTCCTCCACGCGTCGCACCAGGCCGGTGTCCACCAGGGCATCAAGCGGATGCTTCATGCTCCGCGCGTCGCGCCCCAATGCGGCAGCGATCTTTCCGGGCTTGGTCACACCCTGAGCGATCTGCCGGAGCACCCCCTGGTAAAGGGCCCGGTGGGTGATCCGCGGGTCCTCTCGCAGTAGCCGGTCATGCTCCTGAAACAGCATGGACGCGGGGTTCAGCACGGTCGCGACCACCCACTCGTCAAGGTCAGGAGGAGCGTGGAATCCCGAGGTGGGATAGACGGCCTCGGCCAGCATCCGATAACCGGGCACTCCTCCCACGATGGCGTGCAGCCGCAGGGCTGTGGGGCGGTGCGTGGCGTTCCAGAAACGCGCTGCGAGACGGTGGTCGAAGGGCCGGATCAGTTTGCCGAGCGCCGCTCTTCCGTACAGCGGCTTGTCGCCGGAGAGCAGGTTCGCCATCAGGGAGAAGGCGGACCCGCACAGCACGATCCGAACGATGCCACGCCGGTCGCGCTTGTACCGGTCGAAGGCGTTCTGGATGTAGGACGATAGGGCAGGTGTGCCGGAGAGCAGGTACGAATACTCGTCTATCACCATGAGAGCCGGTTTGCCGGTCTCCACGGAGCGCCGGGTCATCTGCTCGACGGCAGCCTCGATCCCGGACTTCCAGTCCGCGAATCGCAGCGGCACGGCCAGGCCGAGCCATTCGGCGAGGGACGCGGCGAAACCGTCCAACGCCGTACGCGGGTCGTCCTCTGCGGCCACGTGATAAAGCCCGCCGTACCGCCTGGCCAGATGATCGAGGAGAAAGCTCTTGCCCTGGCGGCGATGACCGTACACCACCGCGAGGTTGGGTCCGGGATCGGGATTCGTGACGAAACGCTCTAGTTCAGCCCACTCGGCATCGCGGTCGAAGATCTCCGCTGGTTTGCTTGGAGTCGCCATCACATCTAACTCCGCTTCGACGAAGTGAACTTAGATGACATTAGCCTGCCACCGGCGCTCGGCGGGTGAGCCGTGGAAGCCCAGGCCCGCAGGATGTAGAGCAGGAGCATGTCCAGCAGCGCGGGGACGACGGCGTCCGTGCCCGGGCGGGGAGAGGTGATCTCACGGCCGAGAAGGGCGACGAGCGTGCCCAGATCGGCCTCCGCGTCCGTGGCGGCCTGCGATCCGGTTGTCGGGGCGGCGCGGGCCGGGAGGTGGATGAGGCCGGGCAGGTCGTGCAGCAGCGGGTGCGCATGCCCGGGGTCGAGGCGATATCCCCCGCAGTCACCGTGGTCGCCTCGCCGCCGTCCGGGGTGTCCGGTCCCGCCGAGTCGCTCACGAACAACGCCAGGTCCTCGGCCGTCGGGTCGCAGGCGGTGACGGCGAGGGGCGTGCCGGGCGTATGAAATCCGGACTTCATGACATTGGGGGTCTTGGCCGGGCTGCTTATGGTGGTACTCATGACACACGAGATCCCGGCCACAGAATGAGCGCTGGAGGTGCGATGCGGGCCGCCCGCATCCATGCGTACGGCGACGCGTCAGTGATCCGCCAGGAGGAGATCCCGATCCCCGCGCCGGGCCGGGGCGAGGTGCTGGTCAAAGTGGCGGGCACCTCGTTCAACCCGTCCGAGATCGGGCTGCGCTCGGGGCTGCTGCGGACCGTGGTGCCGGAGCTGCGCGACCTGCCGCTGCCGTACACGCTCGGGTGGGACGTCTCGGGCACCGTTGTGGCGACCGGAGCGGGGGTGTCCTGGCCGCGCCCGGGGGACAGGGTCATGGGCCTGCTTGAGGGCGGTGCGGCGGCGGACTACGCGGTCGCGCCCGCGCGGCTGCTGGCCCCGGCGCCGACGGCCGTCCCGCTCGCGGACGCCGCCGCGATCCCCGTGGCGGGCCTGACGGCGTGGCAGGCGGTGCACGAGCACGGCCGGATCGCCCCGGGGCGGCGCGTGCTGGTCAACGGGGCGGGCGGCGGGGTGGGGATGTTCACCGTGCAGCTCGCCAGAAGGGCCGGAGCGACGGTGATCGCCACGGCCGGGAACGCGCGCAGCGCGGCGGCGGTCCGGGCCTACGGAGCCGCCGAGGTGGTGGACTACCGGACCGATCCTCTGCCCGGGGACCTGGACGTGCTGTTCAACCTCGTCCCGTTCGCACCCGGCGCCGGGCCGGACCTGGCCCGGCTGGTGCGTCCCGGCGGCCACCTCGTCTCGATCACCGCGCCCGTTCAGCCGCCCCCGGGCTCGCGGGTCACCGCCACGCGTTTCGTGACCCGCAACGACGTCGATCAGCTCGCCGAGCTGGCTGCCCTGGTGGACGCGAAGGAGATCGTCGTCGACGTCGCCGAGCGGCACCCCCTGGCCGACCTGGCGGCCGTGCACCGGATGGCCGAAGCCGGTCGCACCCGGGGCAAGGTCGTCATCGAGCTCTGACCCGTGGGAGCCGTCCCGTCAGTCGAACGTCAGCTCGGTCGTACGGCGGGGCATGAGCAGCAGCGCGGCGACGCTGAGCACGGCCACGACGACGAGCGCGATGAAGATGTGGTGGACCGCGTCGTACAGCGCGCCCCTGACGAAGGACGCGGTGGCCGAGTGGGCCGCCGCGCCCTGGGCCTTCAGCACCAGGCTCGTGGCGTCGAGGCTGTCCGGCAGCCGTCCCGCGACGTCGGCGGGCGGGTGGGCGAAGCGGTCCGACAGCGTCGCGTTGGAGATGGCGCCGAGCACCGCGGCCCCGACCGTGCTGCCGAGCGAGCGGCAGAACATGTTGGTCGCGGTGACCACGCCGCGACGCTCCCAGCCGACGACCGACTGCACGGCGACCATCGTGGGGCTGGCCGACAGCCCGAGACCGACGCCGACGACGAAGCAGGCGGCCGCGACCTGCCAGATCATGGCGTTCTGGCCGAGCAGCGCGCACAGCACGGCGCCGGCCACCACCACGACGATGCCGATCAGCGCGGTGTCGCGGAACCCGATGCGCATGTAGAAGCGGCCGGAGAACGTCGCCGCGAGGGGCCAGCCGACGGTGAGCGCGGCGAGGGCGAAGCCCGCCACAAGCGCGCCGGTGCCCAGCACGCCCTGCGCGTACGTCGGGACGTAGGAGGTGAGCCCGATCGTGAGGGCGCCGATGCCGAGGGAGGTCAGGTTGCCGCCGGTCAGCGTGCGGCGGCGGAACACCCACAGGGGCAGCACCGGCTCGGCCGCGCGACGCTCCACGAGCACGAAGGCGGCGATCAGGAGGAGGCCCGTCGCGAAGATCAGCAGGCTGGGCGCCGAGTTCCAGTCCCAGGCGACGCCGCCCTCCAGCAGGCCGAGGATGAGCAGGGAGGAGCCGCCGGTGAGCAGCACGGCACCCGTGTAGTCGATCCGGTGGGAGCCCCGCTTCACCTGCTCCTTGAAACGCCGGGCGAGCATCCAGGTGGCCACCGCGCCGAGCGGCAGGTTGATGAAGAAGATCCAGCGCCAGGAGACGTACTCGGAGAAGATGCCGCCGAGCGTCGGGCCGACGACCGCCGAGATGCCCCACACGCTGGCGAGGTAGCCCTGGACGCGGGCCCGCTCCTCGACCGTGTAGAGGTCGCCGGCCATCGTCATGCTGATCGGCTGCACCGCTCCGGCTCCGATGCCCTGGATCGCGCGGAAGGCGATCAGCGCGGGCATGCTCCAGGCCACCCCGCACAGCACCGACCCGAGCAGGAACACCCCGATGCCGAAGAACATCACCGGCTTGCGCCCGAACACGTCGGCGAGCTTGCCGTAGATGGGCACGGTCACGGCCTGCGTGAGCAGGTAGATCGAGAACAGCCAGGGGAACTGGGAGAACCCGCCGAGGTCGGTGACGACGGACGGCACCGCGGTGGCGATGATCGTGCTGTCCAGCGCCACCAGTGCGGTGCAGAGCATGATGGCGGCGAGCACGGGACCGCGCTCCGACCGTAGCCCGATGCCTTTCGATGCCGTCGTCGCGGTCGACTTCGTGGTCACGTGAGGGGCTCCCCTGTCCGGCGTGCACGTACGCGGGACCCGCCCGCCCGAGGGCGGAAGAGTCCCGGAACAGCGCAACTATCGCAAACCGCCCGGCATTCCAGCGCTGTGGCGTCAGCCGCGGCGCTGGGTCTCCTCCAGGTAGCGCAGGACGGCCGTGACCCTCCGGTCCGCCCGGTCGGTGGGCGCCAGGTCGAGCTTGGCGAAGATGCTGCGGATGTGCTTGTGGACGGCGCCTTCGCTGACGAAAAGCCGTTCGGAGATGGCGGTGTTGCCCAGCCCCTCGGCCATCAGGGCGAGCACGTCGCGTTCCCGGGCGGTCAGCCGTTCCAGCCCGCTGTCGGAGCGGGTGCGCGTGAGCAGCTGTGCGACGACCTCGGGGTCGATGGCCGTGCCTCCGGCGGCGACCCGGTGCAGGGCGTCGAGGAACTCGCCGACGCGGCCGACCCGCTCCTTGAGCAGATATCCGAGCCGGTCGGTTCCCGCGGCGAGCAGCTCGGTGGCGAACGCCTGCTCGACGTAGGCGGACAGCACGAGCACCGCCAGGCCGGGCTGACGACGCCGGGCCTCCACGGCCGCCGCGATGCCCTCGGTGGTGTGGGTCGGAGGCATCCGGACGTCGACGATGGCCACATCGGGCCGGTGGGCGTCGACGGCCGCCAGGAAGGTGTCCGGGGAGTCGGCCGTGGCCACCACGTCCAGGGACTCGGCGCGCAGCAGCAGCGCGACCCCCTCACGCAGCAACGGGTCGTCCTCGGCTATCACGATCCGCACGGCAACTCCACGTCGACGGTGGTCGGCCCGCCAGGCGGGCTGGTCAGGGTGAGGCGTCCGTCGTGCGCCTCGATCCGGCCGCGCATGCCGGTGAGCCCGGAGCCGTGCCGCTCGTCCGCGCCGCCGACGCCGTCGTCCTCGATCCGCAGGCACAGCCGGCCGCCCTCACGCCGTACGGTCACGGTGGCGTGCCGGGCCCGGCTGTGCCTGGAGATGTTGGTGAGCGCCTCGGCGCTCACGAAGTAGGCGGTGGCCTCGATGGAGGCGGCGCACCTGCCGAGCGCGTCGACGTCGACCCGGCACGGCACCGCGCAGTTCGCCGCGAGCCCGGCGAGCGCGTCGGCGAGCCCCCGGTCGGCCAGCACGGGCGGCAGGATGCCGCGGACGACCGTACGGAGCTCGGCCAGTGCCTGCTCGGCGGTCTCCTGCGCGCGTTCGAGCATGTCCTCCGCGCCCGGCCGGTTCTGGGACAGCGCGCGGCGGGCCGCGCCGAGCAGCACGGTGACGGCGACCAGCCGGTTCTGCGCCCCGTCGTGCAGGGAGCGTTCGATCCGCCGCAGCTCCGCGGCGTGGGCGTCCAGCGCCGCCGCGCGGGTGGCCGACAGGTGCGCGACGCGCAGGGACAGGTCCATGTCCGCGGTGGGCGCCAGCAGCCGGCGTCCCGGCCACGCCTGCAACCGGGCCATTCCTTTCCCGAGCGCCAGGAAGCAGACGGCCAGCCCCACGCCGAGGAGCGCGACCGCCCAGGCGTCGGCGTCGTCGTGCACGTCCCAGAACACCGGTGTCGGGGCGGGGTCCTCCACGGGGAGCGTCCGCCACCACAGCGGGTACGTGACGTCCTGCACGGCGTCCACCACCAGGGTCAACGCCGCGAGGCCGAGGAACAGGCCGAGCGTGGCGTGCACGAGGAGCCAGCACAGCTCCCGCCGTACGGCCCGATCGGCGAGGGCCGCGCGTACGCCGGCGGGTGCGGGCCCCAGACCGACGATCTCCGGCCCCCAGAAGGACAACCGGCTGCGCTCCCGTTCGGCGACGGACCGTACGACACGCGGCACGGTGGGCGCCAGGAGCAGGCCCAGGCCGATCACGCAGGTGAGCGCGACCAGGACGAGCCACGCCAGACCGGCGAGCGCCAGCAGCGCGGTGCCGAGACCGCCGACGAGGTGCTCGAACGCGTCGAAGAGGTCACGGGCGCGTGCGGCGACACGCCGCCGGCCGCCTGGCCGGGCATCCGTCCGGGCGTCTGGCCGGTCGTCCTGCCGGCCGTCGCGCCGGGTTTCCGCCGGCTTCCGCTGGCGCGCCGCCATGATGCACCCCCTCGGGCTGACGAGCTTAGAGTCTTCGCGCGGCGTGTGGGCCTGTGTCCCTCTCGGCGTCCGGGCTCCCGGCGCGCTGGTTCAGCACTGCGGGGCGAGCTCCGGCGCGGACTCCTCCGCCGGGCGGTAGCCGAGGCGTCCACGGGTCGCGATGAGCACCAGGATCGCCGCCGTGGTGGCCGCGAGCAGCGTGACGTGGCTCGCGTGCTCGGGGGTGTCGAGCGACGGGAACATGTCCGAGTAGACGATCGACATGAAGTTGTTGACGCTGACGTGCAGCAGCATGATCAGCGGCAGGCTCTGGCCGGTGCGGTTGAACACCCAGGTGACGACCACGCTGAAGAGGGAGGCGAAGGCGATGAACTCGCCGACCCTCATCCAGGTGACGTCCGGCCACCCGCCCCACTGGCTCAGGAACAGCGGCAGGTGCCAGACACCCCACAGCGGGCCGAGGATGACGGTCGCGCCCAGCGGGCCGAACCTCCGCTGCATGCGGGGCAGGGCGAAGTCACGCCAGCCGGGCTCTTCCGCGAGACCGGTGGTGACCATCTGGAGCAGCAGGCCGGGCACGTAGGCGACCAGAGCGGCGACGGACGGCATGTGGACGTTCTCGCCGGAGAGCGCGTACCCGGTGACGACGAGGGCGGCGGGGACGCCGAGGGCGGCCGTGACGTACCAGGCCCAGCCGACTCGCCACTTGGTCATCCGCCGGACCCATCGGCGGACGCCTTCCCTGCCGTCCGCGACCCTGGTCACGATGTACGCGGCGAAGATGGGGCCGAGGTACGCGCCGGGGAGAACGCCGGAGAACTGGGATGTCCCGAGCACGGAGGGGAACTCGAAGTCCCAGACCCCCAGGCCGTTGTCCGAGAGCACGTAGGGTGACCAGACCGCCCAGCTCATGAGGTTGGCCAGGGCGAAGAAGGCGACCAGCGGGCGGCGGCGGATGAAGCCCCGGATCCCGGTCTCGCTCGTGTGGTGCCCGGCCCGCGGCCGGCTGTCGACTGCCATTTCACTCTCTCCTGCGGGAGCGCTCGACTGACAGTGCTCAGCACACCAGCCGCCGGCCCGCTCGGTCGCTCCCGCGTGCTGCCCAATGGAGGTACAGCCAGGGGTACCAGGGCGGGAACGGGCAGGTCGGAGCGTCGGACAGGCGACGTCGGAAGGGCGCAGGGAGACCGGGAGGGCCGTGGGCAGAGCGAAAAGGAGGCCGTCCAGAGCCGTGACGAGCCCTGGACGGCCTCCTCCCACAGGAGCGCCGGTCAGATGAGGACGTGCGCCTCGGGGTTGCCGGCGAAGCAGAACTGCGCGTTGCGGGTCAGCTTGTAGTCCGCCGCCTGCCAGGTGTGGGCGGTGGCGTCCGAGCCGCGCATGTAGATGAAGTTGTACCGGTCGGCCGAGTAGATCCGGACGCCCTCCTCCTTGCAGCGCCGCACGAGACGGGTGTCCTCGCCCGCGTTGACCGGCTCGAACGGGAACGCCCGCAGCAGGTCGGCGCTGGCCAGGATCGTCGCCCCCTGGATGAGGTGGGCGTAGCGGTGCTCCAGCCCGGGCAGGCGGAAGATCGTGACGTCCTGGTCGGGGAAGTACGTGTAGTGCGCGCCCTTGCCGACCATCTCGGCGTCGGCGTAGTCGAAGGAGCGGACCAGGTCCGACAGGTAGTGCTCGCCGTAGATGTTGTCGTCGTCCATCTTGGAGATCAGCTCGCCCTCGGCGTGGGCGATGCCGTGGTTGAGCACCTCGCCCAGCGTCCAGGAGGGGTCGGCGGTCAGCACCTTCACGGCCGGGATGCCCGCCGCGAGGGCCTTGTCGCGCACGACCGCCGGGTCCTCCGACAGGCCGTGCATGACCAGCACGAGCTCCAGGTTGCGGTGCCGCTGCCGCGCCACCTGGCTGATCGCGTGTTCGAGCTGGCCGGCCCGGTTGGTCGGCAGCACCACGGAGATCGACCGCGACCGGGAGACGACCGGGAGGCCGAGGTCGCCGAGGATCTGGTCGACGCGGTGGGAGAACAGGTGCTTGTCGAACACCTCGCGCATCGCCAGGTGGCCCTGGCGAGCCCGCAGCTCGGGGCTGTTGATCAGGTAGATCGCCCGGTTGTACGCCTCCTCCTGGGAGTGCGCGACCGGGATGAGCGGGCCGAACGTCTCCTCGATGGCCCGCGACCACCCCGACAGCACCGTGGTCGAGCAGGCCGACAGCTCGAAGACCCGGCGCGCGCACATGGTCGGCGAGTCGATCACCGAGTTCACGTTCAGGAAGACCTTGTACATCTTGTACGCGGCCAGCATCTGCTCGTACGGCAGCTCGCCGACGATGTGGGGGCGATACTCCTCGGGCCAGGCGTACTTGTCGGCCACCGAGGCGTTCCTGGCGTAGATGTGCAGGCCGAGCGGGCGCACGGGCGCGAGGATCGTCTCCATCTGCTCGCGCCGCTCGGGGTGCTTGTCGCGGAAGTACATCCCCGCGAAGACCACGTCGTACGGCCGGCCCATCTTGGTCTGGATCGGGTTGTGGATCCGGGGCTGGGCGGCGAACTGCAGCACGCCGACACGGTCATGACCCAGCATCTCGCGATATTTCGGGATCATGTCGCCGTCGCACGTGTACACGTAGTCGAACAGCTTGGCCGTGTCGATGAAGAAGTCGAAGTTGGGCGGGTCCTCCTTGTTCCAGAAGACCGTGGGGATGCCCTCCTCGCGGCACCAGGCGATCAGGTCGCGCAGCTCCTGCTTGGGCGCGTTGGTCCCGGTCATCTGGTAGCGCCAGCGGCCCTGGTTGCCGTGCCAGGCCGACTCGCAGAACAGCATCTCCGGCCGCTTCTCGGCGAAGATCTCCCGCCAGTCCTGCAGCCCGAACTCGATCTGGTCCCACTCGTACTTGAAGGCCATGCGGGAGAAGTCGTCGAGGATGACCGCGACGGGCATGTCCGGCCGTACGACCGGGCCGTCCGGCCACCTGAGGCCCGGGATCTTGACCTCGGGGCCCCGTGTCTCGGCGGCGGCGGCGACCTCGATCGCGGAGGGCGGCGCCTTCGGCGCCTTCTTGCCGTCCTTCATCGCCTTGCTGAGATCGCGGGGCAGCCGGACGATCTTCTTCGGCTTCGCCGCGTTCGTCAGCACCTGCGCGACGCGGTAGGGCTTCTGGGTCTGGGTGGCCTGCAGCCGCCAGAGGGCGTAGTCGGCGCGGGCCTCCTGGTAGGCGAGCCGGTTCTCCAGGTCGCGGATCCGCTGCTCGTACTGCTCGACGTGCTTGCGCTCCTCGGGCAGCCAGTTCACCGGCCCCAGCCGCTGGAAACGGGGCTCTTCAGGAGTCTCAGGAGTCTCGTCGCTCTCAGCCATGCCTCTCCCCCTTACGGACAAGCCATCGTAAAGGGGCTGCAGGGACCTTTGTGCCGATATAGGGGTTTCAATGGACCGGTCTGGCGGGATCGCTCGTGGCGAGGGTGGCCAGCACCGAGCGGAAGCGCTCGAGGAGGGGATTCGCGTCCTTCGCCCGCCAGACCATGTGGAGGGTCGTGGAGGTGCCCTCCAGCGGGCGGGCGCGGACGCCGACGCGGCGGAGCGCGCGATGGGAGTCCGACATCACGGCCGCGCCGAAACCGGCCGCGACCAGCGCCAGCACCGTCTGCACGCTCCGGCCCTCCGCGCCGATGCGGGGTGTCACGCCGGCGTGGTCGCACAATGCGATGATCTCGTCGTAGGAGTGCGGGGAGACCTCCCGCGGCCACACGACGAGCGGCACCTGGCCGAGCGCGGTCAGCGGCGCGGCGCCGGCCTCATGCGCCAGCGGATGCGCCGCGGGCAGGAACAGGCTGAGCGGCTCGCGCCACCAGGAGCGCGCCACCAGACGCGGGTCGCGGGCGGGCAGACGCTGGACGGCGATGTCGAAGCGGCCGTCGAGGACGCCGCCGGACATCTCGGCGTCGTTGAAGCTCTCCACCAGGCGCAGCTCGACGCGGGGCATCTCCCGGCGCAACCGGCCGAGCGCGCCGCCCAGCGGGCCGTTGATCCCCGAGCCGGCGAACGTCACCGTCAGCCGTCCGGCCAGCCCCTCGGCCGCCAGCCGGACGTCGTCCAGCGCGGCCCGCGCCTCGGCGAGGACCGTGGTGGCCCGGGCCACCAGCGCACGGCCCGCCGGCGTCGGGACCATCCCCCTGCCCTCGCGTTCGAACAGCGGCGTCCCCAGCCGCCGTTCCAGCTCGTGCACCTGCCGGCTGAGCGTCGGCTGCGTCAGGTGCAGGCGCCGCGCCGCCGCGCTGATGCTCCCCTCCTCGCAGATCGCCACCACGTACTCGAGCAGTCTCAGGTTCATCCATACCTCCGAGGCATAGGAGATGCAGATTCCCACGCCTGCCGAGCGGGACAGGACGCGGGAGGGGCGAGGCTGGTCGCAGCCGGGACGCCGACCAGGCGGCCCGGACCGACCGGATGGAGAACCATGAACCGCGAAGAGCGCTACGAATACGGCCTCAAGGTGCTGAACGAGGTCGACGGCGAGGCCGGGCAGCGCGTCGTCGCGTCCCTCGCCGACGTCTCGCCCGAGCTCGGCCACCAGGTGGTGGCGTGGGCGTTCGGCGACATGTACGCACGCCCCGAGCTGTCACCGCGGGACCGGCAGCTCGTCACCCTCGGCGTCCTGACGGCCCTCGGGGGCTGCGAGATCGAGCTCGACGTGCACCTCAACGCCGCGCTGAACGTGGGCCTCACCGCCACCGAGATCGCCGAGGCACTCCTGCACTCGGCGGTCTACGCGGGCATGCCGAGGGCGATCAACGCCACGCTGGTGGCGAAGAAGGTCTTCGCCGAGCGCGGCCTGCCCCCCGTCCAGAACCTGTCCTGACGCTTAGCGCAGGGCGCCCTTGGCGGCGGGGGAGAGGTTGTCGCCGCGGAGCCAGGCGTCGATGACGCGGGCGATCCGCGGCCCGGCCGCGCCGTCCCACAGCGGCGGCAGCTCGCCGCTCGGTGTGGCCGCGCCGTCCGCGAGCGCCTTGGACGCCGCGGCGGGCAGCGAGGCGGGGGTGACGAGCCGGTTGGTGCCGTGGGTCACGGTGATCGGCCGCTCGGTGTTGGGCCGGACGGTCAGGCAGGGGACGCCCAGCATGGTCGTCTCCTCCTGGACGCCGCCGGAGTCGGTCACCACCAGGGCGGCGCCCCGCACCAGGGACAGGAAGTCCACGTAGCCCAGCGGGTCCACGATCTTCAGATTCGGCCGGTCCACGAGCCCGGCCTCCGCCAGCCGCTGCCGGCCGCGGGGGTGCAGGGGCACGACGACCGGCACCTGCTCGGCCACCCCGAGCACGGCGTCGACCAGTTCGCGGGCGGCCTCCGGGTCGTCCACGTTGGCCGGGCGGTGCAGCGTCGCCACCGCGTAGCCGCCGTCGATCCCCAGACGCTCCTGGACCGGCGCCGGGTCGAGCTTCGGCAGCGCGGCGAACAGGCTGTCGATCATGGGGTTGCCGACGAGGTGCACCTTCGCCGGGTTCACGCCCTCGTTGGCGAGGTGTGACAGCGCCTCGGGCGAGGTGGCGAACAGCAGGTCGGACAGCGCGTCGGTGACGACCCGGTTGACCTCCTCCGGCATCTCCCGGTCGAAGGAGCGCAGGCCCGCCTCGACGTGCGCGGTCGGCACGTGCAACTTGGCGCAGACGAGGATCGCCGCGAGCGTCGAGTTCACGTCGCCGTACACCACCACGAGCGCCGGGCGGTGTTCGAGCACGACGTCCTCCAGCCCCGTGAGCAGGGCGGCCGTCTGCCGGGCGTGGGTGCCGCTGCCGACGCCGAGGTTGGCGATCGGCTCGGGCAGCCCCAGGTCGGCGAAGAACACGTCCGACATCAGCGCGTCGTAGTGCTGGCCGGTGTGGATGATGCCCTGCCGGACCCCGAGCTCGGCCAGCCCCCTGACGACCGGGGCCGCCTTGACGAAGTTCGGCCGGGCGCCCAGTACGTGCAGGACGAGGGGGTTGTCTCTCATCTGCCTCGCCTTTCGTCTCTGGTCGTGCTCACAAGCCGTGCCCTGCTGCGCGTTTTCGCACTCCCTGGCACAAACGTTGCCTATGGTACGGTCGCGCCGTGGAAACCGAGGCCAACAAGCCCGCAAAGGTGGTGTCCGCCGCGTCCGCGAAGGCCGGCCTCGGCGGCTTCCTCCGGGGGTTCGCGAGGAACCCGGTCCTCGTCTCCCGGATCTTCGTGAGCAAGGTCAAGTCCGACCCGATGCGGGTCGCCCAGGCCGCCGCCGACGCGATACCTCCCGGGGTGCGCCCGGTCGTCGGACGCGTCGCCTGGCCCGCGGCCCGGTTCGTCAAGGTCAGGACCCGCAAGATCCTGCAGCGCGCGGCCAAGGGCCCGCTGCGGGACGCCAAGGCGCACTTCGAGGCCGGCCGGATGTCGGACGCGGTCCGGGTGCTCCAGCCGCAGTCCCGGTGGCCGTTCGTCCGCCGGAGGATGGCCTACTACGAGGGTGAGAAGGCCGCGCTCGGACCGAACCCGATCCCGCCCAAGCCGAAGATCATCATGGGTGAGCGGGTGGCCGGCCGGGTGCTGCACATGGTCACCAACGCCCTGCCGTACACGCAGGCGGGGTACACCGTGCGCACCCACCGCATCGTCACCGCCCAGAAGGCGGCGGGGCTCGACCCCCACGTCGTGACGAGCTGGGGCTGGCCCATGCTCCAGGGGCACACCGACGCCGAGCCGTACGAGGAGATCGACGGGATCCCCTACTACCGGCTGCTGCCCAAGGGCGAGATGCCGTTCGAGAGCCAGGGGCGGATGATCCGCGGCGCCGCGGACGTCTCCGAGCTGGTCAGGACCCTGCGTCCGCAGGTCCTGCACGCGGCGACCGACCACCGTAACGGCTCCGTCGCGCTCGCGGTGCGCGAGCGGACGAACACGCCCTTCGTGTACGAGGTGCGCGGCTTCCTGGAGGAGACCTGGGTCTCCCGGGACCCGGCCAGGGTCGGCAGCGAGCGGCACACGCTGCAGCGTGAGCGCGAGGCGCAGATCATGCGCGAGGCCGACGCGGTCGTGACGCTCGCCGAGACGATGGCGGCCGAGATCGTGGAGCGCGGCGTGCCCAGGGAGCGCATCTTCCTCGCGCCCAACGCCGTGGACGACGCCCTGCTGACGGCCGACTACGACGGCGAGGCGTTCCGCGACCGGTTCGGGATCGGGCGCGACGAGATCGTCGTGGGCTCGGTGTCGAGCATCGTCGCCTACGAGGGATTCGCCACATTGCTGAGCGCCGCCGCGCTGCTGCGCGACGCCGGAACGCCGGTGAAGGTCCTGCTGGTCGGGGACGGCGCCGAGCGGCCCGCGCTGCTCGAACAGGTCGACCGGCTCGGCCTGAAGGAGGCGATCCTGCCCGGCCGGGTGGGCCCGGACGAGGCGTTGCAGGCCCAGGCGGCCATCGACATCTTCGTCTGCCCGCGTGAGGACCTGCGTGTGTGCCGCCTCGTCACCCCGCTGAAGCCGGTCGAGGCGATGGCGCTGGGCAAGCCGGTCGTGCTGAGCGACCTGCCCGCGCTGTCGGAACTCGTCGGCGGCGAGGGGGCCGGACTGCTGGTGCCGCCCGGCGATCCGGCCGCGCTGGCCAAGGCGCTCGCCGCGCTGAGCGACGATCCGGAACGCCGCCGGATCATGGGCGAGGCGGGCAAGGCCGAGGTCGCCGCGCACCGGACCTGGAGCAGCCTGGCCCGCACGTACCAAGGGATCTACCAGTCCTTGACCGAAAACCGATAAACAGCAGAAAGTCGGATGTGTTGCATCAGGCATGCTTGGTTCCGAGTTGAGATAGCCTTTGCCACCATGAAGTGTTGTTTCCGCCCCCAGGTTCCCCCAAAGGCCTCGTCGTGACAGCCTTCGATCTCACGATCATCGGGCTGGGATACGTGGGCATGCCGCTGGCCAAAGAGGCCACGGCAGCGGGCCTGCGGGTGGCTGGTCTGGACGTCGACCCCCGCAAGGTCGAGGCCCTGAACGCCGGCCGCTCCTACATCGACGACCTGACCGACGCCGACCTCGACGCGATGCTCACCGCCGGCTTCACGGCCACGCTGGACGCGTCGGTGCTGTCGCGGTCGAGCACGATCGTCATCTGCGTTCCGACGCCGCTGGACGAGGACCACCGTCCGGATCTGTCGGCCGTCGAGGGCGCCACTCGGGCCGTCGCAGAGCATCTTCAGGCGGGCACGCTCGTCGTGCTGGAGTCCACCACGTGGCCCGGCACCACGGACGAGCTGGCGCGGCCGATCCTGGAGCAGTCCGGCCTGGTGGCCGGCAAGGACTTCCACCTGGCGTTCTCGCCGGAGCGGATCGACCCGGGCAACCCCAAGTTCGGCCTGCGCAACACCCCCAAGGTCGTCGGCGGCTACACCTCCGCCTGCAAGGAGCGGGCCGCGGCCTTCTACGCGCAGTTCGTCGAGCGGGTCGTGCCGGTCAGCGGCACCCGCGAGGCGGAGATGGCCAAGCTGCTGGAGAACACCTACCGCCACGTCAACATCGCCCTCGTCAACGAGATGGCGATCTTCTGCGACGAGCTCGGCGTGAACCTGTGGGAGGCCATCGAGGCCGCCTCCACCAAGCCGTTCGGCTTCCAGAAGTTCCTGCCGGGCCCCGGCGTCGGCGGGCACTGCATCCCCGTCGACCCGTCGTACCTGTCCTACACGGTGCGCAAGCTCGGCTACCCCTTCCGGTTCGTCGAACTGGCCCAGGAGATCAACGAGCGGATGCCGTCGTACGTGGTGGCCCGCGTGCAGCGGCTGCTCAACCGGGCCCGCAAGGCCGTGAACGGCTCGCGCGTGCTGCTCCTCGGCGTGACGTACAAGCCGGACATCGCCGACGAGCGGGAGACGCCGGCCATCCCCGTGGCCGAGGCGCTCCTGGAACTGGGCGCCGAGCTGTCCTTCTGCGACCCGTACGTGAAGGAGTGGTCGGTCGAGGGCAGACAGATCCCCCGCGAGGAGGACCTGGCCGAGGCCGTGGCCGCCGCCGACGTGGTGGTCCTGCTCCAGCAGCACTCGATCTTCGACCTCGACGTCGTGGAGGAGCGAGCCCCTCTCGTCCTGGACACTCGCGGCGTGCTGGCCACGAGCGAACGCGTCGAGCGGTTGTAGGAAGGGTTTCGCGCGTGCACGTGCTCGTCATGACGGTGGTGCATCACCCCGAGGACGCCCGGATCCTGCACCGGCAGATCCGGGCACTCGTCGACGCCGGTCATGAGGTCACGTACGCCGCGCCGTACACCGCGCGGGGAGTCGTGCCGCGTTCGTGGGTGACGGGTGTGGACCTGCCCAGGGCCGCCGAGCGACGCCGCCTGGCCGCGGTGCGGGCCGCCCGCAAGCTTTTCAAGAGCATGCGGGGCAAGGTCGACCTGGCCCTCATCCACGACCCCGAGCTGCTGCTTGCGGTCGCCGGGGTGCGCCGTCGTCCGCCGGTCGTCTGGGACGTCCACGAGGACACCCCCGCGACGCTGTCGCTCAAGCCGTGGCTGCCGGCGTTCCTGCGCCCGCCGATGCGCTTCCTCGCCCGGCTCCTCGAAACCACCGCCGAGCGCCGGCTGCACCTGCTGCTGGCCGAGGCCGCGTACGCGGGCCGGTTCAAGCAGCAGCACCTCGTGGTGCCGAACGAGACATGGGTACCCGACCGGGTCAGCCCGCCCGGCGACGACCGCGTCGTCTACCTCGGCTGGCTGTCGGAGGCCCGGGGCGTCCAGGAGGCCGTCGAGGTGGCCCGGCTGCTCCAGCCGCACCGCGTGGCCGTGGAGCTCATCGGCTACGCCGACCCGCAGAGCCGCCCCCTGCTGAACGAGGCCGTCGCCCAGGGCCTGCTGGAATGGCGCGACTTCATGCCGAACGACGAGGCGCTCAAGCGGCTCGACGGTGCGCTCGCCGGGCTCTCGCTGCTGCACGACGAGCCCAACTACCGCCACTCGATGCCTACGAAGATCGTCGAGTACATGGCGCACGGCATCCCGGTCATCACCACTCCCTCGCCGCGGGCCGTGGAGCTCGTGGAGCGCTACCAGTGCGGCCTGGTCGTCCCCTGGCAGGACGCTCAGGCGGTGGCGCGGGCGGCGCTCCAGCTCAGGGACAACCCCTTCGAGCGGATCGGCACCGGTGGACGCGGCTACGCCGCGGCGCGGGCGAACCACCACTGGCCCAACTCCGCACGCCGGTTCGTCACCCAGTTAGAGGCATGGGCCGGCGTCAAGAGCTGATCAGGCGAGAGCTGAACGCGCGGTGAACACTGCCGCAGGCGGCCCATGAGGCCGGCCCGGCGGCGAGAACATCCGGGTAGGCTGGGCGCGGCAAGATCATTTGAACGACGGGCGGTAGTGTCCTGAAAGTGCGCTGGCTCACTCTGATCCTGGGTGTGGCGATCCTCGCCGGCGTCGCATCAGTGGTGATCGTCCTTCGTGACGGAGGCACCGGCTCCGGCACCGCCAGCGCCGGGCAGACCGCCCCGTCGACTCCCATGGTCGGGTCGCCGACGCACAGCGTGTTCACCGACCCGTGCGGGACGTTCGAGACCGCGGCGACCACGCCGTACGCCGTGAGCGGCTACTGGCTGATCCCGACCTCCGACCCCTGCACCTGGCGCCGTCAGCTGGAGGCCATCCACCGCCTCGGCGGGGACACCGTCGTGCGCCTCGGCTTCGGCCTGTCGCCGCGCGAGACCGACGACGACGGCCAGGTCCTGGAGGCCTCGACTCCCGAGGGCAAGGATCCCAAGCCCGACGCCAGGTACGCCCGCTGCGTCGAGAACGGGCTGCCGTGCGTGAAGCAGGCGGAGAAGGAGCTCCAGGCGGCCAACGCGGGCAACCGCATCACGAGGACGTACGTCTACCGCACCGACGAGCGGTTCGGCCCCGGCATCTTCCGCTGTCCCCAGATGGAGCACGAGATCGTGGTGGGGGACGACGTCTTCTTCCGGCTCGTCGCGCCCGAGGACGGCTCGGACGACCCCACCTGCGACTTCACCCGCGAGGGGCGCGGCTACCACCTGATCCTCGTCTCGGCGGGCGCCAGGGACAGCCTCAGCGAGCTGCTCGACCTCGGCGACCGGTTCGGCATCAAGGTCTTCCCCGCCCTGCCGCTCGCCCCGCGCGACCCCGAGGAGTCCACCCGGGCCGACCCCCGTCACATCGGCACGCTGACCACGCTGACCCGGCGGGTCCTGCAGGACTACGGCGACCGCTTCAAGGGCCGCGAGTCGCTGGGCGGCGTCTACCAGCCGTTCGAGTTGCAGCTGCGGGACTGGCCCGACCCGAGCAAGGTCCAGACGCTCCAGGTGTACGCCGAGCAGCACCTGATCGTCGAACAGGAACTGCCGGACAAACCGATCCTGGTGAGCCCGTACATCGACAGCCGAAGGCGGGTGAAGTACACCTCCACGCCCAGCCAGGTGGCCCAGGGCTTCAAGGAACTCGCGCGCACCGGGGTCGAGATCATCGCGCCGCAGGACGGCCGGGGCACGGGCAAGGTCGGCCTGTTCTGGCCCAACTGGAAGAACAAGCCGGTGGACGACAGCCTCAAACCGGTCGTCGGGGAGAGCACGTACGCCACGGCCTACTACGGCAGCACCCGCGACTACTACCGCGCGATGTCGCTGGCCCGCCAGGAGCTGGTCCAGGAGGGCGTCCAGGTGGAGCTGTGGGCCAACGTCGAGGCGTTCGAGCCGTCCACCTCGACGGAGAACTGCGGCCGTCAGGGCACGCGCGGGCGCACGGACAAGCCCAGGCTGGACACGCAGGTGACGCTCGCCGCGCCGTACGTGTCGAAGATCATTTCTTACATGTGGAGCGACTTCTTCACCTGCGGCTCGCCCTCGCTGTCAGAGGAGATCGCGGCGGACTGGGACCGCCCGATCCCGATCGAGGCGCAGCGGCGCGCGCGGCAGATCCAGGACGGCATGGAGATCCGCGGCTACCACCTCGGCACCGCCAAGGTCACCCTGAGCTGGCCGGGCCTGGACACGCCGCGGGTCGTCGACTCGGCCACGGTCGGCTGGCACGACACCACCCCGATCCAGGGGCTGCCGGCGGGCACGGAGAAGATCTGGATCCCGGTGGACTGGGCCACGGTCCCCGACGACGTCTGGATACGAGTGGAGGTCACCTCCGCCGACGGCAGGAAGTCCGCCGAACCGGTCTACTACCACAACACCGGCTGACCCCCGCCGAGCCGGTCTGCCCCCGGCCCTGCCCCGCGTCATGAGCACGGCATGGCAATGTCCGCGCAAGGAACGGACAATGCCGCGGCGGGGTGTCCGTGTGGCCCGCGCCGCCCGCTGATCTCCTTTGCCTGCGCCGCCGCCAGTGGATCTCGCTGTGGAGGCGGCGCGACGGCCGGCCCGTCCACGCCGGTTCCGAGATGCCCGCCGCATCAGGGCATCCGACGATCGACAAGGAGACCGCACATGAACCGACTTCGTCACCTCCTGCCCGCAGGTTTCGCGGCGGGCGCGCTGGTGGCCGCGATGGCCCTGGCCGCCCCGGCCGCGACCGCCGCCCAGGCCGCGAGCGGACGTGCGAACGTCGTCACCGCGCTCGACTACAACAGCACGGGCTGGACCTACCGCCAGGTGCCCGCCACGACCCAGGTGCCGGGCTTCGCCGAGCGGGGATTCGACGACAGCTCCTGGCCGCAGGGGCAGGCGGGCTTCGGCACCACCAACGGGACCTGCTCGTGGAACAACCAGACCGACGTCAGGACCCAGTGGGCGGTCGGCACCGACATCCTGGTGCGCCATTGGCTGCACCTGCCGCGCGACGCACAGGCGGTGCGCATCCAGGGCACGGTGGACAACGACGCGCAGGTCTACTTCAACGGCCACCTCGTGCAGAGCGTCAAGAGCGGCAAGTGCGCCGCCGGGGCGATCGACGTCGTGGTGCCCGCGGCCGACCTCGACTGCTGCAACCTTCTCGCCGTACGCGGCCATGACGCCGGCGTGGCGGCCTACCTGAACCTCCGGGTGACCTACGTCAAGCCTGGGCAGTCGCGCTGACGTTCCGTGCTGTGCGTCGCCCGGCATCGGCCGCGCTGTCCTGGCTGCGCTGTGCCGGTTGCGCTGTGCCGGTTGCGCTGTGCCGGTTGCGCTGTGCCGGCCGGGCTGTCCCGGCCGGGCTGTGCCGGTCGCATGATGCCGGGCGACGTTCCGGGGACACGAGACCCGGTTACGGGGATGTGATGTGGTGGTGAAGCTCTCGCGCGGAGCCGGACCGGCGCAGTCAGGACGGTCCGAGCCGCGGCCCGCGTCCTGTAGCGTGCTGGGCATGATCCCGCGCATCCCCGTCAGCGTGGATCTGGTCGTGCTCACCGTCAGGTCCCAGCAGCTCAGCGCCCTCGTCTGGCGGCGCGACCGGCCGCCGTACGAGGGCCGGTGGGCGCTTTCCGGCGGGTTCATCAAGCTGGAGGAGGACCTTCCCGCCGCCGCGGCCCGCGTGCTGGCGGAACGGGCCGGCCTTCCCGGGGCGCCGGTCCACCTGGAGCAGCTTCAGACCTACGGCTATCCGGACCGCGACCCGCGCCAGCGGGTCGTCAGCGTGGCCTATTTGGGCCTCGCCCCCGACCTGCCCGCGTCCACCGAGGCCCACATGAGCTGGCAGCCGGTGGCCGAGCTGACGGAGATGGCCTTCGACCATCGCAGGATCATGCTCGACGGCGTGGAGCGGGCCAGGGCCAAGCTCGAATACACCTCGCTCGGCGCCGCCTTCTGCCCGCCCGAGTTCACCGTGGCGGAGCTGCGCCGCGTCTACGAGATCGTCTGGGGACGTCCGCTCGACCCGCGAAACTTTCACCGGAAGGTCACCAAGACGGAGGGCTTCCTCGTGCCCACCGGGCGCACCACGACCCGGGACGGCGGCCGTCCCGCCATGCTCTACCGCCGGGGCCCCGCCGTGCTGCTGCACCCGCCCATGCTGCGTACCTGACCGGCCGAGCCCGGCGGGACGGCCGGCATGCGCGACAGGCGGGTCTGGCCGGGCCGGCCTGCCCCATTTCTTCCTGTGACGCGGGAGGCGCACGCTACGCACCCATGCTGGGTGAATGCCCCGACTCACAGGAAACTTTCAGGATATATTCCGGCCATGCTGGCTGCGGCCCCGCGCATCACCGATGCGCCGGCCATTCCTCCCGGACCGTCCCGGCTGCGCGTGCTCGACCTGCTGCGGTTCTGCGCGGCTCTCGGCGTCGTCCTCTTCCACTTCGGCGAGACGCGCGCCTGGGGCACGCCCAACGCCTTCCCCGCGCTGAGCATGGTGACCGTCTTCGGCGTCTACGGCGTGCGCCTGTTCTTCCTGATCAGCGGATTCGTGATCCTGATGAGCGCCTGGGGCCGCACGCCTGGCCACTTCGCGGCGTCGCGGATCGCCCGGCTGTTCCCGGCGTACTGGGCGAGCGTGCTCGTCCTGGGCGGTCTGGCCCTCGGCGGGCTGGTCACCGACCACCGGCCGAGCCTCCCCGAGCTGCTGGCCAACGTGACGATGCTCCAGCACGGCTTCGGCGTACGCGACCTGGAGATCGTCTACTGGACCCTGTGGCAGGAGCTGGTCTTCTACGCCCTCATCGCCTGCCTCGCGGCCGTGGGGATCACCTACCGCAGGTGCCTGGCGTTCATGGGGGCGTGGGTGCTGCTGCTGGCGGTCGCCGACCGGGTGAACGCCGACCTGCTGCAGGCGGTGCTCGTGCCGTTCGGCGCGCCGTATTTCATCGCGGGGATGGCCCTCTTCCTCGTCCACCGCTTCGGCGGGTCGCTGTTCCCCTGGCTGTTCGTGGGCGTGGGCTGGAGCCTGGGGCTCTATACGGCGCTGAGCGAGGAACCACTGGCGGTCCGGAGATTCGGGCAGGCGCTGGGCTCGGCGCTCGTGGCCGGCGTGATCTCGCTGATCTTCCTGGTGATGATCCTCGTGGCGGTCGGCGCCTTCGACCGGATCGCCTGGCGGTGGCTCACCGTCCTCGGCGCCCTGACCTACCCGCTCTACCTCTTCCACCACCACGTCGGGTTCCTGCTCATCCAGTGGCTCCACCCGGTGCTGGGCAGCCGCCTCACGCTCCCGCTGGCCGTCGCCGCGGTGCTCGTGGTCGCGTACGGCGTGCACCGGCTGGTCGAGCGGCCCCTGCAGCCCCGGATGCGCGCGGCCCTCGACCGCTCGCTCGCGGCTGACGCCGGCCGCGTCCCCCCGGCGGAGACGGCGGCCGTCTCTCCCGTGTCCTCGATGCCCGCGCCGGTGTCTGCGCCGGTTTCTGCGCCGGTTTCTGCGGCGGTCTCCCCGCCGGCGCCGTACGTGGAGAAGACGACGCCGGGAGCCTCCTACCTGCCGCGGGGCGGGTAGACCTCGCCGGGGCGCAGCGTGCGGCCCTGCAGCAGGGTCGTCAGCGTGACGAACTTGTAGTGCTGCTTCTCCAGCGCGGTGAGCACGCCGGGCATGGCCTTGACCGTCTCGGGGACGATGTCGTGCAGCAGGATCACGCCGTTGCGCTTGGCCAGCTTCAGTGTGCGCTTGGCGATCACCTTGGTGTCGCGGGCCTGCCAGTCGAGCGTGGACCCCGTCCACAGGATCTGCGGCAGCCCCAGATCGGACATGAGGCCCGCGACCCTGGAGTTGGTCGCGCCGTTGGGCGGGCGCATGTAGTCCGGCATCCTGCCGATCGTCTTGTTGATGATGTTCGAGGTGCTGGAGACCTCTTCGAACACCTCACCGTCCGACAGGGTGGTGAGCGAGGGGTGGTTCCAGGTGTGGTTGCCGATATCGTGCCCCTCCTCGTGGATCCGCCGGGTGAGCTCGGGACGGTTGGCGACCTTCCGGCCGAGGAGGAAGAAGGTGGCCTTCGCCTTGTGCTTCTTCAGCGTGTCGAGCAGCGCCGGGGTGTAGGGCCAGGGGCCGTCGTCGAAGGTGAGGGCGATGCACTTGTATCGGGCGCAGTAGGGCGTGCCCTTCTTCCGCGCCGTGGCAGGGGTTGCGGCCTTCGCGGCTGTGGCCTTCGCGGTCGTGGCCTCCGCCCCGGCGGTCACGGTCTTCGCGGTCACGGCCGTCGCCTGGGCGGCCGCGGCGGTCGCGGGTCCGGCCGCGGTGGGGACGACGCACACGCCGGCCGCCGCGCAGGCGCCGGCCATCACGAATCTCGCTTTCCGCCACATGCCGCTGGATCTTAGTGAAACCCCGATGAGATGGTCATCGGAACGGCGGACCCCGGCCCGACCAGGCGACGGCGGTAGGCGAAGGGCGCGGTACAGCGCGCGTCAAGGGCTTTGAAAGCGCCCCGGGACACACTGCCGGCAACGAAGAGGAAAGGACCCCCAGCCATGACCCTCACCCGCTCCCTCGCAGGCGTCACCCTCGCGGCCGGCATACTGGCCCTCGCTCCGCTCGCCACCGCGACGGCCGCCCATGCCGCCACCGCCAAGTCCTGGGGCCCCTACTACGCCGGCGGGTCGAAGGCCAAGGTCAGCGGCTCGCTGATCGCCGCGGCCAAGAACGACCCGAGCCTGCCCGCGCCGTACGTGAAGGTCTCGGGCAAGGCCACCAGCCTGACCCACAAGTCGTCCACCTGTGGCTGGGCCCTGTTCCGCGTCAGCTACTTCGACGCCGCCAACAAGCCGCACCTGGCATACCGCAACTACCGCACCTGCTCGTACGGCGCGAAGAAGACCTTCGCCTTCACCGTCAAGAACGTCGGCGAGGTCGAGCTCAAGGTCTGCTCCGAGGCCAAGGCCGCCAAGCCGTCCCTCAACTGCCAGTACGCCGGCACCTGGAAGACGCTCTACGCCTACTACAAGTAGGCCCGGGGCCGGAGGGTCATCCACAGGGGGTGTGCGGGGTGCCCCCCGACCAGGCGGATCTCCTATCGTTAGGGCATGCCTCGATTCCGCTCGATCCTCGACACCGTGCCGGCCTACAAGCCGGGCAAGGCCGTGGTCTCCCCGGACGGCCGGTCCTACAAGCTGTCCTCCAACGAGAGCCCCTTCGGACCCCTGCCGTCGGTGGTAGAGGCGATCGCGCGGGCGGCCACGGAGGTCCACCGCTATCCCGATCCCGGAGCGGTCCGGCTGACCGAGACGCTCGCCGAGCGGTTCGGCGTGCCGTACGACCACATCGCGCTGGGCGCCGGATCGGTCGCGGTCGCCCAGCAGATCCTCGAGGCGGTCGGCGAGCCCGGCGCCGACGTGATGTACGCCTGGCGCTCGTTCGAGGCATACCCGTTGCTGGTCGGCCTCTCGGGCGCCAACGCGGTCGAGGTGCCGCTGCGCGACGAGACGCACGACCTCGACGCCATGGCCGCCGCCATCACGCCGGAGACGCGCCTGGTCTTCGTGTGCAACCCCAACAACCCGACCGGCACGGTGAACCGGGCCGACGAGCTCACGCGCTTCCTCGATCGCGTGCCCGAGAACGTCCTCGTCGTCCTCGACGAGGCCTACCGGGAGTACGTCAGGGACGCGGACGTGCCGGACGGCCTCACGTTCTACCGCGAGCGCCCCAACGTCGCCGTCCTGCGCACGTTCTCCAAGGCGTACGGGCTGGCGGGGCTGCGGGCCGGCTACCTGATCGGGCCCGAGCCGGTGGCCGCGGCGGTCCGCAAGACGCTGCTGCCCTTCGCGGTCAACCACCTCGCCCAGGCGGCCGCGATCGCGTCGCTGCAGGCAGAGGACGAGCTGCAGGAGCGGGTCGAGACCGTGATCAAGGAGCGCACCCGGGTCAGGGAGGCGCTGCTGTCGCAGGGCTGGACCGTCCCGCCCACCGAGGCCAACTTCGTCTGGCTGCGCCTCGGCGAGCGCACGATGGAGTTCGCCGCGAAGTGCGCGGCCGTCGGCGTCGCCGTGCGCCCGTTCGACGGGGAGGGGGCCCGGATCTCCATCGGCGACCGCGAGGCCAACGACGTCTTCCTCGCCGCCGCCGAGGCGTTCCGGCAGGCGTCCTAGCCGGCCGGGTAGTACTGCCGGACGAGCTCCTCCGTGGCCCGCGCCACCCTGTCGTTGTCGAGTCCGCACGCGACCAGGATCTGAGCCGCCACGCTCCCGCGATCGCGGAGGAGCGCGAGCAGGATGTGCTCGGTGCCGATGCGGTCGTGGCCGCGCTGCGCCGACTCCTGGTTCGACGACTGGAGGACCGCGCCGGCGGCCGCGGTGTACGGCAGGAACTCCGGCGGGGCGGACTGGCCGTGGCCGACGATCTCCTTGACCCGGAGGCGCACATCCTCGAGGCTCAGGCCCAGGCTCGTGAGAACCTGGGCCGCCAGGCCACCGCCCTCACGGAGCAGGCCGAGGAGGATGTGCTCGGTGTCTATGGAGCCGTGACCGAGCGTCCGGGCCTCGTTCTGGGACAGGATGACGACCTGTCGCGCTCGATCGGTGAACTTCTCGAACATCCCGCGGTTCCTCGCATAAGCAGTGTCAGTGAACCCTTCCGGGTCCTGTCATGATCCGGTTGCGGCTGTGACGTTAGTGGACTTCTGTCTATTTCGCAGTCGGCCCCCATCGGGGCGCCCGCTCCGGCCTCCGTGGGGCGCTTTCGCATTTCTCGTGCGAATACCGCGGGATGATCGGCAGATCGCAGCGAAATCAGGTGCCTTATTCGGTCATGGCCTCGAATTGCCGATTTCGCCCTCGTGCTTCATCGAGCCGGATCGGTCTCATGGGTTCATCGAGCCGGATCGGTCTCACGGTTCGGAGGCCGGCTGGGACGCCGTGACGCGTCCGGCTCCCGCGGCGGTCTCCTCTTCCGGCGGCGTCGCGGGCCGGCCGCGGCGTTCGGTGGAGACGACCAGCGCGACCCCCACGACGATCAGGGCTCCCGCCACGAGCATGGCCGCGGTGACCGGTTCCGCCAGGACCGCCATCCCGAGGAGCACCGCCACCACCGGGTTCACGTACGCGTAGGTGGACACGAGTGAGATCGGCGCGTGGCCGAGCAGCCAGATGTACGACGTGAAGCCGACCAGCGAGCCCACCAGCACCAGGTAGGCCAGGGCTGTCCACGACTGCCAGCTCACCGTGGCGAGGTGCAGCCGCTCGCCCTGCACGAGGCCCATGACCAGCAGGGCGACGCCGCCCACCGCCATCTCGACCGTGCTGGCCACGAAGGGGTTGGCCGGCATCGGGATCCGCGGGGAGAGAAACGAGCCCACCGACCACGACAGCGAGCCCAGCAGCACCACGGTGATGCCTGCCCCGCTGCCGGACGCGCCGCCGCCCCTGAGTGAGAGGAAGGCGACTCCGGCGAAGCCCACCAGCACGCCGGCGAACGTCAGCACGTGCGGCCGGTCCCTGAAGACCGTCCTGAGCACGATCAGCCACAGCGGGGTCGAGGCGACGAGCAGCGCGGCCAGGCCGCTGGAGATGTGCTGCTCGGCCACGGCGACCATGCCGTTGCCCCCGGCGAGGAGCAGGAGCCCGACGAGCGCGGCGCTCCCGAACTCCCTCCACCGCATGCGGAGCGGCACGGCCCTGACCAGCAGGACCGTGCCGAGAACCAGCGCCGCCGCGACGAAACGGAGTCCACCACTCGTCATAGGCGGAAGGGTCTGGATGGCGATCGCGATGCCGAGGTACGTCGAGCCCCACACCACGTACACGGCCGCCAGCGCCAGCCACACCCGTGCGTCATGACCGTTTCGTTCCATGGGTCATGACAATAGACCGTCGCTTCAGAGCGACGATTACCGGTTCAGCTTCTCCACGATCAGCCGGTAGAGCTGTCGCGGCCGGCCCGGCTGAGGGGTGCGGTTGGGCGGAAGCGGCCACGCGAGTCCCTCGTCAACCAGCGTGCGCAGCAACCGCCTGGCCGTGCGTGGAGTCACCCCGAGCATGCGCCCGGCGCCCTCCGCGTCCACGACCGTGTCCCCGCCCTCCAGCTTGGCGGCCAGGCGCGCCAGCACCTCGACCCCCTTGGGCTTGACCGGACCGCCCGGCTGGGGCGGCATCCGGGGCGGCGGCACCAGTGCGCGCCCCTCCCGGTCCACCGCGAAACCCTGCGGCTGCTTGCCGCCCTGGGTGCGGGCGAGCGCGCCCCTGGCGTGCGTCTCGGCCTCGTGCGTGGTGCGGCCCATCCCCACACCCACCTCGACCGCCAGGCCCAGCTCCTCGCGGATCCGCGCGGCGAACGGCAGCACCCGGAACCCGTCCGTGGCCGCCGCGATCGAGCCCTTGGTCGCCACCACGAGGTAGCTGTGGTCGTCGATCGGCCACACGCTCGCATTGATCCGATTGGCCTCCTGCACCAGCAGGCGGTGCAGCGACAGCCGCAGTTCGTCTCGCCAGTAGCGCGGCGCGGCCCGCCGTACGGGCTCGCGCAGCGTCGGCACCTCGACCAGCACGACCGTGAGCTGCGACTCCTCCAGCCGGTGGCGGGCGCCGAGCAGCGCCGCCGTGTGCAGTGCCGTACGGACGGCCGCGGAGGTCGGCCTGATCGGCACCACCGGCACGCCGGCGGCCGTCAGCCGGTCGGCCACGCCATGGACGCACGTGAGCGCGCCTGTCGTGGCCCCCTGGCGGAACAACCGCTCGTGGAAGGCCGTGATCGTGCCCACCGGGCCCGGCTCGTCACGGCTGTGCACCTCGCCGGAGGAGAGGTTGAGGTCCGTGTACGCCTCGTCGATGTCCGGCCGGCCGAGCACGTCGAGGCTCACCCGGCGTGGATCGATCCGCTCGTCCAGTGCGGCCCGTGCGATCGCCGCCACGAGTGCGGCCCCGCCGAGCTGCACGTGCGTGGCCGGCATCGTCAGCACGCCGGCCCGCCGGGCGAGCTCGAAAGGCACCGGACTCGCGAACAGGCACGCGTCCACACCCGGACCGAGCCGGGTCACCTTGTCCGCCGCCTCCTGCTCATCCCGGTACGCGGCGGCGACCAGCCGGCAGGGCACCGGGGCAGCCGAGTGCCCCATGAGCATCACCCGCTCGACCAGATCATGCGACCCCACCACGCCGATGGTGAGGTCGGGTGTCACCGTGCCCAGACGTGACCCGCGCGGAGTGTCTTCCGTGCGTTCGACCAATGTTCGTCCCATCCCACGTCGCCCTCGTTGTTGTGGCTTCTCTTTGGAACGATCGCTGGTTAAGGCCGTAATGTCACGCCCAGATTTACCGGAATACCATTCTGGGTGGTCTGGGCGGTTCCGTAAATCGGAAGATCCGCGCTGGTCAGGGCATTAGTAAAGGTTTCCGGACTCAGCCCTCGTCCGAAGTGGAAATTTCACGCACCACATCTGCGCCGAGTGCCTGCATACGCTGGGCGAGCGCGGCGTGCCCGCGGTCGATGAGATATCCGGACCCGATCGTGGTCTCGCCCTCCGCGGCGAGGCCGGCGAGCACGAGCGCGATTCCCGATCGCAGATCGTGGGCCGTCACGTCGGTGCCGTGCAGCGGCGTCGGACCGTGCACGACCGCCCGGCTGCCCTCGACCTCGACGTTCGCCCCCATCTTGTTCAGCTCGCCCGCGAGCGCGAAACGGCCGTCGAAGATGCGCTCGTGGATGTAGCTGGAGCCCTCCGCGAGGCAGGCCACGGTCATCAGCGGCGACTGCAGGTCGGTCGCGAAGCCGGGGTAGGTGTCGGTGATGACGTTGATCGGCCGCAGCGGGCGGTTGCGGCGAACCTGGAGCACCGCGCCGTGGTTCTCGAACTCGACGCCCATCTGCTCCAGCTTCCACCGGACCACGCCGAGGTGCTCGAGGGAGGCGCCGACCAGGCTGACCTCGCCTCCGGTGATCGCCGCGGCCATCGCGAACACGCCCGCGTCGAGCCGGTCGGGCATGACCGTGTGCTCCACCGCCGTCAGCTCGTCGACGCCCTCGACCGTGATGAAGCCCGTGCCTCCGCCGCGGATGCGCGCGCCCATCCGGGTCAGCATCGTGATGACGTCGAGCACCTCGGGTTCGAGGGCCGCGTTCTCGATGACGGTGGTGCCCCGCGCCAGCGAGGCCGCCATGATCAGGTTCTCCGTGCCGGTGTGCGACGGGGTGTCGAGGTACAGCGGGGCGCCGATCAGGCCGCCGGCCTTGATGTGGATGACGGCCTCGCCCTCGTCCACCATCGCGCCCAGGCGCTTGTAGCCCAGGTAGTGGAAGTCGAGATTGCGGCTGCCGAGGTTGCACCCGCCGATGCCCTCGATGATCGCCTCGCCGAGGCGGTGGAGCAGCGCGGGGACGAACAGCACCGACCCCCGGAACCGGCGGGCGATCTCCGCGGGCAGGACCGGGCTGGTCAGGCGGGAGGCGTCGATGACGAGCGTCCGCTCGCTCTCGTGGAACTCCACCTTCGCGCCCACGGCCTGAGCGAGCTCGACCGCCCGGCGAACGTCCTCGATGACGGGCACGTTGCGGAGCACCGTGCGGCCCTCGGCCGCGAGCAGCGCCGCCCCGATCATGGGCAGTACGGCGTTCTTCGCGCCCTGGATGAAGGCGGTTCCACGCAGTACGTTGCCACCGCGCACGCGGTAACGGACCATGAATTGCTCCTATTTCGGGGGAAGGATGGGGGACTCCCGTCAGCCGGCAGCCCGACGCGTCGGCGAGGACGATCGGCCTAGAGTAGCCGCTGTTCCAGGAGTTTCGGGGAGGAACTACCCCTAGAACGCAGGGGGGAACGAGTCACTTGAGACTACTTGCGTGACCTCTGTGACTCAGCCGCGGAAGCGCTCGCCGGTGAGCCGCTCGTACGCCTCGACGTAGCGGCTGCGGGTGCGCTCGACGATCTCGCCGGGCAGCGGCGGGGGCGCCTCGCCGGACGACCTGTCCCAGCCCGATTCGGGGGACAGCAGCCAGTCCCTGACGAACTGCTTGTCGAACGACGGCTGGGAGTGGCCCGGCTCCCACTGGTCCAGGGGCCAGAAGCGGGAGGAGTCGGGCGTCAGCACCTCGTCGCCCAGCGTCAGCACGCCGTCGGCGTCCCAGCCCAGCTCGATCTTCGTGTCGGCCAGGATGATGCCACGTTCCAAAGCGATCTCGGCCCCGCGGCTGTAGACGTCGAGGGTGATGCGGCGCAGCCGCTCGGCCACGTCCTCGCCCACCTCGGCCGCGACTTCCTCGTACGTCATGGGCTCGTCGTGCTCGCCCATCGGGGCCTTGGACGACGGCGTGAAGATCGGCTCGGGCAGCCGGGACCCGTCGGTGAGCCCCTCCGGGAGCGGTACGCCGGAGACGACGCCCTCTCTGCGGTAGTCCACCAGTCCTGAGCCGGTGAGGTAACCGCGTGCCACACACTCCACCGGCACCATCCGCAGTCTGCGGCACAGCACGCCGCGGCCGGCGAACTCCGCCGGGACGTCGGTCGAGACCACGTGGTTGGGGACCACGTCCTTGAGTTGCTCGAACCACCACAGGGACAGCCGGGTGAGGATCTCCCCCTTGTCGGGGATGCCGGGTTCGAGCACGTAGTCGAAGGCCGAGATGCGGTCGGAGGCGACCATCAGCAGCAGCCCGTCGGGGGTCTCGTAGAGGTCGCGTACCTTGCCGGAGTGCAGGTGCTTCACTCTTCCATCTTCCCAGCTCTCCACCGCGCATTGAGCAGGGGGAGAGCCCGCAGCCGCGCCTCGATACGCGGACATCACCGATCGTCGGGCGTCAGGAGGATGCGGCGGTCAGGGCGATGTCGGAGCGGTGGTGGGAGCCGCGCATCGTGATCTGCTCCAGCGCCTCGTAGGCCCGGGCCCTGGCCTGGGCGACGTCGGCGCCCGTTCCGACCACGTTGAGCACCCGGCCGCCGTTCGACACGACCCGGTTGGTCCCGTCGAGGGTCGTGCCCGCGTGCAGCGCGTACGCGCCCTCGACCGTCACCGGGAGCCCGGCGATCGGGTCGCCCTTCACCGGGTCGGCCGGGTAGTTCTCCGCGGCGAGCACCACGGTCACGGCGGCGCCGTCACGCCACCGCAGCGGCGGATGCCCGGCGAGCGTGCCGGTCGCGCACGCGAGCAGCAGCCCGGCCAGGGGGGTCTCCAGCCGGTCGAGCACGACCTGGGTCTCCGGGTCGCCGAACCGCGCGTTGAACTCGATCACCCGGGGGCCGTCCGCGGTCAGCGCCAGCCCGGCGTACAGCACACCCGTGTACGGCGTGCCGCGCCGCGCCATCTCGGCCACGGTCGGGCGCACGATCTCGGCCATCACCCGCTCGGACAGGTCCTCCGGCGCCCAGGGCAGCGGGGTGTAGGCCCCCATGCCGCCGGTGTTGGGGCCCTTGTCGCCGTCATAGGCCCGCTTGAAGTCCTGGGCCGGCTGCAGCGGCACCGCGTCCGTCCCGTCGCACAGGGCGAACAGCGACACCTCGGGGCCGTCGAGGTACTCCTCGATGACGACCCGCCCGCACGCCCTGGCGTGCTCCAGGGCCTCCTCGCGGCTGTCGGTCACGACCACGCCCTTGCCCGCGGCCAGGCCGTCGTCCTTCACGACGTACGGCGCGCCGAACGCGTCGAGCGCCGCCGCGGCCTCCTCCTGCGTGGTGCAGGTGTACGCGCGCGCGGTCGGCACCCCGGCGGCGGTCATCACGTCCTTCGCGAACGCCTTGGACCCCTCGACCCGCGCAGCCTCAGCCGACGGGCCGAAGCAGGCGATCCCGGCGGCCCTGACGGCGTCGGCGACTCCGGCGACCAGCGGCGCCTCGGGGCCGATCACGACGAGGTCGGCGCCGAGGCGCTCGGCGAGCGCGGTCACGGCCGCCCCGTCGGTCGGCGTGACCTGGTGCAGGGTGGCCACTTCGGCGATTCCGGCGTTGCCGGGGGCGCAGTGGACCTCTACGACGGCGGGGTCGAGCCGCAGGGCCCGGCACAGAGCGTGCTCACGACCCCCGGAACCGATGACAAGTACGCGCACCCGACCATTGTCGCAGTGTTTGCCTGTCACACCTCCGGCGCGGTTTGTCTGCCGCTTCCCGCGCGGCGCCGTGCTCGTCGCGACGGCACCGTGCTCCTTGTGACGGCACCGTGCTCGTCACGACGGCTCGGGCATGCCCGGGCGGAGCGGTTGGGCGGAGCGGTTTGGGCGGGGATACACATCGATGGCCAGTTTGCTCGGGCTGTTTTTGGCAAGAAGTGCATGATCGACGGCACTTGACGCGGGTACCCTGGAACAGGTGTCCAACGGCTGTGTGGTAGGTTAGACAGGCTTCGCGCTGTCTCGTGGCGATTGGAGGTGGTCTGGGATGAATTCTGGTGATCCCGTCAGTACGTGCTCGCGCACGTACGTCGTGCGCATTCCCGACCACTCCGAAACTGAAGCCCGAGGGGCAGCTCACGCCTGTATGAAGGGGTGACATCACGTCGCGCGTAGAGCGTGCCGGCTCGGGCGGGAAGGGACCGCCATGCGCTCCACTCTGCTCTTTCCCCGCATGAACAGGCACACCCGCGTCATGTCCGCCCACCTCGGCGCCACGTCCATGGACGTGGACCCGATCGTCCGCTGCGTGCCGCCCAGCAACTCCCTCGTCGAGTTCGGCGCGTACGTCGGCGGCGAGAAGGTCGACGCCGGCGGCATTCCCGAGGCCGTGCGCCTGGTCCGCGAGCACAACCAGGCCAACGAGGTGCCCGACGCGTACGTCTGGGTCGGTCTGCACGAGCCCGCCGCGCCCGAGGTCGAGTGGCTCGCCGACGTGTTCGGCCTGCACCCGCTCGCCGTCGAGGACGCCATCAAGGCCCACCAGCGCCCCAAGGTCGAGCGGTACGGCGACTCGCTGTTCGTGGTGCTCAAGACCGTCGCGTTCCTCGACCACGAGGTGTCGGCGGCGAGCAGTGAGATCATCGGCACCGGCGAGATCATGGTGTTCGTCGGGCCCGACTTCGTGGTGACCGTACGGCACGGGCGGCACTGTCCGCTCGGGGACGTCCGCGAGAAGCTGGAGTCGAAGCCGAAGCTGATCGGCCGCGGTCCCACCGGTGTCCTGCACGCCATCGCCGACCACGTCGTGGACAAGTACCTGCAGGTCGCCGACCTCATGCAGGCCGAGCTCGAAGAGGTCGAGGCGGCCGTCTTCGCGGAGGTCAGCTCCCGCGACATCAACAGGATCTACCAGCTCAAGCGCGAGATGCTGGAGCTCAAGCGCGCGGTCGGACCGCTCCAGACGCCCTTCAACGCCCTTCCCCAGCGGCGCAGCATCCCCTCCGAGATGCGTGAGTACTTCCGCGACGTCGGCGACCACCTGTCCCGCGTGTGCGAGCAGGTCCAGTCGTCCAACGAGCTGTCCGACTCGATCCTCCAGGCCGCCCTGGCGCGCTCCAACGCCCTCGCCAACGAGGACATGCGCAAGATCTCCTCCTGGGTGGCGATCATCTCGGTCCCCACGATGATCGCCGGCATCTACGGCATGAACTTCGAGCACATGCCCGAGATCAGCTCCTTGTACGGCTACCCCGTCGTGATCGGCGTGATGGTCGTCGCCTGCACGCTCCTGCATCGCGCCTTCCGTCGCAACGGCTGGCTCTGACCGCCCTTTTCTCCCGGGACGCCGCCCCACGGGCGTCCCGGCGGGCGTCGACGGGCTTCCGGAGACGCGTACGCTTCATGACCGGAATCATGAGCAATCAGTCATTGCGATATGTCAAATGATGTTGTTAGGTGGGGGGAGCGGGCCGCTCGACACATCGACCGTTTCCACTCTCGCAGGAGCGTGTCATGACAGAGGCGACACCCCGGCTGGCGACTTATCCCCTCACTCGGGAACGTGCTTTCGATCCACCGGACGAACTGGCACGCCGCCGCGCCGAGGCGCCGATCCAGCGAATGACGTACGCGGACGGGCACGAGGGCTGGCTGGTGACCGGCTATGCCGAGGCCCGCGCCATCCTGGCCGACAACCGCTTCAGCACCCGCCCGGAACTGTTGCACTCGCCGATCCCCCAGCGTGGGGAGTTCCGCAGTGAGCCGCTGACGCCGGGGTTCTTCATCCGTATGGATGCCCCCGCGCACACCCGCTATCGCCGCCTGCTGACCGGGCAGTTCACCGTGAGGCGGATGAAGCAGCTCGAACCGAGGATCAAAGAGATCACCGAGAGCCGCCTCGACGCCATGGAACGCGAGGGCGCCCCCGCCGACCTCGTCGAGTCCTTCGCACTGCCCATCCCTTCGCTGGTCATCTGCGAACTGCTCGGCGTGCCGTACGAGGACAGGGAGAAGTTCCAGCGCGACTCGGCCGTGCTGTTGAACCTGAGCTCCCCGATCGAGGACGTCCGGGCAGCGGTGCAGGATCTGTACTCCTACCTGCACGGTCTCGTCATGATGAAGGCGAAGGAGCCTACCGACGACATCCTGAGCGGCCTCGTCGCGGGCGGGGAGCTGACGAACGAGGAGATCGGCGGCGTCGGGCTGCTGCTGCTCATCGCGGGTCATGAGACGACCGCCAACATGCTCGGCCTCGGCACGTTCGCGCTGCTGACGAACCCGGACCAGCTCGCCGTCATGCGGGACGACCCGGCCGCCGTCGAGAACGCGGTGGAGGAACTGCTGCGCTACCTCAGCATCGTGCACATCGGACCGACCCGTACGGCCCTGGAGGACGTGGAGGTCGGCGGCAGCCTGATCAGGGCCGGCGAGTCGGTGACGCTGTCCCTGGGGGCCGCGAACCGGGATCCCGAGCGGTTCGAGGGCGGCGACGCCCTCGACGTGAGCAGGCCGGCGCACGGGCACCTGAGCTTCGGGCACGGCATCCACCAGTGCCTGGGCCAGCAGCTCGCCCGGATCGAGATGCGCATCGCCTATCCCGCCCTGCTGCGCCGCTTCCCCAACCTGCGCCTGGCCGTGCCCGCGCGGGAGGTTCCGTTGCGGTCCAATATGGCCATCTATGGTGTGCACCGTCTGCCGGTGCTGTGGTGAGGAAGGTCGCTGGGGAACGATGAAGATCAAAGCGGACACCGGACGGTGTATCGGTGCGGGGATGTGCGTGCTCACGCTGCCCCGGGTGTTCGACCAGAGCGAGGACGACGGGACGGTCGTGGTGCTCGACGCCGAGCCCCCGGCCGATCTCACGTCCGCCGTGAACAGGGCCGTGCAGCTCTGCCCGTCAGGTGCGCTGTCCGTGGAGGAGTGAGGCCGCACGGGCCGTGTGACGGTGCTACGCGCTGGGCCGGGTGACGCTCAGCTACTTGACGCGCACGGTCCGATGCGCTTGGCTGGAAGCTGGCTGTGAAAGCCATTCTTGTGGGTGACCCTGGAGCCCCGCCTCGGTGGTTGAGACAACCGCCTCAGGGCGGGGCTCTTCCCTTGTGCCCGACCCTTGTGCTCGTTCCTTGTGCTCGCGTCCCCTGCCGGCGTCCCCTTTGCCCGGGGTTCCAAGCGGTGCTTCAGGCTCCCGGTTTCGGGCTCCCGGTTTCAGGCTCCCACCGGGCGGAGCGGGGTCACCGGACCGGGCAGCGGCAGGCCGCGGGCCTTCCAGAGGCGGCGCATGCGGTCGGGGTAGTCGGTGACGATCCCGGCCGCTCCCAGGTCGATCAGCCGGGCGGCCTCGTCGGGCTCGTTGACCGTCCACACCACGACCGGCAGGCCCCGCCGGGCCGCCCCGGTCATCAGCGCCTCGTCGACGAGCACGCGGTCGGGGGACAGCGCCGTCGCGCCCACCGCCGCGGCCGCCGCCGCGAGGTCGCCGCCGACCTCGCCGAGGCGGATGCCGTTCATCCAGGCAGGGATCATCGTGTCGCGCTCGACCAGGGCGTACCGCCGCTCGACCATGGGCCTGGCGACCTCCAGGATGCGCCAGTCGAAGCTGAGCAGGGCCGACCTCGACAACCGGTCGTGCCGGTCGAGCTCGTGGACGACCTCCTCCACGAAGCGGCGGTGGTCGGCGCACAGGTCGGGACGGGTGGGATCGGACTTCAGCTCCACGTGGAGGCGCACGTCGTCGGCGCCGAGGGCGCCGATCAGGCCGAGCACCGCCCCGAGCGTCGGCATCCGGGTGTCCGGCAGCGGCACCTGCGTGAGCGCGAAGCGGTCGTCCGGCCGCTCGGGCAGCCGTACGCCGACGTCGAGGGTGCGCAGCTGCGGCAGGGTGAGCGCGATGATCGGCTTGCCGACGTAGGGGAACATCTCGTCCCCGGGAACGGCCATGCCCGTGTCTGCGCTGGTCACCGCGGACACGTGCAGGTCGTGGGTGAGCACGAGCTGCCCGTCCGCGGACATGGCGACGTCGAACTCGAGTGCGTCGACCCCCAGCTCCAGCGCGAAGGCCAGGCCGGGCAGGGTGTTCTCGGGCCTCAGGCCCCGCGCTCCACGGTGCCCGTGCAGCTCAACGTATCCATGCACAGCGGCGTACCTTACCGCCTCGCCCGTCCGCGGCCCGGAACCCTCCGGTTCCGGGCGCGTACGCCACTGATCATCAGATAAGGGAGCGAATCCGGATGGTCCTCAGATGAGGGAACGAATCTGAATGGTCTGCGTGCGGCCCGGGCCGACGCCGATGGCGGAGATCGGGGCGCCGCTCATCTCCTCCAGCGCCCTGACGTACGCCTGCGCGTTCGGCGGCAGGTCCTCGAACGTCTTGGCGCCGGTGATGTCCTCCTGCCAGCCGGGCAGCTCCTCGTAGATCGGCGTGGCGTGGTGGAACTCGGTCTGCGTCATGGGGATCTCGTCCTGGCGGACGCCGTCGACGTCGTACGCCACGCAGACCGGGATCCGCTCCAGGCCGGACAGCACGTCGAGCTTGGTCAGGAAGAAGTCGGTCACGCCGTTGATCCGGGTGGCGTACCGCGCGATGACCGCGTCGAACCAGCCGCAGCGGCGGTTGCGGCCGGTGGTGACGCCGTACTCGCCGCCGGTCTGGCGCAGCCAGTCGCCCTGCTCGTCCAGCAGCTCGGTCGGGAACGGCCCGGACCCCACGCGCGTGGTGTACGCCTTGAGGATGCCGATGATCCTGGTCAGGCGGGTGGGCGGGATGCCGGAGCCGGCGCAGGCGCCGCCGGAGGTGGGGGAGCTGGAGGTCACGAAGGGGTAGGTGCCGTGGTCGATGTCGAGCAGCGTGCCCTGCCCGCCCTCCAGCAGCACGACCTTGTCCTGGTCGAGCGCCCGCGAGAGCACGAGCGAGGTGTCGGCGATGTGGGGGCGCAGCCGCTCGGCGTAGCCGAGGTACTCCTCCAGCACCTTCGCCGGGTCGAGCCCGCGGCGATTGTAGATCTTGGTGAGGATCTGGTTCTTCTCGCCCACCGCGGCCTCGATCTTCTTGCCGAGGATGCCGGGGTCGAGCAGGTCCTGGACCCGGATGCCCATGCGGTAGATCTTGTCGCCGTACGCCGGGCCGATGCCGCGGCCGGTCGTGCCGATCTTGGCCTTGCCGAGGAAACGCTCGCTGACCTTGTCGATGGCCTTGTGCTGGGGCATGATCAGGTGCGCGCTGGCCGAGATCAGCAGCCGGTCGCAGGAGATGCCCCGCTCGGCCAGCCCGTCGATCTCGCTGAGCAGCACGCCCGGGTCGACCACCACGCCGTTGCCGATCACCGGGACCACGTCGGGGGAGAGCACGCCCGTCGGCAGCAGGTGCAACGCGTACTTCTGGTCGCCGATGACGACGGTGTGGCCCGCGTTGTTGCCACCCTGGTAACGCACGACGTAGTCGACGTCACCGCCCAGCAGGTCGGTGGCCTTCCCCTTGCCCTCATCGCCCCACTGGGCGCCAACGAGAACGACAGCCGGCATGGTTTAACTCCCGCACCAAGACGAAAGCCCCTGACGCAAGCGCGGCAGGGGCCTCTTGCACACAGAGACTACCTGAGGGGCATGCCGAGGGTGAACGGAGTCTTAAGTCCCGAGACGGCCGAACCGTCCCGTATATGGCCCCGTTCTGGCAGTTCGTCCAGGAGTCATCCCGGCAATTCGTTCAATTAATCGCTCAGGAGTTCGCGGTTAGCGCCTCCGCGGCCTCCTGGCTGCTGTCGCGAAGGAACTGGGCGCAGCGCTCGGCCTCGTCCTTCTCGCCGATCGCCTGGGCCGCCCGGGCCAGGGCGTTCAGACAGCGCAGGAACCCCTGGTTCGGCTCGTGCTCCCACGGGATCGGCCCGTGCCCCTTCCAGCCCGCCCGGCGCAGCTGGTCGAGACCCCGGTGGTAACCGGTCCGTGCGAAGGCGTACGAGGTGACGGCGTGACCCGCGGCGAAGTAGTCGTCGGCGAGAGCGGCCCAGGCCGCCGAGTGGGCGGGAAAGCGGGCGGCCACGTCTGCCGCCTTGGCGCCCGACTCGAGCATCTGCCGCGCCTCGGCGTTGTCCGGCAGCAAGGTGGGCGGCGGGCCGGCAAGGAGGTTCTCGTGCGATTCCATGGGGACAGTCTTACCTGTCCAAGAGCCGCAGGGGTATGGGCGTCCCGGCGGGAACCGAAGACCGATACAAGAATGGAGCTTCGGGTTTCCCGCCGGGCCGTTCCCTTACTTGATCTTGGTGCCCGCGGACTTGAGCTGCTGGCACGCCTCGACGATGCGCGCGGCCATGCCGGCCTCGGCCGCCTTGCCGTACGCGCGCGGGTCGTAGGCCTTCTTGTTGCCGACCTCGCCGTCGACCTTCAGCACGCCGTCGTAGTTGCGGAAGATGTGGTCCACGATCGGGCGGGTGAAGGCGTACTGCGTGTCGGTGTCGATGTTCATCTTCACGACGCCGTACGAGATCGACTCGCGGATCTCCTCCAGGGTGGAGCCGGAGCCGCCGTGGAAGACCAGCGAGAACGGCTTCTCCTTGCCGTACTTGGCGCCGACGGCGTCCTGGATCTCCTTGAGCACGCTCGGGCGCAGCTTGACGTGGCCCGGCTTGTACACGCCGTGGACGTTGCCGAAGGTGGCGGCCACGATGTAGCGGCCACGCTCGCCGAGGCCGAGGGTCTCGGCGACGGCCAGGGCGTCCTCCGGCGTCGTGTACAGCTTCTCGTTGATCTCGCCGACGATGCCGTCCTCCTCGCCGCCGACGACGCCGATCTCGATCTCGAGGACGACCTTGGCGGCCGCGGTCTTGTCGAGCAGCTCGTTGGCGATCTGGAGGTTCTCGTCCAGCGGCACGGCGGAGCCGTCCCACATGTGCGACTGGAACAGCGGGTCCTGGCCGCGCGCGACGCGCTCGGCGGAGATCTCCAGCAGCGGGCGGACGAACGAGCCGAGCTTGTCCTTGGGGCAGTGGTCGGTGTGCAGCGCCACCGTCACCGGGTACTTCTCGGCGACCACGCGGGCGAACTCGGCGAACGCCACCGACCCGGTGACCATGTCCTTCACGGTGGTGCCGGAGAGGAACTCCGCGCCACCGGTCGACACCTGGATGATCCCGTCACTTTCCGCCTCCGCGAAGCCGCGCAGCGCGGCGTGCAGGGTCTGCGACGAGGTCACGTTGATCGCCGGGTACGCGAAGCCGCCCTCTTTGGCGCGGTCGAGCATCTCGGCGTAGACCTCTGGAGTCGCGATAGGCATGCGAAGTCATCTCCTTCTGACGGTATGCGGCGTGGCAAGTATCCCGAAGCCCGGGCCGATCGGGAAAGCCGGGTATGTGGGGTACCGGGAAAGCCGCGGTCATTCCGCGATTCACGGTTTTCCACAGGCCCTGCCGCTTCTCAGTCTGATCTCATCCAGGACAGGTAGGCTCGCCCCGTGGACGTGCTCTTGGACCTTCTTGACCCGAAGTGGTGGCTGAGCATGCTCGGCGCCTTCGCGACGATCGGCGTCATCGCCATCGTATTCGCCGAGACGGGGCTGCTCGTCGGGTTCTTCCTGCCCGGTGACTCGCTGTTGGTCACCGCTGGAATTTTCAGCACCGTCGCCGCCGCGGAGGGATTCGGGATCGCGCCTCTGTCACTGCCCACTCTGCTGATCGGCGCGCCGCTCGCGGCGATCGCGGGAGCGCAACTGGGCCACCTCCTGGGGGCGAAGGTCGGCAGGAGGATGTTCGACAAGCCGGACTCCCGGCTGTTCAAGAGGGAGCACGTCGAGAAGGCGGAGTACTACTTCGAGAAGTTCGGTCCCGCGAAGGCGGTGGTCGCCGCGCGGTTCATGCCGATCGTCCGCACCTTCATGAACCCGGTGGCCGGTGTGCTGGAGATGGACGCGCGCCGTTTCTTCGTCTGGAACGTCCTCGGCGGTGTCGTCTGGGTCGAGGCCCTGCTGCTGCTCGGCTATTTCCTCGGCAGCAAGGTCGAGGGCATCGACAAGTACATCCTTCCCGGGGTCTTCGTCGTCATCCTCCTGTCGGTGATACCGATCGTGCGCGAGGTCATGAAGAGCCGCCGGGCCGCCTCCGCCGTCCCCAAGGGCCGCCACCACGCTCCCCGGTGACGCCTCCCGGCGGGGCGCGCCCGCCGTGGGCCGACGCCTACGGGCAGTCGGCGCCTACGAGGAGTCGGTGCCTACGGGCAGTCGGCGGGTGACCTGCGGGAAGGCGTTGCCGCACAAGAAGTGACCGGTCAGTACTGAGATATGCCTCACACCCGCTACTCTCCCGATTGTGGGACGCCACAGGTCTGATCCCCTCGGTATCGCCAGGCTGGCGCTGGTCGGTCTGGTGGCCGTGCTGCTGCTCGCCGTCATCGTGGTCGGCGCGAGAGCGCTGCTGTCCACGTTCGGCTCGGAGGAGCCGGCCTCCGGCGCGGCCTCCACCTCGTCGGCGCGGCCCTCCGCCGCGCCTTCCGCCGAGCCCTCCACGCCTCGCGTGCCCACCGTCCGCGTGGTCTGCCGGGCCGACCGGTGTCCCGTGTTCGTCCGGGTGCCCGGCGGCGACGTGCTCATCGACCGGGACCTGGCCCGGGGCGAGGAGGCGTCCTACTTCCAGCCCGAGCTCGACGTCGTCCTCGACGACGCGAGCACGGTCCAGATCTTCGAGAACGGAACCGTCAGGTCCCCCGGGCCGGCCGGCGAGCGGCAGGCGTTCAGCGTGAAGCGGTCCGCGGATCAGGCGAGCGACAGATCGGCGAGCGAGTAGGCGGAGCGGTAGGGAACGCCGGTCGCGGCCAGCGCCTCGTCGCCGCCCCGGTGCACGATCGTCGCGATGCCCACGACCTGCGCGCCGGCCTCGCGCAACGCCTCCACGGCGGTCAGCACGGACCCGCCCGTCGTGGTGGTGTCCTCCACCGCGAGCACCCGGCGTCCTGCGACGTCCGGCCCCTCGATCCTGCGCTGCAGGCCGTGGGCCTTGCCCGCCTTGCGCACCACGAACGCGTCGAGCGTGCGGCCGCGGGCCGCGGCGGCGTGCAGCATCGACGTCGCCACCGGGTCGGCGCCCAGCGTGAGCCCGCCGACCGCCTCGTAGTCCAGGTCCTCGGTGAGGTCCAGCATCACGCGGCCCACCAGAGGGGCCGCCACGCCGTCCAGGGTGATGCGGCGCAGATCGACGTACCAGTCGGCCTCCTTGCCGGAGGACAACACGACCCGGCCGTGCACGATGCCCTTGTTCTTGATCTCGTCCAGCAGTCTCTCGCGGTCACTCATGAGCCTCAGCGTACGGCCGGTCCCGTGGTGCGGGCCGTACGGGCCAGGTGGTCGCGTGTGGCGTGCGGTGATTACTGAGAGTAAAGAGGCTCCAGTGGTTTAGCCAGGACACGGGCTGCGGAATGTATCGCCGTGCAACTCATCGTAATCGCGAGGTCGCAATGCGTAGAGAAGTCCGGCATACCGACATGGAACTGCTTGAGGCCGTGCGGGGAGGCGACACGGCGGCCTTCGGGACGCTCTACCGGCGGCACTCGGCCGCCGCGCGGTCCCTGGCGCGGCAGGTCGTGCAGGGCGAGGACGCGGTCGAGGACCTCCTCGCCGAGACCTTCGCGAGGGTGCTCGAAGCGATGCGGCGGGGCGGCGGGCCCGCCTGCGCGTTCCGGCCCTACCTCCTCGCGTCCGTGCGCCGCTACGCCGCCGCCGGAGTGGCCGACCTGGCCGACGGCGACTCCCTCTACGTGGACCCCGAACTCACGGGGCTGGAGCGCTCGCCGCTCGCCCGCGCGTACCGCTCGCTGCCGGAACGCTGGCGCGCGTTGCTGTGGCACGTGGAGATCGAGGGCGGCAGGCCCGCCGACGCGGGCCCGCTGCTCGGCCTGTCGGGCAGGGCCGCGGCCCTGCTCACCCGGAGGGCCCGTCAGGGCCTGCGGGAGTCGTACCTGCGGCTACACCTGGAGAACGGCCCACGTGCCGAGTGCCGGCCGATCCTGTCCATGATCCTGCGCTATGTCGAGAACGGCCTGCCCAAGCAGGAGGCCGGCGCGGTCGACGCCCACGTGGCCGAGTGCATCGACTGCCGGTCGGTCTTCCTCCAGCTGGTCGATCTCACCCAGGAGCTGCGGGCCGTCGTCGGTCAGCTCATCGCCGGGCCGGCCGTGGACGACTACCTCGCCGACCTCGCCACCGCGACCGCGACGGGCTCACGGTCGTACGGCGGCGGCGTGACGGGCGGCAGCGTGAGGGGCGGCGGCGTGAGGGGCAGGGTGGGCGCCGGGGCACGGGCGCGGCTGGAAGCCGTACGCCATCACATCGGGGCGTTGACGAGTCGTGCGGATCGCCGCATAAGGGGCGGCGTCCGGGCCGCCCAGGGCGAGACGGACCCGATGGGGCGTACGCGTGGACGCGTGGACGGGCTGCTGCGTGGGGCGTACGGCCGGGCCAGGACGGCGACCCGGCGCGCGTGCGCGAGGGTGAGCGCGGCGCCGGGGGCGGTGTACGGTCGCGCGCGAGTGATGACGAGGCGTGTGTCCGCCAAGGTGGGCCCGAGGGTGAGCAAGGTGGGCCCGAAGGTGGTCAGGGCGCCGCGGGTGGCGTTCGCCCGTGCGCGGGCGGCGCTGGCGCGGCTGTCCGCCCTGGTGCGGAGCGTGCCGACGCCGCATCGGGCGGTGCTGGGAGGCGTGGCCGTGGCCGCCCTTGTGACGGCCGCCTTCCTGCTCGTCGCCCAGCCGACGGGCGTGCTCTTCACCGGCGGCCCGGGAGGACAGGACGGGACACGGGCCCTGGACCGCCCGCAGCCCGCGGACAGCGCCGCCTCGCGTTCGCGGGCCGCCACCGGCCACACCGAAGCGGCAGGTGTCCCGTCTCCCTACGACCCGCGGAGGCCGAGCGCGCAGGCGTCTCCGACGGCCGTGAGCGGCCCGACGCCGCAGACCGCCGACGACCCGGTGGCAGGGAGCGGCGCCGGCGGGTGGAGCGGGGGCATCGCGCTCGGCATGCCCGAGATCACCGGCAGGGTGACGCCCGGTGCCGATCGGCGGTCGCCGCAGGAGGAACCCGCGGCCCAGGCAGACCCGGCACGGGCGGGTGACAATCTTCCGGTCCCACGTCGCGACGACGGACGACCGGCGGCCTCCGGCGTTGAAGGCCGGGACAGCGGACAGCACGCGGGTGCCGACCGGGAGAGCGGTCGTCTCACGGGTGGCGGACAGGGCGGCATCGGGCAGACGGGCAGGGGGCAGGGCGGCAGCGCGCAGACGGGCAGGGGACAAGACAGCAGGGGGCAGGGCAGCAGCGGGCAGGGCAGCAGGGGCCAGGCGGGCAGGCGTCCGGTGAGCGAGCCGGATACGACCACTGTCGTCGCCGGTCGCGAGCGGGATTCCCGCCCTGGGGACGCCGCAGGGGCCTCGGCTCCGGAACGGCAGCAAGTGCGTGGCCGGCTCTCCCGGCGCCCCTACCAGGACCATCGCGCCCAGGTCCCCGGGCAGGACGGTGGCCAGGGCGGCGGTCAGGCCCGATCGCGGGACAGCGGCCAGGGCGGTGGCCAGGTGAGATCGCAGGGCAGTGGCCCAAGCAGTGCCCAGGGTCGCGCGCAGGCCCAGGGCCGCGCTCAGACCGGCGCTCGGCAGACGCCCGAGCGGGCTCGTGAGCGGCACGAGTCGCAGGCAGCCCGTCCGGCCGCCGATCGCACCTCACCTGAGCGGCCAGGGACTGCTCAGGGTCGCCGGCAGGCCGCGGACCGCGGCCGTGAGGTCCGTGAGCACGCCCGATCGGGACAGAGCGGCACCGGAGCCCACAAGGCCGCACAGAGCGGAAGGACCGCAGAGAGCGGAAAGAAGGCGAAGCAGGCGCTCGTCGCCGCCGTCGATCCGCTCGGGGCCCTGCTGCGCGGCCAGTCCGGTCTCGTCGCCGTGCGGCTGCGCAACGCGGGCGGCGCGGCCACCGGCGAGGTCGCCGCCACGGTGACCCTCCCGCCCGGCGTCCGCTACCTGGGGCAGGACGGGCGCGATGCCCGGGGCCGGGCGGCGCGCGACGGCTGGTCGTGTGGGGCGTCGGGCCGCTCGGTCGCGGACCGAACGACAGGCCGAACGACGGGCCAAACGGTGCGGTGCGTCCGGGGACCGCTCGCCGCCGATGAGGTGACGGCGATCTTCCTGAAGGTGGCTGTGGCGGCGGACGCGCCCACGGGACGGGCCTTCACGGTGCGGATACGGTCAGGGCGGCTGGAGACCACCGCCACATCGACCGTGGGGGTGCGCGCCTCGGGCGCGGCCGCGCGCTTCGCCGCGGACGGCCGCCTCCTCGCCCGGGTCGTCGGCAACGCGCTCGTGAGCTCCGCCGGCCCGGCCGTTCCCTGCGGGGCCGCCGCGGGCGGCCGGGGCCGTGACTCGGGTACCAGCGTGCCGGTCGACCTCGACAGGGACCCCTCGACGCGTACGTCCAGTTGTGCCGATCTCGACCTGCCCGCAGGGAGCCGCGTGTTGTGGGCGGGCCTCTACTGGTCCGGCGGCGGCCGGGGGGCGGTTCCCGCGGGTGACATCCGGGTGCGCGCTCCGGGTACGCCCGGATACGCGACCCTGCACGCCGCCGAGGTCACCCGGCGGGATCTGCCCGCCGGGTCCGGTTATCAGGCGTTCGCCGACGTGACCTCTCTCGTCCGTACGGCCGGCGGGGGCCGCTGGTGGGTCGCGGGCGCCCCGGCGCGTACGGGACCGGTCCGGCACGCGGCCTGGGGCCTGGTGGTGATGGCCGAGGACGCGCGGCAGCCGTACACACGGGCCGTGGTCCTGGACGCCGCGGCGGTCATCGGGAGCGAGGAGAAGGCCCTGCGGCTCCCTCTCGACGGCCTCGCCCCGGACGGCGCGCCCGCGCGGATCGACCTGATGGTGTGGAACGGCGAGGGGGTCAGGGCGGGGGTCGTCACGATGAGCGATCGCGCTCGCGGGGACGGGGAGGACCGAAGCGGGGAGGGTGTCCTCGGCGAGGAAGACGCCGGAGGCGTCGCGGTCGACACCCTTCACGCCCTGCTGGGACCCCACCCCGCACTCCAGCTGGCCACGCGGCGCGACCCCGTCTTCTTCGGCGTCGCGGTCGTGAGCGCGAGGACGTGGTCTTGACAGCCTCCCCTTGCTGTGGGGATAGATTTCCAGCCCCTCGCCGGTCTTTCCCATGCGCGTTTTCCATACCAAATTGGTGAGAGGCGATACCCGGACAAACTGGTACGGTCGGCGTGAACGCTTCCGATCTCAGGGTTGTGGGCGTCCTGATCCCCCCACCAGGCGGGCGAGGGCTGAATCGCCGGGAATCACCCTCGCGGGAAGACACCCTTGTCTACCCTGAGAGAGCCACGTAGGAAGGGCGGTGTCGCGTGGATCGCTGCGCGCTGTTCGTTGACGCCGGCTACTTGCTGGCAGACGGCGCGATGGCCGTCCACGGGACTCGCCATCGCGAGGCCGTCTCCTGGGACTATCCGGGCCTGCTGCAGTTCCTGACCAACCTGTCAAGAGAGCGCACGGGCCTGCCGCTGCTGCGCTGCTACTGGTACGAGGCGACCGTCGAGGGCCGCCGTACCCCGGAGCACGACGTGCTGGCGGACATCCCCGGGCTCAAGCTCCGCCTCGGCCGGATCCGGCCGGGCCGACGGGAGGGCGTGGACGCCCAGGTCCACCGCGACCTCATGACCCTGGCACGCAACAACGCGGTCTGCGACGCGGTCGTGGTCAGTGGCGACGAGGACCTCACCCAGGTGGTGAGCGACGCGCAGGACCTCGGCATCCGCGTGACCGTCATGCAGATCGCCGCCGACGGCGCATGGTCGGCGGCCCGCACCCTCCGGCAGGAGTGCGACGACCTCGTCGAGATCGCGAGCGGCCATCTCCGGCCGTACGTCACGATGCTCACGGGGGCGGACCCGGGCCCCGGCCTCGGCAACGGCCAGTCCCACGGCAACGGCCTCGTCCCTTACGGCAACGGTTCGCTGGCCAGCGGGACTCACCTCAACGGCTCCCAGCAGAACGGGTCACCGCCGAACGGGACGCAGCACAACGGGGCACAGCACAACGGCAGCCAGTCGCCGGGGAGCCACTCTCCCGGCCTTCACGGCGGGGCGACCCCGGTGACGGGATCGCACGGCGCCCCCTCGCAGAGCGCCTCATACGACCTGGGCGGCTCCGGCGGAATATCGAACGTCACTCAGCCGCATGCCACGGGGACCCCCGGCACGGGCGCCCACAGCGGCGGATCCCACGGCACGGGCACCCCTGGGAGCGGCACTCCCGGCAGCGGCGCCCACGGAGGCGGCGCCTCCGGGAACAGCACCCACAGAAGCGGTGCACAGGGAAGCGGCACTCAGGGCGCGGGCGCTCCCGGCATGGGCATTCACAGCATGGGCACTCCCGGCGCGGCCGCTCCCGGTATGGGCGTCCACGACACGGGTGCTCACGACACGGGTGCTCACGGCACCGGCGCCCACGGCATGGGCACTCACGACACCGGCGCTCCTGAAGTGGGCGCTCATGACACGGGCGCCTACGGCGCGGGCAATCAGGGCGCGGGCACCCAGGGCGCGGGCACTCAGGGCACGGGCGCCCACGGCAACGGGGCGCACAGCGGCGGGCGGTCCTCCGCCGCCCACGCGCGTCGGGCCCTCCCCGCGCAGCCGTCCCCGCCGGTCTACAACGGCTACTCGCCCGAGCCCCCGCAGCCGCCCGTCCAGCCGTCCCAGCAGCAGCGCCAGGCGCAGCCGCCCGCCAGCACCCCGCTGCCGGCTCCGCCGGCGTCCACCCCCCCGCCGCCTCCGCCCTCGGGAGTCCAGACGCCGCCGAGCAGCCCGGTGCAGAGCCAGTACGGCTCCGGCTCCGCCGGCTACTCGCCCTCCCCGCTGGGGCCGTACACGGGTCCGCAGCCCGCGCCGGTGCCGGTCCACACGGGAGGCACCACGACGCTAGCCGAGGCGGTGAAGGCGGCCCACAAGGAGGGCCACGACTTCGGCGACTCGGTCGCCAGGGACGCCCCCGCGCTCTGGCTGGAGGCCGTGCTCGCCCGCAAGCCCCGGATGCCGTCCGACCTGGAGGCCCGCCTGCTGCAGGGGTCCTCGCTGCCGATCGACTTCCTGCTGCACGACGAGGTCAGGCACGCCCTGCGCCGCGGCTTCTGGGACGCCCTGGAGCGCGCCCGCCGCTGACCCGGCCGTCCGCGCTCCCGCCCGGGGGCTTCGCCGCATGCCGGGCACCGGCCGTGTCCGAGCCGGCAATGTCCGAGTCGGCCGTGCCCGAGCCGACAGTGCCCAAGTGGGCCGCGACCGGCCATGTCCGAGCCGGCCGCGGTACGCGGCGTCAGCCGAGGGCGTCGAAGCCGGCCCGCAGGTGGGCGACGCGCTCGCTCAACTCGTCGACGGCGCCGTTCAGGGGCGCGTCGCCGGACTTGTCCGCCAGATCCCGCACCCGCCGTAGCTCGTCCTCCACGGCGGTGACGCGGCCGGACAGCTCGGCCAGCACGGAGGTGTGGTCGCCGCCCGGCAGTTCGTTCGACAGGCGTTCGCGCAGCAACGCCGCCTGCTCGGTGAGCCGCCGGTTCATCGTGTAGAGCTCCACGAACACGGCGACCTTGGCGCGCAGCACCCAGGGGTCGAACGGCTTGGTGAGGTAGTCCACCGCCCCGGCGGCGTACCCGCGGAAGGCGTAGTCGGGGGCGCTGTCGACCACGGTCAGGAAGATGATCGGGATGTTCCTGGTGCGCTCTCTCCGCTTGATGTGCGCGGCGGTCTCGAAGCCGTCCATGCCCGGCATGCGCACGTCGAGCAAAATCAGAGCGAAGTCGGTCGACAGGAGGGCCTTCAGCGCCTCCTCCCCGGACCGGGCCCGAATGGGCACGACGTCCAGCGAGCTGAGGATCGCTTCCAAAGCGATCAGGTTCTCCTCGCGGTCGTCGACCAGCAGGACCCTGGCGCGCTCAGGCATCGATCATGCCTCCTGGGAGTCTCGGGACTCAGGGGACGGCACGCCCCTCGTTCGTTCTGTGCCCCCGCGGCCGCGCATGAGCCATCCGCGCAGCCGTTCAAGCAGCCGGTCGACGTCGACGGGTTTGGGCACGTAATCGGAGGCGCCCGACGCGATGCTCTTCTCGCGGTCTCCCCGCATGACCTTCGCCGTCAGCGCGATGATCGGCAGGTCGGCGAACTGCGGCATCGTGCGGATCGCCGACGTCGTGGCCCAGCCGTCCATCTCGGGCATCATGATGTCCATCAGCACGAGCGCCACGTCCTCGTTGCGTTCGAGCTGCTCGATGCCCTCACGGCCGTTCTCGGCGTACACCACGGTCGCGCCGTGCCGTTCCAGCACGCTGGTCAGCGCGAAGACGTTGCGGATGTCGTCGTCCACGATGAGGATCTTCGCCCCGGACAGCGGGTCCTCCCCCTGCCAGTCGTGGCCGTCGACCAGCGGAGCGTACTGGGGGACGGGCAGGTCGGTCGGGAGGGGGATCTCCGGGAGGATGTCCTTGATGTGCAGTTCGGGCACCTCGTCCTCACGGACGTCCGGTTCCGTGGGCGTGGCGATCGCACCGCCGTCGGGCGCGGCGAGCGGCCCCGAGTAGTCCGGGGGCAGATACAGCGTGAACGTGCTGCCGTCCCCGGGGACGCTCTGGACGTGGATCTCGCCGCCGAGCAGGCGGGCGATCTCCCGGCAGATCGACAGGCCGAGGCCGGTGCCGCCGTACTTGCGGCTCGTCGTGCCGTCGGCCTGGCGGAACTGCTCGAAGATCACTTCGAGCTTGTCCGGCGCGATGCCGATGCCGGTGTCGACGACTCTGAAGGCCAGCATGTTCTCCGGCGAGCCCTGCAGCTTCTCGTCCACGTAGTTGACGTCGTCGGGCGCGAGGGTCACCTCCAGCCTGACCTGGCCTTCGTGGGTGAACTTCACCGCGTTGGACAGCAGGTTGCGCAGCACCTGCTGCAGCCGCTGCTCGTCGCTACTCAGGTCGTCGGGCACGGAGGGGTCGACCTGGACCGTGAACGACAGGCCCTTGTCCTGTGCGAGCGGCGCGAAGGTGGCCTCCATGTAGTCGACCAGCCCGGACAGCGACATCGTCTGCGGGTGGATGTCCATGCGGCCCGCCTCGACCTTCGTCAGGTCGAGGATGTCGTTGATCAGCTGGAGCAGCGCGGAACCGGCGTCGTGGATGGTCCGGGCGAACTCGACCTGTTGCGGGGTCAGGTTGCCCTCGTCGTTTTCCGTCAGCAGCTTGGCCAGCACGAGCAGGCTGTTCAGCGGGGTGCGCAGCTCGTGGGACATGTTCGCGAGGAACTCGGACTTGTACCGCGAGGACACCGCGAGCTGCTCGGCCCGCTCCTCCAGCGTCCGCCGGGCCTGCTCGATCTGGAAGTTCTGGATCTCGATGGCGCGGTTCTGCTTGGCCAGCAGCGCCGCCTTGTCCTCCAGCTCGGCGTTGGACCGGCGCAGCTCCTCCTGCTGGCGCTGCAGCTCGTCGGAGCGCTCCTGCAGCTCGATCGCGAGCCGCTGCGACTCGGTGAGCAGGTCCTCGGTCCGGGAGTTGGCCATAATCGTGTTGATCGTGACCCCGATGGTCTCGACGAGCTGGGTGAGGAAGGCCAGGTGGACCTCGCTGAACTGGGTGAACGAGGCCATCTCCAGGACGCCGAGCACCTTGTTCTCGAAGAGGATCGGCAGCACGACGATCTGCGCCGGGTTCGACCGGCTGAGCCCGGTCTCGACCGTGATCGAGTCGACCGGCACGCCCTCGAGAATGATCTGCTCGGCCTCCAGCGCGGCCTGGCCGATGATGCCCTCGCCCAGCTCGAAGTTCGGCTTCGGGGCCGAACCCGGCTGGATGCCGTACCCGGCGATCAGGTTGAGCCGGCCGCCGTCGTACAGGTAGCAGGCGCCGTGGCTGGCCGAGACGAGCGGGGTGAGCTCGCTCATGATGAGCCGCGCGACCTCCATCAGGTCGCGGTGCCCCTGCATCAGGCGGGAGATCCTGGCCAGGTTGGACTTGAGCCAGTCCTGCTCCTGGTTGGTCTTGGTCGTCTCGCGCAGCGTGGCGACCATCGTGTTGATGTTGTCCTTGAGCTGGGCCAGCTCGCCGGGCGCCTCGACGGTGATCGACCGGGTCAGGTCGCCGCGGGCGACCGCGCTGGTCACCTGGGCGATCGCGCGCACCTGTGTGGTGAGGTTGCCGGCCAGCTCGTTCACGCTCTCGGTGAGCCGCTTCCAGGTGCCCTCGACGCCCTCCACCCGGGCCTGGCCGCCGAGCTGGCCCTCCGAGCCCACCTCGCGGGCGACGCGGGTCACCTCGGAGGCGAACGACGAGAGCTGGTCGACCATGGTGTTCATGGTGCTCTTGAGCTGAAGGATCTCGCCCTGGGCGTCGACGTCGATCTTGCGGGTGAGGTCGCCGTTGGCGACGGCGGTGGTCACCTGGGCGATGTTGCGCACCTGGTAGGTGAAGTTGCTGGCCATCGAGTTGACGTTGTCGGTGAGGTCCTTCCAGACGCCCGAGACGCCGGGGACGCGCGCCTGGCCGCCCAGCCGTCCCTCGGTGCCGACCTCGCGGGCGACGCGGGTCACCTCGTCGGCGAAGGCGGACAGCTGGTCCACCATCGTGTTCATCGTGTCCTTGAGCTCCAGGATCTCGCCCTGGGCGTCCACAGTGATCTTCTTCGACAGGTTGCCCTGCGCCACGGCGGTGGAGACGACGGCGATCTGACGGATCTGCGACGTCAGGTTGTTCGCCATGAAGTTGACGTTGTCGGTGAGGTCCTTCCAGATGCCCGACACACCGCGCACCTGCGCCTGGCCGCCCAGCCGTCCCTCGGTGCCGACCTCGCGGGCGACGCGGGTCACCTCGGAGGCGAACGACGACAGCTGGTCGACCATGGTGTTCATGGTGCTCTTGAGTTCGAGCATCTCGCCCTGGGCGTCGACGTCGATCTTGCGGGTGAAGTCGCCGTTGGCGACGGCGGTGGTCACCTGGGCGATGTTGCGCACCTGGTAGGTCAGGTTGTTGGCCATCGAGTTGACGTTGTCGGTGAGGTCCTTCCAGACGCCCGACACGCCCTTCACCTCGGCGCGGCCGCCCAGCTTGCCCTCGGTGCCGACCTCGCGGGCGACGCGGGTCACCTCGTCGGCGAAGGCGGACAGCTGGTCCACCATCGTGTTGAGGGTCTCCTTGAGCTCCAGGATCTCGCCCTGGGCGTCCACGGTGATCTTCTTGGTCAGGTTGCCCTGCGCGACGGCGGTGGAGACGACGGCGATCTGGCGCACCTGGGAGGTCAGGTTGTTCGCCATGAAGTTGACGTTGTCGGTGAGGTCCTTCCAGACCCCCGACACGCCGCGCACCTGCGCCTGGCCGCCCAGCTGGCCCTCGGTGCCGACCTCGCGCGCCACCCGGGTGACCTCCTCGGCGAACGCCGAGAGCTGGTCGACCATCGTGTTGACGGTGTGCTTCAGCTCCAGCATCTCGCCGACGGCGTCGACGGTGACCTTGCGGCTCAGGTCGCCCCGCGCGACCCCGGTCGTCACCTCGGCGATGTCGCGGACCTGTGCGGAGACGCGGTCGGACATGGTGTTGACGGCCTCGGTGAGGTCGCGCCAGCTTCCCGACATGCCGCGCAGGTTGGCCCGGCCGCCCAGCTTGCCCTCGGTGCCGAGGTCGCGGGTGACCCGCGTCACCTCCGAGGTGAACAGCGAGAGCTGGTCGACCATGCCGTTGATGGCCTTGCCCAGGCGGCGCACCTCGCCCCGGGCCGCGCGGTCCACGTCGATCCGGCGGGACAGGTCGCCCTTGGCCACCGCGTCGATGACGTCGGCGGCGCCGCTGACCGGTGTCACGATGGCGTCGATGAGGTCGTTGACCGAGCCCACGCTCTCCGCCCACGCGCCGACGCCCGGCCCGGGGCTCAGCCGTTCGGTGAAACGGCCCTCCTTGACGATCTCGCGGCGCACCCGGGCGAGCTCGTTGGCGAGGTGTTCGCGCCGGTCCGCCACCTCGTTGAGCAGCAGCCGGATCTCGCTGAGGACTCCCGGCGGGGCGTGCGAGACGCGACGGCGAAAGTCGCCGTCGCGCCATGTGATAAGCGTCTCCAGGAACGGCACGAGATCGGATTCGCGATAGACCCGTTCGGTCCCGGCCAGCTCGGCGTTGGCGGGCGACATTTAGCCTCCTTTACCCCGACGGGGCTGACGCGACCAAGGCGTTGGGCCTCGTACGGCCTGTCCAGCCGCGGACTCCATGCCAGTCTGTCACGTTCCGTGGGGTGCGGGGCCCCTTGCTTGACCCGAAGTCAGCAGGAAGTGTGGTAAGCACAATGGTGGTGGCAACTACCCCAAGAGCCGTCCTCGCCGCGTCCTTCGCGCCGGGTGAGACGGCCGTGTCCGAAGTGAAGCGGTTCACCCGTGAGGTGATGACGGCGTGGGCCGCGATGTCCGTGTATCCCGAGGCCGAGCGTCTGGTGCGGGAACTGGTCGCGGACGCGGTCGGCGCGCCCTTCGAGGTCGTGTGGCTCCACCACGGCGAGTCCGTCCAGGTGGAGGTGCGGGAGAAGACGGACGGTCATCATGACTTCGGGCCGCCCGCCGACGCCGTCACGTGGGGTGTCACGTTCACCTCGTCGCTGCGCACCCGCTGGGCCCGGCTGGAACTTCCGGGCGGGGAGCCGGTGCAGAGCGACGAGTGGCTGCTGGAGGCCGCGCACGGCCCGGGCTGGCTGGGCTTCCTCGCCGACGCGAGCGACCTGCTCGCGGGCACGCTCAACCCGGAGATGGTCCCGGCGATCATCGCGCAGATCGTGGTGCCCCGCCTGGCGAGCTGGTGCGCCGTCTACACCGACCAGGACGGACTGGGGGAGCTGCGGCCCGCCTACCTCTGGCACGCGGACGAGACCCAGATCGACACCATGCGCGACGAACTGGAGGAGATCGCGCTGCCGGCGGACGACGACCCCGCCGTGCTGCCGATGAGCGACTGGCAGGCGCTGGCCTACCCGCTGACCGCGCGGGGGCGGCGGCTCGGCGTGATGTGCCTCGGCCGGCGCGACCGCTTCCCCGACGAGGCCATGCAGATCGCCGAGGACCTGAGCAGGCGCGCCGCGCTCGCGCTCGACAACGCCCGCCTGTACGCGCAGCAGGCGGCCGCCAACCGGGCGCTGCAGCGCAGCCTCCTGCCGCCCGACGAGCCCACGACCCCCGGGCTCGACTTCCACGTCATCTACGAGCCGGCCGGGGAGAACAACGAGGTCGGCGGAGACTTCTACGACCTGTTCCCGATCGCGGACGGGGTCTGGCGCTTCGCGATCGGCGACGTCTGCGGCACCGGGCCCGAGGCCGCCGCGGTCACCGGCCTGGCCCGGCACACGCTGCGGCTGCTCGCCCGCGAGGGGTACGGCGTGGCCGCCGTCGTGGGCCGGCTCAACCAGGCCATCCTGGAGGAGGGGGAGCGCGCCCGCTTCCTGACGCTGCTGCACGGCCAGATCACGGTCGTGCCGGAGGGCCTCGACATCCGCCTCGTCTCGGCCGGGCATCCGGAGGCCCTGCGGCTGCGGCCGAACGGCGTCGTGGAGGTCGTCGCGTCGCCGCAGTCGCTGCTCGGCGTGTTCCCCGAGGCGAAGTTCCAGGAGGACAACCTGCGGCTCACCCCCGGCGACGTGCTCCTGGGCGTGACCGACGGGGTGACGGAGCGGCGGTCGGGCGACCGGCTGCTCGACGACGACGGCGGCCTGGCCATGCTGCTGGCGGAGTGCGCCGATCTGTCCGCCCGCGCGGTGGCCGAGCGCATCCGCCGGGCGGTCCAGGACTTCGCGCCCGAGCCGAGCGCCGACGACCTGGCCATCCTCGTCCTGCGCGCGCCCTAGCCTAGGAACAGCCCAGGGTGCGGACGGCGAAGTCGATCGACGCGGCCATCCGGTGCACCCGCTCCTCCACTGTCGACGTGCCCGGTCCGGTGCCGTACCGGTAGACCGACGCCTCCCTGCCGTGGTCCGCCAGGGCCCGCACGTAGCGGTCGACCTGCCGCTGCGGGCAGCGCGGGTCGTTCGCACCCGTGAGGATCAGCAGCGGCGCCTCCACCATGTCGGCGTAGGTGATCGGGGAGGACGCGGCGTACCGCTCGGGCACCTCGGCCGGGGAGCCGCCCAGCAGCGCCCGGTGCGCGGCACGCAGGCAGTCGGCCTCGTCCTCGTACGCCGCCGCGTGGTCGGCGATCGGCGCGGCGGCGATCCCCGCCGTCCACGACTTCGGCTGGGTGCCGAGCGCCAGCAGGGTCAGGTAGCCGCCCCACGCCGTGCCGGCGAGCACGAGGCGGTCGGGGTCGGCGATGCCGTGCTCCACCGCCCATTCGCGCACCGCCGCCACGTCGGCCAGCTCGATGTGGCCGACGTCGCCGCGCAGGGCGTCGCGCCAGGCCGAGCCGTACCCGTCCGAGCCCCGGTGGTTCACCCTGATCACCGCGAAGCCGCTGTCGACCCACGCCGCGACCTGCGGCTGGAACGAGTCGTCGTCCTGGCCGCGAGGGCCGCCGCAGAACCCCGGCAGCACGGTGCGCAGGAGGAACACCGTCGGGTAGGGCGCGGCCACCCGCTCCGGCCGGGAGACGAGGGCGTGGATGCGCCCGCCGGGGCCCTCCACGTCGATGTCCTCCAGCGGCACGGACGGCGGCGGCGTGCGCCCCGGGCTGAAGACCACGTGGCCGTTGCTCGACTTGACGACCGGCGGGTGGGAGGCGCTCGACCAGGAGTACTCGACGGTGCCGTCGGGGCGCGGCGCGGCCGCCTCGATCACCCCGTGCGGGCTCTCGATCGGGGTGAGGCCGCCTCCGGCGAGGTCGTAGCGGAGCAGTTCCGTGCGTCCCCGCTGGGTGTGGATGATGAGCAGCGCCCGGCCGTCGTCGTACCAGTCCGCGGAGATCTCGCCGCGCACCCGCAGCCAGATCTCCCGCTGCTCGCCGGTGATCGGGTCCCACACGAGCGGTTCGCGGCGGCCCCGGCGCTCGTGCAGGACGAGCAGGCGCCGGTCGCCGGGGACGGGGGCGAATCTGCCGCCGGTCACGCCCCTGCCCGGTCCGTCGTTCAGCTCGGCGACCGTCGAGCCGTTCGCCCTGATGACCCGCAGGGCCGGGTGCAGGACGTCGCCGTGCTCGCTGTGGTTGACGGCGATGAGCGAGCCGTCGAGCGACATGTCCGCGACCGCGGCGTACTCGTCGTGGTGATACAGCGCGACCGGCTCGCTTCCCGGCCTGGCCAGCAGGATCTCGAAGCCGTCCCGGGAGGAGCGGCCGACGGCCGCGGCGCCGTCGGAGGCGAGCGCGAGCCCGCAGGGGTGGCCGGGAGGCATCGCCAGGGGCTCGTCCGGGCCGCCGCCGAACGGCTGGCGCGACCAGACGCCGTGTCCGTCCTCGTGCCCGTCGCCGTCCGGGTCTCCGCGTACGTCACCGAACCACCAGATCCACTGGCCGGTGGGGTCGATCGCGCCATACCGGGTGCCGTGGGGGCGGTCGGTGACCTGGCGGGTCTGGCCGCTCGCCCGGTCCCAGGCGTAGATCTCCCAGGAGCCGGACGCGGTGCCGCGGTAGACGGCTCGCTGCGGCGCCTGGCGCGCCCATGTGGGCAGGGTCACCCGCGGTGCCCGGAACCTGGCCTGCCAGCGTTCCTCGGCCTTCATACCGGCCCTCCCCTGCGCAGCTACGGGGTCGGGTTCAGTATGTCCCGCCAGTCGCGACAATGCCTCACAAATGGGCGATGTCGGGCTGTGAGTTCGGCGCCGCGCCCGTCAGGACAGGTCCAGACCGGCGAGCTGGGCGCGGCTCGCCACGTTGAGCTTCGGAAACGCCCGGTAGAGGTGGTAGCTGACGGTCTTCGGGCTGAGGAACAACTGCGCGCCGATCTCCCGGTTGGTCATGCCCCTGGCGGCCAGCCGCACGATCTGCAGCTCCTGCGGGGACAGCGCGGGCAGCGCTTCCGCCCGCGCGGCCGGAGAGCTGGTGTCACCGGTGGCGCGCAGCTCGCCGCGGGCGCGCTCGGCCCACGGATGGGCGCCCAGCCGCTCGAAGGTCTCCCACGCCGCCCGCAGGTGCGGCCGGGCGCTGCCCTTGTCGCGCTCCCTGCGCAGGCGCTCCCCGAAGGCGAGCCTCGTGCGGGCCGCCTCCCAGGGACGGCCGCTGCCGGCGTGGAGCCGTACGGCGGCGTCGAAGTCCTCGCGGGCCCGCTCCCAGTCGGGTTCGAGCAGGGCCCGGCAGCGGTGCAGGACGGCCAGCGCCCAGTCCTGCCCCGAGGCCGTCGCCCACTCCTCGAACCGGCGCATCGGCTCGCGCGCGGGCAGCCCGAGCCGTACGGCCGCCTCGATCTGGTCGGGGGCGAAGTAGACGGCCTGGATCTGGTGGCGCACCGGGCCGGTCATGGCGGCGTCGAGCCGCTCGAGAGCCTCGGCGAACCGGCCCTGGCCGAGGTCGAGCAGGGCCAGCGCCCACTCGGCCCACGCCAGGCCGTTGACGATGTGGTTGGCGTCGAAGCGGTCGCGTGATCGGGCGGCCAGCTCGGCGCATCGGTCCGCCTCTCCGCGTATGGCCGCCAGCCAGGCCAGCGTGCCCTCCAGGTAGCCCGCCCGGTTGCGCTGCCCGGTGCCGGAGGTGAGCCGCAGCCCCTCGGCCGCGGTGGCCTCGGCGTCCCTGAACCTGCCCAGATACAGCTCGGCGGCGGCGAGCGTGACGTGGACCAGGGGGAGTTTGCCGAGGTCTCCCGCGGCCCGGCATTCCGCGGCCATGGCGGCCGAGATGTCGTGTCCGGTCCTGAAGTCGCCGACGAGCGGGGCGACGAAGGCCGCGTTGATCCGGAACGTGTGCGCGCCGGAGGCGATCCGGCCGCCCCTGGCGACCATGTCGCGCATGATGGGCAGACCCTCCGCCGGTCCGTGCCGCAGCAGCACGGCCGCGCCGGTCACGGCCTGGACGGCGGGGTCGAGGCCGTCCTCCGGACGCAGGCCGAGCGTGTGCAGGCGGCCGGCCGCCTCGGCGACCCTGGCCGGGTCGCTGAGCTGCCACGCGTTGCGCGCGGCGTCGGTCAGCATGAGCCCGGCCGCGATCCGGTCCTGCCGCGCCTGCCCGTCCGCGTCGTCGGCGTCGTCCGTGTCCTCCGTGTCCTCCGTGTCCGCCGTCGCGAGTGCCGTCAGCTCTTCGGCGCCCGCGATCAGCAGGTCGTGGGCCAGGTGCGGGGCGCCCTCGTCGAACGCGATCCTGGCGCGCAACTCACGCAGCCGGGCGCGGGAACGGGGGTCGGTGACCAGCGCGGCGGCGCGCCCGGCCAGCTCCTTGGCCCGGCCGGCCTGGCCCGCGTCGGAGGCGGCGACGGCGGCCTCGGTCAGTCGCCGCGCCTTGAGCGTGTGGTCCTCGGTGAGCTCGGCGGCCCGTTCGAGCGCGGCGCAGGCCCCGGCGTTGCCGTCGCGCTCCCTGGCCCGCCGCGCGGCCTGCTCCAGCGCCAGCGCGGCCGTCTCGTCGGGGCCGGTGGCCGCGGCGGCCAGGTGCCAGGCCCGCCGATCGGGCTGATGGGCGAGCAGCCTCGCCAGGATCGCGTGGACCTCCAGCCGCAGGTCGTAGGTGCCGTGCCGGAAGGCCGCCGCGCGCATGAGGGGGTGGGTGAAGGCCACCCGCCGGCCGTCGATCCCGACCAGGCCGGACTTCTCGGCCACGCCCAGTGCGGCGGGCGCGATCCCCAGCTCCCGGCCCGCCCGTGCGATCACGTCCAGGTCGCCGCCGTCGGTCAGCGCGGTGACCAGCAGCGCCTTCTGGGCGTCCGCGGGAAGTTCGGCGATGCGGGCCTCGTACGCCTGCTGGATGCGGGCGGGCAGCGGCAGCGGGCTCCGGTCGTAGACGGGCAGGTCCGTACGCGGGAGTTCGAGCAGGGCGAGCGGGTTGCCGCAGCTCTCCTCGATGAGGCGGTCGCGGGCGCCGGGAGCGAGCCCGGGGGCGGCGTGATCGAGCAGCGCGGCGGCGCTGCCGGCGTCGAGGCCCGGCAGCCGGTGCTCGGGCAGGCCCGAGGGGTCGAAGCCGTCGCGCGCGGCGAAGATCATGACGATGCCCTCGGCGTGCAGGCGGTGGGCCGCGAACCGCAGTGCCTGCGCCGACTCCTGGTCGAGCCACTGCGCGTCGTCGACCAGGCACAGCAGTGGCCCGCCCTCGGCCAGCTCCGCCAGCAGCGACAGGACGGCCAGGCCCACCAGGAGCCGGCTGGTCACCGGGGCCAGGCCGAAGGCGCCGCGCAGGGCGGCCGCCTGCGGCTCGGGCAGCGCGTCCAGCCGGTCGAGCCCGTGCCCGAGCAGCAGATGGAGCGAGGCGAACGGGATCTCGGCCTCGGTCTCGACGCCGACGCCGCGCAGCACGCGCATGTCCTCCGCGCATTCCGCCGCGTAGGCCAGCAGCGACGTCTTGCCGATGCCCGGATCGCCTCCGACCACGAGCACGCCGGAGCGTCCGGCACGCGCCCGGTCGAGCAGGCCGTCGATCACCGCCTGATCGCTCGCACGCCCCCACAGCACGCCGGAATCCTAAGGGAGTGTCTGCCGAATGCTGCCACGGCCCATCTAGACGTCGTCGGCCAGAAGGGCCACCAGCGCGTCGAGATCGGCCGACTCGTACGCGTGACGAGGGCTTCAGGCTCGGCGGCTGGTTATCTTCCCGGTCGTGCTCGGAGCCGGCGAGCGTCTCTTCGGCGAGACCAGCGACGGGAAACCCCTGCGCCTCGTTCACTGCGCAGGCGCCACCACCGGGCTGTTGTGATAGGCGGCGATCAGCCACTGGCCGCCCCGCTTCTCGAGGACCCAGGTCGCATTCACCTTGCGCACGTCATCTGGGACCTCGGCCTCGCCGGGGAAGAGGATGGCGGATTCGCTGATGACGATCGCGCCATCCCTGCCGACGAAGCGGATGCTGAGCTGCTTGTTGTAGGTCGAGCTGCCCTTGAGCGGCCCCTCGAAGGCCAGGGCCATGCTCTGACGGATCACGGCACGGCCGTCGCGGAGCGAGCCGGGCATGATGGCGGTCGCATCCTCGGTGTAGTCGGCGACCATGCCGTCCGCGTCGCCCGCCTCCCACGCCTTGTAGGAGGCAACCAGTACGGACTTGATGGCGGCCTCGTCTGTCGCACGACTGTTCGACATCGGATTCTCCCTTGTGATCGGTTCGCCCGGGGTACTCCGGCGAGCTCGTGAGTACATACCGGCGGTGGGGCCGGAACTCATCGCGGAGACGAAAATCCATGCCCCTGATCGTTCCGCCCGGTCCGGCGGCTCGGGGAGGATGCGGCCGGGGCCCTTCCGGTGAGAGCACCGGTCATGTGTCCGATACCCCCCGGACATCGGCGTTCGTAGCGTTCCCAGGGTGAACACCACGCACGCGGTCGATCTCATCGGGGTCACCAAACACTACGCACACGGCGTCACGGCGCTGGACGACGTCACGATCGGCTTCGGGGCCGGCACGTTCACGGCCGTGATGGGGCCGTCGGGGTCGGGCAAGTCGACGCTGCTGCAGTGCGCTGCCGGGCTGGACCGGCCCAGCGCGGGCCGAGTGGTCGTGGACGGCCGCGACCTGGCCGCACTCGGCGACCGGAAGCTGACGTTGCTGCGCAGGGACCGTATCGGCTTCGTGTTCCAGTCGTTCAACCTGCTGCCCTCGCTCACCGCGGAGCAGAACGTGGGCCTGCCGTTGCGGCTCGCCGGCCGGCGCCCCGACCGGGAGCTGGTGCGGCAGAGCCTGGCCGCGGTGGGCCTGGCCGAGCGCGCCGGGCACCGGCCCGCCGAGATGTCGGGCGGGCAGCAGCAGCGGGTGTCCATCGCGCGGGCGCTCGTCACCCGTCCCGCCGTGCTCTTCGCCGATGAGCCGACCGGCGCCCTCGACGCCAACACCAGCCGCGACGTGCTGCGCCTGCTGCGCACGCTGGTGGACCGGCAGGCCCAGACCATCGTCATGGTCACCCACGACGCCGTGGCGGCCTCGTACGCCGACCGGGTCGTGTTCCTGGCCGACGGCCGCGTGTTCGGCGAGCTGCACGAGCCCACCGCCGAACTGGTCGCCACCCGGATGCTGCAGTTGGAGGCGTCGTGCTGAGGATCGCCTGGTCCACGCTGTGTATGCGCTGGATCTCCTTCGCGGGCACCTTCGCCGCGCTGGCGCTGGGCGCCGCGTTGATCGCCGCGCTCGGCCAGGTGCTGGCCTCCAGCGTCACGTCGCCGCCGCGCGGACCGCAGCGGTACGCCGCCGCGCCCGTCGTGGTCGTGCCCGACGAGAGGCTCACCGTGGACACCTGGCGTGGTGGCAGCAGCGCGCCCCTGGCCGAGCCGCGCGGCCTTGGGGACGATCTCGTCGCCCGCTTCCCCGGCGTGGTGGTGGACCGCGTCTTCCCCGCGCGGCTCTCGGACGGGCCGCCGTCGGTGGGCAGGCCCTGGTCGGCCGCCCGTACGGCCCCGCAGACGCTCGTCGCGGGCCGCGCGCCCTCGGGGGACGCCGAGATCGCGATCAGCACCGGGACCCGGCCCGAGCGGCGGGGGACCTCCACCGGGGCGCGGGCACTGGTCGGGACGCGGGTGCCCGTGGTGACCGCGACCGGGATCGAGACGTATCGCGTGGTGGGCGTCACGACGGCGGGGCCGCAGCCCACCGTGTTCTTCGCCGACGCGCACGCCGCCCGGCTGTCGCCGCGGGTGGACGCGCTCGCGCTGTGGCAACCCGCCGCCGAGGTGACCAAGGCGGTGGCGGGGGCGGCCCGGGTGCTGACCGGGCAGGACCGGGCGCTGGCCGATCCGTCCCGGGAGGCGGACGAGCGGGCACGCAACAACACCAACACGATCGTCGGCATCGCCGCCGGGTTCGCCGCCTTCATCGCGATTTTCGTGGTCTCGTCCACGTTCGCGTTCGCGGTGGGGCAGCGGCGGCGCGAGTTCGCCCTGCTACGGACCATCGGCGCGACCGCCGGCCAGATCAGGCGGATGATGTACGGCGAGGCGGTCCTCGTCGCGGTGGCCGCCTCCGCGATCGGCGCGTTCCTCGGCCCGTCGGCCACCCGGCCGATCCTCGGCCGGCTGGCCGCGCTTGGGATGGCGCCGGAGTGGCTGACCCCCTCGCGGTCGTCCGTGCCCGCCTGGGTGGCCTTCGGCACCGGAGTGCTGGTCGCGCTGGCCGGCGTGACCGCGGCCGCGCGGCGGGCCGGGCGGGTGCGACCCGCCGAGGCGCTGCGCGAGGCGACGGTGGAACCCCGCGCGATGACCCGCGGCCGGTGGATCGCCGGGTTGGGTTCGCTGGGCACGGCGCTGGTCAGCATGGCGGTGAACGCGGTCGGCGATCCGGGGTCGGCCACGAACAACAAGACCTTCATGCCGATCGTCATGCTGCTCATCGCCGCGCTGGGCCTGCTCGCGCCGGTCTTCGTGCGGCCCGTCACCCGGCTGCTCGTCGCGCCGCTGGAGCGGCTGCGCGGCGCCGGCGGCGTCGTGGTCGCGGGCGGGACGGCGGCCTCGGCCAGGCGGACCGCCGCCACGGCCGCGCCCGTCCTGGTCACGGTGGCGCTGGCGGCCTCGCTGCTGGGCGGGGCGGCGATGACCGACGCCGCCAAGTCGGCGCTGCAGACCCGGCCGGTGCGCGCCGCCTACCTGGTGCTCCCCGACGGGGACGCCGGACTGGACCGGCAACTCGTCCAGCGGCTGCGGGCCATCCCCGGCGCGGACGTCGTCACCGAGACCGGGACCAGCGTGTACACCCTCGAAGGCGACACCCAGCTCATCCGGAGGCCCGCCCAGGCCGTCGAGCCGGGCACGCTGTCCACGGCGCTGTCGGTCCCGCTGGTCGCCGGATCGACGGCCGGGCTGCACGACGACACGATCGTCGTCTCCCGCACCTGGGAGCTGAGCCTGGGGCAGCGGGTGCGCATGTGGCGCGCCGACGGCAGCCCGGTCACACTGACGGTGACCGGCGTGCTCGGGGACGATTCGCCCGCAGACGCCTACGTCACGCCCGCCCACGCCTTCTCCGCCCTGCCCTCGGTCGCGTACGTGACGCCACGTCCCGGCGCCTCGGCCCCGGCCGTGCGGACCGCACTGGAGGATGCCGTACGCGGCCACAACGCCCGCGCGGTGAGCAGGGCGGAGTGGGTGCGGGAGTCCGGGGACCGGCAGGCGTCGGCCAGCCGGCTCGGCCTGCTGGCCGTGCTGGGGATCATGCTCTGCTACACCGTGATCGCGCTGGTCAACACGCTGCTGATGGCGGCCTCCGACCGGGCGGCGGAGCGGGGCGGCCTGCGGCTGCTGGGCGCGACGCGCGCGCAGGTGCTGCGGTATGTCGTGGCGGAGGCGCTGGCGGTCGTGGCGGTCGGGGTGGTGCTGGGCTTCGCGGCCACGGCGCTCGGCCTGCTGGGGCTGGAGGCGGCCCTGCTGCGCCTGGCCGGGCTCTTCGCCTTCGACGTGCCGTGGCGGCCGGTCGCCGTGGTGATCGCGATCTGCTTCCTGCTGGGGGCGGCCGCGGCGGTCGCCCCCGCGATCCGCACCATCCGCACCAGGGGCGTGGCGATCCCGCGCGCGTGACCGGTGCTACGCGGTCAGGACGAGGCGGTCCAGCGGGTGATGTGGAAGGACGCGGTCACCGGCACCGGGTCGGGCAGCGCATCGATCTTCGCGGCCAGCGCCTCCGGGCGCGTGTGCCAGGCGCTCGGGCCCATGCCGACCACCGCCCCGACCTCATCGTGGCCGAGGGAGAGCGCGACCTCCTCGGTCTCCTCACCGACGCGGGCGAACCGGCCGCCCAGGGCGTCCTCAAGGCGGCGGTCCTTGTCCTCGTCCACGCTCAGCAGGCCGAGCCGTTCGACGAGCGGGCTCAGGTGGCCGGGGCCGGGTGTGACGACGACCAGGGAGCCGCCCGGCCGCAGCACCCGGGCGAACTCCTCCGCGTTGCGCGGCGCGAAGACGTTGAGCAGCACGTCCACGCGGTCGTCGCCGACGGGGATCGGCCGCCACACGTCCGCCACGACGGCGCCGATGCGGGGATGCGCGCGGGCGGCCCGTTTCAGGGCGTGCTTGGACACGTCGAGCGCGATGCCCGCCGCGGCGTCGCCGAGCGCCGCGGCCAGGTAGTAGCCGGTGCCCGCGCCGGCGTCGGCGACCACGGCGGCGCCCTCGCACAGCCGGGCGAGGCGGCCGGCCAGCGGGGCGTAGTGGCCCGCCTCAAGGAAGCGCGCCCGCGCGGCCACCATGGCGGGCGTGTCGGCCGTGCCGGCCGGGCGGGTGAGCATGTTCACGTATCCCTGCCGCGCCACGTCGAAGGAGTGGCCGTGCGCGCATCTGACCGACCCCTCGGCCAGGTGGACCGCCGTACGGCAGGCCGGGCAGACGAGGTGGTCGATGACGTCGGCGAGCACTCGTCCATCATCCACCCCGAGCGGAGTGCGAACCGGTGGCAAGCCGACTGCAGGAGCACGGCAAGCCGGCGGAGGTTCCATGGACGCGCAAGGCACTTTCCAAGGGGGAGACCGAGATGACCCGCACCCGCCGCCGCTGCCCGCGCTGCCGTACCGAGCTCGACGAGGGCCCGATCCTCTACCGCTGCGCCCACTGCGAGCGCGCCGTCTACGCCGCCGACCTCGACGTCGACTACGCCCCCATCGCGGCCGCCGCCCGCTGAACGACGACCGGACCTAGGGTGGTGCGATGCCGCATCATGAGCCGAGAATCGTGTCCGGTGTCGAGATCGTCCCGCTCTGCGATGCCGTGGGGCCGATGAAGGATCCGGTCCGCAAGCCGCTGCCCGAGATGTTCGCCGGTGCCACGTTCGAGCCCGGTGAGGAGTGGGTGCTGCACTTCCACTGCTACCTGGTGCGGGCGGCGGGCCGTACGGTCCTGGTGGACGCCGGGATCGGCGGCGCGGACTCGCTCGCGACCTGGGCGCCGCTGCCCGGCCGTCTCGGCGCGGAACTGGCCGCCGCCGGGACCGCGCCGGAGGACGTGGACGTCGTGGTGCTGACCCACCTGCACAGCGACCACATGGGCGGCGCGGTCGTGGACGGCGTCCCCGCCTTCCCGAACGCCCGCTACATCGTGCAGCGAGCGGAGGCCGAGTGGGCCGCCGGCCCGGTGCGCGAGCTGATCCTCGATCCCCTGCGGGACGCGCTCGACGTCATCGACGGCGACGCGGAGCCCGTGCCCGGCGTCCGGGTGCTGCACGCGCCCGGCCACACGCCCGGCCACCAGATCGTCGAGGCGGGCGACGTCGTCATGAGCGGCGACGTCCTGCACCACCCCGTCCAGCTGGCCGACCCGACGATCCGCTACGTGTACGACGAGGACCCCGACCTCGCCGTACGGACGCGCACGGACATCCTCGCCCGCGCCGTCGTCCTCGCCCCTTCCCACTTCCCCGACGCCTTCGTTCACATGAGGTGATCAGACAGTCTTCGCTCATGCTCTCAAGGCGGGGCTCTCCGGTCAGGCGTGGGCCGGAGCGAGGGTGGGCCGAAGGGCGGCGCGCCGGCGGGCGCGGGCACGGTAGCGGATCACCTGTACGGCCCCGAGCAGCCAGATCGGATACTGCACGGCGAACGCCCAGCGGAAGTCGTCCTGCAGGTCCATGACGACCCCGACGAGCGCGATCAGGGACATCGAGGCGGCGAAGCCGCCGCCGTTGACGATGCCGGTGGCAACGCCGATGCGCTCGGCCGGGTTGAACGTGCGGGCGTAGTCGAAGCCGACCATCGAGCCGGGGCCGTTCGTGGCGAGGGCCAGCATGAGCAGCCCGAGCGTCCACAGCGGGGCGGGGCCGGGCCACAGGAGGACGAGCGTCCAGGCGCAGGCCGAGGAGCCGATGACCGTGAGCACCATCCACGAACGGCGCAGCGGGAAGCGCCCGGCGAGGTGGCCGAGCAGCGGCCCGCAGCCCATCGCGAGCAGTGTCAGCGCGGTCAGCAGCACGCCGGCCGTACGCGGGGACAGGCCCTGGCCCTGCACCAGGTAGGGATAGCCCCACAGGATTGTGAAGGCCGCCGACGAGCACTGGGTGGCGGCGTGGGTCCACATCCCGAGGCGGGTGCCCGGCTCCGCCCAGGCCGCCCGCACGCCGAGCGCCGCGGGCGGGCGTTCCGGCCGCCGGTCGCGCAGGAAGAGGCCGACGGCGGCCAGGGCCACCACCCCCAGGCCCCCCGCCCACACAAAGGTCGGCGTCCAGCCGTACGTGTGCAGCGAGGTGATCAGCGGCACGGCCGACACGACCGCGCCGAACTGGCCGAGGATGCCGGTGAGCTGGACGATCAGCGGGTTGCGGCGGGGTGAAAACCAGACGTTGACCACCCGGATCACGCTGATGAACGTCATCGCGTCGCCGCAGCCGACCAGCACCCTCCCGGCGACGGCCGCCCCCAGGCCGGTGGCGACGGCGAACAGAAGCTGGCCGAGGGCCATGACCGCCGCGCCGATGAGCAGCATGCGCTTCGAACCGAGGCGGTCGACCAGGACGCCGACGGGGATCTGCATGGCCGCGTAGACGAGCAGCTGCAGCATCGCGAGGGTGGACAGCGCCGCCGACCCGACCCCGAACCTCGCCGCCGCGTCGATCCCTGTCACGCCGAGCGACTGGCGGTGGAAGACCGCGACCATGTACGCGAGCACACCGGCGGTCCAGTAGATCAGGGGTTTGCGACTGTTCTCACCCGTGTGCCCCACATAGATGCATTTTACCCTTATGTACTTCTTGCCCCTTGCGTGGCCCTCACCACCCATGTGCCGGAAAGACGTGGGGCGACGACCGCCGCGACCTGCATCACAAACTCGAAATCGCCTGATCCGCAGGATTCGCGCTGTGGTCAAAGCGCTGCTGGGCCGCGATGACCTCCGGGGTGTGCGCCGAAATCCAGCGGACCAGTTGGGCGAACGGGCGGGACAGGCCTTGGCCCAGCTTGGTCAGCTCATAGCTCACCTGCGGCGGGGTGGTCGGCTCCACGGTGCGCGCCACCAGCCCATCGCGAACCAGGATCCGCAGTTTGGCGGAGAGCATCTTCTCGCTGATGCCCTCGATGCGCCGGCGCAACTCGAAAAAGCGCATCGGCCCAGGCGCCAGGGCGGCCAGGATCAGCGGCACCCACCGTCCGGTGACATGTTCCATCACCTCCTGCCCGGGACAGTCGCTGTGAAACGTGTCACTGATCCACCGGGCGTCGCTCTCATCCACGTGCCCACCTACTGCTGTCTCTGGGGCTTACCTCACGGTACGTACTTACAAAGAGTAAGCCCACAACCTAATGTCTCCCGCGTCCTCGTACGGTGAGTCAGGAGAGACAGATGAACAGCAAGCAGGTGGCGCTTGTCAGCGGGGCCAGCCGGGGAATCGGGGCCGCGACCGCGCACGAGTTGGGCCGGCTCGGCTACCACGTGATCGTCAACTATCTGCGCGACGCCGAGTCCGCGGAGCTGGTGGTCGAGCAGATCGGCGCCGCGCAGGCGATCCAGGCCGACGTGACTGACGAGGCCCAGGTCACCGCGCTGGTGGACCGGGTGGTCGGCGAGCACGGGCGGATCGACGTGCTGGTGGGCAACGCCCACACCGCGGCGCCGCCCTACGGTCCTCTGGAACATGTGCCGTGGGAGGCGTTCACGGCCAAGGTGAGCAGTGAGCTGGCCGGCGTCTACCACCTGACCCGGCGGGTGTTGCCGGTCATGCGCCGACGGCGGTCCGGCCGGATCGTCTACGTCTCCGCCACCGCCGCCGAGCTGATCATCGGCAGCGCCGCCCACTCCACCGCCAAGGCCGCCGTGAACGCCTTCGCCCTGCAGGTCGCCGGCGAGGCCATAGCGGACGGCATCACCGTCAACGCCGTCGCCCCTGGCGCGGTCGGTACCGATGCCACTGCTGAGAAGTTCACCGATGGCATCCGGCGCCACTTCGGCGACCGATCGGTAACCGGCACGATGCTGCGGCCGCAGGATCTGGCTCGCCCGATCGCCGCGCTCGTGGACGGCGCCTTCAGCACGGTCACCGGCCAGGTGATCCGCGTCGACGGCGGATACCCGCTGCTGAGCCAGTTGCTGGACGGCCTCCCGGCTCAGTTCCCCGCGGCTTCGTGAGCCTCGGAACAGGGAGTGCGGCTCAAGCCTCAGGGTGACAAGCCGACCAGGTCACGCAGCTCGGGGGACGTGGAGCCGCACGGACATCCTCGCCCGGGCCGCAGTCCTCGCCCCTTCCCACTTCTCCGACCCCTTCGTGTACTTGAAGTAATCGCCCGGTCGCTCTTCGCTCATCTTCTTGTTAAGCTCTTGGTTATGGCTGCACAACGTACGTACGCTCTGGTCGTGGGTGCCAAGGAGGAGCGCATCAACCTGCGCGTGGACGCGGAGACCAAGCGGCTGCTGGAGAGTGCGAGCGAGGCGGCCGGGGACACCGTCTCCTCGTTCGTCCTCGGTGCGGCTACCACGGCCGCTCGTGAGTTGCTGGCGGACCGAACGGTTTTCCGGCTTGACGAGGAGCAGTGGCAGGCATTCGACGCGGCCCTGTCCCGGGAGTCCCGTGACGTGCCGGGGCTCGCCGAGCTCATCAGGACCCCGACGATCCTGGACGAAAACCCGTGAAGCTGTCTTCGGTGTCCCCCGTCAGGAAGGGCGACGACCTCGACGGCTTCGACTGTGGTTCTCCCGCGCAGAGCGAGTGGCTGACGCGTCATGCGCTACAGGCGCACGCGAGCGGGGGATGTCGTGTCTACGTCGTCCGCGACATGGGGTGCGGCAAGGTGGTGGGTTACTACGCTTTCGCGGCCGGGAGCGTCACTCCGGGCGAGGCTCCCGCACGGCTGCTCAAGGGAGCCGGTCGTCACGCACAACCGGTGGTGATCCTGGCCCGGCTGGGCGTGGAAAGAGCCGAACAGGGCATCGGGCTGGGACGGGCGCTCGTGGCGGACGCCCTCCGGAGGGTGGCGCGGGTAGCGGACCAGATCGGTGTCCGAGCCCTGCTCATCCACTGTGAGAGCGAGACGGCGCGGGCCTTCTATTTGCGGCTCGCCGCGTTCGAGCAGAGCCCGAGCGACCCGCTGCACCTCCTGCTGCTGATGAAGGACCTGCGGCGGGCAGCCCCCGGCGGTGCGTGGGATGAAGATAGGTATGGTCCCCGGCTTCGCGGAAGCGGTTGACGTGGAGAGCAGCCGCGACAGCGGGCAATCGAACACCCTCTGAGGCCTTCGATACGCTTATCCGGAGAGGGGGTTCTGCGATGTCCGACGTCGTGGACCGCATGCTCGCCGCGATGAACGCCCATGACCTCGACGCCGTGTTGCGCTGCTTCGCGCCGGGCGCGGTCGTGGTCGGGCCGGAGATGGAGGCGGGAGACCCGGAGGAGATCGGTTCCTACATTCTGCAGATGTGGGAGGGATTTCCGGACCTGCGGTTCACGCTCTGGGGGAAGGTCAGCCACGGTGACGCGCTGGCGACCGAGATGCAGGCGGCGGGGACCCATCGGGGACCGTACCTGATCGCCGACGGACAGGTCCTGCCGCCGACGGGACGGTTCACCTCTGTGCGCAGCTCCTGGTTCTGGCACCTGGCGGACGACCTCGTCGTCAGCCAGCGCTACTACTACGACCAGTTGGAGCTGTACACGCAGCTCGGGCTGCGCATGCCTCTGAGCTTCGACACGACCGGCTAGCGCCGGGCGGGTCTCCTCACGCACGAGACGATCGACTCCCGCGCCCTCCGCCGAGGGTCCGCGAGTTCAGGGCCGGGTCGCGCCGGCCGTGGCCGGATTCGAGGGATCCGTGTCCCATACGACGGCGATGGATCGCCCTGCCCAGCGCATTGATGCCAGGTGTCCTCACCCGTTCACCAGGAGACCATCGCATGCGTCCTGTCGATCACCCCGGCGCCGTCGCCGAATCCCCCGCGCCCGTCGGCGCGTCACCCGCCCGGCACGCCTTCACCGCGCTCGGCCTGGCCGCGGGCCCGGTCGTCGCGCTCGGCTTCACCCGCTTCGCCTACGCTCTGCTGCTCCCTGTGATGCACGAGCGGCTCCATTGGTCGTACGCACAGGCCGGCGGCATGAACACGGCCAACGCGCTGGGATACATCATCGGCGCGGCCACGGCCGCCGTCTGGGCGCGGCGGCTGGGCAACCGGGCCGCGTTCCTGTGGGGCCTCGCGGTGAGCGCGCTGTCCCTGTGCGCGACGGCGGCCACGGCGAACTTCCCCGCGCTGCTCGCCCTGCGCTTCGTGGGGGGATTCACCACGGCGGTCGCGTTCGTGGTCGGTTCCGTTCTCGCCTCGCGTGTCGCGACCGGCGCCGGTCGCGGCCGTGCCGCGCTGCCAGTCGCGATCTACATGGCGGGCGTCGGCGCGGGCGTGGTGATCTCCGGGCTCGTCGTGCCGGCCGCGCTGTCGGCGGGGCAGGACGCGGGCTGGCGGCTCGGCTGGCTGCTGATGGGCCTCGCCTCGGTCGCCGCCCTGCTGCCCGCCTGGCTCGGCGCCCGCGCGGTCGCGGAGCCCACCGGTCCGCACGCGGCCCTGCTCACCGCCGGTCAGGTGCGTCGCCTCGCCCCCACGCTGGCCTGGTACGTGCTCTTCGGAGCCGGATACGTGAGTTACATGACGTTCGCGGTCGCACTGCTGCGCAGCCAGGGGCTGGGCTCCTCGATCGTCGCCGTGTTCTTCGTCGTGCTCGGTGCGGCCTCGGCGGTCGCCACGCTGACGGTGTGGGGCCACCTCGCGGGACGGCTACGCGGCGGGCACGCCCCCGCCCTCGTCGCCGCGCTGGTCTTCCTCGGCGTGCTGCCCGTGCTGATCATGACCCCCGGACCGGCCGCCGCGCTGCTGTCGGCCGTCGTCTTCGGCGCGAGCTTCATGGCCGGACCCACGGCCGCCACCGTGATCGCCCGGCGGATGCTCCCCGCGCACGGCTGGACGGCGGGCATCGCGCTGCTGACGGTGGCCTTCTCGCTGGGCCAGGCCGTCGGCCCCCTATTGTCTGGACTGCTGTCCGACAGCCAGGGCGGCATCGCCAGGGGCCTGTGGCTGTCGGCCGGTCTGCTTGTTCTCGCCGCCGTCGCCGCTCTGTTCCAGCGCGAGCACTCCCCGTCCTGATCACGTCTCACACTCTGGAGAAACTCCATGTACACCCGCATTCTCGCCGCGATCGACGGCTCCGACCGGGCCGACCGCGTCATCCGGGCCGTCACCGATCTCGCCCGCCTCACCGGCGCGGCGGTCCACGTCCTCCACGCCGAGGAGAGCGAGGCCGTGTATGACCAGGTGGTCGCGTTGGAGGACGACGCCACGGCCCGCGCGGTGGTCGACCAGGCCCTCGCCCCGTTGCGCGCCGCCGGAATCGAGGCGGACGGTGAGGTGGTGAACGTCCTCCACGAGGGCGTCCCGGACGCCGTCCTCGACCGGGCCCGCGCGATGAAAGCCGATCTCATCGTGCTCGGTCCCCGCCACCACGGCAGGCTCGGCGCACTTCTCGGCGGCAGCGTCAGCCACGAGGTCGGGCTGCACACGCCTACCTCGCTCCTCCTGGTGCTCTGAGCTGCCCGGCGGGTGAGGTGAGCGGGGTGGCGCAGACTGGACGCATGGGCGTCCGGGCGGGGGCGGGTCACTGCGTGGTCGTCGTCGTGTACGACGGCGTCCGGTTGCTGGACGTGACCGGCCCGCTCGAGGTGTTCACCGTGGCCAACGAGCACGGAGCGACGTACCGGCTGCGCACCGCCTCCCCGGGCGGGCGGGACATCAGGACCAGCGGCGGCGTCCGCCTCGGCGCCGACCTGGCGCTGGAGGACCTGGCGGGGGAGACACCCGACGTGCTGCTCGTGCCGGGCAGCCCGGACGTCTCGGCCACAGAATGCGACCGGGCCCTGCTCGAACAGGTCCGCCGGCTGTCCGAGCGGGCCGGGCGCACGGCATCGGTGTGCGCCGGGGCCTTCGTCCTCGCGGCGGCCGGGATCCTCGACGGCCGCCGGGCGGCCACCCATTGGGACCTGGCAGACCGGCTGGCGCTCAGCTACCCCCGCGTGACGGTCGACCCGGACGCCATCTTCGTCCGGGACGGCCGGGTCATCACCTCGGCCGGGGTGACGTCCGGGATCGACCTGGCCCTGGGCCTGGTCGAGGAGGACCACGGCACCGCACTGGCCAGAACGGTCGCGAAGCACCTGGTGGTGTTCATGCAGCGGCCGGGCGGCCAGTCGCAGTTCAGCGTGCGGCTGCGTTGCGGGGCCACGCGCGGCGAGGCCCTGCGGCCGGTGCTGGACGCGGTGACCGTCGATCCCGCCGCGGACCACGGGCTGAGCGCGATGGCCGCCCGGGCGGGGCTGAGCGTCCGCCAGCTCACGCGCCTGTTCAAGGGGGAGACGGGCATCACCCCTGCCCGGTACGTCGAACTCGTCCGAATCGAGACCGCGCGGGGCCTGCTGGAGGCCGGGGACGATCCGCTCGACGTGGTCGCGCGCCGCGCCGGGTTCGGCTCGCCCGAGACCATGCGGCGGGCGTTCGTCCGCGAGATCGGTGTGCCGCCCGCCGCGTACCGGTCGCGCTTCCGCACCACCCGCCTGTAGGGCGTGCCGGCGCGGGTGGTGCGTGACGAGGACCGGCGCGAGCAGGCCGTATCCGGCCCGGCAACTCCTCCGCGTGATCTCGGGGACCATCCCTGACTAGGCTCGGGGCATGCGATCGGAGCTGCGATGATCCCGGCGGACGTCTTCTACGCGGGGCTGTTCAAGGTGGCCGCCGCGGCGGCCGGTTTCCTCACCGACTCCTCCGGGCGGGTCCTGCTCGTGAAGCCGGGCTACCGCGATCACTGGGGCTGGCCGGGCGGCCACATCGACGAGGGAGAGTCGCCCGAGGCGGCCTGCGGCCGGGAGCTGGCCGAGGAGCTGGGCCTCACCCGGCAGGTGGGCCGCCTCCTCGTGGTCCAGTGGGTGCCGCCGCTGGACGACCGGCCGATCCCGCTGGTCCACTTCCTGTTCGACTGCGGCACGTTCGAGGACGGAACGGGCGAGGACGGGACGATGGTGGTCCTGCAGGAGGAGGAGCTGGACGACTACGGGTTCTTCACCGCGGAGCAGGCCGCCTCGCTCATGCCGGCCTACCTGGTGGCGCGGCTGACGGCGGCGCAGCGGGCCCGCGCGACCGGCGAAACCGTCTACCTCCCTGTCTCCGTCGCCGAATAGTTTCCCGTCCCCGTGGAATGGGGTGGACGAACACTCCATGGCGAACGCGAGTGACGCGACGGGACGGTGAGGCATGGACGATCCGGAGCTCAAGAAGGAGCTCGACGAGGTGGACGCCCAGATCGAGCGCATGCGCAGGGAGACCGCGCAGCTACGCGAGGAGATCGGGCAGAGCTGGAACGCGCCCACGGACATGGCGGAGAAGGCCACCCTGCTGACCAACGTCGAGCAGCAGGAGGCGCTCATCGACGACCTGCAGATCAGGCGCGAGCAGATCCTGCGGCGGATGAAGGGCTGAGCCCGCCCCCTGGGGCGCCGGGTCGCCCGGACGCCTCGGCGAGCGGACAGAGGACGGCCGGAACCGCTTTGTACGCTGGGTATGTGCCACGACGTGGTGGCATACCGAGGACGGGGGCGGCGTGGGCGTCATGACCGCGATGCGAACGAGAGTTGCCAGGGGGGAACAGGACGGGCTGCCCGCGGAGGTGACCAGCTTCGTGGGGCGCCGGCACGAGGTGGCCGAGCTCAAACGCCTGCTGGGGACCTCGCACGTGGTCACGCTGATCGGCATGGGCGGGGTGGGGAAGACCCGCCTCGCGCTGCGGGCGGCCGAGGAGGTCCGCAGGACCTTCCCCGGCGGCGTACGGCTCGTCGAGCTGGGCGCGCTCGAAGATCCCGGCCTCCTGGCGCAGGCCGTGGCCGAGGCGCTGTCGGTCAACGAGCACTCGACCCGGCCGCCGCTCGACGTGCTGGTCGAACGCCTGCGGGGCAGGCAGGCCCTGATCGTGCTCGACAACTGCGAGCACGTCCTCGCCGAGTGCGCGGTGCTCGTGGACACGCTGGTCCGTGCACTCCCCGACCTTCGGGTCCTCGCCACGAGCAGGCAGGCGCTGGGCATCGCCGGCGAGCAGATCCTCGAGCTGGCGCCGCTGTCGACGCCCACTCCGGGCGGCGACTCGGCGGTGCCGCTCGCCGAGTCGGACGCGGTCCGGCTGTTCGCCGAGCGGGCCGCGTCGGTCGTCCCCGGGTTCGAGGTGACCGAGGAGAACGAGGAGGTGGTGGCCGAGATCTGCCGCCGGCTCGACGGCCTGCCCCTGGCGATCGAGATGGCGGCCGTCCGGCTGCGCGCCCTGTCGGTGCGGCAGGTGCTGGAACGGCTGGACGACCGGTTCCGGCTGCTGACCGGGGGATCGCGGGCCGCGCTGCCCCGGCAGCGTACGCTGCGCGCGCTGTTCGAGTGGAGCTACGAGCTGTGCACCGAGCAGGAGCGGCTGCTGTGGCAGCGGGTCTCGGTCTTCGCCGGCCGCCTGGACCTGGAGGCGGCCGAGCAGGTGTGCGCCGGCGACGGGATCGCCCGCGAGGACGTGCTCGAACTCGTCGCGGGGCTGGTCGACAAGTCGGTCCTGCTCCGCAGGGAGTCCGACGGCATGGTCCGCTACTGCCTGCTCGACACGGTGCGGCAGTTCGGCCGGGAACTGCTGGCCGCCTCCGGGGAGGAGGCGACGCTGCACCGGCGCCACCGCGACTACTACCGGAAGATCACCTCACGGGCCTGGGCGGAGCTGTTCAGCGCCGCCCAGCAGTCCTGGGTGGAACGCCTGCAGCCCGACCACGTCAACCTCCGCAAGGCCCTGGACTGGTCGCTGCGCGAGCCGGGAGAGGCCGAGACGGGCCTGGCGATGACCGCGGAGCTGCTCTACCACTGGAGCGGCTACCACCTGTCGGAGGGGGCGGGCTGGTTCGACCGGAGCCTGGCCGCCGCCACGGAACCCGGCGAGGTGCGCGCCCACGCGCTGTGGGCGGGCGCCTGGATCTCCCTGCTGAGGGGCGACTGCGCCACCACGCTCGCACGGCTGGAGGAGGCCGCCTCGATCGCCGAGCGGCTCGGGCTGCGGGTGACGCTCGGCTACATCGCGTTCCTGTCCGGCATGGCGGCCGTGTCCGTGGGCGACCTGGAGAGCGGCATGCGGCGATACGAGGAGGCGGAGGCCGCCCACCGCGCCGTCGGCAACCCCATGGGCCTCGCACTGGCCCTCAACCGGCTCGCCCTGGCCAACGCGTTCCTCGGCCGTCCGGCCGCCCGTGATCTCGCCGAGGAGTGCGTGGCCCTGTGCGACCTGTACGGCGAGGGCTGGCACCGGGCGTACGCGCTGCTGGCGCTGGCGATCGACGCCTGGAACCGGGGCGACACACGCGCGGCCTGCCAGATCAACAACGAGAGCCTGCGCTACAACACGGCGATGGGCGACCAGATCGGCATGGGCATGAACCTGGAGGCCCATGCCTGGTTCGCCGCCGGCGAGCAGAAGTACGAGCGGGCGGCCCGGCTGCTCGGCGTCGTGCGGACCTGCTGGCAGGCCGTGGGCGCGCGGCTGGCGGAGTTCCGCTACATGATCCGCTGTCACGACGAGTGCGAGGCGGCCACCGTGGAGGCGTTGGGCGAGCGCGCCTTCCAGACCGAGTTCTCCCGAGGCGCGGCCCTGACGAGGGAAGAGGCCCTGGTGTGCGCCCTGCTCGAACGGGTGCCGGCCGTTCGCGAGCCGGCGCCGTTCGAGGGCCGGATCGCACCGCTGACGCGCAGGGAGACGGAGATCGCGCACCTTGTCGCCGAGGGACTGAGCAACAAGGACATCGCCGGCAGGCTGGTGATCTCTCAACGCACCGCGGAAGGCCACATCGAGCACATTCTCGACAAGCTCGGGTTCAAGTCGCGGGCCCAGGTCGCCGCCTGGGTGCAGGAACGGCTGAGCGAGTACGCGGACGGCCAGGTCGCGGACGGCGCGACCGGCCCGATGAGCGGGCCGGTCAGCGGAGGGCGTAGACGGGCAGCTCGAACCACATGATCTTGCCCTGGCGGGTGGGCTCCGCGCCCCAGCAGCAGGCCAGCGAGTCCATCAGCCGCAGTCCGCGCCCGTGCTCCTCGCCCTCGGAGGGCCGGGCCATCTCGGGCATCGCGTCGTCGCAGTCCTCCACCTCGCAGCGCAGCAGCCCCTCGACGGCCGACAGCCGTACGACGAGGTCGCCGCAGCAGGTGTGGCACAGCACGTTCGTGACCAGCTCGCTCACGAGCAGCTGCGTCACGTCGGACAGGTTCTCCATGCCCCAGGAGCCGAGCCGCTCGTGGACCAGCCGCCGGGCCAGCCCGGCGGAGGCGGCGTCGGCGGGCAGCCGCCAGGAGGCCGTCTCGACGTCGGGGTCGTTCACGAGCTGGATCGCGAGGTCGCCAACCCGCTTCCGCAGCGCCTCCCAGCGGTTCCGGACCGCGGAGCGCCGGCGCTGCGGCGCGGCGGGCGTGTCGCCGCCCTGTGGGGACGACGGTGACGCGGGTGACAGTGCTTCGTCCTGAACGGAAATGAGCAGACTCATGCGGCACACCCCAAAGACGCGCGAGCCGGAATGCTGCGGCCGTCCGGCATGAGCTCACCGCGGTCGTCGAAGAGCACCACGCCGTTGCAGAGCAGGCCCCATCCCTGCTCCGGGTGGAAAGCGATCAGACAGGCCGCGTCGCGGTCCGGTGCGTCCGCCGACGGGCACTGCGGGTGGTGCTGGCACATGATCGGTCCCCCTGACTCTCATGCACTCTTTAAGACGTTTTCAGACTGCCCTCTTGCGTCTTGGGGCGGGCAGGGGGAAAACACCCGTATCGATACCTGTTCGAGGCATACGTACGTAGTGGGTGCTAGTCGGGTAGAGGGCAGGTAAAGCGCCGGCGGGCCCTCACCCGTCCAGGGAGATCGCGTCCTTGGCACGATCGACCGACTCCTCGGAGGCCCCTCTGCCCGGGTTCTCCGTGGCCAGTGCCTGGTTGAGGGCCACGAAGGGCCGCATCCGCCGCTCGTAGCGGGCGAGGGCGGCCTCGTGCGCGCCTCCCGCCGCCGCCAGCTCGGCGGCCAGCACGTACGCGCCCACGAGGGCGAGGCTCGTGCCCTGGCCCGATAGAGGGGAGGGGCAGCAGGCGGCGTCGCCGACGAGCGCGGTCCGTCCCGACGTCCACCGGTCCATGTGGATCTGGGCCATGGAGTCGCAGTAGAAGTCGCCCGCCTCCTCCATGCCCTTCAGCAGCCGCGACGTCTCGCCGCCCGCGCCCGCGAACGCCTCGGCCACGGCCGCGCGCAGCCGGGCGGGGTCCCGATGGTCGAGCGGCTCGGACCGGAAGCCCAGAGTGACCCGCAGCTCGGTGTTCCCCCGCACCGGGAAGACGCCGTATCCGCGCTCCCCGTCCTGCATCCAGACCTGCCAGTCCTCCAGCCCGAGGAAGTTGTCCATGCCGAAGACGGCCAGGTAGGTCCCCAGGTGACGGACGAACTCCTGCTCCGGCCCGAAGGCCAGGCGCCGGACCGTGGAGTGCAGGCCGTCCGCGCCCACCACCAGGTCGTACCGGCGCGGCTCGGCGTGCTCGAACCGCGCCAGCACGCCCCGCTCGTCCTGCTCCAGCGCGGCGATCGAGTCGCCGAACATGAAGGTGACGTCCTCGCGCGTGCGGTCGTACAGCAGGCGGGTGAGGTCCTCGCGCAGCAGCTCGATGTCGTCGTTGTCGAGACGGCCGCTGCTGTAGGTCGTCTCCTCCGAGCGCATGATCTCGTTGCCGTCGCCGTCGTACACCGACATGCCGCGGTGGGTGGTGCGCAGGCGCCGGGCCTCGTCGAGTACGCCGGTGCGGCCGGCGACCTCCAGTGCGACGCCGCGTACGTCGATCGCCTGCCCGCCGGCGCGGAGGCCGGGCGCGCGCTCCACCACGGTCGGGGCGAAGCCGTGGCGGCGCAGCCAGTAGGCGAGCGTGATCCCCGCGACACCGGCGCCGGAGACGAGCACGTTGGTCATCGAAGCTCCCTTGGGGTGTGGATGCTGTATGCACGATGAATGTACGGTGTAAGCAAAAGCCGCGCAACCTGTGGTTATTGTGTGTTTGTGTACTAGGACAGCTAGGTTCTGTCCTAGTACAGAAGGGAAGGGCGACGTGACACCGCCGTACGCGAGGATCGCCGCCGAGCTCAGGCGCAGGATCGCCGAGGGCGAGCTGGCGCCCGGTGATCGGGTGCCCTCGACCCGGCAGGTGGCCGCGCAGTGGGGGGTCGCGCTCGCCACCGCGACGAGGGCGCTCGCCGAGCTGCGCAGGGAAGGGCTGGTCCGGGCCGAACCCCGCGTCGGCACGGTCGTCGCCGAGCCGCCGCCGGCCATCTCCTCCCCTGCCGTCCCGTCACCGGCCCTTCCACTCCCGGCCTCCCCAACCGCGCCGGGAGCCGCCGCGCAACCGGTAGATCGGACCCGCCTCACGCCGCCGCCCTCACGCGATGCGGAGACGGCGCGGCGGCGGCCCGGCCCGGGGACCGAACGCGAGCTGACCCGAGAACGGGTCGTACGGGCGGCCATCGAGATCGCCGACGCGGAGGGGCTGACGGCGCTGTCGATGCGCGGTGTGGCGGCCCGGCTCGGGGTCGCGGCCATGTCGCCGTACCGGTACGTCGGAGGCAAGGACGACCTGATCCTGCTCATGGCGGACGCCGCGTTCGGCGAGCTGGGCTATCCCGCCGATCCTCCGGCGGGCTGGCGGGAACGGCTGGAGATCGCGGGCCGCACGCTGTGGGCGACCTTCCGGCGGCATCCCTGGCTGGCGCAGCTCAGCCCGCTCGGCAGGCCGCTGCCGCTGCCCGGGCTGACCGCGCACGCCGACTGGGCGCTGGCCGCCCTCGACGGTCTGGGCCTCGATCCCGCGACCGTCCTCGACGTCCACATCCTGCTCTACAGCCACGTGCAGGGCCTCGCGATCAACCTGGAGCGCGAGGCGCAGATCGCGGCGGCGACCGGCCTGTCCGAGGACCAGTGGATGGACGTCCAGGGGCCGGCGCTCAGCGCCATCGCGGGGTCGGGGCGCTATCCGGCCTTCGCCAAGGTCATCGGCGACCTGGGCGAGGACGGGTACGACTTCCGCCTCGACGACCTGTTCGAGCTCGGCATGCGGCTCCTGCTCGACGGCGTCACCGGCCTGGTGGAGCGGAGCCGCGCCTCCGGATGCTGATCGAAGCTGATTAAAGTGGCCGCATGAGTGAGCGTAGCGAGCGAATCAATAAGTACAGCGCCTGGCGAGGTGCTGGATGGCACGCCTCCGGCATGACCGCACTCCGAGCCGAAGGCGAGGAGCGAGCATGAGTGAGCGTAGCGAGCGAATCAATAAGTACAGCGCCTGGCGAATGCCGCTGCGAGCCGAAGGCGAGGAGCGAGCATGAGCCCCAGGATCGCGACCGCGGACAAGGTCTCCCGTGAGGAGTTGCTCGACTTCCTCCGTGGTCGCCACCGGGCGATCCTGATCACGACGAGACGCGACGGCGGCCCCCAGGCGTCCCCGGTGACGTGCGGAGTCGACGCGGAGGGCCGCATCGTCGTGTCGACCTATCCCGAACGTGCCAAGGCCCGCAACGCCCGCCGCGACCCGCGCGCGAGCGTGGTGGTGCTGTCGGACGACTTCGACGGGCCGTGGGTGCAGGTGGACGGCACCGCCGAGGTGCTCGACCTGCCGGAGGCACTGGAGCCGCTGGTCGAGTACTACCGCTCGATCTCCGGCGAGCACCCCGATTGGGAGGAGTATCGCGCGGCCATGGTCCGCCAGGGCAAGTCGCTGGTGCGGATCACCCCGACGTCCTGGGGGCCGGTGGCCACCGGCGGATTCCCGCCGCGCCTGGCGTGACGCGCCGGTCCCGGACCGGCCCGTGAGCCGCGTGCGCCTGCGGCCCCTGTACGCCGCCGGGTTCACCACCGCCTTCGGCGCACACGGCATCGCGGCCAGTCTCGGCGTGGCCGGCGACGACGCGGGAGCGTCCCTGCTCCGGCTCGGCCTGCTGCTCGCCCTGTACGACGGCGCCGAGGTCGTGCTCAAACCGGCGTTCGGCACGCTGGCCGACCGGATCGGACCGCGCCCGGTGCTCGTGGGCGGCCTCGTCGCGTTCGTCCTCGCCTCGGGCGGTTACGTGGTGGCGGCCCGGTCCCATGGTCTCCCGGACACCGGGTGGCTCCTGGCGGCGAGGCTGGGGCAGGGCGCGGCGGCCTCGGCGTTCTCGCCCGCGGCGTCCGCGCTGGTGGCGCGGCTGACCCCGGAGACCGCGCGCGGCCGGGCCTTCGGCTCGTACGGCTTCTACAAGAGCGCCGGCTACACGATCGGCCCCTTCCTCGGCGGAGCGGTCGTGGCGGCGGGTGGCCTGCGCTCGCTGTTCGCGGTCATGGCCGTGCTGGCCGCCGCGGTGGCCTGCTGGGCGGCCCTCACGGTGCCCCGGGTGCCTCCGCTGCCGCGCACCAGGCAGACCGTGGGGGACCTCATCCGGCGTCTCGCCGATCCCGGGTTCCTGAGGCCGATGACGGCCCTGGCCGCGGGCACGGCGGCACTGTCGGTGGGAGTCGGCTTCCTGCCGGTGTCCGGGCGGGCGGACGGGCTCGGGCCGATCGCGACCGGTGTGGCCGTTTCCGTGCTGGCCGCGTGCTCCGCCGTCGCCCAGCCACTCGCGGGCCGGGCGCTCGACGCGAGGAGGATCAGCCCGGTCCGGGGTCTGGCCACCGGGCTGCTGCTCTGCGGGGCGGCCTTCGTGCTCGCCGCCGTGCCGGGCGTGGTCCCGCTCGTCCTCGCGGCGGCGACGGCAGGCGCGGGGATCGGGCTGGTCACCCCGCTCGGGTTCGCCGTTCTGGCGGAGGCCACACCTCCCGAGCGCATGGGCCAGACCATGGGAAGCGCCGAGGTCGGCCGGGAGATCGGCGACGCGGGCGGCCCGCTCCTTGTCGGGGCGGTCGCGACCGCGCTGTCCCTGACCTCGGGTTACCTGCTGCTGGCCGGGCTGCTCGCGGGGGCCGCCGCGTACGCGGGCAGGCGCGGGCGGTGGGCGGCCTGAAATCAGACCGCCACGGCCGCCCGGTAATTCCCGGGGCTTATGCCGTAACAGCGGACGAACCACCGGGTGAGGTGGCTCTGGTCGGCGAACCCCGCCTCGGCCGCCGCCTCGCCCAGTGAACGGCCCTGCGCGATCAGCCGCCGGGCCGTACGCAACCGGAGCAGGCGCTGGTAGTCGCTGGGCGCCATGCCGTACACGGCACGGAACGCGCGATAGACGGCGAACCTACTGCGCCCGGTCACGGCGGCGAGGTCGTCGGCGGTGATCTCGGCGAGCGGGGCGTCCTGGAGGCGGCTTCGCACCCGCTCGGCGATGCGGCGGGCGTCCGCGGAGGTGGCCTCCCGCGCGCGCACCGGCTGAGTGGCGGCCCGCCGGACGATCGAGGAGACGACGGCGGTCAGCAACTCGTCCCGGCGGAGCGCGCCGGCGCCCCCGAGCAGGGCCGTGTGCAGCGCCCTGAGCCCGGCCGCGAGCGCCGGGTCGCGGACGACGGGGTGGGGAAACAACGGCGGTCCCGTCTCCCGCCCGGCCACGTCGCCCAGCACGCCGGTGACCAGTTCCGGCCCGATGTGGACGATCCGGTAGGTGAACCCGAGGGCATCGGCGGCGTGCCCGTCGTGCGGGTCGTCCGGGTTGAACGCCATGACCATGCCCGTCACGCTGGTGTGCGCGGCTCCCCGGCAGGTGAACGCCTGGTTGCCCTCCTCGGTGACGCCGAAGGAATACGTCTCGTGGCTGTGCCGGTGGTAGACGTGCCGCGCGAAGTGGGCGTGCATGGCCTCCAGCGACCGGTCGGGAGAGCGCCAGTAGCGGGACCAATCGTGTGCCACAGCACCATTGTGCGCGGATGGGCGGCGCACGAGCGTACAAGACCGTACGTACGCGCGGAGGCAGGCTGGGGCGCATGCGTTTCGACACCAAGATCGGCATTGTGGTCCGGAGGGACCTGGCCGTGTGGCAGAAGCTGAACGTGACGGCGTTCCTGGCGAGCGCGGTCGCGGGGGGAGCCCCCGAGGTGATCGGGGAGCGGTACGAGGACGGCTCGGGCACCTCCTATCTGCCGATGTTCCGCCAGCCCGTGCTCGTCTACGCCGCGGACCCCGCCGGGCTGGCCCGCGTGCGCGCCCGCGCCGTCGAACGGGGGCTCGCCGTGGCCGTCTACATCGAGGAGATGTTCAAGACCGGCAACGACGTGGACAACCGGGCCGCCGTACGGGCCGTGACGGCCGAGGAGATGCCGCTCGTCGGGCTGGCCGTCCACGGCCCCAAGAACGCCGTGGACAAGACGCTCAAGGGGCTCCCCCTGCATCCGTGATCCCGTCCGAGGCTCCGAACAGGGGGAGGCAGGGTTCGAGGCCGTGGATCTCGAACCCGTCGGGGGTCGTCCACTCGTCGCGCGACAGCCGCAGCCGCTGCTGCAGCGCGGCCTCGCCCCTGCGCTTCTCCACGGCGAGCCCGTCCTCCCGGTAGCCGAGCCGCCGGGAGACCGCCAGCGACTTCGTGTTGTCCACGAAGGCGGACGACGTCGCGTACCGCGCGCCGAGGCCGGTGAAGGCGAGGTGCAGGACGGCCGCGCGCATCTCGGTGCCGATGCCTCTGCCCTGGAAGCGCTGCCCGAGCCAGGAACCGGTGGTGACCTCCCGGGTGACCGCGAAGTCGACGGCCCGCATCTCCTGCACGCCGGCCACCTGGCCCTCCCACACGGTCACGAACGAGCACGCCCAGTTGCCGGGAGACCAGGTGCCCCACTGCCGGAAGTGGATCTGGACGGTCGAGCGGGCGCGTTCGTGCGGCGGGGCGTCCGTCCACGGCTCGCCGAACGGCATCTCGCCGGGGTCGTGGACGCCCTCGGCCGCCCGGTCGGCGAGCGCGTCCAGGTCGTCCAGGCCGGGCAGGCGCAGCTCCAGGCGGGGGGTCGTCAGTCGCAGGGATAAGAGCGGCCAGTGTCGCATGGCACGATCGTGACAAGATTCCTCGCCCGCCGGACAGTGGTTTTTCCTGGAGAAAATCGGTTTCCGCATGATCGGCGGTGCGGCTAGCCTCGGATGCCGCCACGAGCGCCGGGGCCGCGACCGGCGCGGACAAGGAAGAACGCATGCCCGACCCGCTCACCACGCCGGCCACCGAGCTTCCCGTACGCCGGCTCGGACCCGAGGACCTGAGCCGATGCCTCGCCCTAAGTGAGGACAGGGCCTGGGCCCGGGAGGAGCGCAAGTGGCTGTTCCTCCTGGAGAACGCCGAGGTCTACGCGATCGACGCCCCTTCGGGAGATCTCGCGGGCACGGTCACGCTCACCCGGTACGGCATGGCCGCGGCGGGCATCGGCATGATGCTGGTCGCCACCCGGTACGGCGGACGCGGGCTGGGCCGCCGGCTGATGACGCACGTGCTCGACGCGGCAGGTGACGCGACCGTCTTCCTCTGGGCCACCGAGTTCGGCAGGCCGCTGTACGAGAAGCTCGGATTCGAGGCGCTGGGCGTGACCGAGGCGCGCGTGGGGCGCCTGCGCACCGGGCACGACCCCGTCCTGTCGAGACCGGCCGACCTCGACGCCGATCTCGGCGCCCTGCTGGCGCTGGACGGGGAGGTCTTCGGCGCCGACCGGGCCGATCTGCTGGCGCGGCTGTTCGCCTTCGCCGAGGAGGTCAGGGTCACCGAGGACGAGTCGGGGCTGACCGGCTACGCCGTGTCGTGGCGCAGCGTCGACACGCTGTTCATCGGGCCGGTGGTCGCCGACGGCGAGGCGGTCGCCCGCGCGCTCGTCACCGACCTCGCGCGGAAGGCCGGAGGCCTGGTGCGGATCGAGGCCGAGCGCGCCCGGCCGGGCCTGCTGGACTGGCTCGGCGAGCGGGGCCTGTCACAGGCGTTCTCGACGTCCTTCATGGTCCACGGCGGCAGGCCGGTCCCCGGCGACCGGACCCGCATGTTCGCCCCGATGATGCTCGCGACGGGCTGAGCTGTGCCAATCCCACCCTGCCGATCCCGCCCCGCCAATCCCGCCCTGTCGCTCCCGCCGGGCCCCTCCCACCGGGCCCCTCGCCACCGGGCCGCTCCCGGCCTGCCCTCCCACTGTGCCGCTCCCACGACGGCTCGCGGGCGCGCGTTCTGATCCGGCTCTGATCTGCGCCGCCTACCGTCGCGACCGCCGGTGGCACACCGGCGCCCGCGCCGCGGCCGGTCGTGTCGTCGCCGCGGGCGGGTGCCTCGCGAGACGAAGGAGCCGGACATGCACGATCCCGTCACCCGCGCCACGCACCACGATCGCGCCGCGCCGCCCACCGCGCCGCCCACTGAGCCGCACACCGCGCCGCCCACTGAGCCGCACACCGTGCCGCCCACTGAGCCGCTGACCGCGCCGCACACCGAGCCGCCGGACTCCGGCGGGCCGCCCGAGCACGCCGCCGAATCCTTCCCCCACCTGCTGCTGGAGGCGCTGCGCGGCTCGCCCGGCACGCCCGCCTTCGAACAGGGCGACAGGATCGTCTCCCGGGGCGAGCTGCTGGAGCTCATCGGGCGCATGGCCGGCGCGATGCGCGATGCGGGACTCGGCCCCGGCAAGGGCGTCGCCGTCCGCACCGGGCTTTCGCCGGAAGGGTTCGCCGCCCAGATGGCCGCGCACGTGCTGGGCTGTCGCGTCGTGAGCGTGAAGCCCGGGTACACGGCCCGTCAGCTCGCCGACGTCCTCGGCGCGGGAGTCGACGCCGTGGTCGTCGACGGCTCGACGGCGACGCCGGAACTGCTCCACGTCGCCGGGTCCGCCGAGCCTGCCGCTGTGCTGTCGCTGGGACCCGCCCCCGGGGTGGCCGACCTCCTGGCCCATGCCGGCGACGGCCGCTTCCCCGCCGTGACGGCACGCCCGGACGACGCGGCCCTGCTGACCTTCACCAGCGGCAGCACGGGCCGGCCGAAGGGCTGCGTGCTCACCTACCGGGCCCTGGCGGCGCACTGGTCGGCCCTTCGCGGCTGGTCGTCGGCAGCGCCCGGCTTCGGCGAGTCATTCCACCGCTACATGCTCTTCGGCACCCTGTCCAGCCTGGTGGTGCTGGAGTTCCTGGCGCCGTGCCTGCTCGGCGGCGGCACCGCGGTGATCCCCGACGAGGACGGCCGGCCACTGTTCCCGTACGCGATCGAGCGGCACCGGATCACCGGGGCGATCGTGACCGTGCCCCGGCTGTGCCAGATGCTCGACCTGCTCCGCGAGGAGCCGGTCGACCTCGGCAGCCTGCGCGCGCTGACGGTCTCCGGGTCGCCCCTCAGCCCGCATCGGCTGCTGGAGGCGCTGGACCGGCTGGGCCCCGTCGTCCACGTCGTGTACGGCGCGACCGAGGCCGGCGCCATCTCCATGCTCACGCCGGAGGAGGGCCACGACGCGCCCGGCTCGGTCGGCCGCCCGCACCCCGGCGTGGAGATCAGCGTGCGCGACGAGGAGGGCCGCCCGGTCGCCACGGGACGCACCGGCGAGATCCACGTGCGCGGCCCCTACCTGATGGCGGGCTACTGGAATCAGCCGGAGGAGACCCGCGACGTGCTGCGGGACGGCTGGCTGCGCACCCGCGATCTCGGGCACCTCGACGAGACCGGCCTGCTGCACCTGGCCGGCCGGACCAGGGACGTGATCATGGTGAACGCGATCGTCGTCTACGCCGGTCCCATCGAGCGGGCGCTGGCTGGCCATCCCGACGTGGCCGAGGCGTACGTGGCCGGCGCGCCGGACGAGCGGACCGGGGAGGCCGTCCACGCGTTCGTCGTCCCCGCTCCGGGCCGCAGCCCGGACCACGCCGCCCTGGCGGAGCTGGTGCGGACCGAGCTCGGCGCGGACAGCGTCCCCCGGACGATCACGACGGTGTCCTCCGTACCGGCTGCGCCGAGCGGCAAACCGGACAAGCGTGCCCTGGTGGAACGGCATCTGTCGTCGCGCTCTGATCCATCTCTGAGAATCGCCCGCCAACACTGGTGAAACTTCAACCACCCCAGTGAGGGAGGCGTCAGTGCCGGACAACATCCTGGACTACCTGGTGGTCGGCGCCGGACCGGCGGGCCTGCAGATGGGCCACTTCCTGCACCGGGCGGGGCGCGGCTACCGGATCCTCGAGGCGGCGCCCGAGCCCGGCGCGTTCTTCCGGACCTTCCCCCGCCATCGGAAGCTCATCTCCATCAACAAGAAGTACACCGGATGGGACGATCCGGAGCTCAACCTCCGGATGGACTGGAACTCGCTGCTGTCGGACGACCCCCGTCTCCTGTTCACCCGCTACAGCGACCGTTACTTCCCCGCCGCCGAGGACTTCGTCCGCTATCTGGAGGACTTCGTCGCCTTCCAGGGCCTGCACGTCACGTACGACGCACGGGTCGCCGAGGTCACGCGCCCGGACGCCGAAGGCCCGTTCGTCGTGACCGACGAGCACGGCCGGATCTACCGGGCATGGCGGGTGATCGTCGCGACGGGGGTCTCCCTGCCCAACATCCCGCGCATCCCCGGCATCGAGACCGCCGAGCAGTACGGCACCCACTCGATCGACCCCGCGGACTACACGAACATGCGGGTGCTCGTCATCGGCAAGGCCAACTCGGCCTTCGAGACCGCCGACAACCTTCTGGAGACGGCCGCGGTCGTCCACGTGGCCGGGCCGCACTCGGTGCGCCTGGCCTGGCGGACCCACTTCGTCGGGCACCTGCGCGCGGTCAACGCCGGCTTCCTCGACACCTACCAGCTCAAGTTGCAGAACGCCGTGCTGGACGGCGACATCAGGCACATCGAGCGCCGGGCCGACGGCTCCTACCTGGTGACGGTGGCCTTCGTCCGGGCCGACGAGGTCACCAAGGACATCCCGTACGACCGGGTGATCGTCTGCACCGGATTCCGGTTCGACGCGTCCTTCTTCTCCCCCGAGTGCCGTCCCGAGCTGACGATCGGGGACCGGTTCCCCGCGCTGACCCCGGCCTACGAGTCGGTCAACGTGCCCGGTCTCCACTTCGCCGGGACGATCACCCAGTCGCTCGACTTCAAGCGCGGCACCAACGGGTTCATCCACGGATTCCGCTACGGCGTGCGCGCCCTGCACCGCATGCTGGAGCACCGGCATCACGGCGTTCCCTGGCCGGGCCGCGACCTCCCCGCCGATCCCGACGCGCTCGCGGCGGCCGTGCTCGAACGGGTCAACCGCAGCTCGGCGCTGTGGCAGCAGTTCGGGGTGCTCGCCGACATGATCGTCCCGGACGGGCTCGGCGGCATGCGCTACCTGGAGGAACTGCCGATCGACCTGCAGGGCCCGCCGGTCGGCGACGCGGGCCACTTCGCGATCACCCTGGAGTACGGCCCGCACCACGACCAGATCGACCCGTTCGACATCTCGGTGGGGCGGATCAGGCAGAGCGACGCGGAGCGTGCGGACGAGGGCCACTACCTCCACCCGGTCGTACGCCGCTATCGAGGCGGCGTGGTCGAGGCCGTCCACCACGTCACCGAGAACCTGGAGAACGACTGGACATCGGAGAAGGTGCACCTGCGCCCGCTCCGGGACTTCTTCCAGCGCCAGAGCCTCCCGGTCACGGTGTGACGGCCGTGCTGCCGGCGATCCGGGACTTCGAGGCGGCGGCCCGCGCCCGGCTGGACCCCGCCCACTACGACTACTTCGCCTGCGGGGCAGGCGACGAGGTCACGGTGAAGGCCAACGAGGCGGCGTTCGCCCGGCTCGCGCTGCTGCCGCGGGTCCTGCGCGGCGCGGGGAGCCCTCGGATCGGGGTCACCCTGCTGGGCAGCCGCGCGGCGATGCCGGTGCTGGTGGCGCCGACCGCGTTCCACCGGCTCGCCGACCCGGAGGGGGAGAAGGCCACGGCCCGCGCGGCGGCCGCCGCGGAGACCGTGATGATCGTGAGCATGGCCGCGACCGTCGCCGTCGAGGACGTCGTGGCCGCGGCGCCGGGCGCCACCCTGTGGTTCCAGCTCTACGTGCAGCCCGACATGGCCTTCACCGAGGCGATCGTCCGGCGCGCCGAGGCGGCCGGGTGCGCGGCGCTGGTCGTCACCGTGGACTCGCCCGCCCGGGGACGCCGGGACCAGGATGTGCGCAACGGCTTCGACGACCTGCCCGAGGGCATGCGCTGCGAGAACCTGCGCGACGACGACCGCGGGACGGTGCGGCCGATCGTCATGTCACCGGTGATCTCCTGGGAGCACGTCGATCTGCTGAGACGGATGACCCGGCTGCCGATCGTGCTCAAGGGCGTCACGCATCCCGCCGACGCGCGCCTCGCCCTCGACCACGGCGTGTCGGCGCTGTACGTCTCCAACCACGGCGGACGCCAGCTCGACGGCGTTCCGGCCAGCGTCGATCTGCTCCCGGAGATCGTGGCCGCCGTCGGCGGAGCCGTACCGGTGCTGATGGACGGTGGGATCCGGCGCGGCACCGACGTGGTCAAGGCGATGGCGCTGGGCGCGTCCGCCGTCGCTGTCGGCCGTCCGGTGATCTGGGGCCTGGCGGCGGGCGGCGAGTGCGGCGTGGCCCGCGTGCTCGGGCTGCTGCGGGACGAGGTCGAGCACGCGCTCACCCTGTGCGGCCTCGCCTCGACGCACGACCTGGAGCCGGGGCTGGTGCGGCGATGCTGACGGCGGTGTGGGCGGCGCTGTGGGTGGCCGTGGCCGTCGTCGTGATCAGCCTGCCCCGGTGGCTCCCCGCCCGCGTCGTCGCGCTGCGCGGGTGGGTGTTCACCAGGATCAACGGCGAGGAGAGCATCGCGGTCCCCGGCGACCTGGTCGGCGTGGACCGGTTCAGGGAGGTCTACTCCCATCCGGCGGCCTCCGGCCGGAGTGAGGGCGCCGTCCTGTCCGACCTGTTCTGGTACTGGCTGTCGCCGGGGCCCGAGATGCACCAGGAGCATCTGGAGGCGGGGGAGCGGTACGACGCCGTCGCCCTGGCCACCCGCCGCATCCTGTCCCTGCCGCGGGCGCGGGTGGAGGAGCTCACCCGCGGGTGCGTCGGCCGGGCACTGGAGGGCAGGCACGGAGTGGTCCGGCTGCGCGACCTGATCATGCCGGCCTGGGCCGAGTTCTCCTACGAGCTCGTCTTCGGCGAGCCGTGCCCGCCGCACGCCCGCGAGCTCATCGTCGGCAACGCGGACGACGTCGTGACCGCGCTCAAGTGCTGTGGCCTGCGGCACATGGACCGGCGCGACCGGCTGACCGCCTATCTCGTCGAGTCGCTGCCCCGCGTGAGGCACGAGCTCCCGGCGGGCCTGACGGCCAGGGAGCGGGCGCTGTATCTCCAGGGCGCCTTCTTCAACACGGCGGTGGTGCAGATGTCGGAGGCCACGGCCCACGTGCTGATGGCGCTCGCCCGGCACCCGGACGTGCAGGCCAGGGCCCGTGCCGGAGACGACCGCTACCTCGACCAGGTGATCGCGGAGACGCTGCGGCTCTACCCGCTCTTCGGCATCGCCCACCGCGTCACCACGGACGACATCCGCGTCGGCGAGGGCGTCGTCATCCCGGCCGGCTCGGTGCTGTGCTTCGACTACCCCGCCTTCCACCGCGCGGGCTTTCCCGAACCCGAGCGTTTCGATCCCCGGCGCTTCGCCCCGGGGCACGCCCCGGCCAGGGAGCTCAACCACATCCCGTTCGGCATGCCGGCGAACCGTCCCTGCCCGGCGTGGCGGCTCGCGCCGCTCGCCCTGCGGGTCGCGGTGCGGGAGGTCCTGCGGGCGTACGAGCTCGACTCCACCGCCGCGCACACCCGGTCGCTGCCCAACCGGGGACCGTGCCTGCTCACCCCGCATGACGCGGGAGGTCCGGCGGGCGCGCGGCACGGGCCGGGACGCCGCCTGACGCTGCTGTCCATGCGGCTCAAGGACGGCTGGGAGGACGTCTGGCGCAGCCTGGTTCAGCTCGTCCTCGGCACGTACATGGTGTGGGACGCGCGCCGGCTGCGGCTGTGCGAGCGGCACTTCTCCGGCGACGCCCGCCCTCAGGGCACGTAGACGACCGGCCGATCTCAGGTCCCGACCACGAGCGGAGGCACATGTCATGCCCCTTCCGGCCCTTCTCCCCGCTTCTGTCCCTGCCCTTGTCCACGCCGAGGCCCAGGCGGCCGACGCCAACCTGGAGCTGGCCCTCAGGGTGCTGCCGGCCCTGGCCGTCATCCTGCTGGCCGCGGCGCTGTGCGGCCGGCTGGCCACCCTGGTGATGCAGCCGCGCGTCGTCGGCGAGATGGTCGCCGGCGTCCTGCTCGGGCCGACGCTGCTCGGCGCGTTGTTCCCCGACGCCCAGGCGGCCCTGTTCCCCGCCGAGGTCAGGCCGGTCCTGTACGTGCTCAGCACCCTCGGCCTGACGTTGTACATGTTCCTGGTCGGGGCGGGGATGGACCACGACGCCCGGGAGCCGGGCGAGCTGCGCAAGGCGAGCGTGCTGGCGGCGTCGGGGATCCTCTCTCCGCTGGTCCTCGGCGGCGCCGCCGGTCTCGTCCTGTGGGACAGCCTCTCCCGCCCGGACGTCGGCCGGGTGGAGTTCGCCCTGTTCCTCGGGGGAGCGCTGTCGCTGACCGCGTTCCCCATGCTCGCCAGGATCCTGTACGAACGCGGGCTGCAGAACTCCCGCATCGGCAGGATCGCCCTGCTGGCCGCCTCGATCGACGACGCCGTGGCGTGGTGCCTGCTCGCGGCGCTGTCGGCGGTGCACCTGGGCGGCGGCACCGGTGACACGCTGCGCACCATCGCCCTGGCGGCGGTGTTCGCGGCGGTGATGCTCGGGGTGGTGGCTCCGCTGCTGCGCCCCCTCGGCCGCCGCGTCGCGCGCACCGGCAGCCTCGGCGCCGGCGCCGTGTACGTGATCGTGCTGGTGCCGCTCACGGCCGGATGGATCACCGACGCGATCGGCGTCTACTCGGTCTTCGGCGGCTTCGTCGCCGGGTTGGCCATGCCGCGCGAGCCGGCGTTCCGCGCCGCTCTGCACGGCCGGATGATGGATGTCGTGTCGACCCTGCTGCTGCCGGTCTTCTTCGCGTTCTCGGGGCTGAACACCCATCTCGGCGGTATCGCCGGGGGCTCCGCGCTCCTGATGTTCGCGCTGATCCTGGCCCTGGCCTTCTCCGGGAAGTATTTCGGCTGTTCGCTCGCGACGCGGGCGCTGGGATTCGGCTGGCGCGAATCCTGGGCGATGGGCGCGATGATGAACGCCCGCGGATTGATGATCCTCATCTTCATCAACATCGGCCTGGCGCAGGGCATGATCACGCAGGAGCTCTTCGCGATGCTGGTCCTCGTGGCGGTGCTCACCACGGCGGGAGCGCTGCCGCTGTACAAACTCGCGCTGCCGGAGCGCCTCGAACGGGCCGATGCGAGGAAAACGGGGAGCGCTGCGCCTGTGGGTGCGGCGGCGGGCGAAACCGGTTTCATCTAATTTCATGTGTGAACTCGGACATTCGCAGAATATGGGGGGATGTTTCCGGGGACGGCATTCCGAACTCTGGAAATTTCCCCATCGCGGTGCCACGGTTGTCCGGTGGCACGGATATCGGGGACATCCGAACCGCGCTCCTTGCGCCTGCTGCTCGTGGAGGACGACCGCGAGCTGGGAGACATGCTGGTCGAGGTGTTCAACGACCAGGGCTACACGGTCGACCTGGCGCTGGAGGGCCAGCGGGGGCTGCATCTGGCGCTGAGCCGCGGCTACGACGCGATGATCATCGACCGCGGGCTGCCCGTGGTCGACGGGCTCGATCTGCTGCGGCGGCTGCGCCGGCAGGCGGTCACCGCGCCGGTGCTGATGCTCACCGCCTTCGGCGCCCTCGCCGACCGGGTCACCGGACTCGACGCGGGCGCCGAGGACTACCTGGTCAAACCGTTCGAGATCGACGAACTGCTGGCCAGGGTGCGCGCCCTGCACCGCAGGAACCTGGACCAGGCCGCGCTGCTGCCGCTCGGCGCCGGCTGGCTCGACTCCGCGTCCTGCACCGTACGCCTGCCGTCCGGCGAGCAGGTGACGCTGTCCGGCCAGGAGTGCCGGCTGCTCCACGCGCTGGCGGCCCGTCCCCGGCAGGTGCACACGCGCACCTCGCTGCGGCAGCGGATCTTCGACGGCGCCAGGACCGAGTCGATCGTGGACACCTACGTCTACTACCTGCGCAACAAGCTGGGGCCCGGCGTCGTCCGGACGGTGCGAGGCGTGGGGTACCGCCTGGGTGAGCTGTGACGACGAGACGGCCCTTCGACCCGGAGCGGCGCCTGCTGATCCGGACCCGCCGCCGGATCACCGCGCAGGTGGCGGCCGTGTTCTCGCTGGCGATCGCCCTCCTGGGCACGCTGGTCTACTGCCTCGTGGTCGACGCGCAGGATGCCACCGCCCGGCGCGATCTGGCCGTGGCCGCGGTGTCCGCCCCGATGGAGCACCCGCCGCCCTGCGTATGGCTGTTCGAGCTCCGGGCGAACACCGTGCGGGGCACCCCGGGGGCGCCGGAGAACCTGCCGATGCGCGAGGCGCTCGACCGGGTCGCCGCCGACGGCCGCACCCGGGTCGAGGTCGCGGAGATCGGCGGCGGCACCTACCTGGTCCGTACGCAGCGGCGCGGCGAGGTGCTCACGCAGGCGGTGATGGACCTGTACTTCCCCGTCACCGAGCGGCAGCGGCTGTTGCGCACGCTCTGCGCGGCCGAGGTGGCGGCCCTGCTGGCGGCGTTGCTGATCGGCCAGGTCCTCGCCCGCCGGGCGATCGCACCGCTGGGCGAGGCCCTCGACCGGCAGCGCCGGTTCACCGCCGACGTCAGTCACGAACTGCGCAGCCCGCTGACCCGGCTGCACGTCCGCGCGCAGCTCGCGGCCCGGCGGCTGCGGCGGGAGCGCGATCCTCTCGTCGTCGTGGGCGACGTCGACCGGCTGGTCACCGGCATCGGGCAACTGGGCGAGGTGATCGAGGACCTGCTGCTGTCGACCCAGCTCAGGCAGCACCGCCGGCCGTTCGGCCCCACGGACCTGGGTGTGCTGGCGGAGGAGGCGGCCGACGCCGAGACGGCCCGCGCCGGGCAGCGCGGGGTGACGATCGACGTGCGGCGGGGTCCGGGTGATCACGTCGTGTGCGGAGCGCCGTCCGCGCTGCGCCGGGTGATCTCGGCGCTCCTCGACAACGCGCTGCGCCACACCTCGGCGGGCGGCCACATCTGGGTGACCGTGTCTTCGGGTGCCGAGACCGTTCAGCTCGGTGTCCGGGACGACGGTGTGGGGCTGGACCCGCGTGACGCCGAGCGCCTGTTCGCCAGACACGTCGGCGCGCCGCACACCGGAGGTCTCGGCATCGGTCTCGCTCTCGTGAGCGAGGTGATGGACGCGCACGGCGGCACGATCGAGGTGGACGGGCGGCCGGGTGCCGGGGCCACCTTCACCATCCGTCTTCCACAGGCGGCGGCGAGCCCCACTCCGCGTCTGTCCCGGGTCCTCCTGTCGCAGCAGGCGCGGAGCGAGACGGACAGAACGCCCGAGGCGACCGCCTCCGGCCGCGGCGACACCTCCCTGTAGTCCTCCCCGCCTTCCTGCAGTCGGGCGCAGCAGTTGCGGGCTCACGCCTCTCGTACGCACCCGGCGGCCGGTCGGCCGCGCCGTGTCCTGGCGGGAACCGGTTCGGCCGCGAGAGAGAACAGCTCCTCGACCGGTACGCCGAAGAGCTCCGCCATCCGCATGGCCAGGGCCAGGCCCGGCAGGCGTTCGCCGCGTTCGATGTAACCGATCGTCTGCCAGTGCACGCCCAGGGCGTCGGCGAGTTCCCGCCGGGACACCCCCCGCGTCGTGCGCAGCGCGCGCAGCGCCGACCGAACAATATCCGTCACACCTCAGAGCTAACATACGGCACGGCTTTTCGTCGCGATTCCCCGGCGTATTTGTTTTTTTATCGTCGCCCGGGTGCGCGCGGGCTGGCCCCGGTGACCTGCGGACACATTTCCGTTCGCCGCCACGTGCCCCATCCGATGGCAAACAATGGAATTTATTGCCTCGCCCGCATGTGCTTAACTCTTTATTGCGAGCCGATCCGGTCGGTCCGCGCGAAACGAACCCGCACAATAGTCTTCCGGAGGAGCCATGGACACCACCGAGCAGCTGATCGCCGGATACACCGCCTACACCGACGCGGAGGAGATCGGCGTTCCGGTCGAGGGCGAGGCCCCCGCGACCACCCCGACGCTCTCGACGGCCGTATGCGCCTCCGCGGTGAGCGTCACGGTCGCCACCTGGTACTACGGCTGCTGACGGCGGCCGGCGCCACCCCTCGCCCCACCCTCGCGCGTGTGCGGTCCGAGCCTTCTGGCTCCGGGCCGCATACGCGCTTTTCTGTTTTCTGCGATTTATTACCACATTGCCTTTCACGACTGTCGCGGATATCATCGTAATATGGATTCCATTGAGCAGAGAGTAGCCCAACTCGAAAATCAGGTAGCGTTCCTCCAGCTGTACCTCGGCATCGATCCGGCAATCGCCGCCGGCGGCGAGTCGGTGCTGCCGCCCGAGTTTCACGCGGCCCTGCAGCGCGGAAAGAGAATCGAGGCCGTCAGGATCTACCGGAAGGCCACGGGAGCCTCACTCGTCGCCGCGAAGGACGCGGTGGAGGCCATGATGCGCAAGGCCGGCAACAACTAGTCGCGAACGGTTTCCACCGCCGATCCACGGAAAACGGCGCTGGCGTGCTCGATCCGAGCACGCCAGCGCCGTTTCCGTTTCCTCTGGTCTCCGTACGTTCGTCTCAGGGGCCGCTCCCGGTGTCGCCTGCGGGGCTTCCCGGCGGGTGCTCCCGGGGCGGGTGGCCGGGCCGGCTGACCGGGATCTGTGCCGGACAGCGAGAAGGCCCCTCCTCCCGGTTCGGCTCCGGTGCAGGAGCCGCTGTCGTTCCGGGAGGAGGGGCCGTTCCCTTGGTGAGCCGCCTCGGTCTGGTAGCCCCGCGCTACCAGGTCAGGTCGGCGGGTGTGAGAGTGTCCGAGAGACGGGCGGCGTCGCCCGTGATCACACCGGTGAAGCGCGAGGGGGCGTAGAACTCCTCGATGGCCGCGCGCACCTCGGCGTGGGGCAGCCGGCGCAGCTCCTCCGGCTGGGAGACCAGCCAGTGCGGCTCGTGGCCGAAGCCCACGGCGTTGGACAGCGCGGTGGCCAGCGCGGACTGCGACCCCAGGCCGATGGCCGTCATGCCGAGCAGGTAGCGCCGGGCCGACTCGATCTCCTCCTCCGACGCTCCGCCGCCGGTCAGGTCGTCGAGTTCGGCGCGGATCAGCCGCGCCGCCCTCGCGGTGGCGTCCGTGGCGGTGTCGACGTCGATGACCACGGACGAGTCGTCGAACACCTCGTCGAGACCCGCGTCCACGCGATAGGCGAGCCCCTCTTCCTCGCGCAGCCGGGTGACGAGGCGGGAGGAGAAGTAGCCGCCCACCACCATCGTGGCCACGTTAAGCGCGGCGAAGCGGGGGTCGGTGCGCGGTGGCGCCGGCGCGGCCAGGACGACCTGCGACTGGACCGCGCCGGGCCGGTCGACCAGCGCGATGCCGGTTCCGGTCAGCGGCGGCCGGTAGGACGACCGGACCGAGGTCCCGGACGAACGCCAGTCACGGGTGATCGTCTCCAGGTGGTGCACCACGGCGTGCGGGTCGATGTCGCCGACCAGCACCAGCAGCGCGCCCCGGGGCCGGAGCACCTGCTGGTGCAGTGCCAGCACCTGCTCGGCCGTGATCCCGGCCACCGTGCGCTCGTCGGGGGTCATCCGCAGCGCCGGCAGGTCGCCGTGGCGGTGGACGCGCAGCGCCTCGCGGGCGAAGACGCGCGGCTGGGCCCGGGTCACCCTGATCTTCTCGACGATCCGCCGCCGGGCGAGATCGAGGTCGGCGTCCTCGTGGGAGGGGCTGACCAACGCCTCCACGAGCACGTCCAGCACCACGGGCAGCCCGGCGGCGGTGGCCGACCCGTAGATGCCCAGCCAGCGCTCGTCGGTGGCGCAGTGCAGGCTCGCCCCCGCCCTGCCCATCGCGTCGTCGAGCGCCTCCGGGGTGCGGCCCGCCGTACGGCGGAGCAGAAGCGAGCACAGGATCTGGGCCGCGGCGTTCAGGCGGGGCTCGGGCGCGGGGAGGGGAAGGCGTACGCGCACCTCCACCAGAGGCACCGAAGGCGAGCGCACGGCGAGGACACGCAGCCCGTTGGGCAGGACCGCGTCGACCGTCTCCGGCATCCGGAACGGCCGCTCCGGGCCGAGAGCAGGCAGGAGGCGGGCCGGTGCGGGCCGCGTGGCGGTGGCGGTGACCATGAGAGTTCTCCTTCGGGATCAGGCGGCGTTCGCACGGGACCCGGCGGGGACCAGGGGCAGGACGGCGCGGGCGTCGCGGCGCAGTGCCCCGGCCGCGCGGCCGACCTGCTCGGCGTCCACGGCCGCCAGTAGCGCGGGCAACTCGTCCACGAGTTCCGCGGCGCCGTGCAGTACCTCGAACGCGCCGAGGGCGCGGGTCCTGGCGGTCAGCCCGTCGTACGTCCGGTAGGTGCCGGCGGACGTACGGGCCGTGGCCCGGGCCAGTTCGGCCTCCTGCGGACCCCGGCGCGCCAGGTCGTCCAGTTCCTCGTCCAGCACGCCCAGGATCTGCTCCGGCCGGGTCGCCGGGGAGTGCGTGGCGACCATCAGGAACACGTCGGGATCGCGGGCTTCGAACGCGCCGAAGAGCCCGCATCCGGTGCGCACGTCCACCACGAGCTGGTCCCTGTGGACCATCCGGCCGGTGAGCCTGCCGTTGTCGCCGCCGGTCAGGATCGAGCTCAGCACCATGTGGGCCAGGTAGCCGTGCCGGGCCGTGGCCGGATCCGGGAGCCGGTGGCCGGCCGCCAGCGCGGGCAGCGGCGCGTGGGCGTCGTGGTGTTCGCCCCAGCGCTCCCGCGCGAGAGGGGGCTCGGCCAGCGTGGGCGCGGGCGGCGCCGGCCGGGCCGGAACGTCGCCGAACCAGCGCGCCACCATCTCGGCCGCGGCCTGCGGCTCGAACCCGCCGGCGATCGTCAGCACGGCGTTGCCGGGGCCGTAGTAGGTGTCGAAGAACGCCTCGCACTCGGCGACCGTCGCCGATTCGAGGTCCTCGAAGTCGCCGTAACCGTTGTGCGCGTTGGCGTACGAGTCGAACAGCACGCCCGGCAGCACCGTCCAGGGATAGCCGCCGTACGGCCGATTGGTGACGTTGAGCCGGATCTCCTCCTTGACCACGTCGACCTGGGTCAGGAGGTTCTCCGTGGTGATGTCGGGGCCGAGCATCCGGTCGGCCTCGAGATAGAGGACCAGCTCCAGCGCCGAGGACGGCACCGCCTGGTAGTAGTCGGTGTAGTCCTGGTGGGTCGAGCCGTTCGCCGAGCCGCCGGCCGCCTGGACCCGGCGGAAGTGCTCAAGCTTGCGGACGTTGCGGCTGCCCTGGAACATCAGGTGCTCGAAGAGGTGCGCGAATCCGGTGCGGTCGGCCGGTTCCGAGCGGAACCCGACGTTGTAGTGCACGCTCACCCCCACGGTCGGCAGATCGGGGATGGGCTGAAGGATCACGCGCAGGCCGTTGGGAAGAGTCAGGCGGTGGATCGGGGTTGCGGACACTCGCGCTTCTCCCGTAGAGGTCGGGCGGGTGGACGGTTCTGGGGTGGTCCGGGGGTTCCGGCCCGATCGGCGCCGGGGGGCCGGGGTGCCCGCCGCGAGGCGGGCACCCATGAGGGACGTCCTCAGCAGCCGATCTTGACGGTGCCGGTGACGATCGACCCGATGGTCGCGCCGCAGGCCAGCGACGAGGCGCCGATGAAGGACAGGATGGTCGGAGTGGTGGCGGGGGCGTCGGCCGCCGTGGTGACCCCGACCTCCTCGGCGCTGGTGTAGGCGGTGTAGCCGGAGATGAGCTCGTCGGCGAGGTTGTTCATTTCTCCTCCTGTGGATTTGAATCCGTCGGCGCGTTTTCGCGCTGATTCATTTGTAGCAGGGCCGGCCGGGGAAAACTTATCGTTGCTTTTGTTTCCGGATGCGTTCACCTGGGCTGCCGTCCGGCATAAAAAAATAACTCTCCCCGCGGCGGGGAGAGCAAGATTGGGGAGAAATGGAAACCGGGCACGGCCCCGTGAAGGGCCGCGCCCGGTTTCATTTCCGCGCGCCCGTTTTCATTTCCGCGCCCGGTTGTACTTCTGCAGATGCGGTGGCGCGTGCCGAGGGACGAGCGGTCAGCGGCGGGGGCCGCGGCGGCGCCGCCGACGGCGTTCCAGGTCGGCGATGACCGCGATGATCACGATGAACACCAACCCGCTGACGAGAGGGTGCATGGATTGCCTCCACATTGAGGGGACGGGGCGCGACGATGGTCCTACACCGCCGTGCCCACCGGCTGGAGATCGTGCCACTGCTGGCTGTGCACGAGCTGACGGTAGTGCTCGCACCGGGACATGAGATCGGAGTGCGCCCCGGCGTCCACCACGGTGCCGCCGTCCATGACGACGACCTGATCGGCCTGGTGGATCGTGGACAGGCGATGGGCGACGACCACCACCGCGCGCTCGCGGGCGAGGCGGTCGATCACGTCGCGCAGCCGCAGCTCGTTGATGCCGTCGAGCTGCGAGGTGGGTTCGTCCAGCAGCATGACCGCGGCGTCGCTCAGCAGGGCGCGGGCCAGGGCGAGCCGCTGGCGTTGCCCGCCGGACAGGTCGACGCCGCGGCCGATGACCGTGTCCAGCCCGTCGGGCAGGTCGAGCACGACCTGCCGCAGGTCGACCGAATCCAGGGTCGCCATGATGGTCTCGTCGTCGGCGGGGGAGGCCGCGCCGAGCAGCAGGTTGTCGCGGACGGTGCCTTCGACGAGCGTGAAGCCCTGGTCGACGTAGGCCAGGTTGCCGCGCAGCCGGCGCAGCGGCCAGTCCCCGATCGGGCTGCCGAGGACGCGGATGGCGCCTCTTTCGGCGTGGTTGAACCGTTCGACGAGCCCGAGCACCGTCGACTTGCCCGCCCCGGAGTGGCCGACCAGCGCGGTCACGCCGCGGGACGGCGCGGAGAAGGTGACCCCGTTCAGGACCGGATGGCCGTCGTAGGCGAAGCCGACGTCGGTGAACTCGACGGCCGCGGCGTGGGCCGGGGGGAAGGGTGGCGCGACCACTTCGTCGTCGCGCTCCTGCGTGATGTTCAGCAGGTCCTCGAAGCGGGACCGGGCGGCCAGGCCGACCTGCAGTCGGCTCATCCCGGTCACGACCGTGGTGACCGGCCCGACCAGCTGGAGCAGATACAGCAGGAACGCCACGAAACCGGACATGGACAGCGCGCCTGCGCCCATCCGGGCCCCGCCCGCGATGACGATGCTGACCAGGGCGATCTCCTGCCCCAGTCCGAGCACCGGCATCACCAGGGACTGCAGACGGGCCGCCGAGAGCGTCTTGCGCGTCAACGCCCCCGCGTTCTCGGCGAGCGACGCGGCGGTGGCCGCCTCGGCGCAGTACGCCTTGATCGTCGGGAGCGAGGTGAGAGCAGTGGTGAAACGCTGGGCCAGCTGCCCGGTCGCCTCCTGGACCTGCACGAAGCCGCGCCGGCTGCGGACCATGACGACCCCGATGGCGACCGCGGCGACCGCGAAGGACGCGATCGTGATGAGCACCATCACCCAGTCGATCAGCGCCATCACGACCAGGCTGAACAGGACCGTGATGCCCGCGACCGGAAGCTGCACCACGCCGACGTCGACGACGGACCGCAGCAGCACGGCGTCGGAGGTGATCCGGGCGACGAGGTTGCCCGGGCCCTGCTCACCGACCGTGCGCATCGGCAGCCGCAGCGTGTGCTCCATCGCCTCGGTGCGCAGCCCGAGCACCAGCCGTTCGCCGAGGCGGGTCAGGCCGTACGCCGAAGCGGCGCCGGCGAACGCGCCGCCGATGGAGACGGCCGAGGTCACCGCCAGCAGGACGCCGATCGGGGCGTTCCCGGTCAGGGCCTCGACGAGCTCCTTGACCAGGAGCGGGACCGAGAGCGTGGCCGCGGTCGAGGCGAGTGCGAGGAGTACGGCCAGGGCGACGGCCAGGCCGTTGCCGCGGACGAGGTCGGCGCCGAGGCGCAGGCGCCGTACGTGAGCGGGGGGAGGTTGGCGTGTCATGACGGTGTCCCGGGTTCCCTTCAGTCGAAGCGGCGGGGCGGGAGTCGGAGGTGATCCCCCGGTCCCGGGCGCGAGCGCCCGGGACCGGAAGGGGAGCGATCAGCAGCCGCCGGCGAAGGTGGCGCTGGCGAAGCCGACGGAGAACATCACGCACTCGACCGAGGAGACGGTGGTGATCGTGGCCGGCGTGGTGCCGGGCGCCTCGGCCGACACGCTCGCGCCGAACTCCTCGGCGTCGGTGTAGGCGGCGTAACCGTTGATCAGCAGCTCGGTGTCGCTCATTTTTCTCTCCTTCTGAAGTGGGGCTCCGGCTCTTGGCTCTTTCTGCCGGACAGGAATATTGCAGCACGGCCGGAAGGAGTCGTGAGAGCCGTTTGTTGTGAGCTTTCGGCCGGTGACCGGCACTTCTGTGGAGCGAAATAAATTAATTGTCTCCGGATCCGCTTTTCAAAAGTTGGCGGTCGCCGGCCGGAACGGCCGGTCCGCCTTGTTCGTCGATGAGCCGGACGAGATAGTCGGCATAGTTCGTGAGTTCGTCCGCCCAGCCGACGTAGGCGGCGAAGTCGTGCGCGTGGGTGAACACGCGCGTGGTGGCGACGCGGCCGAGGAGCCCGGTGTCGAGCGGGGCGTCGTATCCGCGCAGGAGCGCGGCCGCCGCCGCCTCGGCCTGTTCGGACAGCCTCCGCAGCGCGGGGACGGTCTCGCCGATCAGGCGCAGCTCCACGAGCTCGCCGAGCAGCCAGCCGACGTCGGACTCGGCCGGTCCGCGCGCCAGCTCCTCGCCGGACAGCAGGGCCGCGTTCCCGGTGACCGGGCCGAGGACGAGGCAGCCGAGGCTCGGCGCGCCGTGCAGGAACCGCGTGGCGCCCGGATGCGGTTCACACCAGCTCAGCGCGCGTTCCCAGCGCCGGGAGCCGAGCCGCCGGCGGGCCGTCTCGTGGAATCTGACGGCGCCCCCTGGACCCCGTCCCGACCTGAGCCACCGGGCGAGACGGGACGGTCCCGGCGGCGGCTCGGCCGCCAGCTCCCCGGACACCCCGATGTGGACGGCGCGCAGGGCCCTGCCGGTGTTGCACAGCACCCGGCGGAGGCGCTCCCACTCGGGGTCGCCGCTCGACCCAATGGCGAGGTTGGCCGCCGACGTCTCCCCCGGCGCCCGGTAGAGGCGGATCTCCCCTCCGCTCTCCTCGGGGAGCCGCCAGACGACCGGGCCGGTGGGCACCGCCGCGATAGCCGTACCGGCCCGCAGGGACATGTGGTGGAAGGGCCGGCCTCGGTGCGGGCCGGGGCGGCGGACCCACAGGTGCGCGTCGCCGTGCCGGTAGATCTCGGTGCGCAGGAACCCCGTCCCGAAGCGGCTGATCAACTGCGTGGTCACGTCGCCCGCCCCACCGGCTCGCGGCGCTCCGCGTCGCACGCCTCCTCGCGTACGGGGACGAGCGTCGTGCGGAGCCGTTCGAGCGCCGCGATCACCGCGGGCAGTGGCACGGCGACCGCCGCGTCCGAGCGGCCGGTCGTGACGCTGTGCCCGGCCATCGGGGGCACCACCACGATGTTGCGGCGCTCGCCGAGCGCGTCTCTGTGCCGGAGGTAGGGGACCGACGTGACCGCCCCGGGCGGCAGGGCCGGCGCGACCGCGATCGGCGCCTGGGTGCACTGCAACGCGAGGAGCACGGGGGTGTCGGCGATGCCCAGGGCCAGCCGGGAGACGAAGTGCATGCTCGCGGGGTGGACGACGACCGCGTCCGCCCACTGGGCGAGCTCGACGTGGGGCGCCCCCTGCACGGCGTGGTCGGGCCACACGTCGAGCTCCACCTCCCGGCCCGACAGGGCGGCTATCGCGCCCCGCGCGACGAACCGCTCGGCCGCCCGCGTGATGACCGTACGGACCCGCGTCGCCGGGTAGGCCGCCTGCACCCAGTTGATCCAGTAGGGCATGAAGGCCACGCCGAGGGATCCGGTGCCGACGTAGAGCAGCTTGCGCGCCCCGAAGGCGGGCGGGCGCGGAGCGAGGGCGTCGTCCGGCTCAGTCACGGCCGGCCTCCGCGTCCAGGATCTCCCGCAGGTCGCGGAGCGCGGCCTGCGGACCCTCGGTGACCAGTACGCCCGCCGGGTTGAGCACGACCTCGTCGACGCCGCAGTCGCGGTAGCGTTGCAGCCCCTCGACGATCTCCTCCGGGCTGCCCGTCACGAACGTGCCGCTGTCCAGCAGCGCCGCGGCGCCCCTGCCCGGGTCGGTCACGTCCGCGTCCAGGCCCGCGCGGCGCAGCATGTCGACGTAGTGCCGGCCGCCCAGGTGCGCTCCGGCGCCGGCGCGGATGGTCGCGAGCAGATCGCGGCCGGGCCGGGCCACCGCGACGTGGACGACGGTGGCGATCCGGGGCGGGGTGCGCCCCTGCTCCTTGGCGCCGGCCTCGATCGCCGGGACGATCTGCTCGCGGATGTAGGACGCCGGCGTCATCCAGGTGATGGCGACGTCGGCGACCCGGCCGGCGAGCTCGGCCATCCGCGGGCGCAGCACCCCCAGGCCGACCTCGATCGGCGCCGTGGCGATCGGGAACAGGGCGCCGCCGTGCAGCGTGTGGTACTCCCCGTCGTGGTCGACCAGCTCGCCGTCGAGCAGGCGGCGCACGATGGTGACGTACTCGTGCATGGCGGTCAGCGGGCTCCGGTACGGCTCTCGCATCACGGCGGCCTGGAACTCCGGCGCGCCGGGTCCGAAGCCGGCCACGACGGGCGCGCCGGAGATCGCGGCCACGGACCTGGCGTGGATCGCGGCCTCGAAGGGGTGGCGCAGCGGCGTCAGCGTGACGCCGGTGCCGACCGCGAGGCCGGGCACGCGTTCCACCAGCGACACCAGCAACTGGTGGGTGTCGATGCGCAGGGACTGACCGGTCCACAGACGGCCGCCCCGGTCGCGTACGAGCCGGCCGTACGGGACCATCGCCGTCGCGGTGTCCGGCTGCAGGGGATAGACGACGGAGGTCGGTTTCAACGGTCGGACAGACGCCTCAGCGGACATCGGGGAACCTCCTTGGGGGACGGGATCAGGCGGGTGCGGCCGTGCGGCGCTCGGCCAGGCGGCTGCCGGACTCGCGGCGGGCCATCCGCCGCAGCACGCGGGGGGCGAGGGTGAAGCCCGCCACGGCCCAGGCGGCGGTGACGCCCAGGGCCTGCAGGTGCTGCCAGCTGTGCCCGGTCTCGGCGGCCAGCGCGGAGTCGGGGAGCAGGGCGGAGCGCACGCCCTGGGCGATCCACTTGGGCGGGAAGAGCTGGGAGATCGTCTGCACCGCCTCGGGCAACGAGGTGATGGAGAAGAAGATCCCGGAGATGGCCATCACACCGAGAACCGGCATCATCGACCACGCCAGCGCCTCGCGGGCGTTGGGTAGCACGGCCCCCAGCGCCGCCCCGATCGGCGCCATCGCGAGCAGCCCGAGCGGCAGCACCCACAGCAGGGTCAGCCAGTCGCCGAGGCCGGCCGGGAGCCCGGAGCCGGCGAAGACGGCGCCGCCGGCCAGCACGAGCGCGATGCCGATCAGCACCTGCGTGAGCAGCAGGCACGTCTTGCCGATCAGATAGGCGGTCATGCCCTCGGGCGCGGTGCGCTGCCGCAGCAGGGTGCCCTCCTCCCGTTCGGTGGCCAGCACCTGTGGCAGCGCGATCAGGCAGGTCTGCACCACCACCGCCGCCACGCCGCCCGCGATGAAGACGTTGGCCATCGGCAGGGCGCTGCCGGGGATCGCGTCGTCGTTGACCATCGCCAGGACGACGAAGGCGATAGGCGTGCTGAGCTGGGATATCACCTCGCGTGGGGTGCGCAGCAGATGCGTGATCTCCAGTCGGCCGCGGCCGAGGCCGCAGGCGAGGGCACGGCGGATGGTCACTGGGTCTCTCCTTCACGGATCATGCGGATGTAGATGTCCTCGAGCGTGGGACGGTGGACCTCCAGCCCGGGGATCGGCCCGCCGAGCCGCTGCTGCAGCTCCCAGACGAGCTGGGACGGGTCGGGGGTGATCTGCCTGCGGGTCTGGCCGTCGTCGGTCCAGACGACCTCCGCCTGCGCCCTGGCGCTCACCGCGAGCTCGGCGGCGGTGCCGCAGGCGGCCACCCGGCCGGCGATCAGTACGGCGATGCGGTCGGCCAGGCGTTCGGCCTCGTGCAGGTCGTGGGTGGTGAGCACCATCGTCATGCCCTCGTCGCGGAGCTGCTCGACCAGCTCGTGGAACTCGCGGCGGGCGACGGGGTCGAATCCCGTGGTGGGCTCGTCGAGGAAGAGCAGCCGGGGATTGCCGACGATGCCCAGAGCCACGTCCACGCGGCGGCGCTGGCCGCCGGACAGCTTCTGGCACTCCTGGGCGGCCTGCTCCTGGAGGCCCAGCCGCTCCAGCAGCTCGTCCACGTCGCGCGGGTGCTCGTAGTAGGTCGCGAAGTGTTCGAGCAGCTCGCGCACCCGCCATCGGGGGTGGTCGCGCCACGACTGCAGGATGATGCCCAGCTCGCCGCGCCAGGCGGGGCCCGCCGTGTCGGGGTCCGCTCCGAGCACGCTCACCTCGCCCCCGGAGCGGCGCCGGAACCCCTCCAGGATCTCGATGGTGGTGCTCTTGCCGGCCCCGTTCGGCCCCAGCAGGGCGAAGACCTCGCCACGCCGTACGGTGAGGTCGACTCCGCACAGCACGTCGCGGTCGCCGTACCGCATGCGGAGGTCGCTGACCGCGACGGCCGTCGCGCTGTCCTCCGCGGCCTTGGTGGGTGTCGGAAGCATGATGGTCACGGTTCCTGCCTTGTCGTGTCGGGGACTTCGATCGGCCGCCGCCAGCGGGTGTAGGTGCGGCGGGGGATGCCGAGGATGGCGCAGAACCTCGAGATGGAGACCCGCAGGTCGAGCCGGATCATCTCGAGGTCCGGGTAGGGACCCGGCGGACGTGGCCGATCTTGCGCCAGGTGTTGAGCTCCAGGTAGACCTCGCCGAGGACCGTCTTGAGCCGTTTGACCTCGGCCGCGAGATCCGCCTCGCGTTCGGAGGCGCGGTTGGCCAGGGCCCCTTCCAGGCCGCTGCGGCCGCCCTCGATGAACTGCTTGCGCCAGTTGAGAATGGACTGCTCGGACACCTCGGCCCGCCGGGCGGCCTCGGCGACCGTGTGCTTGCCGGACAGGACCGCCAGCACGATGGCGAGCTTGTCGTCGGCCGGAAGGGCGGGGGGACGGGGCATGACGACCTCCTCTTCGATCGGGGTCAGAGATCGAACTGGGGGAGACGGGGCGAGACGAGGTCGCGTGCGGGCCGCGCCGGGTCGATGCCGGCCGCGGTGAACGCCTCGGCGAGCGTGATCTCCAGGGGGCCCTCGGCGCCGCCGCGGGCGTGGGCGAGCAGCGCCTCGGCGACCGCCGTCGCCCGGTGCTCGCCGAAACTCAGCCGGCCCATGCCCGGGCGGCGGTCCTGCGGATCCCAGGCGAGCCCCACACCGGGCGCCAGGCGGTGCACGAAGGCCGAGGTCTCCTCGCCGACGCCGGTGAGCCCGCGGATCGCCGCCGGCACGTCGTCGGCCAGGTGCCACGCGCGCGGGCCGAGGTAGACGACCAGGGCGTCCCGCCGGGGGAACAGCCGGGCACTGGAGCTGATCTTGGCGCGGTAGGGCAGACCGGAGGCCTCCAGTCGCTCCAGCGCCGCCCGCCACACGTCCGGGGCGGCCGAGGGCTCGGCGATGTGGACGTACACCCGGAGGACGGGACCTTCGGCGATCCCGCCCGCCGAGCCGTCCACCAGGAAGAAGCCCGGCGACAGCGCGGGACGCAGCGCGGGCACGCGCAGCGCCAGCCGCCCGTCCGGGGACGGGGCGTCGTGCTGCTCGGCGGGCATCCGCACCCTGAGCCCGTCGACGAGCGCGACGAACGCGTCCCCCTCGGGCGGGCTGACCACGCGGCCGAGGACCGTGGTCGTACGATGCGGGGTCGCGGCGGCCAGCCGTTCCTCGAAGTCCGGCTCCCGCAGCGTGCGGGGCTGATGACCGTCGCGGGCCGGCCGCCCGGCGTGCACGCTGTCGTAGAGCGCGGCGCACAGCTTGTGCCGCAGGGAGTCGTCGGAGGCGGCCTCCAGTTCGCGATCGCCGACGGTGGCGCGCGGACCGTCGGGAGCGACGTGGACGTCGTCGAGGGCGCGCAGCAGGGGCAGGGGCACACGGAGGGCGACGGTGCTCACAGGGTCTCTCCCAATCCGAGGGTGGTGACGAACCTTTCCGGCTCCAGGAGCGCGTTCCTGCCGATCCCGGCGGCGGCCCGGTCGACGGCGCCGAGGCGGGCGTTCTGCGCGGCCCGGGCCAGGCCCCGATCGATCATGTGCCATCCGGCGAACCGGACGGCCCGGGTGGCGAGGCCGTCGTCGATCTCCGGGCACGCCTCCCGGTAGGCGCGCCAGAATGCGAGGATGTTGGGCCGCAACCGGTCGAGTTCGCGTACGCCGCGGGCCAGAACCTCGGCGTGGGTGAGCTCGCCGCCGTCCTCGGCGGCGCCGGGAATGCCGAGAATGGCGCGGTAGAGCCACTCACCGGCGAAGCCGCCGATGTCCCTGGCCGGGTCGCCCAGGCGGAACTCCTCCCAGTCGGTCAGGTGCAGCAGGCCGTCGCCGACGAGGAACTGGTCCAGCCGGAGATCGCAGTGGCACAGCCGCCGGGGCGCCGCGTCCTCGGCCCGGCGCAGGTCGCGCAGGGCGTCGGCCATGGCGGTGTCGGACTGCAGGATGCCCCACAGCTCCACCTCCGCCGCGCTGAGCGCCTGGAACATCGGCAGCGGGACGGCATCCAGGGTGGACACCACGGGCAGCGGCGGCGGTGAGCCGTCCATGTTCACCGGCGAGAGCTCCGGGCGGCAGGCGTGCAGCGCGCCCACGATGCGGCCGGCCTGGTGACACAGGTCCTCGCCGAAGTCGTCCTCGGCGGCGAGTTCGGCACCGCTGGAAACCCCGGTCAGCAGCTCGAAGACGACCAGCCGGGAGGCGATGTCGTAGCCCAGGAGGCGCGGCCCGCGTACGTCGGCGAGCTCGGGCCGGGTGGCCAGGAGGTCGAAGGTGACGATGCGGCGGAACCGGCGCAGGTCCTCGCCAGAGCCGTCGCCGACCCGCTTCACGAAGACCCGCGCGCCGCCCCGGGTGGTGCCCGCCCAGTTGTCGTTCCTGCCGATGTGGGCCGTCAGGTCGGCGCCGTCGAAGGCGCCGAGGCCGAGCCGTTCCAGGAGCGCGTCCACCTCCGGTACGGCATCAAGCGCCAGCGGGTCGAAGCGGTGGAGGGCGGATGTGTCGGTCACGTGATCACCTCTCGTTCTCGTGGAGCCGTCACGCCACGGCCGACTGGCGTTCCGCGGCGAGATCGGCGTGCAGGGCGCACAGCGACAGGCCCTGGGTCAGCAGCGTCGTGGCGTGGAAGCCCAGCTCCTCCGCCGCCTTCTCGACGCACGGGACCTGGGTGGCGACCTGGCCGTGGAGGTGCCGGGGCCGTGGGACGACGCCACCCCGTCCGCCGGTCACCGAGAGGACCTGCCGGGCCAGGTCGCGCAGGCTGAAGATCTCCGGTGAGGCCAGGTTGTAGACGGCGTACGGCTCCCGCCCGCGGTTGTCGCGGCACAGCGCGGTCACGATGCCCCGCGCGACGTCGTCCACGTAGGTGAACGCGCGGAGCTGCGTGCCGTCGCCCGGCACGGCCACGGGCAGGCCGAGCCTGGCGTCGTGCAGGAGCCGTCCGATCATCGACCCGATCGGCTGGCCCGGCCCGTAGGTGCCGAAGGGACGCAGGACGGTGGCCGAGCGGCCGTCCGTCTCCACGAACTCGCGGACGAGGCTCTCGCCTCTGATCTGGAGGCGCGCCAGCGGGGAGTGCGCGACGACCGGGTCGTCCTCGGTCAGCGCCCGGCGTGCGCCCTCGCCGTACACCTCTCCTGAGGAGCAGTAGAGGAGGTGCGGCACCGCCTGGGCGGCGGCCGCGGCGACGAACGCCGTCATCGCTTCCCCGTCCGTGCTTCTCCGGGGATGGACTCGCCGCGCCCGCAGACCCAGGTGCAGGGCGACGCCGGCCCCCCGCATGAGCAGGCCGAGCGCCTGGGGGGCGGCGGGCGAACCCTGGACATGCTCCAGGTCGAGACCGGCGACCGGGGCCGGCGGACGGACGTCCAGCACGCGTACGGCGGCGCCGGGACACCGGACGGCGATCTGCCCGAGGACCGCCTCGCCCAGATATCCGCCCGCGCCCGCCAGCGCGATCGGTCGGTGCAAATCAGGGAACATTGACTTTCCTATCTGATTAACGTCAGGAAAAGTAGTCAGAGGAATGGCGATGATCGCCTTTCACTGCTCAGTCGGTGTGGGGCTAGTTGGAGGCGTCGCCGACGATCGTGTCCATGACCGGCGAGATGAGGTCGGCGCTGCAGTGCGCGATGGTCCAGCCGGTCATGCCGTCGGTCTTCTCCATCGCTTCGCGGAGTAGTTCTCGCGCGCCGTTCTCGGCCTGGCCGAGATCCTTCGCCTGTATGTAGAGGATGAGGGAGATGCCGTTGTCGTCGCCGCGGCAGTACACGTGCGCCAGGGCGGGTCCGGTTTCCCGGAATGACGATTCGGCGGTTGCGATGATCGTCCGCTGCAACAGATCCGGTGAGGCGTGGTGTGATGCCGTCGATCCCCGCAGGAGCCGGGCGGCGATTATGTACATGGCATCAGCGCGGTCACGGGCGCCGCCATGCACGATCCGGCCCTCACCGGCCGGCCACGGGGTCGATCGGCATTGGGCCGCCCTCGGATCCCGGGCACTTCGGCCCGGTCCCGCCTCCGGGGACCTCGACGCAGCTCGCGTAGTTGCCGTCCCAGGAGTTGCTCCAGGCGTCCCCGCTCTCGGCCACGGCGGCGGTGGAGAGCGCCGCGACGGCGAGAAGTGAGACGGAGAACGTGCTTGCGAATCGAATGACAGCCTTCATGGCCGGCTCCTCCAGTCCGTCGAATGGGGTGATCTGTCCTTTGCCGGTCGGCTCGACCCCGGGGCGGGGTGCCGACGAATCCGAGATTGCCAGCGGCGTTTTCCGGCCGGAAGGGGTTCGGGCTGGCACCAAGCGGCCGTGACCTATTCAGGTCTGAGGGAATCGCGGGAGGCCGGCCGGGCACGGCCTGTCCGGAACATTCCCGGACGGCGTTCCGAGCGGATTCGCCAGGAGGGACGGTTGCCGAAAAGTGCGATAGTGATCACAATCAACACCGAATGCACTGACCTCTTGGGCGGAGGTACAGGGGGTGCTGGAATCTCTGGGGCTCGACGAGCTGACGGAGAAGGTCTACCGGCTGCTGCTCACCAAGCGTGACCTGGATATTCAGGACATCGCCGACGAGCTTTCCGTGACCGTGGACGAGATACGGAAGACATTCGACCAGCTGGCCGAACTCGCGCTTCTCCGGCCCTCGTGGGAGTCGCCCGGGGACTTCCGCCCGGTGAGCCCCGAGGCCGGCCTGCAGGCTCTGCTCCAGCGCCGTCAGTTCGAGCTCGTACGGCAGCAGCAGCAGATCGCGGAGGCGCAGGCCGCCGTCGCCAACCTCGTGAGCGAGTACGCCGACCATCGTCCCTGGGGAGTGCGTTCCAGCACCGACAGCCTGCTCGGCATGGACGAGGTCCAGGCGCGCATCGAGGAACTGGCCGCGAACGCGCGCAGCGAGGTGGCCAGCTTCATGTCCCGCGGTGCGCACGACCCCCGGGCCCTGGAAGCCGCCAAGCCCCTGGACCTGCAGGTCCTCGGCCGGGGAGTCGCCATGCGGACGCTCTGCCTGGAGAGCATCCGCAACGACCCGGTCACCCTGGCGTACGCGCAGTGGCTGGCGCAGAACGGGGCCAGCGTCCGCACCACGCCCACGCTCCCCGTGCGCATGCTGGTGTACGACCGGAAGATCGCCCTGCTGCCGCTGGACTCCGCGGACTCCCGCAAGGGGGTGATCCAGGTCGTCGACACCGGCGTCGTCACCGCGGTTTTGGCGCTGTTCGAGCAGATCTGGAGCGCGGCCACGCCCGTGGGGTCCGCGCCGGCCCGGGACGACCACGGGCTGTCGGCGCAGGAGCACCAGCTCCTCAAGCTGCTGTCCGAGGGCCTCACCGACGAGGGGGCGGCCCGCCAGCTCGGGCTCTCGCAGCGTACGGTCCGCCGCATGATGGCCGGGATCATGGAGCGTCTCGGGGCGCGGAGTCGTTTCGAGGCGGGGCTGCAGGCGGCCAAACGCGGCTGGCTCTGAGACCCGGCGCTCACCGGCCGGGCGGGGCAGGCGGGCAGGCCGCCGACAGCAGGGCCAGCGCGGCGGACCGGGCCCGCTCGGCGGGGCCGGTGGCCGTGCCCATCGCGGCGGCGACGATCGCCCCCTCCACCAGCAGCAGGAGCTGGTCGGCGAGCACGTCCGGGTCGGCGGCGCCCGCCTCCGTCACGAGCGTGCCGAGCCGTTCCCGCAGTCTGCGCTTGTGCGCCCGCGCCGCCGCGGCGACGGGCGGTGACGTCGGGCCGAGCTCGCCGAAGGCGTTGATGAACGAGCAGCCGCGGAAGTCCGCCGTTTCGAACCACTCGGCGAGGAAGCCGAAGACGGCCGTCACCCGCTCGCGAGGGGCGGCGGCGCGGCCGACGTGCTCGGCCAGGGCCTGGTTCCACCGCCGGTCGCGATGCTCCAGGTAGGCCTCTACCAGCACGTCCTTCGAGGGGTAGCACTGGTAGAGCCGCTTGAGCGAGACCCCGGCCGCGTCGCGGATCTGGTCCATGCCCACGGCCTGGACGCCCCGGGCGTAGAACAGCCGCTCGGCGGCGTCGAGGATGCGGCGGCGCGCCTCGTCGCCGTCGATCCGCCCGCGCCGCGCGGTGTCCGCGCCTTGTGTGTCCACCGGCCCCTCCTCGCGTACGAAAACGCTCGTTCTCTACGATACGTATAGAGAACGAGCGTTCTCTCGCTCGGAAAGGAGAGCACGATGAGCACACGTCCCCCGCTTCCGCCGTTCACCGAGGAGACCGCCAGGCAGAAGGTGCAGGCCGCCGAGGACGCCTGGAACACCAGAGATCCCGAACGCGTCGCGCTCGCGTACACGGAGGACTCGGTGTGGCGCAACCGGTCGGAGTTCGTGACCGGACGTGCGGAGATCGTCGCCTTCCTGCGCCGCAAGTGGGAGCGCGAGCGCGACTACGCCCTGCGCAAGGACCTGTGGACCTTCGGCGGCGACCGCATCGCCGTACGGTTCCAGTACGAGTGGCGCGACGCCGAGGGCCGGTGGTGGCGCAGCTACGGCAACGAGTTGTGGGAGTTCACCGCCGACGGCCTGATGAGCCGCAGGGAGGCGAGCATCAACGACGTGCCGATCGAGGAGGGCGAGCGGCGCATCCGCGGCCCGCGCCCGGAGTCGGAGCGCGGGGCCGGCCTCCCGCTCGCCTGACCGGCACAACTCGCCTGATCGGCCTCGCCTGACGCACGGCTCGCCTGACGGGCGAGGGCGCCTGACCGGGGGCGCCTGGCGGGGCCGCCTGACCGGCACGGCTCGCCCGGCGCCGTGTCTGTCACCCGGCCATGCTGCCGAGGGGTCCGGCGCGGAGCACGTCCGGCGCGCAGGCCGGGCAGTCCGGCGCCGCCGGATGGCGCGTGTAGACGTGCTGGTCCGGCGCGACGAGGTTGACGCCGGTGACGTAGCTGCCCGAGGTCGCGGGAATCCCCGTCAGGAACGCGATGACCGCCTGGGCGGTCAGGTGGCCGGAGACTCCGGCGGAGGGCGCGATGACGTCCGGCCCGCCGAGGTCGAGGGGGATCCCCGGCGCGAGCGGGGCGTCGACGCTCGCGGTCAGGCACTCGTAGCACGGGCCCCCGGGAGTGAACGCCGCCACGCTCACCAGCGGGCCGTTGTAACCGCCGAGCGCCCACGGGATCTTCTCCGACAGGCAGGCCCGGTTGACCCAGATGCGGATGCCGCCCCGGCCGGCCGGTTCGTCGGCGCACATCGCCACCGCGTCGAACCCGCGTACGAGGTCGAGCATGTCCTCCTCGCACTCGACCGCGCGGGCCTCCCCGGTCACGCGGACGGAGGAGTTGACCTCGGCCAGCCGGGCGACGGCCACGTCCACCTTGGGGCTGCCGATGTCGGCCTCCCGATAGAGGGCCTGCCGCGTCAGATTGGACAGCTCGACCAGATCGCGGTCCACACAGTGGATCGCGCCGACGCCGCACGCGGCGAGCGCCCAGGCCGTGTGGCTGCCGGTCCCGCCCAGCCCGAGGACGAGCACGCGCGAGCGTTTGAGGCGGACCTGGGCCTCCCAGCCGTGCTCGCGCGGCGCGAGGCCGCTGCCACGGAAGAACGCCGCGTTGCGCGAGTAGCGTTCCAGCTCCCGCGGGGTGAGCTCCTCGGGCCGCGGGCCGGTGGCGTCCTCCACATATCCGGAGGTGAGCAGGTGATCGATGACACCGGTCGCCTCGGCCTCGGTGAGCCGGGGAAACGCCCGGCGCAGGCGGGCGGCGATCTCCTCCGGAGTCCTGGTGCCGTCCATCGCGTTCAGGGCCGCCCAGGCGTGGCCGTGAGGGTCGCTGATCTCCTGGGCGGTCCCGCCTATCCGGATCCGGTCGTTGCCGTACCGGTGGGGGCGGTGCTGGGTTTTCACACGGGGCAACCGCAAGGCGACCTCTCGGCATCGCGAGCCGGACAGTAATCGACAGGTGGATCTTTCTGGAAGTGTCCACTCATGTCAAGACGAATGCCCAAGCGGCATCGTCCCTGCGTACGGCGGCGGTGAGCGACGTGTCCACGGGCCGGCCGCTCCGGGCGGATGGCTCCGGGCTGTTTTGTCGTACGGCTCGGCTACGTTCCGGATCATGACAGACCGTTCCCCCAACGGCGCGGCCGTGTGGACACGACACAGCAGGCTGCGGGTGGTGCCGCCGGTCCAGCCGCGCAAGCTGGCGAAGGTCCCCTTCGTGGAGCTGGCGGACGGCCGGCTGCAGGGCGTGGTGTCGAGCGGCTCGGACATCGGCCGGGTCTATGTCTCCTCCATCGCCGCCGGCACCCACAACTACAACTGCAGCACCAACAACAACCGCCCCTGCGGCGGCCTGTACGGCTCGCCGTGCAAACACCTGCGGGCCCTGGTCGCCGAGGCCGTCGTCCAGTACGGCGTCGATCGGGTGTCCCGTTACCTGCGGGTCGAGGTCCCCGAGGGCGCGGATCTGGCCGGCTGCCTGGGCGGCGTCCACGAGCCCGCCCCCGCCGCGGTCGTGTTCAGCCGGTTCCTGCGCCACCTGGCCTACCTTGAGGTGCCCGACACGACCCTGCCGATCCCGGAGCTGCACTGGTTCCCGGCCACGGGGACGGTGGGCTGATGCTCGCCGTACAGCTGACCGCCCTGCTCGGCGGCGACTCGGGAAACGCCGGTCAGGGGGCAGAGGAGGCGCTCGCGCTGCTCGACGGCTTCGACGACGCCCTGGTGCACGGCCTGGCCCGGCTCGCCGACGATCGTGCCGACGCGGTGGCCGCGCTGGCCGCGGCGTTCGCCGCCACGCCTCTCGGCGACCGGCTGGCGGAGGCCGCCGGCGCGGTCGTGTCCGGTTCGATCACGCAGGAGCATCTGACGGCCCTGGCGGGCGGCCGGGTCGCCTTGTCCGGCGCCGTGCACGACGCCCTGCTCGACAGCCTGGACACGGCCCTCGGCCGGGAGCGGGCGGAGTGGCCGCCGGCGCCCGGCGACCCGGAGACGGCGGGCGGCTCCGCCGCTCAGTCAGCCGCCCAGTCAGCCGCCCAGTCAGCTGCTCACCCGGCCGCTCAGCCGGTCGGGAACGTGCTCGGCGGCGTCCGCTCCTGGCTGCGCGAGCTGGCCATCACCGGCTGGCGCGGCGTCGATCACGACCTCGTGTCCGCGGCGGACCAGGTCATCGAGGCCCTGCTCGCCGTGCCGGATCTGCGCAGGCTCGCGGTGCTGCTCGACGGCTTCGCCGCCGAACTGCGGGCCTCCTGCCCGATCGGCTCCGCGGAGCACCTGCCGGTGCGGCGCTGGGCCGACCTGTGGACCCGCGCCCTGCTGCTGGCGCAGGACGGCGTGCTGACCGGCGAGCCCCGGCCCGCCGCCATGGTGTCCGGACGGCTGCTGGTGCTCGGCGTCGACGTGCACGAGCACGGCACCGCCGTCCAGTTCCAGGTGCACGCCGTCCTGGAACCCGCGGACGGCGGCACACCCTTGCTGGCGCGCACCTCGGTCACGGCCGCGAAGGTCGACACCATCGTCGGGACGGCGCTGTGGAAGCTGCCGCAGCGCCACAAGGTGCTGCTGGCCGCGCTGGCCGACCGCCGCAGCATCGAGATCGCGGACATGCCCCTGCTCGACAGCGGTGACCTCGTGTGGCATGACGACCGCGCGTTCGTGAGCAAGCCCGCGGACCCGTTGGCGACCGCCCGGCTGTGCCTGCCCGGCGCGCTCGCCCCGGCGGTGCCGCCTCTCGACCGTGCTCCGGTGCGGATCGCCGAACCCGTGCTCGTGGAGGGCTACAAGGTCACCAAGGACGGCTCCTTCGACCTGGGGGGCGCCATGCTCGCCGTGGACGCGGAACGGCTGCCCGGCTGCGGTCCGCTCACGCCCAAGCTGGTGGCGGCATCGACGGCGTGCGTGGGACTCGTCCGGTGGGACGGCGGCCGATGGACGCTGCAGCCGCTCGCCGTGCAGGCGACGGTCAAGCGCGAGGCGGTGGTGGTCGCCACCGGCGACTGGGCGCTCGGCCCCACCGACCCCAAGGCGGCCAAGGCCGAGGCCAGGGCCGCCGATGCGGAGGCCGTGCTGCGGGAACGAGCCGGACGGTTGCTGCGACGATGAGCGACGACATCTCCACGAACGCCGACCGCAACCGGCGTCAGGTGCTCTACTGGCGGCTGCTCGCCCGGCTGTTCGACCACGAGGAGCAGCCCGCGCTGGAGACCGCGAGCGTCGCGGTCGCCGGTGACCTGGGCCTGCCCGCCGGGCTGCTCGACCCGGCCGTTTCCGTCGACTCGCTGGTGCAGCGCTTCCCGGAACTGGCCGCCGAGTTCGAGACCCTGCTCACGTCGGGCGAGCACGTGCCGGGCGGCGAGGTGCGCCGGGCGGCACTGGTCTCGAAGCTGCTGCTCAACGTCTTCGCCACCGGTGCGGGTGACGTCAGCGCCACCCAGCTCGCGACCTGGCAGCAGGACGCCGCCTGGCTCAAGCGGGCCCTGTGCGCGGGGCCGGCGCCCGGACCGGGAACGGGCGCGGGAATGGGCACGGGTGCCGGAGAGCCCGGCGGCGCGTCCGGCGCGGCGGCCGGAACGGGGCCGGATGCCGGGTCTGATGCCGGACCGGCGGCCGGGTTCGGGCAGAGCCCCGGCGGCGGGACCGGCCGTGGGATCGACGCCGGACTCGGCGGCGACCTGGCCAAGGTGCTGGCCGACATCGAGGCCGGGCTGGTCAGCCGCATGCGGCTGCGTGAGGTCCTGGCCGACCCGGCCCTGGCACGGCAGCTCACGCCCAGCATGTCGCTGGTCGAGCAGTTGCTGCGCGACAAGGCCAACCTGTCGGGGGTGGCGCTGGCCAACGCCAAGGCGCTGATCCGCCGGTATGTCGACGAGGTCGCCGAGGTGCTGCGCACACAGGTCGAGAAGGCCGGCGTGGGCACGATCGACCGGTCGGTGCCGCCCAAACGGGTGTTCCGCAACCTGGACGTCGAACGGACGATCTGGAAGAACCTCACCAACTGGAACCCGGAGGACCAGCGGCTCTACGTCGACCGGCTCTACTACCGGCACACCGCCCGCCGGACCACCCCGGCCCGGTTGATCGTCGTGGTGGACCAGTCGGGGTCGATGGTCGACTCCATGGTCAACTGCACGATCCTCGCGTCGATCTTCGCCGGACTGCCCAAGGTGGACGTCCACCTGATCGCGTACGACACGAGGGCGCTCGACCTCACGCCGTGGGTGCACGACCCGTTCGAGGTGCTGCTGCGCACGAACCTGGGCGGCGGCAACGACGGCCCCGTCGCGATGGCCATGGCCCAGCCGAAGATCGCCGACCCGCGCAACACGGTGATGGTGTGGATCTCGGACTTCTACGAGTTCGACCGGTCGCAGCCGCTTTTCGACGCCATCCAGTCGGTGCACCGCTCCGGGGTCAAGTTCATCCCGGTCGGCTCGGTGAACAGCTCGGGTCACCAGAGCGTGAACCCGTGGTTCCGGCAGAAGCTCAAGGACCTGGGCACTCCGGTGATCTCGGGCCACATCCGCAAGCTCGTGTTCGAACTCAAGAACTTCCTCGCCTAGGAGACCCCCACATGACCAACGAGATGCTCCGCGCGCCCGCCGAGGTGAAGTACGCCGAGGAGCTCGACTGGCTGGAGTCGATCGACGACGGCCCCAAGCCGTTCTCCTGGCGGCTCAGCCCCCGGATGGTCCGGCTGTTCGTGCTCGGCAGCGAGCGGTCCGACGGCCTGGACCGCGAGATCCCGCAGAAGTGGTTCGGCGACCGGAGCTTCGTCGAGCGCAGCATCGTGACGCTCGCCTCCGACCGCGGCCTGCTGCTGATCGGCGACCCGGGCACCGGCAAGAGCTGGCTGGCCGAGTTGCTGTCCGCCGCCATCTGCCGCGACTCCACCCTGGTCGTGCAGGGAACGGCGGGCACCACCGAGGACCACATCAAGTATTCGTGGAACGTCTCGATGGTGATCGCCAAGGGTCAGTCCCGCGAGTCGATGATCCCCTCGCCGATCATGACGGCCATGGAGCAGGGCATGATCGGCCGGTTCGAGGAACTGACCCGCTCCACCAGCGACGTGCAGGACGCCCTGATCTCGATCCTGTCGGAGAAGTACGTCTCGATTCCCGAGCTGGACAACGACAACACCGTGTTCGCCAGGCCCGGGTTCTCGATCATCGCCACGGCCAACAGCCGGGACCGGGGCGTGAACGACCTGTCCTCCGCGCTGAAGCGGCGGTTCAACTTCGTCCGCATCCCGGTGGTGACGAGCAAGGCCAGCGAGGCGGAGATCGTCCGCTTCCGCACCACGGAGCTGCTGCGCCGTCACCGCATCGAGCTGGACGTGCCGCCCGCGCTCCTGGACATCCTGCTGCAGAGCTTCGCCGACCTGCGCGCCGCGGCGGCGTCGGCCACCAGCGAGGACGAGAAGCTGGAGTCGGCCCTGTCCACCGCCGAGCAGATCGGCGTGCTGGAGGACGCCATCCTGCACAGCCAGTTCTTCGGCGACCGCACGCTGCGCGCCGAGACGCTGGCCGGCGCTCTGGTGGGCTCGCTGGCCAGGCGTGCCCCGGAGGACCTCGCCATCCTGAACAAGTACTGGCACGGTGTGGTCGAACCCCGCAGCAAGCACGACGGCGGCGAGTGGACGCGGTTCCTCGACGGTGGCCGCCAGGCGATCTCGACGCTGTCATGAGCACCTTCGACGCCCTGCGGGAGCAGCTTCTCGACGCCGCGGCGGCCTTCTCCGGTGACGGGGACGCGGCGCCTTCCCAGACCCTGGCAGGCATCCTGTCCGGCATGGTCGACGACGTCGACCGCATGCTGCGCGAGGAGCTGGAGATCTTCCCGGTCTGCCACCACTCTCCGGCCTCCGCCCTGGCCATGACCCGGCGGCTGCGCGACAAGCGGCCCAAGGTCGTCTACCTGGAGCTGTGCGAGGACCTGCGTCCGCTCCTGGACGAGCTGCGCAACTGCCGGCTGCCGGTGGCGCTGCAGGCGTTCGCCACCCGGCTCGACGGGTTCCCGCCCGGTTCGGGGCCGCTCAGCGTGATCGCGCCGGTCACCGAGGCGTCGGCGGAGTATCAGGCCATCGCCTACGCGCTCGACACCCCCGGCGTCGAGATCGTGCTGGTCGACCGCTCGGTGGATCACGTCTTCCAATGGCTGCCCCGGGAGACGGACGGTCCGGCCGGCTCGGCCCCGCAGGAAACCGGCGCTCCGCGGGAAACCGGCTCCGCTCCGCAGGAGGCGGGATCCGCCGAAGACGGGCACGGCGACGAGGCGGCGTTGCACGGTGACGCCGTGGGCGTCGAGATCGGCGACCTGCGGCCGCGCTTCGCCGAGCTGGAAAAGCACCTGCTGCACCACGGGAAGGTGCGGCACTGGTCGGAGTGGTGGGACCAGTACGTCGAGCAGCCGCTGACCGGGGCCGACTACGGCACCTATCGCCAGGCGATGGCGCTCGTCGGCAGCCTGTTCCGGCGGCTGCGCCCCGACGCGGACGGCCGCCTGGCCGTCGACGAGGAACGCGAGCGCTACATGTGGACGCGGATCCGCGAGCACCTCGCCGCGTCGGGCGCCGACCCCGCCGACTGCATGTACGTATGCGGGGCCTTCCACGCCGTCAGCACCATCGCCGAGTTCGGCCTGCGGTCCGAGGCGCCGCCGTACGAGATCGGGCCGCGCACGGGCACGGGCTGGCTCTACGGGCTGATCCCCTCCAGCCACTCCGCGATCGAGGCGCAGTTCGGCCTGGCGCAGGGCTCGGTGTCCATCGCCGCCGCCACCTGGGCCAAGGCGGTCAAGCGCGGGGGCCTCACGCCCCACCGGCTGGCAGGACAGCAGGACGGATCAGGCAAGCGGGCCGCCAGAACCACCAAAGCCGCCAAACCAGGGACCGCCACGGCCACGCCGCCCGCTGCCGAGCCGGCGGCCGACCGGCTGTCGGGGTTCCTCGCCGGCCCGCCCGCGCTCGACGGCCTGGACGAGAACGAACTGCGCGGCTGGTGCGTCGACATCGTGCGGCTGGCCCGCCGCAACGGCTATCTGGCCAGCACGGCCGACGCCATCGCCGTGTTCGAGACGTCGATCCTGCTGGCGGGGTTGCGCGGGCGGGCCAGGCCCACGCCGTACGACTTCGCCGACGCGGCCGTCACCTGCATCGAGAAGGACTCCGTGCCGGGCCGCCGGGACGTCCGCCGCCTGTGCGAGATCCTCCTGGGCGGCGACAAGATCGGAATGGTCGGCTACGACGCGCTGCCCCCGCTGGTCCGCGACGTGTACGACCGGCTTGAGCCTCTCGGACTCGACCTGACCAGGCGCACCCAGCAGCGGGTGCTGCTCGACCTCAAGGCGGATCCCGAGCTGGAGCCGTGCTCCGATCTGCTGTGGACGTTGCGTTGCCTGCTGCCGGACGGCGCGGTCCGGCCGATCATGGGCGCGCGCCGCCTCGGCGAGCGGCCGATCCAGGAGAGCTGGGACGTGGCGCTCGGCCGGCACCAGCGGGAGATCATCGAGCTGGGCTACGAGGGCGTCACGGTCGAACAGGTGCTGGAGCAGCGGCTGCGCCGCACAGCCTGGGACCCCCAGGCCACGGCGGGGGCCGCGCTCGCGGCCGTCGAGGACGCCATCCTCTATCTGGGTGGCCGCCGCCTCGCCGGCGAGCTCGGCGCCCGCGCCGTCGAGCTGCTGGCCGCCGAGCGCACGGTGGACGACGCACCCGAGGTCCTGCGCCGGATCAGGCGGCTGCTGACCTACTACCAGGCGAGCGAACCGGAGCTGCCCGCCTGGTGCGAGGACTTCGTCACGGCCGGATACGCCCATTACTGCACGCTGCTGCCCACCGCCTTCGCCGACGACGACACGGGCGTGCGCCAGGTCGGCGCGATGCTCGGCTTCCTGTTCACGCTGGAGAGCCTCGCGCTGTCGCTGGGCTGCGACCGGGCCCAGCTCGAACTGGCCGTACGGCAGGCGCACCCGCGGGCTCCGGCCAAGGTCGCGCTGCTGTGGGCGGCGCAGACGCAGCTTGGCCTGCTCACCAGGGAGGAGCTGCGCGCCCGCTGCGACGAGCTGCTGGCCAACCCGCTCGTCGTCCCGGCCTATCCGCTCTATGTGAGCGGGTTCGTCCAGGCGCTCGAACCCGTTCCCGGCCTCGCGCCGTTCGTGGTCGAGGCGCTCTCGAAGGCCTTCGCGCGGCTGCCCGACCCCGTCCTGCTGCCGTGGCTGCCGAAGCTGATCTCCACGTTGCGCCGGCACGCGCCGGAGCTGGTCCCCGTGCTCGTCCGTGAGGCCGGGCGGACCTTCCCCGGCGCGCTGCCCGAGCTGGACGCCTGGACCCCGCCCTGGGAACGGCCGGCCGGGCCGGTACGCAGGACCCGGGCGGCGCCCGCGCCGAGCGGTCCGGTGTCCGCGCTGCTGACCCGGCATCCGCAGGCGTGCGACGCCATGGCCGCGCTGCTCGGCTGCGCGGCGGAGTGGGGGAGCGCCGGGCAGGACGACGGCGAGGTGCGAGCCCTGCTCGCCCGGCATCCGGCGACGACCGGCGCGGTCGCCGCGCTGCTCGGTGCCTGAGCCTATGCGCGGTCGCCGCGCCGCCTCGGCGCGTGAGCCCATGCGCGATCGCCGCGCCGCGTCGGCGCGTGAGCCCATGCGCGGTCGCCGCGCCGCCTCGGCGCGTGAGCCAATGCTTGCGCCTTCACCCGGTGGCGGCGCCGGTGAGCATTCCGTGCCGACGCCCACCCGGGCGGGGCGGCGCCGGTTCTCCAGCGGTCCGGCCGGTGGGTCATCGAGGCCCCCGCGGCTGCTCGGCGACCCTGCCGTCCTCTGGTAGATCACTGCCGGACCTGCTCGTCCGCAAATCGGGGGCGCCGCCCCTGAGGCCCGGCTTCCCCGCGGGCCCTCACCACCCGATGGTCCGGGGGCGCCGGCGGAATCGGCAGACCGCAGGTGCGCGCCGCTCCGTCAACTCCTCCAGCACCGTGTCGAGCCGCCGCCCGCACCCGTACGGCTTCGCGCGTAGCGGGCGCCCGCCCCGCCTGCCGCGGGTCGCGTCGGCCGGCGCGTCGGTCATCAGGCCCCACTGCCAGTACCACTTCTGCATGCCGTGCAGCACGCACACATAAAGGGTGCCGATCTCGCCGGAGCACTGTGCGGCGTACGTCGCGATCTGGTGCCAATCCGCGACGAGCGGCGTGGTGGTCGATCCTCGGACGCGGACGTGCGTCACGACGTACAGGCGGGTGTGCTGGTCGAACTCGGCTTCGACGACGTCGCTGAGCAGGCGTGGCTGCCGCCAGATCAGGCCCGTTCGGTGCGGTGGCCAGGCCGAGACCGTGAGCAGGCTCAGCAGCGCCACCTCGATGCACCAGTCCAGAGTCATCGGAGGGGTTTCCCTTCGTCGGAGACCGCACCGGCATCCGTCCCGGGCGAAGCCCGGCCGCGGGCCCTCATGCCTCGGCCCTGTCGCGGGGTGACGGAATCGGGACGCGAGCACGGTCCACAGGTGAGACGAAACAAGGAGAGCGGCTGCGACGATGCCGGTCGCAGCCGCTCTCTCGCGGCGCGTCTCCATCCGCGACCCTGCCCCAGGTAGCGGGGCGCGAATGGAAACGATCATCCGGTGACCCGGAAGGCACCTACGCCGCGAATCGGACGAGGGACGTCCACTAGTAACCCCCACGTCCCTCGCCTTTCTCGGCGGTGGCGCGCACTCGCCGAGAGCATTCCGGTGGTGTCGTCGCCGGCGCCGCGTCCCCGTTCACCGCGCCGACGACGTGAAGTGACCGGTTAGCGGTTGCGCCAGCCGACGGGACCGCTGTGGCCGGAGCCACCCGGACCGTTGTGACCCGAGCCGCCCCAGCTGCCGCCCGGACCGTTGTGACCGGAGCCGCCCCAGGTGCCGCCGCCCGGAGTGCCGTGGCCGGAGCCGCCGGGACCGCCGGGACCGGAACCGCCGGGACCGCCGTGGCCGCCCCAGGTGCCGCCGCCACCGCCGTGGCCGCCCCAGGTGCCGCCGCCGGGACCGCCGTGGCCGCCCCAGCTGCCGCCGCCCCAGTGGCCGCCCCAGTGGTTGCCGCCCCAGTTGTGGCCCGGGTTCCAGTACCCGCGGCCGGGCAGGCCGTACCACCGGCCGGGCAGGCCGAGGGACGCGTCGCAGCCCCAGCTGCCGGGCAGCGGGTAGTAGCGGCCGTCGACGACGTAGACCGGCGTGGTCAGCCCCGCCCCGCAGCTCGGCGAGATGTAGATCCCGCCGTTGACGACGGACTGGCAGCTGGGGAGCACGTAGGTCTGGGTGCCCACGACGTACTCGTGGACGCCGGTGCCGAGCTGGTAGCCGGGGAGGCCGTACCAGCGGCCGGGCAGGCCGGTGACGATCTGGTCGCGCCAGGTGCCCGGCAGGGCGTAGGTGCGGCCGGACACGACGTACACCGGCCGGGTCAGCCCGGCCCCGCAGGTCGGCGAGACGAGGACCCCGCCGTTGACGACGTACTGGCAGCTGGGGAGGATGTACGTCTTGCCCTTCAGGACGAACTGGTGCACGCGGATGTCCGCGCGCGGATCCGGACCGCGCCTGGCGGTGTCGGCCGGACGGGAGACGCTGCTGGAGGCCTGCTGCGCGGTGCTCGCCGCGCTCGCGGCTTCGGCGGCCACCACCATGGGAGTGACCAGGGCAGCGGTGGCGAGTGCCCCCGTGAGGAGGGCTTTCTTCATCGTCAAGAGACGATTCCTTTCCTGAGGTGTGCTGCTGTCGGATCGAATGCGCATCCCGGAAGCCGGCGGTGTGGCGACGGCGAAGCGGAATGCGCAGGACCGCAGTCGAGGCGGTTCCGGCCCGGACTCGCCGCGAGAGCCTCCGCCGGGGATCAGGAGTGACCCCGGATCGGAAACACGTGACGCGATCACGAGTCCTCGCTTCTGTCAGCGAATTTTGACGACACGGAGGGCCGGAACAGGTCGAGAGTCCGCACCCCCGCTGCTGCCGCGATGGCGTCCGCCGTGGTGCGGCGGCATGTGCCTCGCTTGAGCAGACCGTCGATGCACTGTCTGGTAAGGGCTGCCCGGCGAGCGAAATCGGCCACGCTCTGACTGTGACCGACCATCAAGGCGCGCAAGAGCGCCACGCTCCGAAGGTGCATCTGCGGCTTTCCCGCCATAGCGAACCTCTCCGATGGAAACTTCATCATCAGATTCTGCTGACGTCTCGACTGCAGGTCGCACTCTAATCCGGCCGGGCGCGGCCGCACGTGAAAACGGAAGGTTTCCAAGAATAAATCTTGTGCGGGCCGGCTTTTTGGTGACGCATCTTGTTGACACAACTGGTCCCTGGCTTCGTCGGGGTTTGCTCCCTGTCGTCAGGATCTAGCGGGCATGATGGGGGTGATCGCGGCCAGAAAGAGTCGAGGAGCTGACAACCGAATGCCGTCGCAGCGCGTGACACCCCAGCCCCCCACCCCCCTGAGCGACTGCATCCGCGACTACGTGGCGGACAAGGGAATGAGCATCCGCACGCTCGCACTGAGGTCTGTCAGCGGGAGCACAGGTCAGAGCCTCACCGCCCAGTGGATCACCGACGTGCTGAGTGGCCGGGTGTCGCGAATGCCGGATCTGTGGCGTTTGGAGGCTCTCGCGGCCGGCCTCGAGATGGATCCGGACAGCGTCAAGGCGCTGGCTATCAGTCAGTGGATCGGATGGGACATCGCCGACGTCCGGACCGGCCCTGGAGAACGCCTGATCTTCCGCGTGCCGACGGGTTATACAACTGAACAGTGCGCACGCCTCGCCGACGAACTCATGCAGGTGATCAATAGCACGGCCGAGCCGGAAAGGGAGGAAAGGTGATTTTCCGGATGCACGGTCGCCTTAGCCGGTGCTGATGCGTCAAACTTTCCTGGCATCGAGCAGCGAAACGATCGGGGACGTGATTGCACAGAAAGGATATGGTGGATGATTCGTGTCATCACCGTCGCAACCATCAGTGGAATTCCGTCGCGCCCACTTGCTGCATAGCTTGCCGGTGGTAATCCACCACGCACTTCGCGATAACAGGATCATCGCCTTCGTCGACGAGAGTCAGTTCGCTCCCGAGCTGATCGTCCCCATGGACGAGATCGGTACGGCGACGCTGAAGCTGCTTCAGCCCGTCGACGACGCGCGCCCGATGCCGGCGCTGCGCGTCCGCATCAGAAGAAGTGGGGATCTCGGCCACGAGCTCGTCGTGGCCGAGTACGCGGCAGAGGAGATAACGGTCGCTGTCGAAAAGACCCTCATCACCGAGGAACTGGCCGCCGCCCTGGGTGACACCGGCACCGCCGTCACCCGCGCCTTCGTCCGGCGGACGACGTGATCCCTGGAACGTCTGGAACGTGCCAGAACGATGTGGCGCCGCCGGCGGGGAGGTCGCGGGCGGCGTCCGGGAGAGGGGGCCGGCCCTGCGGGGAGGTCGCGGGCGGCGTCAGAGGGAGGGGGCGGCCCTGCGGACGGCCGATGATGCGGCCCTGCGGGCCGACCGATGGTGCGGCCCCGCCGGCCGGCCGAAGGCGCGGAGGGGGAGACGGAGGAAGTCAGGACTCATGCGGGCGGGGGTGGGCGGCAGGAGGCCGTGTGCGCCTCGACGGGTGAGCGGGGCCGTGGTGCCGCCGGGCCCCCGTCGGCAGGCCCTTCTCGCCCCGCTTCGAGCGGGAACGGTGCTCGGACGGCGGTCGCGCGGGTTCCGGCGGAGCGATGCTGGGCTGGACCGTGATGCCGGGAACCGGCGTGGCCACGGTGCCGGCGGGCGGGGGCGAGCCCGGCGTTGGACCGGAGGTGTCGATGCTCGCCCAGACGCTCACCGCGGTCAGCACCGCGGCCCCGGTCAGGATCGCTGCACGGATCAGCGTCGGGCGTGGCAGGGAGCGATGCCGTCCGGCCTTCGAAATGGGGGAGGGCTCGCGTTCCGGCTCATATCGGCCATGAAGGTCGCCGTCGATGTCGTCGTGCCGCCCGGGGGCCGGCGCGTACGGCGGGGGCTTGGGCCGTGCCGCGCGGCCGGGGCCGTAAGGGGCTCGCCCGGCGCGCCGGGGAGAGCGAGGTCTGTCGTGGCCGTTCATCACGCGCTCCGGATCGAAGGAAGTCATGCCATCACTAAGGGAGAGGGAATGGCTACGAACGGTATCCGAAGATCTGTGGGTTGCGGCCGGCTTTGGCCCCAGGTTGTCAGCAAAATCTGCTGACAACCTGGGGTTTTTAAATCCCTCGCCGAGTCCGTGCTCGATCGAGGGTGGTGGGTGCGATCCTCAGGCGGGATCTCTCACGAGATCCTCGGTCAGCCGTCGCAGGGAGTGGCGTTGTAGTTGGCGGCCGCGCAGTCGCCCGCAAGACTGTCCACCAGGACCACCGGTGCGGTGACCACCGGTGTGGTGACCACCGGCGTGGTCCAGTAGCCCAGCGGACGGCTCCAGTAGCCGAGGGGGCTGCCCCAGTAGCCACCGTGCCAGGGGCGGCCGGAGCGGTAACCCCACCCGCCGTGACCCCAGCCGCCGTGACCCCAGTCGCCGGCCTGTGCGGTCGCGGCCGCGTGCTGCGGGGCTGCCGTCTCCGCCGAGGCGGCGATCGGCGCCATGACGACGATCCCGGCGGCGCAGGCAGCGCCGGCCAGGAGCAGTCGACGGATCATGCGTAACCTCCTGTTTGCGTGATGTCACTGACTGTGACCGCTGTCACGCTACAACCCCTCTGATCACGCGTGTGGGCGGCGACACTCCAAGCGAAGGCAATGTCGCGGGCGCCGCCGCCGCGCCGATCAGCGGGCGCCGGCCCGGCCCCTTGGGTTCACCTGCGTCTCCGGAGACCGCCGCCGGCGGCCGATCCCGATCGAATTCTCACCTCTTATCCGAGACGTGCCCGGCGGCGCCGTCGCAGGCGGAGAGGCGCCGGGCGGGGGTTACCAGTCGCCGTCCCCGCCCTCGTCCTCGTCGCCCTCGAAGATCTCCTCGATGATCTCGCCCGCCACCAGGCCGCCGACGACCCCGGCGGCTCCGGCCGCGGCCACCGCGCCCCAGCCGGGTCCGCCGCGGTGCTCGTGGTGGCCGCCGTGCTCATAGCCGTGTGCATTGCCGTGCGCATTGCCGTGCTCATAGCCATGGCCATAGCCGTGTCCGTAGCCGTGTCCAGGGCCCTGGTCATAGCCGTGGCCGTGGTCCCCGTGGCCATATCCGTGCTCGTAGCCACCGTGGTGGTCACCGTACGGGGCGCCGTGCCCGGTGAGCCCGGTCAGCCAGCGGTCGATCTCCGCGGGCCAGTCCATGCGCGCCGCGTCCTCGTGGCCGACGTGGAAGCGGCCGACGGCGTCGCCGGAGTAACGGCCGGCCCGCTTGTCGGCCTCCAGGATCACCTCCAGACCCGCGGGACCGGCCACGAAGGTGAGCTCGACCTCCCCCACCACCCCGGCGTGCCGCGGGGGCGGATAGAACTCGATCTCCTGGTAGAACGGCAGTTCCTGGCGTATGCCGTACAGGTGGCCGGCCTCCAGGTCGGCCGACCTGAAGGCGAAGCCGAGCTGGAGGAACGCCTCCAGGACGCGCGACTGCGAGGGGAGCGGCTCGACGGCGATCGGGTCGAGGTCGCCCTTGTCGACGGCCTTCGCGATGGCCACCTCGGTGCGTACGCCGAGCGCCATTCCGGTGAGGGGCTGCCCGTCGATCTGGCTGATCGGGGTCTCCCACGGCACCGGGATCTGGAAGGGGAGGCTCCGGTTCTCGCCCTGGCGCAGGGTGAACGGACCGGACACCCGGGCGCGGGAGAACTCCCCGAGCCCCGCGCTCTCGCCGTCGCCGTGCTCGATCTCCACTCCGGCCACCAGGCCGAGAGCGATGTCCTCGATCTCGGCGTCGAAGTCGCCGCCGGTCAGTCTCACCTCTCCCGTGAGCATGCCGCCCGGCCGGACTCGTGGGGTGGTCAGTACGGTGTCCACCGAGGGGGCGCCCACCCCGAGAGCGCCCAGCATCCGCTTGAAGACCACGTGTTTCTCCCTGTCGACGGTCGATGAGGTGTCAGCCGCCCACCTGAACGATCAAGCACCGTGGCCGGGTTCCGGCCGCCGGTGACGATCGCCGACTCAAGTGATCGCGATTTCCCAGGCCCGGCCCCGTACGGAGGGCCCGCGAGCGGATCGATGCTGCCGCAAGTTTGACGCGGCTTTTGCTCAAATAGGCGTATTTGGGATTGTTCTTCATTTGGCTCGCTAATACGGATGAAGCGGACAGTGTGGAGGTGGCGAACCGGCGTGGAGACTGTTGCGGCGCAGGCAGAGGCGGCGACGGGTCGCGCGTCCCCGAGCAGGGTCGTCATGTCGCTGATCTCCCTGGCGCTGGCCGCCGTGCTCATCTCGTTCCTCCCTCACCTCACCGGAGTCACCTGGGGGCAGCTCGACGAGCGCCTGGTGCGGGTCGGCTGGGGCGCGATGGCGGTGCTCACGGGGGTGTGGCTGGCCGGGCTGTGGGCGTACTCGAACGTCGTGAGCGATTCCCTGCCGGGGTTGAGCAGGCGCCGGGCGCTGCTGGTCAACTGCGTCGGCAGCGGTGCCAGCAACGTGCTGCCGTTCGGCGGGGCCGTGGGCGTGGCCATGACCGTCGCCATGATGACCAGGTGGGGCTTCGCACGGCGGCCGGTCGCGGCCTCCGCGGTCGTGACGGGGGTGTGGAACCTGCTGTCCCGCTTCCTGCTCCCCGCCGTGGGACTCGTCTGCCTGCTCGGCGCGGGATACATGCCGGACCGCCGGCTCGCGGTGGCCGCCGGGGTCGGCGGCGCGTTGCTCATCGGCGTGGTCGTCGCCATGTCGGTCGCCCTCCGCCGGGAGGCGGTGGCCGACCTGCTGGGGCGGGGCCTGGATCGGATGGTCCGGTTCCTGCCGCTCAGGCGCAAGCCGTGCTTGCGTGACTTCCTGCTCGACCTGCGTCACTCCACCATCGAGATCACTCGTACGCGCTGGCCCCGGCTCACGCTCGGCATGGTCGCCTACATGGCGCTGCAGTGCGTTCTTTTCATCGGGTGCCTGCGCGTGACCGGCGCCGAGGTCGCCGTTCCCGAGGCGGTCGCGGCCTTCGCGATCAACCGGGTGCTGACCACCGCGGTCATCACGCCCGGCGGGTCGGGGATCAGCGAGTCGGCGACCGCGCTGGCGCTGATCGGCTTCGGCGTCGCGCCCGGGGCGGCCACGGCGGCGGTGCTGCTGTTCTGGTTCTTCGCCCACCTGATCGAGATCCCCGTCGGGTGGTTCGCCTGGAGCGTCTGGTCGCTGACCATACGGGCACGAACGTGACGCCGCCGCCGTTTCGAGGCGCGCCCAGGGGTGCCACCGAAGGTGTGCGGCGCGGCGGCAGGCGGGTGGCGCGGTGTGCGGGGCGGCGGAAAGGCGTGTGGAAAGGCGTGCGGTGCGGCGGAAAGGCGTGCGGTGCGGCGGAAAGGCGCGCGGTGCGGTTAGGCGGGTGGCGCGGCGGGTTACCTTTTCACCTGGCGGCCGGAGGACGTGGCCCTGACATACTCCGCCGCGACCGGCGTTCGCGGCCGGGTCAGCCGGTGGACACCCAGGGCGGCGGCGGCGAGCGCGACCAGGCCGCCCGCGACCAGGAGACCGACCCGCCCGGAGATCCGCTCCACCAGCTCGTACGAGCTTCCCGCGGCGTACCCGAGCCCGACGGTGCCCGCCCCCCAGACCAGCCCGCCGGGCACCCCGTAGGCGAGGAAGCGCCCGTACGGCAGGCGTCCCATGCCGGCCAGCATGGGCACCAGGGCGCGCAACAGACCGACCCAGCGGCCGAAGAGGACGGCCGGCCCGCCGCGCCGCCGCAGGTAGTCCTCGGTGCGGTCCCATCGCTCCGCGCTCACCCGGCGGCCCAACCGGCTGTCACGCACACGAGGCCCCAGCCGCCTGCCGATCCGGTAGCTGATCGAATCCCCGGCGACCGCGCCCACGCCGGCCGCGACCATCATGAGAGGCAGGCTCACCTGCCCCGTGAAGGCGAGGAAGCCCGCCATCAGCAGAGTGAGCTCGCCCGGCACCACGAGCCCGATGAGCGCCGCCGTCTCCGCGCAGGCCATCAGCCCGACCACCAGATAGGCCCACGAACCCGTCACCGCCATCAACTGGTGCAGCCCCTGCGTCATCGGATGCCCCCCGCCGCCGCGATGACTGTCTCCCCACAATGCACGTCGTAAGGGAAACGCCAGTAGCTCGCGGCGGGAAAACCTCAGTAAGCGTCACGTACGCCGGGAAAACGTCAGATAGCGCCGGAGAACGTGTCGCATCGGGCGGGAGAGCCCGTCGTGTACCCCGTAGTGAACCACTTCACTCGCTGCCGGGAGCTTCCGTGGGTCCACCCCTCGGGGTCCACCCTGCCCTGGGTGCGCTCCTGGATCCTGTCGTCGCCCACCGCCGCCGCGGCGTCCAGGGCCTCCTGGATGTCCGCCTTGGTGAACGGGCTCTCGTAGAACCCCGTGTCGACCGCGTTCTTCGCCCACACTCCCGCGTAGCAGTCGGCCTGAAGCTCCAGCCGTACGGAGGCGCTGTCCGCGCCCTGGCTGTCGCCGCCGGCCCGCCGGGTGGTGCCGAGGAGGTTCTGCACGTGGTGGCCGTACTCGTGACCGATCACGTACGCCTGGGCGAAGGGCCCGCCCTTGGCGCCGAACCGGCTCTCCAGCTCCGTGAAGAAGCCGAGGTCGAGGTAGACCCGGCTGTCGGCCGGGCAGTAGAAGGGACCGACGGCCGAGCTCGCCCGGCCGCAACCGGTGGTCACCGCGTTGGTGAACAGGACGGTGCGCGCGTTGCGATACGGCTGCTTGCCCCGCTCGGCGAAGGCGTCCCGCCAGTATTTCTGGACGCTGTTGACCACACCCACCACGCGGCACTTGTCCGACTGGTCCGCGTCGCTGCCCTTCTTGCATTGGGCGGTCAGATCCGAGGCCGGACGCGCGCCGGTGGACCCGCCGGACGAGGAGTCTCCACCGCTGAGAAGGTCGGCCGGGTTGACGCCCAGGACCAGGGCGACGACCAGGGCGACGACGCCGATGACGCCTCCGCCGATCGCGAGCCCGCCTCCCGGGAACCCTCCGCCGCCCTCCTCCACCTGTGACGCGTCGAGATCAACGTCGTCGCGGAAGTCCATAAGCCCGCCTTCCTGCCCCGGGACCTGCCACGCCCTATGATCCCCGACGGCCGCATTCCTGCATCCGTTCATCCACCTCCTTCCGCTGAGGAGCCGAAGACCGTGAACGATCGATCCCTGCGCGAGACCCGGGAGTTCTTCGCCGCGAAGGCGGCCACCTGGGAGGAGAAGTATCCCGACGACGGCCCGGCCTTCGCCGCCGCGATCGCCGAGATGGCCCTGCCGGCCGGAGGCCTGGCCCTCGACGCCGGCTGCGGCACCGGCCGCGCGTTCCCCCTGCTGCGGGACGCCGTCGGGGCCGCCGGGCGGGTGGTGGGCGTGGACGTCACCCCGGAGATGATCCGTTCGGCCCGCGAGCGGGGGCGGGGCGAGTCCGGCCTGCTGCTGATCGCCGACGTCGGACGGCTTCCGCTCCGCGACGGCGTCGCGGACGGCGTGCTGGCCTCCGGGCTGATCTCCCACGTTCTCCGGCCGGAGGCCGTGCTGTCCGAACTGGCCCGGGTGACCCGCCCCGGCGGGAGGCTGGCGCTGTTCCACCCCGTGGGCCGTGCGGTGCTCGCGGCCCGGCGCGGCCGCACCCTGACCCCCGACGACGTACGGGCCGAGCACAACCTCCGTCCCCTGCTGGACGCCGCCGGCTGGACCCTGCTCGACTATCACGACACCGAGGAGCGCTATCTGGCCGTAGCTCGCAGATGAGAGGGAGATCTGTCAAGTAGAAGGGCCTATGCAAGCCAGTATCCCTCCCGATATCCGCAAATGCGGCGTAAGGTGGTGCCCGTGACGACGTTCCGGATCAGCGAAGCGGCCGCGGTGCTCGGCGTCAGCGCCGACACCGTACGGCGTCTCGTCGACGCAGGCAGGCTCGCCGCGCACCGCGACGAGAACGGCCACCGCCTGATCGCCGGCACCGACCTCGCCGCGTTCGCGCGGGCGCAGACCGAGGCGGACGAGCGCACCGGAATCTCCTCGGCGCGCAACCGCTTACGCGGGATCGTGACCGAGGTGATCAGGGACGCGGTGATGGCCCAGGTGGAGATCGCCGCCGGGCCGTTCCGGGTGGTCTCACTGATGAGCCGCCAGGCGGCCGACGAGCTCGGCCTGGAACCGGGGGTGATGGCGGTGGCCGTCGTCAAGTCCACCAACGTCGTCGTCGAGATCCCGGACCACGTGCGCGTCGCGAGTCAGTAGAAGGAGCTGTGGTGCTCAGACGTCTCTCCCTGGCCGCCGTCCTCGTCTCGGTGCTGAGCCTGGCGGCGTGCGGCTCGTCCTCCCCGGACACGGCCGCTCCCGCCTCCTCCGGCGCCGGGAAGTCGCTGACGGTGTTCGCCGCGGCGTCCCTGACCGAGACGTTCACCGAGCTGGGCAGGCGGTTCGAGAGCACCCACTCCGGCACGAAGGTCACCTTCAACTTCGGGTCGAGCGCGACGCTGGCACAGCAGATCACCCAGGGCGCCCCCGCCGACGTCTTCGCCGCCGCGAGCCCGGCCACGATGAAGACGGTCACCGACGCCGGGCTGGCCCCCGCGCCCACCGTGTTCGTCAGGAACACGCTGCAGATCGCCGTCCCGGAGGACAACCCGGCCAAGGTCGGGTCGCTCAAGGACCTGACCGACCCGAAGGTCAAGGTCGCCCTGTGCGCCGAGCAGGTGCCCTGCGGCGCGGCGGCGACCAAGGCGCTGGACGCGGCGGGGCTCACGGTCACCCCCGTCACCCTGGAGCAGGACGTCAAGGCGACGCTCACCAAGATCCGACTCGGCGAGGTCGACGCGGCGCTCGTCTACCGCACCGACGTGATCGCCTCCGGCGGGAAGGTCAAGGGCATCGACTTCCCCGAAGCCGCCCAGGCCGTCAACGACTATCCGATCGCGGCGCTCGCCAAGGCGCCCGCACCCGATCCGGCCAAGGAGTTCGTCGATCTCGTGCTGTCGCAGCAGGGCAGGGACGTGCTGACCAAGGCCGGTTTCCAGGCGCCGTGAGCGGCTCCGGACGAGCGCGAGTCCCGCGGGCGCGCATGCCGTGGCCGCTGCTGGTGCCCGCACTCGCGGGGCTGGCCTTCCTCGTCCTCCCGCTGGCCGGGCTGCTGGTCCGCGCCCCGTGGGCGACCCTGCCGGGGCGGCTGGCCGAGCCGCGGGTGCTGGAGGCCCTGCGGCTCTCCCTGGTGACCGCGACCATCGCGACGGCGGTCTGCCTGCTGCTCGGCGTGCCGCTCGCCTGGCTGCTGGCCCGTACGACCCTGCCGGGGAGGCGGTTGCTGCGCGCGCTGGTCACCGTGCCGCTCGTCCTGCCCCCGGTCGTCGGCGGCGTCGCGCTGCTGCTGGTGCTCGGCCGCCGCGGGCTCGCCGGGCAGTGGCTGTACGACGCCTTCGGCGTCTCCCTGCCCTTCACCACCACGGGAGTCGTCGTCGCGGAGGCGTTCGTCGCCATGCCGTTCCTCGTCATCGCCGTGGAGGGGGCGCTGCGCGCGGCCGACCAGCGCTACGAGGAGGCCGCGGCGACGCTGGGAGCCTCCCGCTGGACCGTCTTCCGCCGGGTCACCCTGCCCATGGTCGCCCCCGGCGTGGTGGCCGGCGCCGTCCTGTGCTGGGCCCGCGCGCTCGGCGAGTTCGGGGCGACCATCACCTTCGCCGGGAACTTCCCGGGCCGGACGCAGACCATGCCGCTGGCCGTCTACCTGGCGCTGGAGACCGATCCTGACGCCGCCATCGTGCTCAGCCTGGTGCTGCTCGCGGTCTCGGTGATCGTGCTGGCCGGGCTGCGCGACCGCTGGGTGGGCGCCACATGAGCGTGCGGGCCCACCTGGTCGTCGAACGTCCCGCCTTCCGGCTGGACGTCCGGATCGCCGCCGCGGCCGGTGAGGTGGTGGCGCTGCTCGGCCCCAACGGCGCGGGCAAGACGACCGCGCTGCGCGGCCTCGCCGGGCTCACCCCCCTGAGCGGCGGGCGCGTCGAGCTGGACGGCGCCGAGGTGCAGCGGCTGCCCCCGGAACGCCGCAGGATCGGCGTGGTCTTCCAGGACTACCTGCTGTTCCCGCACCTGTCCGCCCTCGACAACGTCGCCTTCGGGCCGCGTTGTCAGGGGCTCGGCAAGGCCGCGGCCCGCCGGGTCGCCGCCGAGCTGCTCGACCGCGTCGGCCTCGCCGGCCACGCCCACGTCCGCCCCGGGCGTCTGTCCGGAGGCCAGGCGCAGCGCGTCGCCCTCGCCCGCGCCCTTGCCGTACGGCCCCGCCTGCTGCTCCTGGACGAGCCGCTGGCCGCCCTCGACGCCCACACCCGCCTGGAGATCCGCGCCGAACTGCGCCGTCACCTGGCCGGCTTCGACGGCGCGACCATCCTGGTCACCCACGACGCGCTCGACGCGATGGTCCTGGCCGACCGGCTCGTGGTGATCGAGAACGGCGCCGTCGTGCAGACCGGCACGCCGAGCGAGATCGCCCGCCATCCGCGTACGGACTACGTCGCCCGCCTCGTCGGCCTCAACCTCTACCGGGGGGAGGCCGACGGCCACCACGTCGTCGTGGGCGACGTGCGCTTCAGCAGCGTCGAACGCCTGACGGGGCCCGCCTTCGTCGCCTTCCCGCCGTCCGCCGTCGCCCTCTATCGGAGCCGTCCGGACGGCAGCCCCCGCAACCTGTGGCGGGCCGTCATCGACGGCATCGAACGACACGGAGACAACGTCCGCGTGCACCTCCACGGGCCGATCCCGCTGCTCGCCGACGTCACCCCGTCGGCCGCCGCCGACCTCGACCTCATCCCGGGCCAGGACGTCTGGGCCGCCGTCAAGGCCACCGAGACGCACGCCTACCCGGCCTGAACGGACCCCGCCCTTGCCTTGACGCCTGCGACAAGGTTCTAGCGTGATCGTGAACACCGGCCTGAGGAGCCCGATGAGATTCGCGATCGCCTACTCCACCGCCGACGGGCTCGACCCCGACAGGCTCGTCACTTTTGCCCGCCATGCCGAGGACTGCGGCTTCGAGGGGCTGTACCTGCCGGAACACATCGTCTTGTATCCCGGTGCCGCGATCGGTCCCTACGAGATCCCGCCGACGCTGCCCTACCCCGATCCGCTCGACTGCCTGGGCTTCGTCGCGGCGGCCACGCGACGTCTTCTGCTCGGCACGGCCGTGCTGCTGCTGCCCTACCACCATCCGGTGGTCCTGGCCAAGCGGCTGGCGACCATAGACGTGCTGTCCAGAGGGCGGATGCGGCTGCTGACCGTGGGGCTGGGCACCCTGCCCGGCGAGGCCGAAGCGGCGGGGGTTGATTTCGGCACCCGCGGACGCCGCGCCGACGAGGCCATCGACGTGCTGCGGCTGCTGTGGGAGGGGGCCGAGAAGGGCGTCGGCTACCACGGTGAGTTCTTCGGTTTCGACGATGTGTGCAGCTATCCCAAGCCCTATGGCGTCACCCACCTGCCGATCCACGTGGGAGGGTCGAGCAGGGCCGCCGCGCGTCGCGCCGGACGGCGCGGCGACGGCTACTTCCCGGGCGGCGCGCTCACCCCGCAGGAACGTGCGGTCCAGTGGGAGCTGGCCCGTACGGCGGCGGCCGAGGCGGGTCGTGATCCCGATGCGCTGGAATACACGCGCTGGGGGTCGATCGACATGTCCCCCGAACGCGTCGAGGTGTACGCCGCACAGGGCGTGACTCGCATCGTGGTCAGCCCCTCGTCCACCGAACCGGAACGGCAGCGGGACGAGATGTCCGCGTTCGCGGAGCGGTTCGCCCTCCGGTGAGGCTGGGGAGGATCGGTCAGGCGCGCGGCGCGCGATCGCGTCGTACGCGCAGGAAGACCGCGGTGAGGAGGACGCCCAGCAGGACGAGGGCGGCGTCGGTGGTGACGGCGGCCGTGACACCGTGCAGGACCGCCCCGGCGGACGCCGCGCCCCCGGCCGCGGCGGTGGCGATCGCCGACATGATCGGGGTCCCCATGGTGATGCCGGCCTGCTGGGACATCGACGCCAGGCCGGTGGCCAGGCCCTGCTCGTGGTCGGGGAGGCCGGTGGTGGCGGTGACCATGAAGCCGACGATGACGAGCATGTTGCCCACGCCGCCCAGGAAGGTGGCGGGCAGCAGCAGCCCCATCGAGGCCGGCGTGTCTCCCAGGAAGATCAGGACGGCGGTGAAGCCGGCCTGGAGCAGCCCGCCGCCGATCAGGACGGCCACCGTGGACGTACGGGCGATCGCCTTCGGGGCGAGCACGCCGCCGGTCACGGTTCCCGCTCCCAGGACGGCGAAGGAGAGCCCGGCGGCGAGGGCCGAGAAGCCGAGGGTCTTCTGCATGTAGAGGGTGAGCAGGTACACCAGGGACGTCTCAGTGGCGAAGGCGAGCAGCCCGAGCACGTTTCCCCAGGCCACGGTGCGTTTGCGCAGTACGCGAACCGGGACCAGGGGCTGGGCGGCCCCGCGTTCGACGAGATAGAAGACGACCAGCAGGACGGCCCCGGCCAGCAGGCCCGTCAGGGCGAGGGGCTCGGTCCAGCCGTGTTCGCCGGCCCGGGTCAGGCCGTAGACGACGCCGAGCAGCCCGAGGGTGACCGACAGCGCGCCGGGCAGATCGATCTTCGGGCGGGTGGCCGGGTGCGACTCGGCGATGACGGCGGGGGCGACGAGGAGCACGACCAGGGCGACGGGGACGTTGACGAAGAAGGCCCAGCGCCAGGACAGCAGGTCGGTGAGCACGCCGCCGAGGACGGCGCCGGCGGTGAACCCGGCGGACATGAGCGCACCGTTGAGGCCCAGCGCCTTCTGACGCAGCGGGCCTTCGGAAAAGGACGTGGTGAGCAGGGCGAGACCGGCCGGGGTCGCGGCGGCGGTGGCGAGCCCCTGGGCGATGCGGGCGACGATGAGGACCGCGGGGCTCGGGGCGAGCCCGCCGGCGAGCGAGGCCGCGCCCAGGAGTGCGAGGCCGCCGAGGAAGATGCGCTTGCGGCCGATCAGGTCGCCGATGCGGCCGAAGAAGAGGGTGAAGCCGGCCGCGCACAGAGCGAAAGCGGTGGAGATCCACTGCAGATCGGCCAGGGAGAATCCGAGGTCGTCGCCGATCGCGGGCAGCGCCACGTTCAGGATCGAGAAGTCGACGGCCAGCATGAACTGGGCGACCAGCAGCACCGCGAGGATGACCTTCAAGCGGCCGGTCAGGCGCGGCGGTGGTGTCTCGTGAGCGGCGGACGCGGCCGCCGCTGGACATTTCGTAGTGGACATGACAGGGATATCCCTTCGGACACGGAGGCGGTGCGTCGACTTAACGGGTCTGCCGTCCCGTTAAACTGAAGAGGACGCTAGCACCTCGTAACGCCTTAAGGGAACAGCGGTCCCGATAGTGGCCTCTGGGAAGGAGCCGTCATGGCAGCAACTCCACCGCCCGGTGCCGTCCGGCCAGGCGGACGTACGGCCCGCGTCCGGGAGGCCGTCCTCGAAGCCGCCGCCGACACCTTGGCCGAGAAGGGCTTCGACGGGCTCGACCTCGGCGAGATCGCGCGTATCGCGGGAGTCGGGAAGACCACCCTCTATCGCCGCTGGGGCACGCCCGGCGTGCTCGCGGCCGACCTCCTCCAGGACATGGCCGAACGATCCCTGCCCCGCTCGCGCAACGGCGACATCGACCAGGATCTGCGCGACAACGCTCACCTGGTGCTCAAGACCCTCACCGATCCCCGCCAGGGGCGGCTGTTCAAGGCGCTGATCGCCGCTTCGCTCTGCAACGAGCAGGCGGCGCAGGCGTTGCGCCGCTTCTACGCCGTGCGCATCGACGAATGGGCCGGCTGCGTCACCGACGCGATCGAACGAGGCGAGCTGCCCCCCGGCACCGATCCGCGCCGGGTGATCGCCATGGTCTCCGCGCCCCTGTACTACGCCCTGCTCAACACCGGGGAACCTCTGGACGAGGCGGCGGCGGATCGGGCCGCGGCGGCCGCCCTCGCAGCGGCCCGCGCCGGCGCCCTCACCTGATGCCGCCTGCGACGGGCGACAGCCCGCCCTCGGCGCTGTGCCCATCGGCCGGCGCCCCGACGCCCTGTAGGCACACCGGCAGGTACGGCGGGAACGGCGTCAGGCGTCGCCCTCGTAAAGGCGCCGCATTTGCGCTTCATACTGCTCGAACGGCTCCAGGCCCGCTGCGGCGCGCCGGTCGTCCAGTTGATCCGCGTCCTCTATCGGGTGTGGTTTGAGGCCGCTGCCATCGTTGAAGAACTGAGTTCCATAGAGCTGAGGACGACCGGAATTAACGCGCACTCGATCCTCGAGGTATGCGAGGTGGGCGGGCTTCGCCTCGTTCCGGGCAACGGCGTCGGAAAGCGCCCGGTGGAATTCGCGCTGAACCTCGGGCGAGGCGTCGGCGTGCTGGGCGAGTAGCCATGCCGCGAGCTCCCCATCCTCTCCTACCTGGGACAAGAGCGGCCAGCCGCGCATGACGACCACCGAACGCAGCCATGCCGTGTTGTCCCGATCGATGTTCCTCCACTGGGCCATGCGCTCCTGGTTCAGAGGCTCCTCGGCCGGTTCGCGGATTTCCTGATCGACCTTCATGCGCTTCAGCAGTTCCGCCCGCAGTTCGTCGTCAGTCATGTTCCGACTTTACGATGCGGGCAGCTTCAGGTCAGCTTGTGAAAGCTGTGCAATCGATTTCGGAATACACCTGGAATGCCGTCGACCGGGTGCGGCTTTCGGTGCCCGCTCCCCGGCCCCATTCCCCGCCTCGCCGGGATCGCCCCGTCCGCTGCGGAGCAAGCGGTGCCCGATCGAGTGGTTGCGCGCAGCGCGCAACACAGGCCATCATCGAGGCATGATCTCCAACCGAAAGGGCGGCGACGCCCACGCGCGGTGACCGCGCTCATGCGGCGCTATGCCGCCGCCGAACCTGTGGCCGACGTCCGGAGCAAGAGCGCTCACGACCGGTGGCAGGAAGCAGTCAAGATCCGGCAGGAGTGGCTGGACCACGGTCTGTCCACACAGCCCGCCGACCGGCGGACCGTCGAACACAGCCTCACCGCCATCTACGCGAGAATCTCTCGCCCGAAGCCCCGGTTCGAATGGGTCGACTCGCCGTACAAGGCGATCCCGCTTGTCGCCGGCCTGCCCACTCTCGACCAGCTCTACGGGTGGATCCGGGATCCTCATCCGCGGGGGACACCGCCACTGGCCGGCGATCTGGCCATGATCGAGTCTCAGTTGCGCGGCGCACTCAGCGCCGGTGTCTCCCACAGCGACCCTGAGCTGTCCCCGGTGCGGAGGGGTAAACGGGGCGAGCCCTGGCCCGAACTGCCACCGCCGAAGGCGCTCGACGCCGGCGTTCCCCTGGGTGTGGTGCTGCACCAAGGCATCCGCACCGCACTGCACCGGAGCCTCGCACACGGATTCCGCATCCCGATCCGTGGCACGCTCCCCGGCGGCGGGCCCCTGCCGGCGTGCTGGTACGGGCAGCAGGACGCGGCGTGGGTCGCCTACTACGACGCCCTGCACCGGCTCGGTCTGGCCTCCTACGGACCGGACGAACTCGAGCATCTCGGCCACTGGGCCGCACTGGTGCGCTCCTGCGGCTGGTGGTGGCCCGGCGAGGACGTGTGCGTCGTCGTGGATCGGCCCGAAATGATCCGCACCGAACCAGTGCCGGGAACCTGGCATGACGAGGTCCGGCTCCGCCGCGGTGGCGTCCGCTACCGCGACGGCTGGCATCCGCTGCTTGCCTGACCCACGGGCGGGCCGGGACGAGACAGCCTGTCCCGTCCCGGCCCGCCCGTGGCCTGCTCCCCGACAGCGGACCCGCGCCGGCGCGGGCGTACGGCCGGCATATGCGGTAGCCGCAGGCTGGTTCAGGCGTTGAGCACGGCCTGGAGGAAGTCGCGGGTGCGCTGCTGCGCCGGCTCGGTGAAGATCTGCTCGGGCGACCCCTCCTCGACGATCTGCCCCTGGTCGAACATGAGGACCCGATGGGAGATGTCTCTGGCGAAGTTCATCTCGTGGGTGACGCACAACAGCGTCAGGTTGCCCTGGTGTGCGATGTCGCGCAGGAGGTTCTGCACGCCGGAGACGAGTTCGGGATCGAGTGCCGAGGTGACCTCGTCGAGCAGCAGCACCTCGGGTTCCATCGCGAGGGCCCGCGCGATGGCGACCCGCTGCTGCTGCCCGCCGGACAGCTGCGACGGGTGTGCGTGTGCCTTGCCGGCCAGGTCGACCATCTTCAGCAGCTCGCGGGCCTTCTCCTCCGCCTGCTCGCGCGGGACGCCGAGGGCGCGGACCGGGGCTTCGGTGATGTTGCGCAGGACGTTCATGTTCGGGAACAGGTTGAACTGCTGGAACACCATGCCGATCTTCTTACGGACCTGACGCAGGTGGCGCTCGTCCGCGGGCACCTGCCGGTCGCCGCGCCGCATGTGAGATAGGCACTGGCCGTCGACGTGGATGGTGCCGGAGGTGACCCGTTCGAGGGTCATCAGCAGGCGCAGGATCGTGGTCTTGCCCGACCCGCTCGGGCCGATCAGCGTGACGCGCTCGCCGCGTTCGACGTGGAAGTCCAGCTCACGCAGGACCGTCACGTCACCGAACCGCTTGCCGACCTTGTCGAACCGGATCATCAAGGGCTCCTCGGCCCGGGCGGACTGGGTTTCAGGTGTCAAGGCGGCGCTCCATACGGCGGATGAGGATCGACGCGGGGATCGCGATGAGGAGGAAGAACAGGCCGGCGACGGTCATCGGCTCCAGGTAGCGGAAGCGCTCGGAGCCGAGCTCGCGGGCGAGTCCGATGACGTCGACGACGGTGATGACGGACAGCTGCGGCGATTCTTTGAATATCGCGACGAGGTAGTTGCCCAGGGCGGGCAGCGACCGGCGCACGGCCTGCGGGAGGATGACGCCGATCCAGGTCCAGCGGCGCGGCAGGTTGAGGGCGATCGCCGCCTCCCACTGACCCTTCGGCACCCCGTCGATGCCCGCTCGGTACACCTCGGAGGTGTAGGAGGCGTAGTGCACGCCGAGCCCGATGATCCCGGTCGTCAGCGCGGTCATCCTGACCCCGAAGTCCGGCATCACGTAGTAGAGGACGAAAAGCTGCACCAGCAGCGGCGTGCCGCGGATGAACTCGCTGATCGCCCCCACCGGGCGGCTGATGTACGGCCGGCGCGAGCGGCGCAGCAGCGCCACGAAGAGCCCCAGGACGAAGGCGAGCACCGCCCCGCCGAGCGTTGCCTGGAGGGTGACGAGCAGACCCTGGGTCAGGAGACCCGGGAGGATTTCCAGCGTCCAGTCCCAGTCCCAGATCATCGGGCCGCCTCCGCTGCCCGCGCGGCCCGGCGTCGCGGCCTCTCGCGGCCCACCATTCGGGCGGCCCGCCTCTCGACGAACCTCATCAGCAACGTGATCAGGTACGAGAGCAGGAAGTAGATCGCCAGTAACAGCGCAAAGACGATCAGCTGGTCACTGCCGGAGTTGACGAGCAGCCGGCCCTCGTAGGCCAGATCGGCCACGGTGATGGCGGACAGCAGCGACGTCGCCTTGAGCAGCTCGATGAGCAGGTTGTTCATCGGGGGGACCATCTCGACGAACGCCTGCGGCAGGACGACGTACCGCATTCGCTGGAACGGCGAGAAATTGAGCGCGACGGCGGCCTCACGCTGGCCGCGCGGCACGGCGCGCACCGCGCCCCGCACCACCTCCGAACCGTACGCGCCGAGGTTGAGCCCGAGCGCGAGGACGCCGGCGAAGATCTTGTCCAGCTGGAAGCCGGTGAGGAGGGGCATCGCGTAGAACAACCAGAACAGCTGCACCAGCACCGACGTGCCGCGGAAGAACTCCATGTAGACGCGGGCGACGGCCCGTACGCCCCGGTGGCGCGAGGTCGCCATCAGCCCAACGGGCAGGGCGATGGCGAGCACGGAACCACCGATGGCGCTCTGCAGCGTGATGAGGGTCCCGTCGCACAGGAAGGGCATCGTCTCGCCAAGGACGCCGGGCAGCTCCGCGCTGCACGGATTGATAGTGATCATGCTCGTGTCAGGAACCCGCGCACAGTTGTTGTGCGGTGAGCTTGGCGGCGTTGTCGACCTCGGTCTGGGTGAAGCCGAACTTCTCGATGATCGGCAGCATGCCCTTCGCGTCCTGCAGCTTCTTCAGCTCGGCGTTGAACGCCTGCAGGAGCGCGGTGTCGTTCTTGCGGAAGCCGTATCCACCGGCGCCGACCTGCTCCTTGCCGCCGACGACCGGGACGAACGACTCGGTCACCTCCAGCGGCTCGTCCGCGTACTGCTGCTGGAGGGTCCAGCGCAGCGAGACGGCGGTCAGCGCGACGGCGTCCACCCGGCCGGCGAGGATGCCCTTGAACGCGGCGTTCTGGTTGGGGAAGACCTTGATCTGGTCGCCCTTGACGCCGCCGCTCTCCGCGTACCCCTTCTCGACGGCGCCTTCGAGCACGCCGACCTTGGCGCCGCCTCCGGCGATGTCCTCGAAGCTCGTGATCTGCTTGGGGTTGCCCTTGGCCACCAGGAACGCGTTGGCCGCGGCGTAGTCGGGGTTGGAGAAGGCGATCTGCGCGCACCGCTCGGGGGTGATGAACATGCCGGCGGCGATGAAGTCGTACTGCCCGGACTGCAGCCCCGGAATCAGGGAGCCGAAGGAGTCGACGATCTGCGCCTCCAGCTTGTCCACGCCGAGCGCCTTGAAGATCACGCGGGCCACTTCAGGAGCCTCGCCGGTCAGGGTGCCGTCCTTGTCGCGGTAGCCGTACGGCTGCTCATTGGCGATGCCGACCTTGATCGTCCCCGCCTGCTTGAACTTGGCCAGCGGGTCGGCCTCCATGCTGGCGCCGGTACTGCCGCCGTTGTCGACGCGGCTGCAGCCGGCGATCAGGGCCGGGGCACCGGCGAGCGCCGCCACGGTCAGCCCCGAGCTCTTGAAGAAATCCCGACGTGTCCAGCGGTGGGCCGTCACGCTTCGCTCCCGTTCGTCCCGTTGTCGTCACCATGCTTGTCCACGCGAATCTTTAGCAACGGGCGGACCTTGCCGTTCCGCGCGTTCATCGGACCGGCGATGTGTTTCGCCAACATGGCCCTCGAACGTAGCGGAGTGCTTCATGTGCCCCTTTTGAGCGTTTCGAGGTGGAGGTGTTTGAGAGCTTGGGTGACCGGGTAGGGCGGCAAGTTTTCCGTTTCCTGAGCCGCCGGAGCGGTGTTTGCTCCTGTCGTGCTTCGTGTCACCAACCTTTGACCAGTGCAAACGTCCTCGCTGCCGGCATGCGGGCGCCTTCTGTGAGAGCTTGCAGGGTCGTCACGGAAAGGTCGCGATCCGGGCACGGCGCGCTTCCGCCTGCAAAAAATCTTGTGATTTTGCTCGCGGGACATTGATGTCAACCTGTGACCTGGGCAAACCCCGAGATTCCGGCCCGCCGCGCCGCAGGGGAGGCCGTAACCAGGGGGTCAGTGATCACCCGGAGCCGTGCTGCCACGTGGCCGTGGCCATGTGCAGTCTCCGCACCGTGCGGCCGGTGCGGTGGAGTCGCATCGGCGCCGTCGGGGCGTTGGCGTGACCAGGAAGTCGGCCTGAAATTTACAGCGGTGCCCATGACGGACCAGCGGTTCGAGCGCGTCGTCTCCCTTTCTGTTGACGCACTCCCGCCTCCTCTCTAGCGTGAGGCCTCCGTGGGTGTTGTTATCGCTAACACTGTGGACTAGTGAAATTTCGACCCAGTAATTCAGGTCTAGTGATGGGACATTTTCATGGCACTGAGCACGGCGTCCGATGGTTACTCATCAGGACCATCGTGGAGCGTCCGGTCGTTGCGCCAGTTGCTGATCGCCCTTGTGCTGACCGCGCTCGCCGCAGTGGCAGCCCTCGTTCCCGCGCCGTCGGCCAATGCCGCCACCAGCCAATTCCGAGGCATGAACTGGGCCGTGCTGGGTGACAACTTCAGCACTGGCACGCTCGTCCTGCAGGGCCTGAGCCAGTCCGACAGCAACGCGACAGTACGGGCCAAGGCCAACGCGCTCTATGACCACATGGAATACGTCATGGGGGTCAACACCGTCCGGTTGCCTATCAACACCCACACTGTGGCCAACACGACCTGGTGGAACTCCTACCGCGGCGCCATCGACGCCGCCGCCGACCGTGGATTCAAGGTCATCCTGGCCTATTGGGAGGACGGCGCAGCCTCCGGCGGCAGGATCACGAACCTCGCCGCATGGAACGCGATGTGGTCCACCGTGACCAACACGTACGGCTCGAACGGCAACGTCTACTTCGAGCCGATGAACGAGCCGCACGGCTACTCATCGGCGGAGTGGCGCAACGTAGCAGCGAACTGGCTCAGCACTCACACCTCGGCGGTGCCCGGCCGGGTGCTCATCGGCGGCACCGGCTTCAGCCAGGACCTCCGGGACATCTGCAACGACAGCCGCTTCAACTCGACGCTGCTGTCCTTCCACTACTACGCCTTCTTCTACAGCGCGATGACCTACGACGCCTTCCGGAGCCACATCCAGACGCTTCTGGGCAACTGCGCCTCCCGCGCGATCGCGACGGAATTCGGCGCGCCGATGTCCACCGGCCTCAACTACGCCGACCCGAACAGCACCGACAACTTCGTGCGCTACCTCCGCGCCATGGCCCAGGTCATGCGTGACAACCAGATGGGCGGCACCTACTGGCCCGCCCTCGGCGGCAAGCCGGGCAACATCGGCTACGACTGGTACTCGATGTACGCCCTCGGCGGCAGCGGCACCAACCTCACCTTGACCATCCGCAACCAATCCGGCGCCGACCGGGTCCGCTACGGCTGGGGCGACACCGTCCGCGACTCCACCCCTTCACCTTCACCTTCGCCTTCGCAGCAGCCGGAGACGTTCTACAGGCTCAACGTGCGCCACAGCGGCAAGGCCATGGACGTCCTGCAGGCGAGCACCGACAACGGCGCGCGCGTCGACCAGTACACCTACGGCGGCAATCCATGGCAGCAGTGGCAGTTCCAGGACGCCGGCAGCGGCTACTGGCGCATCGTCAGCCGCCACAGCGGGAAGTGTCTTGATGTGGTGAGCGCTTCAACCGCCGACGGTGCCGAGCTCATCCAGTACACCTGTGGCACCGGCGCCAATCAGCAGTTCCAGATGGTCGCCAACGGTGGCTACTTCCAGCTCCGGGCACGACACAGCGGCAAATGCGTGGACGTACCGTCCGCATCGACGGCGGACGGCGTGATCCTCAAGCAGTATTCGTGCAACACCGGCGCCAACCAGCAGTGGTCGCGTACGGCCGTCTAACGGTCGACTCGACGTAACCGCGGATCCGCGGTCCCTCCCCGGTGCCGATCTCGTGCTGTGCGCTCGGTGCCGGGGATCCGGACAGCGGCGTTGTGTGGTCGGCCTGAGGTGCGGTGTCGGTCCTGCCACCGGTCCGTCTCCCCGGGCCGCCGTCCCAAATCGACAAGACGCGATGGCCGCTCCACGTAACGCCACCGAGGGGTGAGCCGGCTGGCTGGCTGGGACGCACATGAACTACACGCTGCCACTCCTGCGGCTGAACAGGCACATCCTGCCGACCTTCGGCCCCACGCGAATGGTCGACGTCCTTTCCCGAGCACGTCAGGGCATGGATCGCGAAGCTGAAGGAGGACGGCGTCAAGGCGCCGGCCATCAAGTACGCCAAGGTCCTGCTCAGCGTCATCTTCACGACCGCGCTCAACGATCAGATGACGTACATCCACCCCCGCCGGGGTGTGAGAACGCCGACCGTTGCCGTGAAGCCCCGGACCGTGATCACGCCCGAACAGCCAGGTCGGCGTGTTCTTGGCCTATGCCACCCCGCGCGGGCGGGCATTGGTCGATCGCCGCCTCTACCTGCCCGAACACTCCTGGCGGGCCGACCAGGGCCGGTGCCGTTCCGCCGGGGTGCCGGACGAGACCGCCTTCGCCACCGAACCCGCCCTGGCCGCGCAGATGATCGCCGCCGCGTTGGACACGGAAGGGCTGCCGCGCTCGACACCGAAAATCTGTGTTCGCGACAGTAGACATTTGTTGCTGTCGGGGCTAGTGTTTCTCGCATCGTAAGGAACGGTTCGGCCGGGCAGCGGAAGTACTGGCAACACGATGAACTGCCCGGAGCACGATGAAGTTGGAAGTTGATGGCAGCAGGTCGGACGTGACGGGCCAGCGCAGTGGTCAGGGGCCCTGATCGAGGATGCGCTGCCGCAGGTGAAGCCGGACAGTGGTCCGGAAAGAGATGAAGGGAGTGTTTGACGCCATCAGGATCGCCCGTTGCCGGCTGAGTCTCGCCGCTCGGGTACCGCAGCTCCACAGATGGGAAGGTGGTCTACGGTCACGCATCCGCGATCCCCGCACCCCCGCCGCTCAGTACGGCGGATGCGGAAAACAGTGAGCCGGCCAGATGGCCGGTAGATGGTGTTGAACTCTTCGGGGCCCCGGCGCTACAGGTGCCGGGGCCCCCTGTTCGCATGATGAAAGGAATCTATGGATCAAACGCACCCAGCCGGTGACGAGCGCGCTGCTGCCAGGACCACACACAGCACCGAAGACCGGTTCGATGATGAGGACTACCCCGCCTACAGCATGGGCACGGCCGCGGAGATGCTCGGGGTCAGCCCGTCGTTTCTACGGGCCCTCGGCGCCGCCAAACTGATCGAGCCGAAACGCTCCAGCGGCGGCCACCGACGCTACTCCCGCTACCAACTGCGACTGGCTGCGCGCGCCCGGGAACTCGTCGATCGGGGCACTCCTGTGGAAGCCGCCTGCCGGATCATCATCTTGGAAGACCAGCTCGCCGAGGCGCTGCGCATCAACGAATCCCGCACGACCGGAGACTGATACCGGCGGCTTTGTCACCCCTGCGCCTGGTCTCCAATCGCGTTACCGGCATGTGGGAGCTGTGCGCCTGGCCGCCGCAAGGGGCGGTCATCCAACTGCTACCCGAATCGTCGGCCGTTGCGTCCTACCCGACGATTCACAACCGGTGCGGTGATGGTCACGGGGATCCCTGAGGGAGCCTGGGCGCCCGTGATACGTCTTAGTTCGGCCTCACCCGAACGGACCTGACTGGTCCGCGGGACGATACCGGCGTCGGCCATCAGGCGGCTCATGGCACGGCGCTGGTTGGGCAGGACGAGGGTGACGACGCTGCCGGACTCGCCGGCGCGGGCGGTGCGGCCGCCGCGGTGCAGGTAGTCCTTGTGGTCGCTCGGCGGGTCGACATTGACGACGAGGTCGAGGTTGTCGACGTGGATGCCGCGGGCTGCGACGTTGGTCGCCACCAGCACCGTGATGTGGCCGCTCTTGAACTGGGCGAGGGTGCGGGTTCGCTGGGGCTGGGACTTGCCCCCGTGCAGCGCGGCGGCGCGTACGCCGCTGTCCAGTAGCTTTTCGGTGAGCCGATCCACGGCGTGCTTGGTGTCCAGGAACATGATCACCCTGCCGTCGCGAGCAGCGATCTCCACAGTGGTGGCCTGCTTGTCGGCGCCTTGAATGTGCAGCACGTGGTGCTCCATCGTGGTGACCGTGCCCGCCGAGGGGTCAACCGAATGGACCACCGGGTCGGCCAGGTAGCGGCGTACCAGCAGGTCGACGTTACGGTCCAAAGTGGCGGAGAACAGCATCCGCTGGCCCCCGGGGCGCACCTGGTCGAGCAGATGGGTGATCTGCGGCATGAAGCCCATGTCGGCCATCTGGTCGGCCTCGTCCAGCACGGTGATGCCGACCTGATCGAGGCGGCAGTCGCCGCGCTCGATGAGATCCCTGAGCCGTCCCGGGGTCGCGACGACGACCTCGGCACCACCGCGCAACGCTTGGGCCTGCCGGCCGATCGACATACCGCCGACGACGGTGGCCAGCCGCAGCTTCAGTGACCGGGCGTACGGGGCGAGCGCGTCGGTGACCTGTTGGGCCAGCTCCCGAGTGGGAACGAGGATCAGGGCCAGCGGCTGCCGCGATTCGGCGCGTTGCCCGGCGGTGCGGACGAGCAAGGCCAGGCCGAAGGCGAGCGTCTTGCCCGACCCGGTACGCCCCCGCCCCAGGACATCCCGGCCTGCCAGGGAGTTCGGCAGCGTGGCCGCCTGGATCGGGAACGGTTCCTTCATACCCAGGCTGGTAAGCATCTTCGTCAGCGCGGGCGGCATGTTCAGTTCAGCGAATGTCGCGGCTGCCGGCAGGGCCGGGGTGACGGTGACAGGCAGTGCGAACTCCCCCTGGAGCGCGGCGGGACGCCGCCCGTGACCACCGGAACGCCTGGGGGTGCCTGAACGACCCAGAACCGACGAGCCGAATCGGTCGCCCCTGCCGGGGTCGGCAGAGCCGCCCGTGCGGGTGGGAGAGTAGCGGTCGTGCTTGCGAGTTGCATGGTTCATACAGAACCTTCCTCGATGCGGCACGTGTCAAGGATTCTCGGCGCGATGAGCGGCGTAAGAATGGCGGCACGAGCCGAAGAAAAACGAGCCGAGCCGACGGAAAGCAGCCTGCACTCGTGTGTCGAAATTGTCGGCATTCGCCGAGAAGAACGGCGGCTGAGATGCCGATCAGAGAGCTGGAGCGGACTTATGCCCGAACCGGAGCCATTAGTGGTCCATCCGGTGTGCGGCGGAAGAACAGACAGGTTGCGAGGCCGTCACGGCGCATCGGGTACCACGAAAGCAACGCGCTGGGGCCCACACCTTACGGCGCGGGCCCCAGATGCGTGGTGCGTCAGTGTCAGGCGGCGACGATGTTCTCGGCCTGGGGGCCCTTTTGGCCCTGGGTGACATCGAAGGCCACCTTCTGACCCTCATGCAGCTCGCGGTAGCCGCCCTGAGAGATGATGTTGGAGTAGTGCGCGAAGACGTCGGCGCCGCCGCCGTCCTGCGCAATGAAGCCGAAGCCCTTTTCCGCGTTGAACCACTTCACGGTGCCAGAAGCCATGTTGATCTCCTCTTGATGGGTGTAGCCGAAATCCGCACTGTCACGAATTCCGCGTTGCCGCGATAGAGGCCCACCCGGAGAAGACCGGCAAACAAAAAAATGCACCTGAGGCTACATACCGTCAGGTGCACACAAGTTCATCATGGGTACCACAACTGCAACTACATCCAACCTAGCACACCTGAGGCGTGATACGCGCAGTTCGTCACTCAATCCTGGGCCTGATCCGGGCGCGTATTGCGGCTCGTTGCGCCGCGGAGACTGGGGTAGTACAACACCTCGACGTACATGATCCGGTTGCGTACAACGTCCAGGATCAGGTCGCCCTTCTTGGGGATCAGCGGTACGCAACGGTGCCCGGGATCGTAGGCCCCATCAGGAGGTGGGGCTGTGTAGAAGCTCTGGCAGAAATCGTCCCCGCACTCGCACCACTGGTAGAGACGGACATCCCACGCAACGATCGCAAGCTCGGTTTCGCCGGCCTCCTCAAGGCATGCGATCAGGTCCGCGATGAGTTCTGGGAAGAGCTCGCGGACCAAAGGGTGAGCCTCGTCCATGCGGTGACCGTATTCCTGCCGGTGCCCCTGACGGCCATTGCCGGTTCTTCAACCTTGCGATCACTCTTCGATCTCGGTCCTTCTCCCCGCGTGGGCTCGGCGTGTTGATCAGGATCTCCCGCGCCTGGGTCGGCCGCTCGCCCGCCCGACCTGTCGGCGGACGTAGCCAGCCGAGGTTGCCCCGAAGGTCGTGTCACGGGAGGCTCTCGCCATGCGGAAACTGACCTTTGGCATGAACCTGAGCCTGGACGGCTACATCGCCGCGCCTGGCGACGACCTCGGCTGGAGCGTACCGAGCGACGAGCTGTTCCAGTGGTGGTCCGACCGGGTGGGGGCGACGGGCCTGGCGCTGTACGGGCGCAAACTGTGGGAGACGATGAGCTCCCACTGGCCGACCGCCGACCAGCAGCCTGGCGCCACACCGGCGCAGATCGAGTACGCCCGCCGCTGGCGGGACATGCCGAAGGTGGTGTTCTCCTCGACGACCAGCGCGGTCGACTGGAACGCCCGCCTGGACACCGGCGACGCTGTCACCGAGATCACCCGGCTCAAGACCGAGGATGGCGGTCCCATGGACGTCGCCGGCGCCACCCTCGCCGCGGCGGCCATGCGGGCCGGGCTGATCGACGAGTACGCGATCGTCACCCACCCGGTCCTGGTGGGCGGCGGCACGCCGTTCTTCACGGCCCTGGACAACTGGGTGAACCTGAACCTGGTGGAGACCCGGACGTTTCCCGACGGCGTTCTCCTGACCAGGTACGAGACCAGGCGCTGAATACCCGACCTCGGATCGGCACGGGCTCGGGCCACCCAAGGATCTCGGGACCGTCAGGGGATCGCTCATCGGGACGGAGCGTTACGCGACAGACTGCCAGACGACGCCCTCGGCCGCCCGGTGGATCACGCCCAGCAAGCGGTTCCCCGAGTCAACGTGACCCTGCCCTCCCTGCGCCCGGTTCTCAAAGCTGAGGTCCGGCAAACTGCCGGACCCGTCGGGCATGATGAGGGCATGGACACAGCCTGACGTCCTTTGGGACGCCACCGAAGGTCCACGACCTTCGGGGCAACCTCCTCGGCGGGCGGTGCGGTCGCCGGCTACGTCCGCCGACAGGAGTCGGAGTAGTCCCCCGAGACCATGCTCAAGCGCGACATCAGCTCCTCCAACGCAGCACCGTCAGGAACTGGTCCCACCGCGCGCTAAGTCACTTCGTGCTCCTTCAAGCAGTCGGCCTTGCACGGAGATCGGGAGTTTCCCGGTTTGATGTCAATGGGGAGGCATCACAGGTCCGTAAGCGCGGCAGAGACCGCCCGGTGGAAAGTGGGGTAGGCGTAGATCATTGACTTCAGTTTCGCGATCGGCACTTCCGCGTGGACCGCGAGTGCGAGCATCGAGAGAACCTCGCCTGCGTAGGGACCTACGGCGGTAGCACCGACCAAGGCCTGCCGTTGGGTGTCGGCGACCAGCTTGACGAAACCGGCCCTGGCACCCTCGCCATGGGTGAATCCGCGTGAGCCCAGGTCTGCATGAGCGGAGGCGACGGCTAAGCCCGAGGCCCGGGCTTGGTCTTCGGTGAATCCGACAGCGGCGATTTCGGGGTCGGTGAAGGTGACACGAGGCACCACCGGAGATGCCGTTGTTTGGCCGGCGAGACCGAGAATCTGGCGGTGCACGATCTCCGAGTGGTGCATCGAGACATGGGTGTAGGCGCCTTGCCCGGCCGCGTCTCCTATCAGCCAGAGCCGGTCGCCGATCGTGAGGTCGTCGCCGACCTGCACGGACTCGGGGGCCAGATTCAGCGTCTCCAGGCCGATGTCCTCGAGATTTGGCGTTCGTCCCGTCGCGAGTAGAAGTCGCTCGGCGTGGAGAAGCGCACCGTCGCGCAGGCTGACGGTGAAGGCATCGTCGTAATCGACACGCATCGTGTGGCTGCCGAGCAGCACACGGATGCCGTCATTCTCAAGCGCCATGCGAAGTGCCTCAGAGGCCTCCGGCTCTTCGCGCTTCAGGAGGCGAGTGCCCGTTTCGACGATGGTCACGTCGGCGCCGAAACGCGCGATCGCCTGGGCGAGCTCGGCGGCCGTTGCCCCACCCCCGAGGACGATCAGACTTCGGGGGAGGGTACGGGTTTGGACGGCGTCTCGGTTGGTCCAATAGGGAGTCGCTGCGAGACCGTCGATCGTAGGTAGCGCGGGGCGAGTACCGGGGTTGAGGATGATTCCGGTGCGCGCCGAATACCGCGTCGTGCGGCCGTCTGGGTGCTCGACTTCCACCTGGTGAGGACCGGCTAGTCGGCCGTGCCCATGGAGCACCGTCGCGCCGGCCTGTTGCAGACGGATAACCGCGGCCGTGTCTGACCAGCCGTCGGTCGCTTCGGTGGAGATACGCTCCGCAACTCGGCGCCAGTCTGGTCTGACGTCGACATCTCCGGCGATCGCCTCGGCGCGCCTGGCCTCGGCGAGCGTCTCCGCGGCACGGAGCATGATCTTGGATGGGATGCAGCCGTAGTACGGGCACTCACCGCCGACCAGGTGCTTCTCCACTGCCACCACATCCAGCCCCGCCCGAGCTGCCTGGGCTGTGAGTGACTCGCCGCCGGGTCCGGTACCGATGACCACCAGGTCAACCGTGCGGAGGTCACCATCATGTGATGGCGGTCGAGGAATCGCGTTCGGGGAGGTCACTCGCAGCACCTGTTCCATCCATCGTCGGCGAGCCGTACACCGGTGACGGGCCAACGTGCGCCAGGTGGGAAGAAGTTGCGGTACGAGGCGCGGGCGTGACCCGGCGGGGTGAGCGCACAGCCGCCTCGGAGCACCATCTGGCTCGACATGAACTTTCCGTTGTACTCGCCGATGGCCCCGACCCCGGGGTGGAACCCGGGGTAGGGGAGGTAGGAGGAGGAGGAGGAGGTCCATTCCCAGCAGTCGCCGAAGAGCTGGCGAAGTCGCCCGTTGGGTGCCCCGGCGGCCCGCGGGTGCCAGGTCTCCGTGTCGGCGAGGTTCGGCGCATATCCCGGCGTCGTGGTGTCCTCCTCGAGGCGGGCCGCATGCTCCCACTCCGCCTCGGTGGGCAGGCGCTTGCCGGCCCAGGTGGCATAGGCATCGGCCTCGTAGTGGCTCACATGGCAGACCGGAAGGGAGGGGTCGACAGGGCGGGTGCCGGTCAAGGTGTGCTCGAACCAGACCCCCTCGCGCTCGGTCCAGTAGAACGGCGCGGCCCAGCCCTCGGCGTTGACTCTGCCCCACCCGTCGGAGAGCCACAGCTCCGGGCGGCGGTAGCCACCGTCCTCCATGAACTCCAGCCACTCGCCGTTGGTGACCAGCCGGTCGGCCAACCGGTAGGGGCCCAGCCACTGCTGGTGGCGGGGCAGCTCGTTGTCGAAGCTGAAGTCGCCGTCGCTGGAGGGGGCATGGCCGATCTCCACCAGGCCACCGTCGTACTCCACCCAACCCATCGGGCCCGCGTGGCCGGGTGTGGCGGCCCGGCCGGCGTAGACGGGCTGCAGCGGATTGAGGGACAGGACGTGCTTGATGTCCATGAGCAGCAGCTCCTGGTGCTGCTGCTCATGATGGAAGCCGAGGTTGATCGTGGGCGCGAGCTTCGCCAACGCGTTCTCATCGAGGGAGCTCAGGAGGTCGCGCATGCGGTCGTCGACGTTGCCGCGGTAGACGCCCACGTCGTGCGCGCCCGGGCGGCTGATCACCCCGCGCATCGGGCGGGCATGACGTGGCCCGATCGCTTCGTAATAGCTGTTGAACAGGAACCAGTACTGATCCTGGAAGGGCGCGAAGTCGGGTTCGTTCCCCGCGAGCAGGAAGGTCTCGAAGAACCAGGTGACGTGGGCGCGATGCCATTTCGTCGGCGAGACGTCGGGCATCGACTGGACCGTCTGGTCCTCCGGTGACAGCGGTGCGGCGAGGCGCTCGGTGTAGGCGCGCACCTCGTCGTACCGTCCGAGCAGTGAAGCCGGGTCAAGTGAAGCGGGGTCAAGGGTGTCCGTCATTTGCCTGTCTCCGGGTTCAGGTGATGTGGTCCGTTTCAGTTCGGTGCACCTACCGTTGATCCCGTTTGCCGGGCATCCAGGGCGACCAAGAGGTCTCGGCAGGCCACTTCGGCCTGCCGACAAACATCGGCACAGATCGCGCAATGCACGTGGTGGGCTGCGTGGCGTTCGCACTCCTCGGCACACGCGATGACGGTGGTCAGGCAGGCGCTGACGACCGATCGGATCACCGTCAGGTCGTACGCTGTTTGTCGCGTCAGCGCCTTGGCGGTCGCGTCACACATGTCGGCACAGTCGAGGTCGGTTCGGATGCACTTGACGAGCGCCGAGATGTCACTCTCAGCCATGCACGCATCACTGCAGGCTGTACACGCAAGGGAACACTTCAGGCAAGCGCTGATGCAACTGGTGAGGAGCTCTTGTCGCACCTCGATCGTCGAGCCCGGGTAGCTCTCCAACATCGCCGTAGCCACCGAAGTCATCTCGCTCTCGACTCTCCTTCCAAAGTCACGATCAGTGGGAGCACCCCTTCGACCTGTTCACTCGTCTGTCTGTAGCGCCTCCCACACGAGGTCTTACGTGGCAGGGCATCGAGAAGATGGACGAGGGGTCGGGCCGCACGTAAGGGACGGGCATCCCGCGTCACTAAGCAGAGCGGGACACGACCAGGGTCTCCGCGCCTGGTTCGTCAACGGCGACACGGCAGCCGCTGATCGCCCTGCCGATTCGGGTGTCGTGCAGACAGGACGCCACCCGATGGCCCCTGAGCTGTTTCGACAGCTGAGGGAGTGGGCGGTGTGTGACGGCCGTTGTCAGCGCCCGACGTTCGCTCAGCCCGTTCAATGGTGACCAAGGATGCAGTCGCACATGACCCTCACTCGGATCGACATCGACCTCACCGAGCAGCAGCTACGAAAGACCTTGGTGGCAGACGCCTCCCGCGGACTGTTGGCGTCTGCGAAGGTATTGCCTCCGAAGTACTTCTACGATCAGCAAGGCAGTGAGCTGTTCGAGCGCATCACGCTCCTACCGGAGTACTACCCGACGCGGCTGGAGCGCAGGATCTTGTCGCAACGCGCCGATCAGATCGTTGCCACGGCTCCGAGGTTCACGTCGTTGGTGGAACTTGGTTCGGGGTCGTCATCGAAGACCCCTCTCCTCCTCGACGCGATGCGGCGTTTGAGCACGAACGTGAGCTACGTGCCGGTCGACGTCAGCCTTCACGCTCTGGCTGGGGCCGTTGGGGATCTACGCGAGGTCTATCCGCTGCTCCCCATTCATGGAGTCGTGAGGGACTTCGAACAGCCGCTGGACACACTGCCCCAGCACGGGGACCGGCTGCTGGCCCTTCTCGGCAGCACGATCGGCAACCTGGACCCGGAGGGCCGGGCCATGTTCCTGAACAACGTGGCTGCCGCTTTGGCGCCCGGAGAGAGTCTCCTGCTCGGCGTCGACCTGGTGAAGGACAGAAGGCGACTCGTCGAGGCGTACGACGATGCGACTGGAACTACCCGCCTGTTCAATCTCAACATGCTCAACGTGCTCAACCGCCTCCTCGAGGCTGACTTTGAGCCTGCCCGATTCGATCACGTCGCGCTGTGGAATGAGGAGCACTCCTGGATCGAGATGCGGCTTCAGGCGAGGGAGGCAATGAAGGTCCGACTCGGCCTGTTGGGGACTACGGTCGCGTTCGAAGAGGGAGAACAGATCCGCACGGAGATCTCCACAAAGTTTGATCGCACAACCCTCGAGCGGGAGTTCGACAACGCGGGGTTCGCACTCGCGGGCTGGTGGGCCGAGAGCGAGGGCACTGGCCAAAGCGACGCCGGCGGCGACTACGCCGTCGTGCTCGGCGTGCGGTCCTGACCCGTGCAGCGGGTTTTGACTCATCGAGCCCCTTAACCTCCTCCCGGCCGCCCCCGGCATCAAGCTGGGTCCGATTCAGCACATGCGTAAAGGCTGAACCGGACCCAGTGGGCCTGACAGGTGGTTCGTACCGCCCGCGCCGGGATCCTGACCCGATGGCCGCCTTGGCGCCTGATCGACGAGGACGCGTGTCCGACTCAGGTGACGGGCCGTCCCAGTCACCGGCGCGATCGTCTGGATGGTGTCGTTCTCGGCGGCCGTGTGGTCGGCATTGCGCAGTCCCGTCGGGCAGGGGCCCGCCTGATCGTAAGGGCCTGGCCGGCTTCTTCCCTGGGTCGTCTCCGGTCATCCGGGTCGTCGCGTAGCTGGATGCTGACTGGCCTCTGGATCTCCGACGACCTGACATGTAAGACCTGCCGCGAGCCTGTCACTCACTAGGACGTACCCAGCAGGATCTCTGGTTCAGACGCCACCGGCGGCATGAGCCGCATCGCGAAGGAGTGAAGAAACATGGGTTCTTTCGAGGGTCGCAAACTGATCGCGATCGGCGGCAGCAGCGGTATGGGACGGCAGAGTGCTGAAGACGTCGTCGCGGCCGGCGGCTCGGCCGTCATCATCGGCCGCGACCAGGCCCGCGTGGACGACACCGTCACCACCTTGTCGAAGAACGGGGAGGCATGGGGCATCACTGCCGATCTCGCCAACCGCGACGACGTCAGGCGGGTCCAGGACATACTGGCGGCCGAGCATGCTGACGCCACCCTCCTGCTGAACGCAGCCGGCTTCTTCATCCCCAGGCCCTACCTCGACTACGAGGAGTCTCACTACGACTCCTACCTCGAGCTCGCCAGGTCAGCCTTCTTCCTCACCCAGACCGTCACCCGGGGCATGATCAGTGCCGGCGGAGGCGCCATCGTCAACATCGGCTCGATGTGGGCCCACCAAGCCATCGCCGTAACCCCCTCGTCCGGTTACTCGATGGGCAAGGCGGCCCTCCACGCGCTCACCCACAACCTGGCCATGGAGCTCGCGGAGCACAAGATCCGCGTCAACGCCGTGGCGCCTGCCGTTGTCGCGACCCCCTTGTACGAGGGGTTCATCCCCAAGGACCAGCTCGAGACCGCGCTCGCCGGCTTCAACGGCTTCCACCCGCTCGGCCGGGTGGGAACGCCCAAGGACATCGCCTCTGCGGTGACTTACCTGCTCTCCGACGATGCCGGCTGGGTCACCGGTGCGATCCTCAACGTCGACGGCGGTGTCATGGCGGGCCGGAATTAGGCCTCGAAGAGATTCCCGGCCACGCGAGGTCCGGCACTGAGCAGCACGGACTCCTTGGCAGACAACAGGAGAAGGCAAACCTCACAGCGAGGAGCTGGGACCATGGCACAGACATATGAGCGCACGCCCGAGGCGGTCGAGCGACTGACGCCACGACAGCGGGCGGTCACCCAGGGCGACGCCACCGAGCCGCCCTTCGAAAACGAGTTCTGGGACTCAAAGGAACCGGGCATCTACGTCGATGTGGTCTCAGGCGAACCGCTGTTCGCGTCGGTCCACAAGTTCGACAGTCACACGGGCTGGCCCAGTTTCACCATCCCGCTCGAGCCGGGCAACGTCGTAGAGCACAGCGACACCAGCTATGGGATGGTCCGGACAGAGGTTCGCTCGGCACACGGCGACAGCCACCTCGGCCATCTCTTCCCGGACGGCCCAGCCGATGCGGGTGGCATGCGCTACTGCATCAACTCCGCCTCGCTGCGATTCATCGCCGCAAAGGACCTCGAGACCGAAGGCTATGGCCAGTACGCGCACCTGTTCGACGCGGCTCCCGGCCCGGCGGCATCCGGCGGAGGTGTCGCATGACCACGTGCGGGGTGAACTACCAGCCCGAGACCGCGGTCCTCGCCGGCGGTTGCTTCTGGGGCATGCAGGACCTGCTGCGCAAGAAGGACGGGGTGTTGTCGACCCGGGTGGGCTACACCGGCGGCGAGAACGAGCACCCCACCTATCGGAACCATCCCGGCCATGCCGAAGCAGTCGAGATCGTCTACGACCCGCTGAAGGTCACCTACCGCGAACTGCTTGAGTTCTTCTTCCAGGTCCACGACCCGACGACCCTGAACAGGCAGGGCAACGACGTCGGGACGAGCTACCGCTCGGCGATCTTCTACCAGAACGAGCAACAGCGCGACATCGCCAACGCCACGATCAAAGACGTCGAGACCAGCGGTCTGTGGCCCGGCAAGGTCGTTACGGAGGTGACCCCTGCCGGGACGTTCTGGGAGGCAGAGCCTGAGCACCAGGACTACCTGATCAAGTATCCCGACGGCTACACCTGCCACTACGTCCGGCCTCAGTGGAAGCTGCCCCGCCAAGGACACGCCAGCTGATTGAAGCGCGGCTGGTGATGACCACCCGCCTCGGATGCCTCACCCCGAGATCGCTCCAATCGACATCACCGAAACGGCCAGGCCAGGAGCAGACCCCGCGACTCCAACAAGATGGGGACTGCTTCTCGTCGGCTGGGCACTCTGGCTAGGCATCATCGCCGGCGGTGCCACAGTTGCGGAGCTAGGGGTTGCGCCGTTGGCCGGGATCGTCGGTTCGGCGCTACACGCGCTGGAGCCTGGCCTGAGGGCATCGCGCCGGCGTGGGCGATGACCAAGGTCATCACGGCTGCAGGTATCGCTCCCGACGAGATCGGTGTGTGGGAGGTCCACGAAGCGAGCGAAACGCTCGCTACGGCGTTCTCGGTGTGTGCGCGGGCTCGGGGCAGGGTGTGGCCATCTTGCTCGAGAACGACCAGGCGTGAACCGGGATCAGCGTTCGACGGGGCCCGGCTCGAGCGCGGAGGTGTCCAAGTCGCCCTTCCGCAGACGGAAGACCTGAAGACGCAGGTCGTAGTACTTGTCCGTTTCTCCGACCCACTCCATCCCGATGCGGCGGGCGGCGCGGCTGCCCCGCTCGTTCTTGGGCCGTACGACGGCGAAGACCTCCTCCTCGCCGTTGCTGAACGCATAGTGGGCCAGGGCATGACCTGCCTCGGCCGCCAGCCCCCGACCCGACGCCCATGGAGCGAGCTGGTAGCCCAGCTCCAGGCCCTCGCCCTCCGGCGGCAGCGGAAGGATCTGCCCCGAGCCGGCGACGCGCCCGCTCTCGGTCTCCTCGATCACCCACCGGCCACTCGGGCGCCCTTCGGGTCGCGGAGGTGTGGCGATCCATCCGGTGATCAGCGCACGCATCTGGTCGAGGTCGTTGACGTGATCCATCGCCGGGGCCAGCCACCGGGAGACCTCCGAGCTGCCGCTTGGCGGTTGATGACATTACGCCGTATTGGACGAAGTCGTCCATTTAGTCCCGCACCGGGTGATCTCGCAGCGAGCCGGAGACACCGGACGAAAGAGATGCGGCCTCCCGGACACTAATCGAAAGAGAGCCAGGGGCAGACATGACCTGGGCCAGCCGACAGCAAGGCCCGGAGCGGTCGAGCGCTACCTCGGAAGTGAGGACGAGGCCGATGAGCGGCGGTGCCGCACACGTGGTGTCGAACGCCCCGCGAGATCGGCCGGCTGGAGTCTCGCCAACCGACGCTGATCATCAATCGACACCAGCAGGGAGTTGCAGATGGACCCAAACCGCGCGCATGAGTTGATCGAGGCTGAACGTGCACGCATCAAGGAACTTCTCACGTACTCAGCCGCTGCGCGGGCGGCTGACCTGGACGCGGCCGCTGACGCGAGGACCTCGGTCTTCGATTCGGCGAGCCCGCTCGCCCAAGAGCTTCTTGACGATGCTGTAGCCGAGCAACTCAGCGCACGGTTGGCCGCACTCGATCGGGCCGGCGAGCGCCTGCGGGCCGGTACCTACGGAGTTTCGTTGCGCAGCGGCCGGCCGATCCCCGACGAGCGGCTTGAGGCTGACCCTGCGGCGGAGCTTCTCGTCGATGAGGTCGGGCACTAAGAGGTGGCGATCTTGACCTCGTACAGTGCAAACCCGCCAACCGACCACGCTGCAAAGCGTAGGGCTCGTGAAAGGAGCGCATCTTATGCCTGAGGCACTTAAAGAACTACGGGTCGGCAACGACGAGCTCGTCGACGCTGATCACATGCCCGCTGCACTGACCGCCGGGACGCTTGTGTTCGGCGACGGTGCGACCCAGGTCTTCACCTCGGATGGACACACTACCTACACGGAGCATGGCCGACCGAGTCGGGGCGATTGGTGGGTGCTTGGCGACGGGAAGTTCGTGTCTTTCTGGCCCCCGGACTACCAGGCAACCTACGTGGTGCGCTGGGTCGTGGAGGAGGGCGTGATCACAGGGCTGACCTTCACGGAGACAGAACGTGGTGCTCGCTTCGAGGGGCACTATCTGTGAGCCGTTTGTCGCCGTGCTGTCGGAGGTAGTTCCTCGGTGATGATCTGGCGCTCCTTCGGCCGAAGCCGGCCAGGGACGCTGTGTGGTCGTGCTGCCACCGGCCCGCGGCGGCTCGCGAGCAGTCGACCTGGCATTCGTCACCGTCAATACCGGTGTGTCTTTCACCGAACGTGGTGATTCGCGGCGACAAGGTTGGCCCGAACCCGCCTGTGGTTCCCTGCCTTGCACCAACAGTGGCCCGAGCAACAGCGACCCGCCTGGCGCGAGCACGCCGAGCGCAACCCGCACCGTTGACGAGCCGGCACGGCTACGGCGCGGTGCGCATGGTTTGTGGCAGCCGTCGCCCCCGGTTCTCGTCGATAGGGGTCGCTGCCCATCAAGGTGGGCGAGCCCGGTGCGGCTATCGCCTAGGACTCACCGTTGCCGGTACGGAGGATCTGGATCAGCTTGGAGTGATCCTCGGCGGCCGGTCCGCTCATTACCGCATCAGGGCTCGCGCTCGCGCGTCGGCGATCGCTGCCGACAACGTCGCGAGGTTGTACGAGCCGTGGTGGCGCCGGCCGTTGATGAAGAAGGTCGGTGTCCCGGCCACGCCGGACAGGTCCGCTGACTCCGCGTCGCGAGCGACGCGCGCGGAGTGGCGGTGGTTGACCAGGTCCTCACGGAAGCGGTCGAGGTCGAGGTCGAGTGCTCGGGCATGCTCGAGCAGGTCGTGCGGCGTCAGCCGGTCCTGATGCTCCAGGAGCCGGTCGTGCATCTCCCAGAAGCGTCCTTGGGCTCCGGCCGCCTCGCTCGCCTCCGCGGCCAGCTGCGCATACGGGTGGACGTCGGTGAGAGGCAGATGCCGCCAGACGTAGCGCAGGTCGGTGTCGGCGAGGAGCTCGCGGACGATGGGCTCGGCACGCCCGCAGTAGGGGCACTCCAGGTCGCCGTACTCGACGAGCGTGACGGTGGCGCTGGCGGCGCCCCGGACATGGTCGTGCTCGGGGTCGACGTCGGTGCGCAGGTCCTGCAACGGGGCCGCCTGACCGAGCAGGGCACGGGCCCGGCGCTCCTCCGTCATCCGGGAGGTGCGGGCGAAGACGACGACCGAGACGGCGGTCGCCAGCACGGCCGCCGTGAGCACGCCGAGCTTGGCTTCGTCCAGGCGGTCGCCGCTCAGGGCCATGGCGGCGACGATGAAGGAGACGGTGAAGCCGATGCCTGCCAGGGTCCCGCTTCCCAAGACGCCGGTCCACCCGACCGCGGGCCTGACCGAGCCGCCGGTCAGCCGCTCTACCAGCCAGGAGACCAGCACGACGCCGACGGGCTTGCCGACGACGTAGGCCACCACGATCGCCCAGACGAGCGGGTGGGAGTAGGCGGAGGCGAGGAAGTCGGGATCGAGGGGGATGCCCGCGTTGGCGAGGGCGAACAGCGGTACGACGATGTTGCCGGTCCACGGGAGGAGGCGGCTCTGCAGCAGCGCGTTGGGAGACAGGCTCCGGATCACGCCGGCGTTGGCCGCTAGGGCGAACTCCGCCGTCGGCTGCTCGCGGAAGCCGAGGAAGAGGTTGCTCGCCTCCTCGAGGTCTCCCCGGCTCGGCGCGTAGGCCGAGGTGGCCAGCCCCACGACGAGTCCCAGGATGATCGGGTCGACCCCGCTCTCGAGCAGGCCGACCCAGGCGACCGCGAGGAGCAGCACCGGCACGAGCACGGGGCGTGACCCCAACCGTCGGACCACGGCCACGGCGGCCAGCGCTACGAGGGCGAAGAACAGCAGGCGGAGGTTCACGTGGTCGGTGTAGGCGAGGGTGACGACCAGCAGCGCGACCACATCGTCGACGACGAAGACGGTCACCAGGAAGACGCGGAGCTGTTCGGGCAGGCCGCGGCCGACCAGGCTGAGCAGCCCCAGGGCGAGGGCGGTGTCGGTCGAGATGACCATGCCCCAGGCGCCGGCACCGTCGTGACCTCGAAGGATCACCAGATACAGCAGCGCGGGCACGAGCATGCCCGCCAGGCCCGCGGCGCAGGGGAGGAGGAAGCGGCGGCGCTCCCGCAGGTCGCCCAGGTCGAACTCGCGCCGCGCCTCCAGCCCGACGACGAGGAAGAAGATCGTCATCAGTCCGCTGTTGACCCAGACCCGCAGGCTCTCTCCGAGCTCGTGGTCGCCGAGGGTGAGGGTGAGGTGGGTCGACCACAGCCTCTCATAGCCCTCGGGGGAGGCGGTGCACCAGACCAGTGCCGCCACCACGGCGGCGCCGAGGGCGAAGGCGCTGGCGGACTCGGCGGCCGCGAAGGTCCGCAAGCCGCCGGCGAACCGGTGGACCCGACGCGTGGTCTCCTCGTACGACACGACGACATGGTGACAGCACCGGCTGTCTCGCCGGCAACTGGCCCAGGTAGACGCTGTAGGCCTCGCGGTCCTCGGGCTGCCGGCCAGGCGCAGCCCGGAGTCGAGGCCCCCCGCCGGAGGCAGGTTGTCAAGGTGGACGGCCCCGCCAAGCTCGGCTGGCGGTACGAGAGCGTTCCTGGACCCGGCGTTGACATCGCCAAGATCCAGGATGACTGCCGCGTGAAGGCGTACGGCGGCGGCCGCGCGCTCCGGCCCGGCCCGCAGTAACAACCCGGCGCGGGGCGGCGGGCGGCACCGCTTCGGGTGGCGCCCGCCGCCCCGCCGTCACTGTTGGACGTACCGCAGCCTGAGGGTGTCGACGTGGCCGGACCAGCGCAACGTCACGTGCCAGCAGCCCGCCTCCGGCAGGTCGACGCCCGACGGACCGGGCCCGCCGGGCACCTCGCGCGTGACAGGCGAGCCCGAGCCGTCCAGGCGCGCCTCGATCAGCAGGGGATCCCCGTCCTGGGACACCCGCGAAACCCAGAGGATCTTGTTGCCGCGATCCTTGCCCGGCGGCGACGGCCAGGCGAGCTGCGCGGACGAGGCCGCGAGCGGACGGCGGAGACGACAGTGGACGCGGCGGACGCCCGGCTACGAAGGGCGCCCGCCGCGGGGTTCTAGAGGCGTTTCCGAGAGTCGTCACATCTTGCGGGCGCGTCTGATCACGTGCTGGATCGCGTCCTGGTTCACGTGCTGGACCACTGGAGCCGCGCCGTTCAGAGCGCGACGATCCCCTCGCCGCCCACGGCGCCGGGCACGGTCACGGTGCCGACCTGGGTGAGGGAGCCGTCGGAGTTGACGCGGAAGGCGTTGACGTTCCCGTCCTTGCCGGTCTGCACGTAGAGGTAGCGGCCGTCGGAGGAGGCGGCGGCGTCCACGGTGCCGGCGTCGGTGGCGGTGGTGCCGAGGGCCTTGACCGTGCCTATTCCGGTGTCCCGGTACCCGGAGAGTGTGCCGCTGCCCGTGTTGGAGGCGTACAGCCACGGGCCGGTCTTCACGATCCAGCAGGTCGCCGCCTGGCCGGTGGCGATCTGCTGGATTTGGGTCGCCGTGCCGGTGCGGCTGAGGGTGTAGGCCGCGACGGCGTTGGGCCCCGCTTGGGCGACGACCATGCGGCCGCCGTCGTCGAAGGTGAAGCCGAACGGGGCCGTGCCGTCCTCCGTGGTGGTGACCGGCTTGGCGGAGGGACCCAGGGGGCCGACGGCGAACACCTTGATGGCGTGGCCGTTTCCCTTGGTGGTGACCACGAGGTGGTCGCCGTCTGGGGTGAAGCCGACCTGGCCTGGGGTGGTGGTGAACTGCGGGGTGGCGGCGGGGTCGAGGTCGAGCCTGCGTTTCCAGGAGGGAACGCGCAGGATGCGGTCGCCGATCCGGCGGTAGCCCTGGATCGACCCTCCATCCAGGGCGTTCAGCACGTAGACGAGGTTTCCGTGAACGGTGACGCTGGCGGGGAACCTTCCGCCCGAGGACACGACCTGGGTGCGGGTGAGCCGGTCGCCGTGGACGGTGAAGACGGTGACGGTGTCGCTGCCCGCGTTGACCGCGTACAGCAGGCCGTGCTGCTGATCGTAGGTGAGGGAGCCCTGGGAGGCGAGGTGGTCGACGACGGAGCCGTCGAGTACGCCGCCGAGGCCGCCGGTCGCGTAGGTGCCCGCCTGGGTGAGGGAGCCGTCGCTGCCACGGTCGTAGGCGACGACCGTGTTGCCCTGCGGGTCGTCGGTCTGGACGAACACCGGGTGGGCGTCCCCGCTCCGCGCCGATGCGGAGGCGGGGGCGGCGAGTGCGGCGGCCGCGGTGACGGCGACGCCGACCAGGCTGAGGGCACGGACGGTGGTCTTCATGGTCTCCTCGTTCAAGGATGGGTAAAGACGAACGGTCCGTTAGTGGCCACGCGGCCCGAATGCTTACCGGCGGCACGCCGAATTAACGATCAGTTTTCCGGTTCGTAACATCTGCCCTCCGATGCTTGCTTCCTGACGCCCAGCCCACCAGTACGACACAGGCCAGCGCCGACCTCGCGAACAACACGCCGGTCACCAGCAGCCAGTGGATCTGGCAGGATTCGAGCTCTGCACGTCCAGTCGATTCGGCACGATGGGACGCGGTTCGGACATAGGCAGGGCCCCCGACGCGGTTGACAGAGCGCCGGCGTCCTTGGTCGACCAGACGACGAGGGTCGTCGAACCCCTTCTCAAGGTTCAGGGACTTGCGGAAGCCGGTATCACCCCGGGCAAACGCTCGCCATCGTCATCACGCGCAAAGAGGACGGGGCGGCTGGCGGTTTGGCGAGGCTCGTCTCTGGTGGCATTCGGTCCTGCTGGGCCGAGTTCGCTAGTGCTGTGACCAGAAACGTTCACCGTGGGTACGGCAGGACCTGTTTTCTCGGCGTCCGTTCCCACGGCCCGCACAGCACTGGCATCGGGCTCCGTGATCGTATGGCTCAACGGCACCCACGGCGCAGGCAAGACGACGACCGCTGCACACGTGCAGCAACTGATCCCGAATTCACGGGTGTTCAACGCCGAGAAGGTAGGCGAGACACTCATGGACATCACGCCGGGGCTGCCGGCGACCGACAACTTCCAGCACTGGCCGCCGTGGCGGCCACTCGTAGTCGAGACCGCCCGCCTCGTACTCGACTACACCGGCGGCACTCTGGTGATGCCTATGACTGTCCTGGTCGAGCAGTACTGGCGCGAGATCAGCACGGGCCTCATCCAACATGCCATCCCCGTACGGCACTTCGTCCTCCACGCTGACCAAGACACTCTCCGCAGGCGCATCGAGGGGGACACTCTTCTCGGCCCCCGCCCCTCCCCCTTCCGTCTCAGATACCTTGAGCCCTACGCCGAGGCGGCCCGCACGTGGCTACACGGCGAGGCCGAGGTCGTCGACACCACGCACCTAACACCCGCCCAGGTAGCACTGCAGATCGCAGAGGCCGTCAAAAGTTGAGGTTCGCCCCCCACGCGAAAACTGTGCGCCCCGGTGAACGTTTCCGGTCACAGCACCAGCGATCAGCCCCGCCACCTACGGCGCGTGCTCTTGCTCGGCGATCACCTCGGGGCCGGAGTGCCCCCGCCGGAGGCACATTCATGCTCAGCCCTATTCGGCCCTGTATCTCAAGCAGGGGAGCGTAGCGGCCGGCGCAATGCTGTAGGCGCCCGAAGGGCCGCGAAGCGGTTGGGCCGGCGGCGGAGTGGTGGGCGGCGGCGCGGAGCGCCGTCGCCCTCTGGGAGTTCCAGAGTGCTCTCGCCGAGGCGCGGAAGGCTACCGACTCCGAGGCCAAGGCCGCCGCTCTGGACAGAGCCGCCGAGGTCTGCCGGGGGCATCTCGCCGACGGGGCACCATATCTTTGGATCGACCTCGACCACAGAGATCCCCTCACCCTCGCCTCCGTACGGGCGCTCCTCCAGCTTGGAGGCATCCACGAGAAGGCCGGCAGACCCAAGCGGGCTCTGGAAGTGATGGAGCAGGCGCTGACGCTCGACCCCATCAACGAGGCCGCCGCAGCGGCCGTCATTCGCCTGCTCACCGGACTCGGGCGCCGAGATGAGGCACGCCTGCGCGCTCAGCACCTCAATGCCCACCTCGCCAGCCTCGATCTTGAGCCGACCCCGGAGACCCAGGCCGTCCTCAGGCAACTGCGCACCTGCCGTAGGTCCTGAGGGGAGCGCCAAGAAAGCGCTCTGTCTCCCTTCGAGCAGACCGGAGGGCCATGATTCCTCGTACCGTGGTGCCGGGCCTGCTGCACGTCATCCCGAGTGCGAGCAGGTCCGCTGGGCCTGCTGTGGGAGAAGGCGGAGACCGCGACCGTGCCGCCGTAGCTGGGGGGTGCACCGGACGGCACGGATGCCTGGGACTTGCGCCATACCCCAGGGGGGTATAACTTGCGGCAAGTAATCAATGCTTTCCCCTACTTGCCCATGGAGATGTCGTGACGGAGCAGCAGCACCACGACCACAGCAAACACGAGCACGCCGGACAGCACCCGGCGAAGCACTTTGACCACAGCAACCATGCTCAGCATGGCCTGCCCACCGCGAAGGCATCCTGGCTCGTGGCTGCATCGGCCACGCTGCACTGCCTGACCGGTTGCGCCATCGGCGAGATCCTGGGCTTGGTGATCGCCACCGCGTTCGGCTGGGGCAACACCCCGTCCATCGCCGTGGCAGTCGTGCTCGCCTTCTTCTTCGGCTACCTCCTCACTCTGCTCCCCCTACGTAGGGCCGGGGTAGGTTGGGGTGGATCGATCAAGCTGGCGCTGGCAGCCGATACTGCGTCCATCATCGTCATGGAGATCGTGGACAACGGCGTTATGCTGGCGATCCCGGGTGCCATGGAAGCCACGCTGACGTCGGCACTGTTCTGGATTTCCCTGGCGCTCTCCTTGATCATCGCCTTCATCATCACCACACCCATCAATAAGTGGATCATCGGCAAGGGCAAGGGACACGCCGTCGTCCACGCCTACCATCACTGAATCGGCCTCCTGCCAGCTCAGGTGGCCACGGTCCTTACAGCGTTGGCCGGCATTGTGCATGCCGTTCCGATGTTGCGAAGACCGGGGGGCTAACCCCAACGCCACCAGCTCGCCCGTGCCAGGGCCCAGTCGTGATCTTTTGCGCCAGGAGTGCCGCCCGGCCTTGCTGAGTGTCATCCTGGCTCGCTTCTGCTACAGCGCGACGCCGGGCTGACCTTCTTCGAGTACACGGTTCTGGCGCTGCTGTCGGAACAGCCGGACCGCACCCTCCCGATGAGCGAACTGGCCCAAGCCGCGTCGGCATCCCTGTCACGGCTCTCGCACGTCGCCGCCCGCCTTGAGAAGAAGGGCCTTCTTCGGCGGGTCCGCCGCCCGGAGGCCGGTCGGCGGACGAACGCCACACTCACCAATGCGGGGTATGCCAAGGTCGTCAAGACCGCACCCGGGCACGTCGTCGCCGTTCGCAACCTCTTCATTGACGCGCTCACGCCGGCCGAACTCGCAGCCCTTGAAAGCATCGGCAGCAAGGCCACCAGCCAGGTCGGTCGCGCGAACCGTTTCCCGTGCGAAGACACCTGAACTTTTCCACGCGATACCACGCCGCTCGGAGCGAGGCCGGTGTGGCCCGGCGGCTTTCGACGCCGGGCCTTCGGGTCAGCCAGTGAATGTCAGACCGGGGCCGGTCTGGTTCGGAGCCGTCCTGTCTGGTCCAGCCTCCGTATGGTCACCGCGGAGGCGAGCCCAGTGGCCACGAGTAGGAGCCAGGGTAGTGCCGGTGCGCCGCGTACCTGGTCCATCGCCCAGCCGCTGGCCAGGTTGCCCAGGAGAATGCCGAGCCCCGAGAAGGCGTTGTAGAGCCCGTAGTAAGTGCCGGTCAGTTCTTGCCGCCCCAGCGTTGCGATCATGGCCATCTCGAACGGGAAGACCAGCATGCCCCCGGCTGTGAGGGCCATGGCGGACACGAGCACAGCCGTGGTCATCACCACCGTACGGCAGGGCATATGCGGGAACTGCGCGGCGAGCAGTGCAGGCAGGAAAGCGATGCCCATGACGGCCAGGCCGCGCGTGATGGCCTGTTCCGGCTGCCACCTGGCCTTGGCGAAGGAGGTGAGGCGGACCTGGCCGGCCACTGCCAGTAGCGCGGTGAGGGTGTACATCACCGCGATCGATGCCTGGCCGTGACCGAGCCGGTGCAACTCCAGCGGGAGCGCCAGGTAGATCTGGTAGGACAGGGAGTACGAGGCGAACATCGCGTCCGAGAAGGTCACGAAGGGCCGGTTGGTGGCGACCTCCTTCCAGTCGGTGAGCACGGGTCGCGTCGAGCTCGCGGTCGTTCCGTGGCGTTCGGGTAGCCAGCAGGCCTGCAGTGCCGTCAGCGCGGCGAAGACTGCGGCGGCCGCAAGGCAGGTGAGCCGGAAGTCGACCGAGATCAGCAGGACTCCGGCCAGTGGTCCGGTGAGGATGCCCGCCTGGTAGAAGACGTTGAACAAGGCGAAGGCCTCGACCTTCCGCTCTGCGGCCTCGACGGAGATGTAGGCCCGCACTGCCGGGTTGAACAAGGCTCCGGCGAGCCCGGTCAGCACTGAGGCGACGATAAGGGCGGGAACGGAGGTCGAGACGGCGAACAGGGCGAATCCAACGGTGCGCAGGCCGCATCCGGCCATGATCAGGCGCTTGTAGCCGTACCGGTCGCACAAGGTGCCGCCGAGCAGGAACATGCCCTGCTGGCTGAAATTGCGCAGGCCGAGCAGCAGCCCGGTCAGCCACACCGCCAGGCCCAAGTGACCGGAGAGGTGATCGGCGAGGTAGGGCACGAGCATGTAGAAGCCGACGTTGGGAGTTCCCCCCAAAGTGTGGACACCGACTGTTATGCGGCAGCCAGCACCTTATCGGGCTGCTGCTCGTAGTCGATCGGGCTGAGGTAGCCCAGGGTCGAGTGCCTCCTTCGGGTGTTGTAGCGGGTGATCCAGGAGAAGACCGCCAGGCGAGCCGCTCGGACGGAGGGCCAGCACCGGGCGCCCTGAAGGGTCTCCCGCTTCAAGGTGGCGTTGAACGCCTCGGCGGCAGCGTTGTCCGCGCTGGTGCCTACCGCGCCCATCGACTGGCGCACCCCGAGCTGCCGGCACACGGTGGCGAACTCGGCAGAGGTGTATTGCGCCCCGTGGTCGCTGTGGAAGATCGCCCCGGTCAGGGTGCCGCCCCTCGTGGCGGCCGCGGCGCGCAGCGCGTCGGTCACCAGCTCGGTGCGCATGTGCTCGGCGATCGACCACCCGGCCAGCCGCCGCGAATGCAGGTCGATCACCGTGGCCAAATACAGGAACCGGTCCTCGGCCAGGGGCAGATAGGTGATGTCGCCCACGTAGCGCCGGTTCGGCTCGGTTGCGGTGAAGTCCCGCTTGAGCAGGTCAGGAACCTTCTGCGCCGCCGGCTGCGGCACGGTGGTACGGACCTTCTTACGCAGGTGAAGCCCGACGATGCCCTGATCGCGCATCACCCGCTCCACCCGCTTGTGATTGACGCGAGCCCCGCCCTGGCGCAGCTCGGCGGTGCTGCGAGGGCTGCCGTAGGTCCCGTCGAACTCGGCGTGGATCTTCCTGATCCGGCCGGCGAGCTCGGCATCCGCGGCGGCGCGGGCCGCCCGCACGGGCGCGGCGGCCCGCCAGCGGTAGAACCCCGAGCGGGAGACCGAAAGGACGCGGCACAGTCGCTTGACGCCGAAGGCGCCGGCGTGGTCGGCGACGAACTGGAAGCGACTCACCAATTGGTCTCCCCGGCGAAATACTTGGCCGCCCGGCGCAGGATGTCGCGCTCCAGCTCCAGTTCCCGGATCCGAGCCTTGAGCTGCTTGTTCTCCTCTTCCACGTCGCCCGACGGTAGCGGGGCCTGCGAGCGCTTCGGCACCGGCCTCGCCTTCGCCGGCGCGGTGCCCGCCGCCTGGGCCTGGCGCACCCACAACCGCAGCGTTTCCCGGCTGATCCCCAGATCCCGGGCCACCGACGTGATCGTCCGGGTCGGGTCCGACAGGTACAACGCGACCGCGTCGGCTTTGAACTCAG
>NZ_FTNI01000036.1 GCF_900156315.1 Microbispora rosea | reverse complement strand
CCCTCCTGCCGGTGAAACTCCCACCAAAGTGCCGGGTCGCCGCCCGCGCTCGACAGCAGGGAGTCTCCTGCGTCGAGCTGGAACGCGGCGAGGTAGACGATGCTCTTGACGTTGGACGCGTCGGCGAGTGCCTGCGTGGTGGGGACGCCGCCGTAGGAGTGCGCGACGACGACCACGGGGCCGCCGATCGCCTCGACCGCGGCCCTGATGGCGGCCGCGTCGGAGTACATGTCGCCCAGCGCCTTGGGATCGTCGCCACACGAGGTGAGAGCCACGGTGTGGACATCGATGCCGGGCAGGTCATCGATGAGGAGTTGCAGATGCTCGGGCTTGTGCCACGCTCCGGGGACCAGCAACAGCGACGGCAGGGGCATTCGAACCTCATAGGGCAGGTGATGTGTTGGGCATGATGTGCGGGCTCATCATGCAGGCCCCCGCCTCACAGCGTCCACGTGATAGATGTCACCCATTATCTATGGGGCGGGGGCGAGCCACCCTGCCGCAAGGGAAAACCCCTCCCGACCTGCCAGCGGCGCGGCTTGACCGCAAGCACTACTAGTGGGCGGCCTCTTCCTGCGCGTCCACTCGGCTGCCTGCGGTCTCGTCGTCGTGCACCGGCGCGGCCGCAGGTGACCGGTTCGCGGGCCGGCGGGCCGGGAGTGCGACGGCGGGGACGATCGCCGCGACGGCGATGCCGACCGCCCACCAGAACGCGCCCTGGAAGGCGCCGGTGGCGTCGTTGTCGAGCAGCGACTGCAGGGCGACGGCGACGACGGCGGTGCCGAACGAGGCTCCCACCTGCTGAGCGATGCGGGTGTTCATGGTGGCGTGCGGGATGCCCGCCGGCCGGATGTCCTGGTAGGCGACGGACATCGGCGGGATCAGCACCGCCCCGGTCCCCAGGCCACGAACCAGCAGCACGGCTCCCAGCCACCACAGGTTCGTGCCCGGCCCGGCGAGCGCGAACGGGACGGTGGCGACGGCGGCGAGCAGGAAGCCGGCGATCGTCAGGGTGCGGGCCCCGAACCGGTCGACCAGCCGGCCGATCACGAAGCGCGAGGCGAGCGCGCCCACACCCTGCGGGATCAGCAGCAGCCCGGCGTCCAGCACGCTGTCGCCCCGCAGCTGCTGGTAGTACAGCGGCAGCAGGAACATGCCGGCGTACATCGCCGCGCCGGCGGTGAACAGGACCGCGGAGGCGCTGCCGAGCGAGCGCACGCGCAGCAGTCGGACGTCGACGATCGGCTCGCGCTCGCCGGGCCGCGACGCCCACACGACGAACGCGGCCAGCAGGACGACCCCGGCGAGCAGCGGCGCCAGCACCCTGGCATGGCCGATCCCGCCGTCCTCGGACAGTTGCGAGAGGCCGAGCAGGATCCCCGTCAGCGCCGGCGCGAGCAGCGCCAGGCCGATCCAGTCCGGGCGCCCGCGCCCGGCAGGGGAGCCGGGGTGGTCGGCGGGCAGGAACCGCCACGCCAGCAGCAGCCCGGCGGCGATCACGGGCACGTTGACGAGGAACAGCCAGCGCCAGCCCAGCCCGTTGAGGATCACCCCGCCGATCACCGGGCCGAGGATCGGGCCGAGCGCGATCGGCAGGCTGACGGCCGCCATCAGCCGGCTGCCGACCTGTCCGCCCGCGGCTCTCACCGCGAGCGTCTGCATCAGCGGGAAGATCAGCCCTGCCCCGAAGCCCTGCAGCGCCCGGAAGCCGATCAGGCTCGCGCCGTTCCAGGCGACCGCGCACAGCACCGAGGCGAGCACGAACAGCACCAGCGCGGCCATCCACACCCGCTTGCCGCCCCAGCGGCGCTCGGCCCACCCGGTGATCGGGATCGCCACGGCCATCGCCAGCAGGAAGCCGGTGGTGACCCACTGGATCGTGCCGGCGGTCGAGTGCAGCCGCACCGCCAGCGTGTGGATCGCCAGCGTCACCATCGTCGAGTCGAGGATCGCCGCGATCCCGCCCACGATCAGCGCGATCAGCGCGTTCTTCACCTGTGGCGACAGCTTCGCCTCGGTGGTCTCCGTCATCGTGTCGCCCTCGGAATAAGAGAGGAATCCATCTCTTGGGAGAGTAGGACGCGTTGCTAAGGAATGCAAACCTTTCTTATAGTGGGGCCGTGACCACATCTGCCGCCGCGTCCTCTCGCCGGCGCCGGCGCGGGCCCGAGCTTGAGGCCGCGCTGCTGGACGCGGCCTGGGACGAGCTGGCCGAGGCCGGCTTCGCGAGACTGACCATGGAGTCCGTCGCCACCCGCGCAGGCACCGGCATCGCGGTGCTGTACCGCCGCTGGGCCAACAAGGACCAGTTCGTGCTCGCCGCGTTGGAGCACTACCGCATCAGCCACCCGGTCGACCTCCCCGACACCGGGACCCTGCGTGGCGATCTTCTCGCCGCGCTGACCGGCATGGCCGAGGCCCGCGCCGCCTTCTTCGCCGTCACCGCGGCCGCCGCCTTCTCGGGGCTGCTGACCAGCACCGGGCTCACTCCCGCCCAGGTGCGCGACCGGATCATCGGCGACCAGCGGCTCCCACGCGTCCGGGCCATCTACCAGCGCGCCCACGACCGCGGCGAGATCGATCTGGACCGGATCCCTCCCGCGGTGCTCGCCATGCCGTTCGACCTGGTGCGTCACGACCTGCTCATGGACCTCGAACCCCCGAAGCCCGCACGCATCCGGTCGATCCTCGACGAGCTCTTCCTCCCCCTCGTCCGCGGCCACCACGACGCGCCGGACCCGGCGGCGGCCGTCTGACCTGACGCGGCGCGGCCGTACGGCGCCTCAGAGCCAGCCGGGTTTGACCAGGCCCGACTCGTACGCGATGACGACGAGCTGGGCGCGGTCGCGCGCGTGGAGCTTGCTCATCGTGCGGCTCACGTGGGTCTTGGCCGTCGCCGGGGACATGTAGAGCCTGGCGGCGATCTCGTCGTTCGTCATGCCGGTGCCCACGAGCGAGAGCACCTCCCGCTCCCGTTCGGTGAGCGGGTCGAGGCGGGTCGCGATGCCGGGCTCCTTGGCGCGGGCGACGTACTCCGCGATGAGCCTGCGCGTCACGCCGGGGGACAGCAGGGCGTCGCCGGAGGCCACCACCCGCACGGCCTGGATCAGCTCGGCCGGCTCGGTGTCCTTCACCAGGAAGCCGCTCGCGCCGCCGCGCAGGGCCTCGAAGACGTACTCGTCCAGCTCGAACGTGGTGAGCATGACGATCCTCACGTCGGTGAGGGCGGGGTCGTCGCCGATGCGGCGGGTGGCCGTCAGGCCGTCGGTGCCGGGCATGCGGATGTCCATCAGCACCACGTCGGGACGCAGGTCGCGGGTGAGCAGGACGGCCTGCTCGCCGTCGCCCGCCTCACCGACGACGGTCATGCCCTCCTGCGCGTCGAGCAGGGCCCGGAACCCGGCCCGGACCAGTGCCTGGTCGTCGGCGAGCAGCACACGTATCACTTCGGCTCCTTCTGGCCGGCGGACGGGGGGAGGGGGAGACGGGCCTCGACGCGGAAGCCGCCGCCGGGCCGGGGGCCCGCCGCCAGCGACCCGCCGAGCGCCGCGGCCCGTTCGCGCATGCCGGGGATGCCGTTGCCGCTGCCGAGGCCCGCCTCGGCCCGCGCCGTTCCCGCGCCGTCGTCCTCGATCACCACGGTCAGCTCCTCCGGCGCGTACGCCACGCGTACGGTCACCCGGGAGCCGGGCGCGTGCCGCGAGACGTTGGTGAGCGACTCCTGCACGATCCGGTACCCGGCCCGGTCGATGCCGGCGGGCAGCGGGCGCTCCTGCCCGGTGACCTCCACCGCGACCGGCAGGCCGCTGCGCTCGGCGAGGTCGGCGAGATGGGCCATCCCGGCCATGGGGGAGCGCGGCGCGCCGTCCCTGAGCAGGCTCAGCACGCCGCGCATCTCGGTCAGCACGTCCTTGGACGCCTGCTTGATCGTGGTCAGCGCGGTGCGGGCCTGCTCGGGGTGGTCGTCCAGGATGTGCAGGGCGGTGGACGCCTGCACGTGGATCAGCGAGATGTTGTGGGCGAGCACGTCGTGCAGCTCCTGGGCCATGGTGAGCCGTTCCTCGCTCGCCTGCCGCCGTGCCTCCTCCTGCGCCACCCGCCGGCGCTCGGCCAGGCGCTCGCGGCGCATCCTGTGGAACTCCGCGACGGTCAGCGTGAGCAGCAGGTAGGCCGCGACCGCGGTGTGGTGGAAGAGGCTCGCGCGATGGGGGATGAGCCAGGTGGCGTAGGCGACGACGAACAGGAAGAACGCCCCCGCCGACAGCCACGCCGCGCGACGGTGTCCCGACAGCACCGCATTGAAGATCACGATGATCGGGCTGAGGAACACCGGCCCGTACGCGTAGTCGAACAGCATGTAGACCGAGGTGGCCGTGAACGTGACGACCAGCGCGGCGACCGGCGCGCGGCGGCGCAGCGCGATCGCGAGCGGCCCGACCAGCAGCAGCGCGTAGCCCCACCAGGTCAGCGGCACCCGTCCGAGGTCCGGGTTCCGCAACTGCCCATACTGGGCGCCTATCGACAGGAACACCTGGAGGATCCCGACGATGATCGGCAGAACGGGATCGATGCGGTGGTACACGGCGGAACGGGAACGCACACCCGCACGCTAGGCCATCACCGCTGGTCACCGCATCCGCCCCGCGCGGCAGTCCGCCGTACGCCGGAAGGAGTAGCGCGTTCGCCGCGTCGCCTGCCGGCGCGCTCGGCCAGGATCGGCGTCCAAAAGCGGACAATCCCGCAGCGATATTGACTGCCGTGAGTCATGCTGGAGTGATCGGTCACGTCGTGCTGGAGGTGCCGGGGCATGAGGAGCGTCGTCGTCGCGTCGCTGGGGCTGGTCACGTTGGCGGGCTTCCTCGCGCCGCCCGTCCACGCCGCGCCGGTGCGGCCCGCCCCGGAGGCCAAGCGGCCGGTCGCGGAGGGGTACGGCGGGGCCGTGGCCACCGTGGACCTCGACGCGAGCAAGGCCGCGCTCTCGGTGCTGCGCCAGGGCGGCAACGCGATGGACGCGGCGGTGGCGGGGGCCGCGGCGCTGGGCGTGACCGAGCCCTACTCGGCGGGGCTCGCCGGAGGCGGCTTCATCGTCTACTACGACGCCCGCAAGCGGAAGGTGACCACGATCGACGGGCGCGAGACCGCCCCGCGGGCGATGACCTCGACGGCGTTCGAGGGCATCCCGTTCGACGAGGCCGTCACGAGCGGGCTGTCGGTCGGCGTCCCGGGCAGCGTGGCGCAGTGGGACACGGCGCTGCGCCGCTACGGCACGATGCCGATGCGGCAGGCGCTGCGCCCCGCGATCGAGATCGCGGAGAAGGGTTTCGTCGTCGACCAGACGTTCCACGATCAGACGGAGCAGAACGCCGCCCGCTTCGCCGACTTCACCTCGACCGCCTCGCTCTACCTGCCGGGTGGGGAGCCGCCGCCGGTCGGCTCGGTCTTCCGCAACCCCGACCTCGCGCGCACCTACCGTGAGCTGGGCATCCGCGGCCCGGACTGGTTGTACGGCGGGGCGCTCGGCCGGGAGATCGTCGCGACCGTGAAGAAGCCGCCGGTGCGCCGGGGTGCCACCAGGAACGTCAGGACCGGGCTGATGGAGGTATCCGACCTCAGGGCCTACCGGGCGCTCGAACGGCCGCCGACCAAGGTCGCGTACAAGGGCCTCGACGTGTACGGCATGGCGCCGCCGTCGTCCGGCGGATCAACGGTGGGAGAGGCGCTGAAGATCCTGGAGGCCCTCCCGAAGGTCGGCCTGCACGAATACCTGGAGGCGTCCCGGCTCGCCTTCGCCGACCGCAACGCCTACGTCGGCGACCCGGCGTACGTGAACGTGCCGCTGGAGCAGTTGCTGTCCGACGGGTTCGCCAAGGAGCGCGCCTGCCTGATCGGCCCGCGGGCGATGGCGCACCCCGCCGCGCCGGGTTCGCCCGACGGCTCCTACGCGCCGTGCCCTGCGGCGGCGCAGGGGACCCCGGGGGCGTCGGCGGGCGCGGTGCCCGAGGAGAAGAAGGAGGGTCCCGAGACCACCCACCTCGTGGTGACCGACCGCTGGGGCGACGTGGCCGCCTACAACATCACGATCGAGCAGACCGGCGGCAGCGGGATCGTGGTGCCCGGCCGCGGCATCCTGCTCAACAACGAACTGACCGACTTCACCTTCGGCCCGGCGCCGGGCGACCCCAACCTGCCCGCTCCCGGCAAGCGCCCGAGGTCGTCCATGGCCCCGACCATCGTGCTCAAGGACGGCACGCCGCTGCTCGCCGTCGGCTCGCCCGGCGGCGCGACGATCATCACGACGGTGCTGCAGATCCTGGTGAACCGGCTCGACTTCGGCATGTCGCTCCCGGAGGCCGTGGCCGCGCCGCGCGCCTCGCAGCGCAACACCGCCGCCACCCAGGCCGAGCCCGCGTTCGCCGACCGGTACGGCGCGGAGCTGACCGCGCTCGGTCACACGCTGACGGACGTCCCCGGGCCGCCGGCGGGGGAGATCGGCGCGGCGACCGGCCTGGAGTTCCTGGAGAACGGCCGCGTCCAGGCGGTCGCCGAGCCGGCCAGGCGTGGCGGAGGCAGCGCCCTCGTGGTCAGCCCGCGCCGCTGATCCGAATCAGCCCCCCAGTCGGTCTCAGGCGCCGATGAGTTCGTAGGCCGCCGGCTTCACCTTCCGGGTCCGTGCCCAGTATTCGAAGGTGAAGCCTGGCCACAGCGTGCGGTTCCTGCCGTGCTCGTCGAGATACCAGCTCGTGCAGCCGCCCTCGTTCCACACCAGCCGGTCGAGCCGCTGCCGGAGGCGGTCGTTGAAGGCCCGCTGCGCCGCCGGCCGCACGTCCAGGGCCTTCGCCCTGGTCCTCGACAGCAGCCGCAGGCAGTCCATGACATAGCGGACCTGCGATTCGATCATGAAGACGACCGAGGAGTGCCCGAGACCGGTGTTGGGGCCGAGCAGGAAGAACAGGTTGGGGAAACCCGCGGTCGTGATCCCGTAGTAGGCCTCGACGCCGTCGCGCCACGCGTCCTGGATCTTGACGCCGTTCCTGCCGACGATGTTCTGCTCGTTGAGCGCGTCGACCACCTTGAAGCCGGTGCCGTACACGATCATGTCGACCTCGTGCTCGCGCCCCGCGGCGTCCACGATCGACCGCTCCCTGATCTCGGTGATCCCGTCGGTGACCAGCTCGACGTTGTCCCTGGTCAGCGCGGGATAGTAGTCGTTGGACAGCAGGATCCGCTTGCAGCCGATGGTGTAGTCGGGCGTCAGCTTGGCGCGCATCCCGGGGTCGGGCACCTGCCGGGCCAGGTGCCGCTCGGCCATCGCCTGGTGGACCTTCATCAGCCGCGGGTCGATCGTGAAGCCCACGGCCCGGGTCTCCAGCAGCCAGTAGACGGCGTCGCGCAGCAGGCGGGCGCCGCCGGGCGTCTCCATGGCCCGTTTCAGCCGTCCGGCTATCGGCAGGTCCGGCTTGGGCTGAATCCACGGCGGGGTGCGCTGGAAGACGGTGAGCCGGCTCGCCTGCTCGGCGACGACCGGGACGAACTGGACCGCCGACGCACCGGTGCCGACGACCGCGACGCGCTTGCCGGCCGGGTCCGCGGAGTGGTCCCACCGGGCGGAGTGGAACGCCGTGCCGGTGAAGCGCTCACGCCCGGGGATCTCGGGGAACGACGGCATGTGCAGGGCGCCGACGCCGGAGACGACGGCGTGGGTCTCGAAGGTCTCCCCGCCGCCGGTCGACACCCGCCACAGGGCCCGCTCGTCGTCGTACTCCAGCCCGCTGACCTCCGTGCCGAACCGCAGGTGGGGCTCCAGGTCGTACTTCCGGGCGCAGGCCCGCAGGTAGTCCCAGATCTCCTCCTGCGGGGAGAACAGCCGCGACCAGCCGGGGTTGAGCTCGAACGAGAAGGAGTACAGCGGCGAGGGGACGTCGCAGGCGCAGCCGGGATAGGTGTTGTCCCGCCAGGTGCCGCCGAGCTCGCCGGCCTTCTCCAGGATCACGAAGTCGTGATAACCGGCTTCCTTGAGCTTGATGGCCATGCACAGCCCGGCGAACCCGGAACCGATGATCGTGACGCCCGGACTGGGCATGCGTCCTCCCCGTCCTATTGGAAGATCTGTCCAACCTATGCCCGCGGGTGGGCCGGGTCCAGGGGGCCGATGCAGGACGGCCGGAGCGGCCGGGGAGTGCCCGTCGCGGGGACGCCGTGGCACCCCTCACCGTACGTCATGCGGGTGGAGAGCTGACCCGTCGGCGGGCATGACAAAGCCGCCGACGGGCGCGGTCGTCGGCGGCTGGTACAGGTATGTCAGCGGACCAGGAGGTACGCCACCACAGCGAGGATCACGACGAGCGCCGCACCGGCGGCGATCCAAATCGGCAGGCGGGACGGCTGCTCCTTGGAGGCCTCCGCGTCCTGCTGCTGCGCGAACACCCGGAAAGCCTGCGTGTTTCCGGCCGGGTCGATCTGAGGGTCGGACATGGGCAAGACTCTAGCGACACATGGTGCGCCATCGCTGTGATTTGTCGGATTTTGCCCTCTCCTGGCGACCGCTTGGGCGAGTCGGGAAACGGCGGCCCGCCCGTGCCCGTATCCCGGGCACCGGCGCGGGCGCGGATACCGGACCGGTGTGGGCGGCGGATAGCGTTGTATCCATGCTCCGCACCCTCCTGGCTCCCCGGCTGGTGGCCCTGCACCTGCTGGTCATCGGGGTGCTCGTGTCCTTCACCTTCCTCGGCCGCTGGCAGCTCGGCGTCTTCGAGGCGTCGGGCGCCCCGAAGCGGGCTCCCGACCCCGCGCCCGTGGCCGTCACCGAGCTGGCTCAGGTGGGACAGCACGTGAGCGGCACCGCGATCAGCCGCAGGGTGACCGCCACGGGGACCTACGACGCCGCGCACCAGCTGCTGGTGGCCGACCGGGTCGCGGACGTCGCCGCCCCCGGCGGCCGGGCGGCCCGCGGGAGCGGATTCTGGCTGCTCACGCCGCTGCGGCTCGCGGACGGCACGGTCGTCCCCGTCGTACGCGGCTGGGTTCCCAGTGCGGACGACCCCGCCACGGCCGCGCCCGAGGGCGCCGTGACCGTGACCGGGCGGCTGCGGCCGGCCGAGCAGACCGACGACGTGATGCGCAGCGGGAACCTGCCACGCGGCCAGGTGGCGACGGTGTCGACGGCGGAGCTGATCAACCTGTGGCCGGACGCGCGGGTGCGGGACGGGTTCGTCGTCGCGGCCGCGCAGGAGCCGCCGTCCCGCGTCACGCCCGTGGCCGTGTCGCCGCCGACCGTCGGCGGCGGCTTCACCTGGCGCAACCTGGCCTACGCCCTCCAGTGGTGGATCTTCGCGCTGTTCGCCGTGTACATGTGGTTCCACTTCGTACGCGACGCCCAGCGCGGGCGGCGGGAGCGGGAGGACGCGGAGCCGGAGCCGTCCGAGCCCGCCGCGCACGTGGAGGCCTGATCGGCCCTGGAGGCCGGACCGCCGGGTGGCACGGATATCGTGGGGTGACCGTTTCCCCAGCAGAGGTAATGATCGACGTGGAATCCGCGCTCAACTTCTACCGCGTCATGGCCTACATCGTCGGCGTGATGCTGCTCGTGCTGTGTGCCGCCATGGTCGTCAAGTACGGCTTCGACAGCGGCACCATGGTCGCGGTCGTCGGGCCGATCCACGGCTTCCTGTACATGATCTATCTGGTGGCCGCGATCAACCTGGGCCTGATCAAGGCGCGCTGGTCGGTGGGCTATCTGCTGCTGGTGCTCATCGCGGGCACGATCCCGTTCCTGTCCTTCGTGATGGAGCGCAGCGTCACCGAGCGGGCGCGCAGGAGGATCGCCACCGCTTCCTGAGCGACGCGGAACGGCCGGGCCGCGAGCGCGACCCGGCCGTGTCCTTCAGCTCTGTGTCCTTCAGCTTCGTGGGAGTCAGCCGCCGATCTGGCGGCGGCGGATGCGCCGCAGCCGCGCCCGCTGCGACTCGTCCAGCATGAAGTAGGCGACGATCGGCGCACCCAGCGCGCCGATCGTGATCAGCCAGGCCAGAAGCGTCGGCACCGGAAGGATGAAGACCAGCACGGCCACCACCGCCGCGCCCACGTAGTACTTGCCCAGTGGCGACATCGTCAGGCCTTTCGTGTCGGGTCCCGCGCGGAACGTCGTCCCGCGTCGCCTGGAGAACGTCCGGGGTCTCGGCCGAGTTCCGTGAACACCCCCGGGGGCCGGCCCGATCCCGGCCGTCGCACCTCCGCGTGGCACCTCCGCGCCGCGGCGCCGCGGTGCCAGGGAGACGAGTCGTCGTCTCCCGCCCGGCCCCGCGGCGCCGCGCACGCTCCCCGGTCGTCCGGCATGGGCCGCGCTCCCGTGTCGACGGGACGGACTCCGTCCCGTACGGCGGCCCGCCCGGAGACTCAGCCTTCGCCGGACTCCGACTTGCCCATCGCCTTGCGGATCACGTCGCGGGCACGATCCATGATCGCGACGGGCGTTCCCAGCAGGATGTTCTCCGTCGCCGATTCGATCCCGGGGTGCGGGTGCGTGGGAGCCATCGCCTCGGCTGCCTTGACGCCCACGGCCATCGCCCTGCGCTCACCCTCGGACGTGCTGGCCTTGAGCTCGGAGAACTCGTAGCGCTCCTCGGCGGCGGCGTGGGCGAACACCGCGGCCCGCAGCCTCTCCAGCTCCTGGGAGAACTCCGGCGTCGTCACGTCCATGTCGTCGAGGCGGCTGAGCATCTCCTTCGCCTCTTCCTCCTCCTGGAGGCGGTTGTCCACGATCGTGTCGCCGCCGACCAGCTTGCGCCGTGCGTAGGGATGGACGATCTCCTCCTCCGCCGTCTCGTGGACGGCGAGCAGGCGGACAAGGCGGCTGAAGGCCTCCCTGCGCTGCTCCCCCTGGCTTCTGTCGACCTCGTCGAACAGCTCCCGGATGAGAACGTGCTGCTGCGTCAGGAGATCGATCACGTCGTTCTCCCGCATGGTCTCCGGCCTTGACTGGCGGTCCATTAGCGCCTCCTTCCTGGTCATATCCGGGCTACCCGTAACCGGGAAGCGAAACCCCTGACCTGCGTATTCGGCGCACGGATACGATGCGGCCGCCCGCGGCCCCGGCCCGGCCGGCGCGGGCGGCCGGCCTGCACCGGATGCACGGGATCTGCACATTTCCGGACGACGGCTCTACACAGAGGGCATCTACGCTTCCCTCCATGGCTACCCCTCAGCAGCGCCGCGTCCTCGTGGTCGAGGACGACGACACGATCGCGAACGCCGTACGGCTCCGGCTCGTGGCGGAGGGTTTCGACGTGCGCGTCGCGAGCGACGGCGAGGGGGCGCTCGCGGCCTACGCGAAGGCGGAGCCCGACGTCGTCGTCCTCGACCGGCTGCTGCCGGGCCTGGACGGGCTCGAGGTGTGCCGCAGGATGCAGGCCGCCCGGCCGGTGCCGGTGCTCATGCTCACCGCGCTCGGCGAGGAGACGGACGTCCTGGTCGGGCTGGGGGTGGGGGCCGACGACTACATCACCAAGCCGTTCAGCATGCGGGAACTCGTCGCGAGGATCCACGCGCTGCTACGGCGGGTGGAGCGGGCCAGCCTGCTGGCCCACGAGGACGCGGTGATCCGGGTCGGCGACGTCGAGATCGACACGGCCGAGCGCCGCGTGTTCGTCCGCGGGGCCGAGGCCCAGCTCACCCGGACCGAGTTCGACCTGCTGCGGCGTCTCGCCGAGCGGCCCGGCCAGGTCTTCGAGCGCGAACGGCTGCTGTCGGACATCTGGGGCTTCTCCGAGGCCGCCGCGACCCGGACCGTGGACAGCCACGTCCGCGCGCTGCGCCGCAAGCTCGGCCCGGAGGTCGTCCGTACCGTCCATGGCGTGGGATACGCGCTCGTCCGTCCGTGACGCTTCATTTAGGGAGAGCCAGGCGTTGAGGCCGCTCGACTTCCTCGGCCGGATCAAGGTCAAGCTCGGCATCGTGATCGTGCTCGCCGTGGTCGCGGCGTTCGTCGTCAACGAGGTCGGCATCAACTCCGGCCTGTCCCGCGATCTGAGGATCGCGATCGCCGTCGTGCTCGCGCTGATCATGGTGCAGCTCCTCGCCCGCGGCATGATCCGGCCGCTGCGCGAGATGGCAGCCGCCGCGCAGACGATCGCCAAGGGCCGGTATGGCCTGCGCGTGAGCGCGACCTCCCGCGACGAGGTGGGAGAGCTGGCGCGGGCCTTCAACGCCATGGCGGCCGACCTCGCCGAGGTCGATCGCCAACGGCGCGAACTGGTGGCCAACGTCAGCCACGAGCTGCGCACGCCGATCACCGGCCTGCAGGCCGTGCTGGAGAACATCGTGGACGGCGTCACGCCGCCCGACCTCGACACCCTGGGCACGGCCCTCGCCCAGACGCAGCGGCTCGGCCGCCTGGTGGCCCAGCTCCTCGACCTGTCGAGGCTCGACTCGGGGGCCCGGCTGATCGAGCCGGAGGAGCTGGACCTGGCGTCGTTGTGCCGCCAGGCCGTCTCGGAGGCGACTCTCGCGCGTGACGACGTCACAGTGGTGAGCGCGGTCGGTCCGGGGACGGTGCTGTCCGCCGACGGGGCCCTGCTCGCCCAGGTGCTGGCCAACCTGCTCGACAACGCCGTACGGCACAGCCCGTCCGGCGGCACGGTCCGGGTGGAGGCGCGGCCGTCCGGGGCGAACCTGGAGATCAGCGTGGTCGACGACGGCCCCGGCATCCCGCAGGCGGAGCGGGCCCGGGTGTTCGAGCGCTTCTCGCGGCTCGACGCCGGACGGGCCGCGGACGCGGGCGGGGCCGGGCTCGGGCTCGCCATCGCCAAGGAGATCGTCGAGTTGCACGGCGGGTCGATCGCGGTGTCGGACCCGGCCCCGGTCATACGACGGGCCGCGGGGAGAGGCCGGGAGACGACCCCGGGGTGCCGGATGGTCGTCGTGCTGCCGCTGCGCGGGGAGCCCGCGGCGGGAGAGAACGTGGACGGGCCCGTCCACGCCGGAAAGGGAGACATGGACGTCCGTGAGCCGGGCGCGGGACGCGCAGAAGGCCGGCCCGGCGAGCGGGGCCCATCCGGGGACGAGGGCGTCGGCCTGGCCGGCCCGGCCGGGGCCCTCGCTCCGGCGAAGAGGCCGGAGGAGACCGGCGACGAGGCCGTGCGAGGCGAGGCCGTGCGAGGCGAGGCCGTGCGGGGCGAGGAGGCGGGGGGTTCCTCGCCCGGGACCCCGGACGGGGGCGAGCGAGCGGAGGCCGGGCAGGGGGAGCTTGCGGACCAGCCGGACGCGGCGGTGCAGGACGCGAATGCGGCCGCGGGGCTACGCGCGCCGCACACGCCTGCCTCGGACACGCTCGCTTCGAACGCGGTCGCTTCGAACACGCTTGCCTCGAACGCGGTCGCTTCGCACGCGCTTGCCTCGAACGCGGTCGCTTCGCACGCGCTTGCCTCGAATCCCGCCTACGACCGCGCCGGGCAGCTGGCGCGGGCGGCGCTCGGGACGGGCGTCGGCATGTTCGCCGGGCTGTTCATCGGGATGGCCGTCTCGGTCATCCTCGGCTTGGACACGGTGGTGGTGTTGCTGTTCGTCGTCGGCGGCACGATCGCGGGAGCGAGCCGCGGCTCGTCATGGGCCCACCGGCCCACGCCGGCGGGCGCGCCGCCGTCGCCCTGGCAGGGCGCTGTGCCATCACATATGCCGGTCACTCCGCCGCCACCCGCGTACGTGCCGCCGCCGCTGTTCCCGCGGCCGGAGCTGCCGGACGCGCCCCGGTGGCTGCTGCCGGCCGCCGCGGCGGCCGGTCTGGTCGCCGCCGTCGCCCTGCCGGACGCGTCGCCCGGGCTGGGGTTCGTGCTGACGGCGGTCGCGATGGGCGCCGCGGCGTTCCCCGTGGTGCTGCCGCTCCGGCGCGGCCGGATCACGCCGTGGACGGTGGCCTTCGGCCTCCTGGCGTACGCGCTGGTCTCCGTGGCGCTCTTCCGCGACGCCGACTGGCTGGTCGGGCCGGTGCTGCTGGCCGCGTTCGGAGTCGGGTCCCTCGCGGTGTCGGGCGGCGGGCGGGGCTGGCTCGCGGTGATCAAGGGTGGGGTCTCGGTCGTGTTCGCGCTGCTGCCGCTGCCGTGGTTCCTGGCCGGGCCGCTCCGGAGACTGAAACGGCGCCGGATGCTGCCCACGCTGATCAGCGCCCTCGTGACCGTCGTCCTGCTGGCCGTCTTCGGCCTGCTGTTCTCCTCCGCGGACGCCGTCTTCTCGGCCTTCCTCAGCGACCTGCTGCGCACCCCTGACTGGGTCAGGAGCCTGCCCTACCGGATCTTCGTGTTCTGCGTGTTCGCGGGCCTGGCCGCGGCGGCGGTGCTGGTGGGCCTGCGGCCGGTGGCCGAGCCCGCCGCGCCCGACCTGCGGATGTCCCTCGGCCGCCAGGTGTGGGTGATCCCGCTGCTCGGGCTGAACGTGCTGTTCGCGGCGTTCGTGACCGTGCAGATCACGGTGTTGTTCGGCGGAAGCCGCAGGGTGCTGACGACGGCGGGGCTCACCTACGCGGAGTACGCGAGATCGGGCTTCTTCGAACTCGTCACGGTCAGCCTCTTCGTGCTCGGCATCGTGGCGGCCGCGGTCGCCCTGCTGCGCCGCGAGAGCCGGGCCGACCGCTGGCTGCTCGCCGTGCTGCTCGGCCTGCTGTGCGCGTTCACCCTGATCATCCTCGCCTCGGCGCTGCACCGGCTCGGCCTCTACACCGACGCGTACGGCCTGTCGCGGCTGCGCGCCTCGGTGGAGGCGACGATCTGGTGGCTCGGCGCGGTGTTCGTGCTGGTCCTGGCGGTGGGAGCGGTCCGTCTGGCCGGCGGGGGCACGTCCTGGTTCTTCCGCGCGCTCGTGCTGCTCACCGGGGTGTCGCTGCTGGCGTTCGCGGTGTGGGACCCCGACGCGAGGGTGGCCGAGACCCAGCTGGCGGTCCGGGGTGTGGAGCGGCTCGACCACGGCTATCTGAGCGAGCTGGGGGCGGAGGCCGTGCCGATCCTCGACCGCCTGCCCGAGCCCGACCGCAGCTGCGTGCTGAGCGACGTGGTGGCCTTCAACGACCTGTGGAGGCCGGACGCGTGGAACGGCTGGAACCTCGCCCGCGCCCGCGCCCGCGAGGTGCTGGAGCGCAGGCCTGTCGTGCCGCCCGTCTCGCGGTCGCGCGACTGCCCCGGCTTCTCGCGCCTGTCCGGTCCGTACGACTGATCTAATCGGTGACGTGACCTTCGATGTCCTGATCACCGGTGGCCGCGTCGTGGACGGCACCGGAGCCCCCGCGTTCCGCGCCGATGTCGGTGTGCGCGGGGACCGGGTCGAAGCGGTGGGCCGCCTCGGCGCGGCCGAGGCGGCGGTGCGGATCGACGCGGCGGGCAGGCTCGTGCTGCCGGGCCTGGTCGACTGCCACGCGCACGGCGACGCGGCCGTGTTCGACCCCTTGGTGCAGCAGGCCGCGCTGCGGCAGGGGGTCACGACGTTCGTGCTGGGACAGGACGGGCTGTCGTTCGCCCCGGCCACCTCCCCGGCCTCCTTCGCGTACGCGAGCCGCTACTTCGCGGCGATCAACGGCCCGCACCCGCACGTGGACGGGCCGGTGAGCGTCGCCGGCCTGCTCGCGGGATACGGCGGCGCGACCGCGCTCAACACCGTCTACCTGCTGCCGCACGCGACGATCCGGTTCGACGCGATGGGCGCCGCGGAACGCGCCGCGGACGGGGACGAACTGCGCGCCATGCTGCGCGCGGTCGAGCGGGGCCTGGCCGAAGGGGCGGCCGGGCTGTCGTCGGGCCTGGAGTACGCCCCCGGCCGGTACGCCGACGCCGCCGAACTGGCGGCGTTGTGCGCACCGCTGGGCGGCCTGCCGTACGTGACGCACATGCGCGCGTACGGCGCGTCGGCGTCGGTGGGGATGACGGAGGTCGTGGAGATCGCCCGGCGGTCCGGCGCGGCCGTGCACGTCTCGCACCTCCACGGCCCGGCCTCCACTCTGCTGCCGCTGGTCGAGGACGCTCGGCGGCAGGACGTCGACCTGACCTTCGACACCTATCCCTACCTGCGGGCCAGCACGATCCTGGCGATGGTGACGCTGCCGCCGTGGGTGCCCGCCGCCGACCCCGACCGCGCCGTGGCGATGTTGTCCTCCGAACGCGAACGCCTCGCCGGGGAGTGGGCGGGACGCGACGACCTGTGGCCGCGCATCACGCTGTCGCACGCCCCCGGGTTCGAGTGGGCCGAGGGGATGACCCTGCCCGCCGCGGCGGCCGAGTTCGGCGCCGGCCCCGCCGAGTTCTGCCGGGTGCTGCTGGCGGAGACCCGGCTCCAGGCGGGCTGCGTGCAGGCCCGCCCCGACGAGGGCCCGGCGGGGGAGGAGTCGGTGCGCGCCGTCATGCGCGACCCCGGCCACACGGGCGGCTCCGACGGCATCTACGTGGGCGGCCATCCGCACCCCCGCGGCTTCGGCGCGTTCGCCCGCTACCTCGGCCGGCACGTACGCGAACTCGGCGACCTCACCTGGGAACAGGCCGCCGTGCACTTGGCCTCGCACCCGGCGCGACGCTTCCGGCTGCCCGACCGCGGTCTCGTGCGGCGTGGCCAGGCCGCAGACCTGGTGGTCGTCGACCCGGCCACGGTGGCCGACACCGCGACCTACGACAAGCCCCGCTCGCTCGCCGTGGGCGTGGACGACGTGCTCGTCGGCGGCGTGCCGGTGCTGCGCGGTGGCGAGCTCACCGGCGCCACCCCCGGCCGCGCGCTGCGTCCTGCCTAACCGGACCGTGAGCGACGCCAACGGCCGGGTCCGGATCGAGGCGCACAGCGCGGACGCGCCCGTCGTGTCCGCTCTCACCACGCTGCCTGCCCGTTCGGCCGACAGGCCCTACACACGGTTCGGCGACTGGTTCGCCTGGGCCTGCGCGTTGCTGCTGCTGCTCGCACTCGCGTCCCTGGCCCGCACCCGGAGCGCGGCAGGCGCCGGCCGCAGCGCCTTCAGGGCCGCCAGCCATAGATGACGGAGGTGGACGCCGACATATCCGGCGACACAGGGAAGGCCGCGCCCACCGCCCAGAAGCGGTGCGTCCCCGGGACTCTCGCAAGCCCGCGCAGCACCACCCGCCCGCCCTCGATCTTCGGCTCGGCCGGCGTGGCGGGGCCGGTGGGCGTCAGCGAGAGGACGGCGGTCTCGGCCGCGACGGCGTCCTCGTCGCCGGTCGTGCTCGCCACCACGGCCCGCAGCCCGCCCTGCCCGTCGGCGACCGCCGCGTCGGTGAACCGCCAGCCCTTGGGCACGGCCACGGGCCGCCAGGCCCGCCCGTCCCAGTGCGCGGCGAAGGGGTCCCTCACCGGGGCGCCGTCCCCCTCCGGATCGGGGCGTGCCCCGTACGTGCCGTACGCCCAGACGTCGGAGTCGGAGGCGGCCACCACCCCCTGGAGGTCGAGCGAGTTCTCCCGGGTGTCCTTCGGCAGCGCCCCGCCGAAGGCGACCGGCTCCCACGAGTCACCGGGCGCACGCCGGTAAAGCGCCGTGCGCCCCCGCCGCATGTCATTGGCGACCGCCCAGTACGTCCCGGACGCGGGCACGGAAAGCGCCCGCACCGCCATCCCCGTCCCGGGTCCCGGCACCCGCCGCCAGGGGCCGCCGTCGGACAGCCGGATCGCGGGTTCCTTGCCGTCCAGCGCCCACGCCCGCCCCCGGCCCGCCGAGCCCAGCCGGGCGAACGACCCGCCGCCGCCGACCGGCGCCCACCGCGCCCCGTCCCAGTGCAGGACCTGCCCGCGACGTGCCCCCCGCAGCAGCAGCCAGACGTCGTCCGGCCCCGAGGCCGCAGCGGCAACCGGGTAGGCCCGCTGTGCGGAGGCGTACCTGGTCCAGCGGGCTCCGTCCCAGCGCAGTGCGACCAGCCGGCCCCGCCACGTCTCATCGAACCCGAACGCCCAGGCCACTCCGGGCGCCGTGGCGACGACACAGGTGATCTGGTCGAACACCCCGTAGTCGGCGAGCAGGCGCAGCCGCCACGGCCCCGACTCATCGGCCGCGACCGTCACGGGCCGGTGCCGCTCAGGCGGATCGTCCGGATACAGATAGTCCCAGGCCCCTCGAAATCCCTTCCCGCCCGTCCCCGGCGTGCCCGGCGCGACACCCGTGGCAGCGGACGCCGGTGCCCGCTCGGACACGCGTCCGCGGGCGGGCGGGGCGGTGCAGGCGGCGGCCAGCACGGCCACGACGATGGCGGCTGACAAGGCCGGGGTGAACGACGCGCGCGGGCTCATGAAGGTTGGACGCCCAATGGCGGGGTGGAGTTCGCTGCCCGGCTCGACGGGCTCGCCGGCCTACTCGGCCAGAACCTGGCGCAGCGTGACGGCGAAGTTGTCCGGATCGCCCGGCATGCCGAACGTGTCGTCGAGGAACCCGCCGTGGTTGCTGGGGAAGAGCACCGGCTTGGTGCCGAGCCGCTCGGCGACCGCCTCGCCCGCGCGGCGGGCCAGCTGCCCCTCCGACTCGGCTCCGACGCCGACGACGATGCGGGCCGGAGCCGCGCGGAGCGCGTCGAAGTCGGGCTCGTAGTGCGTGCAGGTGATGAGGTTCTGCTCGAACATCACGTCGCCACGCGCACCGTCGTCCTCCGCCGGCAGCCCGAACTCTGCGGGGCTCGGCATGGGCTGATCGGCGAAGTCCGCCGGGATCTCGCCCTGGTGGCCGGTGACCACGATGAACTTCACCATCGCCGGCCCGAAACCCTCCCGATCGTAGGTCCGCCGGATGTCGGCAACGGCGGCCAGCGCCTGCTCCCGGTCCGGCAGGACCTGGGCGGCGGGCGGCTCGTGCGCCACGAGCGTGCGCACCTGCTCGGGATGCCGGGCGACGAGCGCGAGGGCGTTGACCGCCCCTCCGCTGCTGGCGAAGACGTCCACCGGCCCGCCTCCGAGCGCGTCGATCAGCCGGTGCAGGTCGTCGGCGTGCAACTCGGGGGTCGACTCGGCGGCACCGCCGGTCCGCGTGCTCCGGTCGCTGCCGCGCGGGTCGTAGGTGACCACCGTGCGGTCCTGGAAATGCCGTGCCAGGGCGGTGAACCCGGCGGCGCTCATCGGCGATCCGATCAGCAGCAGGATCGGCTCGGTGGTGCCCTCGGCCTCGCGGACGTCGTAATGGAGAACGCAGCCGGGCACTTCGAGGGTGTGGGTCCTGGGCTCGGTCATGGGCGGTCACTCCTCTGTCTACGCTGCGGATGTCCCCGCTGCGGAACCTCAGAGCCCCTGTGAGGGCGGTCACACCCTATCTCGAACGTGTCATCGAATGCAGGCGACCCGCGGAACCGGTGGACGCGCGAGGCGACCGGGTCGCCCGGCCTCGGTCACAGGGCCGTTCGCGCCTGTTCCACGTGCCGCGCGATGCCCAGGGCTCCGCTCGTCTCCGCCAGGGCGGCCGCCTCGTCGAGCAGCCGCAGGGCGTCGTCCCGGCGGTCCTCGGCGACGGCGATGTAGGCCAGTCCGACCAGGTTGGCGGCGACACCCGGATGGAAATCGAGCTCCCGGCGCAGCCGGACCGATTCCTCCAGCCGTTCGCGCGCCGCCTCCAGCCGTCCCGCCTTGTGCTCGGCGATCCCCAGGTGCCTGAGCGCGTAGGACATCGTCAGCCTGTCGCCGGCCTTCGCCGCGAGCTCGTACGACCGCCGCAACGCGGGCCCGGCCGCCTCGTCGTCGTGCCGTACGACCTGGTGGAAGCAGCCGATCCAGAAGAGCGCCTCGCCCTCGCCGCGTGTGTCGCCGAGCCGCCGGAAGAGATCGGCCGCCCGCTCGAACAGCTCGAGTTCGCGGGGGTCCTCCTCGTGGTGTTCGAGGAACCGCGCGTGGACGATGCGGCCGCGGGCCAGCGCGAGACCGGCCTCGGCCGCGCCGATGTCCCGTCCCGATGCCCGGGTGGTCAGGTCGGCTTCCACCGCGTCCAGCTCCCGGTCGGCCTCGGCGAGAGCCGTGGCGTCGCCGCCGAAGACCGCCTGCTCGTAGAGGGCCAAGGCCCGATCGAGTCGTGCGTCGCCGCTCATCCCTACCCCGTCCCGATCTTCCGATCATGGTGTGAGGGCGCGAGTCTACCTCCGAGGCGGTGGTCCAGTACGATCCACAAGGTGGTCTGAACCGGGACAACAAGGGGGCGGCGTGGGTTTCGCGGACGGCCTCCCACTGCAGCCCGCAGGGCGCACGGAGCGGGGGCTCCCGGAGATCGTCGTCGACGCGCGCACGCGCGGTTTCCTGTGGCCGGGCGAGCCGATCGGCGGACGGGAGTTCGCCGAGGCCCGGCACTCCCTGTTCGACGGCGCGTTCACCTGGCCGGTGATGACGGCACGGCGCTCGGCCCTCGACCACAACATCGCGACGCTGGCGCGCTTCGCCGACCTGCACGGACTGGCCTTCGCGCCGCACGCCAAGACCACGATGTCGCCGCAGCTCGTGCGGGACCAGCTCGACGCCGGGGCGTGGGGGGTCACCGCCGCCACGCCGGGCCAGGTGCTCGTCCACCGCTCCTTCGGCGTTCCGCGCGTGCTGCTGGCCAACGAGATCTTCGACCGCGGCGCGCTACGCTGGCTCGCCGGCGAGATCGGGCGCTTCGACTTCCTCTGCTTCGCCGACTCGATCGAGGGCGTGCGCGTGCTCGACGAGGCGGCCGGCGACGTCCCGTTCCGGGTGCTGGTCGAGCTGGGCCACCCGGGCGGCCGGACCGGCTGCCGCGACCAGGACGAGCTGCTGGCGGTGGCCCGCGCGGCGCGGGAGGCGCGGGGGACCGAGCTGGCCGGGGTCGCCGGATACGAGGGGACCCACCACGAGGCCGCCGGGGTGCGCGGGTTCCTGCGCGACCTGGCCCGCGCGGCCCGGACGCTCGCGCCGCAGGTGGCCGGCCCCATCGTGGTCTCCGCCGGGGGCAGCTCGTGGTTCGACCTGGTGGCCGAGGAGCTCGCGCCGCTGACCGGTGAGCTGGGCGCCACCGTGGTGCTGCGCAGCGGCGCCTACATCGCCCACGACGACGGCTACTACTCCGAGCACACGCCCTACAACCGGCTGGAGGGCGAGCTGCGGCCGGCGCTGGAGGTCTGGGCGCAGGTCCTGTCCGTGCCCGAGCCCGGTCTCGTGCTGGTCGGCATGGGCAAGCGGGACGTTCCCCACGACATCCACCTGCCCTTTCCCAGGGCCGTGCGGCGCGGCGGCCGGGGTCCGGCCGAGCCGCTGACCGGGGTGACGGTCGTCAAGGTGCAGGACCAGCACGCCTATCTCGACGGCGACGCCGGACTGCGCCCGGGAGACCTCGTGTCGTTCGGGCTGTCCCATCCGTGTACGGCCTTCGACAAATGGCGCGTCATCCCCGTGGTGGACGACGACGACGTCGTGATTGATTTGATCGGTACGTGTTTCTGATGGAGCGGTGACAATGGCTGGCAAGCAGGAGATCCGTACGACCGCCGGGGCCCCGCCGATCGGCGCGTACTCCCAGGGGCTCGTGGTGGGCGACTTCCTCTACACCTCCGGCATGGGGCCGCTCGACCCCGCGACCGGCGAGGTCGCAGGCGACGACGTGGCCGCCCAGACGCACCGCACCATGCGCAACCTCGGGGCGGTGCTGGAGGCCCGCGGCCTGACCTTCGACGACGTGGTGAAGGCGACGGTCCACCTGCAGAACCTCAAGGAGGACTTCGCCGCGTTCAACGAGGTCTACCAGTCCTACTTCACCCGGCCCTACCCGGTGCGCACCACGGTGGGCTCCGATCTCATGGACATCCTCGTCGAGATCGACTTCGTGGCGTACGCGGGCCGTTGACGATGGACAGCGCCCTGTACGTCTTCGTCGAGGACCTGTCCGCCGAGGGCGTGCGGGGGCTGCTCGACCGGGCCTCGGCGTACGGCGTGCGAGGCGTCGCGGTGGCCGCGGCCTACCACCAGGCCAGGGACGTCACCCCGCACGGCGCGTCGCGGCTGACGCTGCGCCGCGACGGCGTCCACTTCCCGCCTCCGGAGGACCTGTTCGACGGCCTGCGCCTGACCCCGCCCGTGCAGCCGGGTGCGCAGGACCGGCCGATCGACGAGCTGCGCCGCGCCTGCGGGGACCGGGGGATGCGGCTGCACGGCTGGACCGTGTTCCTGCACAACGCCACCCTCGGCCTGGCCCACCCCGACGTGACGGTGGAGAACTGCTTCGGCGACCACGGATCCCCGGCCGACCTGTGCCCCTCGCATCCCGACGTGCGGGCGTACGCCGTGGCGCTGGCCCGGGCCGTCGCCCGGCAGGGGGTGGACACGGTCGTGGCGGAGTCGCTGCACTTCGGGGCCTTCGCCTACGAGCGGTGCTTCGTGGCGCTCGGCCCGATGGACGCCTTCCTGTTCGGCCTGTGCTTCTGCGCCAACTGCATGCGCCGGGCCGTCGATCTAGGGGTTAACGCCGAGGTGGCCAGGCAGGAGTGCGCCAGGATCGTCGGGGGCGTGCTCGACGGCGACCCCCCGGCGGAGGGCGAGGTCACGCGGGCGGCGCTGACGGCCTACGCCGGACCGGAGACGGTGGCGTACGCGCGGGCCCGCTCCGAGAGCGTCACGTCGCTGGTGGGCGAGGTCGCGGCGGCGGTGACGGCCGAAGGCGCGCGGCTGACGTTCATGGACGCGACGGGCGCGGCCAAGGGCTACGCCCACGGGCTGCCCGCGGCCGGCCTGGCCGCGCACGACTCCTGGCAGCTCGGGATCGACCTGGTGGCGCTCGGCGACCTGGTCCCGTCGTTCGCGGTCCTCGGGTATGCCAGGGACCCGGCCCGGGTGGCCGACGACGTGGCGGCCTACCGGCGCTCGGTGGGCAAGAACCCGGAGCTGAGGGTCGTGCTGCGCCCCGGCCCCCCGGACACCGACTCCGCCGACCGACTGGCCGCCAAGGTGCGCGCGGCCCGTACGGCGGGGGCCGGGGCCGCCGACTTCTACGCGTACGGCCTGGCGCCCTTCGAGGCGCTCGGCCGCATCACCGACGCGCTCGCCTGAGCACGGGCGTCCGGCCATGGGAGGGCAGCCAGGACCGGGCCGAGGCCGGGCCGCCGGTCGAGCCGGCGACCACGGCGTCCTGATCGTTCCGGCGCTCAGGCGGAGTCGCGGACGACGAGCTCGGTGGGGAGGATCACGGGGTCGGCCGGGCCGTCGTTGAACAGGCCGAGCAGCAGCCGGACCATCGCGGCGGCCTGCTCGATGACCGGGTGCCTGATCGTGGTCAGCGGGGGCTCGGTGAAGCGGGCCGCCTCGATGTCGTCGAACCCGACGACGGCCACGTCGTCCGGCACCCGGCGGCCCGCCTGGCGCAGGGTCTGCAGCGCCCCGATGGCCATGAGGTCGTTGGCGACGAAGACGGCGTCCAGGTCCGGGTCGTCCTGCAGCAGGTGGCGCATGGCGACGGCGCCGGACTCACGGGTGAAGTCCCCGACGGCGACGATCGACCGCCGGTCGGACTCGCGCAGCGCGTCGCGGTAACCCTTGAGCCGGTCCTGGCCGCCCACCATGTCCTGCGGCCCGGCGATCGTGGCGATGCGCCGCCGTCCGCCGTCCAGCAGGTGGCGCACCGCCTTCCCCGCACCGCCCACGTTGTCGTTGTCCACGTACGGCAGGGGCACCGGCACGGGCGGCCTGCCGTACGAGACGACGGGGACGCCCATCCGCGCGATGGCCGAGGGCAGCGGGTCGGCGCCGTGCATCGAGATCAGCATGACCCCGTCGACGTGGCCGCTGGCGATGTAGCGCTCGATCCTCGCGTGGTTCTGGGCCGAGCCGCCGAGCATGAGCACGACCTGCTTGTCGGCGGCCTCGAGTTCCAGACTGGCCGAGCGGATGACCGTGGAGAACATCGGGTCCTCGGAGAAGACCCTGGTCGGCGGCTCCGACACGACCAGCGCGATCGAGTCGGTCCGCTGGGTGACGAGGCTTCGCGCCGCGGAGTTGGGGACGTAACCCAGCTCGTCCACGGCGCGCATCACCGCATCCCTGATCTGCGGTGTCACCGTCATCTGCCCGTTGACGACCCGGGAGACGGTGGCGCGGGACACCCCTGCCCGCGCCGCGACCGCCTCCAGAGTGGGTCGTTTCATTCAGTCCCCCTTCGTCGTGCCCGACGACGCACTGCCGCGCGTGGGCCCAGGAGGCGCCTCCGCGACGGGCGGCATGCGTCGGGCACTCCCCAGCCCGTTGCGTTCGATGACGTCTCGATACCACAGCGCGTTGTCCTTGGGAACGCGTCGCCGGGTCTCGGAGTCGACAGATGGACACGATGCCGAACCTCGTGCGGAAGCCGTACGCCCACTCGAAGTCGTGCAGGAGCGACCATACGAGATAACCCGTCAGGTCGCACCGGCGGAGATCGCGACGTGCGCCGCCCCCGGACGGCCAGACCCGGATCTCAGCCGGCCGGGCGGCTCAGGCCCTCCCGATACCGCTGCGGGCTCACGCCGAGTTCCCGCTTGAAGGCCGAGCTGAGCGCGAACGCGGTGCCGTAGCCGACCCGCCGCGCCACGGCGTCCAGCGTCGCGTCCGTCTCGCGCAGCAGGTCGGCCGCCTGCGCCAGCCGCAGCCCGGTCAGATAGGCCATCGGCGGCTCGCCGACCAGCTTCGCGAACCGCTGCGCGAGTGCGGCGCGGGAGACCCCTGCCCGGCCCGCCAGCTCGGCGACCGTCCAGGGGTGGGCCGGGTCGGCGTGCAGCATCCGCAGCGCCGGCCCGACCACCGGGTCGCCGTGCGCCCGATACCACCCCGGGGCCCGGGCGTCCGGCCGGGAGAACCACGTCCGCAGCACGGCGATCAGCAGCAGATCGAGCAGGCGGTCGAGCACCACCTCCTGGCCCGGCTCGTCCTTGACGATCTCCCTGCCGAGCAGCGTGACGAGGGAGCCGTCCCAGGAATCGCCGCGCAGCACCAGCAGCGTGGGCAGCGCCGCCAGCAGCCGCTGGGTGACCGCGCCGCGCATCTGGTAGGTGCCGATGAGCATCACGGCGGAGCCGTCCGGGTCGTTGCCCCAGTTGCGCGTGCCCAGGTCCATCTCCGCCGACAGGGCGCGGCCGTCCGGTGTGGTGCAGACCTGGCCGGGGTGGATCACGACCTGCGGCGCGGTCGCGGGGTCGCCGGCGACCGTGTAGTGGACGGGACCGCGTACGACCGCCACGTCGCCCGGCCCCACGCGTACGGCCCGGTCCTCGTCCGGGGTGATCCACGCGTCGTCGCGCACCATCGCGACCAGGCACAGCGGCGCCTCGTCCTGGATCCGCACCGACCAGGGCGGGCTCAGGGTCGCCCGAAGCAGGAAGGCTCCCCGCGCCCGGGGGCCGTCGAGGAGATCGGCCAGCGCGTCCATGCCCAGATCGTAGACGGCCGGATATGCGGTCGAGCGTCTCGGCGATGTCGCCGGGAGCGGTACGCCGGTTGAGTGGTGACCATGACGAAAGCGCGAATCCTGGTCATCCTCGGCGTCCGCGTCGCGGCGGAGGAGGCATGACGTGCCTTCTGGCCGCCGTCGCCGCGGCCCTGTCCATGCTCATGACCGCCGGGATGGCGGGCACCTTCTTCGGGTTCTCGGTCGGGGTCATGCCGGGCCTGAACGCCGCGTCGGCCTCCTCGGCGATCGACGCGATGAACGCGGTCAACATCAAGATCCAGAACCCGGCGTTCCTGGCGGCGTTCGTCCTCGCCCCGATCGCCGCCGCGGGGGCGGGCGCCCTGCTGCTGGCCACCCCTCGCTCCGGCGCGGCCTGGCCGTTCTTCGCGGCGGCCGCGGTGTACGCCGTCGGCGTGATCCTGATCACGGCCGCCGTGAACGTGCCGATGAACGACGCCCTGGCCGCCGTGGCGGCCCACGGCGACCCGGCCGAGGCCGCCGCCAGGATCTGGTCGGACTACTCGGCCCGGTGGACCACGTGGAACACCTGGCGAGCCGTGGCCGGCGCGGTGAGCCTGCTGCTCATGGGCTACGGCGCCTACCGGTGGGGCCGGGGCTCCTGACCCCAACACGCTTTATCCCGCCCTGCGGCGCTTCGAGCAGCGCGGCGGCGGCGGGCCGCCGGGGCGCGGACCCGGGCCATGAGGAACGCAGGGTGGAGAGCGCTCTCTCGTTGCTGCTCACGTCGCGAGGCATGTGCTGAGAACGCTCTCTCGGATTTCACAGATCCTCTTGACGCGAGTGAGATTCAAAGGGGACAGTGTCGCTCAAGCGGTCCGCGATCGCGGTGCGCGGGCCCTCACGACCCTCTCCGACGCCGCCGTCCGGCGCAGCGGACGTCCGCCGTCTCCGCTCCGTGAGGCCACCCGCACCCCCCAATCCCCCCGCCGCGACGACCGGACCGAGGAGGAGAGGTACTCATGCGTGTGCTCCACTCCCCATGGCGGCGCTCGGTTCTGGCGCTGCTCGCCGTGGCCGCCGCGGTCCTGGCCCTCGCCGTACGGCCCGCCGGCGCGTCGGTGCCCTCGACGCCGTCCGGCTGGTCGCTCGTCTGGTCGGACGACTTCAACGGCGCGGCCGGAACGCTTCCGTCGTCCAACAACTGGATCATCGACACCGGCCACTCGTACCCCGGAGGCCCGGGCAACTGGGGCACCGGCGAGATCCAGAACTACACGGCCGACTCGGCCAACGTCAGCCTGGACGGCGGCGGCAACCTGCGCATCACCCCGATCGGCAGCGGCCAGAGCTGGACCTCCGCGCGAATCGAGACCCGCCGCACCGACTTCAAGCCCGAGGCCGGACGGATCCTGCGCATCGAGGGCCGCATCCAGATGCCGAACGTGACGGGCAACGCCGCCCTCGGCTACTGGCCGGCCTTCTGGGCGCTGGGCTCGCCGTACCACGGCAACTACCAGAACTGGCCGGCCATCGGCGAGTTCGACATCATGGAGAACGTCAACGGCATCAACTCGGTCTGGGGCGTGCTGCACTGCGGCGTGAACCCCGGCGGGGCGTGCAGCGAGACCAACGGCATCGGCGCCAGCAGGGCCTGCCCGGGCTCGACCTGCCAGTCGGCCTTCCACACCTACCGCTTCGAGTGGGACCGCAGCGTCACTCCCAACCAGCTCCGGTGGTACGTGGACGGCCAGCAGTTCCACAGCATCAGCCAGAGCCAGCTCGACGCGACGACGTGGTCGAACATGACCTCCCACGCCGGATACTTCCTCCTGCTCAACGTCGCGATCGGCGGCGGCTTCCCCAACGGCGTCGCCGGGTTCTCCACGCCCACCTCCGCCACGGTGTCGGGGCGGCCGATGGTGGTCGACTACGTGGCCGTGTGGCAGAGCGGCGCGACCAGCAGCCCGCCGCCGAGCTCGCCTCCGCCGAGCGGCGGCGTGGACGCCCGCTCCACCATCCAGGCGGAGAACTACCAGGCGCAGAGCGGCACGCAGGTGGAGACGACCCAGGACAGCGGCGGCGGTCAGAACGTGGGCTACATCTCCAACGGCGACTGGCTGCGCTTCGACGGCGTGAACTTCGGCTCGACGGCGGCGCGGCAGTTCAAGGCCAGGGTCGCCTCCGGCGCGGCCGCCGGCGTGAGCGGCCTCGTCCAGGTCAGGCTCGACAGCCCGACGGCGACCCCGATCGGCGACTTCGCCGTCGGCAACACCGGCGGCTGGCAGAACTGGACGACCGTGCCGGCCAACATCACGCCGACGACCGGCACCCACACGGTCTACCTCACCTTCAGCAGCGGCCAGCCGGCCGACTTCGTCAACCTCAACTGGTTCACGTTCTCCACGTCCTGACCGTCACGCAGGGCGGGGGCCGCTCCGGGCCCCCGCCCGTGGCCGGACGTATGTCACTCGGTGGGTGGGACCGTCTCCGGCGACGGCGACTCGCCGGGTGCGCCGGGCTCACTGGGAGTGCCGGGTGCGGTCGGGGTCTGCGGAGTCTGCGGAGTCTGCCCCGGGGGCGCGCCGCCTCCGCCGTGTCCCGGCAGGGCCGGGCGGCTGGCGTCCGCGACGATGATCGCGCGAGGGCTGCCGCCGGTCGTGCCCACGACCCATACCTGGTCGCCCTGCTGGATCCCCTGCAGGCCCTTGTAGTCCGCGACGACCCTGGTCGACTCGTCGATCGCGTAGGTGCGGCCGTCCACCGTGAGGGCGCCGCTCCGCACCGATTCCACTGCGCCGGTCTGGCTGGTGAAGGTCTGGTAGTCGCCGGACGGGCTGGGCTGGCGGGCCGGTCCGAGCTGGAGCAGCGCGAGCTCGGTCATGCCGAACTGCTCAGGACCGGACCGGAGCTGTGCCTCCTGGGGGTAGCGCGGCTGGTCCTGGCCCGACGCGCCCGCGGTGGCGAGGCCCGCGCCGGTGACGAGGGTGAGCGCCGCGGCGATTCCGAGGAGAAGCCGGGGCCGCTTGCCGTGCGGTTTCGGCGGTTTGCTGGACATGGTCATCGGTGTGCTCCCTCCAGTCGGCGCTGGGGCACGGCATGACACGGCACGGCATGACACAGCGGCATGACACAGCGGCATGACATGGTGCGGCCTGGCGTGGCCGGCGCGGCTGGGATGTGCGCGAACGACGTGAGCGGACGCGACCGCGCGGGTCATGGAACGTCCGCGGGAACGACGCGCCGGGCGCACGCGGCCGCGCATGGAGCGTGCGGCGCCGCGAACCCGTCGCGAAGGGCCCGCCCGTGGCACTCCTGGCCGGGCCGTCCGGTCGATCCGTCCGGTCAGCCGCCGGCCCGCGCCGGTCGGCCTGCCCTGGGATCCCCTGGCCGCCCTACCCCATCGAGTACGGCGTTCACCGCCCGCTCGGTAAAACCATCGTCCAGGGGCAGTTGCCGGAATACCACCCGCAGCCAGACCGCGCCCGCGAGCAAATCCATGATCATCATCGGGTCGGCGGAATCGGCGAGCTCACCGCGCTCCCGGGCCCGCTCGAAGATCGGCTGCTCCCGGGCGAACCGGTCGGCGAAGAAGCCCTTGGCCGCCTCCGCCAGCTCGGGGCTGTTGACGGCGGCTCCGAGCGCCGCGACGGCGATGTCCGCCGCCGGGGGAGTGGTGAGCAGCCAGGCCAGACCGTCCAGCAGCGCGTGGAGGTCGCCGCGCAGGCTCCCGGTGTCGGGCACGTCGAAGCCGAGCTCCTGCGCCTCGACCAGCGCCGTGCCGAGCAGGGCGGCCTTCGACGGCCACCACCGGTAGATCGTCGTCTTGTTGACCCCCGACAGCTCGGCGACACCCTCGATGGTCAGGCGCTCGTAGCCCTTCTCCGCCAGCAGACGCAGCGCGGCGTTCAGGATGTCGTCCTTCTTGCGTGGGGCCATGGCGGGAGCTTACTGCAACGCACCGTTGTGTTTTAATGAGAAACACAACGCACCGTTGCGTTGCGTTTTGAAGGAGGTGTGTCATGAGCATGCCGGTGGTCTTCGTTCACGGCATCCGGCTGAGCGGCACGATGTGGTCGCCGGTCCGGGCGCTGCTGCGGGCCCCGTCCGCCGCCCCCGACCTGCCCGGCCACGGCCGCCGCCGCGGCCTGCCGTACGGCACCGAGGCGGCCTGCGACGTCGTCGCGGAGACGATCGCGGGCCTGGGCGGGCGGGCCCTCGTCGTGGGGCTGTCCCTCGGCGGCTATGTGGGCATCGCCACCGCCGCCCGGCATCCGGACCTCGTCGCCGGCCTGGTCGCGATGGGCTGCACGGCCCGGCCGGATCGGCCCAGAGCGCACGCCTACCGGCTCGCCGGGCGCCTGGCCGCCCGCAACCCCGCGCTGGTCGACCGGGTGAGCCGCTTCGCGCTGCGGCGGATGCTGCCGGGGGCCGCCGGAGAAGCCATGATCGAGGGCGGGCTGAGCAGCGAGGTCGTGGCGTCCGTCGTCGCGGCGGTCACGGCGGAGGACCCCCTCGCCTCGCTGGCCGCCTACCCCGGCAGGGTCTGGCTGCTGAACGGCGCCCGCGATCCCTTCCGCGTCGACGAGTCGGCGTTCCTACGGGCCTGCGCCGACGGCAGCCTCACCCACCTGCACGGCCGGGGCCATCTGACCGTGCTCGCCGATCCCGCCGGGCTGGCCCGCTTCATCGACAAAGCGGCCGAGGACGTGTCCGCCTGCCCGGCCTGATCAGCCCCGCGCCGTACGCCCGGCCCCGCTCAGCGCGGCGACGAGGGCGAGCACCAGGTAGGCCACACCCGAGACGTACCTGAGCGTGCTCGCGCGCAGGCGGCGGCCGAGCGACCCGGCGGTGAGCGCGTACGCGAGGTCCGAGGCCAGCCCGATGACGGCGATCACCAGTCCGAGAAGCAGGACCTGCCCCGGCACGTCGCCCGAGGGATCCACGAACTGCGGCAGGAACGCCAGGAAGAACAGCACGGTCTTGGGATTCAGCACGTTGACCACGACGCCTTCGAGGAAGACCCGGCGCAGCGGCTGCGGCCTCGGCTCGTCGCCGGCCGCGCCCCGGCGGGTCAGGGCGCGGACGCCGAGATAGGCCAGATAGACGACGCCGGCCCATTTCACCGCGGTGAACAGCTCTGCGGACCGTGCGAGCAGATAGGACAGGCCGGCCGCCGCCGCGGCGATGTGGAGCAGCGTGCCCGTCTCCACCCCGAGGGCCGAGGCGACCCCGGCACGGCGGCCCTGGGCTACGCCCCGGGCGGCGATGTACAGATGGTTGGGGCCGGGCACGGCCACCACCGCCGCCGAGGCGGCGGCGTAGACCAGCAACGTCGAGGAATCGATCACGCTTGCCGAGGCTAGAGGCGCCCCGGCCCGCACGCCCAGGCCAATCGGCGCCGGCGTCCGTGGACCAATGCGGCTCAGAGTGCGCCGGGGCCCTTGGCCAGGTCCCGTACGTTCTGGATCAGCTCGGCCGGGTCGAACGGCTTGGTGAGATAGGCGTCGACGCCGATGTCGTAGCCCCGCCTGCGGTCGTCCTCCTGGGCCCGTGCGGTGATGAGCATGACCTTGATGTGCCGGGTGCTCGGGTCCTCCCGCAGCCGCGTGGCCGTCTCCCAGCCGTCCAGGCGCGGCATCATCACGTCGAGCGTGATCACATCGGGATCCACGTCATGGACGCGGTCCAAGCAGTCCTGCCCGTCGTACGCGGTCTCGACCTCGAACCCCTCCAGGGTCAGGTTGACCGCTATGAGCTGCCGGATGACCTCGTCGTCATCCACGACCAGCACACGTCCCAGAAGCTCGCCCACGGCGGCAAAGCTAGCCAATGAGATGGGGTGGGCGCGCGGTTTTCGCTGATCCACATCCCCGAGCCCCCGGCGGCCGTATTGATGTCACGAGCGGCCATCAAGTACTGGTAGCCTTATCAGCGGTTGAGCCCCCTTAGCTCAGGGGATAGAGCACCGGCCTCCGGAGCCGGGTGCGTAGGTTCGAATCCTACAGGGGGCACCAGATCTTGACCAGCGGATCAAGCCGCTGAACAGGGCGAACAGCACAGAAGCGGGCGGGTCTCCAGTCTCACGGAGTCCCGCCCGTTCTCATTGGCGCTCGCTGTTCGTGGACCAGTCGTGGACCAGGCCGCGAGGGCTAGTACTCGGGCAGGCGCCAACGCCCCCACCGACCGTCAGTCGGTTCCCCCGTGGCGAGGCTGTCCACTACAAGGAACACGCCACCAAACTCGGCGTCCCTGGAGACGCCATCTTGGGCGAGCCTCGCGCGACCAGCACGGGGGAGAACGTCACGAACACGCGCGCCCTCTTGGAGCAGCGTGGAGTCGCTGTGGCGTCAGCCGTTCTCGTCTCCCGGCCGTACCAGCAGTGACGTGCCTATGTCACGTGCAAGAAGCTGTGGCCCGAGCTTGAAGCCACGTGTGCGTCGCTTTCCCTCTCGCTTTCCCTCTCGCTTGACGACTACGTGACGAGCATCGGAGAGAGACCGCGTAATCAACATGCTGGTCGGTGACACTCAGAGGATCGCCGAGTACGCCAAGAAGGGCTTCGCCATCGAGCAGCCATACCCGGATGAGGTCGCTGCTGCCTTCCAACGACTGGTAGCTGCGGGTTTCACCAGTCGCTTGGTTTGATCAGAGCGGCTCTTCCGCGTGTTCACTGCTCGGAGCCTTCCTGCCTTGATAGCCGATGGTCAGCGCTCTTGACCCCCAGGACGTGGGTAGGCGTTTTCGAAGCTCAACGGCCTTCAGGTAGCCCTGTGCGAGGTTTGGTGACGTGCAAGTTGTTCGGCTGTATGCATGACGTGGTCCCCGGATGGTCCCCAGTGCCCTACACGTCTTGGCCTGTAGGCGGCATCATCGTTCGCAAGGAGCTTGGGCTTCCTGCTTCAGTGAGCCAGTTGTTAGGGAAGAGGGCATGATGGCGCCGACCCGACGCTCTCGGGCTAGGAGAAATGCGGCATTCCTGCGTGCGCTTGCCTTTGTTTTATGTCTGCCTACCCTTGCTCTCGTCCTCTTATCTCCTCTGCTATTGGGATGGTTTGCCGACCGGTTCTCCCGCTCGGATTGGGGACGGCTAAGTGAGATCGGGCAAGCCTATGGAGGGATTGCGGCGATCCTCACGGCGCTAACTCTGATTGGCCTAATTGTGACTCTGGTATTGCAAATAAACCAAAGCCGAATGGCGCGCGAAGAGTTCATGCGAACACGTCAGCAAGAGTTGGTACGCATGCTTCTTGACGACCCGATACTGGCGGAAGGGGTAGGTTTGCCAGTGGGCACCCCGGAGGAGGTTAAATTTAGCCGTCAACGGGTTTATGTCAACCTATGGATTAACCACTGGTTCTCCTTATATCGACTCGGCTATATAGAGGAAATTGAGTTGCGGGATCTGGCCCGCAGGGAGGCGTTCAGCAGCCCGGCAGGGCGTTTCTTGTGGAATCGTGCGGCCGACACGTATAGAAGGGGGGATCGGGCAAGTAAGAGATCGCGCGAGTTCGCCCGCATCTTGGACGAGGAATGGGAGGCGGCAAATAATAAGGTCGATGTATCCTCCGTAGGGCCGAGCGGAAATGCGAGTCCAACGCGCGCTCGTTCTCTTCCCGTTGACAGCATCAAAAGCGGAGCCTTGTTCGCCGTGATAGCGCTTCTGATCGGATGGTTAGCTCGGCTGATTCTGAACCGTAAACAGTCGAGGTCTTGTCATTCGACGCGCTGAGGCCTTGGATTAGCGGCTCTTCGATCTTGACGCGGGGAGCATGAGAGGGGCAGGCGCCTGGCCGGCCGAGTCGCTGGCCCATCGGCTGGCGGCCACGCTGCGGCTGCGGATGACGTGGCAGGCCTCGGCGCTGTACGCGGTGGCGTTCGGCGGATAGGTGGCGTTCTCGGTCTACCTGCCCGCCTACCTCAAGACCGCGTACGGACTGGCGCAGGCCGATGCCGCCAACCGGATGGCCGGATTCGTGCTGCTGGCGGTGCTGATGCGCCCGGTGGGCGGGTGGCTGTCCGACCGGTTCCCGCCGACCGGGGTGCTCGCCGGGACGCTGCTGATCGTCGTGGCCGGCGCCGCCGTCCAGGCGTTCACGCCCGGGCTGGCACCTGTCGTACGGTCGCGTTCCTGTCCATGGCCGCCGCGCTCGGGGCCGGCAGCGGTGCGACGTTCGCCCTGGTGGCGCTGCTCGCCCCGGCGAACAAGGTCGGCTCGGTCACCGGGGTCGTGGGCGCCGCGGGCGGCCTGGGCGGCTTCGTACCGCCACTGCTCATGGGCTTCGTCTACGGCCGGTACGGCACCTACGCCCTGGGACGATCGCGGTCTGGTTCCGCAGTGTGTTCTGGTTCTCCCCGCGCAGCGACCTGATGATCGGCGCGCCGTTGGTTTACCAGGTGCACCCATCGGCGGCTTCCTGTTCCTGGCGTTGTGGCCCTTTACGCGGCTCGTGCACGTCTGGTCGGCGCCGCTGGCCTATCTGTGGCGCCCGTACGTCGTCTACCGTGCGCGCCGAGGGCCGCTCCCGGCCGTTCCGCCCACGCCGGTCGCCGGGCGCGAGGCGACCGCACGCCTCGGCCGCTGACGCCCCCACACGGCGGGGCAGGAGAGGACCGGTGGCCGCCTGCCGTGGGACCTTCGTCACTACAGCCCCTCTCTCGGGCCGTGGTGGACTCCTGATCGGCCCCGCCGTCGGCGGGCCATAGGCGAGAACCTGGGACTTTGGGGGATGCGGGTTGTCCGACGCCGATGGTGGTACGGAAGGATTCCCGACAGCGCGGACCGGGCCCGCGGGCGCGGCGCCACCCGTGTTGATACAGGGCGGGATGGGCGTGGGGGTGTCCGGGTGGAGGCTGGCCCGTGCGGTGGCGGGCACCGGTCAGCTCGGCGTGGTGTCGGGCACGGCGCTCGACGTCACGCTGGCCCGCCGGCTGCAGCAGGGGGATCCCGGAGGGCATCTGCGCCGCGCGCTGGCCCGTTTTCCGGTCCCCGAGATCGCCGAGCGGGTCCTGGCTCGCTACTTCGTCACCGGCGGGGCCGTCGACGACAGGCCGTACCGGCCGGTGCCGCGTCTGGGGCTGCGGCGCGGCCAGGCCGCGGACGAGCTGGCCGTGGTCGCCAACTTCGCCGAGGTCCTGCTCGCCAAGGAGGGGCACGACGGTCTGATCGGGGTCAACTATCTGGAGAAGATTCAGATGGCCACGCCGGCCGCGGTCTATGGGGCCATGCTCGCCGGAGTCGACTACGTGCTGATGGGCGCCGGCATTCCGGCGGAGATCCCGCGGCTGCTCGACGATCTCGCGGCGCAACGGGATGCGGAGATCTCGGTGACCGTGGCGGGGGGCGAGACGTCGCACACGGTCGGCCTCGACCCGGTGACACTGCTCGGCCGGTCGTTCGCGCCTCTGGCACGGCCCCGGCTGCTGGCGATCGTCTCCTCGCACATCCTGGCCGCCTACCTCGCGCGCTCGGCGGTGACCAGGCCGTACGGGTTCGTGATCGAGTCTCCGGCGGCGGGCGGTCACAGCGCGCCGCCGCGCGGCCGGGTGCGGCTGGACGAGGCGGGCGAACCCGTGTACGGCCCGCGTGACGAGGTGGACCTCGGCAAGGTCGCGGCGCTCGGCCTGCCGTTCTGGCTCGCCGGTGGGTACGGCACGCCCGACGGGCTCGTCAGTGCGCTGGAGACGGGAGCCGCCGGGATTCAGGTGGGGTCGGCGTTCGCGCTGTGCCGGGAGTCGGGCCTGGACGACGAGCTGAGGCGGCGACTGCTGCGCGACGCCGCCGACGGCGCCCTGGAGGTCCGCAACGACCCGCAGGCATCCCCTGCCGGTTTTCCCTTCAAGGTCGCCCAGGTGCCCGGCACGCTGTCCGATGCCGGCGTCTACGCGGAGCGGCCCCGGCTGTGTGACCTGGGCCACCTGCGCACGCCCTATCAGAAGCCGGACGGCGGAGTCGGCTACCGCTGCCCGGCGGAACCAGCGGAGACCTACGTCCGCAAGGGCGGTCGCGTGGAGGAGACCGCCGGGCGCCGGTGCCTGTGCAACGGGCTGCTCGCCGCGATCGGTCTCGGACAGCGCCGTCCGGACGGTTATCTCGAGCCCCCGCTGCTCACTCTCGGCCAGGACACCGGCTTCCTCAGCGGTCTGCCGGACGACTACTCGGCCGCCGACGTGGTCGACCGCATCCTGCAGGGGACCGGCGCACGCTGATCCAGAGCCGGGGCAGGCGGCGCCGCCTCGCGCTCACGGACGCCGATCGCCACGAGCGGCCGGCGTCCCGGCGCGGCCGCTCGTGGCCCCTCGTGGCCGCGCCGGGATGCCGGCGCGGCCACCGCCGCGCTCGACCTGGCACAGGAAACGGCGGCAGGGTGGGCCGCGGGCGGTGCGTATGACCGTCCGCGGCCCGGTAGGAGCTCACATCAGCTGCGCAGGCTCCACTGCTGGTTCGTGCCGCCGTTGCACGACCACAGAATGAGCTTCGTGCCGTTGGTGGTGCCGGCGCCGTTGGCGTCCAGGCACAACCCGGACTGCACGCCGGTGATGGTGCCGTTGGAGTTGAGGTTCCACTGCTGGTTGGTTTGTCCGTTGCAGTCCCACAGCTGACGGGAAGCTAGCCGGGTAGTGCGACGGAACGCGGCCGGGTCCCGGTGTCACATGGCGGTGATCTGCCATTCCTGGTTGGCACCGCTGTTGCCGGCCCATTGGATGACTCGGGCGCCGTCGGCTGTGGAGCCGGCTTCGACGTCCGCGCACAATCCATTGCCGATGTTGACCAGCCGGTAGTAACCGCTCGTGGCCGCGGGGACGAGTTTCCACCGCTGGTTCGTGCCGTTGGTGTCGGTCAATTGCACGAGGGCGGCGCCCTGGTTGGCGCTCGGGCTGCTGAGGACCTTACCGCTGCCGACGCTGGTCAGCCGGAACGAGCCGTCGGAGTTCTGCGACATCCGCCACTGCTGGTTGGTCCCGCCGTTCCAGGGCCACTGGACGACGGCGGCACCGTCGGCGGTGGAGCCTCCGTAGACGTCCAGCACCTTGCCGCTGTTGCGGTTGACCAGGCGGACGACGCCGGTGGACGGGCCGCCGGTGCCCAGCTCCACGGTGATCTGGGTCGTCGTTCCCGCGGTCAGGGACACCTGCCGGGCGTGGCCGCCCAACGGTGAGGTGGCGACGCTCGCGCTGGTGGTAACGGAAGAGATACCGCGTCGGCAGATGAGCGTCACGGTCTGGGTGACGTCGGAGACGACGGTGGCGGTGACGGCCCGGGCGCTGATGTCCCAGGTGAGCGATTCGATCCGGACGCGGTTGCGGCCGCGCACGCCGGTGATCGTGCCCTTGGCGAACTGATCGGGCAGCGCGGGCAGCAACTCCAGGATGCCGGGCCTGGTGTAGATCAATACCTCGGCGACAATCGCGGGCAGCGAGTTGGCGGCGTCGGCGTTGTAGATCGACAGGTTCGGGTTGTGCGAGGTCATCAACGATCGGAAGATCATGTTGTTGCCCAGGATCTTCCGCAGGTTGCCGTAGACGCCAGCGCCGTCCTTGAGCCGGGCTCGGGCCAGGCTGCGGTGGATGGCGCCGTGGGCCTCCCCTCCCTCGTCCCCTCGCAGATCCAGGGCGCGGCTCGCGTAGCGAATCAGGTCGGGCTTGTCCTCGGGGTTGATCTCGTGCAGCGGCCAGACCGGGTACATGTGCTGTACGTGACGGTGGTTGTATCGGTCGGTCAGGCTGGGCCACGACCATTCCGCGAGCGCCCCGTCGCCGTTGATCCGATAATCGGGCATCTTGGCCAGCAAGGCGGTCCAGCGTTGCACGCCTTGGCCTGGGCCCTGCTCGGTGCCGAGGAAGTCGGCGGCGTCGATGGCGGCCTGCAGCGCATGCTTGCCTGCGGCGATCTCGCCGGTCGCATTGATCGACAGTTGCCTGCCCGTGTTGCCGGGGCTGTTCTCCATGGAGAAGCACGGCACGAAGATGGCCTTGCCGTTGGCGTCGGTGCGAGTGAGGAAGTCCTCGTAGAACAACGCGAGCTCGATCAGGACCGGAGCGAGCTTGGTGCGGTAGAAGGTGGCGTCACCGGTGACCTGGAAGTACTCGAGCAGCGGATAGAGCAGCCAGTCGGCGCCGCCGATCCAGGTGTGGCCGGGGAACCCGCTGTCGAAGTGCAGCATCTTGCCGTACTCGCCGTCGGTGCGGGAGGGGGCGAGCAGTCCGCGAGTGCCGTAAAGATTTTTGGCGTTGGTGCGCCAATCGTTGATCTGGCCGAGGATCAGGTTGAAGTAGCCGTCCATGGCTTCGGTGAGAGACAGGATGTTGCCGCCGGCGACCTGGAAGTTGACGTTGGCATCTGTGGTGAAGTCGCCGGCCCACGCCGCGTCCCAGGCGCCCGTCCACAGGCCGGTCAGTCGCGGTGGCAGGACGCCGCTGGAACTGAGGAATAGGTAACGGCCGGAGTCGTACATCCGCTCCAGCAACGCGAGGTCGATGACATTGCGGTTGGAATTCTGCCGCGCGATCAGCTCACTGGTCGACAGTTGTCGATCGGTGGCGCTGACGTTCAGGTCGAGTCGTGACCGGTCGTACAGCGGGGTGTGCAGGGGGGTGTGCCGCGTGAGCAGCGTCGTGTAGTCGGCGCTCAGCGCGGCCAGCGCCATGTGCAGCGGTTTCGCGTCCCACGCGGTGGACGACTCGTAGCGGTCGAGTTTGGTCAGCAGCACGAGTTTGGTCGCCGCGGCCACGACGATAGCCGACCCGCTCACCCGTACCGAACCGCCGGTCGCGACCACCCGGGTGACGCCCTCATAGCCGAACGCCCCCTGCCCGGCGGGGTATGTGCCCCGCAGGTTCAGGTAGCCGTCACCGTTGCCGACCGTGGCCAGGGTGGCGAAGCCGACGGACCCCGGCACGCCGCTCAGGGCCGTGTTGACGCTCAGCGTGGTGTCGATCGTCCGCCCCGGCGCGGGAGTGAGCTCGTGGACGATGACCCGGTCGGCTCGGGAGGCGAAAGCCCGGCGCGTCCACGTACCGTAACTGTCGGTCCACGTCGAGGTGACCTCCCCGGTCCTGAAATCGGTGATCCGGGCGTAGTTGTTGACGGTCGTCATCCCCGGGGTGCTGATCTGCAGCTCATAGCCCGGATGGAAGGTCTGGGTCCAGCGCAGCGACCAGCCGGAGGTGAAGTCGCCGGTGGCACCGTTGTAGTCACCGGCAAGCGCCTTATCCCTGACGCCCGGCAACCGGCCCGACAGCACCGGTGGAGTCAGGTTACGGGTGCCGTTGGGCATCACGAGCCGATGATGCGTGAAGGCAACCTTCTCCAGGGTGGGCGCGCCGTACAGCATGGCCCCGTACTCGCCGTTGCCGGTCAGGAAGGCATCGGTCCAACTTACGGCGGAGGCCGTGTCGTAGATGCCGCGTTGCGGCAGTTGCGGCGGCACGGCGGCAGCCGCTCGGTCAGCGAAGATCGCCGAAGGAAGCGCGGCGGCGCCGACGGTCGCCGCCGTGGTGGCGATGAAGCGTCGACGGTTCAGCGGCATGTTCATTGAAGCTCCTGGTGGCGAGTTGGGCGTGATGCTCGCGGCCGAGTGCCGGCTGTGCCGCCACGACTGGTCCACCTCCGCAGTCGGCCGCCATTCGACGAGACACCCCGGTGCCGGCATGCGGTCAAGGGGTGCCTCCGAAGGCAAGAACACAATTGGGTTTGTCGGGAGGACATCCCATGAATAGGTCCGGTTTCGCATAACGTATGACGTCTGATGTATGGGGTCAAGATATAATTTCGAGCGTCGCGTAACCTGGTCCTGGTTTCGGGGACGGCCGACGACTCTTTTATGGGCCCGGTGAAACTTTCATCGACAGGAAGGTTGAGCGCCAGAACGGCGACCGCGAGGTGTGCGCCTACCGTCGGTTACTTCCTTCATCCATCCGTGGGTGCGACGCGCCCGCAGGGATATATCCCACCTTTGGTAGAGGCGCGGCGAAGAATTCATGCACCATTGTGGAATCTTGCTGATCGTCCGCGGAGGTGCGCCCGAGCCGTGCCACCGCCAGCGGAATCCCGCCGGCTTCGATGGCGGCCTCGGCATTCCGACGTCGGGCAGGGCGACGTCCCGTGGATCGTCCTCGCCGGCCCGAAGGGCAACAAGTTCTGCGTACTTGCTCCAGCCTGACGCGGAGCCCAGGGTCGCCTCTCTAACGCGCCTTCGCACTGCGGCACCAGACTGCGGCCGGAGCGGGAACGGCTGGGGGATCACGGTCGTCGCCGGGGTGTCGCACACGGCGGGTGATGGATTGCGGTCAGCCACGGAAACTGACGCGGACTTCGACGGTCAGCCTTCGTCCGGATATAACCGCTGGTGAAGTCGGCGCAGATCTGGTTGGTGCCACGCAGGGGGCACCACTGTGATGAAACCCTCGAACCTACGGGTTCGGGGGTTTCTTTGCGTACCGGGGTTGAGAGTCGCGGGTGGGTCGATGGTCAGCTCGCGGAGAAGCTTTGTGGGGGTACCAATTCTGGTCACTCCCTTCGGCGTCGGTCTCGGTACCGGAGGACGATTGGTCCGTCCGTCACATGGTCAGACCGTGAAGAGCCGAAGCTTGACGCCGAGGGAGTCGGCGAGGTGCTTCAGGTCGTCGGGATCGCTGGTGACCATAGAGGCCCGGTATCGGACGGCCGTCACGACGACGATAGCGTCGACGGCGTCGGCCGTTCCTGCGGCAGCGCACGCAATTCCCGCTGCACGACCGACATGCTCGTCGTCCGGGCGAATGTCGCAGCCCTTCAGCACGCGGAAGATCTGGTGCTGGGGGCCACCGCGCCATGCTTGGGCTAGTGCCACCGTCGGCACGAGCGGACGAATACGCGCGGCGGTCAGTTCATCATGCAGGGCAAAGAGGTCAGGTTGCGCCGTTCGGCGGGCAGCAAGGCAGCCGCATCGTAGACGATCGCGCGCATCAGCCGACGGTTGGCCAGGTCTCATGATCGAGAAGTCCCGCCTCCATCAGGAACTCCCGGGCCCGTTGACGGGACTCCTCGGGCAGGGCGCCATGCTCGCTTTCGTACACCAGCTCTCGGGCTGCTTCCGCCGCCCGGCCCGCCGCGTGCAGGGCGGCAAGATGAGCCTTCTCGACGGCGGCCTCCGCCAGCCACGCGGACACGGTCTTGCCCTCTTCCGCAGCCACTGCCTTGATCGTCTCTTCGACTTCGGGAGTCACTGAGATCGATAGCTTCCGCGCTGTCATGGCTCCACGGTAGGGAGCGGTAGGAACGCATTCCTATCGCTTGCGTGAGAAGCATCGGTAAACCGTGGCCTGGACGTGCTGGGCCGCCTCGGAACACGCTTTCGCATGGCCCTCGCCGACGGTCCCGCAGATCGTCGGCAGTAGTCGCGGGTGGGGCCGATGATCGGGGCTCGCTACAGCTCGCGGGAGCTGATCACGGGTATCCGCGGTGACGAGATCGATCCCGGAGACACATCGTCGTCCCCCTCTTGTACGAGGGCTGCGACGCCTCGGGGGGAATCCCGAGCGTCGGCAGGGGGCCGCGGGCGGTGCGCGTGTCACCGTCCGCGGCCCGGTGGGAACCTCACATCAGCTGCGCAGGCTCCACTGCTGGTTCGTGCCGCCGTTGCACGACCACAGGATGAGCTTCGTGCCGTTGGCGGTGGCGGCGCCGTTGGCGTCCAGGCACAACCCGGACTGCACACCGGTGATGGTGCCGTTCGAGTTGAGGTTCCACTGCTGGTTGGTCTGTCCGTTGCAGTCCCAGATGATCACCTGGGTGCCGTTCGTCGTGCCCTGGTTGTACGCGTCCAGGCACTTGCTGCCGAACACCTGCAGCTGCTTGCCGGACGTGTACGTCCACCGCTGGTTGGTCTGTCCGTTGCAGTCGTACAGCTGGACCTGGGTGCCGTTGGTGGTGCTGGAGTTCGGCACGTCGACGCATCGGCCGGACTGGCCACCGACGATCGAGCCGCTCTGCTGGCCGGTCCCGCCGCCGTTGCCCTGCCTGACGAGCGACTTCGACTCGGCCGATCGATTGCCCTGGGCGTCCACGACGTAGAGCCGATACTCGCCGTTCGCCGACGGAACGGCGATGGAGGTCGCGGTTCCGCCTGCCCTGGTCATCGTGCTGCCTGCGGTGAAGGAGGTCGTGCCCGAGGGAGCCAGCCACACCGTCTTGCTCGCGTCGCCCGCGCTCCGGATGGGAATCGACGTCACACCGGCGCCTGTGAACGTGCTGGCGGGCAGGACGTAGTCCGGCAGAGAGAGATTGCTCTGCGGGACGATGCTCTTGTACGCGTCCTCGAGTCCGGAGTTCACGGCGATGCCGTAGGCCTGCGACGGCCAGACGTAGTCGGAGGATACGAGGATGTCCTGGACCGTGCTGTTCGGCAGGTTCTTGTTGGAGACCTTGTTGATGGCCCCGTACGTCTGCGTGATGCTCAGGTCGTGTTTACGCCCGAAGTCGTCGGAGTTGATGAGCCACGTGACATTCTTGTCCACGCTCAGGACGTTGTCGCGGAAGGTGATGTACGCCGAGCCTTCGTCCGGGTGGAGTCCGTACTTGTGACCGGCCGGGACGCCCTGCAGATAGTTGTTGCTGATTGTGGTTCCCGGCTGGCTGCCCAGCGTGTAGATGGGAGCCGTATCGCTCAGGCGCTGCACCGTGTCGATGATGTGGTTGTAGCTGATGTTGTTGTTCTTCGCCGTGGTGGTCGGCCGGTTGGGCGCGATCGAGCCTGACGACCCGTCGAAGTTCCACCAGCCCCAGCCGAGCGTTATACCGGACCACGGGGCTTTCTCGATGCGGTTGTGCTGGATGGTCAGGGTGTCGGCGAAGTACGCCGAGATGGGGCTGTGGCCGTTGAACAAAACGGCGCTGTCGTAGATGTAGTTGTTCTTGATATCGATGTTCTTGGGCGCTCCTTCGACCCCCACGGGATACTTCTCGTGATTGGTGGAGGTGTAGTCCCCGATGTAGACATGCTGGGGATGGCCCACGACGACGGCGGAGCCGGCGATGTCGTTCGTGTAGTTTCCGGTCAACTGTGTGTTCACCACGTCGTTGACCATGCTGATTCCGTCGACGCCGGTGTGCTGTATCCGGTTGTTCTGCAGGACGAGCCCGTCGGCGTTGTCGATCTGGATGGCGCCGGGCGCCACGTCGACATTGCGGTAGTAGTAGGCGTGGAAGTTCTGCTTGGCATAGGCGATCGCGCCGAGGTTGCCCTGCTGGGCCTGCTTGTACACCGAGCCGGCCACGTTGAACAGGTTCCAGTCGGAGTGCTCGACCGTGAGGCCGGAGAAGGTGATGTTCCGGACGCGATTGCTCGTGGAGGTTCCGGCGACCTTGAGGAGGGTGGACACGTTGTTCGGCGCGAATACCGTCGCGGTCGACATGTCTTCGGAGCTTGCCTTGTAGTAGTACAAAGTCTTGCTCGACTTGTCGAAGAAGAACTCGCCCGGCGTGTCCAGGAACTCGTAGGCGTTCATGACCTTGTGGGTGCCGCCGACCTGGGCGTTCCCGTTGAAGGCGCCCTGGGCGATGGCCGCACCCGGCTGCTGGAACAGGGCTATGCGGTTGGAACCGTCAGCGGTGACCTGCCGGACTCCCACGATGGCCGTGGTCCAGGTCGTCGACGTCTCTATTTCGATGTCGTCCTGGTTGGCGGCGACAGCGGGAAAGTCATTCAGGCTGTACTTCGCCCCCGCGCACTGCGAACCCGATTCCCACGCCCAGGACGCCTGCCCCGCCGTGATGGTGTAGGTGCCGTAGCATCCCTGTGAACTTATCGTTTTCGAAGCCATGTACGCCCGCTTGTCGTTGACATAGAGCGCACGGAGCTTGTTGCTGCGATTCAGCGGGGCTTTCCAGATGTTGCCGCTGTGCTGCGTCCATCCGGTTACCTGGACGCCTCCGTTGAGGATCGGCGTCTCGTTCTGGTACGCGGCGTATATGACCCGGTTGCCGTTCGTGCCGGAGTCGGCCGGCGTGAAGTCGATCGTGCTGCTGACCGGGTAGTTCCCCCCGCGGAGGTACACGTAGATGTCGCCTGTCATATTGGCGTTCACCGTGCGGACGACGTCCCTCGCGCGCTGCAGGGTTCTGAACGGTGACGTGATCGTTCCGGGGTTGGCGTCGTTGCCGTCGGGGGCGACGTAGTAGGTCGCCTGGGTAGCGGCCGAGGCCGGGGTACTACCTGCGAAGGTCGGCAGCAACACGGCGGCGACGAACACCGCGAGCGCTGCTAACGCCCTCTCAGTGGTGGACAGGGCTGACTTCACGCTCTGTTCCTTTCGCTGGTTCCGAGCGGATCTCCGCCGCGAAATCACCCCGCCTTGGCAGGACTCATCGGGGTGGGCATTGCGCGTGCGGGGCGTCTTTGTCGTGCGGTTGCGGACGTCGTTCGGCGGGCCGCCGTTCGATGGGGACACCCTGATGCAGGGCATGCGGTCAAAGGGGTGCCTCCGAACGCAAAAGCTCAGGTGGGCTGTCCGGAGAACATCCCATGAATAGGCTCGGTTTCGTACAACGTATGACGTGTGATGTGTCGGGTCAAGAAACAATCATGAGCGCCGAGTGACCTGGGGCCGATAGGCAGGCGGCCGCCGATTCTCGCGAGGGCTGGCTGAAACTTTCATCGGCAGGCGGGCTGAGCGCGCGCCGGGACGGCGACCGCGTGGTGGGCGCCGTGCTAGCTCGTTCACCCCTGGGCGGCGACGTGGCCGCGGGGAGTCATCCCACCTTTGATTGACGCCGAGGTGTTCTGTCGCCGTTCACTCGGGGCGTGCCCGGCGGTCCCGCTCCTCCACCGCCGGGCGCCCGAGCAGTCTGTCGATGCTGCGGCGCTCGCGTTTGGTGGGGCGTCCCGCGCCACGAGCCCGGACGGCCACCGTCGCGGCCTGCTCGGGCGGAGGAGGCGGAGGGCTCTTGTCGACGTAGCACTCGGCGGCCACGGGGGCGCCGACGCGCTTGGTGATGATGCGGGAGACGACCACGATGCGTTCGCGCCCCTCGTGTCGCAGCCGGACCTCGTCACCGGCCCGGACGACGTGCGCGGGCTTGACCCGCACCCCGTTGACCCGGACGTGACCGCCCCGGCAGGCGTCGGACGCGATCGAACGAGTCCTGGTCAACCGTACCGACCAGATCCAGACGTCCACTCGCGCGCTCACCTGCTCACCGGACATTCCGACACTGTACTGAGAGCGGCGCTGAGGCGTATCGCGTCGCGCCTTCGCGTCGCTAGGGTTCGGTGCCATGGTCACCCCCCTGGAGCCCGATGACCCGCGCGTGCTGGGTGAGTTCACGCTGCGGGGGCGGCTCGGCGAGGGCGGGCAGGGGGTGGTGTTCCTCGGGCTGTCGCCCCGCGGGGAACCCGTCGCGGTGAAGGTGCTCAAATCGGGGCTCGACTCGTCGGTGAAGGAGCGGCTGGTCCGCGAGCTCGACGCGATGCGCGGTCGCGCCCTTCTGCACCGCCCGGGTGCTGACCGCGGTGGTCGACGGGCGGATGCCGTACGTGGTGAGCGAGTTCATCGACGGGCCGTCGCTGCAGCAGCGGGTCGATTCCGGCGGTGCGCTGCGGGGCGGCGAGCTGGAACGCCTCGCGGTGGGCACGGCCACGGCGCTGACGGCCATTCACGCGGCCGGGATCGTGCACCGGGACTTCAAACCGGCCAACGTGCTGCTGGGGCCGGACGGCCCCCGGGTGGTGGACTTCGGCATCGCCAGGCACGGCGCGAGCGACACGATCACGGGAGGGCCGGTCGGCACCCCGGCCTACCTGGCTCCCGAGCAGATCGCCGGGGACCCGGCCACGTCCGCCTCCGACGTGTTCGCCTGGGGAGCCACGATTGTCTTCGCCGCCACGGGCCGCCCGGCCTTCGGCGTCGGCGGCGTCCCCGCCGTCATGCACCGGATCCTGACCGCCGAGCCCGACGTCTCGGCCCTGCCCCCGTCGCTGCGCGGCGTGGTCGAGCGATGCCTGGCGAAGGATCCCACGCGCCGGCCTGCCTCCCGCGACCTGCTGCTGGAACTCGTCGGATCCACCCCCGACCCGCTTCGGGCGGGCGCGGCCGCGGCGACCACCAGGCCGGAAGGCGTACGGCAGGGCGGGCCGACCGCGATTCTCCCGGCCTTCACGGCTCCCGGTCCGGCCGGGACGATGCCGTCGGGCCCGGAGACCACCGGGGTGGGCGGCCGTCGGCGGGCTTCCCGCACCGGGATCGTCGCCGGGGCGGTGGCGGCCGTGGCCGCGGTGTCGGTCACCGCCGCTCTGCTGGGGCCGCGCCTGCTGTCCAGCGGCACGGCCGGCACCTCGACGCACGCCACCACGACGACGACCGTCTCGCACCCCGGCGAGTCACCGGCGCCGCCCGCCGACGCCACGCCGGGGGAGACCGTCACGGACTACGGCGGCGCCGGGCAGGACGAGACCATGACGACGGACGACGCCTCGGACGATTCCTCCGGGAACGCCACAGGGACACCGAAGGCGGCTCCCGTGCCGTCGACCACGCCGGGCGGGACGGTTCCGGCCGCGTTCGCCGGCACCTGGGGAGGCCACCTCGAGCCCGACCAGCTCGTGGGAACCAGCGAGACCGACGTACAGATCGTGCTGGAGCCGGGCAGGCGCACCGGAAGCTGGAAGGACACCAACACTTCATGCCGGGGGAGTCTGACGCTGACGCGCAGCGCCGGCACGGCACTCGTCTTCCGGCTGGACACGTGTGCCGCGGGCACGATCACCCTGACCCAGACCGGCGAAGGGCTCGCCTACCGATGGGACGGCGACGAGGGCGAGGTCACCTTCAAGGGCCTCCTGATCAAGGACTGACCACCCGGTTGACCTGCCGAACGTAGGGTGAGCGGCATGGCGCTGCGACTTGGTCTGCTCAACTTCAAAGCCCGGGACAACTCGGCGCTCGGCCGGTTCTGGGCGGACGCGCTCGGCTGGGATGTCTTCAGCGACGGACCGGCGGTGACAGGCGCCGGGCCCGTGGGCTTCGTCTGGCCCGACCCCGTGGCCCTCTGCGTCTGCGTCGTCGCCGTCCCGGACCCGGAAACGGTGCGGTATCGGGTGCACCTGGATCTCGCCACCACCTCCGCGGCCCATCAGGCGGAGCTGGTCGCACGGCTGAAGGAGCTCGGTGCGACGCCCGCCGACGTGGGCCAGGGCGACGTCCCGTGGACGGTCCTGGCCGACCCGGAGGGCAACGTGTTCTGTGTGCTGGAGCCGCGCGAGATCTACCGGGACACCGGGCCGATCGCCGCGGTGGTGGTCGACTGCGCGGACCCGCGGGCCATGGCCCGGTTCTGGGACGAGGCGATGGACTGGACCCTGCACGAGGTGAGCGACGACCACGCGCGGCTGCGCTCGGCCAAGGGGGCCGGGCCGTATCTGGAGTTCATCCGCACGACGCCCGGTGCGACGACCGTGTGGAACCGCGTGCATCTCGACCTGCTGCCCTACCCCGGCGACGACCAGGCGGCCGAGGTCGCCCGTCTGCAGGCCCTCGGCGCCACCCCCGCCGACGTCGGGCAGGGCGACGCCTCGTGGGTCGTCCTGGCCGACCCGGAGGGCAACGAATTCTGCGTCCTCGCTCCGGCCTGACGGGGAGCCCGCCCCCCCGGACACATCAGAGTCTCCACTGACGGTAGGTGTCAGTGGAGGGGCCGTACGGTCCCGGCATGGCGTTCATCGAGAAGATCACGCGGCGGCCCGACCCGACGGCGGGCGGCGGCCGGTGTCACGACGACCGGCCCGGGCGGGCGTTCGAGCCTGCGGGCGGCGACCACCTGGCCGGCGCACGGACGGAAGAGGCGGGACTGTGAACGACTTCGACTTCCTCGTCGGCACGTGGGACGTGGCCAACCGGAGGCTGCTGAAGCGGGGCGTCGGCAGCGACGAGTGGGAGGAGTTCCCCGGGCGCTGCGTCGCGTACGGCTTCTTCGGCGGCGCGGGCAGCTTCGACACGCTCACGCTGCCCACCAAGGACTTCGACGGCGCGACGGTCCGGACGTACGACGCCGAGCGGGACGAGTGGTCCATCTACTGGGTCAACAGCAGGCGCGGCCTGGATCCGGTGCCGGTCGTCGGCCGTTTCGTCGACGGCGTCGGCACCTTCTACGCCGACGACACCGACGACGGCCGTCCGATCCGGGTCCGGTTCATCTGGTCGGGGATCACACCCGGCTCGTGCCACTGGGAGCAGGCCTTCTCCTACGACGGCGGCCATACCTGGGAGACCAACTGGACCATGGACTCCACCCGCGTCGGGTGATGCGCGGCTGTGCCGGCAGCGCGTCTGACCCTGGAAGGCCTGTTCTCCTGTGATTCCGAACAGTGGTCAGTTCAGTCGCCAGCTCGACCTCCGCCACCGGATCGGCGGAGGTCCCGCGGCGGACCCGCGCGGTGAATCCGGATCTCTGCGTGCGGCGGGCGCGGCCAATTGCGGGCACGACCGACAGACCGGCGTTCACCACGTCGACCAGGGGATTCACGCCTGAGCGATCAGCCGTGGGACCTGATCGCGGGGGCACTGTCCGCGTTGCTCGGGAGGGTCAGGCGCGTAGCCGGGCAGCGGAGCCGCTTTCGACCGTCAGGGAGTCCGAAGCTCCGGAACAGACGGGCGGATCCGGGGGTGTTCGTGCGGGTTCGGCGTTTTCAGGTGGTGCCGCTGTAGATGGTGGCGAGGCTCCCGCACATGACATTCGACGAGCCGATCCACAGGATCGTGAAGCGATAGCCGTTGCTTCTCCTGGTGACGGCGTCGGCGCAGAAGTAGGGACGAAATTCGTCAGGTGCGAAACCCGTGGAGACGTCGAACGGCAGCCTCCTCAGCAGCCAGCAGACTCCGCTGTCGACCAGCGCGTCCAGGTCCCCGCGGACGACCGCCACCATGCCGATCGACCATGGGGTGGCGTCGTGGTGGTACACGCCGATCGCCAGATGATCGGTCTCGTAGGCGCACTCCGCCGCGTCGTTGACCGCGTTCACCCTGCTGATGAAGCGCTCGAGGCCGCCGCGGAACCGCTTGAACTCCTCGGAGCCCCCTTCGGGGATGAAACCGAGGGCGTCATCGGCCAGGCCCGCGATGCTGATGCAGGGGTTCTGCGTGATCGCACTGACCCCGTCCGCCGGTGGAAAGGCGGGGAGCTGGGATCTCGTGATGGGCCCCGGAGCGGGGCAGACCGGGCCCTTGGGTTTCTTCGACTTCTTCGGCTCCTGAACCTGCCCCTTCTCGGTCTCCGCGGCGTTCGAGCCTCCTCCGTACTCCTGGTCTATACATGCCGTGCTGAAGAGGGAAAGCGACAGGAGAACGACAAGAAATCCGTGTGTGATTGAACGACCAGCGGCGAACGCTGAAATTCGAGATCGACGACGCATCGAGCTTCCCCCACAAATGTCACCCCGGTCTGCTTATCGCCGTCATATCTTCATCCGGGCCGACCGGCGAAGCGATGTTCCGGTCCGCTCAGCGGACCGTTGCCGGCCGCAATCTTCGCCGGTGCGACGCCGCCGTGCCCGACGCGCTGCCGGACGACGTTGTCGCCATGGCGAGCATCGAGAAGCGCCGTGAGGCGAAGATCGCCGCGGCGGCGTAGCCCCCCGCGCTACCGGTGCGTCCGGGCGCACATGTCCGCGGCTGTCCTGCCGGCCGGGCGTGTCCGACTCCGGGCGATCGAGGCTGGGGTGCGCTCTTCATCGATTTCGTCAGCGGGATCGACGTAATCCCGGCATTCCTGGGCGCCGATGGTGAGGATTCCGCGGATTGGCCGTGAATGGATCGTTCCAGTCGTCGCCTGCGGCGACCTGCCGGTCCGCGTGAATGCCCGTACGGCTCCGCTGATTGGCCGGTGAGGGCCCGGATCATTCGGTCAGGAGGCTCGAAAACGCCTGGTCAGAGAACATGTCGAGGGCGCGTACGGCGCGTTGTGGGAAGCGCCGGTGCCCGCTTCATGGCCACTGATACGCTTTACGCCTTTCGATAACTCTGAGCATTTACGGGGCAAGAGTGACGACGGGGCCCGGTTATCACCAGCAGTATCCGCCTCAGCCGCAGTGGCAGTCTCAGCCTCCACCTCCCCCTCCGCAGTGGCAGTACGGTCCTCCGCAGCAGCAGTGGCAGCCCCCATCGCAGCAGTGGCAGCCTCAACCTCCGCCGCCCCCTCCTGGGCCCGGACGCAGGACCGGGCTGTGGGTGACGCTCGGCATCCTGTCCCTCGTCCTCGTCGTCGCGGTGGGTGCGGGGGTGGGCCTCGTCCTGCGGGGCGGCGGCTCCGGGGACGACACCGCCGGAGACGGCACGGGTGATGTCGCCGCCGACTCGAACACGGTCGTGGTGAAGGACGACGAGATCACGAAGCTGGTCCAGTCGCACAGCAAGGCGCTGGCCTCGGGCGACGCCAAGGCGTTCACCTCGATCTTCGACCAGAAGAACGCCGCTCTGGTCCGCGATCAGGCGAGAGTCTTCGCCAACCTGCGCAAGATGCCGCTGGCCGAGAAGTCGTACGAGGTGTTGCGCCGCCAGGGCCGGGCTCAGGACAGTTTCGGGCGTGGCGTGAAGTTCACGCAGGATGTCGCCTTCGTCCACCGGTTCGCCGGCATCGACCTGCGTCCGGTGTCCGAGTGGTACCGCTGGACCATCGAGAAGGCGTCGCCGAAAGCACCCTTGGTCGTGACGAAGGTGGAGGGTGCGCCGCCGACGATCAGCGGCGAGGCGTCGAAGACCATGTACTACCCCGGGCCGTGGGACATCTGGCCGGACATCGTGGTGGCGAAGGCGGGCGGAAGCCTCGTGCTCGCCAGGCCGAAGGACGCCGCCCTCGCCCGGCGCGTCGCGCCGACCGTCTCCGCCGCGGCCGCGAGCGATCTCGCCTTCTGGCAGAAGAACGGCGATCCGGACGCGGCGGTGCCGAGCGGTTTCGTGGTGGCGCTGGTCGAGGGCAAGACCCAGCTCGGCAAGCTGTTCCGTACGTCCAAGGCGAACGAGGCGGGAGTTTCGATCCCGATGCCGCGCTGGGGAATCGGGAACGACACCGTGAAGATCGGCGGCACCCGCGTCGTCATGGACACGGCGTCCGAGTTCTTCAGGGACGAGCAGGGGATCATGGAGATCTCCGAGCACGAGCTGGCGCACTCGCTCGTCGCCGGGCTCGACAGCGCGCAGTTCGCTCTGTTCGGCAGGGCGAACTGGATCACCGAGGGTTTCGCCGAGTATGTGGCCGGCCGCAGTCAGCCGATCGCGCGGAACCGGCGGGCCGCCGAGGGCCGCGCCTACGTGGCAGGACAGCTCGCCATGCCGTTCGACGGGAAGCTGCCGACCAACGCCCTCTGGGACTTCAAGCAGATGACCAGCGTCAACTACCTCATGGGGCATGTGGCCATGCGGTTCATCGCGCAGAAGTACGGCGAGCGGAAGCTGGTCGAGGGCGTGGTCGCGGCTTACCGGGCACCGGGCGACGACAGCGAAGCCGCCCTCTTCCAGGTGCTCGGCGTGACGAGGGCGGACTTCGAGCGGCAGTGGGCGGGCTACGTCCGCGCCCAGTTCGCGTAATCGGGGGAGAGACATGACGGATCAGCACAACAGGGACGCGTACGGCGGGCCCACTCCGCCCTCGCCGTCCCCCGCACCGTCCCCGTACGCGTACGGCGACGGCCGATCGCCCTACGGCGGGCAGGAACAGCCGCACCTCGACCAGGGACACCAGGGTGACGCCGGAGGCCCGACCCAGCTCGCACCCGGCCAGCCCTCACCCGGCCAGTCCGCCCCTGCTCTGCCGGCTTATGGCCAGCCCGCACCCGCTCAGTCGGCCTATGGTCAGCCCGCACCCGCTCAGTCGGCCTATGGTCAGCCCGCACCCGGCCGGCAGCCGTATGGGCAGCCGGGTGGTCCGGGGCAGTGGGGCGAAGCCGCGTCGCCGGGGCAGGCCGGGCCCGGCCCGCAGGCCTCGGCCCCTCCGGGGTACGGACCGCCCGGCCAGAGCGCGCCGTGGGGTCCGGGCGCCCCCGGCGCGCCGGCGCTGTACGGCCAGCCGGGTCAAGGTCATCCGGGTCAAGGTCATCCGGGTCAAGGCGGGCCCGGTCAAGGCGGGCCCGGTCTGGGACAGCCGAGCCAGGGTGGGCCGGGTCAAGGCGGGCCGGGTCAAGGTTGGCCGGGTCAGGGTTACCCGGGCTCGCCGTACGCGCAACCCTGGGGGCAGCCGCAGCCGCAGCCGCAGCCGCAAGCCCAGCCGCAGCCGGGCCCGGCGGCGTCGGCCCCCGCTCCGCCGGCGCAGGGCCAGACGCCCTGGCATCCGGGGCAGCAGGGGTATGCGGGCCAACAGGGCTACCCTCGGCAACAGGGCTACCCCGGCCAACAGGGCTATCCCGGTCAGCAGGGGGGCTACCCAGGCCAGAACTATGGCGCTCCGGGGCAGCCGCCCCAGGGACTCCCGCCACAGCCGCAGCAACAGGCGCCCGGCGGCAAGGGCAAGACGGCGCTGTTCGTCGTGCTCGGGCTGGTGGTGCTGCTGGCGGTAGGCGGGGGGACCGCCTGGTTCGTCGCGGGCTCCGGCACCGGTTCCGGCACCGCATCCGGTGGGGGCGAGGGGGAGTGGTCCGTCCCGCTCGCGAGTGCCGACAGCATGGACTTCACCCAGGGGCTCGCGTTCGCGGGCTGGCTGACCGACAAAACGGTGATCCGGGTTCAGCGCGACGGGGTGCTCGCCTACGATCTGACCTCGGGCAAGCGCGCCTGGGGCGCCCCCTCGCCCGGCGACCAGCTCTGCGGCGCCACCGCCGACCTGGCGAACGGCAAGGGCGCCGTGGCGTACGGCAGCGACCAACTGTGCGACCACCTGGCAGGCGTCGAGGCCGCGACAGGAAAGATCACCTGGAAGATCAAGATCCCGGCCGAGAAGTCCAGGGTGGCCAACTCGCTCACCGTGCCCCAGATCATGAACGCGGGCGACGTCGTGGTGGTGTACGCCGACGACGTCCTGTCCGGCTACCGCCTGTCGAACGGCGCGAAGCAGTGGACGGCGCGGCTGCCGGAGGGCTGCCACATCAAGGACGTGAACGCGGCGGCGGCCCAGGTGGCCCTGCTCCTCGACTGCACCTTCGAGGGATCGGGTGGCCTCGTGCAGGTGCTCGACCCGAAGAGCGGCGCGCCCCGGTGGCGCTACAAGATGGGCGATCTCAGCCTGATGAGCCTGATGCTGTCGGCCGACCCGCTGATCGTCCGCCAGGAGGACGGCGACAAGAGCTCCTTCACGGTCCTCGACGACCGAGGCGGCAAGGTCAGCGAGTTCACGACCGGCAAGGTGGACATGCTCGCCATGAACACGGTCGCGTTCGTGGACGGGATGTTCGAGCAGCGCCGCTACGCCGTGCACGGCGACCGCCTCTACCTCACGACCTTCCCGGAGAACGTGCCGGGTAAGGCGCGATCGGGCGACAAGGCGCTCGCCTTCGACCTCAAGACCGGCAAGCAGGTGTGGGAGTCGTCCGGCACCCAGCCCACGATGCTGAACCTCGTCCGGGCCGACGACCACGGCCTGCTCGCCCTGGAGGTCGGCGACTGGCGGGACCTGCCTCCCCGGCTCGTCCGTCTGGACGCGGCCACCGGCAAGGCGGCGAAGGTGGGGGAACTGCCGCAGAAGTACGGCACCGATGGGGACCGTGCGCGGGCCTTCGAGCGGAACGGCGCCGTCGTCATCGTGCCGTGGACCTCGGTCACGGCGAAGCACGCGGTCGTCTACGTCGACACCAAGGAGAGCTGACCGGACCGGGCCCGGTCGTCGCGCGGCCGGGTGGGTTGATTCGCCCGTTGCGCGACGGGGTCCCGTCCTGACCGGTGGACGAGACCCCGTCGATTCGCCTCACATCAGGGGCTGGTGCAGGTGGCCGCCGGCGTGGCGGCCGAGCCGCTGCCGATGGAGCCGAAGGTCGTGCTCGTGTTGGCCGCAAGCGAGCCGTTCCACGACTCGTTGCGCACCGACACGGCCGAGCCGGAGCCGGAGCTCAGCCCTCCCCACAGCTGGGTGACGGTCCGCCCACCGGGCCAGGTCCACTTCACGGTCCAGCCGTTGATCGCCGCGTTGCCCGCGCGCACGGTGACCTCACCCTGGAACCCGCCGGTCCAGGAGCTCACCACCCGCAGCGTCGCCGAGCAGGCGCCGGACACTCCGCCGGACGGCGAGGGGCTAGGACTGGGCGACGGGCTCGGCGAACGGCTGGGACTGGCGCTCGGCGAGACGCTGGGGGAGGGACTCGGGGAGGCACTGGGGGAGGGACTCGGACTGGGCGAGGCGACCGGACCGCCCCACGCCGCCGTCGAGTCCAGCCAGGCCGCGCGGCGCAGCTCCTGCCAGCGCGCCTTGACCTGGTCGACGAAGGCCGGATCCCGCATGAGCTGGGTGAACCAGTCGTTGGCGACCGGCTGCCGGGTCTGCTGATACCGCCAGCCCGCGGTCTGGTCGTTCTGGAAGAACCCGCCCACGCCGAACGTGAGGTCGTAGTCCCACAGCGGACCGGCGAAGATTTGGGTGTCCCGGTCCATGTAGAAGTAGGCGCTGCGATAGTTGGCGTCCATGTTCCGGGTCACATACGCGGAAGGCCGGACCGGCATCCTCCCGGTCCGGCCTTGCGTGGTCATGACGATTCCTGGCGCACCCGTACGGCGCGGACGGGCCGTCCGCGCTTCGGCGAGGGAGCCGCCGGCCTCGCTCGGCGACGGGCCGAAACCGCGCCGAGATCTGCCGAGATCTCAGACGGCGCCGGTCCCCGGCGGTGCCGTCGGCGCCGGGGTGGGGGAGTGGGGCACGAAGCGGATCGGCAATGTGATCGGCCCGGTGACACCGACGGTCGGGCGCCAGGGGACGGGGCCGTCGGGTTCGGGGGAGTGGAGCCTGTTCGCGAGGATCGGCAGGGCCTCGCCCATCTCGGCGCGGGCGAGCGCGGCGCCGAGGCAGTAGTGCAGGCCGACACCGAACGTGAGCTGCGTCGCCCGCTGCTTGGTGATGTCGAATCCCTCTCCGTTGAAGACGGCCGGGTCGTTGTGCGCGGGGTCGAGAAGCACGCTGACGAAGGTGCCCTCCTTGATCTCGAGATCGCGGTAGACGATGTCCTCGTCGGCGATTCGCATGATCACTGTGGAGGCCGGCGACACCCGCATCGACTCCTCGATCGCGCGATCCACCAGTTCCGGCTGCTCGGCGAGCAACGCCCACTGCTCGGGGTGCTTCATGAAGGTCGTCATCGCCAGTCCCAGCTGGTGCTGGGTCGCGTCCTGCCCCGCGAGCATCAGCCCGATGACCATCACCCGCAGCTCTTCCGAGGTGAGCCGGTCGCCGGCCTCCTCCGCCGCGATCAGCCTGGAGATCAGGTCGTCCTGGGGGGCTTCGCGCCGCTTCGCGAGCAGCGCGTCCACGGCGCTTCCGAGACCTGCGAGAGCGGTCTCGATCCGGTCCCGATGCTGGGCGACGAAATTGCTGACCATCAGGCTGAGATCGTCGCCCCATCCTCGGAAAGAGTCGTGCTGTTCCTCGGGTACGCCCAGCAGGGTGCAGATGATCCGTGCGGAGTACGGCTCGGCGAAGTCGGTGATGAAATCACATCGGCCGGAGGCGTGGAATGTGTCGACGAGTTCATGGGTCACCTGGCGCATGAACGGACGCAGCGCGTCCACGGAGCGGCGGGTGAACGCCTTGCTGACCAACCCGCGGAGCCGGGCGTGGTCTTCTCCTTCCAGGCAGGGCAGGAAGCGGCGCATGAAGTCGTAGAGCGGGCCTGAGGTGATGCCCTGCGCGTGGAAGAAGTCCAGGGTGCTCTGCCGTAACCGGCGATCGGCGATCAGTTCGCCGGCGGGCTCGTATCGCAGCACCGCGTACCCCCGAGGGGTCCGTGCGTACCAGTTGGCTTCGCGGGCCTTGTGCACGTCGGCCGAGTCGGGCCTGAAATCCGGATCCTCGATGTCGAGATACGCGACCGTCATGGGACGCCCCTCCTGGTCAATTCACCTGGCAGCCTGTTCCCAGGCTTTTGGGCGCGAGATTACGGGTGCGGCCTACGGCGTCACTGAGCGGCGGCTAGAAGGTCGCTCAAGCGTCACTGAGCCCATTGGTCCCCCGCGAGGGATCGGCGAGATGACCAAGCCGCTGGAATTCGGGAGGAGACTGATGCGACCGCCTCGCCACACCGCCCGGTGCGGCCGGCGGGGATGCGGCCGACTCCCGGAGCGCCCAGTTCGGCCGGTGGCTCGCGGGCCGAGCGGCGCACGAGGCGGTGTGGTGGTGCGGGAGGTCAGATGGCGGTGAGCGGCAGGCACCGGCCGACCTGATCCGATCTCCTGGCCAGGCGTTCCACGAGATACAGTCCGGTGAACCGGGGGAGCCTGTAGGTCTGCCCGCCCTCATCGTCCAGCGCTTTCACCAGGCCCGCGTCCACAAGACTGGTGAGAATGATGCCGGCCTCGGTGTCCCCGCAGGAGAACGCCTGCGCGGCCTCCGTGAGAGAGAAAGAATTGGCTCGTAAGCAGGACAGCGCGAGAAAGGCTGTCTGTTCCTTCGGACTGAGCTGACGGTACGCGGACTCGAGGCGTGAGAACAGGTCCAGCCCTATCCGTTCCAACTGGGACAGGCAAATGTCGGCCTCGCATCTGAACATGGACTTTCTCAGTTGTTCGATGCTCGACCTCGGCGAGAAGCTGAGGCGCTCGCCCAGGAACCGGATGGTCAGCGGAAGCGTGTCGACCTGGTTGATCAGGCACAGCGCCGTCTCTCTCTCCGCGTCCACCCGATCTTTTCCGACGATTCGTTCCAGCAGGCCGATCCCCTCCTCCGGCGTGAAAGTGTCGAGCTGGACCATGGTCGCGCCGGCCAGGCCGTGCAGTGGCCTGGTGCTCGTGACGATCGTCGGGCAGCCGAGAGGGAGGAAGCCCGTTATCTCCATGTGCGGCTCGGCGCCGTCCAGGACGAGCAGGATCCTGCGCTGGCGTGTCAGTGCGCGAAAGACGCCCACCAGCCCCGGCAACGTCCGCGGGAGTTCCTCGTCCGCGGCGCCGAGGGTGCGCAGAATCTCTGCGAACACGTCCTTCTCGAATTCCGCCGCCGGCTCTTTGCGCTTCAGGTCGATGTAGATCTGGCCGTCGGGGAATTCAGCGGACACCCGATTGGCCACGTGTATCGCGGTCGCGCTCTTTCCCGTGCCGGGGGCGCCGTGTATGCAGACGATCGGGGCGGCGGTCCCGTTCGTCGCCGTGATGTGGCTGACGATGTCCCGGAGAATTTCGCAGCGACCGAGAAAATCGGGAACGTCCGGCGGCAACTGGGCGAGCCTGTCCTTCGGGGCGATCCGTTCGGGGCGGACCTGAGGATCACGCCTGTCGATTTCATGGCCTCCCGCGATCAGCGCCTGCTGCAGTCGCTGGAGCGAAGGGCCCGGATCCAGGCCGAGTTCGTTGTTGAGGCGCTCGCGCATCTCGTGGTAGACGTTCAGCGCCTCGAGCCGGCGGCCGGAGCGGGAGAGCGCGGTCATGAGGATCTCGTAGAGCTCCTCGTGAAACGGATGACGTTCGATGAGAAGTTTGACCTCGCCGATCAAGGAGGAATATCTCTCGAGTTTCATCTCGGCATGCAGATGCATATACAGAACCTGTTTGTGCTGCTCCTCCAGCCAGGCGACATGGCTCCTCACCTGTTCACCGAAGGCCACGTTCGCCAGGGGCTCGCCCCGCCACAGGCGGAGGGCCTCGGTCAGATGAGCGCTTGCCAGCTCCAGCTTGTCCGGCGACCGCGTCCTGGCGCCCTCGCTCAGAAGCGACGACCCCTGCGCGGCGAGCTCCTCGAACCGGCGGAGATCGAAATCCGCCCCGCTCAGGTCGAGACAATAGCCGTGCGGAACGGTGACGAGCACGCTCTCGCCCGGCTCGTCGTCGGGTGCGCTCAACGCCTTGCGGAGTTCGTAGACATAAGTGTGAACGGTTCCGATCGCCCGGTCCGGCGGACGGCCGTTCCACAGCTCCATGATGATGGAGTCGACGGTGGTGGTCTGCCCATTTCTTATGGTGAGTAGTGCGAGCATGCTGCGCAGTTTCGCGGATCGCGGGGTGACGTCTCTTCCTGCTATAGTTACTGAGAAGTCTCCCAATACCGAAAAGCGCATCGCCGGCCCCCTGTCTGTTCAGAGCGTGTGCCGGATGGGATGCCGCCACGGAGACGTGCTCGAATGAATGGAACGGGCTGCCCGCCGCCGATGTCTCCCCGTTTTTGGACATCCTTTTACATGGTTCCGGCCCGTGCTCGATTCCCCGGAATGCCCCGTAATGTTTCCTTAGGCTACCTTAGTATATGACATCAGCCCTAAAAGGTGGCAAGGGGTTTACTGGTCCTGTCCGTACCATTCAAAAGTGAACTCCTCACGCGACGGGTGTCTCACTGTGCGATCGATTATGATCCCGGTCACGGCAAAAGCCGCGATGAGGAGTGCCGGGGTGGGCGCCGCCTCATCGCGGTGTTTCGGGACCGGAAGGTGACCGCTAGGGGGCGATCGTCGCGTCGGCTTCGGGGCTCGTCGCCATGGGAGCCGTCTTTCCCAGCCGGGTGTCGATCAGGAGCAGGGCGGCCAGCGCGGCCACGAGCAGGATCCCCGCCGCCCACCCCGTCGCGAGGTTGTAGCCGTGAACCTGGCTCTGCACGCTGGAGGCGTTGGCGGCGAGGTAGGCCGCGGTGCCGTTGGCCGCGACGGTGTTCAGCAACGCGGTGTCGAGCGACGCGCCGGCCTGCTGGGAGACGTTGAACATCGCGCTCGCCACGCCCGTCTCGCTGGGCCGTACGCCGAACGTCGACAGGTCGAGTGCGGCCGGCAGGACGAGGCCCATCCCGATGCCGATCAGGATGAAGGAGGGAAGGACGCCGGACGCGTACGCGCTGTCGGCGTCGAGGCGCGTGAGTAGCGCCATCCCCACGGCCCCCAGGAGCAGGCCGGCCCCCATGATGAACCGTGGCGCGACGGTCGTCATCAGCCGGCTGCCGAGGCCCACGGCCAGCATGACGCCGAGGGTCAGCGGCAGGAAGGCCAGCCCCGTCCGCAGGGCGGAGTAATGCTTGATGTCCTGCAGGAAGAAGCTGATGAACAGGTAGGCGCCGAACGGCCCGGCCATCATCAGCGCGACGACGAGGTAGGCGCCGCCGCGTCCGCGATGGCGGAGGATCGGCAGAGGGAGCAGGGGGTTGCCCACCCGGGCCTCCGCGAGCAGGAACAGGGCCAGCAGGACGACGCCCGCGGCGAGCGACACGATGGTGGCCGTCGCGGTCCAGCCGTCCTGCGTCGCCTTGGTGAACCCCCAGACGATCGCCACCAGGCCGGCCGTGGCCAGCACCGCTCCGAGGAAGTCGTATCCGGTCCTGACCTCGGCGCGGGACTCGTGCAGGAACACCACGACGCCGAGTGCGGCGACCAGGGCGATGGGAGCGTTGACGTAGAGCACCCAGTGCCAGCTCAGCGATGTGGTGAGGATTCCGCCGAGGATCAGCCCGATCGGTGATCCCGCTGCGACGACCCCGCCGAAGACCCCGAACGCGGCACCCCGCTCCTTGGGGTCGGTGAAGGTCGTGGCCACGAGGGAGAGCGACGCGGGCGCGAGCAGCGCGCCGAACGCTCCCTGCGCCACCCGGGCGGCCAGCAGCATCGTCAGGCTCGTCGCCGCGCCACCGGCCACCGAAGCCGCGGCGAAGCCGACCAGCCCGATGAGAAGCGCTCGCTTGCGGCCGGTGTAGTCGCTGACCCGCCCGCCCAGCAGGAGGAGTCCCGCGAAGGGGAGCGTGTACGCGGTGATGACCCACTGCCGGTCGGCCGCCGTGATCGCCAGGTCGGCGTTGATGGAGGGCAACGCCACATTGATGATCGTCATGTCGACCACGATCATCAGCTGTGCGAGCGCGACCGAAGCCAGCCCGAACCATCGCCAGCGATTGGGGTGCGACGACTCCGTCCTCTGCTCGGTGCTCTCCGTCATTCGGCTCGTCCTTCCGCACGGATCAGGGTCTCGTCGAGCGCAACTGTAACAGCCTGACTGACAATCAGGACAGCGGTTTATTTGTGCCGCTGCTAATCTCTCAGCATGACCTCCGAGGTGCCCCAGGCGTTGTCCGGCCGTCTCAGCTTCCTGCTCGGCAGGCTCTACATGCGCGCCCTCGACCTGGAAGCCCGGCGGCTCGAGGCGCTGGGGGTGACCGTGAAGCAGCAGGCCGTCCTGGCGCTGCTGGCCGACGAGGGCCCGATGACGCAGCAGCACCTGGGCCAGCGCCTCGGCATCGACCGGACCACCGTCGTCGCGGTCGTCGACGGCCTCGAACAGGCGAGGCTCGTCGAGCGTCGCCGTAGCCCCGCGGACCGGCGCGCCTACCTGCTGACGCTTACGCCGGACGGCGTACGGGCGGGGGAGCAGGGGCGCGGCCTGGTGAGCGGGGCGGAAGGCGAACTCCTCGGCGCGCTCGACGAGGACGAACGGCGGACGCTCACCGAGCTGCTCGGCCGGGCCGTCCGGGGCCAGGGGCCCGGCGACGCCGGCGCTCCGCCCCGGTAGCGAGCGGAGCGTCCCCGGAGGTCCTCCCGCGCGCCGTGTCGTCATCCGCCTCCCGGTCCCGTCCGGAGGCGGTCCGCGCCGGCGTCCGGCGCGGACGCTCCGCTCTCGTCACAGGCCGGCCTCGGCGGTGCCTCCCGGCAGCAGCAGAGTCTTCCCGATCACTCCGCGTGCCTCCATGGCGGCGTGCGCGGCCGCCGCGTCCCGCAACGGGAAGGTCTGCCCGATGACCGGCGTGATACGGCCCTCGGCCGCCTGAGCTAGCGCCTGGGCGGGCAGGCGCCTTTCGTCTCCCGGCCGCATCGGTAGTTGCATCAGACCGACCACCGTGACGTCGCGTTCTCTCGCCTCGCCGGGGTCCACCTCCGTGAACGAGCCGCTGGGCGAGCCGAACGCGAAGAAGCGGCCCCCCGGCGCCGCCACCGGGAACGCGAGGCGGCCGATCTCGCCGCCCACGCCGTCGAGGACGACGTCCAGGCCCTTGCCGTCGGTCGCCTCGCGTACGCGTTCCGGCCAGCCTTCCTCCGCGTAGTCGATCGCGGCGTCGGCGCCGAGAGACCGCGCCAGTTCGCACTTGCGGCGGCCCCGGGCCGCCGCGACCACCTGGGCGCCCGCCGCGTGGGCGAGCTGGACGAGCAGGCTGCCCAGGCCGCCTCCCGCCGGCATGACCAGCACCCGCTCACCGGAACGTATGCCCGCCGCCTCCGCGATCTGCATGGCGGTGAAACCGTCGTTGATGAGGGCCGCCGCCTGGTCGAGGCCCAGCCCGTTCGGCACGGGGAAAATCGCGCCGGTCGAGAGCGTGGCCCGTTCGGCGTACCCGCCCGTCGGCGAGAAGCCGGCGGCCGCCTGCTCGACGTCTCCGGTGTCCGGCCCCGGGCCGAACGCGCCCGGCCGCCCGACCACGTCGCGGCCGACCCACGAACGGTCCACCCCGTCCCCGGCCGAGAGGACGCGTCCCGCCACTCCGAAGCCGGGCACGTACGGCGGACGCACCGCCCACGGGCCGGGGACGCCCCGGCGGATCACGATGTCGAGGAAGAGGGTGTCGGCGAACGACACGTCCACCACGACCTGTCCCGGGCCCGCGACCGGATCCGGCGCCTCGCCGACTTCCAGCACGCCGGGGCTTCCGAAACGCACTGCCTGTACGACCTGCATGCTTTCTCTCCCTGCCGACCTCTGGGCGCACGGCGTCGAGTTCCGCGGCCGCCCGGGATGTCGGCCTGGGCGGGGCAGGGAACGGCGAAGCACGCGCGCGGCGCGCTATGAGACAGTAGAACGGACGATCAGCCTAACTGATTGTCATGACGACTGCTAGGAATCCCGGCCACCGGACGGCGGTGGACGGGCCGGGCGGCGATCAGTACGCGACCGTCGGATGCTCGCCCACGTACGTCGTGCCGTCGAACTGGGCGATGAGGAAATCGGCGAGGTCGGCCCGCGACACCCGTGACCCTCCCTGCGGAAGCCGGCCCAGTCCCACGCGGTACCTCCCGGTGGGTGGGCGGTTCGTGAGTCCGGAGGCCCTGACGACGATCCACTCCAGACGGCTCTCCTCCACCTCCTTCTCCATGATCCGCATGTCCCGGTACAGGGCGCGGTCGAAGAGGAGCGGCTTCAGCACCAGGCGGTAGAGCGGGGGATGGGAAGGGTCGCCGTCGACGACTCCGGCGGAGGACACGGTGATCAGCCGTCCCGATGCCGTCGTCCGCATCGCCCGGACGAGGTTGCGGCCGGCCTCCGAGTAGAGGCTGGTGGAACGCAGGACATGGCGAGCGAGCGGGGGAGCGACCAGTGAGAGGACGACGTCGCGGTCCCGCACCGCTTCGCGGACCGATGCGAGGTCGCCGACGTCGCCGCGGAGGATTTCGAGTCTGCCCGGGTGACGGCGGCCGGCTCCGCCGGCGACCGAGGCGGGGGCACGCGTGACCGCCGTCACGTCGTGTCCCCGCGCCAGCGCCCGTTCCACGACCAGACGGCCGGTGCGGCCGCTGGCGCCGAAGACGGTCACACGCATACCTGACGGTCCCTTCGTCACGAGGCCGCGGGCGCCGTGGCGCTCGCGTCCGCGGTCACCGTGAGGGTGCGTGGCGGACCTCCGGCCGTGGAAGGGGCCCCGGAGGGACGCAGCAGCCTGACGAGCGCGTCCCTGAGCGCGTCGCCCGGCCGGTCTTCCTCCGCGGGACGGCGCCAGGCGATGAAGCCGTCGGGACGCACCAGTACGGCGCCGCCGTCCCCCACGCCGTACGCGCCGGTCCACCGGTCCTCCACGTCGAGCAGGACGGCGTCGCCCGCGGCCCCGCCGGCAGAGGCGGACGGCCGCGGCGGTGTCACCCGGTAGGCGGTGAGATCGACCCTGAGGTCGCCGGCCACCTCGGCGGCCGCCCGCTGCCAGGCGGTGCCGCGGGAACCGGTCAGCAGGACGAAGCCCGGGCCGAACAGGTCGATCGTGGACAGCGTCCGGCCGTGCCGTTCCACGACGACGTGAGGGGCGCGCGTTCCCGGGCGGCCGGAAGGCCGGCGGGGGTCTTCGACCGGGGCGGGGTCCGCCGGGCCGGGATCCGGAATCAGCGCGCCGGAGTTGTAGCGGTAGCCGAGGACGACGCCGGCCTTCGACGGGCCGTCGCCGGGCTGCCGGGACCCGCCTTGGGCGGCACCGGCCAGGAACAGGCCCGCACGTGCGACGGACTCCCGGAGGAGCAGCTGGGCGACCGGCCTGCGCTCGGCCTCGTAGCTGTCCAGAAGGCCGGGGGAGGCGGTGCCGTCGAGCGCCGCGGCCAGCTTCCAGGCGAGGTTGTGCGCGTCCTCGATGCACGAGTTGCCCCCGAAGCCGCCGGTCGGCGGGAGGACCTTGGCCGCGTCCCCGACCAGGAACACCCTTCCCGAGCGGTAGCGCTCGGCGAGCAGGGCCCGCATCGGCCAGACGTCCGTGCCGAGCACTTCGACGCTCAGGTCGTCCTGGCCCACCGCCCGGCGGACGAGGTCCACGCAGCGTTCCCGTGTGAAGTCCGCCGCGCCCTCGCCTCGTGCCGCGTCGCAGGGCACGCTCAGCGTCCAGCGTCCCAGGTTCCGCTCCAGCAGGATGTTCAGGCGGTCGCCGGTCGCGGAGTCCACCAGGTCGTCGACGAGGCAGAGCACGAAGCTCCGGCCCCGCAGCGCCGAGCTGAGATCCGCCCGGAAGAGGATGCCGGCCTGGTGCGACAGCACGCCCGGTCCGTCGCAGGTGATGCCGAGGCGCTCGCGCACCGGGCTCTGCGCGCCGTCGCACGCCACGAGGTACGAGGCGGTCACCGTGTGCTCGCCGCCCCCGGCCGTGTCGCGGAGAACGGCGCGGACCCCGGCCTCGTCCTGGGTGAAGCCGACCAGTTCGACACCGAAGCGGATGTCGGCTCCGAGTTCTTCCGCGCGGGCCCGGAGGACGGGTTCGAGTTGGTCCTGATCGCACCAGACCTGCCCCGTCGGGGTGAGCCCGCCGTACTCCTCGGGCCCGCCCATGGACAGCCGCTCGATCTCCCGGCCCGCGAGCCTGTCGACCCGGATGATCACGCTTTCGCGTCCCTCGTCGAGGGCGCGCAGCCGCTCCTCGATGCCGAGGGATCGGAACAGCTCCATGGAGCGCGGCCCCACGTCGCTCATCCGGGGGTGCCACGCGGGCCGGCCGCGACGCTCCACCAATCGGCAGGCGACCCCCTGACGCGCGAGGAAGGCCGCCGTGGACAGGCCGCTGACGGACCCGCCGACGATCAGGACGGGTACGTGTTCCGCCTCGCGCATCACGCGCCCTCCACCAGGGACTCGATGTACTTGCGGAGGGCCTCCTGGTTGGCGGCCGTGTGCTCGGCCATCCGCTCGCGCCACCCCTCCTCCTGGTCCCTCAGCTCGTCGGAGAGCTCGAAGCACATGTCCCAGGTCATCTGGCTGCGGTTGCCCGGGAGCGCCTGGTAGATCCACGTCAGGTGGTTGTACGCGAACGGTGCGACGGGGTCGTGCCGCTCGGCGTAGGCCAGGTGGGGCGGATAGAGCATCCTCCAGGACACCCAAGAGGCTCCGTCCGCGTTGGTCAGCCGGAACCAGATCTTCCGCCCCTCGCGCCGCAGGATCTCGGACCGCAGATACTCCGGGATCATCTCGGGCCACTTGTCGATGCGGTTGGAGACCTCGAAGGTCACCTCGACGGGAGCGTTGACGATCACCGATCGTGTGATGACGGGCATGGATCATTCCTCTCTGCCGGGCGCCTGCGCGGCGCCGCCTTGGGGAACCAGCGCGACCGCTCGCGTCCACGCGGCGGTGGCGCCTTCGATGAGCACGGGAAACGCGATGACGAGGAATCCGGAAGCCGGTAGCTTCTCGAGGTTGCGCAGCCGTTCCAGCTGGTAGTAGGGGCGGCTGCGGCCGAGGACATGAGCCGGCCACAGCGCGGCGTCGTCCCCGCTCGCGAGATATCTGTCGATCATCGGGGCGAAGGGCCCGTCGAAGCTCTCTCCGTCCGTGCCGAGCACGGTGATGCCGGCATCCAGGAACGCCTCGACCAGATCGCTCCCGATCGCCTTCCCGCCGCCGGTCCTGATGAGCGCGATGGCGCCCTCGCTCCCGCGGCCCGGCACGTCGACGTGCCGCAGGCCCACGACGTCGTCCGGAAGCCGGCTCACGTCGTACATCAGGCCGGGGGCGATGAAGGACCCGAGCGGGGCCTCGTTGATGAGCCCGGGCGATCCGTCGTCCGCCGGGCCGTAGTGTCCCGGCGCGTCGACGTGGGAACCCGCGTGCACCGACGCGCGCACCATCTCGTGACGCAGGAACGCGCCCTTGGGGAAGTTCTCGGGCCTGAGCCGCCCGACGGCATGGGGCGCGACCTTCGGGAGCACGTTCTCGCAGAAGAACCTCGCGCCCGGCACCGGCTCGAGCGCGTCGATCTCCGTCTTGAACGGGCCGTCGGCGTGATTGCCGACGTCGCTCGACAGATCGACGATTCTGCACGCGTTCACGCCCTCGCTGAGCGCCTGGAAGGACGTCATGGCTGCCTCCAAGATTCGAATCGCGACGGCCGCTACGCGTCCGCCTTCCGTGCGTAAGTGGTGCTGATCATGTCGTTCGCGTGGCTGCGGATGAGGTCGAAGCCGAGCGGCTCCAGGAGCGCTGCGACCTCGTCGGGACCGAACATGCGCCCGCCCGCGAACCGGCCGGCGTACGCGCCGATCGTGCCGACGAGGCCGCCGCCGCGGCACGGGACCACGATCGCGATCCTGCCTCCGGGGCGCAGGACGCGGGTCATCTCGGTGAGTGCGGCCGAGGGGTCGGGAAGAATCATGATCATGGCGGTGGAGCAGACCGCGTCGAACACGGCGTCGCGGAACGGAAGGTCCTGCGCGTCGCCGCGGACCAGGCCCATGTTCGGCCGTGCCACGGCGGCCGCCTGCCGCAGCATCGGAGCCGACACGTCCAGGCCGACGGCGCGGCCCTCCCGGCCGGCGGCCTCCGCCAGCCCGGCGGTGATCACGCCGGGACCGCATCCGACGTCGAGGACGCTCGCACCCGGCGCCAGGCGCAGTCCGGACGCGAGCGCGCCCGGGCCGGGCGGGGCGCCGACGAGACGGACGAGCGGCTGGACAAGGCTGAGATAGATCCTGGGCCCGAGACCGCTGAGCCACAGCGACTGCGAGCGGTTGGGGGCGGCCACGTCATGGTCGGGCAGGACGTCGAGGTAGCCCGCGGAACTGACGCGTGCGGGCACGTCCGGTTTCAGCAGCGGGCGCAGCCATTCCGGCTCGGTGCCCGGCGGCGCCGGTCGCGTGTTGTCGATCACGAGTCGCTCCCGTTCGTGTGCCCGGCGGCCGTCCGGCCGGCGAGGAGGTGCTGGACGAGGTTCGTGTCGTGCCGGGCCGCCCGGTAGGACGGGCTGCGGATGATCTCGCGGAGGAAGTTCACCGTGGTCGGCACACCGGTGATCCGGAACTCGGCCAGGGCCCGGTCCATGCGGCTCAGCGCCTCGTCGCGCCGCCGGCCCCACACGATGAGCTTGGCCAGCAGGGAGTCGTAGGACGCGGGAATGCGGTACCCCGGGTAGCCGTGGGTGTCCACTCGTACGAACGGTCCGGCCGGAGGCGCGAAGACGTCGAGGATCCCCGGGGCGGGCGTGAAGCCGCGACCCACGTCCTCGGCGTTCACGCGGCACTCGATCGCGTGACCGCGTGGCGTCAGATCCTCCTGTCGCCAGGACAGGCGCCGCCCGGCGGCGATGCGCAGCTGCTCCCGCACGAGATCCACGCCGTAGACCATCTCGGTGACCGGATGCTCGACCTGGATGCGGCAGTTGACCTCAAGGAAGTAGAAGTGTCCCGCGTCGTCGACGAGGAACTCGACGGTGCCCGCGCCGACGTAGCCCGCGGCGGCGGCGCCCCGGAGCGCGGCATCGGCCATCTCTTTCACAAGTCCGGCCGGCAGGGCCGGCGCCGGGCTCTCCTCGACGAGCTTCTGGTAGCGGCGCTGGGCGGAGCAGTCCCGTTCGCCAAGGTGGACGACGTCGCCGTGCCGGTCGGCCAGCACCTGGATCTCGACGTGTCTGCTGCCGGTGAGGTAGCGCTCGATGAAGACGCGGCCGTCTCCGAACAGGTCCTGCGCCGCGGATCGGGTCTCGTTGAACGCGGCGGGCATCTCCGCGCTCTCGCGTACCAGTCGCATCCCGCGGCCGCCGCCGCCCGCCGCGGCCTTGATGACGACGGGATAACCGATGTCGCCGGCCACCTTGAGTGCCTCCTCGGGGGAGGACACGGGGTCGGGACTCCCCGGCAGCATGGGCAGTCCCGCCTCCGCCATCAGGGCACGCGCGGCGATCTTGTCTCCGAGGCGGGCCATCACCCGGGCAGGCGGGCCGATGAAGACGATGCCGTTGTCTTCGCAGACCTCGGCGAAGTCGGGATCCTCCGAGAGGAAGCCGTACCCGGGATGCACGGCGTCCGCGCCGGTGCGCAGAGCGGCCTCGGCGAGCGCGGCGATGTTGAGGTAGCTGCGCCTGGCGGGAGCCGGGCCGATCTGGATCGCCTCGTCGCAGTAACGCACCGCCGCCGAGTCGCGGTCGTCCGTCGAGTGCGCGGCGACGGTCCGTATGCCCAGTTCCCGGCATGTACGCGCGACGCGGAGAGCGATCTCGCCACGGTTGGCGATCAGCACCTTACCGATCATGATCCGGCGCCTCGTCACCCACCGGCGCCAGCGCGAACAGCGGCTCGCCGTACTCGACGGCGGCGCCGTTCTCCTTGAGCACCCCGGCGATCCTCCCCGGGCGGTCCGCCTCGACGGGGATCATCAGTTTCATGGCCTCGACGATGGCCACCTGCTGTCCCGCGGCGACGACGTCTCCCTCCCGGACGTACGGCTCGGCGCCGGGCTCGGGAGCCCCGTAGAAGACGCCGACCGTCGGCGCGGTCAGGTGGTGGACCCGTGACGGCGCGGGGGACTCGGGGCCGGCGGCCTCGGCACCGGGTCGCGCGGGCTCGCCGGAGGAGCCCGCGGCGCCCCCGGCCGCGACCGGCGTCTCCCATTCGATGCCAAGGTCCACGTCGGCGACGCGAATGCGGAGGCTCCGGGGCGATTCCGGCATCTCGGCGAGGAGTGCGAGGGCCTGGTGCCGTACCTGGTCCAGCAACGCGCCGGGGTCGTCGGGCGCGTGCCGAGGATCGCGGGCGCCCGCCGTCGTCCCGGGGCCGTCGGGATCGTGAGTGATGTGTGCGGTCAAGGTCGCTCCAGTCCGTGTCACGTGAAGGCCGCCTCGCCGATGTCCGCCGTCTCGCCGAACGACCGGAATCGCGCCCGGCGGGTCTTTCTCAGCTCGTCGGGCTCGATCAAAGCCAGGTTCCGCAGGGAGTCGGTCAGCGCCGCGCGCAGCCGCTCCGCCATGAGCGCTCTGTCGCGCTGGGCTCCGCCCTCCGGCTCCAGAATCACGCCGTCGGCGATTCCGAGCCGGAGCAGTTGCGGCGCGGTCAGATGGAGAGCCTCGGCGGCGACCGGCGCCATCGCCCGGTCCTGCCACAGGATCGAGGCGCATCCCTCCGGGCTGATCACCGAGTAGGTCGCGTTCGAGCACATCAGCACCTCGTCGGCCACGCCGATCGCGAGAGCGCCGCCGCTGCCCCCTTCCCCGATGACGCAGGAGACGATCGGCGTCGGAAGGCCTCCCATGCACCGGATGGCCTCTGCGATGGCCATGGCCTGGCCTGATTCCTCCGCCTCCAGGCCCGGATAGGCGCCCGGTGTGTCGATCAGGGTGATCAGCGGGAGCGACAGCTTGGCCGCCATCCGCATCAGGCGCACCGCCTTGCGGTATCCCTGCGGGGTGGCCATCCCGTGGTTCCTGGCCCGGAGCTCGCCGAAGGAGTGTCCCTTCTGATGGCCGATGACCATCACCGGGCATCCGTTCAGCACGGCGGGGCCGCCGACGATCGCGGGACAGTCACCCGACACGCGGTCGCCGCGCAGTTCCTCGAAGTCGTCGAACACGTGGGCGATGTGGTCCAGGGTGGTCGGCCGATCCAGGTCGCGCGCCGTCCGCACGGCCGTCCACGCGTCTACGGACGGCAGCCGCGCGGGGTCGCGGATCACACTCTCCGCCGCCGCGCCGGCCCCGCCCGGCCCGGTCCCCGACGGCGTGGGCCTCGCCGGGCGACCGGCCGCCAGGAGCCGGGCGAGGGTGGCCCGCAGCGCGCGGCGTGGGCGGATGACGTCGATGAGCCCGCGTTCCAGCAGGAATTCGGCGGTCTGGAAGCGCGGCGGGAGTTTCTGCCGGATCGTCTGCTCGATCACCCGGGGGCCGGCGAAGCCGAGGCGTGCCCGGGGTTCGGCGACGAGCACGTCGCAGAGCGTCGCGAACGAGGCGGCGACGCCCCCGAAGGTCGGGTCCGTGATGACGGAGATCGTCAGGATGCCCGCCTCGTCCAGCTGGGCGAGGGCCTGGCTGGTCTTGGCCATCTGCATCAGCGCGAGCGCGCCCTCCTGCATGCGCGCCCCTCCGGACGCGCACACGAGGACCAGCGGAACACGCCGCCGCAGGGCGAGGTCGGCGGCTCTGACGACCGCCTCTCCGATCGCCGAGCCGAGGCTGCCGCCCATGAAGCCGAAGTCCATGACGGCCGCGACGAGCGGGTTGCCCGCGACGGTGCCGGTTACGACCACCACGCCCTCGCCCAGCCCGGTGGCCCGCCGCGCCCTGGACACCCGGGCGGGGTAGGGGAGAGTGTCGACGAAATTGAGCACGTCCGCGCTGCGCTCCGGCACGTCGACCCATTCCAGGCCGGCGTCGTCGAGGAGCTGCTCGACGCGAGCTCGTGCGCCTACCCGGTGATGGTGTCCGCAGCCATGGCACACGTCCAGTTCGCGGGCGAGACGTTTCCTGTAGAGGACCTCACCGCATCCAGGGCAGATCACCCATGCGGTATCCGAGGTCGCGTCCTGGGTGGGCATGACCCTACCTACCGTTGATCATGGAGATGACGTCGCGTGGCGTGTCGCTCGCCTTGATGGCGTCGTCGTCGAGATCGACGTGGAAAGTCCGCTCGAGGTTCGCGGTGACCTCCAGCAAGGCGATCGAGTCGTAGCCGAGGCTCCCGAAATCGGTGTCGAGCGCCTTCTCGTCGAGGACGATGTCGTCGGCCACCCCCGCGCACGTGCGGAGGATGCCCAGCAGGTCCTCGGCGGTCATGCGAGGGGTCGCCGTGCTTTCCTGGCTCACTGTCTCTCCTTCATTCGTCGTCAGGACGGCGCACGACCATCGCCGAGTTGAAGCCGCCCTCTCCCCGCGCGACGATCAGCGCCGTCCGCACGGGAGCCGTCCGGGGCCGCCGGGTGACGAGGTCGAGGCCGTACGCCGCCTCCGGTGTCACATTGATCGTGGGCGGGATCACGCCGTCCCGCAGGCACAGCAGCGCCGTCGCGAGGTCCAGCGCCGCGCCGCCCGCGTACAGCCGCCCGGTCATGGTCTTCGGCACGGTGACGGGGACGCGGCCGGCGCCGAACATCGCGGTGATCGCGTCGGCCTCGATCCGGTCGAGCGCGGGAACCGCCGCTCCGTCGGCGAAGACCACGTCGATGTCACCCGGGGACAGCCCGGCGTCGCGCACGGCCAGTTCCATAGCGCGAGGCAGGGCCGGCGCGCCTCCCGAGCCGGGACGCGGGTCGAAGGCGGTCCCGTAACCGGCGATCTCGCCGTAGCCCGGCCCCGCGCCGCGGCGCGCCGCCGCCTCGGCGTCCTCGAGGACCAGGATCGCCCCGCCCTCACCGGGAACGTGGCCGGCCGCGCGGGCGTCGAACGGGAGATAGGCCAGGCGCGGGTCGTCGCAGCGGCTGAGGCGGCCGCCGGCCATCTGGGCCACCCATCCCCATGGGCAGATCGAGCCGTCGACGCCCCCGGCGAGGACGAGGCCGGTACCTTTGCGTATCAGGCGGCGCGCCTGCGCCACCGTGTCCAGCCCACCGGCCTGGTCGGTGACGACGACGCCACTCGGCCCGCGCATGCCGTGCCGGATGGAGATCTGGCCCGTGTTGACCGCGTAGAACCAGGCGAAGGACTGGTACGCGCTGACATGCCTGCTGCCGTGCCGCCAGAGGTTCTGCAGCTCTCGCTGGCCGAACTCGAAACCTCCCGCCGAACTCGCCGTGACCACGCCCATGCCGTACGAGTCCGCGTCGCCGGATGACACGTTCGCGTCGGCCAGCGCCAGGTCGGCGGCGACGAGGGCCAGCCGCGTCATGTGGTCGGTCTGGGGGAGGAGCCGGCTCGGCAGATGGTCGGCGGCGACGAACGCGGAGACCTCGCCGGCCAGCCGAGAAGGGTAGCGGCCGGCGTCGAACCGTGAGACCCGGTCGATGCCACTGCGCCCGGCCAGCGTCGCCGACCAGTAGTCGCGCGTCCCCAGCCCGTTCGGGGCGGTGACCCCGAAGCCGGTCACGATCACCGAAGTGTTCACCGGTCTCTCCGATCCGGGTCGGTCAGGACCATCGCCGACTGGAAGCCGCCGAAGCCGCTGCCCACCGTCAGGACGGTCTCGGTCCGCCACTCGCGGGCGGTGATCGGGATGTAGTCGAGGTCGCACTCCGGGTCGGGATGACGGAGGTTCGCCGTCGGAGGCACGAGGTCGTTCTCGATGGCCAGCGCGGACGCCGCGATCTCGATCGAGCCGATGGCGCCGAGCGAGTGCCCGATCATCGACTTGATGGAGCTGATCGGCACCTCGTAGGCGTGGGCTCCGAGGCTGCGCTTGAACGCCGCGGTCTCGTGCCGGTCGTTCTGTTTCGTGCCGGAACCGTGGGCGTTGACGTAGTCCACGTCGCCGGCGTCCAGCCTCGCCTCGTCCAGAGCGGCGCGGATCGCCTCCGCCATCTCCTTCCCGTCCGGCCGCAGGCCCGTCATGTGGAACGCGTTCGACCGCGTCGCGTATCCCGCGATCTCGGCACGGATGTGCGCTCCCCGGCGCCGGGCCGCGGTCAGCTCCTCCAGGACGAGGACCGCCGCCCCCTCACCGAGCACGAAGCCGTTGCGGCTGTCGTCGAAGGGGCGGGAGGCGTGCTCCGGATCGTCGTTGCGCGGCGTCGTCGCCTTGATGGCGTCGAAGCACGCCGCGGTGATCGGCGATATCGGCGCGTCCGCGGCACCCGCGACCATCACGTCAGCCGAGCCCTCGCGGATCAGCTCCACGGCATGGCCGACGGAGTCGATCCCCGAGGTGCATCCCGCGGAGACGAGGGCCACCGGCCCCTCGGCGCCCACCGCCCAGGCGACCTCGGCCGCGAACGAACTCGGGACCAGGTACCCGTACAGGTGCGGGACCGAGTAGCGGTGGTCGACCAGCCACTCACGGCCGTCGTCGCTGACGACCCGGTACTCCTCCTCGAGTCCCATGGTGGCTCCCACGGCGCTGCCGATCGTCACACCCGTACGGTGGGGATTCATGCGATCGAAATCGATGCCGCTGTCCTCCAGCGCCTGCCTCGCGGCCACGACGGCGAGTTGCGCGGCGCGATCCATGCGGCGCACCTCTCGTGCCGTCAGCCCGTGCTCCTCCGGAGCGAAGTCGATTTCGGCGGCGACCTGAGAACGAAACTGAGCGGGATCGAAGAGCGAGATCCTCCGGGTCGCCGTACGGCCGTCGCTCAGCAGTTCCCAGAACTCCTTGGTGCCGATTCCACCCGGTGCCATGACGCCTATTCCGGTGATGACGACTCGCCGGTTCATAAGGACGCGGCCTCCCGTCCTGATCTAGCGGGCGACCAGGCCCCCGTCGATGACGAGGCCGTGCCCGGTCACGTAAGAGGACTCGTCGGAGAGGAGCCAGACGACCGCCTTGGCCACCTCCTCGGGCTCAGCCATACGGCCGAGCGGGATGATTTCGGTGTAGCGGGCCTCGACCTCCGGGACGTTGCCGGTGAACCGCTCGATGAAGGGCGTGCGGACGACTCCCGGGCAGACCGCGTTGACGCGCACCCCGCGGTCCGCGTACTCCAGGGCCGCGGTCTTGGTGAGGCCGAGGATGGCGTGCTTGCCGGCCACGTAGGACCCGTTCTTGTCGAAGGCCACCATGGCCGCGACCGAGGCGCCGTTGACGATCGATCCCCCGCCGCTGTCCAACATCGCGGGAACCTGGTATTTCATGGCCAGCCACACGCCCTTGAGGTTCACCGCGAGCGCCTGGTCCCAGGCCTCCTCGTCCGCCTCGTGAATCTCGTGCTCGGCCCTGCCCTCCGTGCCGGCGTTGTTGAAGGCGTGGTCGAGCCTGCCGTACGCGGCGATCGTCCGCGCGACGAGCGACTTCACGTCGTCCGCCCGTGAGACGTCGGTCCTGATCGTCAGGGAGTCTCCGCCGACGTTCTTGATCGCGCGTTCTGTATCCTCGCAGCCGGCGATGTCGGCCAGAACGACATGGGCGCCGGCGGCGGCGATCGCGACGGCCGCCGAGGCGCCGATTCCCGATGCCGCGCCGGTCACGATCGCGACCCGGTCGTCGAGACGTATCGTCATTTCCGTCCTCTCCTCGTGAAGGGGGATCGTGGTCAGGCGCCGACGGTGCCCTCGGCGAGGGACAGGAAGGTCCCGGTCGGCCGGACCCGGTCGAACCGGATCCCGGTACGTGCGAACAGCTCCGCGACGTGCTCCGACGAGTGCTTCCGGCCGCCGACGTTGAGGAGGAGCAGCAGGTCGAGCGAGGTCGTGACCTGTGGCTCGGGGGTGTGGTCGGTCAGTGTCTCCACGACGACGACACGGGCGCCCGGACGTGCGCTACGGCGCACGTTCTCCAATGTCCGGATCGTGCTCTCGTCGTCCCACTCGAGGATGTTCTTGAGCAGGTAGACGTCCGCCTGGGCGGGGACCTCCTGCCGGCAGTCGCCGCCGATCAGCGTCACGCGGTCCGCGAACTCACCGCTCGGACGCAACTCGGGAAGCGCCCTGGCGACGACCCCCTCCAGGTCCATGAGGTAACCCTTCAGGTGGGGGTTCCTGTCGAGGACCGTGCGGATGAGGTGCCCCTGGCCGCCGCCTATGTCGGCGACGACCTGCGCCTGCGACAGATCCAGGGCCTTGACCACCTCTGCCGAGGTGTGATTGCTCGCCTGGGTCATGGCCGCGTTGAAGACGTCCACGGCGGCGGGGTCGTCCTCATGGATGTACCTGAAGAAGTCCTTGCCCAAGACGGCGACGGACTGCGCCTTGCCCTGCCGTACGGCATCCGTGAGGTGCGGCCAGAGGGTCCAGAAGCACGGGTGACCGATCCACCGGACCAGGTAGGTGACGCTGTTGGGGTCGCTCTCCCTGAGCAGCAGCGAAAGACCGGTGTGGGTGTAGCGCCCGTCGTCGAGCCGCTGGAAGACGCCCCTGGTGACGAGGGCGTCGAGCAGCTGCCGGAGCGCGATGGGATCGGCGCCGAGCTCGCGGGCGACATCGCGGTGGTCGCGCGGTCCCGACTCCAGGGCTTCGGCGACGCCGAGGTCCACCGCGGCCACCAGGGCGGCGGTGGAGACCAGGCCCCATGCGATTTCTTTTATGCATGAGATGTCGGCCTGGAGCTGCTGCGAGGAATCGTTCGTCATACGTACGCCCTTCTGTGCGTGTCGCATCTGTCGAGGTCGTTCGATGGTGTCGAGAGCACGTTCCGTGAGGCCCCGCACGCGTTGTCCCGTCTCGCGCCGCGAGCGTGGTCCGATGTGCTGCGGCTCATATCCGGCGGACGGCACTGATCCTGACAAAGCCGTCTCACGCCTTCCTCAGACAGCGCTCAACGGAGACTGAGCTCCCGCCGCGGTTCTTCCCGCACCATCGGAATTTCGTCCGGGTGAGAGAAATCACCGACGCATTTTCCGTACGTGCGGAGAAGGCAGCCGATCAGTGGTTGACAGCCTCACATTCACCCCGCAGACTTACTGAAACTTTGCAGTCAGCGACGGTTCGGGGGGCGTCGCGAGCTGCCGAAAGACGGCCCGGAGAAAAGGATGCGTTTTCGTTTCCTGCTCGTCCGCGGCTGAGAAAGGTTTCAGCATGTCTTCAGGAGGCACGTCCCCCTCCACTGCCTCTGTCCTCGGGAAACGCGTTCTCACGCTGGCGCTGGGCGTCGGTTTCCTGGGAGGTCTCGGCATTCCGGCCGCCGGCGCGGATGTCACCGCCACCGCGGACTCCCCGGCGATCGTCCAGGAGCAGGCGCCGAGCCTGCCCAGCGGACGGACCACCTACCGGACGATCACCGACTACAACGACGAGATGCTGGCGCTGAGCGCCCGGCATCCCGGCCTCGTCAAGCACATCACGCTGCCGCACAAGACCCGCCAGGGCCGGGAGGTGTACGGCATCGAGGTCACCCACGACGTCGACGCCGCCGACGGCAAGCCGGTCCTGCTGATGATGGGCGTCCACCACGGCAACGAGTGGCCGTCCGGCGAGCACACGATGGAGTTCGCCTACGACCTCATCGGCAACGACGGCAAGGACCCCCGGATCACGCGTCTGCTCGACACGGCACGGGTCATCTTCGTCCCGGTCGTCAACGTCGACGGGTTCGTCATCAACCGGCGTACGAGCTGTGGGGTGTCCCCGACGTGCGCGAGCAGCGGCGGCGTCGACATCAACCGCAACTACCCCTTCGGCTGGGGCAGCAACGCCGGTTCCAACGCGACGACCCGCGGCCCGGGGCCCGGCTCCGAGCCCGAAGTGCAGAACATCATGGACCTGACCAAGAACAACCAGGTCACGGTCCTGATCACGAACCACACCTCCGGTCACACCGTCCTGCGCCCGCCGCTGGAGAAGCGCGCGGGTGACGCCCCGGACGAGGCCGTCTACGCCGCGCTGACCGACGCGATCACGGCCGAGAACGGCTACACCGGCATGAAGTCGGGCTTCGACTACGAGACGACCGGTGAGACCCCGGACTGGTCGTACTACGCGACCCGCGGCCTCGGGTTCACCTTCGAGATCATGAAGACCCAGTCGACCAACAACACCTACTCCGAGGTGATCGAGGACTACACGGGCACCGGCCGCTACGAGGGCAAGTCGAACCGCGAGGCGTTCATGGTGGCCCTGGAGTACGCGGCCGATCCGGCGGCGCACTCCGTCATCACCGGCAAGGCGCCGAAGGGCGCGGTCCTGAAGATCACCAAGGACTTCGACCTGTGGACCGCGCCGATCAAGCAGGCGAACGATGTCCTCGACCCGCCCCAGAGGGTCCCCACCCATCTGGAGTCGACGCTTGTCGCGCCCACCAACGGCAAGTTCGCCTGGCACGTCAACCCGTCCGTACGGCCGGCCCCGGCCTACACCGAGACCGGTGTCGTCGCCACCGGGCCGGGCAACTTCATCAAGGAGAGCTGGACGCTCACCTGCGCCCGCCCGACCGGCGAGGTTCTGGAGACGGTGCACGTGACCGTCGACCGGGGCGAGCAGGTCGACGTGCGGCTGCAGGAGTGCAAGACGAGGTTCAACGGCAACGGCCCGAAGAACTGACCGACATCACGACGCGACGTAGCCGGGCGGTCCCTGCGGGGGCCGCCCGGCGGCGTTGCATCCGGCAGGCGCTTCACGATTCACGAGTGAGGCGGCCCGGCTAGAAGGCCGGGTCCGTCACTCCTCGAGGAAGGGAAGTGTTCCAGGATGAGGCACGTCCCAGAGCCCGGCCGGCCGCTCGCCGTCCTGGACGCCGCCCGGATCGTCGCGAATCTGCGCGCGCTCTTCGACGGCCACCGCCTCTCGCCGTCGCAACGCCGGATCGCGCGCTACCTGCTGGACAACGCGCAGGAGGCCGTCTTCTTCACCAGCGCGGACCTCGCCGAGCGCGCCGGCGTCAGCCAGCCCTCGGTCACCCGCTTCGCCGCCGCGCTCGGGTTCCGTGGGTTCCCGGAGTTCCGGGAGGCGCTGCGCACATCGGTGTTCGGCGATCGGCCACCGGCTCAGACGGACGACCGCCACAACGAGATCCAGGAGCTGGTCACCTCCGAGATCCGCGACCTCGAACGGCTGCGCGACGGCCTGGCCGACCCCGGGCAGCTCCGGCGGGTGGCGGGTCAACTGGCCGGGTCGAGCCCGCTTCTGGTCATGGGCCTGCGGATCTCCGCGCCGCTGGCGCACCTGTTCGGCTACCTCGCCGAGAAGGTGCTCCCGGACGTACGCGTCCTGGACGTGCCGGGCTCGATCATGGAAGACCGGCTGAGCAGGGCGGCGGAGTCGGGCGCCGCGTGGGTGCTCGCCATCGGCCTGCCGCGCTATCCGCGTGAGCTGGAGCAGGGGCTCGTCTGGGCGCGACGGGTCCGGCTGAAGATCGCCCTCGTCACCGACCAGCCGGTGGGCCGGCTCACCGACCTCGCGGACGAGGTCCTGCTCGCCCCGGTGAGCTCGGGCTTCGCGTTCGACTCCCACGCCGGTCCGACGGTCCTGTGCACCGCGCTGCTGCACACCATGCTGGACGCCCTCGCCGCGGAGGGGCAGGCCCGGCTGGAGGCGTTCGACGACAGGGCCGCCGAGCGTCAGGTCTTCCTCACCGGCTGACGCGTCAGGGCGTCGAGCAGGCCGGGGAACACCTCGTCCATCTCGGCGCGGCGCAGGGAGTTCATCCGCGACGTCCCGACGTAGTACTGCCGGATCAGGCCCGCCTCACGCAGCACATTGAAGTGGTGGGTGGCGGTGGACTTGCTGACCGGGATGTCGAAGCCCCCACACGGGATGTCCACGCCGGAGGCGTCGAGCTGCGCGACGATGCTCCGGCGCACCGGATCGACGAGGGCCTCCAGCACCTGCTGGAGGTCGAACTGTGACACCTCTGGATGCGGTGGCGTACGTCCCATGGCTGCATAGTACGACACCCATCAAAGTTTGACATCGATCGTACTTTCGCCGCAGAGTGAACCGACACAGCGGACCACGATCACGACGAGCGGAGGACGACGACATGTCGAAGACGGTGCGGTTCCACGAGATCGGCGGGCCCGAGGTGCTGCGGCTGGACGACCTGGAGCCGGGGGAGCCGGGGCGGGGCGAGGTGCGGATCCGGGTGGAGGCGATCGGCGTCAACAGGGCCGAGATCCTGTTCCGCCGCGACCGGTACATCGAGCCGGTGAAGCATCTGCCCGCCACGCTCGGCACCGAGGCCGCCGGTGTGGTGGAGGCGCTCGGCCCGGAGGCGGCCGGGTTCGCGGAGGGCCACGCGGTCAGCGTCCTGCCGGGCTTCTTCTCCCAGAACGACTACGGCGTCTACGCCGAGCAGGCGATCGTGCCGGCGTCCGCGCTCCTGTCCCGTCCCGACGGGGTGGACGCGGTCACCGGTGCCGCCGTGTGGATGCCCTACCTCACGGCCTACGGCGCCATGGCGGAGGTGGCCGGGATGCGGGCGGGCGACGTGGCGGTGATCACCGCGGCGTCCAGCAGCATCGGCCTGGCCGCGATCCACACGGCCAACCGCGTCGGGGCCACGCCGATCGCCGTCACCCGCACCCGTGCCAAGAGCCGGCGGCTGATCAAGGAGGGCGCGGCCGAGGTCGTCGTCTCCGACGAGGAGGACGTCGCGGGACGGGTGCTTGAGTTGACCGACGGCAGGGGCGCCGCGTACGTCTTCGACGCCGTCGCCGGACCGGGCGTGACGGAACTGGCGAGGGCCGTCGCCCCCGGCGGGACGTTGGTGCTGTGGGGTGCGCAGAGCGGGCAGCCCACGCCCTATCCGGGCTTCGACCTGGGCATGCCCGCGCTGAACATGCGTACGTACACGGTGCTGGAGATCACCAAGGATCCCGAGCGGATGCGCCGCGCGGCCGCCTTCGTGGCCTCGGGCCTGCGTACGGGCGCCTTCCGCCCGGTGGTGGACCGCCTGTTCCCGCTGGAGGAGGTCGCGCAGGCACACCGGCACATGGAGTCCGGCACCCAGATCGGCAAGATCGTGCTCACCGTGTAGCAGACCGTGCAGCAGTGAGCGTGGCGACGTGGGGCGACCGATCGCGCACGGTGCCCGGCTACAGCATGGGCGAATCCTGTGGAGCCGGTGTCCGCACGGCCGCCTCTTTGTAGGACTACAGTTTATGTAACTGTACTTCTATATCTGCGAGGGCACGGATGGATAAGCCGGTCGGGATGTTCGACCGCGACTACGAATGGTCCGCCTTGACGCGGTTCATCACCGACGAGCAACCGGGCGCGACTCTCGGAGTGGTCTCCGGGCGACGGCGCCAGGGCAAGACCTTCCTGCTGGACGCCGCGTGTCGTGCCGCAGGCGGCTTCTACTTCGGAGCGACCGAGGCGGCCGATGCCGAATCGCTGCGCCGGTTGAGTGCCGCGCTGACCGCCCATGCCCGCCCTGCCACCCCCTATCATTTCGCCGACTGGTCCGAAGTGCTCGACGCGCTCCTGGCTCTTGGCTCCGAGCGGCCCACCCCCGTCGTGATCGACGAGTTTCCCTACCTCGCACGGGCGAACCCGGAGTTGCCTTCCCTCATCCAGGAGGCGTTCCGGCCGATGCGGGATCAGCGCACCACATCCCGTACGCGTCTGTTGTTGTGTGGTTCGGCGCTGTCCTTCATGGGCCGGCTCTTGTCCGGGAACGCGCCCTTGCGCGGACGGGCGGGGCTGGAACTGCTCGTCCGTCCGCTCGACCACCGTCTGGCCGCCGAGTTCTGGGAGATCTCCGATCCGGCGCTGGCAATCAAGGTGAACGCCGTTGTCGGCGGCACGCCCGCCTACCGTCGCGAGTTCGCACGGGGCGACACTCCGGCGGGACCGGAGGACTTCGACGACTGGGTGGTCCGCACTGTGCTCAACCCGGAGACACCACTGTTCCGCGAAGCCCGCTATCTGCTTGCCGAGGAGCCGGACCTGCGTGACAGCGCCCTGTATCTGTCCGTCCTGGCGGCCGTCGCCGACGGTAACGCCACGCGCGGGGGCATGGCCGGCTACCTGGAACGCAAGGCGACGGACATCGCGCATCCCATCAACGTGCTCGAAGACGCAGGCCTGCTGCACCGCGATACGGATGCGTTCCGGGACAACCGCGCCACATACCGCATCTCCGAACCGTTGATCCGCTTCTACCACGCCATCATGCGGCCGGTCTGGGATCAGCTCGAGCGACCGGGCAGCGCCGCCCGGGTCTGGCAGGCCAGCCGCCGCCGCTTCGTCAGCAATGTTCTCGGCCCGCATTTCGAGCAGATCTGCCGGGAGTGGTCGCTGCATCACGCCGATCCCGACCTTTTCGGCGGGTTGCCTGCCCGCGTCGGTCACGGTGTCGTCCACGATTCCAAGGCCAGAACCGGTCACGAGGTGGACGTGGCCGTGATCGGCATCGCTGACGGCGGCAAGCCGCCGCTCCTGGCCATCGGCGAAGCCAAATGGAACGACACGATGGGAATCGCCCACGTCGAACGTCTCCGGCACATCCGTGACTTGATCGCCGCGTCCGGCCGTTACGACACTACGCGTACCCGTCTCGTCTGCTTCAGCGGCGCCGGATTCAACGATAAGGCGGCGGCCCAGGCGCGCGCCTCATCCGATGTGCACCTGATCGACCTTCCGGCTCTGTACGGCCGGAGCTGACGCGCCTCGCTGACCGGCCATCCCCCGAGCGGGGACGTGGGCCTCCGTCGATAGGGTCCCCCCTGGACAGGACGTCGACGAGAGGAATCGTGAGCGTGGTGGAGCGGGCCGAGGGGGCGGGGCTGCATGAGGTGGTGCCAGGGGTCTTCGCCTGGACGCAGCCGGACGGCACGTGGTGGCTGAACAACGCCGGAGCCGTGGCAGGCGACGACGGCGTCCTGATCGTCGACACCTGCGCGACCGAGGAGCGCACCCGGCGGTTCCTCGGCGCGGTGGCCGAGGCGACCGGTGACGCCCCGGTCCGGTTGGCGGTGAACACCCACCAGCACGGGGACCACTGCTACGGAAACAGCCTGCTCCCGGACGACACGGTCGTCTTCGGGCACGCGGCGATGCGAGAGGCGTTGCTGGTCGATCCGATCATCGACGCCTGCCCGCCGGTGTGGACGCCGGTGCCCGACTGGGGACACGTGACGCGCCGCCCGCCGTCGGTGGTCTTCACCTCCGAGCTGACCGTCCATGTGGGGGCGCGCCGCGTCGAGCTGCGGCATCCCGGCTACGCCGCCCACACTCCCGGGGACGTGGTGGCCTGGCTTCCCGGCGAACGGGTGCTGTTCGCCGGGGACCTGCTGTTCAACGGGCTCACCCCGATGGTCCTGATGGGGTCGGTCGAGGGGGCGTTGCGGTCGCTGGACTGGCTGGCGGCCTTCGAACCCGAGCACGTCGTGCCGGGACACGGGCCGCTCGCCACCGCCTCCGAGCTGCCGGAGGTCCTGGCCGCGCACGAGCGGTACTACCGCTTCGTCCTCGACACCGCCCAGGCGGGACGTGAGAACGGGCTGACCCCGCTGGCCGCCGCGCAGGCGGCCGACCTGGGGGAGTTCGCCGGATGGGCGGACGCCGAGCGCCTGGTGCTCAACCTCCACCGCGCCTACGCCGAGGCCGAAGGCGGCGAGGTGGATCTCCTCGCCGCCTTCGGCGACGCCATGACCTGGAGCGGCGGGCCGCTGCCCACTTCAGTCTGAAGCGGGCGTCACGACCAGCCCTGCAGGCCGGCTCCGTACGGATAGAGGGGGTTGCCGTAGGTGGTGGGGACGGTCTGGCCCGCGTCGATGCGGGCCCGGATCTCCGCGCGCTGGGCGGCGGTCGCGCCCAGGTCGTAGGGGAGGTTCCAGTCCTCGACGGCGTCGGCGAGCACGTCGCCGCCGCCCGGCTTGAGGACCTGGTCGAGGCTGCGCGGCAGCTGCCACGGCAGACGCCCGCGCGGTGTGTAGTCGCCGAACAGGAGACTCGCCGTGGCCGGGCCGACCTCCTCACCGCCCCGGTACGTCACCACGATGGCGTCGGCGAGGCCGTTCCACTCGCTGATGACGATGGGCCGGGGGAGGGGCAGCACGACGACCACCGGAATGCCCTGATTCTTGAAGCTCTGGATGACGGCCAGCTGGTCGGCGGGCAGCTGGGGTTGCTCCTTCACCCAGGCGGTGGCGTGCGTGTAGGTCGGCTCGCCGACCGCCACGATCGCGAGCTTGGGTGAAGGCCCGGTGTCCTGGTAGACGTTGACGCCCGCGGTGGCCGCCCGCGCCCTGACCGCGTCCAGGAGGGTCTGCGAGCCGTACTCCTGATGGAAGAAGCTCGTCCAGATGCAGCAGGCCGAGCCGTCGGTGGCCCGCGGACCGGCGACGACGACGTTGTCGCCCGCCTTGAGCTTCAGCGGCAGCGCGCCGTTGTTCTTGAGCAGCGTGACGGACTCCCGGGCGGCCTGGTTGGCGAGCGCGACGTACGACGGCTGGTGGAAGCGGTAGGGCCCGTTCACCGGGTCGCCGTACGGGCGCTCGAACACGCCGAGCGTGAACTTGAGGCGCAGGATCCGGGTCACCGCGTCGTTGATCCGCGCGATCGGGACGTTTGCGAGGAACGTCGCCATGGTGAACCCGGTGGCTCCGGGGTCGGCCCCGCCCATCACGTCGGAGCCGGCGTTCGCGGCCTTGACCCAGACCGACGACGGCAGCCAGTCGGTGGTGATGAGACCGGTGTAGCCGAGGTTGTTCCGCAGGTAGTCGAGGATCGGCTTGCTGTCGCCCGCACCCGACCCGCCCGGGTCGAGGTAGGAGCTCCCGGCGTAGCCGGGCATGATGTTGACGGCGCCGGCCTCCATCGCGGCCCTGAACGGGATCATGTGGTACTTGATCGTCACCGCGTCGTAGGTGATGCCGGCCTCGCCGCCCGCGCCCTCGCCCGGCCAGTGCTTGACGGTGGCCAGCACCGAGGCGGGGTTGAGCTCGGGGCCGCCCTGGAGCCCGGCCACCAGCGCGCGGACCTGGGCGGCCGCGACGTCGGCGTTCTCGCCGTTGCCCTCCTGGATGCGGGGGTAGAGGACCTTGGTGCCGACCTCGGCGAGCGGGCCGAGCACGCCGCGCGCCCCGACTTCCAGCTCTTCGCGGCGCTGCATGTCGCCGAGCTTGTAGTCGAGCGCGTAGTCCTTGCCCGCCGCGAGCGTGCTCTGCAGCGGATAGGTGGTCTGGTATCCGGCGATGGTGTCGCCCGCGGAGACGGGCGGGATGCCGAGCCGGGTTCCGGACGCGCTCAGCAGCACGGCGTGCAGGTCGTTCGGCAACGCCGGGCCGAAGTGCCAGCCCGACAGCGGGTAGGCCTGGGCGTTGTAGAACATCTGGTACGCCTTCTCCTCGGGGGTCATCCTGCCGAGAAGGTCGTTGACGCGGGTTTCGACGGGCAGCCGCCAGTTCTCGTACGGCTCGACCGTGCCGTTCTTGTTGAGGTCGCGGGCGCCGCCGACGACCGGGACGCCGTCGGCGACCTGCTCGATGTCGGGCAGGTAGAGGCTGAAGGTGCGGATGTTCGAGGTCGTCCTCGCGCCCGAGCCGCTCACCGCGACGACGTACCACTTGTACGTCCACCGGTCGGGGATGTCCCAGGTGGGCGTGTAGCTCGTGCCGGTCGGCTCGGCGACCTTGGTGTAGAGGTCGATCAGGTTGCCCGAGGCGGTGAAGTCGTAGTCGGTGCGGCTGACGTTCAGCCAGACCTCGTAGCGCACCGCGCCGGAGACGGCCGCCCAGGAGAACGCGGGCCGCCGGGTGTCGGTGATCATGGCCTTGTCGGCGGGGGCGGACAGCGCGAACTGGCCGGTGGTCGCCGGGGCCTTGGCAGGCGCGGACAGCAGGGGAGCGGTCGTGGCCGCCGTGTCTACGGTGCCGAAGACCTGGAACTCCCAGAGCGAGTAGCCGTAGCCCGTCGCCCGCGCCGTGCCGACGAAGCGGACGTAGCGGCCGTCGCCGGTGACGCTCAGGTTCTCCACGCCGCCCTTACCGCTGGTCGTGGTGTGGATCGGCGTCCATGACGTGCCGTTGGCGGACACCTCGATGCGGTAGCCGGTGGCGTACGCGGACTCCCAGTTGAGCGTGACGCCGGTGATGTGCCCGGCGCCGCCGAGGTCCACCCGCAGCCACTGGTCGTCGGAGTACTGGCTTGACCAGCGGGTCGTCGTCCGCCCGTCGAGCGCGGCCGCCGGGGCGTTGCCGCCCTCCCAGGACGAGGCCGTCACCTGCTTGTACGCCGAGATCGGCGTGCCGGTCGGCGGCGGGTCGGTCGTGCCGCCGCCGCTGGTGTGGACGGCGAACTCCCACAGCGAGTAGCCCCAGCCGGTGGCGCGGGCGGTGCCGTACATCCGGACGTATCTGCCCGAGCCGGTGACGTCGAGGGTCTGGGTGCCGCCGGTGCCGGTGGTCGTGCTGTAGAGGTCGGTCCAGGTGGTGGCGTTGTCGGAGACCTGGATTTTGAAGGTGGTGGCGTAGGCGGCCTCCCAGGTCAGGACGACCTTGCAGATCGTCGTGGCCGAGCCGAGGTCGACCTGGAGCCACTGGGGGTCGGCGGCGGCGCTGGACCAGCGGGTGCCGGCGTCGCCGTCGACGGCCGCGGAGGCGGGCGTCCCGGCGTTCTCGGTGGACGAGGCGGTCGCGGTCCGGTTCAGCGCGGCGTCAGGGCCGGTGCAGCCCGAGGACGTGCCGGTGGTGCCGTAGACCTGGAACTCCCACAGCGAGTAGCCGTAGCCGGTGGCGCGGGCGGTGCCGTAGACCCGGATGTATCTGCCCGAGCCGGTCACGTTGAGGGTCTGGGTGCCGCCGGTGCCGGTGGTCGTGCTGTAGAGGTCGGTCCAGGTGGTGGCGTTGTCGGAGACCTGGATTTTGAAGGCCGTGGCGTAGGCGGCCTCCCAGTTGAGGACGACCTGGCTCAGCGTCGCCGTGGTGCCGAGGTCGACCTGGAGCCACTGCGGATCGCCGAACGTGCTGGACCACCGGGTGCCGGTGTCGCCGTCCACCGCCGCCGAGGCGGGGGTGCCGGCGTTCTCGGCGGACGAGGCCGTCGCGGTCTTGCCCTGCGACAGCAGGACGGGCGCGGCGTACGCGGGCCCGGCGACGACGCTCGCGAACAGCGCGAGCGCCGCGGCCAGCATGAGGGAGAGCCCGCGCCGGAGCGTGAGGGGGTGTGTCATGGCGTCTCCTGCCTGCGTTACCAGCCGACCGCGACCAGCAGCCACTGCGGGTCGCCGTGCGAGATGAACGAGGAATGGCCCGCGTAGTCGTCGTAGGGGAAGCCGTAGGCGAGCTTGCCGATGGCGTGGTCGTGCCAGAACTTCGCGTAGTAGTTCGCCGGCGCGGCCGTGTAGTAGTTCGACGGGTCCGACTGCTGGGCGTCGGACAGCCCGGCGACGTGCCGGTTGAGCGCCGCGCACATCTTCGGCGCCTCGGCGAGCGGCCCGGCGCACCCGGTGACCTGTGAGGTCGTCGCCGTCACGCCCTGCTGGGCGGCGTAGCCGGTGAAGTAGTTCGCGTACGCCCCGCCGGGCTGGAAGATCGACGCGCTCCCCGGGGCCGGGATGCGGTACGGCGCCTGCACCTGGGCAAGCGGCTTGAACTCGGCCGGCACCTCGTCGGCGAACCGCTGGAACGTCGCCGCGCGGGACTCGGCGAAGGTGGCGTAGTCCTCGCCGACCGCCACGTCGTAGCCGTCGCGGGCGTGCAGGCGCATCGCGAGCTTCAGGCCGAACGCGTCCACCCGGGTCGTGTTGCCGTTGAACACCGAAGGACCGACGGTGAACTCGATGAAGTCGTAGTACTGGCTGTTGGGGGAGCCGAGGTAGAAGTACATGCGGCCCGCCGTGTTGGCCGGCATGTCGAAGTAGGGCTGCTCGGCGATCGAGTGGACCTGGCCGTTGTAGCTCCAGTAGACCTGCGAGTCGGGATACTGGCCGTTGGTCCGGTTGAGGATCTTGACCATGACGACGTTCCTGGCCGCCGGGATGGCCGAGGTGTCGCCCCAGAAGGCGTCGGGCGGGGTCGTCGGGCCGGTCGTCGGATCGGTCGAGCCGCCCGTGGTGTTCACGGTGAAGCTCCACAGCGAGTAGCCGTACGCGGTGGCGCGAGCGGTGCCGTACACGCGGACGTACCGGCCGGTGCCGTTGACGGTGAGGGTCTGGGTGCCGCCGGTGCCGGTGGTGGTGGAGTAGAGGTCGGTCCAGGTGGTGGCGTTGCCGGAGACCTGGATCTTGAAGGCCGTGGCGTAGGCGGCCTCCCAGGTCAGGACGACCTTGCAGATCGTCGTGGCCGAGCCGAGGTCCACCTGGAGCCACTGCGGGTCGCCGAACGTGCTGGACCAGCGGGTCGCGCCGTTGCCGTCGACGGCCGCGGAGGCGGGCGTGCCGGCGTTCTCGGTGGAGGAGGCGGTCGCCGGCCTGCCCTGGGCGGCGTCGGCCGTGCCGCAGGCGCCGCTCGACGTCGTGCCGTAGACCTGGAACTCCCACAGCGAGTAGCCGTAGCCGGTGGCGCGGGCGGTGCCGTACACGCGGACGTACCGGCCGGTGCCGTTGACGGTGAGGGTCTGGGTGCCGCCGGTGCCGGTGGTCGTGCTGTAGAGGTCGGTCCAGGTGGTGGCGTTGCCGGAGACCTGGATTTTGAAGGCCGTGGCGTAGGCGGCCTCCCAGCTGAGAATGACCTGGCTCAGCGTCGCCGTGGTGCCGAGGTCGACCTGGAGCCACTGCGGATCGCCGAACGTGCTGGACCACCGGGTGCCGGTGTCGCCGTCCACCGCCGCCGAGGCGGGCGTCCCGGCGTTCTCGGCGGACGAGGCCGTCGCGGTCTTGCCCTGCGACAGCAGCGCGGGCGCGGCCGTGGCCGGCGTGGAGGTGGCCGCCGCCGCGACGACGCAGGCCACGACCAGGACCAGTGCGCTGAGCACGGCCGTCAGGGCGCGGCGCGTGGGATGGATCGTCGAACGCTCTCTCATGATGGCGATTCCTCTTCGGGGGGTGAACAGAGGCGAGCCCTGACCCGAGAATGATCGCCTTCGATACTTAGGTCAATACTTGAATTTAGTGTGCAAGAAAAAGATCATGGCGCTCCCTCCGTGGTGTCGACGGCTTCGCGTTCCTGTCCTCGCTAGAACCGGCCGAACACCGAGGCCAGCGTCTCGATCTCCTGGGCGGAGAGCTTGCCGGTGAAGTGGCGGCGCACGGCGGCGTCCAGGCCGGGCTGTGCGGCGGCGATGGCGGCGCGGCCGGTGTCGGTGAGGGCGACGACGACGCCGCCGGTGCGCTCGCGGGTGACGAGCCCGCGGGTGCTCATGCGGGTGAGCTGGTGGGAGAGGCGGGTGCGATCCCAGCCGAGCGACGCGGCGAGCTCGCTCTGGCGCAGAGCTCCTCCCGCCTTGTCGAGGTTGACGAGGATCGACAGGTCGGGCTCGGACAGGCCCGCCGCCTCGGCGGTGTCCGCGATCACGCGGGCGCGGACGACCTCGTGGGCGCGCTTGAAGGCGGCCCAGAAATCGACGGGGTCCGGCGCGGCTCCGGTCGCGGCCTCGCTCGAAGCGGCCGGCTCTCCCCGCGTTGACATATCAACACACCTCTCCCTAATGTTGAGATATCAACGCTAACAGGTGGCTGCGTCCACGGCAGCCCTGTCGGCGGCCGTCCACGCTTGCTTCTCGCCCCGCAGGAGGCGCCATGCACACCCGACCTCTTGGAACCGGCGGCCCTCGGGCCGCCCCTCTCGCCCTGGGCTGCGCCGGCATGTCCGACCACACCGCCCCCGCCGACGAGGCCGACGCCGTCGCCACGATCCACGCGGCCCTCGACGCGGGCGTCACTCTCCTCGACACCGCCGACTTCTACGGCATGGGCCACAACGAGGACCTCATCCGCCGGGCTCTCCGCCCGGGTGATCGCGACAAGGCGCTCCTGAGCGTCAAGTTCGGCGCTCTGCGCGGCCCCGACGGAGCCTTCGTCGGCATCGAGGGCAGGCCCGCCCACGTCAAGAACGCGCTCGCCTACTCGCTGCGCCGCCTCGGAAGCGACCACGTCGACATCTACCGCCCCGCGCGCCTCGCCCCCGACATCCCGATCGAGGACACGATCGGCGCGATCTCCGAGCTGGTCCACGCCGGGCACGTGCGCCACATCGGGCTCTCCGAGGTGGGGCCGGAGACCATCCGCCGCGCCCACGCCGTGCACCCGATCTGCGACGTGCAGATCGAATACTCCCTGTTCAGCCGTGATCCCGAGACCAACGGCATCCTGGACACCTGCCGCGAGCTGGGGATCGGCGTCACCGCCTACGGAGTCCTCGCGCACGGCCTGCTCACCGGCGTCTACCGGCAGCCCGCCGGGGGTGACCCGCGCGCCCACTGGCTGCCCCGCGTCTATCCCGGAAATCTCCCCGCGAACCTCGCCCTCGTGGACCGGCTGCGGCCACTCGCCGACGCGTACGGCATCAGCGTCGCGCAACTCGCCACCGCCTGGGTCATCGCGCAGAACCGCGAGCGCGGCACCATCGTGGCCGTCCTGGGCGCCCGCCGGCCGCATCGCATCGAGGAGGCCCTGGCCGCGACCGACGTCGCCCTGACCGGAGCGGACCTCCGCGCGATCGACGAGGCCGTCCCGGCCGGCGCGGTGGCCGGGACCCGGTACGCCGCATCCCTCATGGCGCTGCTGGACAGCGAGCGCACCCCGAAGCCGGCTACAGAGAAAGAAGGCCGCGACTCATGAACACGTCCACGTCACCGCTTGCCGGGACGGTCCGGTCAGGGAGGCCGATCGGCGTAGGGATCATCGGACTCGGGGCCGCCGGAAGCTGGGCCGAGCGCTCTCACCTGCCGGCCCTGCGTGCCGTCCCGGGTTACGAGCTGAGGGCCCTGAGCACGAGTTCGAAGGAGTCGGCGGAGCGCTCAGGACACAAGCACGGGGTGGCGCGCACCTTCGGGACGGCCGCCGAACTGGCCGCCTGCGACGAGGTGGACCTCGTGGTCGTGGCGGTGAAGGTGCCGCACCACCGGGACCTGGTGCGGACGGCGCTGAGCGCCGGCAAGAGCGTGCTGTGCGAGTGGCCGCTCGGCAACGGGCTCGCGGAGGCCGAGGACATGGCACGGCACGCGCACGACCGCGCGGTGCCGACCGTCGTCGGGCTCCAGGCGCGGTCGCACCCGGCCCTGGCCTACCTGCGGGATCTCGTGGCCGACGGCTACGTGGGGGAGGTGCTGTCCACGACGGTCGTCGGCTCCGGCGGCGCCTGGGGCGGCACCGTCGGCCCCGGCGATCACCACGTGCTCGACCCCGCCAACGGCATGACGCTGCTGACCATCCCCTTCGCGCACACCCTCGACGGATTCGCGTCCGTCCTGGGCGAGCCGGAGGATCTGCGGATCGGCCTGGCGTCCCGGCGTACGTCGGCCGTGGACACCGGGAGCGGGCGGCCCGTCCCCATGACCGTCCCGGACCAGGTGGTGGCCTCGGGACGAGTGCCGGGCGGCGCGGTGGCCACCTTCCACTACCGCGGAGGCGTTTCCCGGGGCACCAACTTCCGCTGGGAGATCAACGGCACCGAGGGCGACCTCGTCGTCACCGCCCCCATCGGTCATCTCCAGCTCAGCCCGGTCACCATCGAGGGCGCCCGCGGCGCATCCACAGGGCTCGCTCCCCTGACCGTGCCGGAGTCGTACGTCCGCGTTCCGCGGCTGGACCCCCGCGCCGACGCACCGGCGTACGCGGTCGCGCACGCCTACCACCGCTTCCTGGACGACCTGCGCGATGGCGGCACCTCGGGCGTGCCCGATTTCGCGCACGGCGCCGCCCGGCACCGCAGCATCGAATCCGCGGTCACGACGCCCTGACCAGCGACCCCTCAGCCGCCTGGCCGCACCAGGCCGCTCTCGTAGGCCAGGATGACGAGCTGCACCCGGTCGCGCACGTCCAGCTTGGCGACGGCCCTGGCGACGTGGGTCTTCGCGGTCAGCGGGCTGATGACCAGGCGTTCGGCGATCTCGCCGTTGGACAGGCCGAGCGCGACGAGCCGCACCACTTCCCGCTCGCGAGTGGTGAGGGCGGCGAGCCGCTCCTCGGCGTCGGGCGCGAGGTCCTGCCGCCGGGCGAACCGCTCGATGACGCGGCGGGTGACGCCGGGAGACAGGAGCGCGTCCCCGGCGGCCACGGCGGCCACCGCGCGGCGCAGCTCGGCCGGTTCGACGTCCTTGGTCAGGAAGCCGCTGGCTCCGGCGCGCAGCGCGGCGAAGACGTGCTCGTCGGTGTCGAAGGTCGTGAGGATGACGACCCGGCAGCCCTGACCGGTGACGATGCTCCGGGTGGCCGTGATGCCGTCCGTCCCCGGCATGCGGATGTCCATGAGGACGAGGTCGGGGCGGGTGCTCGCAGCCAGCCGTACGGCCTCGGCGCCGTCGGCGGCCTCCCCGACGACGGCCACGTCCCGGGAGCGGGCCAGCAGGCTGCGGAAGCCCGCACGCACGAGTGCCTGGTCGTCGGCGAGGAGCACTCTGATCGTCACTCCGGAGAGCCTGCCACAGGGATCTCGGCCCGCACGGCGAATCCCCGGGGCGCCGGACCGGCGGTGAGCGTCCCGCCGAGGGCGCGCACCCGCTCGCGCATCCCGGTGAGGCCGTTCCCGTCCGTGATCCCGCCGCCGGTCGGGTCGCCCTTGCCGTCGTCGGTGACCTCGACGGTGACCGACCTCGGGTGGCGGCCGACCGCCACCTGGGCCGTGGTCGCCCCCGAATGCCTGAGCGTGTTGGCGAGGGCCTCCTGCACGATGCGGTGGACCGCGACGGACGCGGGGGCGGGGATCGTGGACAGGTCCCCGTGTTCGTGGAGGGCGACGTCGAGCCCGGCGGCGCGGGCGTCGGCGACGAGCGCGCCGAGCGATGACACGTCGGGCTGGGGCTCGGTGCCGGCGGGGCCCTCCCGCAGGAGGGCGATGAGGGCGTTGAGGTCCTTCATCGCCCGGTTCCTGACGTCCTGAGCCAGGCGCAGCGCGGCGGCGGCCTCGGCCGGCTCCTCCCGCAGGGTGTCGGCGGCGACGTTGAGGTGGACGCCGACGACGGCCAGCGTGTGGGCGACGATGTCGTGCACCTCGCGCGCGACGCTCAGTCGCTCCTCCGCGGCGCGGGCGCGATATTCGGCCTCGCGCAGCAGGCCGCCCCGGCGCTGCGACGCGGCGTAGGCGAGCCCCACGGCGACGAGGGCCGCGAGCAGCAGTCCCTCACCGAGCGTGTGCATGAGATACCGGACGAGGTTCCTGTCGATCATCCACCGGGCGTCCACGGCGGAGTAGACGAGCTGGGTGACGCCGACGGCGACCACCCAGCGCACCCGCGAGTTGGCGGCCGCGGTGAAGTACGCCGCAGCGACGGGCCAGATCCATCCGGCGGGCGAGAAATGCCCCAGGTGATAGGTGAGGACGGCGGCGACCGACAGCAGCAGCACGGTCATCGGCCATCGACGCCGGACGAGCAGGAGCACGCCGAGGAACAGCGCGAGGGGGATCGGGCCGTCCCAGGGGTTGTGCACCCCCGTGGCGAGGGCGACGGCGACGAAGAGGACCACGGTGAGAACGGCGAACGTGAGGTCGGCGATCCAGCCGGTCCGGCGGACCGGGGTGTCCGGGGTGGAGGCGGGTGCGGGCACCGTGGGGGATGCGGCCATGCGGGCCCTTTCCTTCGAGGCTTGCTGACGCCCGCAACGCTAGGCCGGGCCGCGTCCGCGCCGCGTCGTCCGGCCACAGGCACCTCGATCCTGCTCCGTCCGCCGTACGGCTACTTCGCCGGGAGTATTCCGCGCAGACCTGGCGCAGACCGGCCGGAAAAGGAAGCGGGTGCCCCGCGACTCTCGTCACGAGGCACCCCGGGTGGACGGCCCTTGAGGCCGCCGGGTCAGGACTGGTTGAACAGCGACAGGGTGATGGTGGAGTGGTATTCGCCGGCGGCGACGTCGGCGGGGGTGCGCAGGGCGAGGTCGGCGTTGACCTGCGAGGTGCCGATCTCGTCGGCGGAGTTGGCGGAGGAGACCAGCAGTTCCTGGCCCTTCAGGCCCACCTCGGGGGCTCCGGTGCCGTCGGAGACGACACTGGAGACCGGCTCGCCGGCGGCGACCGCGCCGGTGGAGGAGTCGCTGATCAGGTGCGGCTTCCAGCCGAGGTATTCGGGGCCGATGGTCTTGGCCGGGTCGTCGGC
>NZ_FTNI01000021.1 GCF_900156315.1 Microbispora rosea | reverse complement strand
CGGCCTGCCCGCCACGAAACTGATCGCCGTATGCGCGGACCTACGCCCCGACCCCCACGCCGCCGCCATGCCCGCCACCGCCATGCCCGCCACCGCCGCCCAGATCGCCCTGCGCTCGCTGGCCCGCCGCCACTAGCAGCTGTCCGCCGAGATCGCCGACCTGGACGAGCTGTTGCAGCCCCTGGTCGCCGCGATCAATCCCCGCCTCGTCGCCGCCCACGGGGTGGGCACCGACGTCGCCGGCCAGTTGCTGGTCACCGCTGGTGAAAACCATGACCGGCTGCGCTCGGAGGCCGCCTTCGCCATGCTCTGCGGCGCCGCCCCCATCTCGGCCTCCTCAGGCAAGACCACCCGGCACCGGCTCAACCGCGGGGGCGACCGGCAGGCCAACGCCGCCCTCTACCGCGTCGTCCTGTGCCGCCTGCGCTGGGACCCCCGCACCCGCGCCTACATGGAACGACGCACCAAAGACGGCCTCTCCAAGAAAGAGATCATCCGCTGCCTGAAACGCTACATCGCCCGAGAGCTCTACCGGATCATCACAACGAATGATCACGAAATCGCGGCTTGACAACCATAAGAGCATCCAACCCACCCCCGCCTCCCGTCGTGATCATGTAGTTTGTCGCACCATGGGGCCGTGAGCAGCCCGTACAACCACCGTGATCTTGCGGTTTGTTGCACGGGCCTGCTCCGACCTGCCTGTTCTCCTGCGGTGATCTTGCGCTTGCGACGCTTCCGGCTGTCGTGGCCTGCGGATAAGCAGTCTCTGATCATGCAGCAGGTGCAACGATGCCGAACTCCTCACTCGCATGTTGCAAGATCATGGATTGGTATCGTGCAGGTCAGGGCATCGCGGGGCATTTGATTGCAAGATCATCATCAGTTGCGGCCCAGTTCGACAGGCGTCTGCGTGACAAAATGCAAGATCACGAAGCGACGACCTGCAGGTCGCACGATGCCCGTGTGACAAACTGCAAGATCACGGCGAGCGGAGGAAGGTGCGGAGTTCTTCGAGGTGGGGGGCGACGTCGATGCCCCGCTCCGACAGCCAGCCCGGATCGCCGTAGGTGTCGCGGTAGCGCTCGGCGCCGTCGCAGATCAGCGTGACCACGCTGCCGCGCTCGCCCCGCTCGCGCATCTCCCGGATGAGCTGCACCGCCGCCGCGATGTTGGTGCCGGTCGAGCCGCCGACCTCCCTGCGCGTGACCTCCCTGACCCAGTGCATGGCCGCGATCGACAGGGCGTCCGGCACCTGGGTCATGCGGTCGATGACCGTCGGCAGGAACGACGGCTCGACCCGCGGCCGGCCGATGCCCTCGATCCGGGAACCGGCGCCGCCGTGCTCCTCGCCGGAGATCCAGGACGGATAGAACGCCGAGCCCTCGGGATCGGCCACGCACAGCCGGGTCTGGTGGCGGCGGTAGCGGATGTAGCGGCCGATGGTGGCAGAGGTGCCGCCGGTGCCCGCGCCGACCACGATCCACGCGGGCTCGGGGTGCCGTTCGAGCGCCATCTGCTGGAAGATGCTCTCGGCGATGTTGTTGTTGCCCCGCCAGTCCGTCGCCCGCTCGGCGTAGGTGAACTGGTCCATGTAGTGCCCGCCGGTCTCGGCGGCGAGCCGGTGCGACTCGTCGTAGATCGCTCTCGGGTCGTCCACCAGGTGGCACTTGCCGCCGTAGAACTCGATGATCTCCCGTTTCTCCGGCGAGGTGCTCGCCGGGATCACCGCGATGAACGGCAGGCCGAGCAGCCGGGCGAAGTACGCCTCGCTCACGGCGGTGGACCCGCTGGACGCCTCGATGATCGTGGTGGTGGGCCCGATCCAGCCGTTCGCCAGGCCGTACAGGAAGAGGGACCGGGCGAGACGGTGCTTGAGTGAACCGGTCGGGTGCACCGACTCGTCTTTCAGATAGAGGTCGACACCCCAATGCGAGGGGAGCGGGAACACATGCAGGTGAGTGTCACAGCTTCGGTTGGCGTCGGCCTCGACGGCCTGGATGGCGTCGGCCACCCATGCCCTCGTGACCGGATCGTGCCGATCCAGGTGATTCATGCCGCCACTCTGGCACGCTGCGCGGCATGAACACCAAGGCGCGCATCCGGCTTCACCGGTCCGCGTCCGTCGCGGCGAGTGAAATCTGCCACATTTTACTCCGTATTGAGGCTTCAGTGTTACGCTAACGAGACTTGTTCGGCTTGCGCGTGACCTGGCCGCGCGGGCCTGGTCTCTACGGCGATGACGCTGACCAGGCGGGACGACATTAACACCGTGCTTAGGCCCCATTCGGCACGATGTTCCTTGGCACAACGATGAACGGGTGACCTCGCATGTGTTCCGGCCGGACGGGTAACGGGGGAGAAGTTCCGTAGGGGGAAGAGATGATCTCGACCGACGAGCAGCGGCAGGCATGGTTCGAGCGTGAGGTCGTGCCGGTGACGAGCCAGCTCTACGCGTCCGCCATGCGTCTGACGCGCAACCCCGCCGACGCCGAGGACCTGGTCCAGGAGACCGTCGCGAAGGCGTTCACGTCATACCACCAGTTCCGCGAGGGCACGAACCTCAAGGCGTGGCTGCACCGCATCCTCACCAACAACTTCATCAACGACTACCGGAAGAAGCAGCGCTCGCCCAAGCTGTCGGCCGCCGAGGAGATCGAGGACTGGCAGCTGGCCGCGGCCGAGTCGCACATGTCGACCGGGCTGCGCTCGGCCGAGACCGAGGCGCTCGACCAGATCCCTGACAACGTCGTGATGAACGCCCTGCGGGCCCTTCCCGAGGACTTCCGGGTGGCCGTCTATCTGGCCGACGTCGAGGGCTTCGCGTACAAGGAGATCGCCGACCGGATGGGCACTCCGATCGGCACCGTCATGTCCAGGCTGCACCGGGGCCGCCGCCAGCTCCGGGGGATGCTGGAGGACTACGCCCGCGAGGAGGGCGTCGTACGCGTCCCCGAGCAGGTGTGCGCGGCCTGACCCGCACCTGATCGGCCCCTGAGGAGCCGTGACCGAGGTCGATCCGGCCCGGTCGCGCCGGGAACTCAGGCGGCTCACCTGGATGCCGAGTGATGCGGCCGGGCGTGTACGGCCATCGCCACGCCGAGGGCGAGGGCGGCATACGCGCAGGCCACGGTCAGGCCTGCCCATGGCGGGAGCGGGTAATAGCCTGCGAGCACTGACGGGTCCACGTCGACGTGCGCAAACATGGGGATGCTCTGCGTGATCGCGAACCCGGCGGCAGGGGTGATCATCAGTAGCCGTGGGGCTAAACCCGCGGTCGCCAGCAGGTAGGGCACGACGACCAGCGCGATGGCCAGCCCTATCGCGATACCGGCACGCTTGACCAGCGCGGCGAGGCCCAGGGCCAGCACGGCGGCGGCCGCGGTCAGCGCCGCGTAGCCGACGATCATACGGAGCTCGGTGCTCAAGGTGATGGGCTGAACCTGGTTCTGATTGGCACGCAGTATCGCGAGGCCGACGGGGACCACGACCCCCGAGGACACCAGCGCCGCCACGAACGCGACCGCGCCGACCACCATGGCCTTGGCCGCCAGCAGCCGCACCGGACACGGCTGCGCCGGCGGGCCGGTCTCGATCAGCCGACGCCGGTGTTCCGTCGTGAAGAACGTGACCGCCGCCACGAGCACCGGGATCAGCCCCACGGCCCCGCCGATCAGCATGAGGTCGGCGCGTATACCGCCAAGCATCACGGCGGGCCCGATATCACCACCTCCGGTCACGATGAGCTTGTCGCCGGACTCGACGACCCCGCCCGGGTGATGCGGGGTCTTGCCGTCGGACTCCAAACCGACGCCGACGTCGTCGTGGCGCCACGGACCGTTCGCGCCCTGCAGATCGATTCGGTCGAAAGTGGCGGTGATGTGGGAGAAGGCTACGGCCATGTCCCATACGGCGCCTGGCGAGGTGGCGAACAGCCCAACTTCGGCCGTCTCGGGCAGCCCGGTCAGCGTGACCGTGCCGACCTCGGTCCACGTGGTGCCGTCGTCCGACTCGTAGCCGGTGACGGTGTCGCCCGACCTGGTCAGCCGTAGCCACTGCGGGCCGTTGTGAGGACCGCCAGCCATGTCGTGGGTGTAGTTGTACTGCATCCGCACGCCGTGATCTCCGGTGAGCATGACGGCGGCATACGGGGTGCCCTGCTTGAGGCTCTGCCTGACGAGGAGCCCGGCCTTCGCCCACGGCACCACCCCCTGCTCGATGTTGCGCACCCCGGGTACGGGGTGCGGCATCCGGATCTGCCCGGTCATGCCCGACACGCGGGCGGTGATGCTGCCGTTCCCCTTGAGCGGCTGGTGCACGAAGTAGTACTTGTCCCTGACCGCCGTACCATCGGGTCCCACCAAGGGCGCAGGGCAGGGGCCCTCGCCCTGCTCTGTCACGCAAGTGCTGCGGACGCCCCCTGCGATCAGCAGACCGAGTGACACGGTTACCAGCACGGAGGCCGCCATGGCGAGCATCAAGCCGAGTGTGACGCGGAACCTGGTCCACTCCGTGCGCAGCATCTGGGGGAAGCCGTCCTGCCCGGCCCGCCGGCTGGATCGGTCAGACGTGAATGAATGCATGCCGACGGTTGTACGGGGCACCCGGTTCCATCCGGGTCGCGGCCGCTGCGACCCGGCTGCGACCGGGGATCTGGCATGGTGGCGGACATGGCACCTGAACCTGTTCGTCCCGCCCGCACGACGGCCGGCGGTGAGGGGTGGTGAGGGTCCTCGTCGCCGAGGACTTCGAGGTCCTCGCCCGCTCCATCGGTACCGGGTTGCGCCGTGAGGGCATGGCCGTCGACGTCGTCCTGGACGGGACCGCCGCCCTCGACCGCCTGGCGATCACCCGCTATGACGTGGTGATTCTCGACCGCGACCTGCCCGGCGTCCACGGGGACGAGATCTGCCGGCGACTCGCCCACGACCGCTGCGAGACTCGCGTACTGATGCTCACCGCCTCCGGCACGATCGAGGACCGCGTCGACGGGCTCAGCCTCGGCGCCGATGACTACCTGCCCAAGCCTTTCGCGTTCGCCGAACTGGTCGCCCGCGTCCGCGCTCTGGCGCGCCGCGCCGCTCCGCCGCTACCGCCCACCCTGGCATGCGGCGACATCACCCTCGATTCGGCCCGCCGTACCGCGTTCCGGGCCGGTCGGCGCCTCGATCTGAGCCCGCGGGAGTTCGCCCTGCTCGAATGCCTGCTCGCCGTGCCCGGCCTGGTCATCTCGGCCGAGGAACTGCTCGAACGCGTCTGGGATGAGGCCGCCGATCCCTTCAGCAGCGCCGTCAAGCACACCGTGCACCGGTTGCGGGCCAAGCTCGGCGACCCGACCGTGATCGAGACCGTCCGTGAAGGCGGCTACCGCATCGGACCGTCATGACCTCCCGGCGGCTCGCCAGAAGGTCCCTGCAGACGCGGCTCGCGCTCGCCTACGCGGCGGGCTTCTACGCCGCGGGGGTCTTCGTGCTCGTCCTCGTCGCCGTCCCGCTCGCCGGCATCAATGCGGCCACACCCGTAGGCCACCCCTCATCCAGTGAGATCACCGGAACCGGGCCCGGGATCAGCCTGCCCCAACTCCTCACGGGATCCGCCGTCGCCCTGGTCGTTCTGCTTCCCCTCGCCCTGGCTCTCGGCTGGTACGTCGCCGGCCGGTTTTTGCAGCCGCTGCGCGCCATCACCGCCACCGCCAAAGTCATCTCCGCCGGAAACCTCCACCGGCGCCTGGACCTCGGCGAGCCCACGGACGAGCTGACCGAACTCGGCCACACTCTGGACGACCTGTTCGCTCGACTCGAAGCCTCTTTCGAGGCCCAGCGCCACTTCGTCGCCAACGCCTCCCACGAGTTGCGCACCCCTCTCGCCGGCCTGCGCACCCTCCTCGAAGTCGCCCTCACCGACCCCGGCGCCGACGCGGGCACCCTGCGCTCGGCCTGCCAGGATGCCCTCGCTCTGTGCGGACACCAGGAGCGGCTCGTTCAAGCACTGCTCACCCTGGCCACCAGTGAGCGCGGCGTCACCCGCTGGGACACCCTCGACCTCGCCCACGTCGTCGAAGGAGTGCTCGCCTCCCGCCGCGACCAGGCAAAGGAGGCAGGCATCGACCTCGCCGAGCACCTGGCGCCCGCGGTGACGGCCGGGGACCGGAGACTGATCGAAAGCCTCGTCGCCAACCTCATCGACAACGCCATCCGCCACAACCACGCGGACGGGCAGGTGAAGGTCATCACACAGACCTCCGGCGCGCATGTGGTCCTTAAGGTCGCCAACAGCGGGCCAGTCGTCCCCGGTGACCAGATCCAGCGACTCTTTCATCCCTTCCAGAAACTGGCACCCGAACGTCACGGCCGCAGCGACGGCTACGGCCTCGGCCTGGCCATCGTCAATGCCGTCGCCCAAGCTCACTACGCCACCCTCACCACCAGCGCACGCCCCGAAGGTGGTCTGTCCATCGCCGTGCGGTTCGCGCACGATCGTCCCTAAGGGGACTCGGACGGCCCGGCAGAGTGGCCAACCGATGGCGGTCGCCGGGGTCGCCTCGGATTCGGGCGGAGGACCGGGAGTGGTTCGGGCGGTGGTTCAGGCGGCGGCGATCAGTGCGATCGCGCCGAGGGCGAACCCGACCCCGGTGATCTGCACGGGGCTCAGCCGCTCGCCGAGGACGTACCGTGCGAGCAGCAGCGTGCTCGCCGGATAGAGCGACACCAGGACGGCCACCAGGGTGAGCATCCCCCGCTGCGCCGCGAAGAGATAGAGCACGTTGGCGGCCATGTCGAGCACCCCGGCCGCGATCGTCACCCTGAGGCTGCCGGGCACCGGGCGCAGGCTCCTGCGCGTCGCGAGGGCCAGCAGCGCGACCAGCGTGATCGACGCGATCCTCGCCCCCAGCAGCGGCCACGTGCCGGAGTCGGCCGGGGCCAGCTTGAGCAGCACGAAGAACCCGCCGAAACCCGCCCCCGACACCAGGGCGGCGATGATCGGCCCGGCCTTCGGGCCGCTCGCCCCGCCGTTCGGCTCGCGGCTGACCAGTAGGACGGCGAACAGGCCGAGCGCGACGCCCACGAGCGCCAGGGCGGAGGGCCGGTCGCCGGTGAGAAGGCCGAACACCACGGGGACCGCCATCGCGGTCGTGGCAGTGGTCGGGGCGATCACGGACATCATGCCGGTGGCCAGGCCGCGGTAGAACAGCACGATGCCGAAGGCGCCGGCGACTCCTGAGGCCATTCCCCAGGCCAGTGCTGCCGTGCTCGGGTGGCCCGGCAGCACCGGGAGGAGCGCGGCGACCAGCAGCAGGCCGCCGAGCTGGGAGAGCACGACGACGGCCAGCACCTTCGACCGTCTGGTCGCGAGACCCCCGAAGAAGTCGGCCGTGCCGAAGATCACCGCGCATGCCGTCGCGAGGGCCACCGCCGTCACAGATCCCCCAAGAGATTGCCTCAATAGTGCAATGGATTGTAGTAGGAGATCACTACGCTGTACTCATGGCTGATCCTGCGACGATCACCGCGGCCATCGCCGCGAACGTACGGGGCCAGCGGGCCCATCGGGGGATGACCCTCGACGAGCTCGCGGCCAGGTCGAACGTGAGCCGCGGCATGCTCATCCAGATCGAGCAGGGCCGCACCAACCCGAGCGTCAACACGCTCACCCGGATCGCCGACGCGCTGGGCGTGACCCTCGCGCGGCTGGTGGAGGTCGCCGACACCCCGGTCGTCCGGGTCGTGCACGAGTCAGAGGTGGTGACCTTCCGGCATCCCGGGGGCGGGTCGGCCCGCCTGCTCGTGGGGACGGACGCGCCCGCGATCCTGGAGCTGTGGGACTGGCGGCTCGGGCCGGGCGAGCATCACGACGGCGACGCGCACCCCGCCGGCACCCGCGAGATGCTGACCGTGCTGGAGGGACGGCTCACGCTCACCGTGTACGGCAGGAGCCACGTCGTGGGCCCCGGCGACGCCGTCGTGTTCAGCGCCGACCGGCCGCACCGGTACGCCAACGAGCACGACGAGCCGTTGCGCTTCGTGATGGTGGTCACCGAGCCCCCGGCGCCCCCCGACCTAATCTCGGAGAACCCGCACATGACTGACGAGTAAGGGCTGCGTGGTTACGTTTAGTAGTCGATGATTACAGAATGAATCCGCAAGCGCCGCTCCAAGGTTGGGTACATCCCTTTTTGTGCATGTCTGCTGTGCAGGGGGCGGTGGCCGGTGAGTGAATCTCGAGTCGCGGTGGAAAAACTTCGCGCGGAACTCGCCGCGCTCGGGGTGGCCGACGCCTACGAGATCGGTGACGAGGCTACTCTCTCCGTCTGGATAGGCCTGGTCGTGACCTTCCGTGAGGGCTTTTACCGTTGGCGCGAGGGTGCCGTGAAGTGCCGGCACCTGGGTACGGACCCCGGAGGCTGCGCCATCCGGGTGGCTCGCAGATATGCCGAGCTCAAGGCGGATGTGCCGCCCTGGTGGGAGGAGCTGGAAAAGGTTCTGCGGGGGGGAGCGGCCGGAGGCTATCCGTAGCGTTCGTGGCCCCCCGCCTGCTCCGGGGGGTCGTATGCGGATCGGATCCGTTCTGCTGTCGTTGCTGCTGCTCGGCGGATGCGGGCAGGTCAGGACCGTGCCGGTCTCGGGGGAGCGGCACGGGCCCGAGGCGCCGCTTCCGCGCTTCGGCACGCCGCGGCACTTCGACGCCGACCTGCTGCGCTTCCGGCTCGCGGGGATACAGCGGGGGGCGGCGAGGCCGCGCCTGCCCGCGGTCCCGCCGCCCCGGCACATCGACTGCAGACAGCGAAAATGCGTGGCGCTGACGTTCGACGACGGGCCGGCCGAATACACCGGGCACGTTCTCGACCTGCTCGCGGCCCACCACGCCCGGGCCACGTTCTTCCTGCTCGGGCAGATGATCACGAATGAGACGCAGGACTTCGTGCGGCGGATGGCCGCCGAGGGCCACGAGATCGGCAACCACTCCTGGGACCACGCCTCGCTGCCGGGGCTGTCGTCCGACGCCCTGCGCCGGGAGCTCGACCGCACGCAGGAGGCCGTGCAGAAGGCGTCCGGCGTGACGATGCGGCTCATGCGCCCGCCGTACGGCGCGACGAGCAAGGCTGTGGACGATGAGACGAAGCAGACCGGGCTCGCCCAGATCCTGTGGGCCGTCGACACCCTCGACTGGCTCAACCGCAACCCCACGGTGATCACGCAGCGCAGCGCCGCGGCCAAACCGGGCGACATCGTGCTCATGCACGACATCCACCCCACCACCGTGCAGGCGCTGCCCCGCCTGCTCGACGAGCTCGACCGCAAGGGCTTCACGTACGTGACCGTTTCGGAGCTGCTCGGCGGCACCACGCCCGGGAAGAAGTACACCAACCGGTGAAGGGCTACGACTTCGAGGGACCGGCGCTGGAGCTGGGCGCGCTCGTCCGCGACGACGGGACGGCCGACCCCTCCGCGCGCGTCCGCATCCCGGTGCGCATGATGAACCGGCACGGCCTGGTGGCCGGGGCGACCGGCACGGGGAAGACCAAGACGCTGCAGCTCATGGCCGAGCAGCTCGCCGGTCAGGGCGTGCCGGTGTTCCTGGCGGACGTCAAGGGCGACCTGTCCGGCCTGGCCTCGCCGGGAAAGCCGGGCGACCGGATCGCCCGCCGGGCCGCCGACGTGGGCCAGGACTGGGCGCCGGAGGGCCGCGCGACCGAGTTCTTCTCCCTCGGCGGCGTGGGGGAGGGCATTCCGCTGCGCGCCACCATGAGCGCGTTCGGGCCGACGCTGCTGTCCAGGGTCCTCGAACTCAACGAGACCCAGGAGTCGTCGCTCGGGCTGATCTTCTACTTCGCCGACACGCACGGACTGCCGCTGCTGGATCTCAAGGACCTGATCGCGGTCATCCGCTATCTGACCGATACGCCGGAGGCGCTGAGCGGCATCGGCGGGCTGTCGGCGTCCACCGCGGGCGTCATCCTGCGCGCCCTGGTGAACTTCCAGGCCCAGGGGGCGGAGGCGTTCTTCGGCGAGCCCGAGTTCGACGTGCGCGACCTGCTGCGGACCACGCGGGACGGGCGCGGCATGATCTCCATCCTGGAGCTGCCCGCCGTGCAGGAGCGGCCGCAGCTGTTCTCCACGTTCCTGATGTGGCTGCTCGCGGACCTGTTCGAGACGCTGCCCGAGGTGGGCGACCCCGAGAAGCCGTCGCTGGTGTTCTTCTTCGACGAGGCGCACCTGCTGTTCGAGGGCGCGTCCAAGGCGTTCCTCAGGTCGATCACCCAGACCGTGCGGCTGATCCGGTCGAAGGGGGTCGGGGTTTTCTTCGTCACCCAGACGCCCAAGGACGTGCCGGCCGACGTGCTCGCGCAGCTCGGCGCGCGCGTGCAGCACGCCCTGCGCGCCTTCACCCCGCAGGACGCCAAGGCGCTGAAGGCGACCGTCTCGACGTTCCCCGCCTCCTCCTACGACCTCGAACGGCTGCTCACCGAGCTCGGCATCGGGGAGGCGGTCGTCACGGTCCTGTCCGAGACGGGGGCCCCGACGCCGGTCGCCTGGACCCGGCTGCGCGCGCCGCGGTCGCTCATGGCGCCGTCCGCCCCGGCGGTCGTCCAGGGGGTGATCGCCGCGTCCCCGCTGTTGCCGAAGTACGGCACCGCAGTGGACCGGCAGTCGGCGTACGAGATCCTCGCCGCGCGTCTGGCCCGGCAGCAGGAGCCCGAGCAGGAGGCACCGGCGAAGAGACCGGCGGACAGGCCGGAAAGATCGGAGAGACCGGCGGGGGCGCACCCGGGGTCGGTGCTCGAAGAGATGCTCGCCTCGAAGGAGTTCCGCTCGCTGGCCCGCACCGCCGCGACCGCGCTCGGCCGGGAGATCACCAGGTCGATCTTCGGCACGGCGAGACGGCGGCGCTGAGCGCGTCCGCGCGGTCCCGGTCCCGGGACTGTCGGTGAGGCGTGCGAAGGTGGGTGGCATGGGTTTCAGCGGGTTCCCTGACGAGGCGCTCATCTTCTACGAGGGCCTCGTCGCCGACAATTCGAAGGCGTACTGGACGGCCCACAAGGGGTTCTACGAGACCGGGGTCCGCGCGCCGATGCTCGCGCTCATGGACGAGCTGGAGCCGGAGTTCGGACCGGCCCACCTGTTCCGGCCGTACCGCGACGTCCGCTTCTCCAAGGACAAGTCGCCGTACAAGACGCATCAGGGGGCCTACTGCGGAGTGGGCGTGGAGGGCGTCGGCTACTACGTCCAGGTGGACGCCGACGGCCTCTTCGTGGCGGCGGGCTGGTGGTCGCCGGGTGAGCAGGTGGCACGTTTCCGGGAGGCCGTCGACGACGACACCGCCGGGCCCCTGCTGGAGGAGATCCTCACGGACCTGCCCGGTGATCTCGCGGTCGGCGGCGACCGGCTCAAGACCCGTCCCCGCGGCGCGCCGGAGGACCACCCCAGGCTCGGCCTCCTCCGGCACAGGACGCTGCACGCCGGGCGGCGGTTCGAGCCGGAGCCGTGGCTGCACACCCCTGAGACCCTCGACCGGGTCCGCTCGACCTGGCAGGCACTGGTCCCGCTGGTCGACTGGCTGCGCCGCCACATTTCCTGACACGGCCGCATCTCCCGAACGCCGCCGCGAGGCGACGGACCGGGTCAGGCGGCGTGGACCTTGACGACCCCGCAGCCGATCCGGGCACCGGCGTCGCCGGTCTTGCGCGTGGTCGCGTCCGGGCCCGTGGCGCCGGCGGCGTCGGGCCGGTGGAAGTACCGGTCCGGGATGTGCGCGAAGTTGTCCGGCTCGGCGTGCACCACGAACGCGCTGCCGTTGGCGTCGCCCAGCTGCTCCAGGGTGAACCTGTCGGTCACGAACGACGCGGAGGCGGTGCCGTCGGCGGCCGCCAGCAGCGGCGGCATGTCCCCGGCTCCGCCGCCGTGCTGCCCGGGGCCGAGGTGGCTTCCGGCGCTGGAGAACGCGCTGTCCGTCGCCCGGTCGACGGCGCGCGCGTCGCACACGCCGGTGGCGTGGACGTGGAAGCCGTGGAACCCGGGAGTGAGCCCCCGCACGCTGACGCTGACCCGCGACTTCTTCGCGTCGTACCGCTCGACCCGGACGGTGCCGAGGGTGCGCCCGGCGGCGTTCTTGATGACGGCGGTCGCCGACGCGCCCGCCGCCTGGTCCACCGGCTCGTGGGGGTGGGCCCGCTCGGCGGAGGCCGTCACCATCGTGGCGGACAGCACCGGCACGGCCGGGGCGGCCGCGGCGGCGGCGAGCCCCAGGGTGAGCCCGGCGGCCAGGGCGAAACGGGTTGTGCGGGGCATGGTCGCTCCTCCTCAGACACTCGTTGCCTGCGACAGCAGAGCACGGCCGGGTGGGCGGGGAGCGGCACACGACGCCATCCGTACCGGCCGTTTACCCGCTCTTGCCGGTGCGGCCCCCGCCGGCCCGGAGCTAGGCGGTGACGGGTGCGTCCCAGTGGATGTGGTGCTTGTGGACGGGGGCGAACATCTGCTCGGGGGTCGGCATGGCGGGCCTTTCGCCGGCCTGGCCGGCCTTGGCCTTGTTCTTGGCCGCGGCGTCTCCGCCGATCATCTCCACCCGGGGGCGCCGGAGGCGCTCGAACACCGCGAACGCCTCGGGCGCCGGCAGGTCGCGCAGGCAGCGGGCCAGTTCGACGGCGCTCTCCGCCGCCAGAGAGGCGCCCTGGCCGGAGCTGGACGACGGGGCGTGGGCCGCGTCGCCGACGAGGACCATGCGGCCGCGGTGCCAGTGGGGCACCGACGGCATGCGCTCCATCGGGCCGGTGATCATGAGGTCGCCGGGGTCGGTGCCCGCCAGCAGCTTCTCTCCCGGGACGTGACCGGAGTAGAGGTCGCGCAGGCGGGCCAGCCACTCCGCGGCGGGCACGCGGACGACCTCGGCGTAGGTGAGGGCCTCGGTGCGGGGCAGGCTCGCGAACCAGCAGATCCGGCCGTCGGGCAGCCGCCAGTAGCCGATGAAGGTGCGGCCGAAGGCGAAGTACATGACGCCGGGCTCCGCCCGCACGCCGCCGTCGCCGGCGTAGCCGCCGAAGCTGAGGACCCCGCCATACTCCGGGCCGGGCGCGCCGGGGTCGATCAGCGTGCGGACCGTGGACCGGATGCCGTCGGCGCCGATCAGCACGTCGGCGGTGGCGGTGGTGCCGTCCGCGAACGTGGCGGTCACCCCCTCGGGGGTCTCCTCGGCGGAGATGAGCCGCTTGCCGTACTCGATCCGCACGCCCGCCGCCACCGCGTGATCGGCCAGTGCCCGGAAGAGGGCGGCGCGCGGCATCGCCAGCGTGGGCGGCAGGCCGGGGAATCCGCCGAACTCGGCGAGCCGGGTTCCGGCGCCGTCGGCCATCACGACGCCGGGGACCTGCTGTCCCACGCCTCGCACCACCTCGTCGGCTCCCACGATCCGCAGCGCGTCGAGCCCGTTGGGGGCCAGGCTGAGCATCGCGCCGACGCCGTCGGCGGCGCTGTCGTGGGCCTCGTGCACGGTCGCCCGGATGCCCGCCTTGGCCAGAGCGAGCGCCGTCACCGGCCCGGCGATGCCGCCGCCGATCACCAACGCGCTGGTCACCTTGCTCATGCTCACCACTCCTCGTCTGCAGCGAGCCGTTGATCGCTCGCAGTGGAATAGTCGCATTGAAACTAGTTGCTCGTCAACTAGTTCGTTTGCGGCTAGGATGCGGGACATGAGTACAACCCTCCGCAGTTCCCCGCTCGCGCTGACCGTGCTGGCGCTGCTGCACCACGAGCCGATGCATCCGTACGCCGTGCAGCGGCTGATCAAGCAGTGGGGCAAGGACCAGGTCGTCAACGTGAGCCAGCGGGCCGGGCTCTACCGCACGATCGAGCGGTTGCACGCCGAGGGGCTGATCGCGGTTCGCGAGACCACCCGCGACCCGGCCTATCCCGAGCGGACCGTGTACGAACTCACCGACGCGGGACGGCGCGTCGCCCGTGAGTGGCTGGACCAGATGCTGGCCGTGCCGAAGCAGGAGTTCCCGCAGTTCCCCGCGGCGCTGTCACACCTGATGATGATCCCGCCGGCGGACGCGCTGCGGCTGCTGGAACGCCGTGCCGAGCGGCTGGCGGAGACGAGGGCGGGCCTGGAGGCCGCCCTGACGGCGCAGACGGGCGACCTGCCCAGGGTCACCGCCATCGAGAGCGAGTACGTGCTCGCGGTCACCGACGCGGAGGAGCGCTGGCTGCGGTCGGTCGTGGACGACCTGCGCGCGGGCCGGCTGACCTGGCCCACCGCGGACTCCTGACCGCTCGGCGTCGCGGCAGGCCCGGGAGCAGGACCGGGAAGGGCCGGGCGCGGTCCGCGGAGGCGGGCGTGGCCGGCGAAGGCGGGCGAAGGCGGGCGAAGGCGGGCGAAGGCGGGAAAGCCGAAGCCCCCGCCGATCGGATCCGCGGGGGCTCGGGATGACGGAGCTCAGCTGCCGCGCTTGGCGCGGGCGGCGGCGCGGCCACGGCTGGCCGAGTCGAGGACGACCTTGCGGATGCGCACGGTCTCCGAGGTGATCTCGACGCACTCATCGTCGCGGATGAACTCCAGGGCCTGCTCCAGGGACAGGACGCGCGGCGGGATCACCTTCTCGGTCTCCTCGCTGGTGGAGGAGCGCATGTTGGTGAGCTTCTTCTCCTTGGTGATGTTCACGTCCATGTCGTCGGAGCGGGAGTTCTCCCCGATGATCATTCCCTCGTACACCTCGGTGCCGGGGGAGACGAACAGCGTGCCGCGCTCCTGCAGGTTGAGCATGGCGAAGGCGGTGACCTGACCCGCGCGGTCCGCGACCAGCGAGCCGTTGTTGCGGGTGCGCAGCTCGCCGAACCACGGCTCGTACGTCTCGAACACGTGGTGCACGAGACCCGTGCCGCGGGTCTCGGTGAGGAACTCGGTGCGGAAGCCGATCAGGCCGCGCGCCGGCACCAGGAACTCCATGCGGATCCAGCCGGTGCCGTGGTTGGTCATGTGCTCCATGCGGCCCTTGCGTACGGCCAGGAGCTGCGTGACGGCGCCCAGGTACTCCTCCGGGCAGTCGACGGTGAGACGCTCGACCGGCTCGTGCACCTTGCCGTCGACGACCTTGGTCACGACCTGCGGCTTGCCGACGGTCAGCTCGTAGCCCTCGCGGCGCATCTGCTCCACGAGGATCGCCAGGGCCAGCTCGCCGCGGCCCTGCACCTCCCAGGCGTCCGGGCTCTCGGTGGGCAGCACGCGCAGCGAGACGTTGCCGACCAGCTCCTTGTCGAGGCGGTCCTTGACGAGGCGGGCGGTGACCTTGGAGCCCTTGACCTTGCCGACCAGCGGGCTGGTGTTGGTGCCGATCGTCATGGAGATCGCCGGCTCGTCGACCGTGATCAGCGGCAGCGGGCGCGGGTCCTCGGGGTCGGCCAGCGTCTCGCCGATCATGATGTCCGGGATGCCGGCGATCGCGATGATGTCGCCGGGCCCGGCCTCCTCGGCGGGCTTGCGCTCCAGCGCCTCGGTCATCAGCAGCTCGGAGATCTTGACGCGCTGCACGCTGCCGTCGGTGCGGCACCACGAGACCTGCTGGCCCTTGCGGATCGTGCCCTGGTGGACGCGGCACAGCGCGATCCGGCCCAGGTAGCTCGAGGCGTCGAGGTTGGTGACGTGGGCCTGGAGCGGCGCGGACGGGTCGTAGACCGGCGCCGGGATCGTGCTCTTGATCGTCTCGAACAGCGGCTCCAGGTCGGGGGAGTCCGGCATCCCGCCGTCGGAGGGGCGCTCCAGCGAGGCCCGCCCGGCCTTGGCCGAGGCGTACACGATCGGGAAGTCGATCTGCTCCTCGGTCGCGTCGAGGTCGATGAACAGCTCGTACACCTCGTCGACGACCTCGGCGATGCGGGCGTCCGGCCGGTCGACCTTGTTGATGCACAAGATCACCGGCATCTTCGCCGACAGCGCCTTGCGCAGCACGAAGCGGGTCTGCGGCAGCGGGCCCTCGGAGGCGTCCACCAGCAGGACCACGCCGTCCACCATCGACAGGCCGCGCTCGACCTCGCCGCCGAAGTCGGCGTGGCCGGGCGTGTCGATGATGTTCAGCGTCATGCCGCCGTGCCTGACGGCGGTGTTCTTCGCGAGAATGGTGATCCCCTTCTCGCGCTCCAGGTCGTTGGAGTCCATGACCCGCTCGTCGACGTCCTGGTTGGCCCGGAACGCGCCGGACTGCCACAGCATGGCGTCGACCAGCGTGGTCTTGCCATGGTCGACGTGCGCGATGATCGCGATGTTCCGCAGGTCGTCGCGGGTGTTCATAGGCATAGTGGAGTTTCTCGCTCTGGTTCGTCGGGGTGTCGTCCGCGTCCCGGGACCGAAGCGAGACGCACATCCGCCGCATGACACGGCCCAGCCATTTTAGTTGATCCCGGTCGCCGCCACGCGCCGCCGCCGTACGGGACCCTCGAAGGCAACGCCGTCGGCGCGAGTCGCATTCCATCCTGTCTAAAGGCCCGCCGTCTGGGCAGGTGGCGCGGCTGTGACGGATGAAGGTCTCGTGCTGCTGATCGCCTGGGCCGAGTTTCTCGTGCCGATCCTCGTCCTCGCCTACCTCCTGCTGCGGCGGCGCACATGATCCCGTCGGTCCGGCTGGCGCCGCCGGCCCTCCTGGCGGCGCTCCTGCTGTCCGCCTGCGTCAGCCCCGCGTGGGACGACGACGACTACGCGCTCAAGGCGGGGAAGACGGCGGAGTCGGCCGTCTCGGCCGTGCGCTTCGCCCGTTCCACGGTGGCGTACCGGGACCGGATGACCGGGCCGTACGCCGAGGTCGTGCTGACCGAGGCGGCGCGGGACCTGAGCAGCGTGAACGACCAGTTCGGCGGCGTGCAGCCGCCCTCGGACGCCTCCGACCGGATCAGGGACGAGGTGCTGCGCCTCACCGAGAAGGCCGAGAGCGAAGTGGAGGACCTGCTCATCCAGGTGCGCCGCGACGGGGTGAAGGACCCGGCGGCGGCCGTACGGGAGCTGGACAGGCTCGCGAGCGAGCTGAGCGACTTCGCGGAGAAGCACAGGTGAAGAGACTGGTCGCGGTCACGCTCGGCATCCTGACGGCCTTCGGCGGCTTCGTGGACATCGGCGACCTGGTGGCGAACGCCGTCGTCGGGTCGAGGTTCGGGATGTCCCTCGCGTGGGTGGTGGTCGTCGGCATCATCGGGATCTGCGTCTTCGCCGAGATGTCCGGCAGGATCGCGGCGGTGTCGCAGCGGCCGGTCTTCGACCTCGTCCGCGAGCGCATGGGTCCCCGCGCGGGGCTGGTCAACCTCGGCGCGTCGTTCTTCATCAACGTGCTCACGCTCGCCGCCGAGATCGGCGGCGCGGCGCTCGCGCTGGAGCTGGCGACCGGGCTCGACTATCTGCTGTGGGTGCCTCCCGTGGCCCTGGTCGCGTGGCTGGTGATGTGGCGGGTGAAGTTCGACACCATGGAGCGGGTCTTCGGGCTGGCCGGGCTCGCGCTCGTCGTGTTCATCGTCGCGCTGTGGCGGCTCGGGCCCGACTGGGGCGAGCTGACCACGCAGCTCACCCGGCCGCCGCAGGACGAGGGCGTGCCGACCTACCTCTACTACGCGATCGCGCTGCTCGGCGGGGCGATGACGCCGTACGAGGTGTTCTTCTTCTCCTCGGGCGGCGTCGAGGAGAAGTGGACCCGCAGGGATCTGGTGACGGCGCGGGCCAACGTGTTCGTCGGCTTCCCCCTCGGCGGGGTGCTGTCGCTCACGATCGCGGCCTGCGCGGCGACCGTGTTCATGCCGGTCGAGGCCGAGCCCGATTCGCTCGGGCAGATGGTGCTGCCGGTCGCCGAGGGACTGGGCAAGGCCGGGCTCGGCGTGGTGATCCTCGGGGTGTTCGCGGCCACGTTCGGCGCGACGCTGGAGACCGCCCTGTCGTCGGGCTACTCGCTGAGCCAGTATTTCGGCTGGCAGTGGGGCAAGTATGTGGCGCCGGGCCGCGCCGCCCGGTTCCACGTGACCGTGCTGGCCTCGGTGATCGTCGCGACCGCGCTGATCCTCACCACCATCGATCCGATCAAGGTGACCGAGTATTCGCTGGTCTTCTCGGCCGCGGCCCTTCCGCTCACCTACCTGCCGGTTCTCATGATCGCCAACGATCCCGACTACATGGGCGCGAAGGTCAACGGCAGATTCAGCAACGCGCTGGGAAGTTTCTACATGGTGCTGCTTCTCGTCGTGGCGCTGGCGGCCATCCCCCTGATGCTCGCGACGAAGGCGGGACAGTGACGGCACGGCAGAGGAGGGTGAGGCATCGATGAGCGAGCCCGCGCGGGTGCTGCACGCCCGCCTGCACCTGCTCGACCGGCAGGTCGTCAGGGAGAGCGACGACCGCCTGCTGTGCAAGGTGGACGACCTGGAGGTGCGGCCGGGCGACCGGCCGTACGTCACCGCGATCCTCTCCGGGCCGCCGGCGCTCGGCCCGCGGCTCGGTGGCCTCCCCGGGTGGCTGATGACCGAGACCGACCGCCTCTTCCGCGACGAGGAGCGGCCGGGGCCGTACCGCATCGAGATGAGCATGGTCACCGAGATCGGCAGCGCCGTACGCGTGGCGGGCCGACGGCAGGACCTGGCGCTGGAGCGCTGGCTGACCGGGAACGTCGTCGGCCGGATCCCGGGCGCGGCGGGCGTCGAGGAGCAGGACGCGCCGGACAGGGCCCTCCGGGTGCGGGAGAGGTGGGAGGACAGGCCGGACACGCCGCGAATCGGCGGACTGATCGGCCGCACCGTCCGCGGTCCGGCGGGGGAGGTCGCCGGCAACGTCGCCGACGTCTGCCTGGTGCAGGACGGGCCGCTCCTCGCGGAGGTCCACCAGGCCTTCCGGACGGCCGGGCTGCTGATCGCCCGGCGGCGCGCCGGGCGGCTCTTCGGGTACGAGCGCGGCCCCGGGCTGTGGCGGCCGTCGCTGCTCGGCGCCCTCGTCCGGCGCATGCACGGCGAGATCCGGTACGCCGAGTGGGACCAGATCGAGTCGCTGGACGACGGGGAGGTCAGGCTGGGGGTCGCCTGGGACCGGCTGCGCTCCACGGCCGACCTCTGAAAGATCCCCGTCGCACAGGGGGTGAAGTGGTGGGAAATAAGGTCGGGGGCATGGCTCTCGCTGCTGCTTTCGGAGCGATGCTGCGTACGGCGGACGGTGTCCGCATCGACGCGGCGCACACGCCCAACAGCTCACTCGGCCCTGCTTCTCTCGATCTGGGCATCGTCGTCGCGCACGGCTTCACCGGCACCTGGAGGGGGCTGGACACCCGGCGCATCGTGCACGTCCTGTCACGGTACGGCGGCGTGGTGTCGTTCGACTTCCGGGGGCACGGCCACTCCGGCGGCCGGTCCACGGTGGGGGACCTGGAGGTCCTCGACGTGGACGCGGCGGTCAAGCACGCCCGCGCGATCGGCTACCGGCGCATCATGACCGTCGGCTTCTCCATGGGCGCCGCCGTGGTCGTGCGGCACGCCGCGCTGCGCGGCGGCGTGGACGGGGTGGTGTCGGTGAGCGGCCCGGCCCGCTGGTACTACCGCGGCACCAAGCCCATGCGCCAGGTCCACTGGGCGATCGAACGCTGGCACGGCCGGTTGGCGGCCCGGCTGGTCAAGCGCACCAGGATCGCGGTCGGCGGATGGGACCCCGTGCCGCTCCCGCCGTACGAGGCTGCGGCCATGATCGCGCCCACGCCGCTGCTGATCGTCCACGGCGACAGCGACCCGTTCTTCCCCCTCGAGCACGCCTACCAGTTGTACGAGCACGCCGCCGAGCCGAAGGAGCTGTGGATCGAGCCCGGCTACGGCCATGCGGAGGCGGCGGCCACCCCCGACCTCGTCCGGAAAATTGGTCATTGGATCTCTCGAACCAAAACCCCATAAGGGTCGTCTATACGGATTGTGTGGTGAAGCGGGAACTCCAGACACCGCACCGTCGATTGGGGGATCGGCGCACACCCTCGCAGGGTGTGGCCCAGCGTCGCGGGGGCGCGCTGGGCGGTTTCACCGGCCCGGTGCGGCAGGCACGCCGCACCGGGCCGGAGGGACGCGTCAGCCCAGGCGGGCGATGGACTTGGTCTCCAGGTAGGCCGCCAGGCCCTCGGGTCCGAGCTCCCGGCCGAGGCCGCTGGCCTTGAAGCCGCCGAACGGCGTGTTCGGGTCGAGCGTGTGCATCATGTTGACGCCGTAGGTGCCGGTGCGCACCCGGCGGGCGACGTCCATCCCGTGGTCGGTGTCGGCGGTCCAGACCGAGCCCGACAGGCCGTAGTCGCTGTCGTTGGCGATCCGCACCGCGTCCGCCTCGTCCTCGTACGGGATCACCGTCAGCACCGGGCCGAAGATCTCCTCGCGGGAGATGCGCATGTCGTTGGTGGCCCCGGCGAAGACGGTCGGGGCGACGTACCAGCCCCGGTCGTACGGCCGGTCGAGGCCGCCGACGACGGGCTTGGCGCCCTCCTCGATGCCCGTCCTGATGTAGCCCTCGACCCGCTCCTGCTGCCGCCTGGCCACCAGCGGCCCGATCCCGGTGGCCGGGTCGGCGGGGTCGCCCACCTGCTGGCCCGTCACCATCTCGGCGACGGCCTGGACCACCTCGTCGTAGCGGTTGCGGGAGGCGAGGATGCGGGTCTGCGCGACGCACGCCTGGCCGTTGTTCATCAGCGAGGCCATCGAGAGGAAGCCCATGGCCGAGGGCAGGTCGCAGTCGTCCAGGATGATCGCCGCCGACTTGCCGCCGAGTTCGAGCGTGCAGCGCTTGAGCTGCTCGCCGCAGATCGAGGCGATCCTGCGGCCCGCGGCGGTCGATCCGGTGAAGGCGACCTTGTCGACGCCCGGGTGGGAGATGAGGTGCTCGCCCGCCTCACGACCGGCCGCGACGATGTTGACGACGCCGGCGGGAATGCCGGACTCGTTGATCATCTCGGCGAGCAGGTAGGAGTCGAGCGGCGTCTCGGGGGCCGGCTTGATCACCACAGTGCAGCCCGCGACGAGGGCCGGGGCCAGCTTGGTCATGAGGACGAACTGGGGGACGTTCCAGGGGACGACGGCCGCCACCACGCCGACCGGTTCGCGGCGGACGACCACCGGGCCGAACAGGCCGGGCCGCTCCTCCTCGACGGGGAACGTCGCGCCGAGGCCGGCGAAGTACTTGAGCATGCCGAGCGGCTGCGGCGCCTGGGCGAGCTGGGAGAAGGTGATCGGCGAGCCCATCTCCGTCGTGATGATCCCGGCCATCTCGGCCTGGCGCGCCTCGTAGATCTCCGCCAGCCGGCCCACGACCGCCGCGCGCTCGGCCATCGTCATCTGCGGCCAGGGCCCGTTGTCGAAGGCGTCCCTGGCGGCGGCGACGGCCCGGTCCATGTCGGCGGCGGTGCCGTCAGGGACCCGGCCGACGACCTCCTCGCTGTGGGGGGAGATCACCTCGATCGTGTCCGTGCCCGCGGGGGCCACCCAGTCGCCCCCGATGAACAGCGTGTCGTGGTGCAGCATGCCTGCCTCCTGCTCGGGCGCGTCTTCGCGCACTCAGTCAGACCGAACCATGTTCTGATCGGCCTTGGCAAGAGCTGCCGGAGCCCGGCCCGCGCCGGGTGGCGCGGGCCGGGCCGCGGGTCCTACGGATGCGCCCGTCCGAGCAGATGCGTCATGGCCCGGCGCGCCAGGTCCGTCCGCATCGCCTGGGTCGTCGCGCCCTCCGCGCCGAAGCCGAAGTAGACCGTGTCCTTCGTGGTGATGCCCGCGCCGTCGTCGAGCGTGCGGTCGCTGCGCGCCCAGTCGTTCAGCGCGGTCGCCGATCCGGGAGGCGGTCCGGCGACGGTCCAGCCGCCCAGGTCGTCCTCGAACGAGGTCTCCGCGACGGTCGCGCCGTCCGCCCTGACGGTCATGTCGTCCAGCCACACGCCGAGGCCCTGGGTGCCCCAGTCGCTGATGTAGGAGATCGACACCTCGACCTTCTTGCCCGCGTACGGCGTGAGGTCGGCCGACCACTGCTGCCAGCCGTTCGACGAGCCGGAGGCGGCGTGCCACGCGCCCGTCGTGCCGGTGGCGGTGCACGACGACGCGCCGTCGTACGTCTGGTAGTGGGCGGTGAACGGATGGATGTCCACCCAGCCGCTGGCGCAGCTGTCGCCCGCCTCCTGGGAGGTGTGCCCGTTGGCGTCGGGCAGCGTCGTCCAGTCGTCCTGGCCCGCCGTGTGCGCCTCGACCGTCAGGAAGTCCCAGCCGGGCTCGGTGTTGTACGACGTCCAGAACGACAGCTCGCCACTGGTCTTGCCGGTGAGGTCGATCGTCCTCGTCAGGCGCTTGTAGGACACGTCCGCCTGGCCGCTCTGCACGTCCCAGGTGCCGGTGTGCGGGCTGAACGGCGATCCCGCGCCGTACTGCCACTTGAGCGGGGCCGAGCTGGCGAACTGCGGGAACCGGTCGGCCGGCAGGACCGAGGACGTCGTGACGAACGCGGAGGTGTGGTCCTGGTTGCCGGGCGAGTCGCCGCCGTTGAGCGTGCCGGTGAAGCCGGCGAAGGCGCCGCCGGCGCCCCACAGCGGCAACGTGTTCCCTTCGGCGTCCTGGCCGCCGCCCTCCACGTAGGTGTAGGCGCCCAGGTAGTACTGCACGAAGTCGTTGCTCAGCGAGAGGCAGGGGGGCTTGCTCAGGGTCGTGCACTCGGGTTGCGCCGGGTAGTCCGGCTCATACCAGTAGGAGCCGTTGGTGTTCTGGGCGTACAGCGCGTACTTGCCGGTGGCGAGCAGCTTGCCGCCCTCGTTGAGGTAGTCGCGGAACGCGAGTTCCAGAGCCTCGGCCAGGTTGGCGGCGCTGCCTGCGGGCTGCCCGGACGCGCGGGGGATGACGTCGTCGCCGGTCTCCCAGACGACGGCCTTGTAGTGGCTGAGGACCCCGAGCGGGTGGGGCGCCTTACGGCCGTTCCTGTCCACGTCGTACACGTCGGAGGAGTAGCCGGCCGCCGCGAGCGCCTTGGCGTAGTCGTCGGCGTACTTCGCCTCGGTGACGCCCTGGGCCGGGCTGACGCCCGTGACGTCCTCCGCCGCGACGATCAGGACCTTGCCGCCGACGTCCGTGGAGACCTTGTAGGTGAACTCCTCGCTCTTCTTCGTGGGCGAGCGGAACCACACCTTCACGGTGTCGCCGGGTCTCGCACCCTTGACCGTGCCCCTGAGCTGGTGGAAGTAGGTGTCGTAGCCGTCGCCGTAGCGCTCGCCGCCCTTCCACTCGGAGGTCGGGACGTTCTTGGTGTGGCCGCCGTTGATCTGGTAGTTGAGGAAGACCGGGCCGAGCTTGCGCTTGGCGTTCACCTGCACGACCTGGTCGGCGCCGTAGCTGACGTCGAACGGGTCAAGGACGAAGTCGGGCACGGTGTTGCCGAGGTGGCTGACCGGATCGCTCGGGTCGAGCGCCGACTTCGCGACGTCGAGCGCGAAGGGAAGCTGCTTTTCGAACTCGGCCTGCACCAGCGCCTCGTCGTCGGGGAAGACGAAGCCGCAGCCGTCGCAGCCCTCCTCCAGCTCCGGCGTCCAGGCGAGCGTGCCGTACGCCTTGTGCGCGTGATCGGTGGTCTCGCCGTTCGTCGTGTAGAGCTCGGCGCCGACCCCCGGGTCGAAGCCGGGGACGGCCGGGTTCTCGTCGGTGCCGGTCAGCGCCAGGTAGACGGGATCGTCGGCGGTCTTCGTCGCGACCTGCCAGCCCTCGGGATAGAGCAGCAGCGGGCCGTACGAGTGGTAGTTGACCTGCGCCTTGAAACGCAGCCGCTTGAGCAGGCCGTCCATGGCCCGCGCCTCGGGCTCCGACACCGGGGCGGTGCCGCGGTAGGTCTCGCTGCTGAAGACGCTGGACGAGCCCTCCTCGTCGTACCCCCAGCGGGTGGGGAAGTTGCGGTTGATGTCGACGCCGTCGTTGCCCGTGATCTGGCCGTCGCCGTCGTTGTCCCGCAGGTTCTTGCGCCAGAGCCGGTTGCCCTCGGTGAAGGTGAAGTCGTAGCCGTCGGGGTTGGCGACCGGCACGAACCACACCTCGGTGGTGGTCAGCAGCCGGCCGACGTCGGATTTGTTCTTGTTGGCCACCAGGTATTTCAGCAGCCGCATGTCGACTTCGGTCGCGATCCACTCGCGCGCGTGCTGGGTGGCCGAGTAGAGCACCGACGGTTTGACGCCGTCGGGCAGCACCTGGGCCAGCTTCGTCAGCTTCAGCGCGAGGATGTCCCTCCCTTGGAGGGTCTTGCCGATCGTCTCGAGCTTCGCGACGTCCTTGTTGGCGTTCGCGATGGATCGGAGCTGGTCGGCGATGCCGCCCTTCTCCGAGTAGGACTTCCAGACGGTGTATCCGCCGGCCGCCTGCGCCTTCGCGGCCTGCGACTGCGTCTGGCCCTGGGGATTGCGCACCGGCTTCGGCCGGTAGCCGAGGATCTGGAGCTTCTTGAGCTCGGCGGGGGTCGCGGTCAGTTCGACGTGCTCCTTGTCGCCCGCGAGGTGCCGCTGGACGACGTCGAAGCCCTTCTGGGTCAGCGTGCCCGAGGTGCCGGGCGCGCTGTCGAGCTGGTAGAGGTCGGCCTGGTCCGATGGGGGGAGCGGGTCGCCCTGGCCGGCCTGCGCCGGGGAGCCCGGCAGCAGGAGCGCCGCGCCGAGAGCCGCGGCGGCCAGAGTCGAGACGATCTCTCGTCGGGACATCGGTGAGCCCTTCGTGGGGGGTGACGATCTCCCGAATGTCTGCCGGGGTCAAATCGCGTTCAAGTGCGGTAAGGCGACGCGTAAGTCTCGAATTGGTCACATCGTGGGAAGTCCGGCGCTTGTCCGCTTTAGGCCCAAGAGTTTCACCTGTTCCGCTAGCAGACGTAAAGATCGTCTTCTATAGTTTCAGGCCGAATCCGAGTGGAGGTCGCGTGCGGTCGGGACGCTGGGCCAGGCTGGCGGTGGTCACCACCGCGCTGCTCGTCGCACCATCTGTCTTCGGCGCCGCCTCGGGTGCGCTCACTGCTGAGGCCGAGCCGGACCAGCAGGCCAAGCTCCGCAAACTCACTCAGGAGGCCGCCGCGCTCCAGAAGGAGTACCGCGGCGAGATCCTCAGCCTGGACGACGCGAAGAGGGCCGCGCAGAAGGCGTCCGGCAACGTCAAGAAGCTGAAGTCGGACCTGCTCGCGGCCCAGCGGCAGGTGGCCGCGTTCGCCCAGACCTCGTACATGAGCGGGGGCGCGGACGCCTCCCGGATCTTCTCCCTGTCGGCCGACCCCAGCTCGCTGGCGACGCTGGCCTATCTCGGCAACGCCAGGACCGAGCGGCTCAACGGTGTCAAGGACCTCGTCGCCAAGCAGAAGAAGGCGGCCGCCTCCGCCGCCGACGAGATCGACAAGCTGCAGGCCCACATCAAGGAGCTCAAGTCGAGGCGCGGCGAGGTCGAGCGGCTGATGGCCAAGTACGGCTTCCAGACGCCCGACGCCGGCAGCGGCCTGACGCAGCGCCTGATCACCGTGCGCAACGCGATCATGTCGCAGTTCCCGATGCCCTTCAGCGTCGGCTGCCTGCGGGTCGGTGACCCGGGGGAGCACGGCAAGGGCCGGGCCTGCGACTTCATGATGAGCAGCGGCGGCCGAATGCCCGACGCGGTGGCCAAGGAGCGTGGCGACGCCCTCGCTCAGTGGTGCATCCAGCACGCGAGCGAGTACGGGATCATGTACATCATCTGGCAGCAGCGCTACTACGACATGCGTACGCGGGCCGGCTGGCGGATGATGTCCGACCGCGGCGGCATCACCGCCAACCACTACGACCACGTTCACGTGTCGGTGCTCTGAGCCTCCAGGAACTTCCGCAGCCAGTGGTAGGACGCCTTCGGGGTGCGCTGCTGGGTGTCGAAGTCGACGTGGACCAGGCCGAACCGCTGGTGGTAGCCCTCGGCCCACTCGAAGTTGTCCAGCAGCGACCAGACGAAGTAGCCCCGCAGGTCCACGTTCGCCCGGCGCATCGCCGTGATGTGGCCGTCGAGGTAGGCGATCCGCTCCTGGTCGTCCAGGCCGTCGTAGGAGCAGCCGTTCTCGGTGATGTAGACGGGCGGCAGCGCGTCGCCGTACCTGGCCTTGAGGGAGTCGAGCAGCTCGCGCAGGCCGTCGGGGACGACGGGCCAGCCGAACGCGGTGGTGGGAACGCCGGAGATCTCCTCGAACCGGAACGGCAGGCCGTCCCCGCCGGGGCCGCCGATACGGGTGGGGTTGTAGTAGTTGATCCCCAGCCCGTCGAGAGGCTGGCCGATCGCCTCCAGGTCGCCGGGTCTCACCGGGATCTCGACGCCGAACGCCGTCAGGTCGGGGTAGGCGCCGGTGAGGACCGGGTCGTTGAACAGCCGGTTGTGCAGGATGTCGTACGTCTCGGCGGCGGCCAGGTCCTCCGGTGAGTCCGAGGCCGGCCAGACCGGGGTGCAGTTGTTGGTGATCAGCACCTGCTCCGCGCCGGCCGCCCGCAGTGCCTGCGTGGCCAGGCCGTGCCCGAGCAACTGGTGGTGGGCCACCGGCAGCGCGTCGAACATGAGCGCCCTGCCCGGGGCGTGGATGCCCAGGCCGTATCCCTCCACCATGTGGACGAACGGCTCGTTGAGCGTGATCCACATGCGTACGCGGTCGGTCAGCCGTTCGGCGACGACGGCGGCGTAGTCGGCGAAACGGCGGGAGGTGTCACGGTCGAGCCAGCCGCCCTCGTCCTCCAGCGCCTGCGGCAGGTCCCAGTGGAAGAGCGTCGGCACGGGGGTGATGCCGCGCTCGCACAGCGCGTCCACCAGACGGTCGTAGAAGTCGAGACCGGCCTGGTTGACCGGGCCGGCGCCGGTGGGCGTCACCCGCGGCCAGGCGATGGAGAAGCGGTAGGCGTTGACGCCGAGGCCGGCCATCAGCGCCACGTCCTCGGGGTAACGGTGGTAGTGGTCGCAGGCCACGTCCCCCGTGTGCCCGTCGCGGACCTTTCCCGGCGTGTGGGAGAAGGTGTCCCAGACGGAGGGCCCTCTGCCGTCCTCGTTCACCGCTCCTTCGATCTGGTAGGACGCGGTGGCCGTGCCCCAGAGGAACATAGTGCCGCCTCTCTCAGCTAATATGAGGGAAACTCATGTTAACTCGGTTGACCGAAAAGCGGGAGAGAATGGCGGAATGACGACAGGGGGAGCGCTGCGCCGACGGCCGGCGCAGCGCCGCAGTCAGGAGCGGGTCGGGCGCATGCTGGACGAGTGCGCCCTGCTGCTCGACGAGGTGGGGTACGCCGCCCTGACCACCAAGGAGGTCGCCCGCAAGGCCGAGGTGCCGATCGGGACCTTCTACCAGTTCTTCACCGACAAGCAGAGCCTGGTCCGCGCGCTCGCGCTGCGGAACCTGGAGGCGTACCTGGACCGGATCACGTCCCGGCTGGCCGCCGCGCCGCCGTCCGACTGGACCGACGCCGTGGATATGGTCGTCGACGAGTTCGTCCGGATGAAGCGGACCACGCCGGGCTTCGGGGTGGTGGACTTCGGGGAGGTGCTCGCCGCTCCCGGCGGTCCCGCCCTGCCCGGAACCCAGCGGATGCTCGACGAGGCGCTGGAGAACAACGTGGTCGTCGCCGACCGGCTGCGCTCCCTCATCGTCGACCGGCTCGGCGTGGCGCCGGGCGACGGCCTGTCGCGCGCCTTCGTGGTCGCTGTGGAGGCCGCCGACGCCGTGCTCAAGCTGGCCTTCCGCGTCCACCCCGACGGCGACCCCGACCTCATCGCCGAATGCAAGCGCCTCGTCCGCCGCTACCTCTCGGACCACCTTCACTAGCGGCGCGGGGACCGGCTGAAGGGCTTGAGTTCGGAGCCGGAGCGGCGGAGGGCTGTACGCCCCGGAAGGCCTGCCGACTCCATACCGTTGCGGCATGATTACTCTATGCATCGCCCTGGGTCGGCCCTGGCCGGGTTCATCGACGAGTCGATCCACACGAGTGTGGGGCTGTACGCGATCGGACTCGTGCTCGCCGCGCCTGCTCTTAGCGAAGAAGCCCGCAGACGTTTGTGCTCCGTGGTGCCGGCGGCACGGACGCCGCACTGGTCCCAGGAGGACGCCTGGATACGCGAAAGCCGGGCCACCACCTGCGGAGGTTAACCCGGCTTCACTTCGTAACCCCGAGTGGATTGCGCATTACTCATCGTATTCAACGATGGCCCCCTGTCAGGGAGTGGCCGGTGGCAGTGCGGCCGTCGTGATGAGCCGCACCGCTCCGATCGCGATTCGAGGACGACCGGGACGACAGGAACGGGCATGACTCCTGGCAGGTCAGTCGCGCGACGCCGCCGCGGCGGTCAGCGGCGCTGCCAGAGCAGCATGGACGCGCCCCGGCTCGATTGTCGTGATCGCGTGGGTCGCGACGCCGTTCACGACGAACGGGTCCTCGGCGCTGATCCGCTCGATGGCCTCGCGGTCCACGCCGCACGCCACGATGGCGCCGCCCTGCGAGGACGGCACCGTCTGCCCCGACACCAGGAAGACGCCGTCCGCGTGGTGCCGTTCGAGATATTCGACGTGATCGCGAACGAAGGGGGCGGCGTCTTCCTCGGAGCCGGTGTAGGAGACGATCAACAGGTGCAGCATGCCGCCATTCAAGCAGCCCGACCGGCCAGGAGGCTGGCCGTGATGGTCGCCAGGCGCTCGCCCTGGTAGCGGGCGGCCGCGAGAGTGTCCTCGGACGGGGCGCCCGTGCCGCCCGGGTGGGCGGTGCCGTACGGGTTGCCGCCCGCGGGGTACACCACCGGGTTGGTGTAACCGGGCGAGACGATGATCGAACCCCAGTGGTGGAAGGTGTTGTAGAGGGCGAGGATCGTCGACTCGTTGCCGCCGTTGGCGTTGTGGGCGCTGGCGAACCCGGTGGCGGGCTTGTTGGCCATGACGCCCTGCTGCCAGATGCCGCCCGTGGTGTCGATGAACTGCTTGAGCTGTGAGGCGATGTTGCCGTAACGGGTCGGCGAGCCGAAGGCGTAGGCGTCTGCCCAGACCAGATCGTCCAGCGTGGCGACCTCGACGTCCTTGGTAGCCTCGACGTGTTCGCGCCAGGCCGGGTTGGCGTCGATGGCGGAGTCCGGCGCCAGTTCGGCGACCCGGCGCAACCGGACCTCGGCGCCGGCCTTCTCCGCGCCCTCGGCGACCGCCTTGGCGAGCTGGTGGACGTTGCCGGTGGCCGAGTAGTAGATGACGGCGATCTTGGCACTCATGATGACGTCTCCTCCGAACGACGACGATCAAGCGGATAGCTATCCGCTTCGAAGGCAGTAAATCGGATAACAATCCGGTTCGCAAACCGGAGACCGGATCTCCGGTCCGGTAGCCTCGGGACATGCCCCGCACCGAGCTTCGCGTCACCGGACAGGCCCCGCCGGAGCGCGCGGACGCCGCTCGGAACCGGCGGAAGATCCTCGACGCGACCGCCCGCCTGATCGCGGAGCAGGGCCCGGCGGCCGTCACCATGAACGCCGTGGCGCACGCCGCGGGCATGGGCGTCGGCACCGTCTACCGCCGGTTCGGCGACGTCAGCCGCCTGCTGTTCGCGGTGCTCGACGACGGCGAGCAGCGCTTCCAGCAGGCCTTCATGACCGGTCCACCGCCCCTCGGCCCCGGCGCCCCGCCCGCCGAGCGGCTGCGCGCCTTCCTCCACACGGTCGCCGACCGGGTCATCGAGCAGGGCGAGATCATGGCGGCGGCGGAGAGCGCCTCACCGGGCGCCCGCTATCAGAGCGGCGCGTACCTCACCATGCATACGCACGTGTCCATGCTGCTACGCGAGATGAGACCGGAATCGGACCCCACGATCCTGGCCCACCTGCTGCTCGCGCCGTTCGTGCCGAGCCTGTTCGCGCACCTCACTGCGGACCGTGGAGTGACGAAGGACAGGATCAAGGCCGGCATCGACAGCCTGCTCGGGCTTTAGCCGGCTCCCAGAGGGACGGCCGCCCGCATCATCGGGATGACCGTGGCCTGACGACCCATACACCGGTGCCGTACATGGCCAGCCCGAGCACGACGAAGGCGGCGGCGACCGGATAACGCAGCCCAGGCGGCATGTACGTGGCCAGGAACCACGTGTGGCGCAGCATGCCGTTCGCCACGAAGACGGCGGCGATGATGCCCTGGGGGACCAGTGGGATGGCGCCGAAGCCGAAGCACCACCAGGCGATCGTCTTGTGCGTCTTGGACAGCTGCTCGAAGCGGAACTTCATCGTCGCCTGCGGCTTGCGGCCGGTCCGCATCACGTCCAGCAGTTCCGGGCCCTGCGACCGCAGTCGCCGCTCGGCGAGCAGGCCGAAGCCCCAGTGACACAGCACGCCGGTCACGACGCCGACGGCCACGCCGGCCCAGCCGTACCAGATCGCCACCAGGCCTGCCGGCACGGCCGTCAGGAGCACCAGCACCAGCATCAGATAGGCCAGCCCGGTCAGGCCGCCGTCGTCCTCGCTGGTGCGCAGCGGGTTGCCCGCGCGGCGATGCGGGTCGGTGCCGGGCACCAGCCCGTACGCCGAGACCAGCGGCACCAGCCCGGTCGCGCCGCCCAGCAGGGCGGGCAGCAGCGCCAGGATCAGGGGCCACGGCCCACCGGTGACCGCGGTGAACGCCACGGTCAGCACGATCGCCACCGGCGCGTGTGCCGACAGCCAGGCCAGCTGCCTGCCGCGCACGTCGCTCGCGCTCGGTGTCATCAGCGTCAGCCACAGCGCGGTGCCGTCGGTGCCGTACAGGTTGGAGGTCATGGCCGCGGCCATCACGATGAAGATCGGACCCGCGTACGGCAGCATGCCGTCCCAGCCGAGGACCAGCGGGCTGGCCGCGAAGCAGACGCCGTACGACAACGCGAAGGTCAGCTGGTGGTTGCGAACCAGGTCGCGCGACCAGGTGCGCAGCTCCTTGGCGACGATCGCGCCGTTGGCGGTCGCCGGCCGCATCGGGCGTCTGCCCCGAGTGGAGGGTCGCGCGGCGCCCGCACGCCTGCTGAGCAGCGCGGCCCACGCGCCCAGGAGCAGCAGCGCCAGGAGGGCCAGCGCTCCAAGCGCCCACCACTCGCCCCGGACGGCCAGCAGGCCCCACCCGGAGGGCAGGTACCAGACCACGGCGGGCACACCGGTCTGGCCGAAGAGCATGAAGAAGACCCAGATCTGGCCGAGCGCCGCCAGTATCGCGCCGTTGAGCAAGCCGGAGACGATCGCTCCCGGCCGGGTGCGCAGCGCCAACCCGACCACCGCCACGGAGACCTTCGACAGCAGCACGAAGACAGCCAGCTGCAGCGCCATCGCCGGCACCGCCACCAGGGCGTTGGCGACGCCGAGCCTGACTCCCGCGACCAGCAGCCCGAGCAGGGCGGTCAGGCTCACCAGTGGCGCCACGCCGACGAAGGCCGAGACCAGCAGCCCGGCCGCCAGCCGGCGCGGTGACAGGCCCAGCAGCGAGAAGTACTCCGGACGCAGCGTCTCGTCGCCGCCGCCCATGAAGATCGGGCCGAGTATCCAGCCCAGCAGCCAGACCGCGTACCCGGCCGCCAGCAGGTCCGAATCGGTGAAGGCCAGATAGATCGTGCCCGCCGCGAGCAGTGCGCCGAGCACCGCGCCCGTGCCCGCGGTCTGCGCCCGCGTGCCACGGAAGGCATGGCGCAGCATCGCGACCTTCATCCGGGCCATGGTGACCGTGGTCAGTGCGACAGCCACGACAGCTCCTTGAGCCCGTTGTCCTGCTCGCCGACGAGTTCGACGAAGGTCTCCTCCAGGGAGTTCGCGCCGCGTACCTCGTCCAGGGTGCCGGCGGCGGCCACCGTCCCCTTGTCGATCACCGCGACGCGGTCGCACAGCTGCTCGACCAGAGCCATGACGTGGCTGGACAACACGATCGAGCCGCCGCCCGCGACGAAGCCGCGCAGGATCGTCTTGATCGTGGCGGCCGACACCGGGTCGACCGCTTCGAACGGCTCGTCCAGCACCAGCAGCCGCGGCGCGTGCAGCAGTGCGGTGGCCAGCCCGATCTTCTTACGCATGCCGGTCGAGTACTCGATGACCAGCGTCTTGTCCACGCCGTCCAGCTCCAGCACGGCCAACAGGTCCTCGGCCCGTCGCGCCACCACCTCCTTGTCGAGCCCCCGCAGCAGGCCCAGATAGGTGAGCACTTCGCGCCCCGTCAGCCGCTCGGGCATGGCCAGCCCGTCGGGCAGCACCCCGACCATGGCCTTGGCTCGCTCGGGAGCGGCCCAGACGTCCTCGCCGAAGATCCTGGCGCTGCCGTCGTCGGGGCGCAGCAGGCCGACGGCCATGGACAGGGTGGTGGTCTTGCCGGCCCCGTTCTGGCCGACGAGCCCGAAGAAGGAGCCCTGGGGGACGCTGAGATCGATGGCGTCGACGGCGAGCTTGTCGCCGAATCGCTTGGTCAGCCCGCTGATCTCCAACGCTGGCGTCATGATGTGCTCCGGGGTGGCGAGGGAGAAGGTCATGGCGGTCGTCTGCGCCAGGATGCGCGGCACCAGGCGTCCTCCGTGAGCGTCCGCTCTCCGGATGCCACGTTCAGGACCCTAAACGCTCACCCAACGTTCGACAAGATCTACCGGCCGAGGGCGCCTGCGGCGGGGCAGGCTTCGGCTTCCCGCCGCAGGCGCTCTTCGCAGGCGCCCTTCGCGGGCGCGGACGCGCCCCGGCGCGTCAGGCGGGGGCGTCGAGGCGGGCGATCTGCTCGCCGTCGAGTTTGACGTCGGCGAGCAGTTCGTCGAGCTGGGCGATCGAGCTGACGCCGACGATCGGGATGATGTCCTGCGCCCGCAGCCAGGCGAGCACGACCTGGTTGCGCGTCGCGCCGAGCTCGCCGGCCACCTCGTCCAGCACGGCCAGCCGCCTGCTGGTGCCCGGGTGGTCGTAGTGCTCGGGCAGCGGCTTGCCGGCGTACGCGCCCGCGAGCAGCGAGGTGTAGACCCACAGCGTCAGGTCGCCCTCGGAGCGCACGTAGTCGAGCAGTTCCTCGGTGACCAGGGTGTGCCCGCCCTCGGGCAGCCGTACGCCGGGCCGGGGGCGGAGGTAGGAGTGGCGCAGCTGCACGTGGCTGTAGCGTGTGGCGCCGCGGGCCGCCGCCAGTGAGCGGGCCCGATCCAGCCGCCACACCGCGTGGTTGCTCGCGCCCACCTCCTTGGCCTTGCCGGCGAGCACCAGCTCGTCGAAGGCGGCGACCGTCTCCTCAAGCGGTGCTGACCTGTCGTCGATGTGGGCCCAGTAGACGTCCACGTGATCGGTGCCGAGACGCCGCAGGCTGCCGTCGATCGCGGCCCTGACCACACCGGCGGACAGGCCCTCGGCGGCGTCGAGCGTACGGGCGCCGGGCACGGACGGGCGGGCGCCGCACTTGGTGCTGATCACCACCTGGTCCCGGTTGCGCCGGGAGGCGAGCCATCGGCCGATGGTGGCCTCGCTCTCGTCGCCGGTCGCGCCCTCCTGCCAGAACGGGTAGTTGTTGGCCGTGTCGAGGATCGTTCCGCCGCCTTCGACGAAGCGGTCGAGGATGGCGAACGAAGTCGCCTCGTCCACGGTGGTCCCGAAGGGGATGGTCCCCAGAGCGATTCTCATACCGATCACCCTGCCGCCTGGAGCGCACTCCAGCACAAGCGGCTTTCACCGGCGGCGGGTGAGGGCCTTACGACCGCGCGCCACGATGGTCTCGACGTCCGTCAGGTCGCTCATGTCGTGGGCCCTCGCCAGCGCCTCCTTCGCCGCGTCGTAGGCGTCCAGGACCGCGTTCCAGTCCACCTCGCCGGTCCGGTCCGCCACGCTGTCGATCTCCTCGCCCAGCCGGGTCACGTTCTCCTCCTGGACGCGTCTGGCGTCCTCGAACCGGACCGCTCTCTCGGCGGCCGCCTCCCTGGCGGCTCTCCTCCGCCGCACCCTGGCCGTGGTCAGCCCGGCGACGATCCAGAAGGCGACCAGACCGGTGACGCCGAAGAAGATCAGCCAGCCGGTGGACATGCGGCTGGAGGACCCCGACAGGTCGACGTCCTCGGCGAAGTCCTGATTCAGCCCGGTGACCTCGGCGTCTTCGAAGGTGGCGCCCCGCAGCTCGGCATCGCTGAGATCGGCGTCGGTCAGGACGGCCTTGCGGAAGACCGCGTCGCGGTACTTGCCGTGGTGGAGGTATGCCCGGTCCATCCTCGCGCCGGTGAAGTCGGCCTGGTCGGCCGTCACGCTGATCAGCTCCGCGTCACGGAGGTCGGCGCCGACCAGCTTGGCCTGTGTCAGGGTGGCGCTGCCGAGCGCCGCGTCCGACAGGTCGGCCCGGGAGAGATCCGCCCCCGCGAGGTCGGCGCTGCCGAGCTTGGCGCGCCGCAGCCGTGCGCCCCGTAGGTCGGCGCCTTTCGCGGAGCGGAGGCTCGCCCCGGCGGCGGAGACGTCGCGGAGGATCGCCCGGTTCAGCTTGACCCCCGTCAGGTCGACGCCGTCCAGCTTGGCGCCGGTCAGGTCGGCGCAGCTCAGGTCGTCGGGGAAGTCCGTCACCGCGGTCAGGTCCCAGCCCCGGTAGTCCTGACCGGTGCCGGGCGCGCACGACGGGTCCGGCGCCGGCAGGAACCTGGGCACGCCCTTGCTCCCGGTCAGCCGGGCGTCCCTGACATCCCGCAGGTCGGCCCCGGTGAGGTCGGCCCCCCTGAAGTCCGCGCCGGTCATGACCGACTCGTACAACTGCGCGCCGCTGAGATCCGCCTGCCGCAGGACGGTCCTGATGAAGGTGGCGCCGTAGAGCCTGGCCTTCGCCGCCTTGACCCGTCTGAGGTCGGCCCGGCGCATGTCCGCGCCGTAGGCGGCGGCGTCGGTCAGGTCGACGCCGACCAGCTTCGCGTCGTCGAACTGCGCGTCGTACGTCTTGGCCCGCGCCATCGTGGCCCCGCTGAGGTCGGCCCCCTCGAAGTGCGCGTAGTAGGGCGAGGAGTCGTCCATCGTGGCCTCGCGCAGGTCGCTGCCGCGCAGGTCCGCGTAGTACAGCTCGGCCTCGGACAGGTCGGCCTTGCGCAGCCTGGCACCGGCCATCTGCGCGTACCCGAGGTGGGCGCCCTTGAGCGAGGCTCCGGTCAGATCGGCCCCGGTGAGCAGGCTCCGCACGGTCAGGCCGTCGAGCTTGGCGCCCCGCAGGTCCGCGCAGGACAGGTCGGCGGGCAGCGTCATGCGGGTGAGGTCCCGGCCGGCGAGATGCGGGCCGCTGCCCGGGCGGCAGGGAAGGCGGTCGCCGGGCGTCGCCGCGGCGGCAGGGGCTGCGGCAGGGGTCATCGGGATCGACAGCAGAACCGCGGCGATGAGGGTCACCGAGGCGGCCGTCGAGCGGGGGGTGCCGGGCATTTCTCACTGGCTCCATCGGGGACGCCGCCCGGACGCTCCCCGGGGAGCCGCGGGCACCGGATCATACGTGCACGACCCGTTATAAAGCCGCGGGTTGCGATCCGCTTGCGAAACACCTACAGAAGGGGCGATGTGCCAGGATCAATGGTGTGGCCGTGTACACACCTGGACAGGTCGTCGAGGAGACCGGTTTCAGCCTCGACACCCTTCGGTATTACGAACGGATTGGGCTGCTGGAGCCGGTCGGCCGTAACGCGGCAGGCCAGCGGCGGTTCAGCGAGGACGACGTGAGCTGGCTCGGCATGATCCGCTGCCTGCGCGACACCGGCATGCCGATCGCGGAGATGCTGCGCTTCGCCCAGCTCGTACGGCAGGGCGAGCACACCGTCGAGGACAGGATCGCGCTGCTGGACGAGCACGACCGGAAGGTCGAGGCCCAGATCGCCGACCTGCGCCAGAAGCAGGGCGGGATCCAGCGGAAGATCCAGTACTACAAGGACGTGCTCACCATGCGCGACATGCTCCCGGACTGCGAGCAGGCCTCCTGAGACGCACGCCTGCCCGGCCCGCTGGTGAGCGGCCGGGCAGGTGGCTCGGGCAGGTAGCTCGGGCGGGTGGTTCAGGCCGAGCGGTAGGCCTCGGCCTGGAGGTTGTAGAGGTCGGCGTAGAGACCGTCGAGGGCGATCAGTTCCTCGTGCGTGCCGTGCTCGCGGACCTTGCCGTGGTCGAGCACGTAGATGCGGTCGGCGTAGCGCACGCTGGCGAGGCGGTGGGTGATGAGCAGCACGGTCCGGCCGTCGGCGTGCTCCCGGATCCGCTCGAACAACGCGTGCTCCGCCCTGGCGTCGAGGGCGGCCGTGGGCTCGTCGCAGATCAGCAGGGGCGCGTCCCGGTAGAACCCGCGGGCCACCGCGATCCGCTGCCACTGCCCGCCCGACAGCTCGTGGCCGTTCTTGAACCGCCGGTCGAGCAGCGTGCGGTAGCCGTACGGGAGCTCGGCGATGACCTGGTCGGCGCCGGCGACCTCGGCGGCGCGGGTCACCTCGGCCTCGCCCTTCTCCGTGCCCATGGTGATGTTGTGGCGGGCGGTCAGCGGCCACCGGGTGTGGTCCTGGGCGATGACCGCGATCCTGCGGCGCAGGCTGTCGGGATCGACCTCGGCCAGGTCGGCGTCGTCCCACCGGACGCGGCCGCCGTCCGGCTCGTACAGCCCGGCGAGGATCTTCGCGAGGGTCGTCTTGCCCGAGCCGTTCTCGCCGACGAGAGCCACGACCTCCCCGCGTTCGATACGGACCGACACCCCGCGCAGGGCGGGGGCCGGCGCGGCGGGATAGGAGAAGGTGACCTCCTCGACCGTGATGCGGCCGAAGTCGCCGGGGGCCGTCCGGTCGCGGGCGGGCGGGATGCGCCCCTCGGCGTGCGCGATGAAGTCCAGGAAGTCGGTGAAGTAGAGCCCCTCCTCGTAGAGCCGGTTCGTCGCGTACATGAAGTTCGACAGCGAGGTCTGCCCGGACCGGATGGCGAGCACCGCGGTGCCGGCCACCGCGAGGGGCACCGCGCCCGCCGCGAGCAGCAGGCCGAGCGCGACGTAGACCATGCCCTGCCCCAGGCCGCCCAGTGCCTCGCCGAGGACGCGGGCGACGGTCTGCCGCCGCGCGAGGTCGAGCATGACCCGCTGCTCGCCCCGGGCGACCGTGTCGAACATCCGCAGCAGGAAGCCGCGCATGGTGAACGTGCGGACCTCGGCCGCGGTGTCCTTGTCCGCCAGCAGTTCCTCGATGATCCACTTGCGCCGTCTGGCCGGGACGAGCACCAGGGCGGTCGTGTAGCGCATCCGCGCGGCCCGTACGGCCGCCCAGGCGTCGGGGACGACCGCGAGCAGGAGCAGCGGCAGCAGCACGGGGTGCAGCACGCCCAGCACGCCCGCCGCGGCCGCGATGCCGACCAGGCCCGCCAGTGTGTCGATGGCCGTGCTCACGACCATCTCGGCCATCTGCATACCGCGCATGCGGGCCCGCTGCAGCGCGTCGTGGAACTCGGGATCGTCGAAGCAGACGAGGTCGACCCGGCTGGTCAGGGTGTAGAGGCGCTCTTCCGTGATCCGGCTGACCTGCGGTTCGAGCCGGGACTGGGCCCAACCGGCGCCCGCCTGCAGGGTCGTGCGCGCGGTGGCGGCAAGGCCCACGAGCAGCAGGCTGGGCAGCGCGGCCCGGATCCGCTCCGGAGTCGGGCCCGCCTGGAACAGCGCGGTCAGCACGCCCGTCGTGGCGAGCAGGCCGAAGGCGGTGAAGACGCCGCCGAGTGTGCTCAGTGTGACCGTGGCCACGGTGTCGCGGGGACTCGCCTCCCAGGCGATGCCCAGCGCCTGCCGGATCAGCCGGGGCAGCCGCCGCGCGACCGTGAGGAAGCCCAGCCCCGCCATCGTTCCGTAGTGTCGCGCCCATTGCGGAGACTCGACGTCGGCCATGTCCGGCAGGTCGTCCTCCGACAGATGATCAGGTCCCCCCTGTTGTGTGACCGTCATGCCTGCAGTGTGAGCGCCGGCGCCGACAATTTCCCGCGCCCCGGTCGCGCCGATCGCTTTGACGCATGCCCCTAACACCTAGCCAGGGCCGGTATGCAGAGACGTTATCGGCACAAACTTGACGGCGTGCCGCTGAAAGTGGGTTGATGGGGCCTGCTGACAACGTTGTCAGCCATATGTGTCTTCGGGGGCCCGAAATCCTCGTGAAAAGCAGGAAAGGAATGTTGCGATGAGACGACGGTGGATGGCGGCCGTCGCGGTCTCTGTTGCAGGTCTGCTCACTCTTTCCGCCTGTGGTGGCGGTGACAAGCAGGAGAGTGGAGGCGGTCAGGCCGCGAGGAAGGTCGAGGTCTTCTCGTGGTGGACGGGCCCCGGTGAGGCCGACGGCCTCAAGGCGATGCGTGAGATCTTCGCCAAGCAGAACCCGAACTTCGAGTTCTTCGACGCCGCGGTGGCGGGCGGCTCGGGCGACCAGGCCCGCGCGCTTCTGTCGAGCAAGCTGCAGGCCAACCAGCCCCCGGACACCTTCCAGGGCCACGCGGGCGCCGAGCTCCAGGGCTACATCAAGAGCGGCAAGCTGGAGTCGCTGAACTTCCTGTACGACGAGCTGAAGCTCAAGGAAGTCTTCCCGCAGCAGCTCATCGACCAGATCTCGGTGCAGGGCCAGGTGTACTCCGTGCCGGTGAACATCCACCGGTCGAACGTGCTGTGGTTCAACCCCTCGGTTCTCAAGAAGGCCGGCATCGACGGCGCGCCGAAGACCGTCGAGGAGTTCATCACCGACCTCGACAAGGTGAAGAAGTCCGGGAAGATCCCGCTGTCGATCGGCTCGCAGTGGACCCTGGTGCACCTGCTCGAGTCCGTGCTGCTCGGCTCGCTCGGCACCGACGCGTACAACGCCCTGTGGACGGCGAACGCCGACTGGTCCAACGCGAACGTGACCAAGGCGCTGGAGAACTTCAAGACCATCCTGTCGTACGCGGGCAGCCCGCAGGACGACTGGCAGCCGGCGGCCAAGCAGGTCGCCGACGGCGAGGCGGCCTTCAACATCATGGGCGACTGGGCCTACGGCTACTTCCACAACCCGCCGGAGGGCGGCCTCGGCAAGGAGTCGCACAAGGACTTCGACTGGGCCGCGTCGCCGGGCACGGACGGCACCTTCATGTGGCTGTCCGACAGCTTCACCCTGCCGAAGGGCGCGCCCAACCGCGACGGCGCGATCGCGTGGCTGAAGGTGGCCGCCAGCAAGGAGGGCCAGGACGCGTTCAACCCGCTGAAGGGCTCGATCCCGGCCCGCAAGGACGCCGACCAGTCCCTCTACAAGGACTACCTGTCGTGGGACCTGGAGCAGTGGGCGAGCGACAAGCTGGCCGGCTCGATCCAGCACGGCGTGGTCGCCAACGACCAGTGGCGTCAGGCCATCACCGACGCGGTCGGTCTGTTCCAGCAGGACAACGACGTCGCCAAGTTCCAGCAGGCGCTGGTCGCGGCGGCCAAGAACAGCGGCCAGTGAGCTGATCTCCTCGTACGGCCCACGCCGGGTCCACAACGGCGTGGGCCGTACTCGACTCCTGAGAGGTACAAGTGACACGGGTGCGCAGATGGCTGCCCGGGCTACTCCTGGTGTCGCCGTCGATCATCCTCATCGCGGTCTTCGTGTACGGCCTGCTCGGCTGGAACTTCAAGCTCGCCATGACCGACAAGCACGACGAGATCGCGGAGATCCCCGGCAACTTCGTCGGGCTGGAGAACTTCACCGGAATCTGGAGCGAGGAGCGCTGGGGCCTTTCGGTCCGGCACGCGATCGTCTTCACCGTGGTCTTCGTCGGCGGCGCGCTCGTCCTCGGCTGGCTCCTCGCCTTCCTGATGGAGAAGGGCATCCGGGCGGAGAGCGGCTTCCGCGCCGTCTACCTGTTCCCGATGGCCGTCTCCTTCATCGCCACCGGCGTGGTCTGGCGCTGGCTGATGAACAGCGCGACGGGTGAGCACGCGGTCGGGCTCAACCGGCTCTTCCACTATCTCGGGCTCGACTTCCTGCAATGGCAGTGGTTCCGCGATCCCGACTGGGGAATGGCCGCCATGGCGCTCCCGGCGGTCTGGCAGATGTCCGGATACATCATGGCGTTGTTCCTCGCCGGGTTCCGGGGCGTGCCGGAAGAGCTGCGCGAGGCCGCCCGGGTGGACGGCTGCAGCGAGTGGGGGGTCTACCGGCACGTGGTGCTGCCGATGCTGCGCCCGGTGACGCTGTCCGCGCTGATCATCCTCGGCCACATCTCGCTGAAGGTCTTCGACCTCGTCGTCGCGGTGTCGGGCAAGCAGATCATCACCGACGTGCCCGCGACGTTCATGTGGACGGCGGTCTACGACTCCCACGACCCGGCGAAGGGCGCGACGATCGCGTCCTACATCGTGCTGTCCGTCGCCGTCTTCGTCGTGCCCTACCTGATCTGGGACGCCCGTAAGGGGAAGCGCTCATGACCGCGCACGTCGCCGAGAAGGCCCCGCGCACGGCGCCCGCCGCCCCGGTCCGCGACAAGGGCCGGGCCGGCATGTGGGTGCGGCTCGTCCTGCTGCTGCTGTTCGTCCTGGTCTTCCTGATCCCGGTCTACGTGCTGCTGGTCACGAGCTTCAAGCCGCTCACCGAGGCCGACCCCACGCAGGCGTGGAACCTCCCCAAGGTGTGGACGACCGAGGCGTGGAGCGTCGCCTGGGAGAAGCTCGAACCCGGAATCGTCAACAGCTTCCTGCTCGCGGTCCCCGGTTCGCTGATCTCCGCCGCCCTCGGGGCGCTCAACGGGTACGTGCTGTCCAAGTGGCGCTTCCCCGGCGCCGACGTGCTGTTCACGCTGTTCCTGTTCGGCATGTTCATCCCCTACCAGGGCGTGATGATCCCGCTGGTGCAGCTCATGGTGAACGTGGGCGACACGCTCGGCGTGCAGCTGTACGGCGGCATCCCCGGCCTGGTCCTCGCCCACGTGGTGTACGGCATCCCGATCTGCACGCTGATCTTCCGCAACTACTACGTCACGATCCCGGACGAGCTCATCGAGGCGTCCCGCGTCGACGGCGCGGGGATGCTGCGGACGCTCTGGTCGATCGTGCTGCCGGTCTCCGGCCCGGCGTTCGCCGTGGTGATCATCTGGCAGTTCACCTCGATGTGGAACGACTTCCTGTTCGCGGTCTTCCTCACCGGGCCGAGCTCCTGGCCGACCACGGTCATGCTCAACAACATCGCGGGCGCCGTGACGACGCCGTACAGCCAGCAGATGGCGGCGGCGATCCTGGCGTCCATCCCCACGATGGTCATCTACGTGCTGCTCGGCAGGTTCTTCATGCGCGGCCTCATGGCGGGCGCGCTCAAGGGCTGAGTCTCAAGGGCTGAGTCTCAGGAGCCGAGGGAGTCGAGGCGGCCGGCCACCAGCGCGTCCCCGAGCGGGGTGCGGCGGTAGAGGACCTGCCGTCCGACCCGGGCGCCGGCGACCAGCCCGGCCGCGCGCAGCGCGGTCAGGTGGCCGCCGGCCGTGCCCAGCGCCAGCCCGAGGCGGGCGGCGAGCTGCGTGGTGGTCGCCGGGGTCTCCAGCTCGGCCAGGATCCGGGCCCGAGACCTGCCGACCAGCCCGGCGAGCGCGGTCGCGCCGCCCGCCCGCGGCTGCGCAGCCGCCACCCCACGGGCGGGATACACCAGCGCGTACGGCCACGCCTCGTCGAGGTAGGCGATCACCTTGCGGACGAAGAGGCTGGGCAGGAACAGCAGGCCGCGGCCGCCGAGCCGGTGCCGTTCGTCCCGGCCGCCGGGTGCCGCCACCTCGATGCGGGCCGACGCCGGCCGCCAGCGGACCCGCGGGCCGAGGTCGTCGAGCGCCGCCGCCCAGCCGTACGTCGCCAGCCGCCCGGCCCGCTGGATCACGTCGCGCTCCAGGATCGCCCGGAAGCGGGGCCACTGCGGCGCGACCAGCTCGGTCCAGGTGCGCTCGATCCCGTCGGCCAGGAGCGCGACGACGTCGTCGTCCTCCAGGACCCCCATGATCTCGGCGGGCGGCGGCGGCCGCCCGTCCAGGGACATCGCGATCTCGGCCCGCGCCCGCTCCAGGGGTGTGGCCCGCATCGCCGCGATCTCCTCGGCGAAGGCGACGTCGATCCCGGTGGGCGGCGGCGCGATGAAGTCGGCGATGTAGGCGCCATGCCGGAACAGCGCGACCATCGCGCGCGCTCCCGGGCTGCCGGACAGCAGCCGAGCGAACCGGGGACGCGCCGTCGCGGCCCAGGACGCGTGCGCGCCCGCCTGCATCCGGCCCGACAGCATCCACATCGCGTGCATGGTCTCGTTGAGCGGGGAGATCGCGAACCGGCTGGCGGCGATGTCCTGCGGGCTCACCTCGATCCGGTACACACGCTCACCCTTCGGCCATTTCCGAAACGTTAGCGCGCCCGGGGGCCCCGCGCCGAGCATGGGCGCCGGGAGGTGCGCCGTGACCCAAGCCGCGAACCAGGCCGCGAACGAGGCTGCGAACCAGGAGAGATCGACGTTCCGGGCGTGTTTCGCCGTCGCGGAGTTCCGTGTGCTGTTCGGGAGCCAGCTCCTGCTGGTCCTGGGTGACACGGTGAAGATGCTCGCGTTCTCCGTGCTCGTCTACGCGCGGACGGGGTCGCCCGGGCTGGCCGCGCTGGCGTACATGATCGGGTTCCTCCCGCAGGTGGCGGGCGGGATGCTCCTGCTGTCGCTCGCCGACCGGTGGCGACCGCGGGCCCTCATGGTCGCGGGCGACCTCCTGCGGGTGGGCACGTGCCTGGTGCTCGGTATCGGCGGCCTCGGTATCGGTGACCTGCCGATCGGGGTCATGCTCGCGCTGGTGTTCGCGGCGGGGGTGCCCGCACCCCTGTTCTCGGCCGCGCGCGCCGCCGTGCTGCCCGACGTGCTGGCGGGGGACGCGTACGTGCTCGGCCGCGCCGTGTTCACCACGACCTCGGCGGGCGCGCAGGTCACCGGCCTGGCCGTCGGCGGGGCCCTGCTCGCCGTGACCGGCCCGCACGGGGCGCTGCTGATCACCGCCGCGCTCTCGCTGGGCAGCGCGGCGCTGACCCGTCGGGGGTTGCGCGACCGCCCGGCGCGTTCCCCCCGCCCCACGCGTTCCCCCCGCCCCACGCGTTCCCCCCGCCCCACGCGTTCCCCCCGCCCCACGCGTTCCCCCCGCCCCACGCGTTCGACTCGACAGGCGCGTTCGACTCGGCACACGCGTTCGACTCGGGACACGGGGGCCGTACGGACGACGCTGCGGGTCAACCGGGCGCTGCTGGCCGACCGGGCCGTCAGGGGACTGCTGCTGGCCGGGTGGCTGCCGCCGATGCTCTCGGTCGGTGCGGAGGCCGTCTACGTGCCCTACCTCACAGGTGAGGGATCGGCGTGGGGCGCGGGGGTCGTGCTGGCCGCCGCGGCGGCGGGCATGGGCGTGGGGGAGTTCGCCGTCGGCAGGTTCGCCGCGCCCGCCACGCGCGAACGGCTGACCCTCCCGCTGGCGCTCCTGCTGGGCGCGCCGCTGCTCGGGTTCGCGGCCCGCCCGGGGGTCGCCGGGGCGGCGGCGCTGGCCGCCCTGGCCGCGGCGGGGCTCGCCTACAACCTGGGGCTCCAGCGTCGGTTCCTCGATACGGTTCCCGAGGCCGCGCGCGGGCAGGCGTTCGGCCTGCAGACCTCCGGGTTGATGACGGCCCAGGCGCTGGGCGCCGCCGCCGTGGGCGCTGTCGCCGAGCTCGTGCCCGCCCATCTCGCCATCGCGTTGTCGGGCTGCGGCGTGATCGCCGTCGTGCTCGCGCTGCGCGGTGACCTGCGCGGTGACCTGCGCGGCGATCTGCGGGCGATCCGCGCGGCGGCCGGTCAGGGCGGGTCAGCCCGCCGTACGGTCCCGGAGGGGGAGGGGAGGACGCTCGCCCGAGCCCCGCGGAACCAGCCGCGTAGCCAGCTCGATCCTGCAGGTCGGCTCCTCGTCCCCGGACAGGCGCATGAACAGCAGGTCGGCGGCCGTACGGCCGAGCCGGGCGGGATCCTGGGCCACCACGGTGACGCCCAGCAGGTCGGCCAGTTCGAAGTCGTCGAACCCCACCAGGGCGAGGCCGGCTGCGGAGCCCGCGTCGGCGGCGTCGGTGAGCGACGCCAGCGCACGCAGGGTCTCCACGGTGGTGCGGCCGTTGCCGGTCAGCAACGCGGTCGGAGGCTCGGACGCCGTGAGCAGCCGGGTCAGGTCGGCCCGCATCCGCGCCGGGTCCGCAGGCCCCATGGCCACCAGGCCCTCGTCGTACGGCAGGCCGGCGGCGGCCAGCGCCTGCCGGTAGCCGCGCAGCCGTTCGGCGGCGGTGAAGATCCGGGGGGAGTCGCCGAGGAAGGCGATGCGGCGGTGGCCGTGCGCGATCAGATGGGCCGTGCCCATGCGGGCCCCGCCCACGTTGTCGCACAGGACGGTGTCGGCCTCGCATCCCGCGCCCGGCGGCCGATCGGCGAAGACCACCTTGATCCCGGCTTCGAGCTCGGGCGCGAGGTAGCCGTGGTCGCTTCCCGCCGGCACGATGATCAGCCCGTCCACGCGGCGGGCGCAGAAGGCCAGCACGACGTCGCGCTCGCGGGCCGCGTCCTCCCGGGACGACCCGGTGAACAGCAGATAGCCGTGGTGCAGCGCGGCGTCCTCGACGGCGCGGCTGAGGCTGGAGTAGAAGGCGTCGGCCACGTCCTCGATGACCAGGCCGATGCTCGCCGTGCGGCCCCGGCGCAGGATGCGCGCGCTGTCGTTGCGGCGGTAGCCGAGGCGCTCGATCGCCGCCTGCACGCGGCTCGCGGTCGCGGCGTTGACGCCGGGCTCGCTGTTGACGACGCGGGAGACGGTCTTGAGTGCCACACCGGCCGCGGCGGCCACGTCGTTCATGGTCGGACGGCCGCGTCTCGTCTCTTCCACGCAGGGATCATCTCCCATTTCACAACCCTAGACAACGTTGTCACTCTTCTGGTGAAAGTTGGTCGTTTTTGTGGGGAAGTGGGGGCGTGCGGGGGCCGAGTGCGCGGAGGCCGAGTGCGGGGGCCGGGTATGCGGGTGGGCGGCGCGGGTCACGGACTGCCGGGCTGTGCGCGGCTCGCGCCTCCGGTGGCGTGCAGGTCGGCCTCGATCCCGGCGGCGGTGGCGAGCAGCGGGGGGAGCAGGTCGCGGCGGGCCGACTCCACGGTGGTGCGGCTGGCGTGCGAGGAGATGTTGACGGCCGCCATCACCCGGCCGCCGCGGTCCCTGATCGGCGCGGCTATCGAGCGCAGCCCCTCTTCCAGTTCCTGGTCCACCATGGCCCAGCCCTGGGCCCGTACACGGTCGAGCGCGGCGCGCAGGGCGTCCGGCGAGGTGGTGGTGTGCGGGGTGAACCGCTCCAGGGCGGCGCGGGCGAGGTAGGCGTCGAGATCCTCCGGAGGGAGCCCCGCGAGCAGCACCCGGCCCATGGAGGTGCAGTAGGCGGGGAAGCGGGTGCCGATGGCGATCGTCACCCGCATGATCCGGGCCGTCGGCACGCGGGCCACGTAGACGATGTCGGTGTCGTCCAGCACGGAGACCGACGCCGACTCGTGCACCTCGGCGGCGAGCCGTTCCAGGTGCGGCAGCGCGACCTCGGGCAGGGAGAGGCTCGACAGGTAGGCGTAGCCGAGTTCGAGCACCCGGGGCGACAGCGCGAATAGCCGCCCGTCGGTCCGTACGTAGCCCAGGTCCGCGAGCGTCAGCAGGAACCTGCGCGCCGCGGCCCGGGTGAGACCGGTCTTGCGGGCCACCTCGCTGAGCGTCAGCTCCGGGCTCGCGGCGTCGAACGCCCGGATCACCGCCAGACCCCGGGCCAGCGACTGGACGTGCTCCTCCGCCATGGCCGCCCACCTCCCGACCGAACCCTAGCGCCAGGGCGGCCGGGGACGGACGGCCCTCGCGACACCGCGCCGGTAGGGTTTGGCGGGTGATGAGGGAGATCGTGGTTCGCCGCGGGGATGCGCTGCTCATCGCCGGATTCGTCCTGGCGGCGCTCAACCTGAGGCCCGCTCTCGCGGGCGTGTCACCGCTCCTCCCTGCCATCATGCGGGACCTCGGTCTCAGCCCCGCCGGAGGCGGCGCCATCACCACGGTGATGGTGGCGTGCCTCGGCCTGCTCGCCCCGGTCGCGCCCGCGCTGGCCGCCCGCATCGGGCTGGACCGCACGTTGCTGGCCGGCCTGCTCGTCCTGGCCGCCGGCGTCGCCCTGCGCAGCGCGGACGGCGTGCCCGCGCTGTACTGCGGCGCGGCCCTGGCCGGCACGGCCATCGCCGTCATGAACGTCGTCATGCCGGGCCTCGTCAAGCAGCACTTCCCGGACCGGGTCGGGCTCTTCACCGGCCTGTACGTCTCGGTCATGGTGAGCGGGGCGGCGGCGGCCTCGGCGGCGATGGTCCCGCTGGCGGGGCAGACCGGCTGGCGGGCGGCCGCGGGGGCGCCGGCCCTGCTCGCGCTGCTGGCGGCGGCCCTGTGGCGGCTGGCGCTCACCAAGGCTGCGCCACCTCGGCCGCCGCGGGCCCGGACGAAGGCTGCGCCGCCTCCGGAGCCGCGAGCCCGGACGAAGGCGGCCCAGCCGGAGGTCCCCCCGGCCGAGACGGCACGAGCGGCGGCGGGCGCGCAGCAGCTCGCGTCTCCGGCGCCGTCGTCCCCTGAGACACGCGAGGCCCGCGGTTCCCGGCCCGGGGACCCCGGCCGCCGGCCGTACGCGACGCTGCTCCGCGCGCCGGCGACGTGGCCGGTCATGGCGTTCATGGGGCTGCAGTCGCTGACCTTCTACGTCGTGCTGGCCTGGCTGCCGACCGTGTTCCAGGCCGCCGGACTGCCCGCCGACGAGGCGGGATACCTGCTGGGCCTGACGAACCTCGTGCAGATCGTTGCGGCGCTGGTCGTCCCCCTGCACGCGGGCCGGGCCCGCTCCCAGGCGCCGCACGTGGCCGCGGCCGCGCTGCTGACCGTCGCCGGATATCTGGGGGTGCTGCTCGCGCCCACCGTCACACCGTGGCTTTGGATGATCGTCCTCGGGCTCGGCCAGGGGGCCTCGATCGCGCTCGCCCTGCTGATCATCACGCTGCGGGCGCCCGATCCGGCCTCGGTGACCGCGCTGTCGGCGGTCGCCCAGTCGAGCGGCTACCTGCTGGCCGCGATCGGGCCGCTCGCGTTCGGCCTGCTCCACGAGCTGTCCGGCGGCTGGACGGTGCCCCTGCTCGCCGGGCTCGGGGCGTGCGCCCTCCAACTGGTGTCGGGGATGCTCGCCGCCCGCCCGGCGCCGGAACAGGCGGGATAGTCAGCGCGGCAGCCGATCGAGGTCGATGGTGATGGGGAAGGGGGCGTCCACCGCGAGGCGGGCGTGGTGGACGCCGGTCACCTGATATCCGGCGCCGTCGGCGTCGAGTTCGAAGGAGTAGACGAAGGGCCGGAAGTCGGTGCTCTCGACCCGCCAGAAGTGGGGGATGCCGGCCGCCGCGTAGTGCCGCGGCCGCATGTCGCGGTCCGGCTCGGCCGAGTCGGGGCCGACGACCTCGATGACCAGGCGCACCTCCTCGGCGAGGTAACAGGTCCTCCGGTCGTCGGAGGCGGCGAGGTCGTCCACCAGGGACACGTCGGGACGGGCGCGCCGATCGGGGCCCAGCAGGACGTCCATCCGGCTGACCGCCACCAGGTCGCCAGGGACCTGCGCGTTCAGGACCGTGCGCAGGCCGTAGGTCATGCGCTCGTGGAATCGGGTCTGGGGGCTCGTGGGGATGAGGCCGGCGTCGGGGCGATCGGCGCCGGAGTGGTCGGCGCGGTCATCGCCGTCCCGCCGCTCGGCGGCGGGGGGCCGGAGCCGGGAGAACCGATCGGAGACGCCCCCGGCCCCGCCTCCCGGGCGGGGCTGGAGCCAGTCATCGAGCACGCTGGTCATGGCAGAAGCCTAGCGTCACCGTGTGTGATGAACGAACTACTCGCGTCGCCCTAAGCCGGGTCGAGCGGGCGCAATTCGTCGGCGTATCCGACCGAAAGACGGCGCATGGTCCCGTCATCGGTGATGGAGTACTGCCCCATGCGCCACAGCGGTGGCGAGTACGCGTGGATCGAGACCGAGCCGGGCGCCTCACCGGTCAGCCGGTGGATGTGGTCGGGCCCGAACGAGAAGGCCTCGCCCTCCACGACCGGCGTCTCCAGGTGGACGCCGCCGATGCGCGGGTTGCACTCCTTCAGCTCGCCGGCCACCACGCGGACCGCGCCGGAGGAGACGTCGTGGTCGTGCCAGCCGGTGTCGTCCCCGGGCCGCCAGCACAGCAGCCATACGTCCACGTACGAGTCGCGGTGCAGCGAGACGTAGTGGCGTCCCCCGTCCTGCGCGCCCTCGAAGCCGAGGTGGTGACGCCACAGCTCGGGCCGGGCGGCCAGGTCCTCGACCAGGGCGAGCAGCTCGCGGCGGTCGAGCGCGCGGGCGGGCAGGTCCCCGAAGGGACCGGACGAGGAGGCGCAGAGCGCGCCTTCCTGGATCGTGGGCGTGCTCATTGGTGCGACTCCTTCCGGGACAGCAGGCGGCCGGGGTTGGCCACGCGGACGGCATGATCGACAGCTCGTTGTGCGGGGTCGCCGGGGTCCGGCCACGCCGACTCGGCGTACGGCTGGTCGCTCCCGGCGACGAGGACGTCGATCCCCAGTTCGCGGATCACCGCGTCGGCGGCCCGGGGGCCGTAGGACGACGTCTCAAGGAACAGATCGGGATCCACCAGGCCGCGACCGGTGGCGCCCCGGCTCAGCTGGCGCTCCCTGTGCAGCGGGGCCAGCCCGGCCAGCAGCGCGAAGCACACCTTCAGCCGGGGATGCCGGGGCCGGCCGAACGCCTCGAAGGCGTACCAGGCGGCGTGCATCTGCTGCACGTACGGCACGACGGCGGCCCACCAGGCCGGGCCCGCCGCCGCGGCGGGACCTGGGTGGACGAACAGCGGCAGGCCGCGCTCTTCCAGCACGTCGAGCAGCGGGGCGGCCAGGGCCAGCCCCCGGGCGTCGCCGAGCGCGGTCGCCGGAAGCTGCAGCCCGGCCAGGCCCTGGTCGAGGGCGTGCGAGAGCCGTACGGGATCGGGGTCGGTCACCGGGGCGGCGGCCCAGGCCCCGAACGGCGCGGGCAGCGCGTGGGCGTCGGCGTGATAGGCGTCGATGAGCGGCCACGCCTCCTCCGGCGGCAGCTGCTCGATCCCGAGCGGGCTCGACAGGGAGACGAGGGCGAGGTCGAGGTGGGCGTTGCGCTTGCGCCGGATCTCCACGTCGTGGTCGGCCGGATCCGCCTCGTACGGCGGCTCGCCGTCGAGGACGAGCGTCCATCCGTCCAGGTATGGCGGGCGGGTGCGGTGGCGCAGCGCGTCGACGAGGGACGGCGTCCACAGGTGCTGGTGCACGTCCACGCTCATCGGCCGGCTCCTTCGCGAAGTACTAATTCCCTACTGAGAATACATGCTTTCGCGTCAGGTGTGACCCCGGGGCGGATGACGCACCCGCCCCGGGCCGGTCAGTCGTCGCCGAGGATCATGTTGAGGATCCAACTGATCACGCCGACGACGATGGCGCCCCAGAAGGCGGCCACGAATCCGTCGACGTGGAAGGGGAGGTCGAGCTGCTCGGCGAGCCAGCTCGTGAGCAGGAGCAGGGCGGCGTTCACCACCAGGGCGAACAGCCCGAGCGTGAGCACGTAGAACGCGCAGCCGATCGTCTTGATGATCGGCTTGATGACGGCGTTCACGAGGCCGAAGATCAGCGCGACCGCGAGGAGGGTGCCGATCTGCTTGGCGGTGGAACCGGCGCTGACGGTGATGCCGTCCACCAGCTTGGTGGACGCCCACAGGGCCGCGGCCACCACGATGATCTTGAGTATGACCTTCACCTCAAGAATCCTTCCATGGCACGGCAAAGAGTGCGCGGTTCGCGGGTGGCCGGAATGGGCGGCCCGCGCCGAGGGCGGGAGGAGCTGTGCCGAGGGCCGGGGGGACCGTAAAAAGCCGGTCCGATTCCGGCGGTCTTTCTCCCACCTCGGGGGTATAAGCGGCAAACCTGGGGGAAACCGACGAGTTGGGGGTGAGATCGGATGGACGTGGAAGAGCTCGAGTCGCTCCCCGCGAAGGAGCTGCACGACCGTGCCGTGCGCTACGCCGTACGGCACGGCGACCTGGGATTCCTGTGGGATCTGCTGAAGGTCATCCCGGCGGCCGAGGCCGCGAGCGGCAACAGCGACGAGACCGCGAACGACCTCAGCAGGGTCTCGGCGCTGCTCAGCGACGCGATCGGGGCGGGCGAGGGCGAGCTCGGCGACGCGCTCCGGCCGGTCTATGTCGATTATCTGTCCAAACACCCTGACGCCTGAGCAAAGGGACGAACGCTCAGCAACTTCTCATCTCCGCACGTCACAATGGCGATGTGGTCAAGACACAGGTGCTGGTCGTCGACGACGAACCCGAGGTCCGCGACGCGATCGCGCGGGCGCTGCGCGTGGAGGGGTACGGCGTGGCGACCGCCGCGGACGGCATGGACGCCCTCGACGCCATCGACGGTGCGGCGCCCGACCTCGTGGTGCTCGACGTGCTCATGCCGGGCATGAACGGCATCGAGGTCTGCCGGACGCTGCGCGGAGACGGCAACCGGCTGCCCGTGCTCATGCTGACGGCCCTGGACGGCATCGGCGACAGGGTGGCCGGCCTGGACGCGGGAGCCGACGACTACCTGGTGAAGCCGTTCGCGCTCGAGGAGCTGTTCGCCCGGGTGCGCGCCCTGCTCCGCCGCGCCGCGCCGCCCCCGGAGGCCGGGTTCGCCGACCTGGTCCTGCTGCCCGACAGCAGGCAGGCCCGCCGCGGCCGGCGGCTCATCGACCTGACCAGGACCGAGTACGCCCTGCTCGATCTGCTGATCCGCAACGGCGGCCAGGTGCTGACCCGGCAGCTCATCCTCGAACGCATCTGGGGCTACGGCTTCCGGCCCGGGTCGAACCCCCTGGAGGTCTACATCGGTTATCTGCGCAAGAAGACCGAGGCGGGGGGCGAGCCGCGGCTGATCCACACCGTCCACGGCCTCGGGTACGCGCTCAGGGAGCCCACCGCTTCTCCCGTCACCGGGGAGGAGCCGTGAAGCTCCGGTGGCGGCTCGCGATGGCCTCCGCGCTGGCCGGCGCGGTGAGCGTGATCGTCGCGATCGTGGCCGCCTACGTCATCACCTGCCGCCGGGTCGATTGGGCGATGGACCACTACGGGACGTACGAGCGCTACGGAGGCTACGGCGATGCGCCCCCCAACGGCGTGCTGGCCGCCCTCGCCGACGTCGACGACCTGGGCTGGCCGTTCTTCGCCGTGGCGCTCGGCGGCCTGGTGCTGTCGGGGGCGCTCGGCTGGCTGGCCGCCCGGGCGGCGCTGCGGCCGGTCAACGCGCTCAAGGACGCGGCGGGACGGGTGGCGACCACCCGGGATCTGACCACCAGGATCGACGTGACGGGGGACGACGAGCTCGGCAGCCTGGCCCGCAGCTTCAACACCATGCTCGATGCCCTGGAACGCTCCGCGAAGTCGCAGAAGCGCCTCGTCGCCGACGCCTCCCACGAGCTGCGCACCCCGCTCACCGCCCTGCGGACCAACATCGAGCTGCTGATGAGAGGTGACCTGCCGCAGGAGGTCCACGAGGAGGTGAGCCGGGCCGTGATGAGCGGTCTGGAGGAGCTCACGGCGCTCGTCTCCGACGTGGTCGAGCTGGCCCGCGACGAGGAGCCCGCCGTGCTCGTGGAGAGCGTGCACCTCGACGAGCTCGTGGAGCGGGAGGTCACCAGGGCGGCCAGGCACTGGCCGTCGACGGCGTACTCCCTGTCGGCGGAGCCGACGGTGGTGCGGGGAGTGCCCGACCGGCTCGCCCGGGCCGTCGCCAACCTGCTCGACAACGCGGCCAAGTACAGCCCGTCCGGCGGTCTGGTCGAGGTGTCGTTGCGGGGCGGCGTGCTGACGGTGCGCGACCACGGGCCCGGCATCTCCCCGGATGACCTGCCGCACGTCTTCGACCGCTTCTACCGCGCGCCTTCGGCGCGGTCGCTGCCCGGATCGGGGCTGGGCCTGGCCATCGTGGGCCAGGTCGTGGACAGCCACGGCGGTAGCGTGTCGGCCAGTACCGCCCCAGGTGGAGGGACGCTCGTCCGGCTGGCGCTGCCAGTAGGGTGAGGTCATGGGCTCTGTACGCGTCGAGCGCACCGAAGACGGGTTCGTCGCCCGCAACGAGCGCGGTGCCGAGATCACGATGGGCTCCGGTGACGGTCTGTTCACCCCGGTGGAGCTGCTGCTGGCCGCCGTCGGCGGCTGCAACGTCATGACGGTCGAGCCGCTCACCGCCAAGCGCGGCCACCGGCTTGTACGGCTGGCCGTCGAGGTCTCCGCCGAGAAGGAGAGCCCGACGCTGCTGCGATCGGTCACCGTGACCTACGACGTGGAGTTGCCTCCGGAGGACACCGGCGAGGTCTTCGAGGCCGTCGCCGAACGGGTCCACGAGCGCCACTGCACGGTGAGCCGGTCGCTCCAGAAGGGCACCGAGGTCAGGCTGGACCTCGGGAAGTAGCACGGGCGGGCGGAGCCCGTTCGGATGTAGGCCGGAAATCAACCTGCCTATGACGAGTTCATGACAGGGCCGCTTGTACTGTTGAAGCAGGTCCTCGGAAGAGGGCGACAGACTTTCTTAATAAAGGACGCGGATGGGGGAACCGCGTCCAGAAAGCGGGGGCCCGCCGGTGCCTTTGGGGAGGGCATTCCTGGCGGAACCGCTTTGATCCGGAGCCGGGCAGTTGGGGGACTGCCCGGCTCCGGCATTTCCAGGGTCCTGTACCCGTTCTCCGCCCCGTCGTCCCCTCCTCGCCGGCGGGGTGTCCACGAGCTTCGGCCGGGTCGGACACTGCGCCGAGCTCCGATCCTCCGCGAAGCCCGCTCCGCTCCACTCATGTCCGAGCCTTCGGTGCGGCCCGCTCCGCCCGCGTCCGGGCCTTCGCTCCGGTCCGCTCCGGTCCGCTCCGGTCCGCTCCGGTCCGCTCCGCTCCGCTTCACCCGTGTCCGGGCCTTCGCTCCGGCCTCCCCACCACGGTGAACATCGATGGACAGTGCACTGGACAGGGAACGGGCCTCGGCCCGGGCCGCCCTCGGTGAGCCCGAAAGTGTCCTCTGCGTCCTCGCCGGCGAACGGGCCTCGCTCCCGCCGTCCCGGCAGAGTCCGATAATCCCCTCCCCGTCCTTGCGACGGAGCGGGGCTCGTCCCGGCCCATCCCGGGGAAAACGACCTTTGCCTTGGTAAACCGGCGGTCTTCCTCTCGCTCGGCGGCTCCACTTTTGCTGTGAGCTGCTTCAGCGCGCCGTCCCCGGTGATTTCCTTTGTGGTCTCTTGCCGTACGGCCTCTGCGCTTTACCGTGTGTGGATCGCGCCTGCGGTCACGCACCGTCAACATCACAAAGGTGAGGCGGCGAGCCGTGGGCCCTCTTGGGGTAAACAGGGCCAGGGGTAGATCTTCTGGGCGCTATGCGACGTATACTTTGCTTCATCCTGACTCGTCCTGTAGTGTCCTATTTGCCGCCGACCGGTGGCTGGATTGGACTTGGAGAGGAGATCACCGTGGGTGACCCCACATCGACCTCTGAGCCAAGGCATCTCGGATCACACGTCTGACTCACGACGGCCTTCCGGCCGATCGCCATAGCTTCAGCGCACACGCCTCCGGGTGACCGACTTCTTCCGCCCGGACACGTGGCCCGTCTTCGTGGTCTGCCGCACGCAGGTCCCTAGATGACGCATGGCCATTCTTTGTCGTCTCACGAAAGATCCCCAGCCCTGATGAAGACTCTGTTTGGCCTGCGTGGCAACCGACGCCTCACCGCCGCGGCGACGCTTGTCGGTGCGGCGGCCGTCACCGCGTCCCTCGTGGCCGCCGTGCCCGCGCCCGTCGAGCAGCCGGTCAAGGAGGCCGCAAACGTTTCCGCCGCCCTGCCGGCGCTCCAGCCCTCCCTCGCCATTCCGGCGCACGAAGAGGTCCTGCTCCAGGGCAGCACCACCGGCTCCTACTTCTGGGACGACGCCTCGGGCCGCCAGGGCGACACGGGCACGCCGGCCATCGGCGCACCCATGCAGCAGGGGCTGTTCGCCAGCCCGAGCTGGCCGCTCGGCACCGAGGGCTACATCTTCTACAAGGGCAAGAAGGCCAAGTTCTTCATCGGCGACCGCGGCCCGGGCGTTCCCTCGGACAGCGGCGTCATGCTCGACATCGACGGCAAGACCTTCGCCGAGCTCACCGGCACCACCTGGAACGAGGACACGCTGAGCGTCAGCGGCGACGAGGGCCACATCCCGATCCAGTACGTCATCACCAAGTGGGGCGACGGGCCGGGCCTGCGCGGCGAGCCGGTTCCCTTCTCCAGCGGCGCCTGGCGGAGCTGAGCCACGACATACCGATCACCGAGCGATGTGCGCGACCTTCGCGGGACTGCTAAGGTTACGGACATCGCGGGCGCCGCTAGCTCAGTTGGTTAGAGCAGCTGACTCTTAATCAGCGGGTCCGGGGTTCGAGTCCCTGGCGGCGCACCAGATGAAAGCCCAGGTCGGCATAGCCGACCTGGGCTTTCTCTATCTCTGCGGCCCTCCGCGCCCTGCCTTCCCCGCGCCGTCTTCCGTGCCCCCGTCTTCCGTCCCCCTGCCTTCCCCGCGTGGCCTGTCGTGCCCCCCGCCTTCCCCGCGTGGCCTTCGGCCCCCGTCTTCCGGGCCCCCGTCTTCCGGGCCCCGTCCTCCGCGTGCGGTCTTCCGCTCCGCTCCGCTCGCTCGATCTCGGCTTGTGGATAGGGCGTCGGTTGTGATCCCACGTTTGTGCTGGTCAAGCTTGTTTTCGAGCACGTGTTCGGCTAGCCTCTGAAGTAGTTGTTACGGATCATGCGGTTGGCGTTCTGGTCTGTGGCCTCTGTGCCGGTTGATGAAGTAGCCGAGTCTGTGTGAGTAAGTTCCGGTCCAGGTGACCGGGAGCCCATGGTGCTTTCGTCTTCGGCCTGTGAAGGAGGTCCCCGCCGATGCCAGGCCCGTCCGCGTCCGCCTTGTTTCAGGTGCCCTCCACGCGGCCCAGGACACAGGGACGGTGCGGGCAGAGCGTCCCGTCCGTCGCTCGCGCGCCTGGCGCGCCCACTTCGCCGCCTGCGCCGTCCGCTTCTGATCGTGCCCGCTCCTCCTCTCCGCACAGGGTGAGCGGGGCCGGCGCGTCGCCGCCGCCGCGCACTGCGGTTCCGATTCCGGACGGGCTCACGATGACACCTCCAGGTGCCGAACTGGCCGGGCTGCTCGCCGAGGTGAATGTGGAGCGCGTCTCGGGGTTCGACACGGTGGAAGTGCTCAAGGCGGCCTACCGGCAGGTCTGCCATGACCGGGCGTGGTTCTTGCGGACCTTGCTGGAGGTGGGACTGCGGGACTCGTTCTCGGGCAACGACGTGGTGCGGTTGGAGGTGCCGGACGAGTTCGGCCCGGATGAGGCGCGGGCGGCACTGGTGTGGTCACGCCGCCGCGCCGATTCAACCTTCGAGCTGGCGTGGAATGTTCACCGCCGGTTGCCGATCCTGGGCGAGGCGATGCTGGCCGGGATCTTGGACGAACCCCGGGCGGTTGCGTTCGTCCGTTGGACCGTGGGGTTGACCGACGAGCAGGCCGCTCTCGTGTGCGACCAGCTCGTGCCCCAGGCGTCCTCTTGGACGGTGGGGGAGTTGATCGAGCGGATCCAGCGCCTGGCGTTGGCGATCGATCCTGCCTGGGCCGAGCGCCGGTACGCCGAGGCGGTACGCCGCCGCCGTGTAGTGGGGACTCGCACTGAGGACGGCACCGCAACCGTGTCCGGACTGGATCTGCCACTGGATCGGGCGGCGGCCGGGTGCGACCGAATCGACGAATTGGCGCGGGCGTGTAAGCGGGCCGGCGACCGTCGTCCAATCGACCACATCCGGGTGGACCTCTTCCTCGGAAGCCTGGACGGTACGTTCGAGGGGATGTCGGATGAGGAGATTGTCACCCACGTCCTCTGCCACCCCTTTCACGACAACCTCGCCGCCCAAGAGGACGATGACGGTGACGCGCCCGATGGTGACCCCAGCGTCGGCGGCAGTAGCGGGGGCGGCGATGACGGCCCTGACCGCCCCGGAGGCCGTGACGGCGTTCGTCCTGGCACCGACGACCCCAACCTTTCTGACGGTGACACCAGCGTCGGCGGCAGTAGCAGGGGCAGTGGTGACGGCCCTGACCACCCCGGAGGCCGTGGCATGCGTCCTGACGGTGACCTTGATGAGTCGGGTGGCGGTCACATCGGCGGGGCCAGCGGCGCCGACGGTTTCGCCGACGCCGACGCCGACGCCAACGCCGACGCCGACGCCGACGCCGACGCCGACGGTGGCGCGGCCGCGGACGTCCGTGACGCCGAGACCTGCAGCCATTCAAAGGATGGAGCTGGCGGGTTGTCGCCCGCGAGCGGCTCACACTTAACGGAGCCATACCCGGCAGGGCCGGAAGGAACAGCGCCTCAAGTGCCTACGCCTGATCAGCAGACAGGGCGGGGTGGGGCCGAGTCTGACAAGCGAGTGCCCGACATAGCTGGGTCCGGTAAAGCCGGGCCCGCTAGGGCGGGGTTCCGGCATGCCCAAGCTCGTACTCAGGCGGATGCCGATGCCCGGCCGGGCACCGGAGGGTGGATGGTGCGAGAGATCCGGGTGGAGCTCACCACGCTGCTCGGCCTGGACGAGCATCCCGCCCAGCTGCCTGGCTGGGGAGTTGTCCACCCCTGCCTGGCCCGGCGCATCGTCGAGGGCATGCTCGCTGGGCAGTGGCGATACGCCATCTGCTACGACAGTGGCCATCTGGCGCTGACCGGGCTCACCCGGGCCCGCCCCCACACCCCCGGCCGGAACCGCCCCGCCCGTGACCGGCGGCGTGGCGGTCTCGTCGAACTACAGATCACCCTCAGTCACCTGCGGATGCTGGTCGCCCAGCCCGTCGGCGTCCTAGGAGCGTGGGCGCCGGTCGTCGCGGAGTTGTCTACCCACGCCGCCCCCCTCCTGACCACCGGCGAGGCCGCCACCGCTTCCGTCGGCACCGTGTCCGTCGGCGCTGCACCTGATAGCACCGCATTCGATGGCACCGCCCTGGGCGGCCCCGTCCAGAGTGCTGCCGTACAGGACCGCGATGAGGCAGACGCCCGGCACGGGGACCGGTACGGGAACGGCATGGCGGACGGGCGAGCAGAGGGGTCGGCGGACGGCGCGGCGGATTCGGAGCGGCGGCGTCAGGCCGGAGCGGCGTTACGACGATATGTGCAAATCCGGGGCCGGGTCTGCTCCTGGCCCGGTTGCCGCACGCCCGCCACCCGGACCGACCAGGACCACATCCTCCCATGGGCTGAGCAGGGGCCCACGAAGGCGGAGAACCTGCACCTGGCCTGCCGCCACGACCACCGCGCCCGGCACCACGGCGGCTGGCGCGTCAGCACCGCCGGCCCGCACCTGGTTGTCTGGACCAGCCCGCTGGGGCACCGCTACCCCAGCCCTCTTCCGAAGATCATCATCACCACCTGCAGTCCTCATCCCCGCAGCCAGACCAGCACACCGGCCTACCGGTACCTCGGCGACCTCTCCGACACCCCCACCATGAGTCCGGCCAGCGAACCACCGCTCCCGCAGGAGGCTCCCCAAGCGTAGACGGGAGTAGCAACGCCACCGAAGCCGGAGGGCGAGGCCGGGACGCACGGATCGTTGCTCGGAGGCGAACGTGACGAACCGCCGTTCTGACACCTCCCAGGACCGACAGGCAGGGCTGGACACGGAGCGGTCGAACATGGAGCGGTCGAACACGGAACGGCCAGGCCGCCGAGCGACCAGCCACCGAGTGACCAGGCGCGGGGCGACCAGGCACGGGGCGGGAAGGCATCGAGCGAGCAGGCACAGGGCGACCAGCCATCGAGTGACCAGGCACCGGGCGAGCAGGTACCGAGCGACAGCCGAGCCGGTGGGAGGGGCCGGGTGGGTCGATTGGGCCGGGTCGCCTCCCGCGGGGCCGCCCCGCGCCGCGCGAGCCCGCGCCGGCTCCGCCGCCGGGCCGGCCGCGCCAGGTCGACTGGGCCGGGTGGGCTCGGGACGTCCGCCTCGTTGTGACCGTCACCGGCGACCGCGTCGTGGTGCGGATCGATAACCTGCCGTCGCCGGCACCCGTGAGCGGGCGCTCTCCGAGGCGAATCCGTGGGACGAAAGGCGCAGCGGGGGTGCAGTGGCGATGATTCGATCCGATTCGCCCATAGGATGAGATTGGGGTGCCGGGAAGTCTGGTCGGCGGTCGTCGAACCGAGCCCGGAAACGGAGCGCCCATGGCCCCGAGCCGCCGTCTGTCCCTTCTCGGTCCCAGTTCCCGGGCCGAGACCCGGCGCATCGCCGACATCCTCCGTAAGGAGACGATCGGCGGCGCGCTGCTCCTGATCGCCGCCGTCGCGGCCCTCGTCTTCGCCAACTCGCCCTGGTCGGAGGCGTACGCGGGACTGCGCTCGGCGACGATCGGGCCGGCCGAGTGGCACCTGGACCTCAGCCTCGCCAAGTGGGCCTCGGACGGGCTGCTGGCGATCTTCTTCTTCGTTGCCGGCCTTGAACTCAAGCGCGAGTTCGTGGCCGGGGATCTGCGCGATCCTCGCCGGGCCGTCGTTCCGGTCGCGGCGGCGGTCGGCGGTGTGATCGTCCCGGCCCTGCTCTACCTGCTGGTCAACTCGCTCATGGACGGCGAGGTGCGGGGATGGGCGACCCCGACGGCCACCGACATCGCGTTCGCGCTGGCGGTGCTCGCCGTGGTGGGGCGGCGACTGCCCGCCGCGCTGCGCACGTTCCTGCTCACGCTGGCCGTCGTGGACGACCTGCTGGCCATCGTGATCATCGCGGTGTTCTACACGTCGCACCTGTCGGTGCTGCCGCTGCTGGCGGCGCTGGTGCCGCTCGGCGTCTTCACCGTGCTGGTGCAACGGCGGGTGCGCTCGTGGTGGCTGCTGCTCCCGCTGGCCGCAGTGACCTGGGGGCTGGTCCACGCCTCGGGCGTGCACACGACGGTGGCCGGGGTGCTGCTCGGCTTCGCCGTTCCCGTCCTGCGCAGTGAGAAGGCGGGCGGCCCGGAAGCGGGGCCTGGGCTCGCCGAGCACTTCGAGCACCGGTTCCGCCCGATCTCGGCCGGGGTGGCCGTGCCGCTGTTCGCGTTCCTGTCCGCGGGGGTGCCGCTCGGCGGGCTGGGCGGGGTGACGAACCTGCTCGCCGACCCGGTGTCGCTGGGCGTCGTCGTCGGGCTCGTCGTGGGCAAGCCGCTGGGGATCATGGCGGCCACCTGGCTGACCGCCCGCTTCACCCGCGCGGACATCGACGAGGGGCTGGCGTGGGTGGACGTCGGCGGGCTGGCGATCCTGTCCGGCATCGGATTCACGGTGTCCCTGCTCGTCGGTGAGCTGGCGTTCGGGCTGGGCACGGCCCGCGACGCCCAGGTGAAGCTGGCGGTCCTGACCGGCTCGCTGGTCGCGGCGCTGCTGGCGACGGTGGTGCTGCGGCTGCGCGACCGCGCGTACCGGCGACTCGCCGAAGCCGAAGCCGAAGCCGAAGCCGACGCCGACGCCGGCACCGGCACCGGCACCGAAGCCGGCACCGACGCCGACGGGTTCGCGGCCGGGTCCACGTTCACCAAGTGACGGGCAGCGCCTGAAAGCCTCCGGCCAGCCTGTCGGTGTGCGCCTTCAGCTCCTCGTACGGCACCGCGAGCGCCAGCGTGGGGAAGCGCGTGAAGAGGGAGCCGAAGACCGCGCGCAGTTCGACCCTGGCCAGGGACGCCCCGAGGCAGTGGTGCGGCCCGTGGCCGAACCCGACGTGCGGCTGGGGATCGCGCCGCCGGATGTCGAACGTGTCGGGGTCGGGGTAGGCGCGTTCGTCCCTGTTGGCCGCCGGGGTGGACAGCATGATCAGCTCGCCTGCCCGGATGCGCACCCCCGCGACCTCGACGTCCTCGTGCGCGTAGCGCACCAGCCCGTGTTCGCTCGGCGAGGCCACCCGCATGATCTCCTCGACCGCGCCGTCCACGAGGGTGGGGTCGTGCAGCAGCGCGTCACGCTGGGCGGGGTTGCGCAGGAACAGCAGCACGCCGTAGTCGATCTGGTTGACCGTGGTCTCGTGGCCGGCGAACAGCAGGCCGCCCGCGATCCTGGCCACGTCGTCCTCCGGCAGCGAGGCGTTCGCCAGGTCGGAGTAGACGTCCTCGCCCGGGTCGTCCCGCTTCGCCTTCACGATCTCGTAGGTGTACGTGTTCATCTCCAGCTGGGCGGCGGCGGATCGCTCGGGATCGGTCAGGTCGGTCATCGCCTCGGCGATGGCCCGGAACCTGTCCCTGTCCTCGTATGGCACGCCGAGGAGCTCGCAGATCACCTGGATCGGCAGCGGGAGCGACAGGCCGGCGTGCAGGTCCGCGGGCGGGCCCTGCTCGGCGAGCCCGTCGAGCAGGTTCTCGACCAGCGAGCCGATCCGGTCCGACAACCTCCGCATGCGGCGGGCCGAGAACGCGGGGGTGAGCAGGCGCCGCATCTCCTTGTGGACCGACCGCTCCTTGGCGTACTCGCCGGTCGGGCCGCCGAGCAGGGCGTTGTTCGACAGGCGGGCCGCGGTCTCGGGGGTGGGGTGGGAACGGCCGAACCTGTCGTCGGCGAACACCTGCCGTATCTCCTCGTAGCCCGTGATCAGCCACGCCTCGTCGCCCATGGCGGTCGTGACCTTGGTGATCGGCGCTCTGGCTCGCATTTCGCCGAAGCCGGGGGATATCCCCAGGACGTCGGGCCGCTCGAACGGCAGTCGCGGGAGTCCGGGCATAAGTGACCTTCCCTTCGTCGGATGTCGGCCCTCTCGAATTTCTCCCCTGACTCTCTGTCCGGCAAGGTAGTAAAACCATGTCTGGCATGACCGGAGAAGGGACGTTTGCCGCGGATGCCGCCTCGTGCCCGGCCGCGCTCGTTCAGGTCGCGCTCGTTCAGGTCGCGCTCGTTCAGGTCGCGCTTGTTCAGGCCGCGCTTGTTCAGGCCGCCTTCTCGTACCCAGCCACCCATGCCCCACGAACACCAGTGCCGTTCCCGCGGCCCGGCATGAGACGGGTGGTACGGGAGGAACGGGGATCAAGTCGTGGTGAAGTCACCGCAACCGGCGGAAGATCTTCATCGGGGCCGGGGTGGCGGCGCCGCCGGAGGGGGGAGACCGCTTCTCACTACCAATCGTGTCCGGATGAGCACACCGTTGTCTCCCGGCACAGAGCCTGGAGGTGGTGACGAGTGCGGTTCTCAGCCGAGGACGCTGCCTGGAGACAACTGAGCAGCGAGTACGCCGGTCGCTGGTCGATCTGGAGGAGCGACGCCGGCCGCTGGTACGCGACCCGGCTGACCAGGTCGCTGTCCCGGATCGAGATGGACCGGGGCCTGATCATGACCGCATGCGGCGAGAGCGCGGACGAACTGCGCGCGTTGCTCACCGCGCAGGAGGGCCTGACGGGCCAGACGCTCTCCTCGTGACGCCCAGACGTGGGCCCGGCCCCGCTGCCGGGCTCACGCCCCAGGAATCCGTCGCAGCTCGGCCCTGAGCCCTCTCCGCAAGGCCCCTGCGAGGGTCATGGGATGGATGGGAAAATCCCTCTCATGACAGAACCTGCGGTTCGCGAACCCGTCCCCCCGACCGGCACGCAGCACACGATCGCCGCGCACGGATACGCGGCGACCGTCACCGAGGTGGGCGGAGGCCTCCGGGCCCTGACGTACAACGAGCGGCCGCTGGTCATGTCGTACCCCGCGGACGCGCAGCCGGTGGGCGGCGCCGGGCAGTTGCTGCTGCCTTGGCCCAACCGGGTGCGCGACGGCAGGTACGACTTCGACGGCGAGACCAGGCAGCTCGCGATCACCGAGCCCAGGACCGGCAACGCCGCGCACGGCTTCGCCCGCCTGATGCCCTGGACGGTCCTCGACCGGGACGACGCCTCGATCCGGCTCGGGCTGCGGCTGTTCCCCCAGCTCGGCTATCCCCACGTGCTCGACCTGACCGCGTCGTACGCCCTGGGAAAGGCCGGCCTGGAGGTCGAGGTGACGGCTGTCAACGTGGGAGAGGGCGTCGCGCCGTACGGCATGGGCGCGCACCCCTACCTCACCCTCGGCGAGGAGACGGTGGACGACGCCGTGCTCGAGGTGCCCGCGGCCGAGTGGACCCCGGTGGACGAGCAGCAGATCCCGGTCGGCCGCCGCCCTGTCGAGGGCACAGAGTACGACTTCCGCGCGGGACGCCGCATCGGCGGCACGGTGCTCGACACCCCCTACACGTCCCTGCGGCGCGACGGCGACGGGCTGATGCGGGCCCGGCTCCGGACGGCCGACGGCTCGCGGGGCGTGGAGATGTGGGCCGCGCCCGGCGTCGAATGGCTCCAGGTCTTCACCGGGGACACGCTGGCCGAGCCGTACCGGCGGGCCGGAGTGGCGGTCGAGCCGATGAGCTGCCCGCCGAACGCCTTCGCGACCGGCGAGTGCCTGGTGCGCCTGGCCCCGGGGGCGCGGGTCGCCCATCGCTGGGGGATCACCGCGCTCGGGTGAGAGGACAGTTCGGACGAAAATGTCCTTATGCCTCACAGTGGACACGCGAGATGATTCGGTCTGCGCGCATCGCAAGTCAGGGATGGTCGTATTTCAGCTATTTTCACGGTGACCCCAGTTGTGTGGGCACGTTCCGTGGTCGCGGGGTGGCGGCCGGGAGCGCCGGGTGCGGCGCCGCTGACGTGCGCACTCCCGGCGCAGCGCGGAAGAGCGACGGCGTTTCCTCCTTCGCGCCCATCACAGATCGGGCATTGACCGGAAACAATCTTGTTTCTTTGAATTCACATGACTGCGTTGCGTGCCGTATCTTGAGCCGTGGGAGCGCTCCCATGAGCCTAAGGAGGCGCGCGTGACTCTCCCCTTCGGTACGGCGCCGGTCGACCCGGCCCCCGTCTGGACCGCGGAATGCCTCCTGCCCGCCGTCGGCGCGAGTGTCGCCGAGGCGCGCGCTCTCGTCCGCCGCGAGCTCGGCCGGTGGGGCCTGGACGAGCTCGTGGACGACTGCTCCCTCATCGTGAGCGAACTCGCCTCCAACGTCGTACGGCACGGCGGGAACGTTTTCACCCTCCGGCTCGGCAGCAACGGCACCTGGGTGTACGGGGAGGTCTTCGACCAGGGCGACGGCGTGCCGCACCAGCGCGAGGCGGACGTCGATTCGATCGGCGGCCGTGGCCTGCTCATCGTGGACGAACTCGCCGACGACTGGGGAGTGGCCGGCTCGGGCCGGGGCGGCAAGACCGTCTGGTTCCTCGCAGGGGCGGGCAGCCCGTCGCCGCTGCCGGTCGTCCCGCACCAGATGCGCATCGCCGTCGGCTGACCCGCCGAGCTGACACACGCGGCGGCCCGCCCGGGAGCGGGCGGGCCTTTCGTCGCCGCAGGGCCTTGCCGCAGGGCCTTTCAGGGGGTCTTCGCGCCGTCGAGACGCGCGAGCACCGCGGCCGCGATCTCCTCGGGCTTGTGAGTGGAGGGGTCGACCGTCAGGTCCGCGACCTCGTGGAACCCCGGCAACCGCAGGTCGCGCTGCTCGGTCAGCATGCGTACGAGGTCGGGCTTGAAGTGCGGGCGGTGGGGGCTCGACCTCATCCGCTCGGCCAGCACCTCGGGCGGGCCGTCGAGGAAGACCACGAAGGCGGGGGCCAGCGCGCGGCGCGTCTCGGGGTCCTCGACGGTGCTGGCGGCGGCGGCGATGACAGGGGTGGGACGGGCCGCCAGCGCCTCCCGCAGCACCAGCGCCTCTCGGGCGTGCAGCTCGTCCGCGCCCAGACCGGCGGCCATCGCGGCGGCGGTCGTGCCGTACCTGGCCTCCAGATCGGCGTCGCTGTCGCGCATGGGACGGCCGAGCGCGTCGGCGAGCAGCCGGGCGACGGTGCTCTTCCCCGCGCCCATGAGTCCCATCACCACAATGGGGATATCGGTCATGACTCGCATGGTGCCCTATCCGGGCACCCACATGCGACGTTTGGAATCCGTGGAGGGGATAGAGCAGAAGGCGAAGGAGGAAACGCCATGACCATCGCCGGAAGCATCATCCTCATCATGCTGGGGGCCATCCTCACCTGGGCGGTCGACTTCACCATCGCGGGCCTCGACATCCAGGTGATCGGGGTGATCCTCATGGTGGGCGGTCTGGCCGGGCTGCTCTTCGGCATCTGGCGCCTGACGACGGTCCGCCGCAGGACCACCGTCACCGCCGCCGCCCCCGTGGACGCCACCGCCACCCGCCGCCACGTGTACGAGGAGCGGCGCTACGACGACCCCACCATCTGACCCCCTCCAACGGACTTCCGACGGTCTGAAGGGAGGCATGGACCATGCCAGGACGTAAGGAACTGCCCTCGACCCTGGAGCGCTCGCCCAAGGAGGCCCAGGAGACCTGGATCAAGGCGCACGACTCCGCCGTCGAGACGTACGGCGAGGGCCAGCGCGCCCACCGTACGGCGTTCGCCGCGCTCAAGCACTCCTTCGAGAAGGTGGGCGACCACTGGGAGAAGAAGGAGGGGCGCGGACCGTCGGACGAGCAGGCGAGGAAGGGCACGCCGAAGCAGGGCAAGACCGCCGAGGGCGTCGACGCGAACGCCTCCAAGCAGCATCTCTACGACGTCGCCAGCCGCCTCGGCATCCAGGGCCGATCGAAGATGACCAAGGACGAGCTCGTGGACGCCATCAAGAAAGCCAACCGCAAGGCGACCGCCAAGGCTCGCTGACCTCTCCCGTCACGCCGCCGGCCGCCCCACGAGGGCGGCCGGCGGCGCTCTCACGTGGACGGCGGTCCTCGAACTTCAACGCGTCGGCCACCTGGTCGGGCCGCGCCCGCACGACGAGCCGCACGCGCCGCCGGTCCGCGTTGAGGCCCTGACGGAGGCACGCCAGGGCCGCGTCGGCCGGCAAATCGAACCGCACGACCTCCCGGTCGTCGATCGCCTCGGCGAGACCGGCCAGAAGCGCGGCGTTCACCGGGGGCACGTGGCGGACTACCCGCGGGACGCGGGGACGCCGACGGCCCGCGCCCTCGCCGCCCACCGGTAGCGGCGTTCGACCGAGCGTTCGACTGAGCCCCCGACCGAGCGGTCAGCGGAGCAGGGACAGCACGGCCTCGCGGATGGCGCCCCTGTCGACGCCGGCGTCCTCCAGCTGCTCCTGGGAGGTCGCGCTGCCGGGCATCCGCGACACGCCCAGCTTGCGCACGGCTACCGGCACCGGCGCCGGCGCGTCCGCGAGCGCCGCGAGCACGGCGTCGCCCAGCCCGCCCTCCGGCCAGTGGTCCTCCACCGTGACGACCTTCCCGGTCGCCCTGGCCACCTCGACCAGCTCGGCCGAGTCGAGCGGCTTGATCGAGTACGCGTCGATCACGGTGACGGAGACGCCGTCCTCGGCGAGCAGGTCGGCGGCGGCCAGGGCCTCGTGCACGGTGATGCCCGCGGCCACCACGGTCGCCTGGCCGCCGGTGCGCAGGATTTTGCAGCCGCCTACCGGGAACTCCTCGTCCGGGCCGTAGATCACCGGTGTCTCGCCGCGCGTCGTCCGCAGGTAGCGGACGCCCTCCAGGCCGGCCATGTCCGCCACCAGCCGGGCCGTCTGGTTCGCGTCGCAGGGGTACAGCACGGTGCTGCCGTGCACCGCGCGGAACGCCGCGAGGTCCTCCAGCCCCATCTGGGAGGGCCCGTCCTCGCCGATCGACACCCCGCCGTGCGATCCCACCAGGCAAATGCCGGCCCGGCTCACCGCCGCCATCCGGACGAAGTCGTACGCCCTGGTGAGGAAGGCGGCGAACGTCGCGGCGTAGGGGGTCCAGCCGCGGGCGGCCATGCCGATGGCGGCGGCCACCATCTGCTGCTCGGCGATGTAGAACTCGAAGAACCGCTCCGGGTGCGCCTTGGCGAACGCCTCCAGCTTCGTCGAGTCGGCCACCTCGCCGTCGAGCGCGACGACGTCGCCTCGCGCGGTGCCGAGCGCGGCCAGCGCCTCGCCGAAGGCGGCCCGCGTGGCCACCCGCTCACCCAGCTCGTATCTCGGCAGGTCGAGCGTGCCGCCGGCATATTGGTACGGCGTGGCCGGGGCGTCCGGCGGGGTGACCTTGACGGTGAGGGAACGCGGCCCGCCGAGCTCGTCGAGCGCCTGCTCGGCGTCCTCAAGCGGCTTGCCGTGCTTGCCCTCGCGGTTCTCCACGGCCGACACGCCGCGGCCCTTGCAGGTCCTGGCGATGATCGCCGTCGGGCGGCGCCGGGTCGCCCGGGCGTCGGCGAGCGCGTAGTCGATCTGGCCGGGGTCGTGGCCGTCGATCTCGATGGTGTGCCAGCCGAAGGCGCCGAGCCTCGCGGCGTACGCGCCGAGGTCCCAGCCGTGCCGGGTGGGGCCGCGCTGGCCGAGCCGGTTCACGTCGATGATCGCCGTGAGGTTGTTCAGCCCCTCGTGCCCGGCGTGCTCGAACGCCTCCCACATCGATCCCTCGGCGAGCTCGCTGTCGCCGCACAACACCCAGACGTGGTAAGGCAGGCGGTCCAGCCTCCGCGCGGTCAGCGCCAGCCCCACCCCTACCGGCAGGCCGAAGCCCAGCGAGCCGGTGGCCACGTCGACGAAAGGCACCTGGGGCGTCGGATGGCCCTCCAGGCGGCTGCCGCGCCTCCGGAAGGTCAGCAACTCCTCCTCGGTGACGACCCCGGCGGCCTTGAGCATCGCGTACAGGAGGGGTGAGGCGTGGCCCTTCGAGAAGACGAGATGGTCGTTGGCGGGGTTGGCGGGATCCGCGGCGTCGACGCGCAGGTGACGCGCGAGCAGTACGGCCATCAGCTCGGCCGCCGACATCGAGGACGTGGGATGTCCCGAGCCGGCGGCCGCGGCGGCCCGGACCGAGTCCACCCGGAGCTGGGCCGAGAGTTCGCACAGGAAGCGGTAGTCAAGCTCGTCCATCGCCCTCGACTACCCCGGTACGCCCCTTCGTATCGCCGCAAAAGGTGCGTACCGCGATATGTCAGAAATGTGGATCGTCAGCGGCGGCGCAGGCCGAGACCGGCGACGGCGGCGAGCCCGAGGCCCGCGGCGATGATCAGACGGCGGTGCTGCGACATCCACAACTGCACGCTGCGGCCGTGCGACCGCCGGTCGAAGCCGCCGTGCGCGCCGTAGTCCTTGTCCTCGTCCGCCGGTTCCCACAGGTTGGACACCCCGGTCGGCGCCTTCTCGCCGGTGAGCTGCGACTTCACTCCGGTTCTCGCGAGGTAGCGGTCGAGCAGCGCGGGCACCGCCCGCTGGCCCATGATCGTGGCGGCGGTCATCCCGCCGACCCAGTACTCCTTGCGCTCCGGGTGCTCGGCGGCGTAGACGAGGGCGTCGGCGGCGATCTCCGGCTGGTAGATCGGCGGCACCGGCTGCGCGTGCCGCCGCATGCGGTTCAGCCCCCAGTCGAACTGCGGGGTGTTCAGCGCCGGGAGCTGCACCACCGTGATCTTCACGCCCGAGTCCTCGGCGAGCAGCTCGGTCCGCACCGACTCGGTGAACCCGACGATCGCGTGCTTGGCGCCGCAGTACGCCGACTGCAGCGGGATCGACCGGTAGGCCAGGGCCGAGCCCGCCTGCACGATGACGCCCTTGTCGCGTGGCTTCATCATCTCCAGGGCCACCCGGGTGCCCCAGACATAGCCGAGATAGGTCACCTTGGTCTCGCGCTCGTACTCCTCGGGGGTGATCTCCAGGAACGGCGCGAACACCGTCGTGAACGCGATGTTGATCCACACGTCGATCGGGCCCAGCTCGGCCTCGGCCCGCTGGGCGGCCTGGCGGACCTGGTCGTAGTCGGAGACGTCGGCGGCGAAGGTCTTCCCGATGCCGCCCTCCGCTCCGACGTCCACGGCCGCGCCGGCGAGGCCCGCCTCTCCACGCGCGATGAGCGCCACCTTCGCGCCCTCCGCTCCGAGCTGCCGGACCACGGCGCGGCCCACGCCGCCGCTCGCGCCGGTCACCACGACGACCTTGTCCTTCAGGCTCACCTCGTCATCCTCTCGATTGCGGCCCGCCGCCCAGCCTCTTCTGCTTGCGTACGGCGGACGCCATGTAGATCGCGATGACCGCCATGATCGCCACGACGACCGCGGTCAGCACCCAGATGCGCCCGACGAAGGAAAGCACCAGAACGGCGAAGCAGAAGACCAATGCGAACGACGCGATACGGACGCGGATCACGTCCATCGGCGTCGCCTCCACCATGGGCTTGCCGGTCGGAGAGCGTTGTTCTTCGGTCATGGGGCCCCCTCTACCCTCGAATCCGGTTCACTATCGCCGTTGTGGAGCGATCCGGGACATAGCCGAGCACCCGCACCTCTCCGCCGAGCTCCCTGACCAGCTCCGCCTCGGGCAGCAGGTCGGGGTGGTAGTCGCCGCCCTTGACGTACACGTCCGGCCGCACGAGCCGCAGCAGCTCGGTCGGGCTGTCCTCGTCGAAGACGGTGATGTAGTCCACGCAGCCCAGCGCCGCGAGCACCGCCACCCGGTCCTCGCACCGGTTGATCGGCCGCTCCGGCCCCTTCAGCCGGGCCACGCCGTCGTCGCCGTTGACCGCGACGACCAGCACGTCGCCGAGCCGGGCGGCCTCCTCCAGGCAGGCGACGTGGCCGCGGTGCAGCACGTCGAAGCAGCCGTTGGTGAAGACGATCCGCTTGCCCTCGGCGCGGTCGCGCTCCAGGCACGCGGCCAGCCGCTCGGGCGGCAGCGCGGTGCCGGGGCGCAGCGCCTGCAGCAGGTCCTCATGGGAGCAGGCGGCCGTCCCCTGACGGCGCACCACCACGCTCGCCGCCGCCTGGCCGATGTCGGCGGCGAGATCGGGCTCCGCGCCCGCCGCCAGGGCGAGCGAGAACGCCGCCGTGAAGGTGTCGCCCGCGCCGATGCTCATCGTGTCGGGCGCGGGGGTCGCGTACGTGCGGTGCGGCTGCCTGCCGCGCCGGTGCAGCAGTGTGCCCTCGCCGTCCAGCGTGGTCACCACGAGGTCGGCGCCGGTGGCCTCGATGAGGTCCTCCGAGCGCGCGGACAGGAAGGCCACCCGGTCGTGGTCGTCCCCCTCGCCCAGCAGCCGCCGCACCTCGGCGTAGTTGGGCAGCACGGCCGTCGGCCGGCAGTCCCGCCAGGCGGCCACGTCGTGGGCGTCCACCACGAGGATCGGCGCGCCCCGCGATCCCTCGCTCCGGTCGATGCTGAGGTCGCACAGCACCCGGCGGACGTTCGGGGTGCACACCCCGCCGCCGTAGTCGCAGGCGATGATGACGTCCGCGTCCGCGGCGAGCCGGGTGATCTGCTCGATGAGGTCGCGCTCGGCCGCCTCCGGCAGCGGCGCCGCGTCCTCCTCGTCGTAGCGCGCCACGATCTGGCCGTCGGTCAGCACCCGGCGCTTGACCGAGGTCCGCCAGCTCCGCACGATGACCAGGCCCTCGATGTCGAGCCGTCCCAGGGTCGCGTTGAGCGTCGCCCCGGCGGGGTCGGCGCCGGTGACACCCACCATGTGGACCCGTGCGCCCAGGGCGGCCAGGTTCACCGCGGTGTTGGCGGCGCCGCCCGGCTGGTCCTCGATCTGCTCGACGGTCACCACCGGCACCGGGGCCTCCTGAGCCATGCGCTTCGTGTGGCCCCGCAGCCACGAGTCGAGCATCACGTCCCCGACGACGACGGCCGTGACTTCACCGAAACGGTTGAGCGTCTCTTCCGCCATACCTCGGCGGCTACCCCCGCAGACGCTGGGGAAACAACAGGCACGGCAGACCCGGCCGCGCGGTTTGGGGCCGCCGCACCGGGGTAACCGGGATCAGACGTCGCTCCACACGAGTGCTTCGCCGGGGGTCAGCCGGCGGGCCGGACGAATGGGGGGTGTCCGATGCACGACGGGACGAAGCGGGTGGTCGTCCGTCCGCGGGGCGGCTCGCACCCATGAGCGCGCTGCTCGTGGAAGGAGTCGAACGGATCGCGGTGTTGAGGGCCAACGCCCTCGGCGACCTGCTGCTGGCGCTGCCCGCCATAGGGGCGCTCAGGCGGGCCTACCCCGCCGCCAAGATCACCCTGCTCGGCCGTGAATGGCACGCACGGTTCCTGCGCGATCGCCCGGGCCCGGTGGACGAAGTGGTGGCGTTGCCGCCCATCGCCGGCGTCTCCTCCCCGCACGACGGGTCCGCCGCTCCCGAGGAGCTGTACGACGACCTGCGTCGGCGCAGGTTCGACCTGGCCGTCCAGATGCACGGCGGCGGGCGCAACTCCAATCCGTTCATCCGCCGCCTCGGCGCCCGGGTGACGGCCGGCCTGCGCACCCCCGACGCCGCGCCGCTCGACCGCTGGGTGCCGTACGTCCACTACCAGCACGAGACCCTGCGCTACCTGGAGGTGGCGGGGCTGCTCGGCGCGGCCGCCACCGAGATCGAGCCGAGGATCGCGGTCGTCAGAAAGGACTGGGCCGAGTTGAACCGCACGCTCGGCAAGGTGCCCCGGGGACTGGTGGCGATCCACCCGGGCGCGGGGGACCGGCGCAGGAGATGGCCGCCGGAACGCTTCGCCGAGGTCGCCGACCGCCTCGGACGGCCGGTGGTGGTGACCGGCGTCGAGGAGGAGCGAGAGGTCGTCGAGAAGGTCGTCGCGCAGATGCAGACCCCCGCGAGGGCCGTCGTCGGAGAGCTGTCCCTCGGCGGGCTCACGGCCCTGTACGCCGCCTGCGACCTGCTCGTCTCCAACGACACCGGGCCGCGTCACCTGGCGGCGGCGACCGGCACCCCCACCGTGGGGATCTACTGGTGCGGCAACATGATCAACTGGGGCCCGCTGAGCCGGGGGCACCAGCGGCCGCTGATCTCCTGGACGTCCGGCTGCCCGGTCTGCGGGACGCCCGCCGACCCCAAGCTGGGCATGCGGGAGTGCGGTCACCAGGACGTCTCGTGGGTGGGTGACGTGAGCGTGGACGAGGTGCTCGACCAGGCGTGGGAGCTGCTGCGATGAGTGCGGTCGCCCACAAGGCTCCCGCGCGGAAGTCCCCTTCGGAGCTCGCCGAGAAGGCCAAGGTCTTCGAGACACCGCCCGTCGAGCTGCGGCCCAGCGACCCGGGCGAGCCGGGCATCCGCCGCAGGCGCCGCGGGCGCGGGTTCAGCTACACCTGGGCCTCCGGCCGTCCCGTGAAGGACCGCGCCACCCTGCGCCGGATCAGGGCCCTCGCGATCCCGCCGGCCTGGACCGACGTGTGGATCTGCGCCCAGCAGAACGGCCACCTCCAGGCCGTGGGCACCGACTCGGCGGGCCGGCGGCAGTACCGCTATCACGACGAGTGGCGCAGGCAGCAGGACGAGGCCAAGTTCGACCACGTGCTGGAGATCGCCCGGCGGCTCCCGCCGTTCCGCGAGCGGGTCGCGCGCGACCTGCGCGGCGACGAGCTGAGCCGCGAGCGCGTGCTGGCCGCCGCCGCGCGCATGCTCGACATCGGATTCTTCCGGGTCGGCGGGGAGGAGTACACCGACTCCTTCGGCCTGGCCACGCTGAAGACCTCGCACGTGAAGTGCGGCGACGGCGAGGTCGTGTGCCGCTACCTGGCCAAGGGCCGCAAGGAGCGGGAGCAGGTGCTGGCCGACGCCGACGTGTGCGCGGTGCTGACGGCGCTGTCGAAGGGGCACCGGGGCGAGCTGCTGCGCTACCGCACCGACGAGGGCTGGGTGGACGTGCGGAGCGCCGACATCAACGCCTACCTGAAGGAGACGTTCGGCACCGACGTCTCGGCCAAGGACTTCCGCACCTGGCACGCCACGGTCCTGGCCGCGGTCGGGCTCGCCGTCTCCCGCCCCGTACGCAGCGGCGCGGGGCGCAAGCGGGCCGTCTCCCGGGTGATGAAGGAGGTGTCGGAATACCTGGGCAACACGCCGTCGGTCTGCCGCGCCTCCTACGTGGATCCACGTGTCGTCGCGCTGTACGAGAAGGGACGGACGATCCCTCTCGAACGGCTGGGCGAGGACACCGGCGAGGGCCGGCTCGCCACCCACGGGCCGGTCGAGGAGGCCGTCATCGAACTCCTGCGCGGAGCGCCCGCACGGCGGCGTTGACCACCTGGGCGGCGGGGACGGCGCTGTCGAGATGCGGGCCGTCGAGATGCGGGCCGTCCACCTCGTGCAGGACCGGGTGCCGCGGGTCCGCCGTGGACACGAGCACCGAGGGCGTCCGATAGGCCGCGGCGAGCCGCGTCATCGCGACGTCGCCGCTGATGACCAGCCGAGCCCCGGCGACCAGCGCGCACAGCTCCCGGAGCGACGTGCGGCCCGCGAGCACGATCTGCGGCGGCAGCACCGCCCGGGTCGCGACCAGCAGGGCCATCGGCCGCTCCCGCGAGCTGCCGGTTATCACGACGGGCAGGCCCTCGTCCGTCAGCATCCGCGCCACCTCGGAGAACCGGTCGGCGGGCCAGCGCAGCGACGTGCCGCCCGCGCCGGGGTGGATCACGACGGCCCCCGGCGCGGGGCTCGCGGTCAGGGGAGTGGGCAGCGCCGAGTCCTCGGGATCGGCCGGCACGCCGTGCCACTGGAGCAGCCGGCACCACCGCATCACCTCGTGCTCGCCCGGGTCCCACCACGGCCCCCTGATCCAGGGGACGTCCGGGTTGGCGTACGCCCACAGGCGCCGCGTGCCGAGGTCCAGCAGGATCCGGTGGCTGTGCGGCCCGCGGCCGTGCAGGTTGACGGCGAGGTCCGGCAGGAGCGGCGGGTGATCGGCGGCCTCCTCGCCTGGCCCGGGCCACGACAGCGGCGCGAGCCCGCACGCGGGCAGGATCCGGTCCACCGCGCCGGTCAGCGCGGCGAGCTCGCTCAGCTCCGGCGGGCAGGCGAGGACGACGCGCAGCCCGTGGCGGCGCAGGGCGCGCAGCGCGGGCACGACGGTGAGCAGGCCCCCGATGCCGCCGGAACGCAGCACGAGGGCCGTCGACGTCACCGGCTCACCTCGGGGATCGGCAGGATCAAGAAGCGCTCCTTTCCAGCTCCCGGGTGGACAGAACCCGGTCGTAGGCGGCCAGGGTCTCGGCGGCGATGCGGCTCCAGGCGTACCTCGCGCGGGCGCGGTCGGCCCCCGCGATGCCGTACGCCGTGCGCCGCACCCGGTCGTCGAGCAGCTTGCGCAGCGCCTTGGCCAGCACGGTGGGCTTGCGCGGCGGCACGAGAAGACCGGTCACGTTGTTGACCACCGTCTCCTTCTGGCCGCCGACCGCGGAGGCGACGACCGGGACGCCGCAGGCCATCGCCTCGAGCGCGACCATCCCGAACGGCTCATACCAGGGCACGGACACGACGGCGGCGGCCGAGCGCATCAGCGAGGGCAGCGTGTCGCGCTCGACCCGGCCCAGGAAACGGACCCGGTCGGAGACGCCCGCCTGGGTCGCGAGCCAGCGCAGCCGGGTGACCTCGGGGTCATGGTGCAGTTCGGCCGCCGGGGGGCCGCCCGCGATGACCAGCTCGGCGTCCCGCAGGTACTGCAGCGCCCGGATGGTGGTCTCCAGGCCCTTGCGCGGCACGAGCCGGCCGACCGACAGCAGGCGCGGGCGCTCCGGCCGTTCCAGAGGCTCGACGTGCGGATGGAAGGTGGTGACGTCCACGCCGCAGGGGACGACCCGGGTCGCGCGGCGCGGCACCCGCATGCGGATCAGCTCGTCGACCTCCTCGTTGCAGGTCGCGATGACGCCGTCGACCCGCCGCGCGATGTCGGCCTCGGCCTGGATGCGCTCCCGCGGGCTGGTGTCCCCCGGACCCTGATGACGCCGCTTGACGCTGCCGAGCGCGTGGTAGGTGTGGACGACCGGGATGCGCAGCTTCTCCGCCGCGGCGAGCGCGGCCAGCCCGCTCATCCAGAAGTGGCTGTGCACGATGTCCGGGCGGTCGAACAGCCACCGGTCGTGCAGCCACTTCCCGAAGTGGGGGATCCAGGGAAGGATCTCGTCCTTGGAAATCTCGGAGGCGGGGCCCGCGGGAACGTGGACGACGTCCACGCCCGGGCCGAAGGCGACGGTTTCCGGCAGGTCCTCGCGGTCCCTGCGGGTGTAGACGGTGACCTCGTGACCGGCGCGGGCGAGCTCCCGGGCGAGGGCGGCGACGTGGACGTTCTGGCCGCCGGCGTCGACACCGCCGAGGGTGGCGAGCGGGCTGGCGTGCTCCGAGACCATGGCGATCTTCACTGGGGGTTCCTCCAAGAGCGGCAGTGGCGAATACCCGGCTCGGGGGTCAGGGAGTCCAGGTGAGCAGGCCCGGCGACCGGAACGGGGGCGGCGGCCGGCCGGGGCGTGCGGAGGCCGCGGGCGCACGCATGGCGAGCCGCGGCGGGACGGTGGAGGGCGGGTGCGCGGCCCGCGAGGACGGTGGCGCGTGACCGGCTGCGTGATTGGCTGCGTAAGTGGCAGGGGATGGTGGAGGCGGCGCGGGTGGCGACACAGGGACCGGTGCAGGGGCCGGTGAAGGGAGTGCCCGCGGTCCCTCGCCCAAGGGCCGGCTCAGGGCGGGGGGAAATCCGGTGGCTTGTTCCCAAGACGCTCCTCCATCACGGCATGCTCACGCCAAGGAGGTACCTGCGTCTTAGGCACCAGGAACACTGACAACCATATCCACGCTCGCGCCCGTCAAACCAATGGTTTCGCCCGGAAAGGGCCGGGCAGCGCTAGCGATACGGAACCGAGGGGGACACGAGGGGAAGAGATGGAGACGCCGCACTATGTCGCGGCCCGCGTCCAGCGGGCTCTCGCGGAGGACGATCGGACCACCGAGCTGGGCATTCGGGTGGACGTACGAGGAGAAGAGGTCTACCTGCGCGGACAGGTCTCCTGTGACGAGCGGCGGCACCAGATCGAGAACGTCGCCCGGGAGGCGGCTCCGGGCCTGCGGGTGCACAACGAGATCACCTTGGTGGAGGTGCGGGAGCCGGGAGAGGAGGAACATCTGTGAGGGAGCTGCGGATCGCCGCTGTCGCCGACATCCATCTGGGCGAGGATCTGCGCGGCCACTATCGCAAGAAGATCGAGGGCATCGAGCGTCGCGCGGATGTGCTGCTGGTAGGAGGCGATCTGACCAGGCACGGCACGATCCCCGAGGCCCAGGTGGTCGCCGAGGAGCTGAGCGGCCTGCCCATCCCCGTCGTCGCCGTGCTCGGTAACCACGACTACCACTCCGACTGCGATCAGGAGATCATCGATCTCCTCCGTGACGCCGGCATCGTCGTCCTCGACGACGAGGGCACGGTCGTCCCCATCGACGGCGTACGACTCGGAGTCGCCGGAGGCAAGGGCTTCGGCGGCGGTTTCGCCGGGAAGTGCGCGAGCGAGTTCGGGGAGCCGGAGACCAAGGCGTTCGTCCGGCACACGAAGGAGATCGCCGAGCGGTGGCGGCGCGCGCTCAAGGAACTGGACGCCGACCACAAGATCGTGCTCAGCCACTATTCACCGGTCAAGGACACGCTGATGGGCGAGCCGCCGGAAATCTATCCGTTCCTCGGCAGCTACATGCTGGCGGAGGCGGCCGACGCCGAGGGCGCCGATCTCTTCATTCACGGTCACGCGCACGCGGGCACGGAAAAGGGCGTCACTCCCGGCGGCATCCGGGTGCGTAATGTCGCCCTTCCGGTCATCAAGCACGCGTACACCGTTTACTGCCTGAACGGCGACCATTGCTGAGTGCCCGGCCGTGAGACGGCGGCCGGCCTCCTTTGGCCGGCCGCCGTCTCGGTGTCCGCGAATAGCGTTGAGTGAGGTTGCGGCTAGGGATTGAAGATGCTGACGCCCCCGGGGCCGACGAGGAATCCGAGGACGATGAGGACGATCCCCCAGAGGATGTCCCGACGGGCCAGGATGACGTAGATCCCGGCGATGACCAGTACCACGGCGATGATCCAAAGCAGAGTAGCCATGGCCCTCCACTGCCCCTGCAAAGGGTCTCGTAACATCATCGAGCACTGGCACCGATCGAATTTGCCGCTGAAGCACCCATTGTTACGTTTGCTTGACAATATTCGGGCATCTGGTGATACATGACCACTTTCGGATATTTCCTGTCCAGCGAGGAGCATGACCCCAAGGAGCTCGTACGTCAGGCGAAACTCGCCGAGGAAGCCGGCTTCGAGGCGTTGTGGATCTCCGACCACTTTCACCCGTGGCTGGACGAGCAGGGCGAGAGCTCGTTCGTGTGGTCCGTCATCGGAGCCATCTCGCAAGCCACGTCGCTGCCGGTGACCACCGCGGTCACCTGCCCCATCATCCGCATCCACCCGGCGATCATCGCCCAGGCCGCGGCGACCGCGCAGATCCTGCTGGACGGCAGGTTCCGCCTGGGGGTCGGCACCGGCGAGGCGCTGAACGAGCACATCCTGGGCGACCAGTGGCCTCCGGCCGAGGAGCGCCAGCGCATGCTGGAGGAGGCCCTCGACGTCATCAGGGAGCTGTGGACGGGCGAGTTGGTGACCTACCACGGCGAGTTCTACGAGGTGGACACGGCCCGGCTGTACTCGCTGCCCGATCAGCCTCCGCCGATCTACGTCTCGGGTTTCGGGCCCAAGTCCGTCGAGCTCGCGGGACGGCTCGGCGACGGTTACATCCACACCGCGCCCGCGGCCGACATGGTCGAGGCGTTCCACAAGGCGGGCGGCGAGGGCAAGCCGTGCGCGGCCGGGCTGAAGGTGTGCTGGGCGCACGACGAGGCCGAGGGGCGCAAGACCGTCCACAGGCTCTGGCCCAACCAGGGGATCCCGGGCGAGGCAGCCCAGCTCCTGCCGCTGCCGCGGCACTTCGAGCAGCTCTCGCAGCTCGTCACGGAGGAGGCCGCCACTCAGTCGACGCCCTGCGGGCCCTCTCCCGAGGCGCATCTGAACGCGATCCGCGAGTACGTGGACGCCGGATTCGACGAGGTCTACATCTCGCAGATCGGCAAGGACCAGGAGGGGTTCTTCGAGTTCTACTCGACGCAGATCCTGCCCCGCCTCCGGGAACGGCACTGACGGGAGGCGCGCAGGAGCGCGGCCGCGGGCACCGCGGTCGCGCTCTTCTCGTCTTCAGTCCTGGTTCTTGACCAGGCGCAGCGACAGGAGCGGCTGGACGAACCACAGCCAGGCGCACAGCAGCGCCACTCCCGCGCCGACCAGCGCGGCGGGCCCCGGGCTGGTCAACGCGTCCAGAACCAGGGCGGTGGAGCAGGTCATCGACACGGCCAGGGCCAGCCCGCCGGCCACGCCCAGCCGGTTGGCCCGGCGCAGCAGCAGCTCCTTGAGCCCCGACCGGAACAGGATCCGGTGCTGGGTCGCCGGGGCGATCGTGCAGATCGACGCGACCGCCGCGCTGACGACCGCCAGGTAGAACAACCAGTTCCCGGTCGTGTCGATCTTGCCGAAGCCGGAGGAGAACGGCAGCGTCAGCAGGAACGCGAACAGCACCTGCACGCCCGTCGCGGCCACCCGCAGGCCCTGCAGAAGCTCGCCGAGCTCGCGGTCGACGCGCTCCTTGCGGCTCTCGCCGGTGTTCTCCAGAGGCTCGAGCACCTCGCTCATGCCTCCCCCCTCGCCTGGCTCATTCCGCGGCCTTCATCAGGCGCGCGTAGGCGAGCTGGAGCCAATCGGAGATCGCCACGGCCGCCATGGTGGCCCCGGCCAGCCGGGTCACCCTGGGGAAGAACACGGTGCCCGCCGCGTATCCTGTCGCGACCCACTGGGACAGGCAGAACGGGCAGGTCAGCAGCTCGCCCACGGCGTGCTGCAACCCGTGACCGCGGACCTTCTCCTTGAGCTCCGCCGGGCCGGAGAGGCCCTCGTAACGGGTGAAGGGAGCGCGGATGGGGCTGGTGACCGGGTCCTTCGCGAGCGTGCGCGAGAGCCGGTGCGTGAACAGCCCCATCAGCATGAGGTCCATCACCTTGATCTTCTCTGGGGGCCTGCGGCCCGTGAGCTTCGCGGCGGCGAGCAGCGCCGTGACGGCGCCGCCGTAGACCGCGAGAACCCGTGTGTACGAGGCCAGCGGACGGTTGTCCTCCCCCTCGTACTCGCGCTTGATCTCCTGGAGGGTCTCGGTCATGAGCGCGCCCTACCCGGGATTGTTTGCGGCGAACATGGCTGGGCAAGCGACGTGAGTGGGTAGTCACAGTCACGAAGTCACCGACGCGATTCTTGAGACGCTCAAGCGCGCCGGGGCCGGTCTCAAGGAGGCCGGGGTGCGGTTCGCCCTGGCCGGAGGCTGCGCCGGCTATGCGAGGGGCGCCGCGCCATCACTGCATGACGTCGACTTCGCCCTGGTCGAGGAAGACGTCCCGCTCGCGCTGAAAACCCTGGAGAGCCTGGGTTTCCGGACCGCGAAACCACCGGAGGACTGGCTGGTCAAGGCATTTGACGAGGAGGGGATCCTCGTCGACCTGATCTTCTCGCTGGCCGACAGGCCCGTGACCGAGGCCATGATCGCCCGAGCCGAGTCGATCAACACCGCCGCGTTGAGCCTGCCCGTCCTCGAAGCCACCGACCTTGTGATCTCCTGGATATTGCCGCTGTCCGAGCACGCCTGCGACTACGGCTCGCTGCTTCCCATGGTCCGCGCCATGCGGGAGCAGGTGGACTGGGACCGGGTCGCCTCGGTCGCCGCGCCGTCGCCGTACGCCTCGACGTTCGTCACGCTCCTGGAGCGGCTGCGCATCATCGCCCCTACGACACCGCGGCCGGACAGCACCTGGCCCTGAACGCCGCACTCCCGGATCCGCGTCCGGTCCGCGTTCCGCTCCGGTCCATGCGGAGGAGGGGCCGGGCGGGGTTCGGCTCGCCCGCGCAGAGAGGGGGCCGCGCTGTGACGGCGCGGCCCCCTCACACATGTCGCACGCGGGGACTGTCACTCACATGGACGAAGTGCGGGGGAAACGTCCGTAGTACTCCCCGACACGGTCCCGATAGCCCGGGTCGCTCATCGCCGTCTCGTGGAACTCCGGCGCATTCTTGATCTCCTGTTTGGTGCGGCTGACGAAGACCTTGCGGTCCTGGAAGTCGATCCTCGTCACCACACTCGCGGGAAGCATGACCTTCTTGCCGAAGATCCACGGGCCCGTGTCCACGACGATGTAGCTCTGGCCTGCCTCGTAGGTGGCCTCGTCCACGGATCCGATCTTCCCGTCCACGGCCTGCACGTCGTATCCGGCGATGTCCATCTGCTGTCCCGTGCCCGACACGGTGTCGGAGTACGACCAGAGATCGGGTGTCATGGTGGTCACTCCCTTCGTCGTCACTCCACGTACCCGAAGGGGAGAAGGGGAACATCCCGGACACGTAACGGCAGGACATGATCTGGTCGCGCCGTTTTTCCGGGCGCGGAGTCGCACATGGCGCGGAACACCTCCGGGTGCCGCTACTCTTGTGGTGCGGGCGCCGCTAGCTCAGTTGGTTAGAGCAGCTGACTCTTAATCAGCGGGTCCGGGGTTCGAGTCCCTGGCGGCGCACCAGATCCATCCTTCGCGACCTGCGGTTTCCCGGCGGCGACGCCTCGGGGGCCGCAGGTTTCGTTTTTCCCGGGTGGCCGGTGACGCGTGGACGTCGTGCCGCCGGAGCCGAGCGGAGCTGCCGCGCCCGGCGTCCGGGGTCACGGTGCGTGAGGGCCGAAGCGGGCTTGGCCCTGCAAGGGTGCGGTGCTGCAGGAACGAACTGCCTGCCACGCCTGCCCTGCTCGCCCTGCTTACCTTGCTCGCCCTGCTCGCCCGTGGGCTCCGGCAGGGTGAGCTGGCCGCGGACAGCGAATCGGACCTGCTGATCGGCCACGCGCGCCGCTGGACGACGCCGTGGCCGCCCGGCCGGCCCGTACGGTGATCCTGGCGGGCTGAGCGGCGCCGCCGGCGTCAGCGGGAGATCTCGTACCAGTGGTAGGGGATCGACCAGTCCCAGTGCTCGGTCTCCTCCTCCTGCTCGCGCGCCGGATCGGGCGCGTCGGGACCCCAGGTCAGCGCGTAGGCGACGCCGAACTGGGCGGCCCAATACCGCCCGAGCCGTACGAATCCCCGTCCAAGGGCGAAGATCATCCGCTTCGCCAGCGAGAACAGCATCGGGCACCACTCCTCGCACGTTCAGGCACGGCACCATGTGGCCCAGATCACTTGCATCTGGAAATAAAGATTTAATCTGGCTGAATCCCCCATGTAAATGGCCAGAGCGGTACGTCACCCAGTGCAGTGGCGTCCGGTCGTATGCGTGACCATCTCGCGGGAGGATGTCGGTCATGGCACCCTTCGAGATCGGTGAGACCGCCCTGGTGGTGGAGGTCCCCTCGGCCGAGCCCCTGGTCCGGGGCCTGCGGGAACGCTACGACCCCTCGGCGGCGTACGGCATGCCCGCGCACGTCACCGTCCTGTATCCGTTCCTCCCGCGCGAACGACTCGACGACGGTGTGCTCCGCGCGCTGCGTGACCTGTTCGCGGCGCGGCGGCCGTTCGAGGTCGTGTTCGGGGGAGTCGGCCGCTTCCCGGGTGCGCTCTACCTCGCACCCGAACCGGACGGCCCGCTGCGGGAGCTCACCGAGGCGGTGACGGCCTGCCGGCCGGAGGCGCCGCCGTACGGGGGCCGGTTCGGCGACATCGTGCCGCACCTCACGGTCGCGGAGGGCCTCGACGGCGAGGCCGCGGCCGGGCTCGCCGCGGACCTGGCGGCCGGGCTGCCCATGACGACGTTCGCCGGCGGTGTGACGCTGCGGGTCTTCGACGGCGAGGGCTGGAGAGCGGAGGGCTTCTTCCCCCTGGGGGAGCCGCCGGTGGCCGAGTTCGCCTTTCCCGGGCCGCTGCGCGACCGCCTCGTGGCCGCGATCCTGAACGGCGGCAAGACGGCCACCGCGGGCCTGCTCGCGGACTACGAGCACTGCGGCGATCCCCTCCCGGTCGCCGGCCGCTGGACGGCGCTGGCCGACTCCGCCGGGCGGCGGGTGGCGCTGCTGGAGACGACGCAGGTGCGGGTGGTGCCGATCCGGGAGATCGACGAGGCGTTCGCCCGTGACGAGGGCGAGGGGTACGAGACCGTCGCCCAGTGGCGGGCCGCGCACGAGCGCTTCTGGACCGGCCCGGAGATGTCCGCAGTCCTGGGCGGACCGCCGGTGATCGACGACGACACGCCGATCGTGGCCGAACGCTTCCGCCTGCTCGGTCTCCTCTGACCACCGTTCCCGCCCGCCTGTGGATAACGTCACGGCGGCGGCGGCCGGGGCTGACAGAATCGCTCGCACGACCGATCGGGGGAGGGCGAGCGGATGAGCGGCGGAGAGCGGGAGGGCGCGCGGCGGCGGTGGAGCCTCGGGCCGCCGGGCGGAGCCGCCTGGAGCTTTCCCTGGTCGTCGTCGGGCTCTGCGGGCCAGGCGGCGGAGGAGTTGGTGACCGGTCTGCTGTCCACGGCGCTGGAGGCGCGGCACCGCCACGACGAGATCGAGTTCCGGCGATGCGTGAAGATCCTCGCGCAGGGCCAGGGGCTGCGCGAGGTCGTGGACCGCACCCTGCTCGACGCCCTGAACCGGCATGTGACGCTCGCCTGGCAGGGCGGCTGGCAGCCCGCCGACGTCGTCCGGCTGGCGGGCCGGCGGCTGGAGGCCCGGCACGTCCGCCTCGTGACCGACGCCGTCGCGGCCGAGATGCGCGCCTACGCCGCGGCGACCGTGGACGACCGCTGGCTCGACCAGCTCGACGCCGTCGGCGCGACGGTGTGGTGGGGCCGCGACGAGGAGTACCTCCGTGACGACGGCGACAGGACCGCGATGGTCGCCTGCGCGCTCCGGGTGATCCATCTGCTGGCCATGCTGCCGCCGTTGGAGCGGCTGTGCCCCGTGCCGGGAACGGACCGCCGTACGCCCGGCGCCCGGGGCGGCGCCGTCGACGAACGGACGCTCGCCCGGGTGCGGGCCCTGCTGGCCAAGGCCGAGTCGACCGGGTTCGAGGCGGAGGCCGAGACGTTCACCGCGGCGGCGCAGGCGCTGATGGCCCGGCACAGCATCGACGCCGCGCTGCTCGCCTCACGGACGCCCGGCCCGGGAGGAGCCGGCCGTCCGGAGGGGCGGCGGCTGGGAGTCGACGCGCCCTACGAGGGCCCGAAGGCGATGCTGCTGGACGTCATCGCCTCGGCCAACCACTGCCGCTCGGTGTGGAGCCGGCATTTCGGGTTCGCCACCGTGCTCGGGTTCCCCCCGGACCTGGCCGCGGTGGAGGTGCTGTTCACCTCCCTGCTGGTGCAGGCCACGACCGCGATGAGGCTGGCCGGATCCCGCCGGGACGGCTTGGGCCGTTCCCGCACGCGGTCGTTCCGGCAGTCGTTCCTCGCGGCGTACGCCCAGCGGATCGGCGAGCGGCTGCGGGAGGCGACGGGGGAGGCGGTGCGGGAAGCGATGCGGGAAGCGGCCGCCGATGCCGGGCGCGACCTGCTGCCGGTGCTGGCGGCCAGGGAACAGGCCGTCGAGGCGAGGGTCGAGGAGCTCTTCCCGACGCTGACCCTGGTCGGCGCGGGCGCGGTCAGCAACCGGGACGGCTGGATCTCCGGCCGTGCCGCCGCCGACCGGGCCGTCCTCGACGTACGCCGGAAGCTCGCGGAGGGAGGAGGTTGACGGAACCCCACACCTGGGACCCCACACCTGGGACCTGGCGCCTGGGACCTGGCACCCTCCCGGTCGGGGCGCGATGGGTCGCGCAGGCGGCGGTGCGAGCAACCAACGCCCTGCCGCGTGACGGGGGGCGCTCAGACGACGGATCCCGTGGCGCCGTCGGTGAGCTCCCGGAGGATGTCCGCGTGCCCGGCGTGCCGCGCGGTCTCCTCGATCATGTGGATGTAGATCCAGCGCAACGAGAGTGCGGCGATCTCCTCGTGCGGCACCTCGTGGTCGAGCGGCAACCGGGCGGCGATGCGCCGCGATTCGGCGCACGCCTGCTCGTACGCCGCGATCAGGGACTCGATGGTGTCGTCGTCGCCGACCGCGAAGCTCCTTTCGGCGTCCTCCTCCGTGGGCGGCGCGGTGGCCTGATCCTGCGTCAGCACCCGGCCGAACCAGTTCCGCTCCACCACGGTCAGGTGCCTGACCAGCCCGGCCAGCGTCGTCGACGACGGCACGTGACGCCGGCGCACGTCCTGCTCGGACAGCCCTTGGGCCTTGCGGACGACCATCGCGCGGAGGAAGTCGAGGAACGCCTCCAGCACCTGCCTCTCGTCGGCGGTGGCGGCACGCACCACCGCCTGCGCCGGCTCGGTCGAAGGAAGAGTGGCCATGCCCGGACCGTACGGAGTGCGCCGAGACCCCGGCAAGAGCCCGTGCCCACGCTCTCAGCGAACCCGCGTCCCCGCGGGGACGGGCTCCGCGCTTTCCGGCACGGCCATGCCGCGTCAGCCGGAGGTGTCGTCGAAGTGGAGCTCTGAGGTGATGCGGTAGCGGTCGCCGCGATAGATGGAGCGGGTGAACTCGACGACCCGGCCGCCGGCCTCGCGGGCCGTGCGTTCGATGAGCAGGGCCGGAGCGTGCTGGGGGACGCCGAGCAGTTCGGCCTCGGTCTCGTCGGTGACGGTCGGCTCGATGCTCTGGGTGGCGCGGCGGACGTCGATGCCGAACCTCGTGCGCAGGAACCGGTAGAACGAGCCGGACACCATGTCGTCGGGCCGCAGGGACTCGACCAGACGGTGCGGCAGGTGGATGCGCTCGATCGCCATCGGCTCGTCGTCCACCAGGCGGAGCCGCACGACGCGCAGGACCGGGTCGGCGGGGGAGACCTGCAGGCGGTGCGCGAGCCGGGCGGTGGCCGGGGCAGAGTCGAACTCGAGGATGCGGCTGAGCCAGTTCCCCTCGGCGGCGGGGGCGTGGAAGGAGTCGTCGCCGGCCGCGAGGGGCTGGGTGACCTTACGGCGGCCGGTGAACGTCCCCCGCCCGTGCTCCCGCACGAGCATGCCCTGCCGTACGAGTACGTCGATCGCCGCACGGAGGGTCGGGCGGGAGACCCCGAGCTCCCGCGACAGGTCGCGTTCCGAGGGGATGGCGGTGCCGGGCTCCTTGTCGGAGATCAGGTCGAGCAGGACGTCTCTGACCCGGTCGCGCTTGAGGCCCGCTGGAAGTCTCTGCACGTCCTCGACCTTACCAGTAGTTGACCACTCCTCCGGTCAATGTGCCTGGGAATACCCCGAAATTTCGCCTCTTGACAGTCCAACTGGTTAAGACCACTCTCCTCTCAACGGTTTACCAATAACTGACCACTGGGAGGACCGATGAGGTACCGCCTCCTCGCCGCGGCGGCCGCGTTCAGCCTCGTGCTCGCCGGATGCGGTTCGGCGTCCGAGCCCGGGACATCCGGAGAGACCGGCACGACCACGCTGACCGTGTGGTTCATGCGCGACAGCCTGTCGGACGCGATCGTGAAGCGGTTCACGGACGACTTCCGGCGGTCGCATCCCGGGATCGCCCTGAACGTCCAGATCCAGGAGTGGGACGGCATCGGGCAGAAGGTCACCAGCGCCCTGGCCAGCAAGGACGCCCCCGACGTCATCGAGGTCGGCAACACCCAGGTCGCCGAGTACGCCGCGAGCGGCGGGGTCAGGGACCTCACCGGCAAGGTCGCCGATCTGGGCGGCTCCGACTGGCTGCCCGGCCTGGCCGAGCCGGGGAAGATCGACGGCAGGCAGTACGGCATCCCCTGGTACGCCGCCAACCGGGTGGTCATCTACAACAAGGACCTGTTCGCCAAGGCCGGCGTCACGGCCCCGCCGAAGACCCGCGACGAGTGGATCGACGTCACCGCCAAACTGAACAAGGGCGGTGTGCAGGGCATCTACCTGCCCGGCCAGAACTGGTACACCCTCGCCGGATTCGTCTGGGACGAGGGCGGCGACCTCGCCGTCAAGGAGGGCGACCGCTGGAAGGGCGTGCTCGACACGCCGCAGGCGCTCGCCGGGATGGCGTTCTACCGGCGCCTCCAGGCGCTCGGCAAGGGACCCAAGGACTCCGACGAGGCCAGGCCGCCGCAGGCCGACGTGTTCGGCAAGGGCGACGTCGCGCAGATCGTCTCCGCTCCCGGCGGCGCGGTCGCGATCGAGAAGGCCAACCCGGACCTCAAGGGCAAGCTCGGCTTCTTCCCGATCCCCGGCAAGACGGCGGACACGCCCGGCGCCGTCTTCACCGGAGGGGCCGACCTGATCGTCCCCGAGGCGTCCGCCCACCCGGACGAGGCGTACGAGGTGGTCAAGGCCCTGGCCGGGGAGAAGTTCCAGCTCGACATGGCCAAGGAGATGAGCTACGTGCCCAACCGCACCTCGTATGCCGGGGTGCTGAGCGGTGACGAGGCCACCGCGGCGATGGCGGCGGGGGCCGCGGCCGGGCATGCCACGCCGAACTCGCCCAACTGGGCGGCGGTGGAGGCCAGGAACGTCATCAAGGAGTACATGACCAAGGTGCTCACCGGAGGCGACGCGGCCACCGAGGCGAAGGCGGCCTCCGGGGTGATCACCACGATCCTCAACACCACGTCCTGACATGGTGCGCACCCTCGCCCGTACAACGGCCCGTCCCGCTCTCGTGATCGAGGCGAGCCCCCGCAGGAAGGGCGCGCTCTGGCCCTACCTGCTGGTGGCCCCGGCCGTGGCCGGCTTCGCGTGCCTGCTCGTCTACCCGCTGGCCCGCAGCATCGTGATCTCCTTCCAGCACTTCCGGCTGGGCGAGCTGATCAGGGGCGGAGCGGACTTCGCCGGGCTCGCCAACTACGCCGAGGCCCTCGGCGGGCCGGAGTTCTGGGCGGTCGTGCGGCGAACGTTCCTGTGGACCGCCGCCAACGTCGTGCTCATCATGGTGATCGCCACGGCCGTCGCGTTGATGCTGCCGCGCCTCGGGCGGCGGATGCGGCTGGCGGTCATGAGCGGGATGGTGCTCACCTGGGCCACGCCGGTGCTCGCCGCGACCACGATCTTCCAGTGGCTCTTCCAGTCGCGCCTGGGGGTGGTCAACTGGCTGCTGGTCCGCCTCGGATTCGACTCCTTCCACGACTACACGTGGTTCGCCGACGGCGGTGCGACGTTCGCGATCCTGGTCGCGCTGGTCGTCTGGCAGTCGGTGCCCTTCGCGGCGCTCACCCTCTACGCGGGGCTCACGACCATCCCCGGCGAGCTGTACGAGGCGGCCAGGATCGACGGGGCCGGGCCCTGGCAGGTCTTCGGCCGGGTCACGTTCCCGATCCTGCGCCCGCTGTTCGGCCTGATCACGTCGTTGGAGGTCATCTGGGTCTTCACCTGCTTCGCGCAGATCTGGGCGATCAGCAAGGGCGGCCCCGGAGGAGCCACGGCCACGCTGCCGGTCTACGCGTTCCAGATCGCGCAGTCGCTGCACCGGTACGACCTGGGGTCGGCCGTCTCCACGCTCACCGTGCTGATGCTGCTCGCGGTGCTGGTCGTCCACCTGCGCCGCATGTTCCGGGAGGAGGGAGCGTGAGGCGGGTCGCGTTCAACAGAGTCGCGCTCAACAGGGCCGCGCTGAACAGAGCCGCACTGAACGCCGCCGCCCTGGGTGTGCTGGCGGTGTCGGTGTTCCCCGTCTACTGGATGGTGATCACCGCGTTCAAGCCGACGGTCGACATCCTCACCGAGACCCCGGCGTTCTGGCCCGCCCGGCCGACCCTCGACCACTTCGCCACGGCCGTACGGGCCGCGGGGTTCTGGACGTTCTGGCGCAACAGCCTGGCCGTCACCGTCAGCGCGGTGCTGCTCGCGCTGGTCGTGGCGCTGCCGTCCGCCTTCGCCGTGGCCCGGTTGCGCTGGTCCGGACGACGCGGGTTCGTCCTGATGGTCTTCGTCGCCCAGACCGCCCCCTGGTCGGCGCTGCTCGTGCCGGTCTACATCATCGCCCGCGACGCGGACATGCTCGACCGGCTGCCGACGCTGACGCTCGTGTACTTCGTCACGACGCTGCCGTTCACGATCGTGACGCTGCGCGGCTTCATCGCGGGGGTCCCGCCCGAGCTGGAGGAGGCCGCCCTGATGGACGGGTGCGGCCGCGCCGAGGCGTTCCGCCGGGTGGTGCTGCCGCTGCTCGCGCCGGGCCTGATGTCCACGTCGCTGTTCGGGTTCATCACGGCCTGGAACGAGTTCGCCTTCGCCAACGCCCTCATGATCAAGGACCAGGGCGACCGTACGCTGCCGATCTGGCTGTCCGGGTTCAGCAACGTCTTCGGCACCGACTGGGGCGCCACCATGGCCGCCGCCACGCTGTTCATGCTTCCCGTCCTGCTCGTCTTCCTCGTGCTCCAGCGCCGCGTGTCCGCCGGGATGATCGCGGGCGCGGTGAAGGGATGACCCAGATGATGATCCCGCGGCCCCGCGAGGTGGCCGTGCTCGGGGGAACCGTCGCGCTCCACGACGGCCTCGTACGGCACGCGCCCGACGATCCCCGGCTCGGGGAGGAGGGGTATCGGATCGACGTCACCCCCGACGGCGCCGAACTCGCCGCAGGGGGGCCCGCCGGCCGCTTCTACGGCCTGCGCACCCTGGCGGCGCTCGGCCCCGAGGCGCCGCTGTGCCGGATCGCCGACCGGCCCGCGCACTCCTGGCGCGGGGTGATGCTCGACGTCGCCCGGCACTTCATGCCGAAGGACTTCGTGCTGCGGCTGATCGACCTGCTCGCGGTGCACCGGCTCAACCGGCTGCACCTGCACCTGACCGACGACCAGGGCTGGCGGCTGCAGATCAAGCGCTATCCCCGGCTCACCGAGATCAGCGGGGAGCACTACACCCAGGAGGACATCCGGGAGATCGTGTCGTACGCCGCCGACCGGTTCGTCACGATCGTGCCCGAGATCGAGATGCCGGGGCACGCCCAGGCGGCCATCGCCGCCTACCCCTGGCTCGGCAACCAGCCGTCGCGCCGCCTGCCGGTGCGGGACTCGTGGGGGATCAGCCCGCACGTGTTCAACCTGGAGGAGGCCGCCGTCGGCTTCTGCCGGGACGTGCTCGACGAGGTCATGGACCTGTTCCCCGGCGAGTACGTCCACCTCGGCGGCGACGAGTGCCCGCCGGACGAGTGGGAGCGCAGCGAGGCGGCGCTGCGGCGGATCGCCGAGCTCGGGCTGCCGGGCCCGGACGCGGCGCGGGCGTGGTTCACCGCCACCGCCGGCGCCCACGTGACCTCCCGCGGCCGGCGCCCGATCCACTGGTACGACGGGCCCGGAGGGGCTCGCGACGTGACGGCGATGACCTGGCTCGACCACGAGAGCGGCCCGCGGGCGGCGCTCGAAGGGTTCGACGTTGTGCTGGCCCCGCACACCAGCACCTACTTCGACTATCCCGCCGACGCCCCCGGGCCGCACGGGCGGATGCTCTCCCTCGCCGACGTCTACGGGTTCGCGCCGCCCGCGGCCCCGGAGGGGGCCGCCGGCCGGATCCTCGGCGTGCAGTGCCAGCTCTGGACCGAATACATGCCCACGCCCGAAGACGTCGAGGCGATGGCCTTCCCCCGGCTGTGCGCCTTCGCCGAGGTGGCCTGGGGCACGGCGGGGGACTACCGCGATTTCCTGCACAGGCTCACCCCCCACCTGGAGTCCCTGGGCGTCCGGCCGGGGCCGGGCATCCCCTGACTCCGTGACCACCCCCCACGAAAGGAAGACTGCGGTGTCACGAAAGCTCTTATGGGGCGGTCTCGCGGCCGTCCTGCTGGCCGCGCTGGTCGTGGCCCTGCCCGCGGAGGCGGCCCAGTCGCTGCGCCTGCGCTACAAGACCAGCGCCACCGGCGCCACCGCCGACCAGGTGGAGCCGTGGTTCGACCTGGTCAACAGCGGGACCACGGCGGTGCCGCTGAACACCGTGAAGATCCGCTACTACTTCACCGCGGACTCGCCGGCCCAGCAGTACCGTTTCGCCTGCTCATGGGCGGTCGTCTCCTGCTCGACCGTCACCGGCGCCTTCCAGACGATCTCGGGCACGGCCGCCGCCGACCGCTACCTGGAGGTCGGCTTCACCTCCGGCAGCCTGGCGGCCGGCGCCTCGACCGGCGACATGCAACTGCGCTTCTACCGGTCCGACTGGCAGACGATCCGGCAGAGCGACGACTACTCCTTCGGCCCCGCCCGGACGACGTACGGCGACTGGGACAAGGTCGCGGTCTACCAGGGCGGCACGCTGGTCTGGGGCGTCCCGCCCGCGGGCGTGACCGACCCCTCGCCGTCCCCGTCACCCTCCGCCTCGCCCTCCGCCTCGCCTTCGCCGGGCGGGCCCGGCGGCGGCAGCGGGGTCGTCTTCGACGACTTCGCCTACGCCTCCTCGTCCGATCCGCAGATCACCGCGCACAACTGGACCGTGCGGACCAACAGCGGCGGCCCCGGCGTCCCCGGAGCGAGCTGGCCGGCGTCCAACGTGAGCTTCCCCGTCGTCACCGGGAGCAACAAGGCCCTGCAACTGCGGGCGGCCACCGACGGCACCGCCGGGGGCACCTCGCAGGCCGAGTTCCTGCACCAGCGCAAGTTCTTCGAAGGCACGTACGCCGCGCGGGTGAGGTTCGCCGACGCCCCCGACAGCGGCCCGGACGGCGACAACATCGTCGAGACGTTCTTCACCATCACGCCCCTGGCGTACGACCTCGACCCGGACTACAGCGAGCAGGACTTCGAGTATCTGCCGAACGGCGGCTGGGGCGCGCAGGGCCCGATCATGTACACGACCACCTGGGAGACCTACCGCAACGAGCCCTGGCTCGCGGTCAACACGCACACCGAGCGGACGGCGAGCTACGCCGGCTGGCACGACCTCGTGCTTCAGGTCTCCGGCGGCTCGGTCCGTTACTACATCGACGGCACGCTGTTCGCCGAGCACGGCGGCGACTACTACCCCGAGACCCCGCAGTCGGTGAACTTCAACCTCTGGTTCATCGGCGGCGGGCTGCTGGGCAGCGCCACCCCGCGCGTCTACACCCAGCAGGTCGACTGGTTCTACTTCAGCAAGAACGAGGTCGTGGCTCCGGCCGACATCACCTCCAGGGTGAACGCCTTCCGGAGCGCCGGCACCACGTGGAAGGACACCGTGCCGATGCCGTAGCCGACGTCGCCCGGGCCCCGGCGTCCGGGGCCCGGGCCGTTCAGCCGAGCAGGTCGGGGTCGGAGGCGAGGATCTGGTCCAGCAGGGGCTGGAAGTTGATCCAGCCGACGACGTCGTTGCCGATCTGGCCGTGGGTGAGCTTGGCGTTCTCGTGCGAGATGGGCACCGTCGGCCCGGCGGCCTTGGCCGCGAGCTGCGCCTGGCAGCTTCGTTCCATCGTGATGAACCACCAGGCCGCCGCCTCCACGCTGTCGCCCACGGTCAGCAGCCCGTGGTTGCGCAGGATCACCGCCTTGTGCGAGCCCAGTGCCTGCGCGATGCGGCGGCCCTCCTCGGTCTCCACCACCACCCCGGTGTAGTCGTCGAACAGGGCGTGGTCTTCGTAGAACGCGCACGCGTCCTGCGTCAGCGGTTCGAGCAGCGTGCCCAGCGCCGACAGGGCCTTGCCGTACACGGAGTGGGAGTGGGCGGCCGCGACCACCTCGGGCCTGGCCTGATGGACCATCGAGTGGATGGCGAACGCCGCCTGGTTGACGTGATAGCGGCCCTCCACCACCTGGCCCTCGTGGTTGACCAGGATCAGGTCGCTGACCGTGATCTGCTTGAACGACATCCCGAACGGGTTCACCCAGAAGTGATCGGTGTGCTCCGGGTCCCGGGCCGTGATGTGTCCGGCCACGCCCTCCTCGAAGCCGAACCTCCCGAACAGGCGCAGCGCCGCCGCGAGCCGCTCCTTGCGGTGGAGCCGCTCCTCCTCCACGGTCTCGAACGTCGGCGGCAGCCGGAAGGCGAGCTGGTCGGCGGGCACCGGCTGCAGGTCGGACAGGCTCATCGCGGCTCCCAGGCTCGTGAGGCGTACCCGTCCAGCCTGTCTCCGGCACCGTCTCCTGTCCATGGCGAAACCGAATCGTTTTCGGTCTTCTCGTGGGTTCGGCCCTGTCCAATGGGGCAGTGGAGCCCGACCGAATCCGCGTAAGGTGCAGGCAACGCGAGAGTCAGGAGGTACCGATGCGGCTGGAGGCGGTCTTCTTCGATGTCGGAGAGACCCTGGTGGACGAGACCCGCGAGTACGGCACCTGGGCCGACTGGCTGGGGGTCCCGCGGCACACCTTCTCCGCCGTCTTCGGCGCCGTGATCGCACGCGGCGGCGACTACCGGGACACCTTCCAGCATTTCCGGCCCGGGTTCGACCTCGACACCGAGCGGGAGCGCCGGGCCGGGGAAGGCCAGGCCGAGACGTTCGGCGAGGAGAACCTCTACCCCGACGCCCGCCCCTGCATGGCCGAGTTACGGGAGATGGGGCTGAGCGTCGGCCTCGCGGGCAACCAGACCGCCCGCGCCGAGACCATCCTGCGCGCCCTCGACCTGCCCGTGGACGTGATCGGCACCTCCGACGGCTGGGGGGTGGAGAAACCGGACGCGTCCTTCTTCGACCGGGTGGTGACGGAGGCCGGCTGCCCGGCGGAGTCCGTCCTCTACGTGGGCGACCGCCTCGACAACGACATCCGGCCCGCTCAGAAGGCCGGGCTGCGCACCGCCCTCGTACGGCGGGGTCCCTGGGGCCACATCCTCCGCGACGAGCAGGCGGCCCGGGCGTGCCTGTTCCACGTCGACTCGCTGGCCGAGCTGCCCGCCCTGATCCGCAAGCACAACGGCGACTGATCGCTCAACCGGCCTCGGTGAGGTCGATCGAGGCGGCCAGGCCCGCCGCCACGTCGAGCAGGTTGCGTACGGCCTGCCGGTCGCGGGCGGGGTGCCAGGCCATGACGGTCTCGGCCTGTTCGCCGGCGATCGGCACGAAGGCGACCCCGCTGCGCCGGAGGCTGTGCGCGGACCGGGCGAGCCGCGTGACGCCGACACCGGCGGCGACCAGGCCGAGCAGGCTCGGCACGCCGTCGGCCCGCTGCACCACCCGCGGCTCGAAGCCCGCCGCGCGGAAGTCCTCGTCGTACTTGCGATGCCACGGCTCCCACGAGCCGCGCGGGGTGAGCACCCACGGCTCGCCGGCCAGATCCGCGAGCCGCAGCTCGGGCCGCCCGGCGAGCGGGTGGCCCGCCGGCAGGACCGCGCAGACGGGCTCGGCGACCAGCGTCGCGGTCACCAGGTCGTCGACCAGCGGTGGCCGGGTGAAGGCGGCGTCATACCGGTCCTCGCGCAGGCCCGCCACGAGGTCGGCGATCGCGACGGCCTCGGCGAGCAGCTCGACGTCCGGATACCGCTCGCGGAACGCGCGGACGACCGGCGGCATCATGTAGTTCGCGGTGGAGACGAGGAAGGCCACCCGGAGCCTGCCGACCTCACCGCGCACCGCCCTGCGGGCGGTCTCCAGGGCCGCGTCCGCGTGCGTCAGAACGGCCCGCGCCTCGGGCAGGAACACGCGGCCGACCTCGGTCAGCCGCGTGCCCCGGGTGTCGCGGTCGAACAGCCGTGCGCCGAGGGCGTGTTCGAGCGCCGCGATCTGCTGCGAGAGCGACTGCTGGGCGATGTGCAGCTCCCGTGCGGCGACGGTGAAGCTCAGTTGCTCGGCCACGGCGACGAAATACCGCAGATGACGCAGCTCTGGGGTCACAGGCTCCGACTGTAACCCCGCAGGGAACGTGTGTTGGCCGCGCGGGGCACGCTCCGGGGAGAGTGGTCGCACTGATCACGAGAACACGAGGAGTGGACCATGACCGGACGGGTGTGGTTGATCACCGGATGCTCGGCGGGCTTCGGCCGGGAGCTGGCCGAGGCCGCTCTGGCTGCGGGGGACCGGGTGATGGCGACCGCGCGACGGCCTGAGACGCTGGCGGACCTGGTGGAAACGGGTGGTGACCGTGTGCGCGTGGCGCGGCTGGACGTCACCGACACCTCGTCGATCGACGTCGCGGTGGCCGAGACCGTGTCGGCCTTCGGCCGGATCGACGTCGTGGTGAACAACGCCGGCCACGGGTCGGTGGGGGCCGTCGAAGAACTCGACATGGCCGACCTGCGTGCGCTGATGGAGGTCATGTTCTTCGGGGCGGTGGCCGTGACCAAGGCCGTCCTGCCGCATCTGCGCAGGCAGGGGAGCGGGACGATCGTGCAGATGAGCTCGATGGGCGGGCAGCTCAGCATGCCGGGGTTCGGCGCCTACTGCGCCGCCAAGTTCGCCCTGGAGGGACTGTCGGAGGCGCTCGCCGCCGAGGTCGCGCCCTTCGGCGTACGAGTGCTGATCGTGGAGCCGGGGGCGTTCCGCACCGAGTTCGGCGGCCACCGCATGCACCGCTCGGAGCCCATCGACGCCTACCAGGCGTCGGCGGGCGCGACCCGGGCGGTGGTGGACCAGATGGACGGCACCCAGCCGGGAGACCCGGCCAAGGCGGCGCAGGCGATCCTCCAGGTCCTCGACCACGCCGACCCTCCGCTGCGGCTCGCTCTGGGCGACGACGCGGTGGACGCCGTCCGCGCCCACCACGAGACGCTCCGCGCCGACCTCGACCGCTGGGAGAAGCTCAGCCGGGCGACGAGCCTCTAGAGTTGCCCGGGTGACGGCTGATCACGACATCGATCTCGTGCCGCTGCTCGGCCGGGCATGGGAAACGGTGGACCACCGGGATGCGCTGGCCGAGATCGTCAGGCTCGGCTGGACGCCGTGCGGGGTGGGCGACTGGGCCGTCGGGCTGCGTTCGCCGCGGGGCCTGCTTGCGGCGCGGATATGCCCCTTCGACCCTGCGTACCCGGCATTCCTGGAGTTGTGCCGCCGCTGCCCCGGCAACCCGTACCTGCCGCGGGTGTCGCTCACCGAGGCGCTCGACGGCGGCGGCTCGCTCACGGTCCTGGAGTTCCTGGCCCCCGCCGAGGAGGCCGAGGCGGCGGCGGTCGCCCGGCGGTGGCGCGAGGGGACGGGCGACGAGGCGTTCGACGCCGTGCGGACCACCGCCCACGCCGTGGACGAGGAATGGCGGGCACGGATGCCGTGGTGGGACGGGATCGACCTCAACAGCGGCAACGTCCGCCGGGCGGTGGACGGGAGGATCGTGCTCGTCGACGTGTTCTGCATGGACGGGGCGTCGCTCTACCGCCAGGTGCTCGACGACTCCGCCGTAGTGCGCGAGCGCCTGTCCGCCGCCGCGACGCGCCACCTGTTGGACATCCCGTTCATCGCCCGCGAGAGCTCCCCGGCCGAGATCGAGGCGCTGCGCGCGGCGTGGCGGGCCGGCGATCACCCCGTCTCGGGGATCAGAGGCGGGAGACCTGGTAGTGGCCGATGCGCCAGCCCTCCTCCGTCCGCTTCACCAGCACACTGAGGTAGACGTTCAGAGTGGGGCGATCGGCGAAGGAGAAGTCGACGGCCAGGTAACCGAGGACGAGGCCGTCAGCGGGCGCCGCGGTTTCCAAAATGCGGTACGCGGCCGTCAGTCCGGGTGGCTGGGAGTCGTAGTAGGCCGCCACACCCGGCCTCCCGACGGTGTAGGGGCGCAGCCCCTGGAAGATCGCGTCCTCCGTGAACAGGGCTGCGACCTGCTGCGGTCGATGGGCGTCGATCCCGGCCTTCCACCGGTCGAGGACGTCCCTCAGGATCGTTTCTCTGTCCTTGTCGCTGGTCATCAGGCGTCTCCTACCGGTGGGGCCGGGGTGTGCGGATCAGTGGCCGGCGCTCATGCCGCCGTCGACGTGGAGGATCTCGCCGGTGATGAAGGGGGCGTTCTCCAGGTAGACGACCGCGTCCGCGACGTCGCTCAGCTCGCCCATCCGGCGTACCGGGTGCAGCGCTGCGAGGGCCTCGTGGGTCTCCTCGGGGTGCATAGGGGTCTTGATGGAGCCCGGTGAGACGGCGTTGACGCGGATGCCGCGCGTGGCGTACTCGATGGCGAGCGACTTGGTCGCGGACTGCAGGCCGCCCTTGGTCAGCGAGGCCAGCACGGACGGGACCCGGGAATCGGCGTTGTCGACCAGGCTGGTGGTGATGGTGACGACGTGGCCGCCTCCCTGGTTCAGCATGCGCGCGATGGCGAGCTGGGTGAGGTGGAAGAAGCCGTCGAGGTTCACCCTGGTCACCGCGCTGTAGTCGTCGAGGGTGTAGTCGGTGAACGGCTTGGCGACGAAGATGCCCGCGTTGTTGACCAGGGTGTCCACCCGGCCGAACCGCTCGACGGCCGCGGCGATCGCGCGTTCGGCGGTGGCGGGGTCGGCGACGTCGCCCTGGACGGTGAGGACGTAGGGGTCGTCGGAGGGCGTGATGGTGCGCGAGACGGCGACGACGGCGTAGCCCAGCTTGCGGTAGGCCTCGACCAGCGCGGCGCCGATGCCCTGCGAGGCACCGGTGACGAGGGCGACCTTCTGCTGCTGAATGCTCATGATGATCCTTCTCCAGTGGGAGCCGGTCGACTTACTAGTCAACCGGTCGTCTATTTCTTCCTGTGAACCTAGGCCCACTGGAGAGGTGCAGTCAAAGGTTGGACAGGCATCATCCGGAACCGGAATGCTCTCAGCTGGTAGGAGAAAACTCCTACAGTTCCGGCAGCTGGATCAGCTACGGTGCGGATCGCCCTCGGGCAGCCAGGCGTCCGGGCTGTGGATCCCGAAGTGGCCGTCGGCGCGGAGCGCCTCGACGACGGCGAGCACCGAGGTGCGGACCTCGCCGCGGCGCCACACCAGAGACCAGGTCCAGTAGATCTCCGGCGCGATGACCGGCCGCCGGACGAGGTCCGGCGGCAGCGGGGTGGTCTGGCCCTTCGGCGAGTTGATGATCGGACGTCGGCAGCGGCGCACGTGGTCGAAGAACGCCGGGCCGGTGATGCCGCCGTCGGAGATGCGGACCGCGCCGGCCCCGGTCTGGTCGGCCAGCTCCTCGGCGTACGCGTTCCAGGACGACCAGGAGGTGGCGTCGCCGTCGAGGAGTACGCCGGTCTCGCGGGCGGGAACCGGGGTGGTGTCACGGCCGGTGGCCACGGCGTAGAGGCGGTCGGCGCCGATGAGCTGAGCGTCCAGGCGGAGTCGCTCCAGATCGCCGGTGCGCAGCCAGCAGATGGCGAGGTCCAGGCCGCCTTCGGCGACCCGGGCGGCCTGGGTGTGCGAAGGCGCGACCCAGGCGTCGACATGGACCTGCGCCACCGCCGCCGTACGCGCGATCAGGTCCGGTGGCATCCAGTTGACGTAGCCGAGCCGGACCGGTTCTGATCCGGCCAGCCGGCGGGCCCGGTGCCGGAGGTCGTCGGCGCGTTCCAGCAGGGCACGGGCGTCGGGAAGCAGGGCGAAACCGGCCGGTGTGAGGGACACCGAGCGGCGGTCCCGGTCGAACAGACGCACGCCCAGGTCGCGCTCCAGCGCCTTGATCTGCTGGGACAGGGAAGGGCCGGCGATCAGCAGACGCCTGGCGGCGCTGCCGAAGTTCAGTTCCTCGGCGACCGCGACGAAGTACCGCAGCTGGCGCAGCTCCACACTCGCCATGCTAGGCCGGTGAGAGGTTGCGCCTACCAGCCCCGGCCATCAAGGCAGGCTCAGAGACCGCCGGCCATCTCTGCGCGGGCACCGAGCAGCGCCAGGCAGTTGGCCCACAGGGGGCCGAGCCGCTGCGTGTCGTTGTAGAGCTTGGCGAACAGGACGTGCCCCTCCAGCTGGGCCACCACCGACCGCGCGGCTTCCCTGGTGTCGGCCACGGTGACATCCCCGCGCGCCAGAGCCTCGACGACGACCGCGTCGATCATGTCGACCTGCGCGTCGAAGATCTCCTGCAGCCGTCCGCGGATGGCTTCGGTCTGGTTGCTCATCTCCAGCGTGAGATTCCCGAACAGGCAGCCCGAGACGGTGCCGCAGTCCCGCTGTCCGGCACGTTGGACGGCCTGGGTCGCCTCGAACAGCCGGCGCAGGCGGTCCAGCGGCTCCCCCTCGCCGGCCAGGATGCGCTTCCATGTCCGCTCCTGGTCGGCCCAGTGCTCGTCGATGACCGCCAGGGCGAGAGCTTCCTTGGTGTCGAAGAAGTAGTAGAAGCTGCCCTTGGGCACGCCGGCCGACTTGCAGATCTCCGCCACGCCCAGGGCGGAGTAACCGCGCAGCTCGATGAGTGTCCGGGCAGCGCCGAGGATCTTCTCCTTGGCATCGCTGGTCCGTCCCATACGATCAGTATACGACCGGTCGTATAAACGCCGCCCTCGTCACATCGTGAGCTCGGGGTGCCTGGATCGGCCGAGGTCGGTCAGCCGTTCGTCCAGCGCCCGCGTCTGGGCGGCGGGCGGCAGGACCTTCAGCACGCGGCGTACGCGGTCGTGGCCGATCGCGTACCACTGGTCGTCGAGCGCGTCGACCGCCTGGTTGAGGTGTTCGGCGGCCTGGTCGTCGTCGGTGGGGGCGTGGGCGGCGGCGAGGTCGGCGAGCAGCACCGAGCGCTGCTTGCCGCCGTTCGGGCCCAGGTCGTCGAGCGCCTTGCGCAGCCGGCGGGTCGCCTCCTCGTGGTTGCCCGCCGTCAGCGCGCTGTAGCCGGCGAACCCGTCGAGCCTCGCCCGCTCGAAGAAGTCCAGCCACGCGGGGTCGTCGCCGCCCGCGTCCACCATCTGGTCGGCGCGGTCGATGTGGCGCATGCACTCCTTCGGCTCGCCGCAGCGGGCCGAGATCTCCGACGCCACGCAGTGCAGCCAGGCCCTGGTGAGCGGGCCGACGCCGTGCCAGGCGTGCGCGAACGCCGCGTCCAGCAGACCCAGGGCGTCCGTACGGTTGCCCTCGAACCCCGGCACGAACGCCGCGTGGGCGAGCACGGCGGCGGCGAGCGGATGGTCGCCGCACTCCCGGGTGGCCGACAGGGCCATCCGGTACAGCCGCGCCGCGGTGGGGCCGTCGTCGAGGTCGAAGAAGGCGACCCGGCCCGACAGCAGGGCCGAGCGCGCGGCCGCCTCGGCGAGCGTCTGCCTGACCGCACCCTCCGGCGCCGCCCGCAGCAGGCTCATCCCGAGCCGGGTGTGCGCGACCGACGCCTGGAAGATGTCGTCCGGCGGCGAGGTCCAGTAGAGGGCGGCCTGCTTGTCGACGACCCGGGCGAACGCCTCGGCCGACTCGGCGTCGACCCCGCGCCCGCGTTCCACCGCCGCGGGAAGACGCTCGCCGCCCTCGCCGAGGAGCGGAGCGAGCACGCCCGCGCCGAGAAGCCCCCGCAGGAACGTGGAGCGGTCGATGCCTTCTGCGACGATCATGCTCAGCAGCCTCCGTATCTCGTCCACCACCTCCGTGACCGGCCGCATGGCCATCTCGTCGGGGGTGAGCAGTCCCAGCTCGCTCGCGGGCTTGTCGAAAATCGTCACGATGTGCTTGCGGTAGCGCGGATCCGGCCACCGCTCACCGGTCTCCCACCGTCGAACGGTGTTGGCCGTCAGGCCGGTGTCCTTCTCGTCGCACGACCGCATGGACGCGCGGATACGCTCGCACAGCTCCTCGTAGGACCACCCGCGCTGCAGGCGTTCCCACGCGAGCCGGCGGTTCGGCGGATGGCGGTGGTTGGCCGGCATGTCGCACCCCTCCTCGCACGACCGCAAGCACGCTGTGTCAGCGTGACACGCTGACACTACGGGAGATTCTGTGTTCGTGCGGCTACTGGCTGTGATTGGACGTCCTCTGGCTGATACTCCAACCACTTCATAAGCGCTTAGCTTGGCCCACTTCCGCGAGCAGCCGTTGGAGATGGGTGACATGACCACGTTGGAGGACATCGCACGGGTCCATACCGGCTGGATCATCTGGCGGTCGGACGTCGGCCGCTGGTGGGCGACCAGGCGCGGGCCGGTAGACCTCGAAGCGATCCGCATGGGATGCGCGATGACGCTCGACGCCGACGATCCCGAGGCCCTCGACGCCGCTCTGGCCGCGCAGGCCGAGTTGACCGCCACCTTCGCCGCCGACCCCGCCGCCGCCGGGTGACCGGGGGCCGCCGGTGCGGTCGGCGCCCGCACCGGAGACGGTCCTTCACGGAGTCGACGACGTGAACCGCGCAGGCGCCGTTGCCGGTGCCTGCGCGTCGATTTGCCTACCCCTCGCCGCTCTCGTTCACCGCGTACATCTGCACCTGCCGCAGGTGCTTGACGCCCAGTTTCTGCGTGCACCGCTTGGCCTCGGGTCTTGGTGGAGGGTCCTGCTTGCGCCGGGTTCGTACCGGGGCTTTCCGCTTTGGATGCATATCGCTATAGTGCAAAGTGCAATAAAGCGATGGGGGAGCGATGGCGCGGGGACGAGCGGACAGGGATCTGGTCGGGCTGACGGTGCTCGCCCTGCTGTCCGTACGGCCCGCCCACCCCTATGAGCTGCACCGGTTCGTCATCGACACACACAAGGACTACATCGGCGGCCTGCCGCGCAGCCTCTACCACGCGGTCGACCGGCTGGCCCGCGAGGAGCTCATCGTCCCCGCGGAGACCAGCAGGGAGGGCCGGCGGCCGGAGCGCACGGTCTACCGCGTGACCGAGGAGGGACGGGCCGAGCTGAGCAGCCGGCTCCGCCGCCTCCTGGAGCAGCCGGACGGCGACACCAAGGTCTTCCTGGCCGCGGTGTCGCTGATGGGATGCCTTCCGGTCCCCGAGGCGGAGCGGGCGCTGAGCACCCGCGTCGCCACGCTGGAGGGCGCCATCGTCTCCGCCGACGCGCACATCGCGGCGCTGGCCGGCTCCGGCCTGCCGCGCGTGCTGGTCCTCGAAGTGGAGTACGACCGGGCGATGAAGGCGGCCGAACTGGAGTGGGTCCGCGCGACTCTCGCCGAGATCCGGTCCGGCCAGGTCTCCTGGAACGTCGATTCGAACGCCGGGCAGCTCGACCGACAGTGACGCGCCGGCCGGATGCGCCAACATCCGGCCGGCGCCGGACCCGACCACCGCGAAGCGGCCGATCAGGACTCGCACCCCAGAGGATAGGCGGCTTCGCGGTCATCCGAGAGGAGCCGCACGACATGTCCGACGACATCCACCGCCTGCTCGACGCGCTGACCGCTGCCTGGAACGACGGAGACGCCGCCGCCTTCGCCAACCTGTTCACGGAGGACGCCGACTACGTGACGTACTTCGGGGCCCGCATGGAGGGCCGGCAGGCCATCGAGGACAGCCACCGGGCGCTGTTCGAGGGACCGCTGAAGGGATCCCGGCTGGGCGCACCGGCCGCCGCGCCGCCGCTGCGGAAGATCCGCTCGCTGAGCCCGGACGTGGCACTGGTCGTGACCACCGGGGGCTCGGGCCTGCCGGACGGCACGGCCGACCCCGGCCGCGACTCGATCATGACCTTCACCGCGGTCAGGGAGGGCGACGGCTGGCGCTTCGCGTCGTTCCACAACACGCGGATCGGCACGCCGTGACGTCCGCGGGAACCCTCCTGTGCGAGGTACGCGGCGTCGTCGAGGCTCCGGTCGAGCGGGTGGCCGGCCTGCTCCTGCGCGTACGGCCGGGGCCGGTGGGGCGGGACAACTGCTTCCCGTTCGCCGACCACGGCGGGACGCTCACGGGCGGGCCGGACCGCTTCGTCCTGGCCGCGCCCGGCCACGCGATGACGGTGGAGGTGGGCCGGGACCTGCTGGCCGCGCAGGGCGGCTGGTGGTACCGCGGCGAGTACCGCCTCGCGCCCGATCCGGCCGGCACGCTGCTGGTCCACCAGGTCCGCAACGTGGCCGAGAGCCTGCGCTGGGGAGTGCCCCTCGTCAACGGGTTCTTCCGGGGGCTCGGGCCGCGGACGCGCGACGGCTTCGCCGTGCTGCTCGACCGGGTGGGCGCCGAGCTGGGCTGCCGGGTGAGCCTGCTGGACGGACGCTGAAGGAGGACACCGGACCGGCCCGTGAAGGGCCGGTCCGGTCAGCCCTTCTCCGCGCCCTCGTTGGCGCCGCGTACGAAGTAGCGCTGGAACACCACGAAGATGACCGCCACCGGGATCGTGGCGAGCACGGCGGCGCCGAGCTTGAGCGGATACTGCGTGCCCTTGCCGAGCGAGCCGCTGACCAGGTCGGCGATTCCTCGCGGCAGCGTGAACAGCTCCGGGCTCTGCACCGCCACGAGTGTGTGCGCGAACTCGTTCCAGCTGCCCTGGAAGGAGATGATCGTCAGGGTGATCAGGGCCGGTCGCGCCATCGGCAGCACCACCGACCAGAACGTCCGCCACACCCCCGCGCCGTCGATGCGCGCGGCCTCCTCCACGCTCACCGGGACCGACTCGAAGAACTGCTTCATCATGAAGACGCCCGCGGCGTCCACGATCAGGGGCAGGACCAGCGCCGTGTAGCTGTCGTATATGCCGAACTGGTTGAGCACCAGGAACTTCGGCACGAACAGCACCACGGGCGGCACGGCCATGACCCCGATGACGGCGGAGAACAGCGCCTTGCGGCCGCGGAAGCGGACGCGCGCCAGCGCGTACCCGGCCATCGAGCACAGCAGCACCCGCCCGGCGGTGACCAGGATCGTCACCAGCATCGAGTTGCCCAGCCAGAGCGGCAGGTCGGTGTTGAGGAAGACCTTCTCGTAGCCGCCGGTCGTGAAGGGATGAGGGAGGGGCGACAGCGCGTTCGCGGCGGCGTCCGGCTCGGTCTTCAACGAGTTCGCGACCTGGATCACGAACGGATAGAGGAAGACCAGCGCGAAGAAGACCAGCACGAAGTAGCCCGCGAAGGTGGAGGCGAGCGAGCGGGAGTCCCGGCGTTTCACGGTCACGACCTCCTCGTACGGCGGGCGGGGTCGCGGTCGCGCATGATCCACCGCTGGAGCAGCGCGAGCACGACGATGATGGCGAACAGCACGAACGAGATGGCCGTCCCCGAGCCGTACTCGAAGCTCCGGAAGGCCGTCTGGTACGACAGGAAGGCCGGGGTGAGGGTGGTCTTGGCGGGGTTGCCCTGGCTCATCACGTAGACCTGGTCGAAGACCTGCCAGGTCGCGATGAGGCCGAGCGTCAGCACCAGGAACAGCGTGGGCTTCAGCAGCGGGAGCGTGATGTGCCGGAACTGCTGCCAGCGCCCGGCGCCGTCGAGCATGCCGGCCTCCTCCAGCGTCACCGGGATGTCCTGGAGCGCGGCCAGGAACATCAACATGAACGTTCCCGACGTCGTCCAGACGACCAGCATGATGATCGTGCACATCGCCACGCTGGGCCCGGACAGCCACTCCCACCACGAGAGCCCGAACGGCCCGCCGCTTGTCAGCGCCGCCGGCGGATCGGCGGGATCGACCAGGCCGAGCCCTCCGAGCAGCAGGTGGAGCACGCCCCGCGAGTCGGAGAACCACTGCGGGCCGTCGATCCCGAACAGCTTCAGCAGGCTGGTCACCGCGCCCGAGTTGGCGAAGATGAACAGGAACACCACGCTGATCGCGACCGAGCTGGTGACCGAGGGGAAGAAGAACGCGGCGCGGAAGAACGTCTTCCCCTTCAGCATCCTGTTGTTCACGATCACGGCGAGGCCCAGCGCCAGCACCGTCTGGGCGGGCACGACGATCGCGACGTAGTAGAAGTTGTTCCGCACGCTGGTCATGAAGTCCTGGCGGGCCAGGCCGTCCTCGGTGAACAGCCGGGTGTAGTTGTCCAGCCCCACGAACGGCACGCCCGAGCGGAACGGGCTGCCCTGGCCGTTCCAGTCGGTGAGGCTGACCCACATCGCCATCAGGATCGGCAGCAGCAGGAACAGGCCCAGGATCACCACCACCGGTGCCACGAACAGCCAGCCCGCGATGTTCTCCCGTACGGCCGCGCTCAGCCGGGGCCCCGGCCGCGCGGCCCGTGGGGAGACGGGCGCGGGGGCGGGTGCGGTGTCGGCCACGGTCACTCCTTCCGGTCGGCGGGGTCCCGGCCGTGACCGGCCGGGACCCGCACCGTCTCGCGTCAGCCGAGGGCGGCCTGGGTGTTCTTCTGCACGCGCTCCAGCAGCGCCTTCGGGTCGCTGGAGGCGAGCTTCTGGATACCGGTGTCGAAGTCGGCCAGGACGCTGTCCATCTTCGGCGCGTTGACCGGGCCCTGGGCGTAGTCGGCGCCGTTCACGAACGGGCCGTCGGCGGGGAACTCCTTGGTGTAGACGTCCTTCGCCGACTGCCGCGAGGGCATGACCCCGAAGGCCCGGGCGAAGGTCATCTGCTGGTCGACGGTGGTCATCGCCTCGACGAAGTCGATCGCCTGCTGCTTGTACTTGCTCTTCGCCGAGATGCCCCAGCAGTTGGTGAACGACAGGGTGCCCTTGCCCTTGGGGCCGGCCGGAAGCTCGTGCACGCTGTACTTCACGTCGGGGAAGTCGGCCTTCAGCGCGCCCTTGATCCAGTTGCCCTCGACGGTCATCGCGGCCTTGCCCTTGCCGAAGGCCTCACCGCCCCAGCCCGCGTCGAGCTGGCTCGGGAACTGGGCGAGCTTGTCCTTGAGCAGCGACTGGACGTACTGCAGGGCCTTGAGGTTCTCCGGGCTGTCCGCCGTCGCCTGCTTGCCGTCGGGGCTGGTGATCCAGCCGCCCGCCTGCACCAGGAACGCGCCGACCCGGTCGCGGGTGTCGGCGATCGCGAGCGGCGTGACGCCCTCGGCCTTGAGCTTCTCGCTCACCGCGGTGAGCTGGTCCCAGGTCGTCGGCACGTCGCCCTCGCCCAGCCCGGCCTTGGCCCACAGGTCGTCGTTGATCACCAGGGCGAGGGTGGAGAAGTCCTTCGGCGCGCAGTAGAACGTGCCGTCGTAGGTGAACGTGGTGCGCAGGCTCGGGTAGAAGTCCGACGCCCCGGACAGCTTGTCGGCGTACGGCTCCAGGGCGCCCACGCTCGCGTAGTCGGCGAACCGGGAGGCGTCCACGTAGAACACGTCGGGCGGGTTGTCGCCCGCGAACGCCTGGCCGAGCTGCTGGGCGAGGTCCTGCGCCGGGGTCACGGTCGCCGTCGAGCCGGACTTCTTCGCCCAGGCCGCGGCGGCGTCCTTCACCGCGGTGGTCTCCGCGTCGCCCGAGGAGCCGATGAGGATCTGCAGGTGGGCCGGGCCGCCGCTCTGCTGGGCGGGAGCGGCCGCCTTGTCGTCGTCGAAACCGCTGCCGCAGGCGGCCGAGGAAAGGAGCGCGGCGCAGGCGGCGCCGAGCACCGCCGTCCGCACGGTTCTGTTCTTCATGAGCATTCCCGATCTTCGTTGAGGGGAAGGACGCGCCGGTTCACGCCGACTGGCGGACGACCAGCGAGGGTTCGAGCAGCACGTTCGCCGGCGGTTCGCCGGGGTCCGCCTGGCCGTCGAGGAGTGTGGTGAGGAGCGCCACGCAGTGCGCGGCGGCCTGCGCCAGCGGCTGGCTCAGGCTGGTCAGGCCGACGGCCTTGGCCACCGGCGTGTCGTCGAAGCCGATCACCGCGACCGGCCGTTCCGCCGCGCCGCCCCCGGGCCCCCTGCCGGGCTGCCAGGCGAGGCCGGGGGAGCGGGCGGCGTGCAGCGCGCCGAGCGCGAGCGAGTCGCTGACGCAGACGAGCGCGGTCACCCCGAGGTCCGACCGCAGCAGGTCGTGGGCGGCCTTCTCGCCGTCGGCCACCCCGTCGCTGGTGGCCCGGCTCAGGCCGGCGGGGTCGACGCCCGCCGCGGCGAGCGTGCGCGCCCAGCCCTCGCGGCGGTCGTCGCCGACCCCGGAGCCGGACGGCCAGCCGAGGAAGCCGATCACGCGATGGCCCGCGTCGAGCAGGTGACGGGTGGCCGCGGCCGTGCCGGCCGCTCCGTCCACGTCCACCCACGCATGCGAAGCACTCGCGGAGTCCGCGCTCCAGGGGCGTCCGAAGGTGACGAACGGCACCTTGTGGTCCAGCAGCCAGGCGGTGCGCAGGTCGCCGTGGTGGGTGCTGGTCAGCACGAACGCGTCCGGCTCGTACGCGCCGAGCAGGTCCTCGAACGTGTCGACCTCGGCCTGGTCGTCGTCCGCCGTGTAGAGCAGCACCCGGTAGCCGGACCGCGCGGCCGACTCGGTCAGGCCGTGCAGGAAGCGGTCGAGCACCGAGCCGTTGATGCCGTCGCGGTCGGGCTCGATCCGGATGGCGATCAGCCGGGACCGGCCCGTACGCATCTGGCGGGCGGCCTGGTTGACCCGGTAGCCGAGTTCCTCGACCGCCCGCAGCACCCGCTGCCTGGTCTCCTCGCGGACGACGTCCGGGCTGTTCAGGGCGTTCGAGACCGTCTGGCGTGATACGCCGGCGAGCCGGGCCACGTCGGCGATTGTCACCTTTTCGGTCATGATCCGCCCTTCTGGGGGTTTGAACGTTCAAGGAGGAGTAAGGCATGATTAGATCGATCAAAATAAACTGAATGTTTCGCAATGTGCACCCCCGGCGACCACATGTCAAGGTCAAGGCCGGGACGATTCGATCCAGGAGGGCCCATCGGTGCTCGTCGGAGCCACGCCCGGTCCGGGCGGCGAGTTCGCCGCCGGCGCGGCGTACCGCCTGCAACCGCCACTGCACGAGCTGGTCAGCACCGTCATGGCGCCGACCGGAGCGCTGAGCGGCGCTGACGGCCAGATCCGCCCCTTCGGCGTCCAGGGGCTCTTCCACGCCGACCATCGGGCGCTGTCGCAGGCGACGCTGCTCGTGAACGGCCGCGAGCCCGAGGCCATCGGCCACGTCCACGAGGAGGCCGGGCGCACCCGGTTCGTCTCGCTCGCCCGCTGGCTCGGCGACCCGCACCCCGACCCCACCGTGCGGCTCGAACGCGTCCGCGTGGTCGGCGCGCGCGGCATGAGCGAGCACGTGGAGATCATCTCAACCGCCTCTGTGGCCGTGACCGCATCGGTCACCGTCGAGCTGAGCTGCGACTTCGCACCGATCGAGGTGGTCAAGTCGGGCGGCGACACCGTCCCGGCCGAGCCCGGCGGTCCCGATCCGGGTTCCGGCGGCCTGTCGTGGCGGAGCGGCGGCATCCGGGTCACGGCCGTGGGCGAGGACGCCCGCGCGGAGACCGGCGGCGGCGCCCGGTTGCGCTGGGACCTGTTCCTGCCCCCGGGCGGGACCGCGACGCTGCGCTGGGAGGTCGTCGTGGACGACCCCGCCGCCGTCGTCGTCGCGCCGGCCAGGACGCTGGAGTGGAGCAAGCCCGAGGTCACCGCCGCCGACCGGCGGCTGACCCGGCTGCTGCACCAGTCGCTGGAGGACCTGCGGTCACTGCGGCTCGCGGAGACCGGCGCTCCCGAGGACACCTTCCTCGGCGCGGGGGTGCCGTGGTTCCTCACGCTCTTCGGGCGCGACAGCCTGTGGGCCGCCCGGATGCTGCTGCCGCTCGGCACCGACCTCGCCGCGGGGACGCTGCGGGTGCTCGCCCGGCGGCAGGGCAGGCGGTTGGACCCGGCCTCGGGCGAGGCGCCTGGGAAGATCATGCACGAGTTGCGGCGGCGCGAGTTCACCGTCGAGGGCAACGGCCTGCGGCTGCCCGCGGCCTACTACGGCACGATCGACGCCACCCCCCTGTGGATCAGCCTCCTGCACGACGCCTGGCGGTGGGGGATGCCCGAGCGCGAGGTGGCGGCGCTGCTGCCGCACATGGAGGCCGCGCTCGGCTGGCTCGCGGACTACGCCGACCCCGACGGCGACGGGTTCGTGGAGTACATCGACACCTCCGACCGCGGCCTGGCCAACCAGGGCTGGAAGGACTCCGGCGACTCCATCCGGTTCCACGACGGGAGCCAGGCCAAGCCGCCGATCGCGCTCGTCGAGGTGCAGGGCTACGCGTACGAGGCGGCCAGGAACGCGGCGGCGCTGCTCGACGCGTTCGGCCGCCCCGGCGCCGAGCGATGGAACGCGCACGCCGACGCGCTGGCCGAGCGGTTCCGCGCCCGGTTCTGGGTGGACGGCCCGCACGGACGCTTCCCCGCGCTCGCGCTCGACACCGACAAGCGGCCGGTGGACGCGCTGACCAGCAACATCGGCCACCTGCTCGGCACCGGCCTGCTGTCGGAGGCGGAGTCGGCCCAGGTCGCGAGGCTGCTGGCCGCTCCGATGATGAGCGGCGGCTACGGGCTGCGCACGATGTCGTCCGGCGACGCCGGCTTCAGCCCGCTGTCCTACCACTGCGGCTCGATCTGGGCGCACGACACCGCGATCGTGCTCGGCGGACTGGCCAGGGCCGGGTTCGCCGGGCAGGCGGCCGGGCTCGCCGAAGGGCTGCTCGCCGCCGGGGAGGCGTTCGGCTACCGGTTGCCCGAGCTGTACGCCGGGGACGGCGCCGGCCCGCACCCGGGCGTCGGCAGGCCCATGCCCTACCCGGCGGCCTGCCGTCCCCAGGCGTGGTCGGCCGCCGCGGCGGTGGCGATCGCGCACGCGGCGCTGGGCCTGTATCCCGACGTTCCGGCGGGGCGGGTGCTGCTGCGGCCCATGGCCGGGGCGCCCCTCGGCGCACTGTCGGCCCGTGGGCTGCGGGTGGCGGGCGCGGAGGTGAGCGTCGCCGTGGACGCGGCGGGCCACGCCACCGTCACAGGGCTGCCGCCGGGCCTCACCCTCGACGTGCGGTGACGAGCTCGGCCGGCCATCCGGACAGACGGCGGAGTAGAACATGATCGAATAGATGTTCTAATATGATGGCCGCATGACGGCTTTTCAGGCTTCGCTACTGGACTGGGCTGAGGATGTCCGCGTCGGCCCGCTCGGTTCGTCGGTGCGGCGCACATCCCTGGAGCGCGGCGCCTGGATCGACGTGCGGCCGCACTGGATCGAGGGGGCCGACGCGCTCTTCGACCGCCTGCTTGGGACGGTGCCCTGGCACGCCGAGCGCAGGCACATGTACGACCGGGTCGTGGACGTGCCGCGCCTGCTGAAGTTCTACGACGAGGACGAGGAGCTTCCCGACCCCGTGCTGGCCCGGGCGAAGGACGCGCTCAACGCCCACTACGAGGAGGAGCTCGGCGAGCCGTTCCGCACGGCCGGGATGTGCCTCTACCGCGACGGCAGGGACAGCGTCGCCTGGCACGGCGACACCATCGGGCGGGGGAGCACGCACGACACGATGGTCGCGATCGTGTCGGTCGGCACCCCGCGCCCGCTGCTGCTGCGCCCCCGCGGCGGGGGAGGCCCGGCGCTGCGGCATGAGCTGGGCCACGGCGACCTCATCGTCATGGGCGGGAGCTGCCAGCGCACCTGGGAGCACGCGATCCCCAAGTCGGCCAAGGTGACCGGCGCCCGCATCAGCGTCCAGTTCCGTCCGCGAGGCGTGCGCTGAGCGCCCGAGCGCGCACCGGGCGGAGGCGGGTGGGCGGACCGTAGGCATGTGCGGTTTGCTGGTAGTCCTTGAGTAAGGCCGCGGCAAAGGACCGGCCCAGTCGCGCAAGAAAGGCCACGGATGATCCCGCACCCCTACGTCCCCGCCCCCGCTCGATACGACGACATGCGGTATCGGCGCAGCGGAAGGAGTGGCGTGCTGCTCCCCGAGATCTCCCTCGGGCTGTGGCACAACTTCGGCGACGGCCACCCGCTCGACGTGCAGCGCGCCGTCCTGCGCCGGGCCTTCGACCTCGGCATCACCCACTTCGACCTGGCCAACAACTACGGCCCGCCGTACGGCTCGGCGGAGGAGAACTTCGGCCACCACCTGCGCGCGGACTTCCGGCCCTACCGCGACGAGTTGTTCATCTCGACGAAGGCGGGTTACGACATGTGGCCCGGGCCGTACGGCGAGTGGGGGTCGCGCAAGTATCTGCTGGCGAGCCTCGACCGGTCGCTGAGCCGGATGGGCCTCGACTACGTCGACGTCTTCTACTCCCACCGGCCCGACCCGGACACTCCGATCGAGGAGACGATGGGCGCCCTCGACACGGCGGTGCGCTCCGGTAAGGCGCTCTACGTGGGCATCTCGAACTATTCGGCCGAGCAGACCGAGCGGGCCGCCGCCGTGCTGCGCGAGCTGGGCACGCCGCTCCTGATCCACCAGCCGCGTTACTCCATGCTGGACCGCTGGGTGGAGGAGGACGGCCTGCTGAACGTGCTGGAGCGGGCCGGGGCGGGGTGCATCGCCTACTCGCCGCTCGCGCAGGGCCTGCTCACCGGTCGCTACCTCGGCGGCGAGGTGCCGGCCGACTCCCGGATGGCGATCGGCCACTTCCTGAAGCGCGACCGGCTCACCCCCGATCTGCTGGAGACCCTGCGCGGCCTCGACAAGATCGCCCAGGAGCGCGGCCAGTCACTCGCGCAGCTCGCGCTGGCGTGGATCCTGCGCGACCGGAGGGTCACGTCCGTGCTGATCGGGGCGAGCTCGGTCGGGCAGCTCGAGCAGAACGTGGCGGCCCTGGACGCACCGGCGCTCACCGCCGAGGAGACGGCCGAGATCGAGAACCTGCTGTAGCCCTCTCGCCGGCCCTCTCTTCGGCGCGGTGCCCGCCTGACCCGAGGGCGGGTTCAGGCGGCGCCGGAACTCCTCAGTCGACCTCGGCGCTGCCGTTCACGCGGAGCTTGCGGCGGGCCCGCTCGTAGAAGGTCGTCGTGCCGAGCCGCACCACGCGGGCGGCGGCGCGCAGCGCGGTGATCGTGAGCCGGTCGCCGGGACACAGGTGACCGCCGATGGTGCCGTCGACCTCCAGCGCGAGCTGGCCGCTGGTCGGGAGCACGTCGAGCGTCACCTCCTCGTCGGCCGACAGGACCAGCGCCCGGTTGAACGCCGAGTGGGCGGCGGCCGGGACGACGAGGAAGCCCTCGACCGTGGGGGAGACGATCGGGCCGCCCGCCGAGAAGTTGTACGCCGTGGACCCCGTGGCCGTGGAGACGATCACGGCGTCGGCGGCGAAGCGGACGAACGGCTCGCCGTAGACCGAGACGGACACGGCGGCGAGCCCGTCGCCGGGGATGCGGACGAGGGCGATGTCGTTGAACGCGGTCACCATCCGGCCGTCGTGGCTGGTCGCCCGGACCGCCATGCGCGGCTCGACCGTGTATCTGTGCTCGTCGATCGCGGACAGCGCGGGCGCCAGCTCGTCCACGTCGATCTCCGCGAGGAAGCCGAGCCGTCCGAGGTTGACCCCGAGGACGGGGGTCGGCCGCCCGGCGATCAGGCGCATCGTGCGCAGCATCGTGCCGTCGCCGCCGAGGCTGACGAGGAGGTCGGCCCGCCTCACCAGGGTCTGGGCGTCCACCGCGATGGCACTGCAGTCGATGCGCCCGACCTCGTCGGGCAGTCCCAGCACCGTGCAGTCTCGCTTGCGCGCCCACTCGACGATCGTGTCGATCGCCTCTTTGGAGTCGCGTTGCGGGTGCAGGACGAGACCCACGGTGCTGACCATGCCCATGTCCACACTGTACGGCCAGGCCGTACAGGCGGCTTTATCGAACGGCCTCCGGGGCCGCCTGGTCCACGGGAAGGTAGACCCGGAACCGGGTGTCGCCGGGACGTGAATCCACCCGGATGTCCCCGTGGTGCTTGTTGACCACTATCCGATAGGAGATGTCCAGGCCCAGGCCGGTGCCCTCGCCGACGGGCTTGGTGGTAAAGAACGGCTCGAAGATGCGGGGACGGACCTCGGGCGGGATGCCGGTGCCGGTGTCGCCGACCTCGACGATCACGTGGCCGTCCTTTCGCCGGGTGCGGAGGGTCAGCGTGCCCGTGCCGTCCATCGCGCCGAGCGCGTTGTCGATGAGGTTGGTCCACACCTGGTTCAGCTCGGCCGCGTACGCGGGGATGGGTGGCAGCGACCGGTCGTACTCCTTGACCGTGCGGACGCCCGCGGGCATCTTGCCCTGCATCATCGTCAGCGTGGCGTCGAGCAGGTCGTGCACGTCGACCGTCTGGTGGGGGGCGCGGTCGAGCTGGGAGTACTGCTTGGCGGCGGCGACCAGGCCGGAGATCCGGTTGACCGCGTCGTCGATCTCGCACATCAGCAGCTCGGTGTCCACCGTGTAGGTGAGCCATCGGACCGCGGACTCCAGGTTCTCCTCGCCCACCGCCCCGGCGATCTGGTCGAGCCAGCACGCGTCGAGGCCGCCGGCCACCAGCGTCGCCGCGAGTTCCCAGCCGCCGACGATGTCGTGGTCGTCCAGCCAGTCGGCGACCGCGTCCTCGGCGTCGGAGCGCGCCAGCGGCGTCAGGTCGGGGGCGGAGGCCGACCGCTTGACCGCGTCCTCCTGGAGCTCCACGAGGTCGTGCAGCTGGCTGCCGTCCAGCCGCCCGTCGGCGATCATCGCGAGCTTGTGCCGCATGCCCGCCACCCGCTCGCGCAGCGCCGACGTCGCCCGTACGGCGGCGGCCGCCGGGTTGTTCAGCTCGTGCGTCAGGCCGGCCGACAGCGAGCCGAGCGCGAGCAGCCGCTCCCGTTCGCCGACGATCGTCTGGGTGGCGCGCATGCCGAGGAACAACCCCTCCAGCAGGTGCATCGCCATCGGGAACCACTCGCGCACGCACGTGGCGATCACCTCGGCCGGCACCACGAAGAACTCGGCCTCGGTGACCGCGGTCAGCGTGTTCATGTAGAGCTGGGAGAACTCGCCGGTGATGTACGCCTGCGTGGCGCCGCCGTACACGCCGCGCTGGCCGGTGCGGCTCACCTCGACGTCGTCGCCCTGCACCCGCCTGCTCATCGCGACCGTGCCGCTCAGCAGCACGAAGAAACAGGTGGCGGGGTCGCCCTCCTCGTAGACGCGGGTTCCGGCGAGCCGTCGCTCCACCCGGCCCGCCTCCGACAGCCGGGCGAGCTGCGCGTCGTTCAGCGACTCGAACAGGAACAGCGTGCGCAGCTCGTCGGGGGGCAGCGTCGGCTCATGGGGATGGTCGGTCATGGAGCCTCCAGATAACGGTGGACGAGCGAGACCGCCATGGCGCCCTCGCCCACGGCTGAGGCGACGCGCTTGACCGACCCGGCCCGCACGTCGCCCGCCGCGAAGACGCCGGGCATGCTCGACTCCAGGTGATAGGGGTCCCTGGACAGTGCCCACCCGGCCGGGCGGCGGCCGTCGGCGAGCAGGTCGGAGCCGGTCAGCACGTAGCCGCCTCCGTCGCGGGCGACCACGTCGCCGAGCCAGTCGGTGCGCGGCTCCGCCCCGATGAAGACGAACAGCCACGACGCCGGCACGGCGGTCGTCCGGCCGGTCCTTCCGTCGCACAGGACCAGGCGCTCCAGGTGGTCGCGGCCCTCGCCGCCGACCACCTGCGTACGCGGATGGACCTCGATCGAGGGAATGGCCTCGATCTGATCGATCAAATACCGCGACATCGACCGGGTGAGGTCCTCTCCCCGGATGAGGACGTGCACCTTGCTGGCATAGCGGGAGAAGTACACCGCCGCCTGCCCGGCCGAGTTCGCCCCGCCGACGATGTAGACCTCTTCTCCGGCGCAGCTCGGGGCCTCGGTGGCGGCCGCGCCGTAGAAGACGCCCCGGCCGGTCAGGTCGGCCAGGCCGGGCGCGTCCAGGAGCCGGTAGGACACGCCGGTCGCCAGCACGACCGTGTGCGCCGTCACGGCGGTGCCGTCGCCGAAGTGCAGCAGGGTGGCCGAGCCGCTCCGTTCGAGGCCGACGACCTCCCGGGTGGTGAGCAGTTCGGTGTTGAACTTCAGCGCCTGTCTGCGGGCGCGGTCGGTGAGCTGGGCGCCGGAGACCCCGTCGGGGAAGCCCAGGTAGTTTTCGATCCGGCTGCTCTGGCCGGCCTGGCCGCCGGTGGCCCGCTGCTCCACGAGCAGGGTGCGCAGCCCCTCGGACGCGCCGTACACGGCGGCGCCGAGGCCGGCGGGTCCCGCGCCGATCACGGCGAGGTCGTAGACATCCGAGGCGGGGGTGGTGGCCATGCCGACGTGCGCGGCGAGGTCGGCCTCCGTGGGCCGTGCCAGGGCCTTGCCGTCCGTGGTGATCACCACCGGCACGTCCGCCTCGCTCATGCCGGCGGCGGTCAGCAGGCGCACGCCCTCGGACTCGTCGGCCCGCAGCCAGCGGTACGGCACGAGGTTGCGGGCGAGGAAGTCGCGCACCGTGAACGAGTGCGCCGACCAGCGATGACCCACGACCTTGGTCTCCGGCATCGTCACCGCGGGGGTGGCGAGCCACGCCTCCAGCAGCGCGTCCAGCACCGGGTAGAGCTTCTCCTCCGGCGGGTTCCACGGCTTGAGCAGGTAGTGGTCGAGATCGACGATGTTGATCGCGCTGATGGCCGCGTCGGTGTCGGCGTACGCGGTGAGCAGCACTCTGCGCGCCAGCGGGAAGACGTCCATGGCCGCTTCGAGAAACTCGATGCCGTTCATCTGCGGCATCCGGTAATCGGCCAGGAGGACGGCGACCTGCTCGCCGCGCAGCTTGATCTCGCGCAGCGCGTCGAGCGCGCTGGGGCCGGACTCGGCTCGGATCACCCGGTAGCGGTCGCCGTATCGGCGGCGGATGTCACGAGCCACGGCCCGGGAGACGGAAGGGTCGTCGTCGACGGTGAGGATCGCGGCATTCTGCACAACTCACACCGTACTGGCGGGTCTTCGCTGATCGGCACCCCCGCGTGCTGGTGCGCTGGCCCGGCGCCGACGGCGGCACCGACGCCTACCACCCCGACCGGCTGGTGCGGGTCGAGCGGGACGCCGACGGCATCCCCCGCCCCGCCGCCTGACCACCCGACCGCCTGACCGCCGAGAACGGAGCTTGTGATGTTGAAGAGGATCGACGCCGACACGCTGCGCGCCCACTGCGCGGACGTGGCGGCCCGCACCGCCGACCCGGCCGCCCTGGCCGGACAGCTGACCGCCGACGGCACCGCCCTGGCCGACCGCCTGCACCGCGGCGACGACCTGGACGACGCCGACGCCGCCCGCCTGGCCGTGGCCCTGCACATCATCCGGGTCCGCGACGTGGCCACCGCCCGCATCACCCGCCTGAACGCCGCCCGCCTGGCGGTGCAGTGGTCCCGGTTCGGGGTGCGGGTGCCGCCGGTGTTCGTCGCCCCCGCCGCGTTCCTCGCCGCGCACGCCTGCCAGCTGTACGGCAACCTGCCCGGCACGTACGCGGCGCTGCGCGTCGCCCTCGACGCCCAGCCCGGCTACCGGCTCGCCGCCATGCTCCACGCGGGCCTGTTCTTCCAGGAAGACGGCGGGTTCGACGTGTCCGACGTGGCCCTGCCCCCGGCCGAGCCGGCCGCCGAATGGCTGGACCCGCTGCGGGAGCGCCTGGACCTGTTCGACCTGTTCAACCGCGCCGGTGCGGTCGGCTGACACCCGAAGGAGGGCAGCACCGTGGACCTGTTCGACCTGGGCGAGGAAGTCGAAGCGATCACCGCGTGGCGGGACGCCGGCGCCAAGCTCAGCCCAGCGGGAAGACGCCGGGGAACGCGTCCGCACCGCCGAGTGGGACGACAGCGACGCCAAAGGCCTGGACCTCCCGCAGGCGGGGCCGGGCTTGCCGTGCGCGTGCAAGCGGGGCCGCCGCCTGGCCGAGCTGCACCAGGCGGCCCGCAGCTGCTAGGTCGACCACCACGACGACGAGCCGCTGCCGCCGTACGGCGGGGCGGTGGCGTCCCGGTTCAACCCGCTGCAGCTCGGCACGCTGGCCCACGCCGCCGCGGACGTCACCACCTGGGAGGTGTGCACGTTATGACCACACCGCGCGTGACGGATGAGGAACCGGCCGCGTGGGTGGAGCAGCGCGGGCGGCCGGGGACGCCGCCCGCGCCGAGCACCTGCGCCGCTGCACGGTGGGCCTGGCTCATCTGGTGCGGGAGCACTTCCCGGGCGCGGTCACCGTCACGGTCGGCCTGGCCAAGTGCACCGCGCGGCGACCTGCGCCCGAACCTGGTGCGCATCGGCGAGCCGGCCGAGGTGGTGTGGGACTGGGACGACCCCGACATCAAGTGGCGGCTGACTCTGCCGGAGACGCAGGAGATCGAGGGGCTGCTGTTCGACGCGCTGGCGTTCGACGTCACCCACGAGGTGCTGGCCGAGGCGGGGTGGGTGCAGACCGAGGACGACTGCGAGGAGTACACGATCACCCTGCCGGAGGTGGTGGTGCCCGCCGCGCGGGTGCCGGTGGTGCGGCTGCTGCACCACGACGACGACGCCTGCACCACCGGGGAGGTCACCGTCCACCCCAGCGAGAAGGCCCGGGTTCGCGCACCTGGCGCCGAAGGTCCGCCAGACGTGGCACCTGGTTGCCCGACGAGCCCAGCGTGCCGCAGGTGCCGCCCGCCTACGACATCACCGCATTCACCGACTTGCCCCAGCAGCACTGGAAGAAGATCTGGTCGACCAGCCCACTAGAAAATGTCATCACCACCCGGCGGGACATTACCCAGGGGACCGGTGGAGACGATCAGCGTGATCGTAGGGCCCGGCGTGAGCTCGGCCCGCGACTGCGGCACCTGATCGATCACGGCACCCTGCGGGACGGCGTCACTCGGCTGCTCCACGGTCTTGACCTTGAAACCGGCACCCTGGAGCGTGTCCTTCGCGTCCCTCAGAGTGAAGCCGACCATGTTGGGCACCCCCGTAGTCGGCCCCGGCGTGTCCTTCGCCCTAGGGGAGATCTGTCGTGGTGACGGCGACAAATTTGGTCCCAGGGACACCCGCAATGTCACCGATTCGCCCGAGCGAATGAACTGCCCACTGGCGAGATCCGTGCCGATAACGATGCCGGCGGAGATCGTGTCGCTGTTCTCCTCAACCAGTGTCGGCGTCACGCCGAGACTGCTCAGCTTGCTGATCGCGGCCTGCTTAGCCATTCCGCCTAGCAAGGGCACAACGACCACGAACGGATCATGTCGCCGCAAAGGGGTGGCGGCTTGCGTGACCTCTTCTGGCGACCCCCACAGCCCTTCACCGATCTCAATCCGAGGCGAAACAGGCCCCTCGCGAGGCCTACGTTCTTCCACCGAGCAAGACTCCTCAACGGGGATGTCGAAATACTAAATACTAAAAGTCCACCTCTGAGCTTATCCGGCGGCATGCCCGAGTGTCAGACGGTGACGAGTGATGTCAACTTTTCCCGCTCAATCGGGCGGAGGGGCCCAAGGCTGTCCGCGGCTTGAGATCGCCTGGTGAGCCGCTCAGGGGATAACTCCACAGTGACCGCCCACGCGCCGCGCCTCGCCCGCCCACCCGCCGCGACGGACGCGGCGCTGAACCTGCACGGGCTGGTCCGCGACCGCCTGGCCGCCACCCCGCAGGCGCGCGGCGAAGGCGTCACGAAATCAGGCAGGGCGCGAACGCCGTGGACGGCCGCCACGCTGGCGGCCCGAGCTGGCGCCCGCACCGGGGAGGTGCTGGCCGCCGCCCGCCGCGCCGCCGAACTGGCCGCCAGGGCGGACACCAGCCAGGTGATGGCGGCGCCGCTCGACGCCGCCGCCGAGGCGGCCCTGGTAGCTGCCGCGCCCCGCTGAACGGCGCTGTTCACATGCGGCGGCCCCGGCTTCCGATCGAAAGCCGGGGCCTAACTCAGGGCAAAAGGCGTACAGTGGTGACTTTGTCAGCTAGACAGGCGTTCACCTCCATCCGGGGCGGGTGCGGGGAGGACGACGTCGATGCGGCACTGCGGCGGGTCCTCCTGCGAAGAGGACGTCGCCGCGTTGTAGATGATGCAGGCTCCTGCTGCGAACAGGAGCACCACGCCCAGCCGGGCGGTCTTGGACCAGGTACCGATCGCGTCCCGGACCGTCCGGCCGCCCTCCCGCACCGCTTCCACCGCGAGGGCTTCGCTGCTGTCGTCCACCCCTGATGGGTGCGGCTCTTCGCTGGACAGAAGTGCATTCCCCTTCCCGGAAAATAAAAAAGCGCCCACACGTCGCACCTACGGTGAAGCGGGTCTCCTGTAACCCGCGTGTAGGCGCAGCGCATGAACGCAGCGGAATATTCAGTTGTCACGCCGGGTGCTGCCCGTCGGCCGCACCCAACGCGTCGTGTCACCAGCCCCAGGCAGGGCCGGCAACAGCCAATCCATGGTCTCCCAGGAAAGAGATCGGCCCCTGGCGGCCAGAAGCCAGCCAGGGACGCCACGAGGGGTCAAGTGGCGTGTGGTGTTTCCCTTCGCGCTGCGTCCCGCGAGCCTTGGGGCGCTCGTCGGGGTGGCGTGCAGCAGATATGAGTGTGCCACAGGTCGCCCCACAATGCGTCACGAATTGGGTGGCAAGACGGGGAATTCGTATGGCTGCGGCGAGATGCCCCGCTTTTCCTGGTACCCCGCCGCCCCCGCGAGGGGTATTCACCTGGCGAAATCCCTGAGGCCCGTCCGCCGGTCGGCGTGATGCCCCAGTTCTGCCACCCGCAACCGGCGCGAAAAACCCCGGGCAGTCTCCGCAAACCGCCCGGGACATAGGTCCCACCGCGGGAGGACGTTCGCCGGTCGCCCCCGCGGCCGGTCGTGGCGAAGGCTGGGGGAGACGAGGGAGGCCGCCATGCCGATGACCGTACGCGACGTCATGAACAGGTTCGTCGTCGCCGTCGAGGCGACGGCCTCGTTCGCCGACGTGGTCACCGCGATGTGCCGGTTCCATGTCGGGGCCGTCCCCGTCGTGGACGGGGAGCGGCGCGTCATCGGCATGGTGAGCGACAGCGACCTGCTGCTCAAGGACCTCGACAGGCGGCCCGGCGATGTGATCATCGAGGGGCCGTCCCGGCGCAGGGAGCGCAGGAAGGCGAGCGGCCGCACCGCCGCCCAGATCATGAGCAGCCCCGCGATCACGGTCACCGAGGACACCACGCTGCGGCGGGCGGCCAGTCTGATGCAGCGCAACAGGATCAAGGAGCTGCCGGTCGTGGACGGCGAGACCGGCCGCATCACCGGGCTGGTCAAACAGTCGGACCTGATCAGAGCCTTCTGCCGGCCCCCGGAGGACATCCGCGACGACGTCGTCGAGGTGGTGTCGCGCTACTCCCGGCGCTGCGCCGTACGCGTCGAGGACGGGATCGTCCACCTCGTCGGCGGCGTGGCGCGGCGTTCACAGCTCTTCGCCATGATCGAGGAGGTCTGGCAGGTGGACGGCGTGGTGGACGTCGACTCCTCCATCACGTTCGAGACGGACGACGTGGACCGGGCCGTCTCCGCGGGCGCGCCCCGGCGGACCGGCCCGGTGGAGAGCGGGGAGGGCCAATGAGCGCCGAGACCAGGAGCACCGAGACCATGAGCGTCGTCACCCGTCCATGAGCAGGACGGCGGCCCCTTCGACGCGGTCGGCCGCCAGGTCGGCCAGCGCCTGGTCGGCGTCGCCGAAGGAATAGGGCGTCGTCGTGACCCGCGGGTGGTGGAGGGCCGCCAGCCGCAGGAACTCCCGTCCGTCGTCGCGGGTGTTGGCCGTGACGCTGCGCAGCGTCCGCTCCTGGAACAGGTGGCGCTGGTAGTTCAGCACCGGGATGTCGGTGAGGTGGATCCCCGCCACCGCGAGGGTGCCGCCCCGGTCGAGCGCGGCCAGCGCGACCGGCACGAGATCGCCGACCGGGGCGAACAGGATGGCCGCGTCCAGGGGCTCGGGCGGCGGGTCGGCGCTGCCCGCCGCGGAGGCCGCGCCCAGCCGGAGCGCGAGCTCCCTGGCCGCCGCCGACCTCGTCATCACGTGCACGGTCGCACCCTCGGCGATCGCGACCTGGGCGGTCAGATGGGCCGAGGCGCCGAACCCGTAGATGCCGAGCCGTCCGCCCGGGGGCAGGTCGGCGCGGACCAGCGCGCGGTAGCCGATGATCCCCGCGCACAGCAGCGGGGCGAGCGTCTCGGCCGGGGTGTCCTCGGGCAGCGGGTAGACGTACGCCGCGGGGGCGGTCAGCAGTTCCGCGTACCCGCCGTCGGCGTCCCAGCCCGTGTAGGTGGACGCCGGGCACAGGTTCTCCGCGCCGCGCAGGCAGTAGCGGCACCGGCCGCAGGTCGAGCGCAGCCAGGCCACCCCGACGCGGGCGCCGACCGGCGGCCCCGGCGTGTCCGGGCCGAGCCGGGCCACGCGTCCCACGACCTCGTGCCCGGGAACCGTACGGGGGCGCCTCGGGGGGAGGTCGCCCTCGGCGAGGTGCAGGTCGGTGCGGCAGACCGCGCACGCCTCGACGCGGACCAGCAGTTCCCCCGGCCCGGGCACGGGGTCCGGCAGCACGGCCCGCTCCAGCGGCCGCGTCGCGACCGGTCCCGGCCGGGCCACGACCCAGGCCTCCATCACGCGTGCCGGATGCGCCGGCCGCTGATCTCGTTGGGCGAGATCCGGATGTAGAGCGGACGGTCGCCGCCCGGCCACGACTCCACGGCGTTCTTGTTCACGTCGCCGGTGATGTGGTGGGCCCCGCCGCGCACGAGCACGCTCCAGCCCTCCCGCGTGCTCTCGTCGATGTGGTCCACCTCGAAGGCCACCATGAAGTCGGCCCCCTCGATCCCCGTACGCAGGTCGGCGTCCATCGGGCCGCCGAGAGCGGTGCGGAACAAGACGGCGCCCTGCTCGATCGTGTAGTTGACCGGCAGGATCACGGGCCCGGTCGGATTGTTGAAGGCGACCCTGCCCACGCCGCCCGGCGAGATCAGCCGCAGGCACTCCTCGTGGTCGAGCTTCTCCAGGCGCGGCATGCCGGCGGGAGCCGTGTCTTCGGTCATTCGGACCTCCACAATGATCGTCAAGGGCATCGGCGATCAGTCTGCCGTCCCCGTCCCTCCGGCGGCACCGACGTCCGTCGCACAACGGAGGGACTAAGGGCCCGGGAAGCCTTGGCCGCCGCTTGCCGTAATCCATCCTTTAGCCGCATGCCCCGAATGGGCACGCACGTCACATGGAAGTGCTGAGCAGCCGCATACTCCTGCGATCGGCCGACCGGGCCGCGAGCCGCCGCTTCTACCGCGACGTCCTGGGGCTGGCCGTGAGCCGGGAGTTCGGGCCGGCCGAGGACCCTGGGGTGGTGTTCTTCCTGGGGCAGGGGCTCCTCGAGGTCTCCCCGCGCGCCTCCGGCGCAGAACAGGAGGGCGCGGCGATCTGGTTGCAGGTGCGCGACGTCCAGAGGGAGCACGACCGGCTGGTGGAGGCCGGGGTACGGGTGTCCCGGCCGCCCAGGCTGGAGCCGTGGGGGCTGATGGAGATGTGGATCGAGGATCCCGACGGGCTGCCGATCGTGCTGGTCGAGATCCCCGAGGGCCACCCGCTGCGGCGTGACCACCGCTCCTTCACGCCGCGCCCCGCCTGAGCCCGGCTCCGGCCGCGCCACGCGCCTGTGATCTGTTGAATTGAAGAATTTTTCATATTGCGAATATGCTGGCTCCGCCGACGGAGGAGAGGACGACATGCACGAGTTCACGGCGGAGCTGCGCGCCCGGCTCGCGGAGGCGCGAGAGGAGCTACGGCGGGCGCGGGAGAGCGGTGACGAGCACGGCGTCCAGGTCGCCCTGGGCCGTCTGGACAACCTGAACCGCCTGGCCGCCGACCACGGGATCAGCCCGGAGGCGGCGGGGGGAGAGGCGGAGTGAGCCCGATGCCCGTCCCGCTCTACCAGGCCAAGGCCGACTTCTTCCGCACCCTGGGACATCCGGTGCGCATCCGCGTGCTCGAACTTCTGCGGGACGGCCCCCGCCCGGTCCGCGAATTACTCAACGAGATCGAGGTGGAGGCGTCGAACCTGTCCCAGCAGCTCGCCGTGCTGCGCCGTACCGGCCTCGTCAGCGCGGTCAGGGAGGGCGGCTCGGTGGTCTACTCCCTCGCCACCCCCGACATCGTGGACCTGCTCGCGGCGGCCCGGCGGATCCTCACCGACATGATCACCGGCCAGGGCGAGCTGCTGGCCGAGCTCCAGGCGGAGGCGGCCGAGTGACCGGCGTGGCCAGGCAGTTGTACGGCCGGGTCGCGGGGCTGCTGCCCTCGCCCGCCGACTGGCGACCGGCCCGCCGCAGCCCGGGCCGTGACCTGATCGCCGGGCTTACGGTCGCGGTGGTGGCCCTGCCGCTCGCGCTGGCCTTCGGGGTCGGCTCAGGACTGGGCGCGCAGGCGGGCCTGGCGACCGCCGTCGTCGCGGGCGCGATCGCCGCGGTCTTCGGCGGCAGCAACCTCCAGGTGTCGGGCCCCACCGGGGCCATGACCGTCGTCCTCGTGCCGATCGTGCACAGCCACGGCCCGAGTGGGGTGCTCGCGGTCGGCCTGCTCGCCGGGATCGTGCTCGTCGTCCTCGCGCTGGCCCGGGTCGGCAGGTACGCCCGCTACATGCCGACTCCCGTCATCGAGGGCTTCACGGCGGGCATCGCCGTCGTCATCGCGCTCCAGCAGGTGCCCGCCGCGCTCGGCGTGACCGGCGAGGGGGAGCGGGTGTGGCAGGCGGCCGGGAACGCGGTGGCGAACTTCGCGCGAGACCCGAGTCCGGTGCCGATCGCGATGGCGCTCGTGGTCGCCGGGGCCATGCTGCTGGGCGCGCGGTGGCGGCCCGCGGTGCCGTTCTCGTTCCTCACGGTCGTGGCCGCAACGGTCGTGGCCGAGGCCGCCGGGCTGGACGTCGCCCGCATCGGAACCCTGCCGGCCGGGCTGCCCGCGCCGTCGGTGAGCTTCCTCGATCCGGGCGCCGTCACCTCGCTTCTCCCCGCGGCCCTCGCCGTGGCCGCCCTCGGGGCGCTGGAGAGCCTGCTGTGCGCCTCCGTCGCCGACGGCATGAGCGTGGGGGAGCGGCACGACCCCGACCGCGAGCTGTTCGGGCAGGGCCTGGCGAACGTCGTCTCCCCGCTCTTCGGCGGCATCCCCGCCACCGCCGCGATCGCCCGCACGGCGGTGAACGTCCGCTCGGGCGCGCGGTCCCGCCTGGCCGCCCTCGCGCACGCCGTCGTGCTGGCCGTCATCGTGTTCGGCGCGAGCGGCCTCGTCGGGCGGATCCCGCTGGCCGCGCTGGCCGGCGTGCTGCTGGCCACGACGGTCCGCATGGTCGAGGTCGGCTCGCTGCGCGCCATCGCCCGCGCCACGCGGGGCGACGCCGCGGTGATGGTCCTCACCTTCGCCGTCACCGTCGCCTTCGACCTCGTCACCGCGGTCGCGGTCGGCGTCGGCGTCGCGATCGTGCTCGCCCTGCGGGCCGTCGCGCGCAGCGCGCAGATCGAGCAGGTCCCGCTGGAGACCGGCGACCACGGCGACGAGGAACGGCGCCTGCTGGCCGAGCACATCGTGGCCTACCGGTTCGACGGCCCGCTGTTCTTCGGCGCGGCCCACCGCTTCCTGCTGGAGCTGTCGGAGGTCGCCGACGTGCGGGTGGTCATCCTGCGGATGTCGCGGGTGTCCACGATCGACGCCACCGGCGCGGGCGTCCTCGGCGACGCGATCACGCGGCTGGAGGGAAAGGGGATCACCGTGCTGCTGTCGGGCATCCGGCCGGGCCACGACGAGGTCCTCGACGGGCTGGGAGTGGCCGATCACCTCCGCCGTGACGGGCTCGTCTTCCCGGACACGCCGGCCGCGATCGCCCACGCCAGGACACTGCTCGGACTCCGGTCCGCGCCGCCGCCGGCCCCGGTCTCCGGGGCGCGTCACCCGGACGTTCCCGCGCCGACGGTGTGATCGGCACGCGACTGCCCGTAGGCTTCCGAGTGGAAGAACGTTAGCCTTAATTTCCTACCAGATATGTGGGAGACTGGGGTGATGAGCGCCTGGCCCCGCGAGACACCGGTCACCGCCGCCGTCGCGGCCGCGCGCTGGGTGCGGTCGGCGGCGGCCGACGACGAGCTGGGACGGCGATGGCGGGCCAACCCCGATCCCCGGGGGCGGTCGGCCGGAGCCGGCGACGCCTCGTCCCTCTACGCCGGTGCGGCCGGCGTCGTGCTGTTCTTCCTCGAACTCGCGGCCGCCACCGGTCACGAGGTGTACCTGGAGGACGCGCTCGCGGGCGCCCGCAGGCTCGCCGTCACCTGGCCCGAGCAGCGCGACCCGACCTTCTACCACGGGCTCGCCGGTCTGGTCTTCGCGATGGCGGAGACGGGGTGGGCGACGGGCGACGAGGAGGTCTTCGGGGCGGCCCGCGCCGCCGCCGACCGCCTCGTCCGCGCCGCCCGCCCGCTGGGCGACGGCATCGGCTGGACCGGTGACCCGGCGCAGCGCGGCGACGGGGGGATCGTGCTCGCGCTGCTGCACGCGGCCGGCATCCTCGGCGTCCCGGCGTACGAGGAGGTGGCGATCGAGGCGGGGGAGCGCATCGCGGCTCTCGCCGTCCCGGGGCACCGCTTCGGCGGCGACGCCGCCCCCGACCTGCCCGTGGACGCCGTCACGCCCGGGTTCCTGTCCGGAACGGCGGGCACGGCGTTCCTGCTCGCCCGCCTCTACGGCGTGACCGGCGACGCCCGGTTCCTCGCGGGGGCCCGCAGAGGGGCCGACTTCGTCCGCACGGTCAGCGTGGTCACCGACAGATGCGCGCTCGTGCCGCACCACATCCCGCAGGGGCGGCGGCTCAACTACCTCGGCTTCTGCTCCGGCTCCGCCGGGGTGGCCCGCATGTTCCACGAGCTGCACCGGGTCACCGGAGACCCGGGCGATCTCGACTGGATGGAACGGCTCGCGCACGGAATCATGCAGAGCGGTGTGCCCGGGGCGCGGCCCTCGGGGCACTGGGACGTGGCCTGCCTGTGCTGCGGCACCGCCGGGCTGATCGAGTGTTTCGTGGGCCTGTACGCCGCCACGGGGCACGAGCCGTACCTCGGCTTCGCGCGCACGCTCGCGATCGACCTGATCGGGCGGGCGACCGCGGGCGACGAGGCCGGCTTCCGCTGGTATCAGGCGTATCGGCGGCTGCGTCCCGGAGAGGTCACGGCCGACACCGGATACATGGTGGGAGCCGCCGGCATCGGGACGGCCCTGCTGCACCTGGACGCCACGGAGCGCGCCGCCGCGCCGCGCCGGCTGATCCTCCTGCCGGACAATCCCTTCCCGGCCATCCCGATCCCCGCCGCCGTCCTGCGCGGTGACCAGGCATAGCCGCCTGGCGGCGAGCAGGGCGCGGGAGCTGAAAATTTCACCTGCCCGCGGCGGGTACGCCCAGCTCAGCGGGGGTGACGCGCGGCGCGCCGTTGACTTAACCGGTATAGTTCACGACGCTTCGCTCCGGTCTTCTATGGAAGGACGGAGCATGCGACGGAGAGGCGCGATCCTCACCGCACTGGGGCTGCTGGCCGCAGGCGGACTCGCCTTGGGCAACACGCCGGCGGCCCAGGCCGCGGTGGCGTGCAAGGTCACCTACACGGCCAGTCAGTGGCAGGGCGGCATGTCCGCCAACCTGAGCATCCAGAACCTGGGCGACGCCCTGAGCAACTGGACGCTCACGTTCACGTTCCCCGACAGCGGTCAGAAGGTCACCCAGGGGTGGTCGGCCACCTGGAGCCAGTCGGGCAGCACCGTGACCGCGACGGCGATGGACTGGAACAAGTCCCTGTCCACCGGCGGCTCGACGAGCATCGGCTTCAACGGATCCTGGTCAGGAGGCAACCCGGCGCCGGCCGACTTCGCACTGAACGGCGTCGCCTGCAACGGCAGCACGCCGTCGCAGTCCCCGTCGCCTTCCCCCTCGCCCTCGCGCTCGCCCTCGCCTTCCCCCTCGCCGAGCCCGTCGCCGAGCCCCTCGCCTTCGACGTCGCCCAGCCCGTCCACGGGGGCGGCCCCGAAGCTGAAGGTGTCGGGCAACAGGATCGTGAACGCCGCGACCGGCACGCCGTACCGGCTGCTGGGCGTCAACCGGTCGGGCGGCGAGTTCATGTGCGTCCAGGGCCGTGGCATCTGGGACGGCCCGGTCGACAACGCGGCGATCGACGCGATGAAGGCCTGGAACGTCCGGGCGGTCCGCGTCCCGCTGAACGAGGAGTGCTGGCTCGGCCTGAGCAACATCCAGTCGTCGTACGGCGGCGCCGCCTACCAGACCGAGGTCAAGGCGTACGTCGACCGGCTGGTCGCCAAGGGCATCACCCCGATCGTCGAGATGCACTGGAACTACGGCCAGTACACCGGCAACTCCTCGGGCTGCTCCGACGTCCACGCCTCCTGCCAGAAGCCGATGCCGGACGCGCAGTACGCCCCGCAGTTCTGGACGGGGGTGGCGAACGTGTTCAAGGGCCGTGACGAGGTCGTGTTCGACCTGTTCAACGAGCCCTATCCGGAGCGCGCGACCGGCAGTGCCGCCTCCGGGTGGGCCTGCTGGCGCGACGGCGGCACCTGCTCGGGCATCCCCTATCAGGTGGCGGGCTTCCAGTCGCTGGTGAACGCGGTGCGGGCCACCGGCGCGACCAACATCATCATGCTGGGCGGCCTGGCCTACTCCAACGACCTGTCGCAGTGGTTGCAGTACAAGCCCGCGGACTCGCGGAACAACCTGGCCGCGGCGTGGCACGTGTACAACTTCAACTCCTGCGTCAGCACCTCGTGCTGGGACAGCCAGCTCGCGCCGGTTGCCGCCCAGGTCCCGCTGGTGGCCGGGGAGATCGGTGAGAACACCTGCTCGCACGGGTTCATCGACCAGGTCATGAACTGGTTCGACGCGAAGGGTGCGTCCTACCTCGGCTGGACCTGGAACGCCTGGGACTGCTCCACCGGTCCGTCCCTGATCAGCGACTACAACGGCACCCCGACCGCCTTCGGAGCCGGGCTGCGGGCTCGCCTCCTGTCGTCCTGATCCCGAAACGTGGCGTGCCCTCCTTCCCTTCAGCCCCCCTGGGAAGGGGGGGCTCGTCACCTCTGACTTTGCCACCTCATGGGCGGTTAGTCCAAAAAGTAAAATTTTCGTCCGAGATGTCGAGATTTGGGGTGTTCTTGGCTTAGTGTCCGGTTACCCAGCCGTGACCAGTCAGGAGATCCCCCATTTCCAGCTACGCGGACCCCAGCAACGCCCTCCGGGAGCAGGCAAGCCCGGCAGTGGGCGAGACGCACCACGCGGCCGCCGTTCCCCAGCAACGGCAGGACGCCCCTGCCCGCCCCGCCCCGGCGGGCTCCCAGCACATCCCCGCCGACGGCGCCGACGAGGCCACCGCGCCCGTTGTTCCCCACGTCGGCTGCCCGACCGCCGAAGGCAAGACCGTCCTTTACTCCGGCAAGACGACCGCGTCGTACTTCTGGGACGACGGGTCGGGCGTCAACGGCGACACCGGCGCCCCCGCGTCGGGCAAGCCGATGCAGAAGGGCCTGGCCGCCAGCCCGAGCTGGCCGATGGGCACCAAGGGCTACGTGGTCTACCAGGGGAAGAAGGCCGAATTCTTCGTCGGTGACCGCGGCCCCGGCGTTCCCTCGAGCAGCGGGGTCATGCTCGACCTCGACGGCAAGACGTTCGCCGAACTGACCGGCGGCTCCTGGGACCACGACTCGCTCACCGTCGAGGACGCGAGCGGGCTCGGCCACATCCCCGTCAAGTACGTGATCACCGAGTGGGGCAAGGGCCTTGGCAAGACCGGCGCGCCCAAGCCGTTCTCGACGGGCGCGTACGGAGTCAAGGACCACCCGAAGCCCCCGCCGCCCTGCCCCACGGCGGCTCCCGCTCCCTCCGCCGCTCCGGCCGCTCCGCAGGACGCTGCTCCGGCCGCGCCGCAGGACTCCGCTCCGGCCGCCGGGGACCAGGAGAGCCAGGCCCCCGTGGCTTCGCCCTCCGTGGCGCCCTCCGAGGCGCCCGCCCCGCCTACCACGCCTGCCTCGCCGGGCGCGCAGGCCGAGGCGGCGGCGGCCCAGATGTTCCCGCTCTCGGATACGGCACGGGCGACCGCCGCCGCGACCGCCGAGACCGCCCCGAAGGCCGCCACCAAGGCCGCCCCCGAGGCCGCTCAGAAGACCGGCACGGGGACCGCGAAGGCGGCGAGGTCCGGCGAGGTGCTGGCCTCCCCGGCGTTCACCCCCGCGTCGGCCGTGGACGGACAGCCGGATGAGGCGGCCGTTCCCGCCTTCTCGGTCGCGATCGTGGTCTGCGCGCTCGTCGCCGTGGGCGCCAAGGCCGCGCTGAGCCGTCCCGCCCACGCCGCCACGCACCAGCAGGGCCGCCACCGCAAGTCGTAGGGACTCCGGCCGCCCCGCCACGCCGAGGGCGGCCAGGGGGAGCGGTGCGGCCTCACGAGGGCCGGAGCTCCCCCCGCGAGGCCGGCGGACCTTTACCGCTTGCGGCGCTTGAGCGCTCCGGCCACCCGCTTGAGCACGCGGTCCCACTCCGAGCCGAACGGGTTGTCCTGCACCAGATAGGTCCAGGTGGCCGTGGGCCTCTTGAGGCCCTGCTCCGCGAGGTCCCGGGTGACGTCGGCCTTCTCGAAGGTCTCCTTGGAACGCCGCTCGACCTCGTCGAGCATCGCCCGATAGGCCGGAACGGCCTCGCGGTTGAACTCGTCGAGCGGGTTCAACCGCCCGAGGGCCCGCAGGTGGATGCCCTCGCGGAGGTCGGCGAGGAAGCCGAGGTGCTCGGTCCAGCAGCGATCGAGGTGATACAGCACGATCTGCCGGGCTGCCCGCTCGACCACCTCCTCGCCCGCCGTCTCGCACAGCTCGCGGTAACGCTCCGGGCAGGCCTGCTCCAGGGCCCGTGCCCCGGTGTCGCCGTACAGGACGCGGGCGCGCTGCTCCAGCACCTCCGCCCGCTGGCGCTCCTGCAGCCGGGTGTAGCGCCAGGTGTTGCGGTGGATCTCCAGGTTGACGCCCTCGGCCACGCGCTGGGCGTGCGCCACCAGCCCGGCGGCGTTCGCGTCCCGCACCACGCCGTCGCGGCCGGCCGCGGGCAGCGACTGGTCCGGTGCGTACGCGGTGAGGAGCGTGTCCTCGCCGCTGACGAAGAACACCGAGCCGCCGGGGTCGCCCTGCCGCCCGGCACGGCCCCGCAGCTGGTCGTCCAGCCTGCTGCTCTCGTGCTTGCCGGTGCCGATGACGTAGAGCCCGCCGAGCGCGGCGACGTCCTGCTCCTCGTCCGGGTCGCCCGCGCCGAGCCGGATGTCGGTGCCGCGCCCGGCCATCTGGGTGGAGACCGTGATCACGCCGCGCCGGCCGGCCTTCGCGATGATCTGCGCCTCCTCGGCGTCGTTCTTCGCGTTGAGCACGGCCGCGCTCAGCCCCCTGGCCTCCAGGGACTCGGCCAGGCGCTCGGACTCGGCGACGTCGAGCGTGCCGACGAGGATCGGCTGCCCGGTGGCGTGCCGGGTCTCGATCTCCTCCAGCAGCGCCCGCTCCTTGTCCTCCAGCGTGGCGAAGATCCGGTCGGGCTCGTCCACCCGTACGCACGGCTTGTTGGGCGGGATGACCGCGACCCTGAGGTCGTAGAACTCGCGCAGCTGCTCGGCGACGGCGATGGCGGTGCCGGTCATGCCGCACACGCGCGGATAGCGGCGGATGAGGCTCTGCACGGTGAGCGAGTCGAGGATCTCGCCCGTCTCCGACGCCGGCAGGTGCTCCTTGGCCTCGACGGCCGCCTGCAGCCCGTCCGGCCAGCGCTGCAGCACGGCGACCCGGCCGCGCGAGGTGTTGATCAGATGGACCCGGCCGTCCCTCACGATGTAGTCGACGTCCCTGGTCAGCAGCGCGTGGGCGTGCAGGGCGAGGTTGACCTGGGTCACCACGCCGGGGTGCTCGTAGAGATCGATCCCGAGGGCCTTCTCGACCGTGTCGGTGCCCTTGGGGGTGAGGAAGACGCTGCGGCCCTCCTCGTCGATCGTGTAGTGGTAGCCGCGCGACAGCCGCCGCACGAGGGCCGCCATCTCGGGCAGCGCCGTGCCGGGGTCGGCCGCGCCGGCCAGCACGAGCGGCACGCGGGCCTCGTCCACCAGGACCGAGTCGGCCTCGTCGACCAGTGCGACCTCGGGGGCGGGCACGACCAGTTCGGCCGGGTCGGTGCGCAGGCGGTCGCGCAGCACGTCGAACCCCAGCTCGCTGACGGCTCCGTACGTGACGTCGCAGGCGTACGCCGCCCTGCGCTCCTCGGGAGCCGAGGTCTCGGCGATCCACCCGGCCGTGAGGCCGAGCGTCTCGTACAGCGGGCCCATCCACTCGGCGTCCCGGCGGGCGAGGTAGTCGTTGACCGAGACCGCGTGGACCCGGACGCCGCGCAACGCGAACCCGGCCGCCGTCAGCGCGCCGACGAGCGTCTTGCCCTCGCCGGTGGCCATCTGCACGACGTGGCCCTCCAGCATGGCGAGCATGCCCACGAGCTGTACGTCGTACGGCCGCTGGCCGAGCGCCCGGTGGGCGGCCTCCCGCATCACCGCGCAGAAGTCGGCGGAGCCGACCCAACCGGGATCGACGGCGGCGGGGCGAAGATCGGCGCGCCGGGTGACCTCGCTCTCCAGCTCGCCCGCCGCGGCCACGACCCGCTGGAAGGGGGCCAGATCGACGCTTCCTGGTTTGTCCAGAAACCGCCTGATCCATTCGCCTACCCGTGCCACATCCGCTCCAACGACTCGCTTGCCGGACTGGTTCCACATGCCCGGTTCATGGTCCCACTATCGGCGTCGATTTCCGCGAGGGGCTACCTGACACTCCCTGACAGGTATACGCGACACGATGGGGTTCATGACAACGACCGCGAAGCTCATCGCCGTGACCATCGACTGTGCCGAGCCGAAGAAGCTCGCCGAGTTCTACTCCCAGGTCACCGGATTCCCCGTGCAGTACGCCGAGGAGGAGTACGCCGGGATCGGCGACGGCGCGACGAGCATCTACTTTCAGCGCGTGCCCGACCGGAAGGCCCCCTCCTGGCCCGGCCCCGACAAGCAGTTCCACCTCGACTTCCGGGTGCCCGACGTGGCCAAGGCGGTGGAGGAGTACATCGCTCTCGGGGCGACCAAGCCGGAGTTCCAGCCGGGCGACTGGGTGGTGCTCGCCGACCCGGAGGGCCACCTTTTCTGCGTGTGTCCCGAGAGGTCCTGAAGCCGGCGGGGCGGCAGCGAACGCCGGTCAGAGGATCACCAGTGGGGTGCCCGTAAAGCCCCACTTATGTCGCGGGCTCCCGGGGCGCGTGCCGCGTCCCACTAAGCTTGCGTGGTGATTTCTCGACACACCGGCGGGCGCGCATGACCTGGGTGGGAGTGGCCATCGCCCTGGTCGGCGCGCTGGGATACGCCCTGGGCGCGGCGCTGCAGCAGTTCGAAGCGGTGAGCGAGGGGGCGACCCTCGCTCTCGTCAGAAGGCCCCGCTGGTGGATCGGCGGGGTCATCGGTTTCACCGGGGCGTCCCTGCACGCGGTGGCGCTCAGCCTGGCTCCGCTGGTCGTCGTCCAGCCCGTGAGCGTGGCGACCCTCGTGTTCGCGGTGCCGCTCGCCGCGACGCTGCACGGCAGACGCCCGCGCCGGGCCGAGATCGCCGGGTCGATCGCGGTGGCGGTCGGCCTGCTCGGCCTGATGCTGCTGGTCCCGGCGCACAACGTGACCCCGGTCCTGTCCGACGCGCACGCCCTGGAGCTGATCGGCTGTGTCGCGCTGGTGGTCGCCGTCACGTTCACCGCGGCCCGCCGGCTGAAGGGCCCGGCGAAGGCGCTGCTGATGGCGGTCGGCGCCGGAGCGGTCACCGCTACCGTGTCCACCTTCGTCCGGGTCGTCGGCGGAGGGCTCCAAGGAGACCTCGGCCACCTCCTCCACTGGTTCACCCTGGCCATCCCGGTGCTGCTGGTCTGCGCCGTGGTGCTGCTGCAGAAGTCGTACGCCGTGGGCTACTTCGGCATCGCCTACGCCGGGGTCCAGGTCGTCGACCCCATCACCTCGGTGACCGCCGGAGCGGTGCTGCTGGGCGAGTCGCTGCCCACCGAAGCGGGCAAGGCGGTCCCCGCGCTGCTCGCCGCCGGGCTGCTCATCGCCGGGACGGTCACGCTCGGCCGCCTCACCCCCGACCAGTCCAAGCCTGCCGCCGTACCGGCCGAGCCGGACAGGATCGGCGGCTCGGTGGTCGCGTCCGAGGCGGCCTGACCTCCTCAGCTCCGGGGCGACCAGGCGAAGACCCGGTCGCCCTGACGCGACGCGACGTCGGGCCCCAACCGGCCCACCGCCCGCATCGCGCCGTCGCGCAGGGCGACCGCAAGCGGGTTGCGCCACCGGGTGAGCCGGCCGATCGACCGCGACCGCCGCACGATCGGCGTCGTCCGCGCCAGCCGTTCCCTGCTGTAGACGGCGAGCCCCGCGGCTGGGTCGCCGGGGGAGACGCGGTCGGCGAGCACGACGGCGTCCTCCATGGCCTGGCAGGCGCCCTGCCCGAGGTTGGGCGTCATGGGGTGGGCCGCGTCGCCCAGCAGCGCGACCCGTCCCGCGTGGAAGGCGGGCAGCGGGGTGTCGAGGCTGTGGATGTCGTGGCGGAGCACGGCCGCGGGGTCGGCGGCGTCCAGCAGCGCCGGGATCGGGTCGTGCCAGCGGCCGAACAACCGGAGCAGTTCGTCCCTCTCGTCCGCCGCGCGCAGGCCCGGTGGGACCGCCGCGGTGGCGTAGCAGTACACCTGACCGCCCGCGAGAGGCATGACCCCGAAGATCAGCCCGCGTCCCCAGGTTTCGGAGGCGAACACAGTCTCGGACGCGCCGGTCTCTCCGGCCAGCGGCACGATCGCCCGCCAGCTCGTCACGCCCGCGTAGACCGGTTCGGGATGCCCGGGGAACAGCGCGGAGCGGGTGCGGGACCGGATCCCGTCGGCAGCCACGACAAGGTCGGCCTCGATCGTCTCCGCCGTCCCCCGCACGGCGACGCGGCCGGTCGCGGGGTCGACGGACTCGACCCGGCTGTTCACCCGCAGCGCGCCCTGCGGCAGGCGTCCGGCGAGGATGCCGACCAGTGCCGCGCGGGTGAGCAGCACGATGGGGTCGCCATACCGGGCGGCGGCGTCCTCGGCGGTGGTCCGCGCCAGCCATCGGCCGTCCGGCAGCCGGATGCCGCCCCGGCCCTGGATGGCGGAGAGCTTCCTCACCTCGTCCCCGACCCCGATCACGTCGAGCGCCCGCAGCGCGTTGGGCGCGACCGCCAGCCCGGCGCCCACCGGCTCGATCGAGGCCGCCCGTTCCAGGACCGTCACCTCCCAGCCTTTGTGCGCCAGCGCGAGGGCCGCCGTCAGCCCGCCGATGCCCGCTCCCACCACCACCGCGTGCGCCATGCCCGCCTCCCGTTACTACACCTGTAGTGAGCGTACTACAGGTGTAGTCCGCCCCTACGATGAGGGGGTGAGCAGTCAGCGTGCGGTCGTCGTCGCGGACGCGGCCATCGCGATCCTGGCCGAGCGGGGGATGCGCGGCCTCACCCATCGGGCGGTGGACGAGGCCGCGGGGCTGCCGCCGGGCTCCACCTCGAACCACGCGCGCACCCGGGCGGCGCTGCTGGAGCTCACGCTGGCCCGGCTCGCCGAGCGCGAGGAGGCCGTGTTCACCGCCGCGACGCCACCGGACGGCGGGATGCCCGAGGGCGCGGGCGAGGTGGCCCGGCTGGCGGATCTCCTGGCGAGGACGATCCACGCGGCGATCACCGTGCATCGGGAGACCACGATCGCGCGGTACGAGCTGGCGCTGGAGGCGAGCCGGCGCCCCGAGCTGCGCAAGATCTACGACGAGGTGGGGCGCCGGTTCCGGGAGCAGGCCGCCGCGGTGCTGGCCGCCGCCGGCTCGCCCGATCCGGTGCGGCACGGGCGGCAGATGGTCGCCTACGTCGAAGGGATGCTGTTCGACGCGATCGTGGGGGCGGGGGACGAGCCGACCCTCGACGAGCTCGGCGCCGCCTTCAGGGAACTGCTCCGCGTCGTCTCCGGCCGGTGAGCCCCGGCGGCCTCGCCGAAGCGTCCGGCCGCCGGCCGCCGGTCTCCCCCAAAGCGATCGCGCGGATACCCGGGGTCACCGTCCTGCGGGCCGGTACACGGTGGTGATCACTCCCGACCCGGTCGCCGTCGACTCGACCAGCCGGAAGGCCGGCAGGTCCGAGCCCGAGTCCGGGAACAACCGGCGGCCGGAGCCGAGCACAAGCGGGTAGACGAGAAGAACCAGTGTGTCGACGAGGTCGCGCGACAGCAGTGACCGGACCAGGACCCCGCTGCCGAACACCACCAGGTTCTCCGGCACTTCCTCCTTCAGACGGCTCACCGCGTCAGCGGCGTCGCCTCCGAGGAGCACGGAGTTCTCCCAGGCGAGGGGTTCGGTCAGGGTGGTGGACGCCACGTACTTCCGGGCGCGGCCGAGAGCCTCGCTGAACGGGTTCGGCGGCTGCTTGGGCCAGTAGCCCGCGAACTGCTCGTAGGTCGTCCGGCCGGCCAGCAGGGACCACGCGCTCGTCATGTGACGGCTCATGACCTCCTGCATGGCCGGGTCCTGGTGCCGGCTCGCCCAGCCGCCGTGCCGGAAGTCTCCGCGCAGGTCCTCCTCGGGGTTCCCGGGCGCCTGCATCACACCGTCAAGCGTCAGGTGCTCGATCGCGATGACCTTGCCCATGCCGTGTCTCCCTCACCGTCGTCCGTCGGTCTCACCCCTACACGAACGACAGGCCGCCGGATCGACAGGCGCAGAGGGTGTTACTGCCGGGCGGCAAGGAGGCGGGCGCGGTGGGCCGGCCACTCGTCGTCGAGGATCGAATACAGAGGGCTGTCGCGCCAGGTGCCGTCCGCGCGGCGGTACTGCCGCCGGAGCACGCCCTCCCGGACGCCGCCGATGCGCTCGATGGCCGCCTGCGACCGCAGATTGCGGATGTCGGTCTTCAGCACCACGCGGACGAACCCCAGGGCGAAGGCGTGGTCGAGCAGCAGGACCTTGCACTCGGTGTTGACGCCGGTGCGCCAGTAGGCCCTGCCGTACCATGTGGAGCCGATCTCCACGCTCTCGTCGAAGCCGCCGACGTCCCAGTAGCCGGTCGAGCCGATCGCCCGGCCGGTCTCCTTGAGTACCACCGCGAACTGGGTGGTGCGCGGGTCGGCGAGCAGCGTGTCCACCAGGCGGCGCGTGTCGTCCTCGGTATGCGGCATGGGTTCCGGCCGGTGACGCCAGACCTCCTCGTCCTGGGCTGCGAGGAACAGGTCGGGGGCGTGGCCGGGGGCGAGCGGCTCAAGGCGTACGACGTGGCCGTCGAGCACGGCCGGCGTGGGCATCTTCGCGGTCATGCGCCCGACGTTAGCGCCGGTCCGGCGGGCGAGCGGATGGCCACTTCGGGCGGAACGGCGAGGACCACTTCGGGGTGACCGTGTCGACACACATACCGTCTGGTCGGTACGCTGACGGCGTGACTCCTGACCCGCCCGGCCTCGATCTCACCCGCCTCGCCGAGCACCTCCAGCGCGAGGGCCTGACCGAAGGGCCGCTCACGGCGGAGCTGATCGTCGGCGGCAAGTCCAATCTGACGTACGTCGTCAGGGACGGCACGCGCACGTACGTCGTGCGGCGGCCGCCGCTCGGGCACGTCCTGGCGACGGCGCACGACATGGGCCGTGAACATCGGGTCATGAGCGCGCTCCAGGACACCGGCGTCCCGGTGCCCCGCACCTACCACCTCTGCCGGGACCCCGAGGTCGTCGGCGCGCCCTTCTACGTCATGGAGCACGTCGAGGGCGGGCAGCCGCCGCTCACCCCCGACCTCGCCCACGGGCTGGTGGACGTGCTGGCCGCGCTGCACTCGATCACCCCCGAGAGAGTGGGCCTCGGCGACTTCGGCAGGCCCGACGGCTTCCTCGAGCGGCAGGTCGCCCGGTGGAAGCGGCAGCTCGACGCCTCGCGCAGCCGCGAGGTGCCCGGCATCGACGACCTCTACGAGCGGCTCGCCCGCGACGTGCCCGTCTCCGGCTCGCCCGCGATCGTGCACGGCGACTTCAAGCTCGGCAACACGCTCATCGCGGGCGGCGAGGTGCGGGCCGTGCTCGACTGGGAGATGTCCACGCTCGGCGACCCGCTCACCGACCTCGCGCTGTTCCTCCTCTACGGCGAGGTCTCCTCGCTCGACCGGGGCGCGGCCGGGGAGGCGCCGCCCGGCTCCGAGCTCGCCGCCCACTACGGGGAGGCGTCCGGCCGCGACCTGTCCCGGCTCGGCTGGTACGTCGGCCTCGCCTGCTTCAAGCTCGCGGTGATCGCCGAGGGCATCCATTTCCGATACACGAAGGGGCTCACGGTGGGGGAGGGCTTCGCCGAGGTCGGCGACCAGGTCGCCCCGATCGTCGCCCGCGGGCTGATGGAGGTCTGAATGGACTTCGGGTTCGACGCGACCACGAACCGCTATCGCGACCGGCTGCTCGATTTCATGGACGAGTGCGTCTATCCGGCCGAGCACGCCTTCCACGAACAGGCGGCCGGCAGCGGATGGAGCCCGCCGCCGATGCTGGAGGATCTCAAGGCCGAGGCCCGCTCGCGCGGCCTGTGGAACCTCTTCCTCCCGGGTGTCCACGGCGCCGGACTGACCAACATCCAGTACGCCCCGCTCGCGGAGGTCATGGGCAGGTCGCCCGCCATCGCGCCGTCCGCCACCAACTGCGCCGCCCCCGACACCGGCAACATGGAGCTGCTGGCGGAGTTCGGCAGCGAGTGGCAGCGCAAGGAGTATCTGGAGCCGCTGCTGGCCGGAGAGATCAGGTCGGCCTTCGCGATGACCGAGCCCGACGTCGCCTCCTCCGACGCGACGAACATCGCGACCTCCATCAGGAGGGACGGCGGGGAGTACGTCGTCAACGGCCGCAAGTGGTTCATCACCGGCGCGATGAACCCGAACTGCAAGATCTTCATCGTGATGGGCAAGACCGATCCCGAGGCGCCCAAGCATCGCCGGCAGAGCATGGTGCTCGTCCCGAGGGACACCCCCGGTCTCACCGTACGGCGCGGCATGACGGTCTTCGGCTACGACGACGCCGACCACGGCGGGCACGCCGAGGTGGTGTTCGAGGACGTACGGGTGCCGGTGGACAACCTCATCGGCGAGGAGGGCGGCGGGTTCGCCATCGCCCAGGCACGGCTCGGGCCGGGCCGCATCCACCACTGCATGCGGCTCATCGGCATGGCCGAGCGGGCGGTCGAGCTGATGTGCCGCCGGGTGCTGACACGGGAGGCGTTCGGCAAGCCGCTGGCCCGGCAGGGAGTGATTCAGGACTGGATCGCCGAGTCGCGGGTGCGCATCGAGCAACTGCGCCTGCTGGTGCTGAAGACGGCGTGGCTGATGGACACGGTCGGCAACAAGGGCGCGCACACGGAGATCCAGGCCATCAAGATCGCCGGTCCGGCGACGGTGGAGTGGATCCTGGACAAGGCCATCCAGGCGCACGGCGCGGGCGGGATCAGCCAGGACTTCCCGCTGGCGGCGCTGTGGGCGGGCGCGCGGTCGCTACGGTTCGCCGACGGCCCCGACGAGGTCCACAAGCGGTCGCTGGCCTATCGCGAACTCAAGAAATACATGGGGTGATGTGCGGGTGACATGGGATGAGGCGTCGGTCGCCGAGCGCGCCAGAGCCTTCCTCGCGGAGCACGACCCGGCGGCCACGGACCGCCTGGAGTTCCTGCGCGCCCGGTTCGACGCCGGGCTGGCCTGGGTGCACTTCCCCGAGGGCCTCGGGGGGCTCGGCGCGCCCAGGGAACTGCAGGCCGTGGCCGACCGGGAGCTGAAGGGCACGCCCGACAACCAGCCGGGCCGGATCGGCATCGGCCTCGGCATGGCCGCCCCGACGATCCTCGCGTTCGGCACCGAGGAGCAGAAGAAGCGCTTCCTGCGGCCGCTGTGGACGGGCGAGGAGGTGTGGTGCCAGCTGTTCAGCGAGCCCGGGGCCGGGTCCGACCTCGCCACGCTCGCCACCCGGGCCGTACGCGAGGGCGACGAGTGGGTGGTGGACGGCCAGAAGGTGTGGACGTCGAGCGCGCACACCGCGCGCTGGGCCATCCTCGTGGCCCGCACCGACCCCGACGTGCCCAAGCACCGCGGGCTTACCTACTTCGTGTGCGACATGCACGCGCCCGGCGTCGAGGTGCGCCCGCTGCGCCAGATCACCGGTGAGGCCGAGTTCAACGAGGTCTTCCTCACCGGGGTGCGGCTGCCCGACGCGCTGCGGCTGGGCGAGGTGGGCGACGGCTGGCGGGTCGCGCAGACCACGCTGATGAACGAGCGGGTCGCCATCGGCGGCACGCCGAGCCGGCGCACGATGATGGGCGTCGTCGCCGAGACCTGGCGCTCCCGCCCCGAGCTGCGCACCCACGACCTGCACCAGCGGCTGCTCGCGCTGTGGGTCGACTCGGAGGTCATGCGGCTGACCGCCGTACGGCTGCGCGAGCAGCTCGCCGCCGGGCACCCGGGGCCGGAGGGGTCGGGCATGAAGCTGGCCTTCGCGCGGCTGCACCAGCAGCTGTCCGGCATCGAGGTCGAGATGCTGCGCGAGGACGGCCTGGCTTACGACGACTGGACGTTCCGCCGCCCGGACACGGTCGACTTCATCGGCCGCGAGGCCGGCTACCGCTATCTGCGCGCGAAGGGCAACTCGATCGAGGGCGGCACCTCCGAGATCCTGCGCAACATCATCGCCGAACGCGTCCTCGGCCTGCCCGCCGAGCCGCGCGCCGACAAGGACGTCGCCTGGAAGGACCTCCCCCGATGACGCTGCTGTACACGGATGTGGAGGAGGAGCTGCGGGCCGCCGTGCGCGACCTGCTCGCCGACAAGGCCTCGCCGTCCGCCGTGCTCGACCGTGCCGACTCCGCCGCCGCGGGTGGCACTCCGTACGACGCGGAGCTGTGGAAGGCGCTGGCCCGCGACATCGGCGTGGCCGGGCTGCTGATCCCCGAGGAGCTCGGCGGCTCCGCCTCCCACGAGGGCGGCGCCTCGGCCCGCGAGGCCGCCGTCGTGCTGGAGGAGCTGGGCCGCGCCGTGGCTCCCGTGCCGTTCCTCAGCAGCGCCGTCCTCGCCACCCAGGCCCTGCTAGTGGCAGGGGGAGAGGTGGCCGGCGAACTGCTGGGACGCCTGGCCGCCGGGGAGGCGACGGCCGCCCTCGCCGTCTCGTTCGCCGCCTCGCCGTACGCGCCGCCGGCCCCGGTGGCGATCCTCGGCGAGGACGGCACAGTGACCGGCACGGTCACCGGGGTGATCGGAGCGGAGGCCGCCGACGTCCTGATCGTCCCGGTGCGCCTTTCCCAGGGCGTGGGGCTGTGCGCGGTCGAGGTGCCCTCAACCGCCCAGGGGGCCGTCCGGGTGGCGACGGTCGCCTCGCTCGACCTGACCCGGCCTGTCGCGACCGTGTCCTTCGCGTCGGCGCCGGCGCGGATCGTCGCGAGGGCGGAGGGGCTGGAGCTGCCGTGGGTGTGGGAGGCCCTGGTGCGCGGCGCCGGGCTGCTCGCCTCGGAACAGCTCGGCGTCGCCGAGTGGTGCCTCACCACGACGGTCGCGTACGTCAAGGAACGCAGGCAGTTCGCCCGGCCTGTGGGGTCGTTCCAGGCGGTCAAGCACCGGCTGGCCGACCTGTGGCTGGAGGTCGTGGGGGCCAGGGCGGCGGCCCGCAACGCGGCCGCCCGGCTGGCCGAGGCGCCCGCGGCGGGACCGCTCGGCGACGAGGCGGCGGTGGCCGTCGCGGTGGCGCAGGCCCACTGCGGAGCGGTGGCGGTGCACGCCGCCGAGGAGTGCGTGCAGCTCCACGGCGGCATCGGGATGACCTGGGAGCACCCCGCGCACCTCTATCTCAAGCGGGCCAAGGCCGATCAGATCGCGCTGGGCACGCCGGGCGACCACCGTGACGCGCTGGCCGGCCCGGCCGGCCTCCCCGCGCCGCTGTGACTACGGACGCAGCGAGTTGAGCAGGAGGTCGGCGAAGTGACGGCCGACCTCCTGGCCGTTCAGCGGGCCGTCCGGGTGATACCAGGTGCCGAGGTGGTGGACCGAGCCGAAGAAGAAGTCGACCACCATCTCGGCGGGGATGTCGCCGCGGAAGACGCCGTCGCGCTGCCCCTCGACGACGAGGTCGCGGAACCGCTCGTGGTAGCGCCGCCGCTCGGCCCGCACGTTCTTGTACGTCTCCGGCGCGAGCTGGTGCATCGACCTGAAGAAGATCTTGGAGTCGTCCAGGTTGTCGACCGTGGTCACCACCACGTCCATCGCGGCGCCGTGCAGCCGGTCGGCCACCGGGCCCTGCGCGTCGGCGAACCGGTTGAGGCGCTCCATCTGCAGGCGCAGCACCCGGGCGTAGATCTCGTGGAGCAGGTCGTCCTTGGAATCGAAGTAGTGGTACATGGCGCCCTTGGTGACGCCGGCCGCCGCGACGATCTCCTGCACCGACGTGCTCTCGAACCCCCGCTGGGCGAACAGCCGGGTGGCCTCGGCGAGCAGGCGCTGCCGTACGGGCTCCTCCAGGGACCCGTTCACGCGATCCCCCGTTAAGCGGTGCTCTCCAGCTGCGCGGCGGGCCATGCCGACCTCCTTCGTCTCTCGCGTCAAGCATACCGACTGGTCGGTCAAGTGTCGGCACTGGCGTAATTGCGCTACTTCCCTCACCTTAGGAGGGTTGGGATTCCCGCTCGGGTATCCCCGGAGAAAGCCGCATGCCTAGTGTGGGGGGTTCGCGTGCCCAGTGGGTCCATTTACGTCCCGAGGGATGAGAAGTTCACCGGCGCCTCGCCGCAGAACCTATACGAGACGTTCTGGTTCGCCGGACGCAAGAACCGCATCCGGATGCGGGCCGCCGTCGCCTTCGCGGGGTTCGTCATCGGCAACCTGGTGGGTCCGCGACTCGGGCTGAACATGTTCGCCGCCGGTGTCGGCCTGGCCGCCCTCGCGGGCGGCACCGACCTGTTCATCGCCTGGCGCCTGCACGAGCGTACGGCGGTGTGGCGGGGTAAGCGCCGCGGCGAGGTGCGCACCGGACGGCTGCTGCGTTTCTGGCTGCGCCGGCACGGTTACCGGGTGATGGACGGCCGGGCGGTGCCCGGCGAGGCGTCGATCGACCACCTCGTCATCGGGCCGGGCGGCGTCTGGATCGTGGACAACGAGGCGTGGTCGCCCGACACCCTGATCGCGCGCTACGGCGAGCGGCTGTTCTTCGACGAGAAGTTCGGCACCTCGGTCGCCAAGGGCCTCATCTCCGCCGCCGGGTCGATGGCCGCGCTGCTGACCAAGGAGACCGGCATCGAGGTCTCCATCGCCCCGGTGCTCGCCGTGCACGGCGGGAAGATCAAGGCCAGGGGAGGCGTGCTGCACGGGGAGGGGCTGACCGTCGCCTACCCGGGCAGGGTGGCCCGCTGGATCCGTGCCAACGGTTCCGCGCGGTTCACCGAGGACCAGATCGAACTGCTGGCCCGTACGGCGGCCCGCATCCTGCGCCGCATGAGCTGAGCACGCCGGCGCGGGCCGGAATCGATTCGGGCGAAGGGTCTCGATTCAGGCCGGTGTCTATGAAGCCAGCGTCTCGACGAACGCGGCGAGCTGGGCGACGTTGCGGCACTCGTGCATGGGGACGACCGATCCGTACGACGTGGCGAGGGAGTCCCCGGTGTCCCACTGGGCCCGGGGCTCGGGATTGAGCCAGTAGGCGTGCCTGGCCTGCCCGGCCAGCCGCTTCAGCGTGCCCAGCGCCGGGACCTGGTAGTTGGACCTGGCGTCGCCCAGGATCAGCAGCGACGTCCGGGGGCCCACGGCGTCGGGGAAGCGTTCGGCGAAGCGCTCGAAGACGTGGCCGTAGTCGGTGCGGCCGAACCTGACGATGTCGGCCTCGTCGGCGAGGCGGCCGATGGCGTCCAGCACGTCCGCGCCCGGGGCGAACAGGTCCGTGATCTCGTCCACGGTGTCCACGAACGCGAACGCCCGCACCTTGGTGAACTGCTCCCGGAGCGCGAACGTCAGCAACAGCGTGAAGTGCGAGAACGTGGAGACCGAGTCGCTGGCGTCGCACAACACGACCAGCTCGGGCCGATGGGGGCGGGGCGGGCGCAGGTGGGTGGTGAGCGGCACCCCGCCCGTGGACAGCGAGGCCCGCACGGTGCGCCGGAAGTCGAGCCGTCCGCGCCGCCCGCGCTTCTGCCTGATCGACAGCCGGGTGGCCAGGCGGCGGGCGAGGGGGTAGACCTCCCGGCGCAGCCGGGCCAGCTCCTCCTTGGTGGCGCGCAGGAAGTCGACCCGGTCGATCGGGGGCCGGACCGCCGACCTGGCGATCTTCTCGACGCCCGACTCCTCGGAGATCCTGCGGCGTACGTCGGAGGCCACCGCCTCGGTGAACGCCTCGGTCGTCCGCGCGATGTGCCGCCTGGCGACCTTCTCCGGCAGGCCGCCGCGCTCGGCGAGCATGGCCGCCAGCATCCGGGCCACCAGCGTCTCCGGCGACAGCGCGCGCAGCACCGGGAAGGAGAACCACGACTGCCTGCCGGGGGCCGCCTGAACCTGCCCGAACCGCCCGACCATCGCCCGGGCGAACTCCCGGAACGCGGGATCGGCCGGATCCCCCATGAGCAGCTCCGCCAGCCGCTCGCGCAGCTCCGGCAGTTCGGCGTCCTCGGCGTCCTCGGCGACGGCGGTGCCTTCGGCGCCGGTGGTCACCGGCGGGAACCACAGGTCGAAGAGCAGGTCGAACCCCGGCCGGTGCGCGGGCCGCTTCACCAGCGTCGCGGCGTACGCCTCGCGCAGCGTCTCCCGCTCGGCCAGGTCGATGACCATGAGCGCGTGGGCCGCGTCCAGCCCCTCGGCCGGGGAGACCGGCAGCCCGGCCTCCCGCAGGGCGTGGACGAACCCCACGTGCCGGTCCACGAGGGACCCCGGAGTCGTCATGACCGGGACGGCAGGCCGAGCTCCTTGGCGGCCCGCACCTGGTCGGAGTTGTGCTTGAGCACCACGCCCAGCGTCTCGCCGATCAGCGCCTCGTCCAACTCCGTACGGCCGAGGGCGAGCAGGGTGTGCGCCCAGTCGACGGTCTCCGCGATCGACGGCGACTTCTTCAGCTCCAGCGCGCGCAGCGTGGCCACCGTACGGGCGAGCTGGTCGGCGATGCTCGCGGGCAGCCCGGGCACCTGCGCGAGCAGGATGTCGCGCTCCCGCTCCGGGGTGGGGTAGCCGAGGTGGAGATACAGGCAGCGCCGTTTGAGCGCCTCCGACAGCTCCCGGGTCGCGTTCGAGGTCAGCACGACGTACGGCCGGCGCATGGCGGTGATCGTGCCCAGCTCGGGGATCGTGACCTGGTAGTCGGACAGGATCTCCAGCAGCAGCCCCTCGACCTCGACGTCGGCCTTGTCGGTCTCGTCGATGAGCAGCACGGTGGGCTCCTCGCTCCTGATCGCCCTCAGGAGGGGGCGCTCCAGCAGGAACTCCTCGGAGAAGATGTCGTCCCAGGCGCCGTCGTCGGCCTGGATGCGCAGCAGTTGCTTCTTGTAGTTCCACTCGTACAGCGCCCGCGCCTCGTCCAGGCCCTCGTAGCACTGCAGGCGGATGAGCCGCGCTCCGGTGGCCTCCGCCACGGCCTTGGCGAGCTGGGTCTTGCCCACCCCCGCCGGTCCTTCGGCCAGCAGCGGCTTGCCCAGCGCCCCGGCCAGGAACACCGATGTCGCGATGCCGTCGTCGGCAAGGTAGTCGACGGCCGTCAGCCGCCCCCGGACCTCGTCAGGCGAGGCGAACCACATGTGCGCTCCCAACCGCAGAACCGAATGTTGTTCTACTGTAGCCGGATTTTGTCTGATCTGGCCGCTGCGGTAACCTCTAAGAGCTTTCGCGCCGCTAGCTCAGTTGGTTAGAGCAGCTGACTCTTAATCAGCGGGTCCGGGGTTCGAGTCCCTGGCGGCGCACCCTGTCGAAGCCCAGGCCGGTACATCCGGCCTGGGCTTTCGTCATTCGCCGATCGTGCCGGCGGCGGTCGGCGCTCCGAACCGGCCGAAAGTGCTACTCGAGCGGCGCCGACCGCACCTTCGGCTGATGCCGCGCCAGGCCCGGGCCTCGCAGGATCGAACCATGCCATACAGAAATCCGCATGCCGCGCCGAGAGCCGGGGCCCTCACCAGCCGTCGGAGCAGTGGAAAGCCGACGCTCCGGACTCCAATCGTGCGGGCCGGCCTGGCCGCGGTCGCAGGACTGCTCACCCTGACGGTCCCCGCCTCCTGGACGCCGGTGTCCGCCTCTCCCGGATACGCCTCCGCCGGCTCTTCGGTCACGTCGAGCAGCACACCGTATCTGCCCGAGCCGACCGGTCCCCATCCGGTCGGCACGACGTCCCTGTGGCTGAAGGACACCTCGCGCCCCGACCCCTGGGTCCCTTCGGCCAAGTCGAGGGAGCTCATGGTCTCCCTCTGGTATCCGGCGAGGTCCGGGAGTGGACGGCGTGCGCCCTACGTCACGCCCAAGGAGTCGGAGCTCATCCTGAAGGGCAAAGGGGTGACGGGCGTGCCGTCCGACGTGCTGAGCAGAACGCGGACCCACGCGTTCAGCGGCGCCGAACCGGCGGGACGTGCACACACCCTGCCTCTTGTCGTGCTCTCTCCCGGCTTCACCGACCCCCGAAGCTCGCTCACCGCCCTGGCCGAGGAACTCGCGAGCAGAGGCTACGTGGTGGCCGGCATCGACCACACGTACGAGACCTTCGCCACCACGTTCCCCGACGGGCGGCTTGCCACCTGCGCCGCATGCGAACTCGAAGGCGTCGACGACTTCGGTGAGAAGGCGGTGAAGAACCGGGCGGTCGACGTCTCCTTCGTGATCGATCGGCTGACCGGTCCACGTGCCAGGTGGAAGGGCACCTCACTGATCGACGCGTCCCGGATCGCGATGGCGGGCACGTCCCTCGGAGGCGCGAGCGTCGCAGAGACGATGCTGAAGGACTCCCGGGTTCGCGCCGGAATCAACATGGACGGCCTCATGTTCGCCCCGATCCCCGCGAGCGGGGTGGCGCGCCCGTTCCTGTTCCTGGGCCAGCCGCTACATCGACCGGGTGGCGAGGACGCCACATGGGACCGTGACTGGGCACACCTGACCGGTTGGAAGCGCTGGCTGGTGGTGGCCGGAGCGGTGCACCCGTCCTTCAGCGACTACGACCTGCTGGCCCAGCAGATCGGCGTCGACCTCGGCAGTGAGCTCGCTGGAAGCCGCTCGGTGGACATCACCCGCAGGTACGTCCGAGCCTTCTTCGACCTGCATCTGGGCGGTAAGCCCCAGCCCCTGCTGGACAGGCCCTCGGTGCGCTACCCGGAGGTCGGGTTCTGCTCGCCGGAGACGAAGACCTGCACATAGAGACGGCTGGGTTACAGGAGTCGTCGATCAACGGCTCCGGGGTCCGAGTCCCTGGCGGCGCACCACCTCGGGGAGCCCGGGCCGTTCGGCCTGGGCTTTGCGCGATTCCCGGGTGGCGTGCAGGGACGCGAGCAGCCGGAGGCGTTCGTCGTCGGAGGAGCCGGGCTCGGCCGTGTGGACGAGCAGGACCGGGCCGGGGTTGCCGGGCAGGGGATAGACGTCCCAGTCGAGCGTGAGTTCGCCCACCTGGGGATGCCGGAACAGCTTCGTCCCGTGGACCGTCTCACGCACCTCGTGCCGGGCCCAGAGCCGGCGGAAGTCCGCGCTGCGGATGCTCAGCTCACCGATGATCGTCGTGGCGCGCGGGTGGGTGGGATCGGTCGCGACGGCGGCCCGCAACATGCCGATGTACTGCAGGGCGGTGGTCTCCCAGTCGGGGCAGCGCGCCCGGGTCCCGGGATCCTCGAACAGCGCCATGAGCATGTTCCGCCGCCCCGGCGGCAGGGTGTCCGGATCGCCGAGCAGCGCCTCGGCGAGCGTGTTCCACGCGAGCACGTCGAGATGCCGGCCGAGCACGACCGCGGGAGTGTTCATGACGTGCAGCAGGCGCCGCGTGCTGTCCGGCACGCGTTCCGGGGTGCGGCGCGTGCGGACGGCCGCCGGCCGCCGTGCCGCCCGGGCGAGGGTGAACAGGTGGCGGCGTTCCTCGTCGCCGAGGTCCAGCGCGGAGGCGATGGCGTCGAGCACCTCGTCCGAGGGCCGCACCTCACGGCCCTGCTCCATGCGCTGGTAGTAATCGGTGCTCAGCCCGGCCAGCAGCGCGACCTCCTCGCGCCGCAGGCCGGCCACCTTGCGCCGGGGTCCCGGCTCCAGGCCGACGTCCTGCGGGCGCAACCGGCCGCGCCGGGCACGCAGGAAGTCGCCGAGCTCACGAGCGTACGGGTGGTCGACAGCCATGCCGACAGTCTGCCGGTGCGGTCCGCGCCGAAGGTAGGTCTGCGGTTCCCAGGCAGACGCGTACGACCGAATCCCGGCGATCTCGTCCTAGCGTCGCCGCCATGAGCGATTGGAACGCCAGTCACATCCCGGACCAGCACGGCCGGGTCACCGTCGTCACCGGCGCGAACTCGGGGCTCGGCCTGGTCACCGCGACCGAACTCGCCCGGCACGGGGCACACGTCGTGATGGCCGTACGCGACACCGTCGCCGCCGAGCGGGCGGCCGAGACGATCCGGCGCTCCGCGCCGCGGGCCGAGATCGAGGTGCGTGAGCTCGACCTGGCCTCGCTCACGTCGGTGCACGCGTTCGCGAAGGACCTGGCCGCCGCCTTCCCGGCGATCGACCTGCTGGTCAACAACGCCGGCGTGGTCCTCCTCGGCCCCGCCCGCACGACGGCCGACGGGTTCGAGCTTCAGCTGGGCACCAACATGCTCGGGCACTTCGCTCTCACCGGCCTGCTGCTCGGCAGTCTCGGCCGGGCGGAGGCGGCACGGGTGGTCAGCCTCAGCTCGATCACCCACAAGAACGCCCACCTCGACTTCGACGACCTGATGTCGCGGCGGGACTTCAACGCGAGCCGCGCGTACGGCCGGTCCAAGCTCGCCACCACCGTCTTCGGCCTCGAACTCGACCGCCGCCTGCGCGCAGCGGGCTCACCGATCGTCAGCGTCGTCGCGCACCCCGGGCTGTCGAGGAGCAATCTCACCCCCCGGGCCTGGGAATACCGCCCTCGGATCGGGCGGATCTTCGCCCGGCTCGGGCTGCTGGTGACGCAGTCGCCCGAGCGCGGGGCGCTGCCCCAGCTCTTCGCCGCGACCGCGCCCGGCGTGCGCGGCGGCCAGTTCTTCGGACCGGCCCGCCTCCGGGAGACGCGCGGCCCGGTCGTGGAGGTCCGCCCCAGCGCGGAGGCGGCCGACCCGAGTGTCGGGCGACGCCTCTGGACCGCCGCCCAGGCCCTGACCGGCGTCACCTACCTCTGACCCCCGCGCACGCTGAGGGTGCGGATCCGGCCGAACTCGCCGTCGTATCCGGGGTCCTTGGTCACGTCGCCGTTCCGCAGGCGGCCGATCGCCTCGGCGAGCCGCAGTGAGCAATCGGCGATGGCGTCGAGAGGGAGGTCGCCGAGTATCGCGAACTCGGGCCCGAGCGCGGCAACGAGCCTGTCGGTCTCCGCGCCCACCTTCTTGCTCTTCGGGCCCACCCCCAGGGTCTCGGCCACGAGATCCGGGAGCGGGACGAGGTTGCGGAAGCCCGCCGCGCCGCGCGGGCTTCTGCCCGCCGGGCGGTCCGCGAGGTTCTGGACCCTGCTCAGCACGCCGACCGTGAGCTTCCTGCCGCACACCGGGCAGAGGCCGCCGAGCTTGCGCGTCTCCTCAGGATCGAGCCGCACGCCGCACTTGCGGTGGCCGTCGACGTGGTACTTGCCCGCCTCGGGGAAGAACTCGGTCGTGCCGCACAGGCCGGCGCCGGTGCGCAGGTCCCGCTCGATCGCGAAGTAGTCCAGGTCGGTCTCGAAGACGGTGGTCTCGCGGCCGACGATGGGCGGCGAGTGCGCGTCCGAGTAGCTGACCAGCCGATATCCGTCGAGGCCGGAGACCTGCCACATCATGGCGGGGTCGGCGGACAGCCCGGTCTCCAGCGCGAAGACGTGCTCGGTGAGGTCGCCGAAGCACTCCTCGATGCTGTCGAATCCCGATTTCGAGCCGAGCACGCCGAACCACGGCGTCCAGACGTGCGCCGGCACCAGGTAGGCGCCCTCGCCGCAGGCCAGGACGGCCTCCAGCAGGTCGCGGGATGTACCGCACGGGTGCGGCGGCCACGCTGCTCGGCAGCGTCGCCGCGACCTCGCGGTCGAGGTCGTCGCGCAGCCGGAACAGTCCGGGCTCGGCCGGCACGAGAGCCGTACGGAGCCGGTCCAGCCAGGCCGGGTGGGTGAAGTCGCCCGTGCCCATGAGCGTGACGCCCTTGCGCCGGGCCCACCAGGTCAACTGCTCCAGGTCGCTGTTCTTGCTGCACGCGTAGGCGTACCTGGAGTGCATGTGCAGGTCGGCGTGGAAACGCACGGTGACCTCTCCCGTCGGCGTGACCGTGGATCTACCAGTTTGCCGATCAGGAGAGGTCCAAACGCCCGCAAGTCCTCCCGTCCGGATCGCTCGGACGCGGCGCCGGGACGCGGGTCCCGGCGCCGGCGTCAGAGGACGGTCAGGGGATCAGTAGAGCTTGTTGTCCGGCACCGGCAGGTCGATCTGCTGGGGACCGTGCCAGGTGCCCTTGTCCTTGACGATGTCGTCGCCGTTCAGCGCGTGGCCGACGCCGAGCACGAGCGGAATCTCCACCCGGCTCTTGTGCAGGTCGACGGTGACGGTCGTGCCGGTGGCCCGCTCGCCGCTGTAGTTCGAGTCGGTGCCGGCGATCACCAGCCCGATCCTGTGGCCCTTCTTGAAGACGTACTCCTGCGGCAGCGTCTTCCACTTGACCTGCGCGTACGTGCCGGGGGTCAGCGGCGACGACTCGGAGAGCGAGCCGCGGTTCTGCGCGTCGATCCAGCCGCGGGCCACGATCTCCAGCGGACGCGTGGCCAGGTTGGTGACGACCTTCTTGTAGCAGGCGTCGTCGGCGGCGGTGCTGTCGCCGTGGCAGTCCTCCTCGGTGAGGGTCGTGACGCCCTGCCCACGGCGCCAGTCGACCCGGGTGTCCTCGCCGAAGTCGACGAGAAGCGCGGTCAGGTTCGAGGTCGGCTTGTCGAGCGAGACCCGCAGGTCCACCTCGGGCGTGCCCGACATGCGCAGGTCGCGCGGCAGCTCGCCGGTGGTGAAGGCGATCCGCCCGGGCTTGGCCGTGCCGGCGTCGGCGACCATCGCGTCCTCCGACTGGCGGACGTCGGTGAAGCTCGCGGTCTCGCCGTTCTTGCCGGGCTTGAGGTTCAGCGAACCGTCGGCCGACGGACGGAAGAAGTGGGTCGAGGCGGCAGGCGTCGGCCAGTCGCTCTGGGTGACCCACTCGGCCGGGCCGACCTGCACGTCGGCGCGCGGCTCCTGCATGATCCCGTTGTCCACGCCGAGCAGCCAGCGGTCGAACCAGCGGTGCAGCGTGTCGACCCACAGGTCACGACGCCCCTCGAAGTCGAAGGGGTCCACGTGCTGATACTGGCCGACCCAGATCTTGCGCGGCACGTTCCGGTCGGCGAGCGCCTGCCACCACACCGAGAAGTTGTCGGGCTTGACGTTGAGGTCGTTGACCGTGTGCACGACGAAGACGCTGGCGTGCACCTTCGACGCGTCGCCGAGCGACCCGGCGACGTAGTCGCGCTCGGCCCAGAAGCCGTTGTAGTTCCCCGTGGTGTCGTCGGCGTCGACGTCCAGCTGAGCCCGCTTCGCCGCGCACTTGGCGGCCGGGTCGGTGTCGACGGCCCGGGACAGGTACGACATGTAGTTGTAGTTGTAGATGACGCCGTTGGAGCGCTGGTACTTGTACCAGGAGCTGATGGCGGAGATCGGGACGATCGTCTCCAGGCCCTCGACCCCGGTCGCCGCGACCGCGTTGGCCAGCGTGCCGTCGTACGACTTGCCGATCATGCCGGCCTTGCCGGTGCTCCAGTCGGCCACCGCGGGGGAGCCGTCGTCGTGGTAGGCGGGGGCGCGGCCGTTCAGCCAGTCGACGACCGCCTTGCCGCCCAGCACGTCGGCCTTGCCGCCCACGTCGGGGCAGCCGTCGGACTTCGTGGTGCCGACCATGTCGACGTTGAGGACGGCGTAGCCGCGCGGCACGAAGTAGTTGTCGTAGAACAGCGGGAACTTGAGGGGCTCGCCCGCCGCGTCGTACGTCTTGCGCTCGGACTCGTTGCCGCGCCCGGAGTTGTCGTAGTAGGGGCTCTCGTCGATGATCGTCGGCACCTTGAGCCCGGGCCCCGACTCCCTGGGCCTGATGATGTCGACCCTGACCCGGTCGAGGCGGCCGTCGGAGTCGCTGTCGACGCTCGACTCGACGTAGACATGCTCGCGAACGGCGTCGGCGTAGGAGAAGACCGGTTGGGTGCGTCCCTGATCGACGGTGATGGCCGGACCGTCGGCCGCGTGGGCCGGGACCGCGCCGATGGCGGTCAGGGCGACCGCGGCGATGGCTGCTCGTAACAGCACGGAGAGCCTCCAGAAGGGGTGTGGAAATCCTCCGCAAAGTTCCATGCATGCCTGTATGCCGACAAGATCCCTTTATGTGATCGACATCACCTTGATCCTGCTGTGTGACAGAAGTGGTTCACGAGGGGTCGAAGAGCGTTGTGAAGCTGTGCTCAGCTCTCCGGGCTGACGAACACCGGCGTGTCGGAGACGGCCAGGCGCAGCATCCGGTCGCGGACCTCGACGGCGTGCGGCTCGCCGAAGGCGTCCACGGCGGTCGCGGCGGACGCCGGCCAGGGCCAGGAGACGGCGACGGGCGGGTGGTCCTCCCCGTCGGCCGTGTCGCTCCGGTCCCAGAGCACGAGTAGCGGCCCCCGTCCGGCGCGCTCGACCTCGAATGCGTACAGGCCGGGCAGGTCGGCGGACTGGATGCGGGTCACCCGCCGGGCCCCCGCGAGCTGCGCGGCGAGCAGGGCGAAGGTGTCCGCCGCCGGATGCCGGACGGCGAGTTCGCCGTCCCGGTAGCCGAGCATGGCGAGCTTGCCGAACATCAGATGCATGATCTGCAGCGGGTCGGCCGGGCCGGGCACCTCGGGCGCGAGGTTCCAGTAGAGGGTGCGGCGGACCCCGGCGGCGAGCGCCTGAAGGGTGCACGCGACGAGCTGGCGGCAGTTGATCCGGTGGCGTCCGGCCTCCAGCTCCGGCGGGCACCCCTCCATGAACATCAGCAGCCGGGGCGGCAGCTGCGGCATCCGCGCGTACAACGCGGCCATGGCCCGCCGCTCGGGGGTGTCCTGCCGCGCCCTGGCGGCCAGTTCTTCGGTGCTCTGCACCGGTGCTTCGCCGGCGAAGGCCTCGGCGAACACCTCGTACATGACGGCCTGAGCCTCGGGGAACTCGAACGGCACGGGCGCGGCGTACTCGCCCACCACCACCGGCCTGAGACAGCCGTGCGCCCGCATCAGCTCCCGCACGGCCTCGATGTGCGCGGGGACCGCGGCGGCGTCGCCGTACAGGTGCACGTCGAACAGGTCGAAGGCGTCCCGGCCGCCGGACAGCACCTGCGAGAAGAAGCGCCAGGGCTCGCTGCCCGCCTCGCTGCCGAGCACGTCGTAGCCGCACCCGCCCAGCACCACGGCGGCCACGGGGTCGGCCTCCTTCACCGCGGCGTACATGATCCGCAGCTGCGCGACGTACTCGTCGGCGGTCCCCGCCCACAGCAGGTCGGTGTTGCTCGGCTCGTTGTCGCACTGCCAGTAGTGCACCCGCCCGGCGCAGCGGCGCACCACCCGGCGGACGAACTCGGCGTAGGCGTCCAGGTCGTGCGCGGGGGAGGGCGGCAGGAAGTCGGTCGGCGTCCGGGTCGCCCAGGGGGAGCTGGAGCACAGCGTGATCCACACCTCCTCGTCGCCGTCGAGCTGGCCGAGCAGCGCGTCGACCACGTCCCAGCGGTAGCGGCCCGGCTCGGGCTCGACCTGGCTCCAGTACACGTACGCCCGGACGATCCCGGCGCCCAGCGATCGGGCCTGAGGGATGAACGTGCCGGGCGGGCCGAACAGGCCGTAGCTGACGCCCCTCACGACGCCCAGCCGGATCCCCCGCGGTTCGTACGCGTCGGTCGTCGCCTGCGCCATCAGTGCCTCCGGTGTCAGTAAGTTTATGACGTACACATTGAGTGTATGCCGTAAACTTACGGCATGGGAGAGGGAGAGACGAACGAGTTCCCGCTGATCTGGACGCAGCAGCAGACGCAGACGCGCAGGCGTGTGCTGGACCGGGAGAAGGTCGTGGCGGCGGCGATCGGCGTGGCCGACGAGGCCGGACTGGACGGCCTGACGATGAAGGCGGTCGCCGCCCGCCTCGGGCCGTACTCGCCGATGGCTCTCTATCGGCATGTGCACAGCAAGGAGGGTCTGTTCGACCTCATGCTCGACGCGGCCACGGCCGAGATCTCGCTGCCCGGGGAGCCCGGCGGCGACTGGCGTGACGACCTGCGCACGCTCGCCCTGGAAACCCGGCGGATGACGTCGAGGCATCCCTGGTTCGCCGTGCTGGTCCACGCCCGCCCTCCGGCCGGCCCGCACATGATGCGCAGGCTGGAGTTCATGCTCACCGTCCTCGTACGGCAAGGGGCGACCGTCGGCGAGGCCATGACCTATGCGGCCCTGGTCGATCGGCACGTTCTCGGCAGCGCCCTGCAGGACAGCGAGGAGGCCCGTCAGGAGCGGCGCCAGGGCCTGGACGACGACGCCCGGCTCTACGCCGCCATCTCGGCGCTGCGCGAGCTGGCCGCCGCCGACGGCGGCCTGCCCCACCTCACGGAATGGCTCACCCATCCGGCGGGTCCCACGCCGGAGGAACGCTTCGCGATCGGGCTCGACTTCGTCCTCGATGGCATCGCCGCCCGGCTGGCCTGATCGCGGCTACCGCCGGGTGGTGCTCTCCCACCCCAGTTCGCCCTTGACGACCTTCGGCCGCCAGCCGCGGATCGGCCTGCCGGTCTCCAGCGACCTCGTGGTCGCCTTCAGCAGCGCCAGGTAGGACGGCCACACGACGTCGCCCTCCAGGGTGAGCCCCTCCTCGTTGAAGAACTCGCCCGTCTTCCCGGTGCGCGTGTCGACGAAGAGATTGCCGCCGTCGTTCGCGTAGGCGAAGGGGATCAGACGGCCATGCCACCAGGAGTCGTCGAGACCGATGTCGCAGAGCATCTTCCACTCGCTGCGGATGTGCTTGGCGGACATCAGCTCGTAGAAGGGGGCGGGGCCGAACCCCCATGAGCCGGCGCCGTCGTGCCGCAGCAGCGAGGCGCGCAGGTCGTCGGGGAAGCGCAGCCCCATCGCCGCTTCGGACCTGGCGACGTCCAGGGGGCGGGCCGGCGGCAGCAGGCTCTTGTATGTGACGGGCGCCTTCCGGGCCAGCCACCGCTCGATGCGCCGCCACACCGCGTTCACCTCGGCGGTGACGCGCGGCCCCGGCACGCGCGCTCGGGTCGTACGGCCGGGCGTACGGCGGGACGGCAGGCACCCGCCGGCCCGCAACTCCTCGGCCGTCGGCTTCTCCGGGATCGGCTCCTCCGTCGGCGTCGGGGTGGGGGACGGCCGGGGGCCGCCGGCGCAGCCTTGCCGCAGGGGCGCGGGCTCCTCGGCCCAGCGCAGCTCACAGCCCGCGGTGACGACCGGGTACCAGTCCCGCAGCGCCTCGCCCCGCTCCAGTGCGCCGGCCAGCGCCTCCAGCATCGTCAGATGCGACGGCCAGCCCATCGGTCCGTCGTACTCCACCTTGTCCTGCGCCCTGGCCTCGCCGACCCGGCCCGTCCGCGGCTCGATGAACAGCTCCCGTCCGGTGCCGTCGCTGCCGACGGCCAGGAAGCTGCCGTGCCATGTCCCGTTCTCGGGGTCGGCCGCGTCCAGGTCGCCCTCCATCACCAGCTCCTGGCAGTACCCCCAGTTGATGGAGTCGATCTCGAAAAGACCGAGCAGGCCGTACGAGGGCGGGAGCTGGAACCCCGCGCCCAGGTTGCCGTCGGCGCCGTCATGCCGGAGATAGGAGACGTACAGGTCGTCGGGAAGGCGGCGGCCGTTGTCCGTCTCCCATCCGGCGAGGTTCTGCGGGTCGGCGCCGAACTTGAGCTTCCGCAGCGTGGCCGAGGCGTGCGCGCCCAGCCAGCGTTCGATCCGGTCCCACGCCTGGTTCACCCGCGCGGCGGTCGCCGGGTCGGGCGTACGCGGGGTGTACGTGGGTTCGGCGCTCACGAGGCTCGGGTCCTGCCCCATATCGGGGCCGAGCTCGGCCTCGTCGTCCCACTGCACCGGCGGGCACCCGATGCTCTTCGCCTCCTCGGGGGTGAGGGCGTTGGCCTTCATCTCGGCTTCGAACTCGGGGTCGTCGCAGGTCAGCGACACGGTGTCGCCCATGGACATGGAGGAGCACAGCACCGTCTTCCCCATGAGGTCCGGTTCGCCCGCTAGCCCTGCCATCAGGAGCGCGGCCACGAGCGCCGGCCATAAGACACGTGCCCACCGTGATCTGATCACCGGCGCACTGTATCGATCTTGCTGGTCAGCCACAGGTGCCAGATGATCCGTTCTTGGAGGTCCTCGCCGGCCGGGCTCGAACCGGCGCCGTCCAGCCCGGCTTCTCCGGATCGAGCCCCGCCGTACGGCAGGCCGCCTCGACGACCGCACGGGAGCAGGACGCCGTGCGGTGCTTCATGCCAGCCATGATGTCCGCCGTGCCCGCCGGGATTTGATCGGTTTAAGCAGTTGGGCGTACGGGCCGGGACAGGGGAGACTTCGGCATATGGAGACCATCTCAGCGGCGCGGCTCACACTCCGGCCTCTGACCGCGCAGGACGCGGACGAGATGGCGGAGGTGCTGGCGGGGGAGGAGCTGTACGCCTTCATCGGCGGAGCCGCGCCCACCCCGCCGGAACTCCGCGCCCGGTACGCCGCGCTCGAAGCCCGCCGCTCTCCGGACGGGCGGCAGGAGTGGCTCAACTGGATCATCCGTCGCGACACCGATGGGCGGGCGGTCGGCTACGTGCAGGCGACCGTGGCGGACGAGGGGCGGCGGGCCGAGGTCGCATGGGTCGTGGGAACCGCCTGGCAGGGCCGGGGCTACGCCTCGGAGGCGGCGGCGGCCCTCGCCGGGTGGCTGCGTGCGCGCGGCGTCGCCCGCATCGAGGCCCACATCCATCCCGATCACCACGCGTCCATGGCGGTGGCCGGCCGGATCGGCCTGCTGCCCACCGACCGTATCGAGGACGGCGAGCGCCTGTGGACCTGGGACCGCCTGGTTCCATGAAGTCTTCGGCGTTCCTCAAGGAGGCGGCATGGAGACGGCGGAGTGGTACAGATACTTCGCGGAGCGGGAGGTCAGGGGGCACAGCGCGGCCTACGAGGCGCTCGCTCTCGGGATCGCGGCCGACCCGGGGCTGCTCGAACTGATCGACGGCCTGCCGGAGCCGAAGCGGCAGCCGAACCTGCTGCTGGCCGCCGTACGCTTCCTCGGCGGGCCGTACAACGAGTTCGGCCGCTTCCGGGAGTGGATCGTGAGCCACTGGGCCGAGGTACGGGAGACGATGCTCGCCCGGCGGACGCAGACCAACGAGGCGGGCCGGTGCGCGAGCCTGCTGCCGGTGCTGGCGGCGCTGCCGCAGCCGCTGGCCCTGGTGGAGGTGGGCGCCTCGGCGGGGCTGTGCCTCTACCCGGACCGCTACCGCTACCGGTACGACGACGGGCCCGAGATCGGGCCGGCCGGAAGCCCGGTGCTGCTCACCTGCCGGACGAACGGGAAGGTGCCGGTGCCGGAGCGTCTCCCCGAGGTCGTGTGGCGGGCCGGGCTGGACCTCAACCCGATCGACGTACGCGACGACGAGGCGGTGCGCTGGCTGGAGTGCCTGGTGTGGCCGGAACAGCGGGACCGGCTCGCGCGGCTGCGCGGTGCGGTGCGGATGGCGCGGCAGGACCCGCCGCGCCTGGTGCGGGGGGACGCCGCGGCGGCCCTGCCCGATCTCGTCGCCGCCGCGCCCGCCGGGGCGACGGTCGTCGTCTTCCACAGCGCGGTCATGCCCTACCTGGACGCCGAGGCGCGGGACCGCTTCGTCACGCTCGTGCGCGGTCTCCGAGCAGGCGGCCTGCCCGTGCGGTGGATCTCCAACGAGGGCTCGCCCCGGCTGCCCTTCCTTCTTCCGAAGCTGACGGCCGATCTGCCGGAGAGGCGGCTGGCGTTCCTGCCCGCGCTCGACGGCGAACCGCTCGCGATGGCCGGGCCGCACGGCGAGTGGCTGGACTGGCTCGCCTGAGCAGCCCTCAACCGGCGCGGCGGATACTGGCGGCATGACCGTTTACGACCAGATCGGCAGGACCTACCGCGCCGCCCGCAGGCCCGATCCGAGGCTCGACGGCCAGATCACCGCCGCGCTCGGGGACGCCGCGACGGTCGTCAACGTGGGGGCGGGCACGGGATCGTACGAACCCCCGGCGACCCTTATCGCGGTCGAGCCGAGCACGGTGATGATCGCCCAGCGGCCGCCGGGGTCGGCGCCCGTGGTGCGCGCCCAGGCCGAGGCCCTTCCCCTCGCCGACGGCGTGGCCGACGCCGCGATGGCGATCCTGACCGTGCACTACTGGACGGACCTCGGGGCCGGGATCTCAGAGTTGCGCAGGGTCGCGCGGCGCCGCGTGGTGATCCTCACCGGTCGAGCCGGTCCCCATCCCGCACGACTGCACCGACGGGTTCGGCGCCGCCTATTGGCGCAGACCCGAGGGCTATCTCGATCCCGTGGTCCAGGCGGGCATGTCCGTGCTCGCCCAGCTCGATCAGTCGGTCGTACGGCCGGCCCTGGACCGGCTCGCGGCCGACCTGGAGTCGGGCCGATGGCACGAGCGCCACCGCGACCTGCTCGGCCTGGAGGAGGACGACGCCGGATACCGGCTTCTCGTCGCCGATCTATGAGCCGATCCGTGAGCCGATCTGTGAGCCGGGGCGTGGGATCCGCACCGCGGGGGGTAAGGACAGACCGGGAGGAGAAGGCATGCCTGACCCTGCGGAGACGGAGACGGAGCGACTGCGCCAGGTCGTGGACGAGCTCTTCCACGACCGTCTTCGCGTGACGCGCCGCGACCTCTACTCCGCCGCCGCGGCGGACATCCACGTGCCGGCCGAGACCCTCGCCCTCCTGAACGAGATCGCCGAGGGCTCCTACAGCCGGCAGGAGATGCTGGAGGCCATCGAGGGGGCCGTCCGGGACCGGGAAGAGGCGGAGCGGGAGGCGCGGCGACCCGAGCGGATCGTCGCGCTGGAGGACACGGCCGAGGCAGAGCACGCCGTCGCCGACGACACCACGTTGAACGCGCTGATCCAGGAGTCCTCCGGCCCTCCGCCGGACGCGCCGCGGTTCCGGGAGCCGGGCGAGTGAGACGCCCCCCGCACCAGAAGGCGCACGACCAGGCGCACGAGAAGGAGGAGGGGTGACGCCATGCGATCTGGCCCGGTGACGATGCGGGTGCGGCGCTACCTGCCCGACGGCAATCCGTTACGGCGCGGCACCGACCGCGTCGAGTCCGTGGCCGTCCTGGCCTTCCTGATCTTTGCCGTGCTGAGCCTGGGCGCGGCGTTCGCCGTGGGCGCCGCCGTCTATCGCGCCGGCCTGGCCGAGGAGCATTCCGGGCGGTGGGTGACGGCCACCGTCACGCGGGACGCGCCGGCGGCCACCTGGGTCGCGGTCGAGGGCACCGCCGCGCGGCTGCGCACGGGCGTCGCCTGGACGACCGCCGACGGCCGTACGGTGACGGGGCAGGCGCCGGTTCCCTCGGCGGCCAAGGCCGGCTCGCCCGTGCGGATCTGGCTGGACCGCGAGGGCAGGCCCGGCGACGGCCCGCGGAGCCGGATCGACACGGTCGCGGACGGCGTCGCGTCCGGAACGGCTACGGCGGCGCTGTCGCTGACGGCCCTGCTCGCGTGTCTCGCCCTCGTCCGCCGCCGTCTCGATCACCGCAGGTACGCCGCCTGGGACGCCGGGTGGCTCGCGATGAACCGGCGGCGCAAGCCCAAGGACGCGTGAGCAGACACAGGAGGCGCGTCGTGCTGACAGTCACCGACCACGCTGTTCGGGCGATCCGCGATCTGATGGTGGGGGAGTACCTTCCCGAGGAGGCGGGCCTGCGCATCGCGGCCAAGCCGGGCGAGCCCGCCTCACTGGAGCTCTCGCTGGTGAGCGCGCCGTTCTCGGGCGACGAGGTGATCGAGAGAGCGGACGTGCGCGTCTTCCTCGAACCGGAGGTCGCCGAGACCGTCGGCGGGAAGACGCTGGACGCCGAGACCGGTCCCGGTGGCCGCCCGACCTTCCGCCTGAGCTGAGGTCTACTGGTCGCCCTCGTCCTCCTCGTCGTCGAGTCGTCCGGTGGGCGGCTGCCCGAGGGTTTCTCCTCCGGACGCGCCGCCGCCCGAGATCCCCTTGCCGCCGACGATGCCGGCGGCGTCCTGGTCCGCCTGCTCCACCGACCCCCGCCGGGTGGCCCGGATGCCGGGCGTCCGGTTCTTGAACCGCGGGTCGTCCTGCGCGTTGGTCGCCAGCTCCTCGGCGAGCTGCTTCGGGTTCATCTTCTTCTCGTTCATACGGGCCGCCGTACCCGGCGGCCCGTATGCCATTCACCTGCTCACAGCTCGGATGGAACCCGCTGCGGCGGGACGTGCCGCTGCTCCTGACGGCTGCGCAGCGCCTCCAGCCCGACCAGGTCGTCCGGCTCGGCGTCCGGGGTCTCCTGGTCGAACCTCGCCAGGGCCGGGTGCCGCAGGGCCAGCGTGATCGTGAGCGCGATGGCCAGGCCGCACACGATGTACAGCAGGCCGATGCCGCGGCCCTCGCCGACCCCGATCACCTTCCCGACCGTGCCGGCCAGCGGGCCGTCCGGCCGCATCAGCGGCTCGAAGACCAGCCCCACCAGCCAGGCCTGTACGGCGAGGCCGACCGGCTGGGTCGACAGCGCGAGCATCCGGTTGATCGCGATGACCCGGGCGTGGTAGCGCTGGGGCACCTTCGAGTGGATGATCGTCAGCCAGATGCCGTCGCTGATCGTCATCATCAGCGACATGCCGAAGGCGCCGACCGTGATGAGGATGAGCGACGGGCGCAGACCGGCGATCGCGCAGAAGATCCCGAGCACGCCGGCGGCCGCCAGCATGCCGAACATCCGGCGGTCACGCGGGCCGCCCCACAGCGTGATGATCAGGCCGCCGCACACCGCCCCGATCCCGGCGAGCAGCGCCACCCGTCCGGTGTCGGCCAGCTCGCCGACCGACAGCACCAGCGGCGAGATCATGATGAACCCGGTGAACAGGAAGAAGTTCACGATGAACATCGTGAAGGCCATGGCCCGCAGGCCCCGCCGCCGCAGCAGGTAGCGGAAGCCGTTGCGGATCTCGGCGGAGACCGTCTCGCGGCGCCGCCAGGCCATCGTGGCCGGGAAGCGCACGAGCAGGGTCACGGCGAACGCGATCGCGTAGCAGACCACGTTGGCGGTCAGGATGCCCTCGATGCCGATCAGCGCCAGCACGGCGACGGAGAACAGCGGGACCATGAGCTGGGCCACCGCGTTGCCGAGCTGGACGACGCCGCCGACGTGATGCAGATAGTGCTTGGGCGCGAGCTGTGGACCGGCGGACTGCCAGGCCACCCGTTGCAGGGTCACCGATATCGACAGCACCACCAGCAGGCCGTACAGCAGGGGCATGTTCAGCACGTCGCCGGCCATCAGGGCGAGCAGCGCGGCCTGCACGGCCAGAGACAAGCCGTCTGCCGCCAGCATCGCCCGCTTGCGGTCGTACCGGTCGACGAGCGCGCCGATCAACGGCGCGAGGACGAGCCCCGGCACCAGCCCGATGATGGCGAACAGGCCGAACTGCACCAGCGAGCCGCTCTTCAGGTACGCCCAGATCGGCACGGCGAACTCGGTCATCACGGCGCCGATCATGGAGACGATCTGACCGCTCGCCACCGTGAAGAACCGGCCCAGGCTGGGCTGCGGCCCGGCGACGTCGGCCCGCCGATCGGTGGACAGCGCCTGCCGCCACCACGTCGCCGGGTCCTCGGGCGGGCGCGGCCGCCACTCCTCGGGACGGTCGACGGTGGTGTGGGCGGTCGTGACGATCGCGGCCAGTTCCTCGGTGCGATACCGGAGGAAATAGTGGCCGGCCTCGGCCATCACGACCAGCGCCGTGGTCTCGGAGACGCAGTGCCAGTCGCGGTAGCGCTCCTGGTAGAAGTCGGTGAGCGCGTCGCGGTCGCCGACGATCGAGATCACCGGGGCGCGCAGCTGCGGGCTCTGCCGCTCCACGAGCTCGCTGAAGTAGTCCTCACCGGCCCGCGCGTCCACCCGCATGGTGCGGATGATGTGGTCGACCTGCTCGGGGTCGAGGTCCTGCAGGTCGGCGCCCATCGCGCGCAGCCAGTTGGCGTGCGCGTTGGCGTTGTCCAGCGCCTTGCTGCGGAAGATCCGCCCGAGCAGGCCGTTGAAGCCCTTGCTCGGGGTGGCGAACGGGAAGCTGCCGCCCGTGTAGACGGCCTCGACGCGCCGTCCGGCCGCCTCAAGCCGCCGCGCGATCTCGGCGGTCAGCGCGCTGCCGACGCAGTGGCCGTACAACGCGACCGGGCCGCGCACCCGCTCGACCACCTCGTCGCAGACCCGCTGGGCGGCCTCGTGGAACGGGATGGTGCTCTCCTCGACGCCCAGCTCGTGACCGGGCAGAGCGACCGCGAACAGCGAGTGACCGTCCGGCAGCGCGTCGGCCAGCGGCTGGTAGACCATCGCGCTGGCCCCGCCGTACGGGATGCAGACGAGCGACAGCGTCGGCGTCTTGACCGGCCGGGTGAGCTCGACCAGCAGGCCGCGCGGGCCGTCGTCGCTCTCCTCCGGCGCCTGCCCGGCGGCGTCGATCAGCGCGGCCAGCTCCCGCACGGTGCGGTTGGCGATCGCGTCGAGCACGGTCACCGGGTAGCCGTCGGCGGGCAGCGCCTGGCGCAGCTTGGCGACCATGCGGATGAGCAGCAGCGAGTGGCCGCCGAGCGCGTTGAAGTCGCTGTCGATCGAGACGGCCTCGATGCCGAGGACCTCCCGCCAGACCCCGGCCACCACGATCTCGGTCTCGGTCGTCGGCTCGGCGAGGTCGTCGCCCACCCGTACGACCGGATCGGGCAGCGCCTTGCGGTCCACCTTGCCGTTGGCATTGAGCGGGATGGTCTCCAGCGGTACGAACACCGACGGGACCATGTATCCCGGCAGCCGTTCCGCGCAGTGGTCCGCCAGCTCGGACAACTCAGGACCGGTGGGGACGTAGTAGGCGACGAGCCGCTTGTCCTCGGGGGTGAACGCGTGCACGGCGACGACCGCGTCGCGCACGCCGGGGTGATCGAGGACGGCCGCGCGCACCTCGTCCAGCTCGATGCGGTAGCCGCGGATCTTCACCTGGTCGTCGAACCGGCCGAGGAAGGCCACGATCCCGTCGCGGGTCCAGGTCACCCGGTCGCCGGTGCGGTACATCCGGCCCCCGGGATTGAAAGAATCCGGCAGGAACCGCTCCTCGGTGAGGTCCGGCCGGTTCATGTAACCGCGGGTGACGCCCACGCCGCCGACGTACAGCTCGCCCGGCACGCCGACCGGCTGCAGCCGCCGGTTGGCGTCCAGGACGTACATCTTCATGTTGGGCAGCGGGCGCCCGATCGGGACGACCTCCACGAGCTGGGCGTCCCGCACGGGATAGATACAGGTGCCGACCGACGCCTCGGTGGGGCCGTACTCGTTGATCAGCCGGCCCGGTCCGAGCATCTCCAGCCACCGGTTGGCCATGGAACCGGGCAGCGCCTCACCCGCGACGACGATCTTGCCGGCGAGCGCGGCGGCCTGCCGAGCGTCGATCTGGTGACCGAGCACCTCCAGGTGCCCGGGGGTGCACTTGATGAAGCCGTACGGCCCGCCCGCCACGAGCAGCGCGCCCAGCTCGCCCATGTCGAAGTCCTGCGGCAGCACGGTGACCCGCTGACCGGTGACGAGCGGCGCCCAGAGGTTGGGCACCACGAGGTCGAACGCCACCGAGCCGAACAGCGGCGCGCCGCCGTCGCCCTGGGAAGCCAGGTCCTCGACGGCCCACCACACGTGGTTCACCAGCCCGCGGTGGGTGACCTGCACGCCCTTCGGCTTGCCGGTCGACCCCGACGTGAAGATCACGTAGGCCAGCCGGTCGATGTCGTACGGCACGCCCACAGGGTCGCTCGGCCGGTCGTCGAGCACGCCGCTCTCCACGTCCACGACGTCGTCCAGCGCGTCGGCGCCGTCGAAAAGGTGCGTGTAGCCCGCCGAGGTCAGGACCAGCGGGGTCGCGGCGATCGACAGCATGTCGCGGACGCGCTGCGCGGGGAACTTGGGATCCATCGGCAGGTAGGCCGCGCCCGCCTTCCATACGCCCAGCAGGCAGGCGATGAGATCCGGGCTCCGGTCGAGCAGCACGCCGACCGTGTCCTCCGGGCCGATGCCCCGCTCGCGCAGCAGGTGGGCGACCTGGTTGGCGCGGGCGTGCAGCTCGGCGTACGTGGTCGTGCGGCCCTCGAAGGAGACCGCGACCGCGTCGGAGCCCGCGTGGCGCTCCAGCAGCTCGGGCAGGGCCGCGTCCGGGTACGGCCGCGCCGAGTCGTTCCACGTCCCGAGGACGAGGTCGCGCTCGGCGTCGGTGAGCAGTTCCAGGCCCGCCAGCGGGGTGTCCGGGGCGGCGGCGATCCGCTCGGCCAGCGCCCGGTAGTGCCCGGCCATCCGGGCGACGGCGTCCGCGTCGAACCGGTCCTTCTGGTAGGTCAGGTAGAGCTCGGGGTCGCCGGCGCCGTTCAGGTGCACCAGCAGCGCGAGGTCGTAGGTGAAGTCGTCGACCTCGTGCTCCCAGACCGACGCCTCCAGCTCGGGCCAGCTCCCGCGCTGGTCGCGGAAGACGCGCAGCGAGAAGCCGACGGTCGACAGCGAGAAATTGCGGGCGTCCCGGTCGCTCAGCGCCCCGGCCAGCTCCGAGAACGGCAGGTGGTTGGCGAGCGCCTCGCCTAGCCTGCGCCGGACCCCGGCCGCCGCCTGCCGGAACGAGGGGTCGCCGGACAGGTCGGCGCGCAGCGGCAGGGCGTTGACGAAGCAGCCCAGCACGGGCTCCAGCTCCACCCGGCGGCGCCCGCCGTTCACCGTGGCGATCGTCAGGTCGCCCTGCCCGGTGTAGCGCGCGAGCAGCATCGAGAAGACCGTGAGCAGGGCCACGAACGGGGTGGTTCCGGGGCCGCCGGCCTCCTGCAGCGCCCGCAGGACCTCGTCCGGCAGCGTGAACAGGTGGCAGTCGCTCCGGTTGCCCTCGGTGGCGGCCTGGCCGTCCCGCGCGATGGGCAGCTCCACCGCGCTCGCGCCGTCGAGCCGGTCGCGCCAGTAGTCGAGCCGCCGCTCGCGCTGCTCGCCGGTCAGCTCACGTCGCGACCAGGCCGCGTAGTCGGCGTACTGGAGCGGGGGCGTGGCCACCTCGGCGGGCCGTCCCTCGTGGGCGGTCGCGTACACGCTGGTCAGCTCGTCCACGATGATGCCGACCGACCACCCGTCGCACGCGATGTGGTGGCAGACGAACATCAGCACGTGGTCCTCGTCGGCCAGCCGGACCAGCGTCGTACGGTGGACCGGCCCGGCCTCCAGGTCGAAGCGTTCGACGGCGGCCCTGGACGTGATCTCCCGGGCCCGGGCCTCCCGCTCGGCCTCCGGCAGCTCCCGCAGGTCGACGACGTCGAGCGGCGCGGGCCCGGGGTCGAGGACGATCTGCCGGGGTTCGTGCCCGTCGCCCTCGTAGACCGTGCGCAGGATCTCGTGGCGTTCGACCAGGCTGTCCAGGGCGACGGTCAGGGCCCGGACGTCGAGCGGGCCGGTGAGCCGCAGGCCGATCGTGGCGTTGGGCGCGGGTGCGCCCTCGGCGAACCGTGCCCCGAGCCACATCTGGGTCTGCTCGTAGGAGCAGGGGGCGGGCCCTCCGCCGCGCGGGGCGATCGCGGTCGCGGCGGCGGCCCTGGCGGCCTTGGCGGCCAGGAGCCGGCGCAGGGCCTCCTGCCTGCGTGGGGAAAGCGAAGCTATTAGATGCTCGTTCTCAGTCGTCGGCGTTATCGTCACCGAGCGTTCTCCTCTCTGCGCCAAACAATGCGCAGGACCAGCTGACCACGCAGAAAAGTGGTTGAACCAGAAAACGCTTGATCGTCGATTCCGCAGGACGTCACCGCGTATCTCGCCGCGTTTCGAGCCGAGATGCGTGGGAGCGCTCCCACGAAAGTGATTATTTTACGATACGGGACGCACGCTGGGTAACGCAAGCCTCACTTCCACCTGCGATCAATTGCGCTGGGTATTGGGAAATCGACCTTCCGTCATCGCTCCCGGGTGGCGAAACATGAGTAGCCGTCGGCATTGCCGGCAGACACAGATCAATGTCGGAGAATTTGACTGACGCCGTCGAGCGAACCGATGAAACATGTTTCTTGCGCGTAACCCGATCCGGGTTCTATGTTGGCCGCCGGAATCTCTATCCGCAGGAGCGCCGCTTATTCGAGGGCCCGCCTGCCTCCTTAATTCGACCTTTTCCCCGTGCTCGGCCGCGGCCGGATCCCGCGCAGAAGGAGGACGCATGGACGACTTCTGGAAGCCCCTGGAAATAGCCCCGGACGGCTCCGCCGCCACGCCTGAGGGGCTGATGGAACGGCTGCGCGAACTGCCCGTGGGCGACCTGCTGGTCCGCGAGAAGGCGCTCGTCTTCCGGGGGTTCGGCGTCACGCCCGAGACCCTCGATCCCGTCATGGACATGCTGCTGCCCAGCCGCCTGGCGTACGTCCACGGCAACTCGCCCCGCACCAAGGTCGGCGGCAACGTCTACACCTCGACCGAGTATCCGCCCGAGTACACGATCTCCATGCACAACGAGCTGTCGTACTCCGCCACCTGGCCCTCCCGGCTGCTGTTCTACTGCGAGAAGGCGGCCGAGACCGGCGGGGCCACCCCCGTCGTGGACGGCGTGCGCTGGCTGGAGTCGCTCGACGACGAGGTCAGGGAGGCCTTCGCCAAGGGCGTGCGCTACACCCAGAACCTGCACGCCGGCCGGGGGCTCGGCAAGAGCTGGCAGGAGACCTTCGAGACCGAGGACCGCGACGAGGTGGCCGGATTCCTCGACGGCATCGGCGCGGACTGGCAGTGGCGGCCCGACGGCGGCGTGCGGATCTCTCAGGTCAGGCCGGCCACCACCCGGCATCCCGTGACCGGTGCCGAGGTGTGGTTCAACCAGGCCGACCAGTGGCACCCCGCCTCGATCGGCGACGAGGCCGCCGCCATGCTCGCCGAACTCATGCCGCCGGAGGAGCTGCCCCAGTCGGTGGCGTTCCCCGACGGCGCCCCGATCCCCGGCGAGTACGTGATCCAGGTGCGCGACCGGGGTCTGGACAACGCGGTGGACGTCGACTGGCGGGAGGGCGACCTGCTGTTGATCGACAACGTGCTGGTCGGGCACGGCCGCAGGCCCTTCACCGGCTCCCGCCGCATCCTCGTCGCCATGTCCGACTGACCGCGTCCGACTGACCGCGCTCTCGAAAGGGACACCGCAGTGAACAAGATCGGGGTTGGGGTCGCCGCGACCTTCACCGCCGAGCCGCTCGGGGACGCCCTGCGGTTCTGGCTCGCCGAACTCGACGCCGAGGGAGACGCCGAGGAGGCCGTCGCCTTCGCTCCGTACGACCAGGTCTTCCCCTCGCTCCTCGACTCGGGCAGCGTGCTCGGCCGGGCCGGCGCCGCCGTCGTGCTGGTCCGGGCGGAGGACATGGTCGCTGAAAACATGGTCGCCGGGCAGGACGGGCTCGACGAGGTGGAGGCCGTCGCCACCGACCTCGCCGCCGCCTTGCGCACCTCGGCGCGCGCGTCCGGCACGCCGCACGTGCTCGTCGTCTGCCCTCCCTCACCCGAGCACGGCTCTCCCGAGGCGCACGCGCGCCTCGCCTCCAAACTGGCCCGGGCGTTCGAGGGCGACCGGGCCGTCTCCGTGCTCACCTCCGCCGAGCCGTACGAACCGGCGCCGGAGGCCGTCCACGACGCCTTCGCCGACCGGACCGGCAACGTGCCCTACACCGACCGCTACTTCGCCGCGCTGGCCGCCGCGGCCGTCCGCCGCCTGCACGCCATGACCACCCCCCGTCCCAAGGTCGTCGCCGTGGACTGCGACGGCACGCTCTGGGATGGCGTGGTCGGCGAGGACGGCCCCGACGGCGTGGTCATCGGCCCGGAGCGGATGGAGATCTGGCGGGAGCTGGCCCGCCAGGTCGCCGCGGGCAGGCTGCTGTGCCTGTGCAGCAAGAACGAGGAGAAGGACGTCCGCGAGGTGTTCGCCCGGCACCCGGAGCTGCCGGTCGGCCTGGACGACGTCGCGGCGATGCGCGTCGGGTGGGAGGCCAAGTCGCAGGCGCTGCGGTCGCTCGCCGCCGAGCTCGACCTCGGGCTCGACTCCTTCGTCTTCCTCGACGACAGCCCGGTCGAGTGCGCCGAGGTCCGGGCCGGCTGCCCCGAGGTGCTGACCCTCAGGCTCCCGGCGGACGCCGCGGAGGCGGCGGCCTTCCTGCGGCACTGCTGGCCTCTCGACCTGCTCGCGGTCACCGAGGCCGACCGCGAGCGCACCCGGCGCTACCAGGAGGAACGGCAGCGAGAGCAGGCCAGGGGCGAGATGTCCCTCGCCGACTTCTTCGCCACGCTCGATCTGCGGGTGACCATCACCCCGGCCGGTCCCGAGCACGAGGCCCGGGCCGCACAGCTCGCCGAGCGGACCAACCAGTTCAACCTCTCCGGGGTGCGTCGCCTGGACGGCGACGAGAAGTTCGTCGTGGACGTGAGCGACCGTTTCGGGGACTACGGCGTCGTCGGCCTCACCGACGTGCGTACGGAGGGGGACACGCTGGGCGCCGGCGCGTTCCTGCTCAGCTGCCGGGCGCTCGGGCGCGGGGTGGAGCACCGCATGCTCGCGCACCTGGGGGCGCTCGCGCGCGAGCGCGGCCTCGCCCGGGTGGCCCTGGCGTTCCGGGCGACCGAGCGCAACCAGCCGGCCAGGGACTTCCTCGCCGCTCTGCCGGCGACGGTGGAGCCGTACGACGGCGAGGAGGCGGCCTGGTACGTCCTCGACGCGGCCGACGCGGCCGCCGTCGTCCACACGCCGGGCCCTGCTGAGGAGAGGGCAGCGGGGCCCGCCGGGACCACCGGACCCGCCGGATCCGTCGACGCCGCCGCCTCCGCGGGATGGGCGGCCGTCGAACGGATCGCGACCCGGCTGACCGGCGCCGACGCGATCCTCGACGCCATGCGGGCCGCCCGTCCCGTGACGGAGGTGGCGGGAGCGAGCCCCGTCGAGGCGACCGTCATGCGCATGTGGGCCGAGCTGCTCGACGTGGCGCCGACCTCGGTGAGCGACGGCTTCTTCCAACTCGGCGGCCACTCGCTGCGGCTGGTGCAGTTCATGGCGCGGGTGCGTGCCGAGTTCGGCGTCGAGCTGCCCTTCGACACCCTCTACACCACCTCGTTCACCGTCGCGGAGGTCGCCAAGGCGATCGAGGAGCGGCAGCTGGCCGACGCCGACGACGAGGAGCTGGCCGGGCTGCTCGACGAGCTCGCGGGCCTGTCGGACGAGGAGATCGACGCCCTGCTCGACTCGGGGAACGGCTGATCCGCGTGGCCACGATGCTGCTGAGCACCCACGGCACCAACGGCGACGTGCTCCCGTTCGTACGGATCGGGCGCGAGCTGGCGGAGCGGGGCCACGACGTCGTCGTGATGACGCACTCCTGGTTCGCCGACCGGCTCGCGGCCGCGGGTCTTCGGCACGTGCCGATCGACACGGCGGAGGGCTACGACCGGCATCTGGACGACGCCCGGCGCTACATGCTCGATCCCCTCAAGGACCCCGAAGGCGTGCTGGCGCTCTACCGGCGCAACGGCCTGTTCGAGTTGCTCGCGGACGAGGTCCGCATGATCGAGGCGCACTACCGGCCGGGGGAGACCGTGGTGGTCGCCCGGCACACGTCGGGCATCGCCGCGCTGATGGCCGCCGAGCGTCGCGGGGTGCCGGTGGCGCTGGTGTCCGTCACGCCCCACCAGTACGTCTCGCTGCCGGTGCTCGCGAACCTCTTCCGGCGCGTGCTCGGGCAGGGATACGACGAAGTCTTCCAGGAGTTCGGCCTGCGGCCGGTCCGCGACTGGAACTCCTACCTGACGAGCGCCAAGACCCAGCTCGCGCTGTGGCCGGAATGGTTCGACGCCGCGGGCCAGCCGGCGCCGGCGGGCGTCGTCCGCTGCGGGTTCGTGCTCGGCGACACGGCGCAGGGGCCGGTGCCGGACTGGGCCGAGCCGCCCGTGCTGATCACCGGCGGCACCGGGCAGGTGCTGCACGATCGGTTCTACGACGTGGCGGCGCGGGCATGCCGGCGGATCGGGAGGAAGGCCCTGCTGGTGAACCGGCACCCGGCGTTCCAGCCGGAGTCGCTGCCCGACGGGATCGAGTGGATGCCCTCGGCGCCGTTCGCCACGGTCATGCCCCATGTCGCCGCGGTCGTCCACCACGGCGGGATCGGCACGCTCGCCCGTGCGCTGTCGTCGGCGACCCCGCAGGTGCTGCTGGCGCACGGCGTCGACCGTCCGGACAACGCCGAGCGGCTGGAGCGCGCCGGGGTGGCGACCTGGCTGCCCGTGACGCACTGGACCGAGGACCGGGCGGCCGACCTGCTGGCCCGGGCCCTGGAGGATGGGGGGGAGGACGGCGGATACCGGGAGCGGATCGCGCCGCTCGCGGCCGACGCCGCGTCGGAGGACTCCGTGCGCGTCGCGGCCGACCACGCCGAGGCGCTGATCGGCACCGACGCGGTCACGACGCGGCCGGATCCGCGTGAGCGGCTGGCGCGCCTCACCCCGGAGCAGCGCACGCGCCTGGCCGCCATGGCGCGCGCCCGGCGCGGCGTGTAGAGGGGGGTCTTCCGGGTACGCCGGGCCCATGGCGGACACGACGGCGCCGATCTCGCGCTTCGACTACGACAAGGTGGCGATCGTCACCGGGGCCGACTCGGGGATCGGGCGGGCGACCGCGGTGATGCTCGCCGCGCACGGCTTCGACGTCGGCGTCACCTATCACCGGGATGAGAAGGGCGCGCGGGAGACGGCCCGCCAGGTCGTGGATCAGGGACGCCGGGCCGCCGTGCGGCAGCACGACCTGACCGACCCGGTGGCCGCGGCGGCCGTGGTCGACGAGCTCGCCGACGAGCTGGGCGGCCTCGGCGTGCTGGTGAACAACGCGGGCACCGGCACGACCGAGCCGCTGCTGGAGATCGGCTACGACCGATGGCGGTCGGTCCTCGCGGTCGACCTCGACGGGCCGTTCCTCTGCTCGCAGCGGGCGGCCCGCCGCATGATCGAGCGCGGCGCCGGCGGCCGGATCGTCAACGTGACCAGCGTGCACGAGGACTATCCCCGCCTCGGGGCCGGGCCCTACTGCGCGGCCAAGGGCGGCCTGCGCATGCTCAGCCGCACGCTGGCGCTGGAGCTGGGCAGGCACGGCATCACGGTCAACACCGTGGCTCCCGGGGAGATCGCGACTCCCATGACCGGGCAGGAGGACCGGCCGCCCCGGCCGGACAGCCGGCCCGGCTACCCGCTCGGCCGTCCCGGCGACGCCCGCGAGGTCGCCGCGGTGATCGCCTTCCTGGCCGGACCCACCGCGTCGTACGTCACCGGCGCGTCGCTGTTCGTGGACGGCGGGCTCGGCCTGATGGGCCCGCAGGCCGCGGGCGACATCGACAAGGACGTCTGGGCCTCCGCCTGACCCGTCACCCGCCGGGGAGCGCGGCGGCCAGGCCGTCGAGCACCTGCCGCAGGCCGGAATCGAAGAGCCGCTCGTTCTGGTCGGCGCGGTGCGGCCCCTCGGCCTCCACCATGATCCGGATCAGCGTGGGATGGGCGCCCGAGGCGATGATCGAGTCGCCGTACGCGCCCTGGGCGGACAGCCAGGTCTTCGCGTCATAGCCGGCGGCCCGCTGCGCCACCTCGTACGCCACCGAGCCGTGCACGAAGATCTGGATCGTGCTCACGGCCGCCGTCATCCGGTGCCGGCCGGTTGCACGGCCGCGTGGCGCCCGATCTCGTGCTCGACGACGGCAGCCGCCTCGCCGGTCACTGCCGCACCGCCCGCTTCCTGCTCGTCACACGCGACCCGGGGCTCGCCGCGCGCGCCGGGGGCTTCGCCGACCGTCTCACCGTGCTCCCCGGCCCGGACATGCTCGTCCGGCCGGACGGGTACGTCGCCTGGGCGGGCGAGGCGCCCGCGGATCCGTTGACGCCGTGGCTCGGCTGACGGGCCTTGTCGCGCGACGCGGCGTGGGTGACGATGGCGCCTGAAGACGCGGAGAGTGAGGCGCCGTGACCAATCCATGGCTCGCGCTTGAGTCCGGGGCCGACGCGGCGGAGCGCACCGGTGAGCTGCGCCGCGCCCATGAGCGCTATCTATCGGCCGGAACGATCGACGGTCCGGTGCGGGCGGTGGTCGCCGAATCATGGCGGCGGTCGGCCCGCGCCGTCGACCCCGACGCGCTCGCGCCGCTGGAGCTCACCGACGCCGAGCTGGAGGAGTATCGCGACGCGCACCCGCTGGCCCGGGTGCTGCCGCTGTTCCGCGACCTGCTGGGCGGCATCGCCGACGACGGGCGGCACCTGCTCGCGGTGTGCGACGCGGCCGGCCGGCTGCTGTGGGTCGAGGGCCATCGCGGGGCGCGGGCGCGGGCCGAGCGGATGAACTTCGTCGCCGGGGCCCGGTGGGACGAGTCGCACGCGGGCACCAACGCCCCCGGCGTCGCGATCACGGTCGACCATCCGGTGCAGATCTTCGCGGCCGAGCACTTCGCCGTGCCGGTGCAGCCGTGGACCTGCGCCGCAGCGCCGATCCACGACCCGCACACCGGCCGCCTGCTCGGCGCGGTCGACGTCACCGGCGGCGACAATCTGGCCAGCCCGTACAGCCTGGCCCTCGTGCAGGCGGCGGCCCGCGCGGCGGAGGCCCATCTGGCTACCCTCCCCGCGCCGGCCCTGGCACCAGCCGTGACGCTCACGGCCCTGGGGCGGGACGACGCCGTGCTCGGCGAGGGCCCGCGCCGCATCAGGCTCGGCCCCCGGCACAGCGAGATCGTCGTGCTGCTTTCCTGTCACCCCGAGGGACTGAGCAGCGACCAGCTCAGCGCGGAGCTGTACGGCGACCGCATGCTGAACCCCGTCACGCTCCGCGCGGAGCTGTCCCGGCTGCGCCACCGGCTCGGTCCGCTGCTCGACTCCCGTCCGTACCGGCTGCGGGTGCCGGTGCGGGCCGACTTCCAGGCGCTCGCCGAGCACCTGGCCGCCGCGGACGCCGACGCCGCGCTGCGGTCCTACCGGGGGCCGCTCCTGCCCGGCTCGGACGCGCCCGGCGTCGTCTGGCAGCGCCGCCTGCTGGACGACGGCGTACGCGACCTGCTGGTGGCCCGGCGCGACCCCGCGCTGCTCGAACGATGGACGCGCGCGCCGTGGGGGAGGGACGACATCGTCGCCTGGCAGGCGCTGCTGGCCGCGCTGCCCACCGGGTCTCCGGCCCGGGCGCGGGCCGCCCGGCGGGTGCGGGACCTCGACGCGGAGTACGGCCTGCCGGTCCTGTGAGGAGGCTCAGGCGAGATTCTTGAACCAACGGAGGGCGACGGCCGCCGCCAGGCGGGGCGGCACGGTGCCTGCCCCGAGCCCGACGTCGACGAGCAAATCGAACACCTCGGTGCGGCGGGCGGCGACGTCGATCGCCGCGTCGATGAAACCGGGGGAGCGGGCGGCCAGGGCGAGCACGTCGGTGGTGCGCAGGTGCCGCCCGAGCGCCCGGCGCAGCCCGCGCCGGTAGGCCCGCAGCGGGTCGTCCGGCGACCCGATCGCCGCCTCGGCGGCGAGCCGCCCCGACAGCAGCGCGTAGTAGATGCCCTCGCCGGTCAGCGGGTTCACGAGGCTCGCCGCGTCGCCGGCCAGCAGCACCCGGCCCGCCCCCGGCACCGGCCGCCCGCTCGACAGCGGCAGGTGATGCGCCCGCAGGTCGCGGACGGGCGAGCCGATCTCCCCCAGCAGAGGGAGGAGCCGGGCCAGCCGCCCGTGCAGGATCTCGCGGCCCGGCAGTCCGATCTCGCGCATGCGGGGCAGCAGCAGGCCGTAGCCGACGTTGGCCGTGCCGTCGCCCACGGGGAACGACCAGCCGTAGGCCGGCCACGCCTCGCTCCGCATGACGATGACCTGCACGTCGTCGTCCGGCGGCACGTCGGCGTACCCGCGGACCGCGATGGCGGTGTGCCGGTCCGGGCTCGGCGGCACGCCGATCAGCCGCCGTACGGCCGAGTTGGCACCGTCGGCGGCGACGACCGCCCGGGCGACCAGGTGGCCGTCGACCACGACGTGCTCGCCGAGGGCGGTCAGCGTACGCACCCGGTGGCGGCGCACCTCCACGCCGCGCGCCCGCGCCGCCTCCACCAGCCGGGCGTCGAAGACCCGGCGGGGCACCACGTGGTTGGGCCGCGCGACGACGGCCGAGACGTGGGCTCCGCCGGGCGACGTCACCGACAGGCGCGGCGTCGGCCGGTGGTCGTCGAGCAGGCCGGGCAGCCCGAGCAGCGCGAGCTCCTGCCGTGCGTGCGCCGCGATGCCGTCGCCGCAGGCCTTGTCGCGCGGGAAGGCCGCCCGGTCGAGCAGCAGCACCCGGCAGCCGGGGTCGAGCTGTCTGGCCCGCAGCGCGGCGGCCGAGCCCGCCGGCCCGGCGCCGACGACCACCAGGTCCCAGACGTCCTCCACATCTACAGACCGTACGTGGAGAAGAGGTTCGTGGTGGGCCAGGACTTCACCGAGTTGGCGGCGGTGTGGAGAAGGGGGTCGATGTCCCCGTAGGTCAGCCCCGAGGCGTCGTCGCGCTGGTCGAACAGGACCACCCAGCTCAGCCCGTCGTAGCGCCGGACCATGAGCGTGGAGGTGCCGGCCAGCGACCCCGTGTGCCAGGTGTTGCGGCCCCCGGTGACCGGGCGGACCTGCCAGCCGAGGCCGTAGTACCAGCCGTCGGAGTTGACGCCGATCGACGGCTTGGCGAACGCCTTGGAGATCGAGGCCGAGGTCAGCACGCCGGCCGCGTCGAAGAGGGTGGTGAACTTCGCCAGATCGACGGCCGTGGCGAGCCACCCGCCGTGGGCGGCCATGTTCTCCAGGTTGAACCCGCCGTAGGGGAAGGGCATCACGGAGCCGGAGGTGTCGATCACGCTCTTGCCGGTGTACTGCGAGAAGTACGGCACCTCGCCCGACTTGCGGAGACCCTTCGCCGTCCTGCCGAGCGCCATCCGCTTGATCTTGAGGGGCGTCAGGATCTTGCTCTGGACGTAGCTGGCGTAGGAGACCCCGCTCGCCTTCTCGATGACCTTCTGCAGGAGAAGGTATCCGTAGTTCGAGTACGCGTACGTCGTGCCCGGCGCGTGGTCGAGCTTGAGGCCGGACGTGTGCTTGATGATGTGCGCCTGCGTGATCGGCAGCGGGACGCCGAGTGCCGAGGCGATGACCCGGTCCTTGAACATCGGGTCGCCCGAGACGTCGGAATCCCACCCGCCGAGGTGCTGCAGCAGGTGGGTCACGGTGACGTTGGCGAGGCGCGGGTCGGCGGCCGTGCTCAGCCCGAGCAGCGGCGCGACCTTGGCCGACAGGCTGAGCTTGCCGTCCTGCGCCAGCTTCAGCACGGCGGCGGCGGTGACCGGCTTGCTCAGGCTCGCGATGCGGAACAGCGAGGTGGGCCCGGCCGCGAACGAGGTGTCCGCCGTCCAGTTGTAACCCCGGGCGAGCACCAGCTTGCCCTTGCGGACCACGGCCAGGGACGCGTGCGGGATCGCCCGCGCCTGCATGAAGCGCTTGAGCGTGTCGTCGAAGGGCTTGAGCGACGTCGCGCTGCTGCCGGTGACACTCCACGCGCGGGCCGCCGCGCTCGCCGGTGACGCGGGCAGCCCGGCGGCGAGTCCCGCCGCCGCGCCGCCCGTCAGCAGGCGCAGGGCGCTCCTGCGGGAGACGGAAAACGTTTCCGGAATCATGACGGCCGATCTTAGGGGAGATTTGACCGTCCATAACCGCATTTCTGACTACACGGACCGGAGGCTGTGTGCGGAAGGACGCAACATGTCGGCAACGTGCCCGCGACTAACGTCCGGGGCGTCAGACCAACACCCTGTCCGGGAGGTCCATCCCATGACCCGTTACGCCGCGCCGGGACAGCCGGACGCCCTCATGGCGTACGAGCAGCGTTACGACCACTGGATCGGCGGGGAGTACGTCCCGCCGCAGCGGGGGCAGTACTTCGAGAACCCCACGCCGGTGACCGGTCAGACCTTCACCGAGATCGCGCGCGGCACGGCCGAGGACGTCGAGCGCGCGCTGGACGCCGCGCACGGCGCCGCCCCGGCCTGGGGACGTACGCCCGCGGCCGAGCGGGCGAACATCCTCAACCGGATCGCCGACCGCATGGAGCAGAACCTGGAGCGGCTCGCCGTCGCCGAGACCTGGGAGAACGGCAAGCCGATCCGGGAGACGCTGGCCGCCGACATCCCGCTGGCCATCGACCACTTCCGCTACTTCGCGGGAGCGATCAGGGCCCAGGAGGGCAGCCTGTCGGAGATCGACGCGGACACCGTCGCCTACCACTTCCACGAGCCGCTCGGCGTCGTCGCGCAGATCATCCCGTGGAACTTCCCGATCCTGATGGCCGCCTGGAAGCTCGCGCCGGCGCTGGCCGCCGGCAACGCCGTGGTCCTCAAGCCGGCCGAGCAGACCCCGGCGTCGATCCACTACTGGATGAGCCTGGTCGCCGACCTCCTCCCGCCGGGTGTCCTCAACATCGTCAACGGGTTCGGCGTGGAGGCGGGCAAGCCGCTGGCCTCAAGCGCGCGGGTCGCGAAGGTCGCGTTCACCGGGGAGACCACCACCGGGCGGCTGATCATGCAGTACGCCAGCGAGAACATCAAGCCGGTCACGCTTGAGCTCGGCGGCAAGAGCCCCAACGTCTTCTTCGACGACGTGTCCTCCGCCGACGACGAGTTCTTCGACAAGGCGCTGGAGGGCTTCACGATGTTCGCGCTCAACCAGGGGGAGGTGTGCACCTGTCCCTCCAGGGCGCTCATCCAGCAGGGCCACTACCGGAGGTTCCTGGAGGCCGCGGTCGAGCGTACGGAGAAGATCGTCCGTGGTCACCCGCTCGACCTGGCCACGATGGTCGGCGCCCAGGCGTCCAACGACCAGCTGGAGAAGATCCTGTCCTACCTCGACATCGGCCGGCAGGAGGGCGCCAAGGTGCTCACCGGCGGGCACCGCGCCGACCTCGGCGGCGAGCTGTCGGGCGGCTACTACGTCGAGCCGACGATCTTCGAGGGCGCCAACCACATGCGGGTGTTCCAGGAGGAGATCTTCGGGCCGGTCGTGTCGGTGACCTCGTTCACCGACTTCGACGACGCCATAAAGATCGCCAACGACACGTTGTACGGCCTCGGGGCGGGCGTGTGGACCAGGGACGTCAATAAGGCGTACCGGGCCGGCCGGGCCATCCAGGCCGGGCGGGTCTGGACGAACTGCTACCACGCGTATCCCGCCCACGCCGCCTTCGGCGGCTACAAGCAGTCGGGCATCGGCAGGGAGACGCACAAGATGATGCTCGACCACTACCAGCAGACCAAGAACCTGCTGGTGAGCTACTCGCCCTCGAAGCTCGGCTTCTTCTGATGCCCGAGGTGTCCCGAGTGGACCTCACCCCCGCGGCCGCCGACCTCATCCGGCGGCTGCGGGCGGCCCACGGCCCACTGATGTTCCACCAGTCCGGCGGCTGCTGCGACGGCAGTGCCCCGATGTGCTACCTGGAGGGCGAGTTCCGCACCGGCTCCTCGGATGTGCTGCTCGCCTCGCTGACCGTCGAGGGCGTCGACGAGCCGGTCACGTTCTGGATGTCGTCGAGCCAGTTCGAGCGCTGGCGGCACACCCACCTGACCGTGGACGTCGTCCCCGGCCGGGGCAGCGGCTTCTCCCTGGAGGCGCCCGAGGGTGTGCGTTTCCTGATCCGTTCCCGCCTGCTCACCGAGGCGGAACGCGCCGCCCTCGACGGCTGACGATCGACTGAACGACCGGCTCGGAGGCTTGCCCAACCCGCGGGAGGCCCAGGAGATCTGGTCCCGCATCTGGAGGTCCTCACGTAAGTCCGTGGTTGAGACGCGGCGGAGGCCGCGGCGGGGGTGCCGCGGCCTCCGGGACTGCTCTCGGACTCAGATCTTGCCGGTGCCCGCGTTGGCGAGGACGTTCGCCTTGACGCCGCTGGGGTTGTCCACCGTGTACGAGTACGGGATGGAGGCGACGCTGCCGGAGGTCTGCGGCGTGCCGGAGTTCACGAAGTAGTTGTTGCGGGCGACGATCGACCCGCCCGGCGACGAGCCTTCGGCGGTGTGGGTGGGCTCGGCGATGTTCTCGAAGTAGTTGCCCTCGACGAGCACCCCGGCGCCGCAGGTGGAGGCGATGCCGTAGCTGTAGTCGGTGTAGGACGGGTCCTTGTAGTAGTAGTTGTTGAACACGTGCACCGGGTTGCCGAAGCGCACCCGCGGGTTGCGCTGGGCGCAGGTCTGGAACGCGTTGTGGTGGTACGTCACGCGCAGGTGCCCGGTGTCCTCGGAGCCGTTGTTGTCGCTGTGGCCCACGAGCGAGCACTTGACGTGGTCGTGCAGCTTGTTCCAGGAGACGGTGACGTAGTCGGAGCCGTGCGTGATGTCCAGCAGGCCGTCGTAGTAGTCGGTGCCGTGGCCGGTGTCACTCGACAGGTCGTTGTGGTCGAGCCACACGCGCCTGGCGTTGTCGAGGTGGATCGCGTCGCCGTTGCCGTTGCCGGCCTGGACCTTCGAGATCTTCATGTTGCGCACGATGACGTTGCCGACGTCACGGATGTTCAGGCCGCAGCCGGTCAGCCCGGAGTTCGCGCCTACGCCGAGGATGGTGGTGTTGCCGCCCACCCGCACGTCCTCCGAGCAGGTGAAGTTGCCGTTCACCTGGACGACCTTCGCCGAGTCGCCCTTCACGGCGCTGGTGAGCGCGGTCAGGGAGGTGACCGTCGTCGTGGCGCCGCCCGCGCCGCCTGTCGTGCCGCCGCCCTGGGTCGCCCAGCCGACCAGCCCGGTGGTGGGCGGGGTGGTCGGGCCGCCCGTGGGCGTGGTGCTCGGTGTGGGCGACGGGCTCCTGGTCGGTGTGGCGGTGGGGGTGGATGAGGGCTGGGAGCCGGCCGGCTGGAGCGACCACTGTTTGGTGGACACCGAGTCGCAGGAGTTCTGCTGTGCCAGTGCGCCG
>NZ_FTNI01000002.1 GCF_900156315.1 Microbispora rosea | reverse complement strand
GGAGCCGGAGGCGGTCGGCTCCCAGGTCTGGGAGGAGGAGCCGGTGCACGACTCCTGCTGGACGGCCTTGCCGGCGGAGGTGGAGGCGTCCTTGACGCCGGCGCATTTGCCGCTGTTGGCGGCGGCCAGGCGGAAGCCGCTGCCCTGGGCCGACAGGTTCCAGGTCTGGTTGCTCGCGCCGTTGCAGCTGGAAACGGTGAGCTGCACGCCGTCGGAGGTGCTGCCGCCCGGGACGGTGAGGCACAGGCCGCTGGCGCCGTTCACGATCCGGTAGGCGCCCGCACTGGGTCCGGCACTGGGCGCCGCGCTGGAGACGCCGACGAAGACCCCGCCGACCAGGGCGGCGACCCCGGCCACGGTGCCGATCACGGTGCCGATCACCCCGACTCCGGTTCTGGTACTCCTTCTCAAAGCCGAGCTCCTCGCAGGTCGTGCAGGACCCCTGACCGAGGTGGTGGCGGCGCCACTCCTGGTCCCGCTGAGGTATTCATGGATGTGAACAACATCCATGAACCGGAACGTGGCCAAAATTACGGACCTCGGGAATCCGGGTCAATGCCACGTGTCGGCCGGTTGACGAGGCGGTCCGACACCCGCCGATTCCGGCAGGTGAGACGGGGGCCCGACAGGGCGCGCCCGGCGCTCGCCGGTGAAATTTTCATGAAACACAGGCACGCCGGAAGAGCCGCACCGCTTCGCCGACGATCCCCTTCCGCCGCAACTGCGAGACCCGGTCACCGCTCACCGGCCCTCGCCTCGTGTCGGGGAAATCACACCGTGACGAGGCATGGGCGAGATCTCCTCGGCGTACTCTTTTGCACCGACTGGTCAGTTCAAAGAATGGAGGACGGACGTGGATGCCGGGCGGACCGAGGACGTCGCCACCCCCTCAGCCAGCGTGTCCGGGGGTGCGCGCGGCGGTGTGTTCCGCGGTGTCGAGGTGGAGGCGCGGGAGCTGGGCGTGCGAGGTGGTCACGGCTGGGTCTACCGGCACGTCTCCCTGCACGCGGCCCCCGGGACGCTGACCGTCGTCACGGGCGAGGCCGGCAGCGGCCGTACGAGCCTGCTGCTCACCCTCGCGGGACGGATGAAGCCCGCCGAGGGGACGCTCACCGTCGGCGGCCTGGCGAGGCCCCGCGGGATCAGGCGGATCGCCGCCCTCGGGCTCTTCACAGAGGTGAACGCGTTCGACGACGCACTGACCGTGCGGGAGCACCTGCAGGAGCGGCTGCGCCCGCACGGGTTCCTGTGGCGCAGGCGGCACCCGGACGCCGCGCGGTCGGCGCTCGCCCACGCCGGGCTCGATCCGGACGCGCTGGCGCAGGGCGACCGGACCCTGGCCAGGGAGCTCAGCCGGGACCAGGCGGTGCGGCTGGGCGTCGCGCTCGCCCTGCTCGACCAGCCGGGCCTGCTCCTCGTCGACGACGCCGGCACCGGCATCCCCGCGGACAGGCGGCGTGAGCTGTGGGACGTCCTGCGCGGCCTGGCCGACCAGGGGCTCACCGTCGTCGCGGCGTGCACCGACGCCGAGGAGGCGACCGGCGCGGCCACGGCGCTGCTGCCGCTGCCCGCTCCCGCGCCCACTCCCCCTCCCCCGGCGCCTCCGCAGCCACCCGGCGCCGGGGACGAGACCGGGTCGGCGCGCCGCGACGAGGCGGAGACAGGAGCACGTCGATGAGGGTCCCCTCCCCCGGCCGGCTCGAACTGCGCAGGTTCCTGCGCTCGCGGCTCACCAGGGCCGCGCTGGTCGCCGTGGTCATGCTGCCGCTGCTGTACGCCGGGCTCTACCTGTGGTCGTTCTGGGATCCCCAGGCGAACCTGGACCGCGTGCCGGTGGCCCTCGTCGTGGAGGACCGTCCCGCCACCGCCGCCGGCGCGGCGGGCGGCCCGCCGAGCACGGTGGACGCGGGCCGTGAACTCGCCGCCGAACTGGAGCAGCGCAAGGTCTTCGCCTGGTACCGGGTCGACGCGGCGGAGGCCGACAGGGGCGTCCGCGAGGGCCGTTACTACCTGTCGCTCACGATCCCGGGCGACTTCAGCGCCGACCTCGCCTCGCCGTCCGGCGACGGCACGCCGCGCCCGGCCCAGCTCGGCGTACGGGTGGACACCGGGCGCAGCTACATCATGGGGACGATCTCGGACGCCGTGTTCCGCGAGGTCAAGGAGGCGGCCGGGCGCAGCGCGGTCAAGGACTACCTGGACCAGGTCTTCCTGTCCTTCGGCGAACTGCACGACAAGACCGCTCAGGCGGCCGGCGGCGCCGGCCGGTTGCACGACGGGGCCGCCGCCGCGAGCGACGGCGCCGCCTCGCTCGCCAAGGGGCTCGGGTCCGCGCAGGACGCGACCGGGAAGCTGTCGTCCGGAGCGGACGCCCTGTACAGCGGGTCGAAGCGGCTGACGACCGGGCTCCACCAGGCCAGGACCGGCTCGGCCTCCCTGTCCGCCGGCCTGTCGAAGGCGGCCAGGGGCGCGGCCGACCTCCGCGAGGGCCTGTCCGCGCTCGGCAAGGGGGCGGCGCAACTGGCCGAGGGCAACCGCGAGGTCTACCGCCAGGTGCACGCCCTGTCTCCCACCGTCAACCGGGCGGCCGACACGTACGCTCCCGTGCTGGAGAAGAACGGCGACCGCATCCGGCAGGCCGCGCTCACCCTCGCGGAGGGCGCCGACGGCTTCGCCGACGCGCTCGACGGCCTGCCCCGGGAGGTGCAGGGCTCGGCGGGCACGGCCAGGCAGGACCTGCGGGCCGTCCAGCGCTGGCTGAGCACCCATCCCGACGCCGACCCCGAGCTGCGCGCGCTGGTCGAGCGGGCCGCCGGGTCGGCAGGCGACCTCGCGTCGGCCGCCGGACGGCTGCAGGACCGCCTCGGCACCCAGGAGGGCAGGCTTGACGGCCTCGCCCGTACGGCGCGGACGGTGGCGGACGACGCGCGCGAGCTGGCCGCCGCCGCGCCCGGCCTCGGCAGCGCGCTGGACGAGGCCCGCGACACGTTCAACCAGCTGGACAAGGGGCTCAGGCGACTGTCCGGCGGAGCGTCCGGCCTCCGCGACGGCGCGGGCAAGGCGCTGGACGGGGCCTCCTCACTGTCGCGCGGCCTCGGCACGCTCGGCGACGGCGCGCGGAGCCTTTCCACCGGCCTGGCCAGGCTCGACGACGGAGCGACCGGCCTCAACACCGGGCTCGCCTCGCTCGCCTCCGGTGCGGGCAAGCTCGACGACGGCATCGGCACGCTGCAGCGGGGGGCCGGCAGGCTCGGCTCCGGGCTGGTCAAGCTGACCGACGGCTCGGGCGAGCTGGCCGGCAAGCTCGGCGACGGTGCCGCGCAGATCCCCGACTACGGCGCCCGGGAGCGCGACAGCCGTACGGACATGATGAGCGACCCCGTCCGGCTCGCCACCGAGGTGGACAACGAGGTGCCCAACTACGGGACCGGGTTCGCGCCGTTCTTCGTGCCGCTCGCGTTGTGGGTCGGCGCGATGGTGACGTACATGCTGCTGCGGCCGCTCAACCCGCGCCTGCTCGCCGGGTCGGCGCCGGCGTGGCGCACGGCCCTCGCGGGCTGGCTGCCGGGGGTCGCGATGGGGACGCTCCAGGTGGCGGTGCTGCTCGCCGTGCTGCGCTTCGGACTGGGGCTGGAGGCGGCCGACTGGCCGGGGACGGCGGCCTTCCTGGTGCTGGTCACGGCGGCCTTCCTCGCCGTCGTGCAGGCGGTCAACGCGCTGCTCGGGCCGCCCGGACGGGTGGCGGTGCTGGCGCTGCTCATGCTGCAGCTCACCTCGTCGGCGGGCACCTATCCGATCGAGACGTCCCCCGGGTTCTTCCAGGCCATCTCACCGTGGCTGCCGATGAGCTGGGTGGTGTCGGCGATGCGCCGCCTCGTCAGCGGTGGCGACACCACCGTGGTGTGGCAGGCTTGCGGCGTGCTGTCCGCGTTCGTCGCCCTCGGTCTCGCCCTCACCGTGCTCGCCGTCCACCGCGGTCGTACGTGGTCGATGCGCCGCCTCAAGCCGGAGCTGGCGCTGTGAGCCGCCCCGCGGACGGCCAGAAGGAGCAGGGCGGCAGGCGGGCCGAGACCCGGCTGCGGCTCTACCGGGCCGCGGCCGACCTCATCGCCGAGCAGGGCTTCGCCGCCACGACCGTCGACGCCATCGCCGAACGCGCGGGAGTGGCCAAGGGCACCGTCTTCTACAACTTCGGCAGCAAGGAGGCGTTGTTCGCCGGCCTGCTCGACCACGGCATCGAACGGCTCGCCGACGCCCTCGCCGAGGCAGCGCGCGGCCCGGCCGCCTCGCCGGTCGCCGTGCTCGACGCGCTCATGCTCGCCCAGCTCCGCTTCTTCGACGAGTACGGGCCGTTCGCCCGGGTGCTGCTGGCCGAGATGTGGCGGGCGGCCTGGCAGGACGCGGTCCTGCGGCTGCGTACGAGCGTGCTCGCGGTGTATGAGCGCGTTCTCGCGGACGCCGTGGAAGCCGGCGAGCTGCGCCCCGGGTTCGACACCGGCACCGCCGCCACCGCCGTCTTCGGCATGGTGCTCACCGTCGCCATCGAGCGTCGCGCGCTGCGCCCCGGCCAGCCGGTCGAGGACGTCCACGCGACGCTCGCCGAACTCGTCCACCGCCGCATCTCGCCCTGACCGAGCCCCCGAACGAGCCCCGAACGAGCCCCGAACGAGCCCCGAACGAGTGCGGACGTCAGAGGAAGAGTTCGTCCACCGACGTCACCGTCACCGCCCGGCGGATCCACTTCTCGAGCAGATGCAGGTCGGAGCATCGGCTGATCCGTTCGCGCGCCTCGGAGGGGATGTCCAGCCCGCGGGCGTCGAGCACGGTAAGGATCGCCTCGATCTCGCCCTCCGCGCGCCCCTGTTCCCGCCCTTGCTCCAGACCCTGTTCCCGGCCTTGCTCCAGACCCTGTTCCCGGCCTTGCTCCAGACCCTGTTCCAGGCCCTTGTTCACCCACTCCGAAAAGTAGCGGGCGCCGATGACCTTCTCGTAGTCGGCTGACGCTGTCATCAGAAGCTCCTTCAGGCGCTCACCCACTACTGTGGGTACCAGGCCGAACACGTAGCTCAAATATAGCTGGAGGTCTTTCCGGTCGAGCTCGTTCAGCCCCTCCAGCATGACCTCCAGCCCCTTGTCGATGTCGGGGTGCTCGCCGTTCATGGCCGCCGACAACACGGCCAGCTCGGGGTGCCTGCGCGCCTCACCCGGGTCGGTGATCAAAGGCAGGCGGTCCGAGTGAATCGCCACCGGAGTGACCGTTCCGCTCGGCCCCATGGAGATGGGCTGCTCGCACCAGCGGCCCACCGCCCGGTTCAGGCAGATCACCAGCAGAGCGGTATCGCATTTCAGCCGGGCCCGGAGCGCGGCCACGTACACGGGCCAACTGAAGCGCTTGTCCGCGTCGTGACGCAACTGCACCTCGACGATCACCGCCAGCCGGGCCGTTCCCGAACCGTCGCGGAGCACCACGACCGCATCGGCGCGATACTCCACGGGGGTCAGTTGTGTGGCGTCCACCGCCTCCGCGGTGGCCTTGGTGAACTGGGGCGGCTCGATACCGGCGACCTCGCGTAACAGCTCCACGGCGGCCATGGGCCTCTCGTGGAAGAAATCGACCGTCTGCTGATGGATGAGGTTCGGCACGCGGGAGACTTTACTCAACGTGTTCGAGTCATTACTGAGAATCACCGCGTTCTGTTGATGAGCATGGGAAACGGAGCTGGGGTGTTAGCAGGACGAGATGATCGGCAACTAACGTGATCCGCCGTTCGTCGGGATAGATGCTGGTATCCCGTGACAATGGAGGAGACCGTGTACCCCCCACCGCAGCAGAAGCGCCGCCGCAGCGTGGCTCCGTTCGTCATCGCGGTCATCTTCGCGGGAGCGCTCATCGTCGGGCTGAAGCTGCTGTTCGGCGGAGCCTCGGACGGCGGGAACACCGGCGACGAGAACGGCGGCAACGCGAGCAGGCGCGCCTGCGGCGACGACGGGATCACGCTGACCATCGCCGCGTCGAGCGAGAAGGCCGAACTGCTGCGCACGATGGCCAACGACTACAACGGCCACAAGGTGGACGGTCAGTGCGTGGACGTGGTCGTGAACTCCAAGGCCTCGGGCGGGGCGATGCAGGCCCTGGCGCGAGGGTGGGACGAGCGGCAGGACGGCCCGAAGCCGGACGTCTGGACGCCGGCGAGCACCGGCTGGGTCACCCTCCTGCGGCAGCGCGTCGAGGGCGGCGACCAGGCGTCGCCGGTGGCCGTCGACAACCCGACCATCGCCACGTCTCCGCTGGTCATCGCGATGCCCAAGCCGATGGCCCAGGCGCTCGGCTGGCCGTCCAAGAAGATCGGCTGGTCGGAGATCCTGGACCTCGCCAACGACCCCGGGGGCTGGGCGAAGTACGACCACCCGGAGTGGGGCAAGTTCCGTCTCGGCAAGACGAACCCCAACTTCTCGACTTCCGGCCTCAACGCCACCGTCGGGGCGTACTTCGCGGCCACCGGGCTGTCGGGCGACCTCACGGAGCGCGACGTCACCGCGGCGAGGACCCGTGACTTCGTGAGGGGGGTCGAGCGGTCCATCGTCCACTACGGCGACACGACGCTCACCTTCCTGTCCAACCTCCAGCACGCCGACGACTCGGGGACGGCCATGTCGTACATCTCCGCCGTGACGGTGGAGGAGAAGTCGGTGTGGGACTACAACCAGGGCAACCCGACGGGCGACCCCAAGACGCTCGGCGACCACGCCAAGCCGAAGGTCCCGCTGGTGGCGATCTATCCCAAGGAGGGCACGCTCTTCTCCGACCACCCGTACGCCGTGCTGTCCTGGGCGGACGCCGCGAAGAAGGCCGCGGCGGCGGACTTCCTGAAGTACCTGCGGGCGCCCGAGCAGCAGCGGGAGTTCGAGAAGTACGCCTTCCGGTCGTTCGACAGCAAGCCGGGCGATCTCATCACGACCGCCAACGGTCTCGACCCCAAGCAGCCGGCGACCACGCTGGCCACCCCGGTGCCGCAGGTGCTGGACCGGATCCTCAAGAGCTGGGCCGAGCTGCGCAAGCCCGCCAACGTGCTGATGGTGATGGACGTGTCGGGGTCGATGGGCGCCGACGTGGCCGGCACCGGCAAGACCAAGCTCGACCTGGCCAAGCAGGCCGCGATCAACGCGCTGCCGCAGTTCGGGCCCAACGACCGGGTCGGCCTGTGGCTGTTCAGCCTCAAACAGGACGGCGACAAGGACTACCGCGAGCTCGTCCCCCTGAGCAGGAACAACCAGTCGCGGCTCAAGAGCCGCATCAACGGCCTGATCCCCAGCGGCGGCACAGGGTTGTACGACACGGCCCTCGCGTCCTACCGGTACGTGATGGAGCGGCAGAGCGGCGACGCGATCAACGCGGTCGTGTTCCTGACGGACGGCAAGAACGAGGACAACAACTCCATCTCGCTCGACAACCTGCTGCCCGACCTGCGCAAGGAGGCAGGGCAGGAGACCGTGCGGATGTTCACCATCGCGTACGGCGGCGACGCCGACCTCGACGTCCTGCGGCGCATCTCGCAGGCCACGGACGCGGCGGCCTACGATTCGCGCAAGCCGGGAAGCATCGACGAGGTGTTCACCGCCGTCATCTCCAACTTCTGATCGGGAGCCCCCCTTGTCCCGCTTCACCGAGGAACTCCGCGACCCCTGGGCGCTGCTCATGGGCGCCACCGCCGCGGGCGCGGCCTGGGCGGTCGGCGTCCCTCCCGTGGGGGTGCCCGTCGCCGGGATCGCGGTCTGGCTCATCAAGGCGTTCGCCTCCGCGTGGCAGTCCACCGGGGGCGAGAGCCGTACGGAGCCGCAGGCCCCGCCGGTCACGAAGGGGAGCGCGGAGGAGGCGTGGCTGCGGCGGGCGGAGCGGGCCGCCGCGTCGTTCGCCGACCTGACCGCCTCGATGCGCGGGCAGCTCCTGCTCGACCGGATCGCGGCGATGCGCCCGCAGGTGGACGACACCGTCGGCACGCTGCGCCGGCTGGCCGGGCACGCCTCCGTCACCGGCTCGGCGCTGGCCCGCTTCGACCCGCGGTTCCTGGAGCAGGAGCGCGTACGGCTCACGCAGGCGCGGCAGACCGCCCGGCAGGAGGTCGTGGGCGAGCTCGACCGGTCGATCGCCGCCCTCGACGCGCAGCGCGAGGTGTACGACAGGTTGTCGGGCACGCGCGAGCGGGTGCTGGCCCGGCTGCAGTCGGGCGCCATCAGCCTGGAGGGCCTGGTCGCGCGGGCCGTCGAGATCTCCGCCATGACGGCGGCCTCCGACGACGCGGGCGGCGGCGCCCGGGCGCTCGACGAGCTGACCTCGGAGCTCGAACTTACCCGGCAGAGCCTGCACGAGGTCGAGAAGGCCACCCGCGACGACGTCGGCCCCTGAGTTCCCCGCTCGGCCCGGGGAGGCGGCCGGTCGTCTGCTCGCGCTCGTTCAAACGGCCGAGGCGAGGAGGCGGGCGAGTTCGGCCGGGCCGGCGTTGCCGCCCGTGCACACCACGGCCACCGTGCGCCCGGCGAACTCCTCGCGCCTGGCCAGCAGCCCGGCGAGCGCCGCCGCCCCCGCCCCCTCGGCCAGGGTGTGGGCCTCGGTGAGCAGCAGGCGCTGGGCCCGCAGGATGTCGTCGTCGTCCACCAGCACGAAGTCGGCCAGACCGTCCCGCATCACGGCCTGCGGAAGCGCGAAGGCGGAACCGGTGGCGAGCCCCTCCACGACGGTCTTGACGGGCCGGGTCACCGGTTCGCGCAACCGCCAGGAGTCGTGCGCGGCCGGAGCCTGGGCCGACTGGACGGCGATCACCCGGCAGCCCGGTGCGAGCGCGGCGGCGGCGAGGCACGCGGCGGCGGCCCCGCTGCCGCTGCCCACAGGCACGAACACCGCCTCCAGATCCGGCCGGGCGGTGAACAACTCGACGTAGAGCGTGCCCACCCCGGCGAGGATGTCCGGCTCGTCGGCGGGGCTGATCAGCCTGCGTCCCGTGCGCTCGGCGAGGTCGCGTGCGTGCCCGGCGGCCTCCACCATCGTCGCGCCCCGGATCTCGACGGTCGCCCCCAGCGCCTCGACCGCCGCGACCTTGGCGGGATTCGGGTTCTCCGGCATCAGGACGGCGCACGGCACGCCGTACAGGCGGGAGGCGTACGCGACGGACTGGGCGTGGTTGCCGGTCGAGTAGGTCACCACCCCGCGACCGCGGTCGGCCATGCGCGCCAGCAGCGCGATGCCGCCGCGCACCTTGAACGCCCCCGTGGGCTGGACGTTCTCGTGCTTGACGTGGACCTCGGCGCCCACCGCCGCGTCGAGCACGGGATAGGACCACAGGGGAGTCTCGGGCAGGTGCGGGGCGATGAGCCGCCGGGCGTCCAGGATGTCGCGGATGTCGGTCATGGCCCCCAGCCTGGCCGCCCAGGGGACAATAGGTCCAACTGAAGTTCTCAGGCGAACCCATAGACGGGATCGATGAATGCCGCTCGACGTCGTACGACTGCGGGTCCTCGTGGCCGTGGCCAGGACCGGCACGGTGACCGCCGCGGCGCGCGAGCTGCACTACTCGCAGCCCTCGGTGAGCCACCACCTCGCCCGGCTGGAGGCGGAGACGGGCGCGAAGCTGGTGCAGCGCGTGGGACGCGGCGTCCGCCTCACCGAGGCGGGCCGCCTGCTCGCCGAGCGGGGCGCGGAGATCCTCGGCCGCCTCGACGCGGCGTCCGCCGAGCTCGCCGCGCACGTCGGGCTGCGCGCCGGGCGCGTGCGGCTGGCGGCGTTCCCCTCCGCACTCGGCACGTTCGTCCCGGCCGCCGCCGCCCGGCTCGCGCAGGACCATCCGGGGCTTGACCTGCGGCTGATGGAGGCCGAGCCGCCCGAGGCGCTGCGCCTGCTGCGGGCGGGCCGGGTGGATGTCGCCGTGGTCTTCCGCTATGGCGAGGCCGCTCCCGAGGACGACGGCGTCCGCCTGGTCCACCTGCTCGACGACCCGGGCCTGCTCGTCACCCCAGCGGCGTACGGCGACGCGGGAGACCTGGCGGCGTACGCGGACGGGCCATGGATCGCGGGGTGCGAGCGGTGCCGCGCGCATCTGCTCGCGCTGTGCGCAGAGGCGGGCTTCGCGCCGCGCGTCTCCTTCACCACCGACGACTACGTGGCCGTGCAGGCCATGGTCGCGGCCGGGCTGGGCACGGCGCTCCTCCCCCGGCTCGCCCTGTCGGCCCACCGGCACCCCGGCGTGCGGGTGTCCGAGCTGCCGGGGTCGGACCGCCGGGTCTACGCCGCGACGTACGGCGAGCCGCCCGACCCGCCCGCCGTCGCCGCCCTGGTCGCGGCCCTCCTCCCCCAGGAAGATGCGTGATATGTCGGCGTCGTCGGCGTTGATCCACTAGAAATTGGACATGCAGAAAATGTCGCCGTTCGCGTCCATCTCGGGGGATCAGGGAGGTCTGAGCAGGAGGAACCTCCTTCAGATGGGCGCCATCGCGGTGCCCGCCCTCGCGTTCGGTTCGAGGCTGCTCCCCCCGCCCGTCGTGGAGGCGACAGGGGTGGCGCCCGCCTCGCTCGGCGGGTTCGACACGCTGATGAAGACCTTCATCAAAGAGCGAGGGATCACCTGCGGGCAGCTCGCCGTTTCCAAGGGCGGCAGGCTGGTGTTCGCGAGAGGCTACCGATACTCCGACGGCAGCCACGCCGTTCCCGCCGTGTCGCCCACGTCGCTGTTCCGCATCGCGAGCCTGAGCAAGCACATCACCGCCATCGCGATCATGCGGCTCGCCCAGGAGGGCAAGCTCAGCCTGACCGCGTCGGCCGCGCGGCTTCTCGGCCTGTCCACCTCGGCCGACTCCCGGCTGGCGGAGGTGACCGTGTGGCGGCTGCTGCAGCACACCGGGGGCTGGGACCGGGACGTCTCCGGCGACTACCTGCACATGGACGCCGCCATCGCCAAGGCGCTCGGGGTGCCGCTGCCGATCACCCAGGACCACATCGTCAAGTACGCGAGCGCCCGGCCGCTCGACTTCGCCCCCGGCGCCAAGTTCGCCTACAGCAACTACGGCTACCTGCTGCTGGGCCGGATCATCGAGAAGGTCTCCGGCATGGGCTACGAGGCCTACGTCAGGCAGAAGGTCCTGGCGCCCCTCGGCATCACCCGGCCGCGGCTGGGCCGTACGCTCCGGTCGCAGGCCGCCTCCGGCGAAGTCGTCTACGAGTCGCGGTACACGGGCAAGTCGATCCTGGACCAGTCCGGCCAGGTCCTGCCCGCGCCGTACGGGGGCGGGTTCAGCATGGCCTGTCAGGGCCCCAACGGCGGCTGGATCGCCTCCGCGGTCGATTTGGTGCGCCTGGCGAAGGTGCTCGACGCGCCGAACGCGGTGCTCAACTCGACCTCCATCGGCAGGATGCTCGCCAAGCCCGAGACCGGCGCGAACCAGTACGGCTCCTGGTATGGCGCCGGCCTGTGGGTGCGCCAGGTGACGGGGCACGTCAACACCTGGCACGACGGCTCACAGCCCGGCACCTACACCTACATCGCGCGCCTGCAGAACGGCGTGACCTACGCCGCCCTGTTCAACCGGCGGGAGGAGAGCGGGTCCCCCGACTTCGACCTGCTCGCCGACCTGTTCAACGCGCAGATCGGGAAGGTGCGCTCCTGGCCCGCCGGGGACCTCGGCTCGCGCTACTTCTGACGGGGCTCAGCTGGGACTCGGCGTGGGCGCGTCGTTGTCCAGCTCCGTGGCGCTCCACTCGGCGACACCGCTGCCCGGCAGCTGACTGATTTTGGACTCGAACGTGGCGGTGCCGTCGGTCGCGTCGTCGTCCTCCTCGGCGAAGACGAGGAGGGACTGCCACTCGCTGTACCGGTCCGCGGGGAAGAGCAGCCGGGGGCCGATCAGCAGGTCCGAGTCGCCGGACAGCCGCTGGCTGTCGACGGTCACCCAGCCGTACGACGGCCGGTCGCTGAGCCGCACGTAGATGAGCGCCGAGCCGCCTTCGGGCACGACCACCTGGGCGGGCGTGACCATGACGTACGGCGTGGCGCTCACCGTCGGGGTCGGCGTGGGAGTGGGAACCGCGCTCGGCAGCAGACGGGCGACGGCGGCCGATCCGCGCGGCGCGGCGTCGGCCGTGCCCGGGACGAGCCCGGTCACCGCGGACGCGGTGGCCACGACGGCCGCGAGGACGGCCGAGCGACGTAACCGGCCGTGGGGGAATCGCATCGGCACCTCCATGGTGAGCTGACCAACCGCCTCGGGCCGGCTGCCGTCGATCGCCGGCGATGATCCCAGCGTCCGGTCTGCGTCGCGGCCTGTACAGGAACCGCCCCCACGGCGGCGGCCCGGGGCCCGGGGCGTACGACCGGCGGCCGGCCGTTCACCTGGGGCGGACGCCACCCGGCACGGGTCGCCGCTCGGCGACGACCGGTGAAAGATTCAGCGGCAGGCGTCAGCCGGCTTGGCGGAATTCGCCGGCCTGCGCACCCTCTGCGCAGGCGGCGGCCAGTTCGTCCAGCGACAGGCCCAGCGCGGCGGCCAGCGCGGCGACGGTGAAGAAGGCCGGGGTCGGCGCGCGGCCGGTCTCGATCTTGCGCAGCGTCTCGGCCGACAGCCCGGCCGCCGCCGCGACCTCGACCATGCTGCGCTCGCCGCGCGCCTGCCGGAGCAGGACGCCGAACCGCTCCCCCCGCTGCCGCTCTTCGGGGGTCAAAGGCACTCTCACCATGACCGTGATACTAATACCGGTATAGTTATTGGTGCCACCCCCGGGAGGGCATGTCATGGTGGAAATCAAGACCGACGCCGCGCTGGACGCGATGCGGGAGGCGGGGCGCGTGGTGGCCCGCGCGCTCGACGCCGCGCGGAAAGCCGCGGCCATCGGGGTGCGGCTCACCGACCTGGACGAGACGGCGCGGGCGGTGCTGCGCGAGGCCGGGGCGAGCTCCCCGTTCCTCGGCTATCGGCCGCCCTTCGCGCCGACCCCGTTTCCCGCCGTGATCTGCGTGTCCGTCAACGACGCGATCGTGCACGGCATCCCGACCGATTACCGGCTGCGCGACGGGGACGTCGTCGGCGTCGACTGCGGCGCGGTGCTGGACGGCTGGGCGGCCGACGCCGCCGTCACGTTCATCGTGGGCACGCCGCGGCCCGGCGACCTGGAGCTCGTGGACACGACGCGCCGGGCTCTGGAGGCCGGCATCGCCGCCGCGACCGTCGGCAACCGCATCGGGGACATCTCCGCGGCGATCGGCGCGGTCGCCCAGAAGGCCGGATACGGCATGCCCAGGGACTTCGGCGGCCACGGCATCGGCCGTCGCATGCACGAGGACCCGTCGGTGCCCAACCACGGGCGGCCCCGCCGGGGCTATCCCCTGCGGCACGGCCTCGCCCTGGCCATCGAGCCGATGTTCATCGCCGGAGGCCGGGACGGCTACCACACGGCGGCGGACGGATGGACGCTGCACAGCGTGGACGGCAGCCGGGCGGCCCACATGGAGCACACCATCGCGGTCACCGAGGACGGCCCGCGCGTGCTGACCCTGCTCTAAATTCAGATGCCGGGGACGGCACGGCGTCCCTACCATCCGAGCCATGCCGACTCTGACCACACTCGCCCTGTTCGCGGCCGCCACGCTGGCGCTGCTCCTGGTTCCCGGACCCGCCGTGCTCTACATCGTCACCCGCAGCGTGGCCCAGGGCCGTGCGGCGGGGCTGGTCTCCGTTCTCGGCGTCCACACCGGTTCACTCGTCCACATCGCCGCCGCGGCGTTCGGGATCACCGCGCTGCTCGCCGCCTCGGCCACGGCGTTCGCCGTGGTGAAGTATCTGGGCGCGGCCTACCTCCTCTACCTGGGCATCCGCAAGCTCATGCGGCGGACGGAGGTGGAGGAGGCCGAGGTCAAGGTGGCCTCGCCCCGGCGGCTGTTCGGCGAGGGGTTCGTGGTCAACGTGCTGAACCCGAAGACGGCCATGTTCTACCTCGCGTTCCTGCCGCAGTTCGTCGATCCGGCGCGCGGTCCCGTGGCGCCGCAGGTGCTCGTGCTCGGGGCCGTGTGGGTCGTGCTCGGCATGGCCAGCGACGGCACGTACGCCCTGCTGGCCTCGGTCCTGGCCGGGCGGCTGCGCTCCTCGGCACGCGCCCGGCGGCGGCTCGACTGGGGCAGCGGCGTCGTCTACCTCGGTCTCGGCGCCGTGGCCGCCCTCGCGACCGAGGGCGCCAAGAAGCTCTGACGGCTACCCAGGACATTTGTACTGCCGCAATCAGGAGCGCTGCATCTGCCCGGATCCTCCGGTTTCCGAGACGCTTGACGCACACGGAGACGCCCTGGAGGACCCGATGACCGAGACCCTGACCGCCCCGGTGACAGCCGCACAGCCCCAGCGGGGCGCCCTCCGCACCTTGCTCATGCCGCTGGCGATCGACGTCGCCGCGCCGATGGCGTGCTACTACCTCCTGCACGGCGCCTTCGGCACGAGCGAGGTCACCGCGCTGGCCGTGAGCGGCGTGATCCCGGCCGTCCGGGTGATCGCCGGAATCGTCAGGGACCGCACGCTGAACGGGCTGGCCGGGCTGACGCTGGCGGTCAACGTGGCGGGCATCGCACTGAGCTTCGTCACCGGCGACGCCCGCATGATGATCGCCAAGGACTCGGCCCTGAGCGGCGTGATCAGCCTGTTCATGATGCTCACGGCGTTCACCGCGCGCCCGGTGATGACCCCGGGCATGCGTGCGTTCATCACCCGGGGGAACGCGGTGCGGGAGGCCGCCTGGGAGCGGCTCGCGAGCGGCGCCCGGTTCCGCCGCGCCGAGCGCCGCTTCACCGGCATCTGGGGCGCGGCGATGCTCGCCGACTGCGTGGTCCGGCTGATCGGCGCGTTCACGCTGCCGGTGTCCACCATGGTCTGGCTGTCCAACGTGCTGCTGATCGCCGCCCTCGCGGTGGGGCTCGTGGTGTCGGGTGCGTTCGGCTCCGGCCCGATCATGTGGATGATCAACAACGAGACGAGGAACGCGCGATGAGGGGCAGGGGCATCAACTACGACACCGGTTTCCTCCCGGGCGGGCGGATCAGCAGGGAGACGTTCGACCCGGAGACGGTCCGTGCGGAGATGCGGGTCATCTCCGCAGAACTGAACTGCACGGCCGTCCGCATCACCGGCGGGCATCCCGAACGGCTCAGCGTCGCCGCGCGGCACGCCGCCGACGCGGGGCTGGAGGTGTGGTTCGCGCCCTTCCCCTGCGAGATGACGACGCGGGAACTCGCGCCGTTCTTCCTGGAATGCGCCGAGCGGGCCGAGGAGGTGCGGCGCGAGGGTGCGGAGGTGGTGCTCGTGACGGGGTGCGAGCTGAGCATCTTCTGCACCGGTTTCCTGCCCGGCGAGACCTTCTTCCACCGCCTGGCGGCGCTCGGCGCGGGGGACGCCGAGGTGTACGCCCGGTTCGCCGAGATCCCCGCGCGGCTGAACCCCTTCCTGGCGGAGACCGCCGAGGCCGTCCGCACGGTCTTCGGCGGGCGGGTGACGTACGCCTCGGGCGAGTGGGAGGACGTCGACTGGAGCCCGTTCGACATCGTCGCGGTGGACGCGTACCGCGACGAGCGCAACGCCGCGACCTACCGCGAGGAGCTGCGCTCCCGCTTCCGGCACGGCAAGCCGGTGGCGGTCACGGAGTTCGGCACGTGCGCCTACACAGGGGCAGGCGCACGCGGCGGCATGGCGTGGGCCATCGTGGACTACACCGCGAATCCGCCCCGGCTGGACGGCGACTACCGCCGCGACGAGGGCGAGCAGGTCCGTTACCTGCGCGAATTGCTCACCGTGTTCGAGGAGGAGGGCGTGGACAGCGCCTTCTGGTTCACCTTCGCCGCCTACAACACGGCGTACGACCCGGACCCGCGCCGCGACCTCGACATGGCCTCCTACGGGGTGGTCCGGCTGCTGAAGGACGGCGGCAGTGAGCCGAAGGCGGGCGGCAGGGGCGGCAGGGAACCTAAGGAGGTCTTCCACGCCCTCGCCGCCGCCTACTCCGGCGGACGCGCCGCGGCCGCCACCTGACCGGCCCACCGATAGTCGGCCTTGCCCGCAGGGGAACGGACGATCTCCTCCACGAACGCGTAGGTCCGCGGCACCTTGTAGCCCGACAGCCGGGTGCGGCAGTGGGCGTCGAGCTGGTCCGCCGTCGGCGTCGTCCCGTCGTACAGCTGGACGACGGCCGCGACCCGCGACCCCCAGCGGTCGTCGGGGATCCCGGTGACGACGGCGTCGAAGACGGCCGGATGCCCCTTGAGCACCGCCTCGACCTCCTCGGGGAAGACCTTCTCCCCGCCGGTGTTGATGCACTGGGATCCGCGGCCGAGGATGCGGATCGTGCCGTCCTCCTCCACCGTCGCGAGGTCGCCGGTGAGCAGCCACCGCACGCCGCGGGCGTCGGTCACGAAGGTGCGTGCGGTCTTGTCCGGGTCGTTGTGGTAGCCGGAGGCGATCCTGCCGGCCCTCGCCACCGTGCCGATCCGCCCCGACCCCGGCGCGACCGGGGTCAGCGTCTCGTCCAGCACCGCCACGGCGGCGCCGGCGTTGGGCCGGTAGCGCAGGCCCGACTCGGGCGACGAGCCCTCGACGCCCGACGCCGTGTATCCGGACTCGGTCGAGCCGAAGTTGTCCAGGATCAACCGGCCCGGCAGCCGCTCCTCCAGCCGGGCGCGCACGGCCCCGCTGAGGATCGCCCCGGTCGAGCTGAGCACGAACAGCGACGACAGGTCGTAGGACCCGGCGGCGAGCTCCTCGGCGAGCGGGCGGGCCATCGCGTCGCCGGTGATGTTCAGGCTGACGACCTTCTCCCGCTCGATCGCGCGCAGCACGGCGGCGGCGTCGAACCTGCGGACGTACACCATGGTGCCGCCCATCCACCAGGCGATGAAGGTGCCCATCTGGGCCGCGCCGTGCATCAGCGGGGCCGCCGTCATCATGACGGCCGGCGACGCCGCGCCGCGCGCCTGCTCGATCACGGCCTCGGGCGTCTTCAGCGGCTCGCCGTACGGGTTGCCGCCGCCGAAGGCGAAGAACAGGTCCTCCGACCGCCACATCACGCCCTTGGGCATGCCGGTGGTGCCGCCGGTGTAGATGACGTACACGTCGTCGCCTGACCGGGGCGGGAACCCCCTGCCGTCGGGCTGCCCCGCCAGCGCCTCCTCGTACGGCACCGCGTCCCGCACGGCGGTGGGGCCGCCGACGGCCACGAGGTGGCGCAGCCCGGGGACCTGCGCGGCCACGCCCGCGACCCGGTCGTCGAACTCCACGTCGAACAGCAGGGCCTCGACGCCGGAGTCCCGGTAGAGGTAGAGCAGCTCCGACTCGACGTACCGGTAGTTGACGTTGACCGGCACGGCCCGCAGCTTCAGCGTCGCCAGCAGGCCCGCGACGTACTCCACCCCGTTGTAGAGCTGCATGCCGACGTGCGTGCCGGGGCCCACGCCGTGCGCCGCCAAGTGGTGGGCGAGCCGGTTGGCGCGGGCGTCGAGCTCGGCGTAGGTCGGGCGGTCGCCGCCGCAGACCACCGCCACGCGGTCCCCGATGGCGTCGGCGAGCCCCTCGAAAAGATCGGCGTGGTTGAACTCCATCCGGCGGACCTCCCGCGCTCAGGGTTTACTGCTGCCGACGATCCACATCGCGAAGAACTGGGCGCCTCCGCCGTACGCGTGGCCGAGCGCGAGGCGCGCCCCCTCGACCTGGTGCTCCCCCGCCATGCCCCGCACCTGGAGCGCCGCCTCGGCGAAGCGGATGAGGCCGGAGGCGCCGATCGGGTTGGACGACAGCACGCCGCCGGAGGCGTTCCACGGGGTGTCGCCGTCGAGGGCCGTGCTTCCGGCCTCGGTCAGCTTCCAGCCCTCCCCCTCGGCCGCGAAACCGAGGTTCTCCAGCCACATCGGCTCATACCAGGAGAACGGGACGTACACCTCGGCGACGTCGATCTCCCGGCGCGGATCGGTGACGCCGGCCTGGCGGTAGACGTCGGCGGCGCAGTCGCGGCCGGCCCGCGGGCTGACGACGTCGCGGCCCGCCACCATGATGGGCTCCGAGCGCATCGCCGTGCCGTGGATCCAGGCGGGCGTGCCGGTCACCTTGTCCTCGGCCGCCAGCACGATCGCGCAGGCGCCGTCGGACGACGGGCAGGTCTCCAGGTAGCGGATCGGCTCCCACAGCATCGGGGTCGACTCGACCATCTCCCGGTTGATCCCGGGGATGCGCAGGTGGGCGTACGGGTTCTTCAGCGCGTTCCGCCGGTCCTTGACGGCGACCAGCGTGCCGACGTGATCGGGCGCGCCCGACCTGCGCATGTACTCCCTGATGTGCGGTGCGAAGTAGCCGCCCGCGCCCACGACCAGGGAGGCGTTGAAGGGCAGGTGCGTGGTCAGGGCCCAGGTGGCGTTCGACTCCGACTGCTTCTCGAAGGCGACCACCAGCACCCGCCCGTGCACGCCGCCCTGCACCAGCGACGCGCCGACCAGCGCGGTCGAGCCGCCGACCGAGCCCGCCGTGTGCACGCGCATCACCGGCTTGCCGGCCGCGCCGAGCGCGTCGGCGAGGTACGCCTCCGGCATCATCACGCCCTCGAACAGGTCGGGGGCCTTGCCGATGACGACCGCGTCGATGTCGGCGAACGTCAGGCCGGCGTCCTCCAGCGCCCGCAGGGCGGCCTCGCGGACCAGCCCGGCCAGCGACACGTCCCGCCGCCTGGTCTGGTAGCGGGTCTGGCCCACGCCGATGACGGCACAGCGGTTTCCCACGGCGACTCCCCTACGCGGACGTTTCGAGCACGGCGCCTTCGAGCACGGCGACGAGGTTCTGCTGCAGGCACGGCCCCGAGGTGGCGTGCGCCACGGTGCGGCCGGCCGAGCCGTCGAGGATCCGCCGGGCCGCCTCGCCCACGCGGATCAGGCCGGTGGCCATGACCGGGTTGGCCGCGAGCGGCCCTCCGGACGGGTTGACGGTCACGTCCCCCGACAGGCCGAGCGCCTCGCGCAGGATCGGCTCCTCGTGGCTGAACTGGGTGTGCAGCTCCGCCACGTCGACCCGGCCCTTGTCCACTCCCGCCGCCCGGCCCGCCTCGGCGGCGGACACCGACCGGGACAGGTCGCGCATGCCCAGATAGTGGGGCTCGGCGCGGTGCGCGATGCCGGTGATCCAGGCGGGCCGCCCCGCCAGCTCGCGGGCGCGGTCGCCGGCGGCCAGCACCACGGCCGCCGCCCCGTCCGTGACCGGCGCGACGTCGTACGGCCGCAGCGGCTCGACCTCGAACTCCTCCCCTGTGTTCTTTCCAGTCGGCGGGTCCGGCAGGTCGAGGGCGTACCGGTTGGCCCGCCCGTCCGCCCGGCTGCGCCGTACGATCTCGTCCAGCGCCGCCCTGTCGGCGTTCACCGCAGCGGCCTGCAGCGCGGCGTACGACACCTGGTCGAGCCCGAGCGGCGCCAGATAGTACGGGTCGAGCTGGAGCGTCATGATCTCCCGGATGTCCGACATCGAGGACTTGCCGAAGCCGTAGACCAGGGCGGTGTCGATGTCGCCGTGCTGGAGCCGCACCCACGCCTCGTACAGCGCGAAGGCGCCGTCCATCTCGACGTGGCTCTCGCTGATGGGCGGCCAGGCGCCGACCGCGTCGAGCGCGGAGACGAACGAGAACGGCGCGCCGGCCAGGTAGTCGCAGGAGCCGGAAACGGTGAAGCCGAACCTCTTCAGCCCGGTCGCCCGCTTGACCTCGTCGATCACCGGCAGCAGCAGCTCCGGTTCGGCCAGCCCGGTGTCATGGCCGGTGTGGACGGTCTGGGCGAAGGCGACGACGGCGACGTCCCTCATCGGGCGCCCCCGGTGGAGTCGAGGTCGGCGTCCGGCTCCCCGGTCGGTTCGAACCACTTCACGTTGGTCATCGACAGCGTCCGCTCCTCGGGCGGCACCCACACGGCCCGCACCCGCATGCCCTGCCGGACCTCGTGCGCGGGCACCCCGCCGATCAGCGTGATCATCGGCGTGTCCGCGCCGTCCAGCAGCACGTACGCGGAGACGAACGGCACCTCGGGGGCCCTGGGGTCGGGCAGGTTGTTGATCGCGAAGGTGGTGACCGTGCCGGTGTCGGCCACCTCCACCTCCTCCTCGATCACCGAGCCGCACGCGGGGCACGACTCGCGGTAGGGCACGTAGACGGCGGCGCACTCGGCGCACCGGCCGCCGACGAACCTCCCGTCGCGCACGCCCTCCAGGAACCGGGTGAGCGCCCGGCCCGGTGTGACGCGATACTCGGCCCGCACCGGTGCGACGAGCGAGGTGACCTCGGGCAGGAAGCACTCGATGTCCGTGATGTGCCCGGTGGTGGCGGCACGCCAGCACGGGCGCACCCGCATGCCCGGCCGCAGCGCCTTCGGGCTCCCGGCGTCCAGCGCGTGGACGAGGGCGGTGTCGGCGCCGTCGAGCCTGATGAGCGCCCAGGCGAACGGCCGGTCGAGCGGGTGGCCGGGCCGCGGGGAGCCGACCCAGGCCCACGCCTGCACGGTCCCGGCCGGTCCTACCTCCACGTACTCCTCGGTGACCGGCTCGCCCGTGTCCGGGTCGTACTCCAGCGGCGGCACCAGCACGCGCCCCCCTGCCGTACGGACCCCGACCAGCCGCCGGTCGCGCAGCTCGGTGAGGAACCGCCCGATGACGGGCCCGGTCGTCCGGGTGTAACCGCCGGGGAACTCCAGGACGTGCGTCGCGACCAGGTCCTCGGACATGTCAGATGGCACGGTCCCTGCCTTCCCAGTAGGGGGCGCGGAGCTTGCGTTTGAGCAGCTTGCCGTTCGGCTCGCGGGGCATCTCGTCGATGAAGTCGATCACGCTCGGCCACTTCATGCGGGCCAGGCGGCCCTCCAGCGAGAGGACGATCTCCGCGGCCAGTTCCTGCCCGGGGACGGCGCCGGGCGCGGGCTCGACGACGGCCATGATCCGTTCGCCCCACTCGTCGTCCGGGATGCCGAACACGGCCACGTCGGCCACCTTCGGGTGGACCACGAGCTCCTTTTCGATCTCGGCCGGATAGATGTTGGCCCCGCCCGAGATGATCACGTCGGCCTTGCGGTCGCAGAGGAACAGGAAGCCGTCCTCGTCCAGGTAGCCGATGTCCCCGACGGTGAAGTAATCGCGCAACCGGTTGGCCGCGGTCTTCTCCGGGTCGCCCTTGTATTCGAAGGAGATGCCCATCTTCATGTAGACGGTGCCGGGCGTGCCCGTGGGCACCGGCGCGAGCTCGTCGTCCACGATCAGCAGCTCGCTGCCCGGCCAGGCGTTCCCGACCGTGCCCGGCCGTTTCCTCCAGTCCTCGGGAGTCGCGATCGTGCCGCCGCCCTCGGTGGCGGCGTAGTACTCGTAGATCACGTCGCCCCACCACTCCAGCATCTGCCACTTGACCGGCACCGGGCAGGGCGCGGCGGCGTGGATCATCCATCGCAGCGACGACAGGTCGTAGGAGCGCCGCGTCTCCTCGGGCAGCGACAGCAGCCGTTTGAAGTGTGTCGGCACCATGTGGGAGTTCGTCACGCGGTGGCGTTCGCACAGGCGCAGGGTCTCCTCGGCGTCCCACTTGTCCATGAAGACGAGCGTGTGCCCCATGTGCAGCGCCGTACCGGCGAACTGGGTGACCGCCGTGTGATAGCTCGGCGACGTGACCAGGTGGGCGTTCGGACGGCCCGGCGTCACGCCGAACAGCCGCAGCAGCCCGGTCATCAGCTCGGCGGAGTCGTCGGGGTCGAGGCCGGTGAGCGCGCGCCGCACGCCCTTCGGCCTGCCGGTGGTGCCCGAGGTGTAGTGCATGGTGGCCCCGGCCGTACGGCCGGGGGGCGTGGTGTCCGGCCTGCCGTCGGTCAGCTCGGCCACCGGCCGGAAGCCGTCGACCTCGCCGTACGCGAAGCACCGGCCGGCGGCGATCCCGGCTTCCCTGGCGCCCCTGGCGGCCTCCGCGGCGTACCGGTCGTGGGCGAAGAACGCGGCGGCCTCGCTGTCGGCCACGATGTAGCCGATCTCGGGCCCGGTGAGGTGCCAGTTGACCGGCGTGTAGTACCACCCCGCCTGGAGGGCCGCGAGGTAGAGCACGAGGCCGTCCGCGCCGTTGGGCAGCAGGCCGCAGATGCCGTCCCCGGGGCGCAGGCCCAGCTCGCGCAGGCCGTGGACCACGCGGTTGGCCCTGGCGAGCAGTTCGCCCGCGGGATGCTCCGTTCCGTCGGGATCGACCGCGGCGATCCACGCCGGGTCGGCCTGCGCCAGCCTCCAGAAACCGAGTGAGCCCATGTGCCAGCTCCCTTGAGGGTGCGCCGCACACCAGGACGTCGACGGCACGAGCGGCTGCGGAGTGAAGCACGCCGGCACGACGCTGACAAGACCTGGCAATGCGGAGCGACTCAGACGAGAATCGGTTCTAGTTCTTGCGGGCAGAGTAACCCCGCGCGCCATGTCGAACAAGCGCTTGATCGAGCCGGTGACGCCGCCCAGCTGGAGGACACCTGTGGAGCTCCTGCCCATCAGCACCCCGCACTGCCGGATCGAGCGCGACGGTCACGTGGTGGTCGTCACGATGGACCGGCCCGAGGCCAGGAACGCGCTCTCACAGGACATGCTGGTGGGGCTCGCCGAGGCGTGGCGGTACATCTCGGACGAGCCGGAGGTGCGGGTCGCCATCCTCACCGGCGCGGGCGGCACGTTCTGCGCCGGGGCCGACCTCAAGGCCATGGGCACGCCGTCCGAGGACGAGCGGGTGCGCCGCCGGGCCGCCGAGATCCCCGACTACCACTGGAAGGGCCTGCTGCGCGATCCCGAGGCGCTGCCCGCCAAGCCCGTCGTGTGCGCCGTCGAGGGGTACGCCGTGGCGGGCGGCACCGAACTGCTCGTCGGCACCGACCTGCGCGTCGCCGGCGAGAGCGCCACGCTCGGGCTGTTCGAGGCGCGGCGGGCGCTGTTCCCGATGGGCGGCAGCGCCGTACGGCTGCCGCGCCAGATCCCGTACGCGTTCGCCATGGACGTGCTGCTCACCGGCAGGCCGGTGACGGCGGCCGAGGCGCTCGCGATGGGCATGGTCAACCGGGTCGTGCCGGACGGGCAGGTGCTGGAGGCGGCCCGTGAGATCGCCGATCAGGTGGCCGCCTGTGGGCCGCTGGCCGTCCAGGCGATCCTGCGCGCCTACCGCGAGACGCTGGGCATGCCGGAGGCCGAGGCCCTCAAGGTCTCCGACGCGATCGGCTGGCCGGTCATCGGCTCCGAGGACGCCAAGGAGGGCTCCCGCGCCTTCCGCGACAAGCGCCCGCCCCTCTATCAGGGCCGATGACGCGCTCCCCAGCAGGCGCCCACGCCGCTGCTTGACCTTGCCCCAGGGGCAGGGTTCGACGATGTTCCGCATGAACGACAACGCGCTGCACACCGTCGAAGCCCAGATCCGCGAGCAGGCCGCCGCCTACTGCGAGGCCGGGAACGTCCCCGGGTTCGTCGCCGGCGTCCACCACGCCGGCGAGCAGGTCGTCGTCGCCCACGGCACCGCGAACGCCGCCACCGGCGCCCCGATGCTCGAGGACACCGGATTCCTCTTCGGCTCCGTCACCAAGGTCCTGACCACCACGCTGGTCCTGCAGCAAGTCGACTGGGGCGTGCTGGACCTCGACGCGCCGGTGGTGAAACACCTCCCCGACTTCGCCCTGGCCGCACCGGGCGCGGCGGACAAGATCCTGGTCCGCCATCTCATCTCACACACCAACGGCATCGACGCCGACCTCTTCTTCCCCGACGCCAAGGGCCGCGACGCTCTGAAGAGTTACGTCCACGGCCTCGCGAGCGGCTGCGGCACCCTGTTCGAACCCGGCGAGATGCTCAGTTACAGCAACGGCGGCATGATCGTCGCGGGCCGCCTGCTGGAAGCGGTGACCGGCGTTCCCTTCCCCGACCTGCTCGAACGCGACATCTACGCACCCGTCGGCATGAAGGACTCCGGCGTATCGGCCGAACAGGCCATCCTGCGCAGCACGGCCATCGGTCACTTCCCCGACCCGCGGACCCTGGCGGCAAGGCCCACGGGCATGTTCATGCTGCCCGACACCTGGGGGCCGGCCGGCGGCACACCGATCGGCACCATCGCCGACCTGCTCGCCTTCGGACGCACCCACCTCGCGGGCGGTCTGTCCCCATCGGGCGCACGTGTCCTGTCGGCCGGGTCGACCGCGCTGATGCAGCAGGTCTCGTACGACATGGCGACCCCGAACGTCCCGCCGATGGGCCTGGGCTGGGTGCGGTATCCGTTCGGCGACACGACCGTGCTCGCCATGTCGGGCGCGTCGCCCGGCGGCGTGTCCATCCTGTGCGTCGTGCCCGAGCACGACCTGGTCTTCGCCGCCTACGGCAACACACCGGGGGCGATCGTGCTGCACGACCAGATCCTGCGGCGGCTCCTGAGCGAGCATCTCGGCGTCCAGATCCCTCCCCTGATCGCCGAACCGGAACAGGACGTCGACCTCACCCCCTACGTGGGCACCTACCGCTCCAACCAGCTCCGCATCGACGTCCGCGTGGTCGATGGCCAGCTCGAGGAGCGGACGACGTACGAACCCGCGGACGAATCCCAGGAGCGGATATTCACCGAGTTCGCGGGCGGCATGACCTCCGCCCCGCCGCAGCGCTACGTGCCGATCCGGCCCGGCCTTTTCGCACCCGCCGGATACCCGCTGGAGACGTTCGACGGATACCTGCGGCTGCTGCTCGTCTCCTACCACGACGTCCGCGACGGCCGGGCGCGGTTCCGCAACGGCGGCGGCCGCCTGACCCGGCGCGTGTGACGGTCCGGTGCGAGGATGTCCAGCGTGATCACGATTGGCCGGCTCGCGGACTACGCCGGAGTGACCGTCAAAGCCGTCCGCCACTACCACGAGCGCGGTCTGCTCCCCGAGCCCGGCCGCGACTCGTCCGGCTACCGGCGCTACACCGCAGAAGACGCCGTCCAGCTCATCAAGATCAGAACCTTGGCTCAGGCGGGCGTGCCGCTGGCCCGCATCAAGGACCTGCTCGACGCCGACCCCGATGCGCTCGCGGCGGCCGTGGCCGAGATCGACCGCGATGTCCGGGACCGCATCGCGCAGCTGCGGCACGTCCGCGATCAACTCGCCCAGCTGCGCGGCGGCGACGGACTCTTCGTCTCCCCCGAAGTCGCCGCTCATCTCGACGACCTGCGCCGGCTCGGCGTCAGTGAGCGTCAGATCCGCCTGGAACGCGACGGGTGGATCCTCATGCAGACGGCCTCACCCGAGGACGCCGCCCTGTGGATCGCCGAGAAACGCGAACTCATCGCCGACCCGGAATTCCGCGCGCTCTATCTCGAACACGACGCCGCCTACGACTGGCCGCCGAGCGATCCCCGTCTTCCCGCCCTCGCGGACCGTACGCGACGCTGGTTCGCCGCCCACCACAGCCGATCCGAGACCCGGCCCGTCCACGACCCTGCCGTCGCCCGGTTGGCCGCGCGAACCCAGCCAGGGGCCTCATCCCCGGCCTGGGACCGACTGGCCCAGCTCATGGCAGGCTAGGCGCATGTCCTGCACGCGACCGGACCGGGCAGCCGTCAGGGGCGGGCCTGGACCATGGCGTGGGTGCCGGTGGTCCGCCAGGGACGACCGGGCGCGTCCAGCTCCGCCAGCGTGCGCTCCGGCACGCCGGCGAGCGCGTCCGACTTCAGCGTGCGCAGCGCGACGACCGGCCCGGGGAAGTAGCCGGTGACCGCGGCGAACGGCGTGCTCGCCGCCCACATCCGGTCGCCGACGAGCCGCCGGTAGTTCAGGTCGCCCTTCATTATGGTCAGCGACGCCGACGCGAACTCCTCCCGCAGGTCGTCCGGCATCTCCGCGTACGGCAGCGGGGCGCAGGCGAAGGGATGCGCCCGCAGCTTGAGGCGTCCCTCCTCCATCGCGGTCCAGAGGCGGGCGCCCGCCTCTCCGGCCCGGCCGGGCGCCGCGGCGAGCCGCCGCAGGCACGCGAGCACGTCGGCGGGAGTGGCGTCGGACACGAAGTACGGGAAGGGCTTGACGTGGAGGACGACCTCGCCCGCGAGCCCCTGGGCGAGGAGGTGGTCGGCCAGCACGAGATCGGGCAGCAGTTCGCGCCCCGCGTTGTCGGCGACCAGGCAGATCCTCCCCGGGGCGGCCGCCTCGATCAGCGACCACAGCAGCGGGCGGTCGTCCACCACCAGGTCCGCGGCCCTCTCCCGGTCGCCCTCGACGGTGACGCCGAAGGACAGGTCCGCGCGGTTGCCCCAGAGCGAGCCGAGCAGCAGCGCGTCGGCCCGCTCGGCCGGGGAGAGCGTCGCCGTCTCGTCGAGCGCCGCCAGCTCCGCGTCCACGACCGGGCCGTCGAGCTCGGCCTGCTTCATGGGGCCGAACGGATCGACCCCGCGCCACGGGCCGTCGCCGAAGTATCCGGTGGCTTCGAGCACCTTGCGATAGAAGTAGCTCTCCCCCCACAGGAACGGCACGTCGACGTAGCGCCGGCCGATCCTGCCGCGTCCCCACTCGGCCCAGGCGGCGCCGTCGTGCGCCGACGGCTCCAGCGGCTCCATGACGTCGCGCACGACCTCGTCGAGCAGCCGGTCGATGGCACGCCGCCGGTCCGGCGGGTACGGCAGCGCCCCCGCGATCTGGCGGACGAGGACCGGATGCCGCTCCCTGAAGACGCTCAGGGCGTAGGAGCCGGGGACGTTCCCCATGATCGGCGGCGGGCTGGGCGGGGCCTCCGCCACGGTCTCGTCGCGGGCACCACTCATCCCCGGCGTCCTCCCTCGGCTCGCGCGACTGCACCGCCAGTAAATCGCAGCGGCCGAGCGACCGAGGGAGGCGGGGCAGGGGTGTGGGCAGGGTACGGCAGGGGTGAGGGACCGGGCGCGCGAGAGCCCTCGCCGCTCGCGGCGTCACCCGTCGCCGGTCATGCGGCCGAGGCGCTCCATGGCCTCGATGTACTCCTCCACCATCTCGAAGACGACCTGTCTGGCCGGCTTGACCTGGTTCATCGCGCCGATGATCTGACCGGCCGGGAACGTGGCCAGCTCGGTCGCGTCAGACCTGCCGATCCGCCGCAGCGCGTCGGAGATCAGCATGAACTGCAGCGGCATCGGCAGCGTGCCGGGCGACTCGGCCGACTCCCACGCGTCGGTCCACTCGTTCTTCAGCAGGCGGGCGGGCTTGCCGGTCCAGCTCCGCGACCTGACCGTGTCGCGGGAGGTGGCCGCGATGATGCGCTGCCGTACGGTCTCCGAGGTGTCGGCCTCCTCCACGGCGAGCCAGATCGAGCCGGTCCACACGCCTTCGGCGCCGAGCGCCATGCCCGCGGCCATCTGGCGGCCGGACCCGATGCCGCCCGCCGCCAGGACCGGCACGTCCACCGCGTCCACCACCTGCGGAATCAGCACCATCGTGGAGATCTCTCCGGTGTGGCCGCCGGCCTCGGTGCCCTGCGCCACGACGACGTCCACACCGACCTCGACCTGTTTGATCGCGTGGCGGGGCGTGGAGGCGAGCGCGGCCACCTTCACACCCTTCGCGTGCGCGTGCTCGACGACGTCGGCGGGCGGCGGGCCGAGGGCGTTGGCGAGCAGCGCGATGGGATGCCGCAGCGCGACCTCGACCTGCGGCCGGGCGGTCGCGTCGGTCCAGCCGAGCAGCACCTTGCCGGAGTCGGAGCCGTCCAGCGGGGGCACACCGTGCCGGGCCAGCAGGTCCTCCACGAAGGCCCGGTGCCCCTGCGGGATCATCCCCTGCAGGCGCGCCACCAGTTCGGCCGGAGAGTCCACGTCGAGGTCCGCGCCCGCGTAGGAGGCGGGCATCACCACGTCGACGCCGTACGGACGGCCGTCCACGTGGTCGTCGATCCACTTCAGCTCGATTTCGAGCTCTTCCGGGGTGAAGTACAGGGCGCCGAGCACTCCCATGCCGCCGGCGCGGCTGACCGCGGCGACGACGTCCCGGCAGTGGCTGAAGGCGAAAATGGGGAACTCGATTCCGAACATGTCGGTGACACGTGTCCGCATGCCTCGAACGTACGACGGCTCCCAGTGAACTGCAACGCGTTCTAATAAGCCGTATCGGGCGGGTTCCTACCAGCCGGTAATCAGGCATCCGAGGATGGCCGACGCCCAGGTGAGAACGCGTTCCACACCATCGCCGCCTCCCCGCGGCACGGCCCATCGGCACCATGCGTCACAGCGGCGACGATAGCTCACGGACCAAAGTCAGATTTCATGACAATGCGGGATTGCGGCCATACCACCGGGGTCGTACCGTCCCTCTATGGATCTGGAGATCCGCCATCTGAGAATCGTGCACGCGGTCGCCGAAGCCGGGAGCGTCACGAAAGCGGCCACCCGGCTCGGCCTCGCCCAACCGTCGCTCACCGCTCAGCTCAAGCGCATCGAGCGATCACTCGGAGGTCCGCTGTTCGAACGCGACCGCAACGGCGCCCGTCCCACACCTCTCGGCGAGATGGTGCTCGCCCGCGCCCGGGTGCTGCTGCCCGCCGTGCGAGACCTCCAGGAGGACGCGGTGCGGTTCGCCAACACCTCCGTCAAGCTGCCCGGCTATCGTCTCGGCGCGACGAACGGGCCCATACTCGGCGGGCTCGTCGAGCGGCTGACCGCCGACCAGCCGGGCGTCCCCGTCACCACCCGCACCTCGTGGTCCGCCGGTGAGCTGACCGCGCTCGCGGTGGCGGGCCGGCTCGACTTCGTGCTGCTCGGGACGTGCGGCGACAGCCCGCCACCCCCGGCCGAGGCGATGAACTGGACCACGGTCGGCACCGACCCGGTCTTCGTTCTCCTGTCCGAGGACCACCCCCTCGCGGGGGAGAAGGAACTGGAGCTGTCCAGCCTCGCCGAGGAACACTGGACGGTCGCCCCCGGCGACGGCTGTTTCGCCGACTGCTTCGCCGCCGCCTGCGCACGGGCAGGGTTCGTCCCCGAGTCCATCTACGAGACGGATGTGGCGACCTGCCTGCACCTGGTCGGAGTGGGCAAGGCGGTCGCCCTGTGCCAGGCCACCTTCCGGCTCACCGCCGGGCTGGTCATGATGCCGCTGGCCGGTGCGCCGCTGCGCTGGCGGCATCTGCTCGGCTGGCACGCCGACTCGATCGGCGCGCGGGCGGCCGCCCCCGTGGTCGCCGCGCACGCCCGGGCCGCGTACGCCGACGCGGTGCGGCGCAGCGCCCGCTACGCCGACTGGCTCGCCACCAACCCCGAATACGGAGCGGTTCCCTAGCCGGAAGCGCACGGCGAGGTATCCGGAACGACCCTGCCGGTGCCCGCTGTGCTGGAGCGACCAATTTCGGGCCAGCGAATCCTCAGACGAGGGCGGTTCCATAACTCGGCGATAGGGGCGAACTGATAGATCCACCTGAGAGCGGAGGTCGGTTACGTTGACGGCACCCCCCAAAGACAAGGAGAGCCCCACATGCTCCACAGACGCACCGTACTCGCCGGATGCGCTCTGGCCGTCACGGCCCTCGCCACGGTCGCCACCCCCGCCATGGCCGAGCCGAACAACTCTCCCGCCTCCTCCGCCGTCAAGCCCCCGCCCGCAATGGTGGACGCCATGCAGCGCGACCTCGGGCTCACCCCCGCCCAGATCGACGCCCGGCTGGCCAACGAGGCGAAGGCCATGTCCACCGACGCCAAGGTCCGTGCCGCGATCGGTGACGCCTACGCCGGATCCTGGGTCTCCGGCACCACCGCCGAGAGCTTCATCGTCGCCACCTCCGACGCTTCCAAGGCGGGCGCGGTGCTGGCCGCCGGCGCACAGCCGAAGATCGTCGGCCGCAACCTCGCCGCGCTCGAGTCCGCCGAGGCCGCACTGGACCGGGCCGCCTCCGGCGCGCCCGCCTCCACGTCCGTCTGGTACGTCGACGTGCTCAGCAACAGCGTCGTCGTGCTGTCCTCCAACACCGCCGAGGCCGAGGCGTTCGTGGCCGCGAGCGGCGTGGACAAGTCGGCCGTACGGGTCGAGCAGTCCAACGAGCAGCCGCAGACCTACTACGACGTGCGCGGCGGCGACGCCTACTACATCAACAGCTCCGCCCGGTGCTCGATCGGCTTCTCCGTACGCAAGGGAAGCACGAACGGCTTCGTCAGCGCCGGCCACTGCGGCCGCGCCGGCAACACCACGACCGGCTACAACCGGGTCGCGCAGGGCACCTTCCAGGGCTCCTCGTTCCCCGGCAACGACTACTCCTGGGTCGCGGTCAACAGCAACTGGACGCCCAGGGGCTGGGTCAACAACTACAGCGGCGGCAACGTGGCGGTGAAGGGCTCGACCGCCGCGACCGTGGGTTCGTCGATCTGCAGGTCCGGCTCGACCACCGGCTGGCACTGCGGCACCGTCCAGCAGCTCAACGCCAGCGTCCGCTACTCGCAGGGCACGGTGAGCGGCCTGACCAGGACCAACGTCTGCGCCGAGCCCGGTGACTCCGGCGGCTCGTTCATCTCGGGCAGCCAGGCCCAGGGCATGACCTCCGGCGGCTCGGGCAACTGCTCCTCTGGCGGCACCACATACTTCCAGCCCGTCAACGAGGCCCTCTCGGCGTACGGCCTCACCCTCGTCACCGGCTAACCCCACCCCCCTCGTGATCGCAGTGATGGGCCCTGACCAGCGCCATCACAGCCCGTGATCTTGCACAAAAGCGCACCCTGGCCGCACGACCAGCGACGGCGCCCTCCGTGATCAAGCAATTGCCAGATCACGGAGGGCGTTTTCGCGGGTGGAGCGCACGACCGGCGGCTCGACTGCAAGATCACGAGAGGGAGCGCCGCAGGTCAGCGACTTCTGTGCGACAAACTACAAGATCACGGCGGGGGGGTGGAGGGGTGGGGTTAGCGGGGGAGGCGGCGCCATAGGCGGAAGGGCCGCCATATGTCGTACAAGCTGGTGGCCGGTCACACGGGCACCCGAGGGCCCGCGCGACCGGCCGCGGCAGGGGCTACTTGCCCGGCTCCGGGTCGCGGGGCAGGCCGAGCATGCGCTCGGCGATGATGTTGAGCTGCACCTCCGTGGTGCCGCCGTAGATCGTCATCGCCCGGGTGGCGAGCACGGCGCGGTTCCAGTAGCCGGCGTCGCCGAGCTTCCAGTCGGCGGCGGTGACGGCGGCCGTGCCGAGCAGCGAGACCGCCACCTCGGAGACGTGCTGCGCGTGCGCGGTGGACAGCAGCTTGCGCACCGACGCGTCGGCGCCCGGCTCGCTGCCGGCGAGCTGCTTGAGGGTCACCCGCAGCGACAGCGCGTTGATCGAGTGCGCCTCGCAGGCGACGCGGGCGAGGTCCTGCCGCTCGGCGGCGGTGAGCTCACGGCCGAGCCGGCCGGCCAGGCCGAGCAGGTCGGGCACCGAGGCTCCGGTGCCGCCCGAGCCGGACGACAGCGAGACCCGCTCGTTCGACAGCGTGTTCCTCGCGACCCGCCAGCCCTCGTTCACCTCGCCGACGACCATCTCGTCCGGCACGAAGACGTCGTCGAGGAACACCTCGTTGAACAGGTTCTCCCCCGTCATCTCGGTCAGCGGCCGCACGGTGACGCCCGGCGCCTTCATGTGCACGAGGAAGTAGGTGATGCCGTCGTGCTTGGGCTTGGAGGTGTCGGACCGGGCGATGCAGATGGCCCACTCGGCGACGTGCGCCACCGACGTCCAGATCTTCTGCCCGTTGAGCCTCCAGCCGCCCTCGACCTTCTCCGCCTTCATCTGCAGCGACGCGAGGTCGGAGCCGGCCTCCGGCTCGGAGAAGAGCTGACACCAGATCAGCTCGCCGCTCAGCGTCGGCGGCAGGAACCGCTCCTGCTGCTCCGGCGTGCCGTACGTGACCAGCGACGGCACCACCCACGCGCCGATGATCATCTGCGGCGGCTTGATCTTGGCCGCCCTGACCTCCTGGTGGATGAGCACCTGCTCCAGCGGGGAGGCCGCGCGGCCCCAGGGCTTGGGCAGGTGCGGCATGACGAAACCGGCCTTGGCCAGGGCCCGCTTCTGCTCGACGCCCTCCAGGCCGGCGATCTCGGCGAGCTCCGCCCGGATGGACTCGCGCAGCGGCTCCGACTCCTCCGGCAGGTCGATCTCCATCTCCCGGGAGACGCCCTGGAGCGCAAGGGCCGCCACCCGGTCGGACCACTCGGAGGAGGAGCCAAGCAGCGCGCGGAGGGTCAGCGCCCTGCGGTAGTAGAGGTGCGCGTCGTGCTCGAAGGTGTAGCCGATGCCGCCGAACGTCTGGATCGCGTCCTTGGCGCACTGCACGGCCGCGTCGGGCGCCATGACGGCGGCGATCGCGGCGGCGTAGTCGCGCTCGGCGCCCTCCGCCCGGGTGGCGTCCCAGACGGTGGCCCGCGCCTGCTCCAGCGCCACCAGCATCCGCGAGATCTTGTGCTTGATGCCCTGGAACTGGCCGATCGGACGGCCGAACTGCACCCGGACCTTGGCGTAGTCGGCGGCGGCGGACACGCACCAGGCGGCCACCCCGGCCGCGTCCGCCCCGAGGACGATCGCGGCCACGTTCCGCACCTCGGCGCCCGTCAGGCCGGTCAGCACCCGCTCGGCGGGCACCCGTACGCCGTCCAGCTCGACCTTGGCCACGCCGCGGGTGAGGTCGAGCGACTTGACCGCGGTGACCGTCGCCTGGGCGGCGTCGATCGCCACCCACTCCTCGCCGCCGTCCACGGCCACCGGCAGGACCAGCACGTCGGCGACCGCCGCGCCGAGGACGAACCCGGCCGCGCCGCTGATCGTCAGCGCGTCGCCGTCGCGGACACCGGTGATCTCGGCGTCGAGCGCGACCGCGCCGGTCAGCGATCCGTCCGCGAGCCCGGGCAGCAGTTCGGCCTGGGCCTTGCCCTCGGAGGCGAGGATCGCGGCGCTGGCGAGCACGGTCGGCACCATCGGGCCGGGCGCCACCCGCTCCGACAACGCCTCGATCGCCACGGCCGCCTCCAGGAGGCCGTAACCGGAGCCGCCGAACTCCTCCGGGACGTGCAGCCCGAGCAGCCCCTGGCCGGCGAGGGCGGGCCAGAAGGCCGGGCGCTCCTCCGTTCCCGGATCGGCGAGGACACCGACCGTGCTTCGCACGAGGTCGGCGGGCACGGCCCGCTCGGCCCATCCGGTCACCGACTCGCGAAGCGCCTCGTGCTCCTCGCTCAGCCCGATCGCCATAAGATCCTCCAGCACTAGGTCCTTGTAGAACCATATTCTAGAGGAATATTCGCTGGCTAGGCCGGGTTCCGCGGAGCTCCGGTATCGGCCGTTCCCGGCACCCGTCATGACCTGCGCCGGTCCCGGCGTGCCGCCTTGCGGCGACCGTTCCCGCAGGTAGACAGGGGACTATGCAGCTCTCACGGAAGGTCCTCCGCACGGTCGCCGCCCCGGCCGTGGCCGCGCTGGTCGCGGGGGGATGCGCGCCGGGAACCATCCCGGGCGAGACCGCCTCTCCGACGGCCTCTCCGAGGACGGGGACGGCCGCGCCCGTGCCGTCCCGCCCGATCGAGCTGGAGACGACCTACGAGCAGGTCATCAAGAGAGTCCTTCCGTCGATCGTGCAGATCACCACAGGGGAGGCGCTGGGCTCGGGCATCGTCTACGACACCGACGGCCACATCCTGACGAACGCCCACGTCGTGGGCGCCGCCACGACGTTCCAGGTCACGCTGGCGACCGGCGGCAAGCCGAGGAGGGCCAGGCTGGTGAGCTCCTATCCCCCCGGCGATCTGGCCATCATCCAGGTCGAGAACAAGAACGGGCTGACGCCCGCGACCTTCGGCCGCTCCGCGAACCTCAAGGTCGGGCAGATCGTGCTCGCGATGGGCAACCCGCTCGGCTTCTCCGGCAGCGTGACCCAGGGCATCGTGTCGGCCCTGGGCCGCACCGTGACGGGCGAAAGGCACGCGGGCGGCGGGGCCGCGACCATCACCAACGCCGTCCAGACCTCCGCGCCCATCAACCCCGGCAACAGCGGCGGCGCACTGGTGGACCTGTCCGGCCAGGTCATCGGCATCCCGACGCTGGCCGCCGTCGATCCCAACCAGGGCGCCGCGCCCGGCCTCGGCTTCGCGATCCCGAGCGACACCGCGACCGACATCGCCCGCCAGATCATCCGGTACGGCCGGGTCGTCAACAGCCATCGGGCGGCCCTCGGCGTACGGGTCGGCACGGCGGTCGACGCGGAAGGCGACCCGGTCGGCGTGGCCGTCGGCTCGGTGTCCCCCGGCGGCGGCGCGGACAACGCCGGCATCCGCCCCGGCGACGTGATCGTCAAGGTCAACGGCACGCCCACGCCCACGGCCACCGCCCTGTCGCAGGTCCTGGTGACGCTCAAGCCGGGTGACGCGGCCAAGGTCGAGCTGATGCAGCCGGACGGCACCAAGAGGACGGTGACCGTCGTGCTCAGCGAACTGCCGGCCGGAGGGTGACCCCGATCCTGACGAAATGGTGTGAGATAGCGCGGAAACGCTTGGAGGTGGCTCCTCCCTGCTTGTTACGTTCGATCCCGTGATCTCCCCAGAACTCACCCGCTTCATCGCCGGGCTGCCCAAGGCGGAACTGCACGTGCACCACGTCGGTGCGGCGTCCCCGCGGATCGTCGCCGAGCTCGCCGCACGGCACGAAGGACTCACGCCCGTGCCCGCCGACCCCGCGCTGGTCGAGGCGTTCTACGACTTCCGCGACTTCGCCCATTTCCTGCAGGTCTACCTGCAGGTGGTGGACCTGGTGAGGACGCCCGACGACCTGTGGACGCTGATCCACGGCGTGGGCGGCGACATGGCCGCCCAGCAGGTGCGGTACGCCGAGCTCACCATCACGCCGCAGCTCCATCTGGTGCGGGGCTTCGCCCCGCAGGAGTTCTGCGAGGTGATCGAGGACGCCCGTCACAGGGTCGAGGCGGACTACGGCACCATCCTGCGCTGGTGCTTCGACATCCCCGGCGACTTCGGGGTCCCAGCCGCCGATCAGACGCTCTCCCTCGCGCTCGACCAGCGACCGGACGGGCTCGTCAGCCTCGGGCTCGGCGGCGGAGAGCACGGGGTGCCGCGATCGCTGTTCGCCCCGCACTTCGCCGCGGCCCGCGCCGCCGGGCTCCACTCGGTGCCGCACGCCGGCGAGGTGACCGGTGCGCAGTGCGTCTGGGACGCCGTACGCGAGCTCGGCGCGGAGCGGATCGCGCACGGCATCCACAGCGTGGAGGACCCGGCGCTGCTGGAGCACCTGGCCGAGCACAAGATCACGCTTGAGGTCTGCCCCACCTCCAACGTGTGCACGCGGGCCGTGCCCAGCCTGGCCGAGCATCCGCTGCCCGCGCTGGTCGCGGCCGGGGTGCCGGTCACGGTGAACACCGACGACCCGCCGATGTTCGGCACCGACCTCAACCGGGAGTACGCCGTGGCGGCCGGGCTGCTCTCCCTCGACGAGAAGGGCGTCGCCGACCTGGCCCGCGCCGCGGTGGATGCGTCCTTCCTCGGCGCCGAGGGCAAGTCGGCGCTGCTCGCGGAGATCGACGCCTACACCGCTCAGAACTCGTCGGCGCCGCTCACCTGAACGATGTCGAAGACGTGCCGGGAGGCGGCGCAGACCGTCTCCAGCACGTGGATCGGCAGGTCGTCGGCCGAGTAGGCGGCCCGCACGATCTGGACCACCCACTCTCCGGGGTCCAGGCGCAGCGTGGCCGCCTCGTCACCCCGGGGCGGCCGGGCCACCAACTGTTCCTCCGCCCGCCCGAACCGGTGGCCCAGCTCCTCGATGCGCGCCTGCAGGCTCGGGGAGAGGAAGCCCGGCTCGCACAGCGGCGTGTCCGCGAAGAGGTCGAGCCGCAGGAAGCTCGTGGCGACCCGCACCGGCACGTCCCCGGCGAGCAGCAGCTTGCGCCGGGCCAGCACCGGCGTGCCCGGCTCGACCCGCAGCCCGGCGGCCACGTGCTCCGACGCGGGCTCCGGGCCGACGTACAGCATCCGGCGCCCGGCCTGCACGCCCTGCCGCCGCGCCTCGGTCAGGAACAACGAGGCCGATCCCCGTACGGCAGGCTCCGACGGCAACGACCGCCGCACCAGCACTCCCGGCTCCCCCAGGACTTTCGGCTCCCCCACGGCAGATCCCCTCCCACGTACCGGACCCGACAGTACTCGCCATGCCGGGGAGCCGCTTCCCAAGGGCATCCGGTCGCGCCAGGGGCGGAACAGCAGAAGGGCGGGGAGGAAGCGAATGCTTCCTCCCCGCCCTTCTGCGGAGATGTGCCCGCAAATGTCAGGTAAGACGTGTCTCCTCAGTCCCGAGTATCCCAGGTGCCCTCTTCCAAGGGATGAAGACGAACCGACTGGAAGACACTTTCTACGGAGTGTGAGCGTTTACCCTCGGGTTCTCCATTGTCCTGGTGCTCGAAACAGCAGCTAAGAGACCGGGCTGTCAATTCCGAGACCTTGCACCCCATCCAATGAAACCCGCGGCAGGGCGGCCCCACGAGTACGGCGGAAATGCCATCTTTAGCACCCAATGCCCGGCAAGAAACGGGTCGCCGGTATGTCGGTGGACAGGGGTAGTCTTTGCCAAACGCGAAGAACCCGGTGCGCATCACGCGGGGGGACAAGCGCCGGGGTCCGGTCGGTGAGTGTGTTGGGCCACGACCGCGTACAGGTCGGCTGACCTGTCGTTACGGAGCGTGTCACCTGGTACACGCGGGCCCGTGAGATCAGGTCAGAGACGCGATCAAGAGCCGTTGGGGACCGGGCCGGGGCAGCCAAGCGGCGAGCAAGGGTGTCGGCGGTCCGTCGCGGACACTGCCGTCCTGCCAGCCAGGGCTCCCGGCCCGGAACGCTGCGCTCTGGTGGCGGCTGTAGGCTCCCCGCGGTATCCGCGCAACACGCCGGGGGCAACAGATGGCCGACGACTACCAGTTCCCGGACGAGCTGGTCGGAATGCAGCGCGCGTTCTACGCAGCCGAAGCCCACCTGCAGCAGGTCCTCAATGAGCACCCGCGAGGTCCGACATCGCAGAAGGCGGGGCTGCGATCACCCCAGAGCAGCGGGCCGTGTCTGATGCCGCCTGGGAGGAACTCCGACGGCTGGCCGAGCAGCTGATCGACCACGAGTTCTGGGCCACGTCGATGACCCGGTCACCGCCAAGATGGCGCTGCAGGGGAAGGCCCGCAGCACAGGCTGACCGCTCCCGCATCGTCGGCTGTTAGCCCGGCAGCCGGCCGGCGTCGTAGGCCGACACCGACCGCTCCGTTTGACGGAATGTGTCATGGTTCGGGACTGAATTCAGTAAAGTCAGCTGGTATGTCCCAAGAGATGGCGGACGCCGGGACACGCGTTACTAACGCCTGATCGCGGCCCCGCGAGTGGCTCGCCGGTCGATGTCCATGACCATCACGCAAGAGGTCTGACGCGGAAGGCTCTTCGCCTCTCAGCCGCGGATGCCCTCTCCCTGGGGAACGCGCTCTGTGGATTCCTCGCCGTGTCTCTACTCGCCAGGTCAATGATCACCGATCTGGACACAGGAGGCGGGCTCGAGCTTGATCCTCGACTCTTTGGCACCGCTGTCGTTCTGCTCCTCATCGGCGCCATATGCGACCTGTTCGACGGCCTTGTAGCTCGGCGATTCAGGGCATCCGCGATGGGCGCCGAACTGGACCGGATGCACGCCACCAACTATCTCGGCGTGATCGCCGTCATCCGGGCCGCGTCCCGAGTGCTGCGCGCGGACGGCCGCATCATCACGGTGAGTTCCGGACTGGGCTCCCGGGTCGGCGTCCCCGGCCTTGCCGACTATTCGGCGACCAAGTCGGGGATCGAGAGGTACACCATGGGCGTCGCGCGGGACCTCGGGCCCCGGGGCATCACGGCCAATGTCGTGGTGGCCGGACTGATGGAGAGCGGAATGGAACCGCCGGACCCCGCAAGGCCTTGGTCAGCTCGCTGTCCCTGCAGCGCATGGGTCACCCCGACGAAATCGCCCTGGCGATCACCTTCCTGGCGAGCCCCGCCGCGTCGTACGTCACCGGCGCGGTGCTGGACGCCCACGGCGGCTACAACGCCTGAAGCGGAAGCACGCCGAAGCGCCTGACTTGACTCTATGGAAGGCAGCGTCTAGGTTCTAACTACTAAATAGTCTAGTCAGGGAGGATCATGAGGGTATTTCTTGCCGGTGCGTCCGGCGTGATCGGGCAGCGGCTGATTCCCCGGTTGGTTCAGGCAGGGCACGTCGTCGGTGGCATGACGCGCTCGTCCAGCAAGACGGAGTTGCTGGCTCAGCTCGGTGCCGAGCCGATTCTGTGTGATGTCTTCGACAGGGATGCATTGATCCAGGCGGTTCGTGACTTCAATCCGGACGTCGTTCTGAACGAGCTGACCGATCTGCCGGATGACGTGGAGAAGATCGGTGACCACGCGGAGCTGAACGCTCGCATCCGGACCGAGGGTAATCAGAATCTGATCGAGGCGGCGCGGCAGAGCGGATCGCCGAAGATCCTGGCCCAGACCGTCGCCTGGCAGTTGCCTGACGGGCCCGATGCCCTGGCCGTCGCCGAGCTGGAACGTTCCGTTCTCGCCGAGGGCGGCGTCGTACTGAGCTATGGGCAGTTCTATGGGCCTGGCACCTACAACGAACAGCAGATCCCCGCGGAGCCTCGCGTCCAGATCGACCGTGCCGCCGACCGTACGGTGGAACTGCTGGGCGAGCCATCGGGCGTCGTCGTCATCACCGACTAGGCGACCGCGATCCGGCCGTCGAGCCGCGCTGAATTCAGGGACGCAAGAGATCCCGGCTGACGACGGCCCGGCTCGGCGGGGGAGACGTGCGGTGGTTCATCACCGTGATGAGCCCTGCCGCGATCGCATGCGTGTAGTCGGAAACTACTGATTCACATGGTCAGGGGAAGTCATGTCGCTCACGTTTGAAGGTGTTCTGGCCGATCGGAGTACGTGGCGGCTGGAGAACTGCTCGATCGGGAAGTCGATGGATGTCATCGGCACGCGGTCTTCGATGCTGATCCTTCGTGAGGCCTTTTACGGCACGACCCGGTTCGACGACTTCGTCCGGCGGACGAAGATCACCGACGCGATCGTTGCGACGCGGCTCAGGGAATTGACCGATATCGGCTTGTTCGTCAAACAGCCCTATCGGGAGCCGGGCAAGCGGAGCCGCTACGAATACCTCTTGACCGAGAAGGGCAGAGACCTCGTCCCTGCCGTATTCGCGCTCATGCAGTGGGGCAACAAATATCTGCAGGGCGAGGACGGCGGGCCGCTGCGCCTGGTGGCACGAGGCACCGGTGAGCCGGTTGTGATCGGCCCGCGCACCGTGTCCGGGAGGGATCTCGACCTTGAGGACCTCGCGATAGTGGCACACGGCGATTGGGCCGACCCGCAGAGCGGCTGACCATTCATCCGGCGTGGTTCACGCCGGGCACCACCGATTCTTCGACCTCCGCACCCTTGCGCGTGGTCTCTTCAGGGAACTGTTTTGTCCTTACCTCAGCTAACCACCAAGGCGCCCGCGACCCGCCGCCGGCGCACTCTCCCCGCCGGCCTGGCGTTGACGGGCGCGGCGCTCGCGTTCACAAGTCTGTATCTCGCGGCAGGCGCGCTGACACCGTTGCTGGTGGTCTACAAACAGCAGTGGGAGTTCCCGCCGTCGCTTCTCACGCTGGCGTTCGCTGTCTACGCGATCGGCTTCCTCGCCGCCGTCCTCACCCTGGGGTCGCTGTCTGACCATGTCGGCCGGAGACCGGTTCTGATCGGAGCTCTGGTCATCCAGCTCGCGTCGAACGCCCTGTTCCTGGTCGCCCCCGATGTCGGGTGGGCGATCGCCGGTCGCATCGTGCAAGGTGTCGCCAGCGGCGCGGCGACGGCTGCCTTCACCGCGGCGCTCGTCGAACTCGCCCCGCCGAACAAGAAGAGACTGGGCACGATCCTCGGCAGCGTCGGCCTGACAGGTGGTCTGAGTGCCGGCTCCCTGCTGGCCGGCCTCGCGATCCAGCTCACGCCGGCGGCGAATGCCATCAGCTTCACCGTCCTCATGATTCTCACGGTTCTCGGGGCCGTCGTCGTCGTCCTGTCTCCGGAGACCGTGACCAGCACACCCGGTGCGCTCCGCTCGATGGTTCCGCGCGTCGCGATCCCGCCCGCTGCCCGAATGGAGTTCGCCGCCGCGGCGCCCGTGGTCGCCGCGGTCTGGATGCTCGCAGGCCTCTCAGGGGGGCTGGCCCCGAGCATGGTTCGCAGCGTCTTCCATCTGGACAGCGGCCTGCTCAACGGCCTCGCCGGGTTCATCGCGCCGGCAGTATCGACCGTCATCGGACTATCGTTCGCACGCGTCGACCCCCGGCGAGCGATGACCATCGGTATCCACGCGTCCATCGTCGGGGCCATCGGCATCATCGGTGGCGTGTTCGCCGGAAGCCTGGCCATAATGATCATCGGGCAGGCCGTCGCCGGTGTCGGCTTCGGTGCGTCGTTCTCCGCAGCCCTGCGCCTCATCTTCCCGCTCGCGGCAGCGCACCAGCGCGCGGGGATCGTAGCCGGAATCTACGTCGTCTCCTATGTCGCTTTTGGAGTACCCATCGTCATCGAGGGCCAACTCGCCGGCCCGCTCGGCGAGGTGCCGGCAGTCGTCTGCTACACCGCATTGACCGTCCTCCTCGCGCTCATCAGCCTCATCGCCCAGACCCGCATCAAACGCCGAGCCTGAGCTGAGGACGCGGGCAACCGAAGAAGGAATTGTGAAATGAACCAGACGGACCTGGCAGTGTTCGATTTCGATGTGAACGGGACCGGCCCGCTGCTCGTTGCCATCCAGGAGCTCAACGAAGTGACCGCGCCCGTGGAAACCGACGCCGCCTCCTGGCTCGTCGCCCTGGACATCGACGGAACCACGCTCCACGAAGACGGGTCTGTCAGCGACGCGGTGATCGAGCAGATCCGCCGGCTCGACGCGGCCGGTCACCACGTGGTGCTCACCACTGGCCGCTCTTCCGCGACCACTATCCCGGTGCTTGATCACCTCGGCATCGCGCCGCGGTTCCTGGTCTGTTCCAATGGCGCGATCACCCTGCACCGTGACCCGGGTGCGCCAAGCGGCTACCGGCGCGAATGGGTGGAGTCCTTCGACCCGGCCGATGTGCTCCTGTCGATCCGCGCGCACCTGGTGAACGCCCGCTTCGCGGTTGAGGACGAACAGGGTCACTACCGGTGCACCGAACCCTTCCCCGCCGCCACGACCGGTCTCGACAGCGAGCAGGTGAAAGTGGCATTCGAGGAGTTGCTGGACCGGCCGGCCACTCGTGTCGTAGCGATTTCGCCCGGCCATGACATGGACGACTTCCTCGCCGTGGTCGAGAAGATGGGCCTTCGCCAGGTGAGCTACGCCATTGGCTGGACGGCCTGGCTCGACATCGCGGCTGAGGGAGTGAACAAGGCCACAGCGATCGAACGGGTACGCGGCGAGCTCGGCGTCCCGCGGGAACGGGTGATGGCCGTGGGCGACGGCCACAATGACATCGAACTGCTCAGTTGGGCCTCCGAGAGCGGCCGCGGTGTGGCGATGGGTCATTCGCCCGCCGAACTGATCGAAGCCGCCGGCGAACTCACGGGAACCGTCCACGAAGACGGCCTCGCACTGATCTTGGCCACGCTGTAGTGGCCCATCGTTCCTCATGCAAGACCCGTCTGTGCCCCTGGCATCCCATCACCGGGGAACGGCGACCTTGTCCACTGATGAGGCCGGCCTCTTAAGATCGCTGGATGCTTGACACCCGAAAGACAGCGCTCGTCGTGATCGACCTGATGCCCCGGATCGTCGCTCTGGACGCCGCGCCGTATTCCGGCCCAGAGGTCGTACGGCAGAGCCTGCGCCTGGTCGGCGCCTTCCACGGGGCCGGCTCACTCGTCGTACAGGTGCGCGTCGAACGGCCCGGCGTGGCCGAGCAACCGCCGGGCAGCAGCTTCGTCGCCGAGATGGAACCCCAGGACGGCGACCTTGAGATCGTCAAGCGGGCAATCAACGCCTTCCACGAGACCGGCCTGCAGGAGGAACTGCGCGACCGCGGCATCGCGACCCTCGTACTCGCGGGCATAGCGACGAACTGGGGTGTCGAGGGGACCGGGCGGGCGGCGTCCGACTACGACTACGAGCTGCTGTTCGCCGAGGACGCCATGACGTCGTTCACCGAGGAGCAGCACACCTTCGCAGTCACGCAGATCTTCCCCCGTCTGGGCACGGTCACCACCGTCGAGAAGATCCTGGGGTCGCTGGCCTAACGGGGAGGGCGGCCGCCGACGCTGTGCCCGGGCTGTCCGGACACCTAGATCGCAATCCGGTTAACGACCGGCGTCATCGGTGCCCACCACGATCCAATACTGCGGTGAAACGCAGTCAATTCATGGTGGGCCTGATCCTCATCTTCATCATCGTCGCCGGCTTTCTCGGCACGGTAGCCAGCTTCGCCTGGGCATGGGCTGACAGCCTGGACGTGCCTCCGGCCATCGTCATCGGCGCTGCCCTGGCCATCGTGATCGGCGCCTTCATCGCCTGGGCAGTCGCTGACAGCCGGCGGCTCAATCGTCGGGTTCAGCAGGCGGACGAGGACCCGGGCGAACGGCTACGAGAGCGCATCCACAACGTCAATCAGGCGTTCGGCGACGCGGCTGCGCTCATGGACGAACTGCGGCGCGATCTCGAAGCCCAGCAAGCCGCTCGCGAGTCGCTTCTCGAAGAAGCAGAACGTCAGCAGCGACTCCTCAACCTCAACAAAGACGAGGCCGAGAACATTCGGAGAATCCTCGTCGGCGAAACGAAGGCGACGATTCTTGCCGAGCGCCGCCGCGAATGGATGTTCTTCGGCTTGGGCTTCGTCGCGTCCGCCGTGGCGTCCATTCCGATCGGCATCTGGGTCAACCACATCAGCTGACCCGCTCCCGGACACTCCTTATCCCTTGTTAGGGGTCCAACAGAAGAAGAACGACGAAGCGCGCACCCTGATCACTGTCCTGGCAGCCGGGTGAACCGCTGGAATACCGTTTCTCGCTGGTCGGCGGCGATTCCGGCGCCGTCGTCGAGGACTTCGAGTTCCGCGACGCCCGCGGGGAATCTCGCATCGGCGAGCGTGGAGCCGTCCCCACGCCGTACGGTGACCGTGACCGTGGACGACGCGTCGACAACCTGGCTGACGTCATCAGCTTCGGTTTCGCCCCGGCCTTCATAGTGACGGTGTGGGGTGGGTCCGCTGATCGACTCCCGGACTGGGTCGTACTCTCGGCAGCGGCCTCGGTCCTCCTCGCCGGCGTCGTACGGCTGGCGCGCTTCACCGTCGCCAAGACCACCAGCGGCTCCTTCATGGGCCTGCCCATCCCCATGGGAGCCATGACCGTGATCTCGGTTGTGCTGCTCGGCCAGCCTGGATACCTGGCGGTCGGCGGAATCATCGCTGTGGCCTGGCTCATGGTGAGCCGAATCGAATACCACAAGCTGGGAGGGCACGTCGCTGGATACGGACACTCACTCTCCAGCGGTCCTAGGGGGCAGGTAGACCAATGCGGCCGACAAGTCGAACGTCGGCGGCCCGCCGGCATTACTAAGCCGTCTGCCCGCCGGCCTGCTCACCGTCTGCAGTGCTGCCCTCGGGCTGTGATCGGCGAACTGTCCGAAACTAGTACGTCGGGCAGATGTACTTTCGCACCGCCGCCAGGATCTTCGTCGCCTTGGCCTTGCCGAACCCGTCAAGGTGGCCTGGAGCTCGGAACCGCTGGTTCGTAAGGTCTACCAGCTTGGCCTGGTCGTTCGGCCGATCCTTGACCATGCTGCACGAGCTGCGCGCCCAATCCACGGCCATCTCCTTCCCGGTGACAATCTCCCCATCGATGCTGTTAAGCGCCGTGATGAACCGCGCCTGGGTCTCACTGTCTGGCTTGGGCGGGAATCCGGACTCAGCCTCGATTCTCGCGATCGCGTTCGGTGAGAGCGTGCTGGACGTGTCGTCCGTCGAGCCGCACCCGGCCAGAGCAGCGAGCAGTACAGCGGAGGCGATCAGAGCGGGGGGTCTCATGCCCCGCGACGGTACGCGACATCACGTCTAATGCCAGAACAGGGGTCAGGGCCGACGACCGCCGAACTCACCACCTAAGCCCACCGCAAGCTGCGCGTCCGAGAGCAACGGAGCAATGTCTCGGGCTCCGGCGGCTGGCGCGGCATCCCCGGCCCATGGCCATTGCTTGCCGTGCTCCTACGTTGCGGTGGCGCTATCGAAGGAGGTCTGGTGGCGGAGGATTTCGGCATGGTGGTCGGCGGACCAGGCCGCCAGGGCCAGGACGGTGGCGAGTAGCGAGGCGCCGAGTTCGGTGAGGGCGTACTCGACGCGCGGCGGTACTTCGGGGTAGGTGGTGCGCGTCACGATCCCGTTGCGCCGCAGTTGTTTCAGCGTCAGCGTCAGCATGCGCTGAGAGATGCCGGGGATCGCGTCCGCGAGGTCGGAGTAGCGGATGGGACCGCTTTCGAGGGTGCCGATGATCAGCACGCTCCACTTGTCGCCGACGAGGTCGAGGATCTCGCGGATGAAGTCGGCGTCCTGGTCGTTCCAGTGTGCGCATGGGCCCGGAACGGTCCGCACGTTCGCGCGGACGTTGGTCCGCACCGTCCGGACATCGTGTGCGCTCATCCCCGCCACCTCTCCATCGCCGCGCCTTTCACACACATGTATGTACCTTTTGTACGCCTTTCGATTCTAATGCACTATGAGGTCACGAACAGAAAGTAAGAGTTGGAGGAGGCAGCCGCGATGAAGATCGACTTCTGGTCGGACATTGTCTGCCCGTACTGCGGGCTGATGGACCACCGGCTCCGTCTGGCGCTGGACCGGTTCGCGCACGGCGACCAGGTGCAGGTGACCCACCGATCATTCCAACTGCATCCCGACCTGCCGCGCGCGGGCGTCAGCCAGCGGAAGCTGATCGAGATGGCCGGTGCACCGAGGTCGACCCTGGACCGGATCCTGCGGCCGATCGAGCGGGCAGCCGAAGCTGAGGGCCTGACGCCGTATCGCGCGATCGACCGCACGCTTGGTCCGACCGACCTGGCGCACGAATTGCTCGCCTACGCCGCCGATCAGGGCCGGAGCAACGAGATCTGGGCCGCGATGTTCCGCGCACATTTCGGGAAGGCCCGCAAGCTGTGGACCGCTGAGGAGGTCCTCGACTTCGCCGAAGAGGTGGGCCTGGACCGCGACGGGGCCGCCGAGGCCCTGCGCAGCCGCCGCTACCGGGCGCGCGTGGCGGCCGACCAGACCGAGGCCCAGCGCCTCGGCGCCAGCGGCACGCCGTTCCTCGTGCTCGACGACCGTGTCGCCATCCCCGGTGCCATCGGCACCGATGACCTGCTCGCGGTCATCACCGAGGCGTGGGCGGAAAGCCACCCCATGCCCCAGCCGCTGCCGATCGTCGCCGGCGGCGACGGTCTGTGCGCCCCGGACGGCTGCGCGGCGCCCGCCACCACCTGACACCCCTCTCAGGCTCCCGGCCGACGGAGTCCTACCCGAAATAGCTTCCCCCCGAGCAGAGCGCTCGGTGGGAGCAGACGCGAACCCACCCGGGTTCGCCATACCGAATTGGAGTTACAAACCATGTCAAACCTAAAGGCACAGGACAGTGCTCTGATCCTGATCGACCACCAGATCATCTCGATGGGGTTCATCAAGACCCAGCCGCCCGACGTCGCCAAGATGAACAGCATCACGCTGGTGAAGGCGGCGAAGGTCCTCGGCATCCCCAACGTCTGGACCAGCAGCACGGAGGACGACAACCAGGACTGGTGCGCCGGACCCTGCTCATGGCCGGTACCACCAACGACGGCTGCCTGATCTACACCGCCCTCAGCGCCAAGCGGGCCGGGTACGAGGTCTACGCAGTGCTCGACGCCGGAGGGTCCGTGTTCCAGATCTCCGACAACGCGGCGCAACTCCGCATGATGCAGGCCGGCGTCCTCCTGACCACCACCGCCGCGATCCTCGGCGAACTCGCCAAGGACTGGGCCACTCCGCATGGCGCGCAGATTCGCCAGCTACTGGCCGAGAACCTCACGACCGCAATCGGTGGGTTCGGGTTGTCGAAGTAGGCTCAGCACCGCGGCGGGCCCGGTGAGGCATAGATCTGCCTTCACCTCGTCGGCGAACCGGCGCACGTTCATGCCGGGCCGGGGTAGGACTCACTGCCCGGCATGAACGGTGCCCCGGGAAGCGGATGGTGATCAACATGGCGTTTCTCACTGCCTGGGCCATCAACCTCCCGGGCAGTGACATCTTGTCCGCGTGGGCGCGGCCATGCAGATTGCCCTCGTGTCGGCCATCCCGCTTCGAGCGCTGGTGCTCAAGCGCCAGCAACGCAGGCACCAGCGAGGCCTGCGCATCCTCGAGCGGTAGCGGGTTATCTAGGATGGTCATCGTGGCCGGCTACATCGAGGTCGAACCTGTCAGCTCAGCTAGCGCCGCCTTCGCCGAAACCGTGGCCCGCATGGGGGAGAAGGGCTTGGAGGCGAAGCCGGTGGTTGTCGGGCGCCGAGGTACTCCAGAGGCCGCGATCATCCCGTGGGCGCTTTACCAAGCTCTCCTCGATGAGATCGACACTGTGTTGTCCGGCGCTGAAATCCGTGACCGCCTGGACGCCACCGCCGAGGCGGGCGGCCCGACCTACACGTCCCTGGAGGAACTGGCCAACGCGGCCGGCGTCGACGTGAACGAGCTCCCCGACGATCCCGACCCTCGTTGAGGTAACCCCGATGGACCGGGAAGATCGTCAACTGCCTGTGGCGTACAGCCCCGGGGTGATGGACGACTTACGGGCTCTGCCCCTCGATCTCCGTCGCGTGGCCATCTTGATGATCGGCGACCTGGTCACTGGGCGGGAACGGGGTGTAGAGACGGCCGGCGACAGATTCGGGCTGGACCTGCGAGGTTGCCGAAAGGCGTACTTCGGTACGAGCGAGGAGCGCCGCCAACTGGGGCGCGCACCGTGGCGAATCGTGTACCAGGAACTGCTGCACGGGGACAACCGCCAGCCGGTGATTCACATCATCGCCATCAGGCCGAAAAGGGGCATGCTGGCCTACGAAGTCGCCGCACAGCGGCTCGGACGTCATACTGATCCCCAGCTCGCCCAGGCTAACGACCACGTTCAAGCGGCTGGACTGCAGTCGACCACCGGCCCGTCGCAAGGGCCGGCGCCGGCGACGTCAAGCGGGCTCGCCTCCGCGCGCGTACGGCGCCGCTTCACCTGGACGACGCCGTGGGCGCTAGATCCGCTTGGGGGCAGCGTAGATCCGCGTGCCGGCGTGAGCAGTCAGCAATGCCGGTGCTAGGGCATCGCCTCCGGTGCGATCGCCGCGTGACTCGATGGTCGGTGGTTCGGCTTGTTCGGGGCGGTCATGCAACCGGTCAGAGGTCCATCGGGATCACGAAGAGCGGGCAAGCGGCGCGGGCGCGGCGTTCATCGTCCAACAGTTCGAGAGGAATCGCGTGCCCAGAGACGCTTAGATAGCGCGAGTCCCTGTCAGCCACCACCTTGTCCACCATGGACAACTCGTCGTTGCGACGCATGCGGCGCAGACGGCGTTGGGCGGCGCGGATGATGGCTTCTCGTTCGGTGCTGCGATGGATATCAATGGCATGAACCAGCTCGATGGTGGCGTAGATAGTTCGAGGACGGCCACCCTTGCCGTAACGGGTGAGCGGATGAACACCGCCAGGCGGCATGTTCTCGGGCGTGGGAATCTCAGCGTCGAGAAGGAGGGCGCCTTCCTCACGGCGTAGACCAGTGGCCAAGAGGAGCAACCCGAAGGAGTAGTCCCGCTCCGGATAGGCCGGACGGCTTCTGGGATCGGCGGGCGCATCGCCGCGCAGGCCAACGTTCAGGAACAGCCCCAGCTGTGGCTCGGTCAGGAATCTGATCGTTCGGTTGACTGAGCCGCGACCGCTGAAAGTGTTGCGGTTACCCCAGCGTGACACCGGGTCGATCTTCATCCAGCTCATCTGTGTGGCATAGCGGTAAAAGCCACTCAGGCAGCCGGCTTCGGTTTTCCAGGACTGTTTCTGAACGAAGAGGTCCCGACTGGCCTTGTAGGCGTTGAGGTCGGCGCGGGTGGCGTCGGTGAGGTCGAGGCGTGCCTCGCCGTGTTCACCCAGCCAGTCCTCGAGGGGAATGGCAGCGTGCGCAGCCGCCTGAGCGGCGCGGTGCTAGCGGATGAAGCGAAGCAGCCGGGCAAGGTGGTAGACGTAAAAATTGCGCATGCCGCCCAAGTCGAACGCGTTCTGTTCCAGAGCGTCGAGCAGGTACTGATTGAGCATCCGACACCCGGTCATGGTGCCGTCATCATCGAAAACGAAGGGAAACCCATCTGGGACGCTGTGCCGGTCAAGCACCTGTCCGGTCCAAGCTGAGTTGACCGTCGTCGCACCGGGTACGGCTAGATCTCCGCGCATGAGTTTGCGGCGATCTACTACGACGACACGCATCAGAAGCTCCCCGACGCCTGCAGCCGAGGGGAAACGCACAGAGGCCCGCACGGCAGTACTCTCCGAGAGGGAGAGACTACCGTGCGTGCCTCATGTGGGGGTGTAGGAAGAGTCAGAAGACACTTCCTACACCTGACAAGTGGAGGTGGCGGGAATCGAACCCGCGTCCTTCAACACCAAGACAGGGCTTCTCCGGGTGCAGCCTGTTGCGATTTTCTCGGCCCCGGCAATCTCACAGGCGAGTCGCCGACGGGCCCAGTCACTGTTTGGTTTCCCGTACGGCCCCGTGACCGGGCCGGACGGTTGAGCCTTCTAGCGATGTCAGTTCCGGGCCGAAGGCACTCCCGGGCTGACAGAGGTTTCTCGCTGCTTAGGCGGCGAGAGCCAGGGAAGCCTGGCTGACCTCAGTGCTCTTGTTATTGGCACTTATTGTTTTGCGGTCACAGTGTTGACGGGGTTATGTCCGCAGTCCCCGACCCGCTTCCCCTGACTTGCAATGTCGAAGTCGAAACCGGTCACCCCCTGTGCAGTTGTCAATCCAGACCCGAGGACCTGGCTTCACAAGCTTACTCTTCACAACACCGGCGGCGCGACTCGAATTCCGTCCCCCCGGGTAGACCGGCGCACCGGCGGTCCGGTGGGACGCCGAAGCCCCCGGGATCGCGGCCTCTGGCGCGCGCTCCCGGGGGCCGACCGGCAGGGTCGAGCCGGTCGAGACGGGCAGGGCTCCCCCCGAGATGGAGCCCTGTCCTCATCACGGTGACTGGGCCCGCAACCCCCCAAGCGGGTCCCAGTCACCTAGAAAGACGCCGGTCGCCGCCCTGATGGTTGCTCGCCTTCGAGCATTTTTCAGGTCTGGGGCTGGGCGTCCCGGAAGAAGCTCCCGGCCATCGCCGATGCGGCCGCCGTATCGCCGCTCTCCGCCAGCGCGGCGACCGCGACGTCCCCCTGCCAGCCCACGAACCACGAGAGCTTGGTTCGCTCCTTCTTCTCCGTCTGGGTGACCTCGGCGGCCACGCCGTACACGGGGTCGCCGGGGGCGGAGGCGGCGGACGCTGCGCCGGACGTCACGCCGGCCCGCATGAGCGTGCGCAGCTTCGCGATGATCGCGGGATCGAGCGTCACGGGCTTGGCGGTGGCCTGTGGGGCGCCGTCGCCGACCACCGGGTCGGGAGCGGCGGGCGAGGTCACCAGCACCGGCGGCCGCCACGTGCCGGACTTGACGGCCGCGGCGACGAGGGCCATCGCCAGCGGGCTCACGCGGGCGCCCTGCCCCGCCATGATCTTCGCGATGGCGGCGTCGCCGTTGGGGGCCGTCATCGACCCGCTGAACGTCTTGAGCGGCAACCTCCAGTCGCCGCCGATGCCGAACTGGGTCGCGCTGTCCGACAGCCGCTGCCCGCTGATCCGCCGGGCCAGCGACGCCAGGGCGGTCACGCAGCCCTGCGCGAAGTCGGTCTGGAAGGTGGGCGTCGTCACCCCGATGACGCCGGGCTGCTGGAAGCGGGCTCCGCCCACGGTGCGGTCGGCGCTGCACGGCACCTTCTGCTTCGGGTCGAGGCCCGACTGGAGCAGTCCTTCCGCGGCGATGACCGAGAAGGCCGTGCCGGCCGCGAACTTGCCGGCCAGCGCGTCGTTCTCCTGGTGCAACTGGGTCGTGGAGACGGCCAGCACCTCGCCGGTGGAGGCCTGCACCGCGACGAGCGCGGCCGGGCGGGGTCCCGCCACCGCGGCGTCGCCCACGCTCTGCAGGCGGCTGTCGATCGTGGTCTGGACCGACGAGTTCTCCCGCCCCGGCCACGCCTTGAGCTCTTTGACCTGCCGGCCGGTGGCGTCGTCGAGGATGACGACCCGGGTCTCGGTCGAGCCGGTGAGCTGGTCCTGGTAGGCCTTCTGCAGGCCGTCCCGGCCGAGCGTGTCGCCGGCCCGCTGCGGTCCGCCGAGCTTCTGCTCCGCCTCCGGGGTGATGGCCGTGACGACCCCGACGATCTGGGTGGGCGACTTGGGGGCGACCGGCGGGTTGTCGATCTGGAACTCCAGACCTCGGATGGCCTCCAGCTTGGACCTGATCTGGGCGAACTTCGTCCGCCCGAACGTCGCGAGGGGGACGAAGTCCTGCGGGGGCGACGACAGGATGCGGCTCAGCAGGCGGTCCTGGGCGAAGCCGGTGATCTTCGACAGCTGGTCGCAGAGCCGGCCGGGGTCCTTGACCTTGGCCGGGATGACCCCGGCGACGTGCAGCACGGTCTCGTCCTGCAACGGATTGCCGTTCCGGTCGAGGATCGGCTTGCGGCCCTTGGGGACGGTGGCGACCGCGAGCCGCTGCCCGGGGTGCAGGTCGGGGTGGATGACGCTCGGCGACCACCGCACCTTCCACTGGCCGCCGACCAGATGCAGGGGCAGGTTCCCGTCGTACTGCCAGAGGGGGTTGTTCTCACCGAGGTCCACCTCGGCGTGGTAGCCGGCCTGCGCCGCGTCGCCGTCCTGGCTGATCCCCCGCAGGGAGAAGCGGATCGAGGCGGCGTCCAGCTGCAGCCTGGCGTCCTCCAGTGCCTTGCGCACCGCCGCCTGGTCTCCGTCGGCGCGCCGCGCGGCGGCGGCGTAGTCACCCGTCTGCCAGCCGACGAGGAAGTCGCGCACCGCGTCGTGCGGCGACGACTCCTCGAAGCAGCCGGTCAGCAGGGGCGCGGCCAGCCCCAGTGCGAGCGCGGCCCGTACGGCTCTCGCCCGGACGACCCCGAATGATCGGAAGGACACGGCCTAACGGCCCCCCCGGCGGCGGACCGCGTTCGACATGGCCCGCGCCATCTCCCGGTTGGCCTGCTTCTCCATGAGCGTCTGCCGCTTGTCGTAGTCCTTCTTACCCCTGGCGATGCCGATTTCGATCTTCGCCCGGCCGTCCTTGAAGTACATCGACAGCGGGATCAGCGTGAGGCCCTTCTCCTTCAGCGTCGCGTCGAGCTTGCCGATCTCCTTGCGGTTCAGCAACAGCTTGCGCGTCCGCCTGGCGGCATGGTTGGTCCAGGTGCCCTGGCTGTACTCCGGGATGTATACGTTGATCAGCCAGACCTCGCCGCCCTCGACCGAGGCGTAGCCGTCGGTCAGGTTGGCCTTTCCCGCCCGCAGGGACTTGACCTCGGTGCCGGTCAGGACGAGCCCGGCCTCGTAGGTGTCCTCGATGAAGAAGTCGTGCCTGGCACGCTTGTTCTGGGCGATCAGCTTGCGCCCGGTCTCACGTGGCATAAGGGGAGCCTACCGTCGCCCCGAGGGGCGGAAACGAGCTGCGCGACGGTGCGGGATCACACCCGCAGGTAGCGGCGCAGGGTGACGAAAGAGGCGAGCACACAGATGAGCACGCCGATGGCCATGGTGCCGGTGATGACGCCCGCGACCGTGTCCCAGCCGAGGGGCGCGGCCATGTAGGTCTGGATCGACTCGAAGATGAAGACCTTGACGATGATCAGGATCACACCGGACAGGACGCCGCCGATGAGGCCGGCGATCAGACCCTCCAGCACGAACGGCAGCTGGATGTAGATGTTGGAGGCGCCGACCAGCCGCATGATGCCGGTCTCTCTCCGGCGGTTGTACGCCGACAGCCGGACCGTGTTGCCGATCAGCAGGGTCGCCGCGATCACCATGAGGATCGCGATGCCGAGCGCCACGTTGCGCAGCGTGTCCATGAAGCCGAAGACCGACTGGAGCAGGTCGCGCTCGTTGACGACGTTGGAGACGCCGGGCTGCCCCTTGAGGCTGCTCGCGACGGCCGTCGCCTTCTCCGGGTCCTTCAGCTTGACCCGGAACGACTCGGGCATGTCCTCGGGCTTGGTCACAGAAAGCAGCAGCGTGTTGCTCTCGGTGCTCTGGAAGTTCTTGAACGCCTGGGCCTGGTTCTCGAACTGCACCCGCTCGACGTCCGGAAGCCCCTTGATCGTCTGCTCCAGGGTCCCCTTCTCGTCCTGGGTGACGGCGCCCCTGTTCTTACAGGGTTCGAAGGGCGAGCCCTTCGTGCACAGGTAGACCGACAGCTCGACCTTGTCGCTCCAGAATCCGGTCAGCTTCGAGACCTGGGAGTTGATCATCAGTCCGACGCCGAGCAGCGCCATGCCGACCGCCACTGTCACGATCACCGCGATGGTCATCGTGAGGTTGCGCCGAAGGCCGATCCAGACCTCGGAGAAGATGAAGTTGGCCCGCATGGTCCCAGTTACTCCTAATACGCCTGGCCGTACACGCCGCGCGACTGGTCGCGGACGATCTTGCCGTCCTCGAGCTCGACCACGCGCTTGCGCATGGAGTCGACGATCGCGGCGTCGTGTGTCGCCATGAGGACGGTCGTGCCGGTCCTGTTGATTCGGTCGAGCACCTTCATGATGCCGATGCTCGTGGCGGGGTCGATGTTTCCCGTGGGCTCGTCGGCGAGCAGGATCATCGGCCGGTTGACGAACGCGCGGGCCATGGCGACCCGCTGCTGCTCGCCACCGGACAGCTCCTCCGGCATGCGGTGCGCCTTGCCCTCCAGGCCGACGAGCTCGATGACCTCGGGCACGACCTTGCGGATGAAGCGGCGCGGCTTGCCGATGACCTCCAGGGCGAACGCCACGTTCTCGTAGACGTTCTTGTTCGGCAGCAGCCGGAAGTCCTGGAACACGCAGCCGATGCGGCGGCGCAGGTGCGGCACCTTGAAGTTGGACAGCTTCGACAGGTCCTTGCCGGCCACGTGGATGGAGCCGCTGTTGGGCCGCTCCTCCTTCAGCACCAGCCGGAGGAAGGTGGACTTCCCCGACCCTGAGGGACCGACCAGGAACACGAACTCGCCCTTGTCGACGTCCACACTCACGTGGTCGAGGGCGGGCCGGTTTTGGTTCGCGTAGACCTTGGTGACATTATCGAGATGGATCACGGGCGCATCACGGCTAGCCAGTCTAGGGGGTTGGACGGCCGGTCTGGGGGTCGCCGGTCACTTTGCTCTGGATCGACGTTCCGTTTGGCCAGAGGCCAGTCTAGGGGTAACACTGGCATGGAACGTCCATAACGGAAACAAAACGATTAGCCCTTGGGCGATGGGGCGGTAAAGCTGCTATGAGCTGCGAACACTTGATCTGCGCCGCGTGCGCGGGCCCCGTGGTGGAGGGGCGCTGCCCCGTCTGCCGGGAGGGCCGCGCCAAGGTTCACCACCACGGGTTCATGGGGCTGTCGCCCCTGGTCATCGCGCTGATCGTGCTACTGGTCGTGGCGCTCGTCGCGCTCACGCACGTCAGCGGTTACTGACCGTCACCCGCCTCCTGGCGCCGCGACCAGCGGATCTCGCCCTCGATGAACTCGTCGAGGTCGCCGTCCAGCACGGCGGAGGGGTTGCCCGCCTCCACACCCGTACGCAGGTCCTTGACGATCTGGTAGGGGTGCAGCACGTAGTTGCGGATCTGCGTGCCCCACGACGTCGTCGTCTCACCGCGCAGCTCGTTCATCGCCGCGGCCTCCTCCTGGCGCTTGCGCTCCAGCAGCTTGGCGGACAGGACGGCCATCGCCGTCGCCCGGTTCTGCAGCTGCGACCGCTCGTTCTGGCAGGAGACCACGATCCCGGTCGGGAGGTGGGTGATCCGCACGGCCGAGTCGGTCGTGTTCACGCCCTGTCCGCCCGGGCCGGACGACCGGTAGACGTCGATGCGCAGGTCGTCCTCGTTGATGTCGATGTGGTCGGTCTGCTCGACCACGGGCACCACGTCGACGCCCGCGAACGAGGTCTGCCGGCGGCCCTGGTTGTCGAACGGGCTGATCCGCACCAGCCGGTGGGTGCCGTGCTCGCCCCTGAGCGTGCCGTACGCGTAGGGGGCCTTGACCGCGAACGTGGCCGACTTGATGCCGGCCTCCTCGGCGTAGGAGGTCTCGTAGACCTCCGCCGGGTAGCCCTTGCGCTCGGCCCACCGCAGGTACATGCGCAGCAGCATCTGGGCCCAGTCGGCCGCGTCGACGCCGCCCGCCTGCGCGTTGATGGTCACCAGGGCCTCACGGGCGTCGTACTCGCCCGACAGGAGCGTGCGGACCTCGAGCGCGCCGACCTCGGACCTGAGCGCGGAAAGCTCCCTTTCCGCCTCGGCCAGCGCGTCCTCGTCGCCCTCTTCGGACGCCAGCTCGAACAGGATCGGCAGGTCCTCCAGACGGCGGCCCAGACCGTCCACCCGGTTAACCTCGGCCTGCAGATGGGAGAGCCGGCTGGTGACGCGCTGCGCCTGCTCGGGGTCGTTCCACAGATCGGGCGCGGCAGCCTGGTCCTCCAACTCGGCGATCTGCTTGCGCAGGGCGTCGAGGTCGAGCACGTCCTGAATGCCCTTCAGCGTGCCGCTAAGCTCGTTGATTTCTTCGGCTGGATCGATGACTGCCACGTCTGTAAAGGGTACGCGAATCGGAGACCCGGTCAGGCAGCACGCCTCGGTAGCATGTGAATCGATTGCATGGGGAGGCTGGGGTGAACGGGGTCGTTCGAAGTGCGCTGGCCCTTGCCCTCCTCACCTGTACGGTCGCCGCCTGCTCGGGCGGGGAACCGGCCAGGCCGACGGCCAGCCCCGCGGCCGCCACCTCCACCCTGCCGAGCGCCGGCGGCAGCCCGTCGCCGTCGCCCAGTCCCCCGGCGGTGACCCTGGAGGAGGCGTCCGAGGCGCTCGACGCGTTCCTGGACACCGACGACGTGCTGCGGCAGGCCGGGGCCGACCGGTGGGCGCTCCTGCTCACCCAGGACGGCCAGCGGCCCATCACGATCGCCGGCATCCACTCCCGGGAGGGCAAGCCCGCCCACTACACGTGGGATCGCCGTACGGTGCTCGTGCCCCGGCAGAGCGGCCGCTCGACCGTCTGGTTCGCGGCCACCGCCCGGCGGCGCGACGCGTCAGGCGAGGTCCGCACGGGCGTGTTCACGTTCGTACGGCAGGGCAGGGAAGGGCGGTGGCTCAACAGCTTCGCGTCCCTCCTCTACCCCGGGCAGACGCCGCCCACGGTCGCCCTCGACGAGGACGGGTACGCCACGGCGCTGGAGCCGCGCGACACCTCGGTGGCCATCAGCCCCAACCTGATGGGCCCGCTGCACGCGACGGTCGCCGAGGAGGGCCCCAAGGGCTACGCCTCCGGGCTGATCGCCCCCGGTCCGCAGACGACGGGCTTCTACGACGAGATCAGCGAGACCAAGGAGACGGCGAAGGCCGACGACTGCATGAACTACGAGTCGATCTTCGCCTCGGCCCCCAACTATCCGATCTTCGCGCTGCGCACGCGCGACGGCGGCGCGATGATGCTGTACACGCTGGTCCGCACGTCCTCCTGGACCCCCACCCCACAGGGGCTCAAGTGCGGCGAGGGGCGTCCGGTGGCGGTGCCCGCGGAGGCCCGCTGGCTGCTGAGCCCCACCAAGAGCCTGTTCATCCGGCAGAAGCGGCAGATCGTCGAGACCCAGCAGTACGTGAGCGCGGTGCCGCCCAAGGCGTCCACCGCGCCCGCGCACGTCGTCGGCTACGAGGGCATCGTCACCGGCGGCTCCAACCACTGACCACCCGGCACGGTCACGCCTCCGCGTGGGGGAGGTTGCTGGTGGAGACCAGCGTCCGCACCGCCCGCAGCGCCACCGACAGCGTCGCAAGGTCGAAGGTGTCGCTCTCCCAGATCTCCGACAGCGTCTGCCGCGCGCGCGTCACGGCGGCCTCGTTGGCCTCCGTCCAGCTCGCCAGCCGCTCCTCCGGCGACAGGCCCGGCCGGCTGTGGATCAGCACGTCCCTGGTCAGCGTCGCGTGGGCGGCGTACAGGTCGTCGCGCAGCGCCGACCTGGCCATCGAGTTCCACCGGCTGTCGCGCGGCAGCGCGATCACCCGCTCGCGCAGCCGGGCGAGCTGGAGCCGGTCGGCCAGGTCGAAGTAGACCTCGGCCACCTCGCTCACGGGCCGGCCGGTGTACGCCGCGATCTCCACGAGGTCGAACGTGGAGTAGGCCGGCACCATCGCCGCGACCCGCTCGGCCAGCTCCCCGGGCACGCCCCTGGCCGCGAAGGAGTCCCTGCGCTCCTCGTACGCCGACAGGTCGGGGCCGGTCAGCAGCTTGGGCAGGTGGGGCAGCAGCCCGGCGGCGCCCTCGATGAAGTAGCGGGCCGTCGAGGCGAGGTCGAGCGGGGGTCGGCGGTTGCCGAGCAGCCAGCGGGTGCCGCGCTCGGACAGCTTGCGGCCCTCCATCAGCATGGCGAGCTGGGTCGAGGTGTCCACCTCGTTGTCCAGCTCCTCGACCTGGCGCATGAACGACGGCAGGTCGAAGACCTCCCGCGTCACGAGGTAGGCCCGCACGATGTCGGCCGTCGAGGCGCCGGTCTCCTCGCCGAACCGGTAGGCGAAGCTCGTCCCGCCGAAGTTCACCACGTCGTTGACGATCCGGGTGGTGATGATCTCCCGGCGCAGCGGGTGGGAGTCCATGTACGGCCGGAAGCGGTCGCGCAGGGCCGAGGGGAAGTACGACACTAGCCAGGACGCCAGCGACGGGTCGTCGGGGATGTCCGACTGCAGCAGCTCCGCGTCCACCACGAGCTTGGTGTAGGCGAGCAGCACCGCGAACTCGGGGTTGGTGAGCCCGAGCCCGGCCTGGCGCCGCTCGGCGAGCACCTTGTCCGACGGCAGGAACTCCAGCTCCCGGTTGACCAGCCCCTCGCGCTCCAGCCTCCGCAGGTAGCGGGCGTGGATGTGGAGCATCTCCGGCGCCTGCGCCCGGGCCGCCGCGAGCACGACGTTCTGGGCGTAGTTGTCCTCCAGCACCAGCCTGCCCACCTCGTCGGTCATGTCGAGGAAAAGCTGGTTGCGCTGCTTGTCGGTCATGTCGCCGTCGCGGACGACCTGGTCGAGCAGGATCTTGATGTTCACCTCGTGGTCGGAGGTGTCCACACCGGCCGAGTTGTCGATGAAGTCCGTGTTGATCAGCCCGCCGTTCAGCGCGAACTCGATCCGGGCGCGCTGGGTGAAGCCGAGGTTGCCGCCCTCGCCCACGACCTTGCAGCGCAGGTCGGCCGCGTTGATCCGCAGCGCGTCGTTGGCCTTGTCCCCCGCGTCGGCGTGGGTCTCCGACGACGCCTTGACGTACGTGCCGATGCCGCCGTTCCACAGCAGGTCGACGGGGGCCCGCAGGATCGCGCTGATCAGGTCGTTCGGCGCGAGCGCGGTGACGTTGTGCGGCAGGCCGAGCGCGGCGCGCGTCTGGGGCGAGACCGGGATCGACTTCGCGGTGCGCGGCCACACGCCGCCGCCCGCCGAGATGAGCTTCCTGTCGTAGTCGTCCCAGGAGCTTCTGGGCAGCTCGAACAGCCGTCGCCGCTCGGCGAAGCTCCGCGCGGCGTCCGGGTCGGGGTCGACGAAGACGTGCCGGTGGTCGAAGGCCGCCACGAGCCGGATGTGCTCCGACAGGAGCATCCCGTTGCCGAAAACGTCGCCGGACATGTCGCCGACGCCGGCCACGGTGAAGTCGGTGCTCTGCACGTCCACGCCGAGCGTGCGGAAGTGGTACTTGACCGACTCCCAGGCGCCCCTGGCGGTGATGCCCATGGCCTTGTGGTCGTAGCCGACCGACCCGCCGGAGGCGAAGGCGTCGCCGAGCCAGTAGCCGTACTCCTTGGCCACCTCGTTGGCGATGTCGGAAAACGTCGCGGTGCCCTTGTCGGCGGCGACCACGAGGTAGGTGTCGTCGCCGTCGTGCCGCACGACGTCGGGCGGCGGCACGACCTGCCCCGCGACCAGGTTGTCGGTGAGGTCGAGCAGGCCGGAGATGAAGTGGCGGTAGCAGGCCACGCCCTCGGCGAGGAACTCGTCGCGCCCGCCCGCGGGGGGCTGCTTGACGACGAATCCGCCCTTGGAGCCGGTCGGCACGATGACGGTGTTCTTGACCATCTGCGCCTTGACCAGGCCGAGGATCTCCGTGCGGAAGTCCTCCATGCGGTCCGACCAGCGCAGGCCGCCGCGGGCGACCTTGCCGAAGCGCAGGTGCACGCCCTCGACCCGCGGCGAGTACACGAAGATCTCGTACTTCGGCCGGGGCAGCGGCAGCACGCTGATCGCCTGCGGATCGACCTTCAGCGAGATGTACGGCTTGCGCCTGCCGGTGACGAACTGGCTGCCCGCGTCCCCGGCGTCGCGCCCCTCGGCGTCCTTTCCTGAGGGCGCGGCCTGGAAGACGTTGGTGCGCAGCGTCGCCTGGATCATCTCCAGGTAGGCCCGCAGGATGCGGTCCTCGTCGAGCGAGGCCACCTCGTCCAGCGAGGCGAGGATCTCCTCGGTCAGCGCGTCGCAGACCTCCGCCCTGCCGTCGTCCGGCCGCCGCGGGTCGAGCCTGGCCTCGAACAGCCGCACCAGGAGCCGGGCCAGCCGCACGTTGCCGTGCAGCACCTTCTCTATGTACGACTGGCTGAAGGTGGTGCCGGCCTGCCGCAGATACTTGGCGTACGCCCGGAGGATCTCGGCCTGCTCCCACGTGAGCCCGCCGGCCAGCACGAGCGCGTTGAAGCCGTCGTTCTCCACCTCGCCGCGCCACAGCACGGCGAACGCGTCCTGGAACAGCCGCTTGAACTCGTCGCGGTGCACCTCCTCGGAGGGGGTGTACCGCAGGCCGAAGTCGTAGATCCAGGCGTCCCGGGTGTCGGGGTCGTGGTCGCGGTCCACCTCGTACGGCCGCTCGTCCACCACCTCGACGCCCATCCGCTGCAGCAGCGGGAGCACCCGCGACAGCGAGATCGGCGCGCCCAGCCGGTAGAGCTTGAAGCGCCGCTCCCCCTCCGCCGCGCCGTACGGCTCGTAGAGGTTCATGCCAATGGCGTTCGGATCCTCGCCGAGCGCCTCCAGCCGCTTGAGGTCGGCGACGGCCGTACGCGCGGGGAAGTCGGCCTTGTAGCCCTCGGGGAAGGCGGTGCCGTAGCGGCGCAGCAGCCGGGGCGCGTCCTCCTCCGGGCACAGCTCGGCGATCGCGGCGGCGAGGTCGTCCTCCCACGTGCGGGTGGTGGCGGCCAGCCGCGCCTCCAGCTCATCGAGGTCGACCGGCGTCTCGCCGAGCGGCTTGCCGCGCTCGCCGCGGATCACGATGTGCAGCCGGGCCAGCGCCGACTCGCCGATCATCGTGCTGTAGTCGAGCGAGGTGCCGCCGAGCGCCTTCATCAGGATGCGCTGCATGTGCAGGCGGACCTTGGTGGTGTAGCGGTCACGCGGCAGGAAGATCAGGCAGGAGATGTAGCGGCCGTAGTCGTCGCGGCGCAGGAACAGCTTGACCTGCTTGCGCTCGCGCAGCCGCAGCACGCCGAGCGCGATGGGCAGCAGCTCGGCCACGGGCATCTGGAAGAGCTCGGTGCGCGGGTAGGTCTCCAGGATCTCCATCAGATCCTTGCCGTCGTGGCTGTCGGGCGACAGCCCGGCGTGCTCCAGCACCTCGGCGAGCTTGCGCCGCAGGACCGGGATCCGGGAGATCGACTCGTTGTACGCCACGTGGGTGAACAGGCCGAGGAACCGCCGCTCGCCGATCACCTCGCCCTCGGGCGAGAAGACCTTGATCCCGACGTAGTCGAGGTAGTGGGGCTTGTAGACGGTGGCCCGGCTGTTGGCCTTGGTGACGATCAGCAGCTGTTTCTCGCGCGCCTTCGCCCGCACCTTCGGCGGCAGGGCCGCGAAGCTGGCCGATCCGGCCTTGTCGGCCCGCAGGATGCCGAGCCCGGTGCCGGGCAGGCCGCGCAGCGCGGCGCCGCCGTCGGTGTCCTCCAGCCGGTATTCGCGGTAGCCGAGGAACGTGAAGTGCCCGTCGGCCAGCCAGCGCAGCAGCTCCATGCCGTCCTCGACCTGCGCGGGGTCGAGCGGCGGCGGGTTGACCGCCAGGTCCTCGGCGGTCTGCACGGCGAGCGCCCGCATCTTGGCGAAGTCCTCGACCGCGCAGCGCACGTCGAGCAGCACCCGCTGCAGGTCGTTCTCCAGCTCCTTGAGCACGGCGTGATCGGCCTGCCGGTCGACCTCGATGTGCATCCAGGACTCGCGGATGACCTGCCCGGTCATGTCCTCCCTGTCGGGGCCGAGCAGCTCGCCGGTCATGTCCCTGCGCACCCGCATCTGCGGGTGGACGATCAGGTGGGTGCCGATCTCGTGCCGGTCCAGCTCCGTCGTCACCGAGTCGACGAGGAACGGCATGTCGTCGGTGACGATCTGGACCACCGAGCGGCCCGGGTCCCAGCCGAACTCCTCAAGCGTGGGGGTGTAGACGCGGACCAGCGCGCGTCCCTGCGGCCGGTGCTGAGCCAGGTGGCGGTGGGCCATCGCGGGGCCGTACACGTCCACCGGGTCGCGGTCGGCCAGGTCCTCGACCGGGACGTTGCGGTAGTACCGCCTCAGGAAGGCCAGGGGGTCCTCGCCCTCCACCTGCAGCGCTCCCGGCGCGTGCGCGCACCTCTCGGCGGCGATGCGGAGAAGCTCGTCCAGCGCTTCTTCCGATTCCTGCCGACTTAGCGCCATTTCGAGCGGCATGTCGCTACTCACTCCCTTGTGAGGATTCAAAGCCAGGCCCGGAGTTCCCACAGCAGGGGAAAGAAGTGCAAACGCGTTCTTCCCCTCAAGTACGGTGCCCCGGAGGAGCCTCCCGTACCGGATTTCGTTCCGATCTGGCGCTCCACCATCTGCATGTGCCTCATCCGCCAGAGCGCGGTCGTCTCGTCGTGGGTGAGGAGATCTTCGGCCAGGTCCCACAGATCGTCGTACGACCCCCGGTCACGGGCCACGGCCAGCAGGGATTCCATGATCTCCTCGTCGGAGACCGGCAGGCCGCGCTGGGAGAGGGCGGTGACGAAAGCGTCCCACAGCGTCGGCTCGGCGAGCCGCCGCCGGAGCCTGGCGAGTTCCGCCTCGCTCGCGTCCCTGAGCCGGCCGAGGTACGACGGGTCCTTGGCGCCGGAGAGGAACTCCAGCTCGCGGAACTGCACCGACTGGAAGCCGCTCGCGGGGGCGAGGACCGACCGGAACTGCAGGAAGTCCTGCGGCGTCATGGTCTCCAGCACGTGGACCTGGTCGACCAGGACCTTCTCCACCGCGTGGACCCGGCGGAACAGGTGCCTGGCGCGCCAGAGCGCGCCCTCGATCATCGCGTCCCTGATCCGCTCCAGCTCGTGCAGGAGGAGCTTGAACCACAGCTCGTAGACCTGGTGAACGGTGATGAACAGCAGTTCGTCGCTGGCCCCTGACCGCTGCTCCTGCTGGGCGAGCAGCTCGGGGAGGCGGAGATAGCCGCCATAGGACAGGCGCCCGCCCTCCTCGCCGAAGCTGCGCGGCGGGGGCAGGATGTCCCCCGACCCGGCCCGGCCGTACGGCGTCGCAGGCATGCGCCACTCCTCCACGTGGGCGCGTTCCTTCCGGTCCCCATTGACCGAAAGCCCGGCACCACCGCCCCCGATACCACCCCATAACGGCACAAACGTCAACTTAGTCCATACGCCTGTGACCTGGGGGTTGACCTTGTCTCATTTAACCAGCCCCACCCCCGCCGAGGGGTCTGAAGCGCACGGCACCCCCGCGACGCCGCCCCCCGGCCGAAGGTCCCGGTGCCGGTCATCGGGAAATCCTGCTATGCCTGATCACAAAACGGTCTGAACTTCTCGAAGCTGCTTTCGACTCGCGTACGATCCTGCGTCGTGGAAGATCATCGTCCGGAGCGTACGGCCGTCTTCGTGGACCAGAGCGGACGCCGGGCCAAGATCTTGACAGCCACCGCGGTCGGCGGGGCGATCACCGTCCTCGCGCTGACCCTCACCCTGGTGAGCGGAGCGCTGGCCGGCCCCGAACTGCCCCCGATGGGATGGCCCGGCCCCCAGGGACAGCAGCCACAGGGACAACAGGAGATGGAACGCTCCCCCACGGGCTCCCCCACGCCGTCGCGGTCCGGGCGCAGGCCTGTCCCCTTGGACGAGGCGGGGGCGAGCGGCACGCCGCGCGCGACGGCGGCTCCCGCACGGCGGACTCCCTCCGCTCGCCGGCCCGCGGGCAGAGGGCGCTCCGCCGCGCCTGCCGATCGGGGCAGACGCACGCCGAGCACGACGCCCTCCGCGGTCCCGGAGCCGGATGTGCTGATCTCCGCGTCCGGCGAGTCCACGCCCGCGCCGTCGGCGCCCGAGGTCGCGCAGACCACGGCGCCCGCCGAGGAGGCGACGCGGACCCCCGCACCGGAGCCCGGCACCACCCAGACGCCTCCCCGGCAGCCCGGGCCGACGAAGGGGACCTCCCAGTGACGCGCCGATGAGACGACGGCGCAGACCGGCCGGGCGGCGGCCGGCGGAGCCGCGCGGCCACTGGTTCCTCGTCGCGATCGCCGCGCTGCTCATGACCGGAGCGCTGCTGCTCAACGCGTACGCGCACAACGTCGTCGGCGAGACCCAGCCGCCCCCGGCGGACTACGGCGACTCCGCCGAGCTGGAGCGGATCCGCTCGGGCGGCCCTCTGGTCAACGTCTCGGGGGCCCGGCCGCTCAGCGCGCGGCCCAAGCCCCGCCGGGTGGCGCTCACCTTCGACGACGGTCCCGACCCGCGCTGGACGCCCCGGCTGCTCGACCTGCTCCGCGAGCACCACGCGAAGGCGACCTTCTTCGTCCTCGGGGCCCGCGTCGCCGAGCACCCCGAGCTCGCCCGCCGCCTGGTCGCGGAAGGGCACGAGATCGGCAACCACACCTACACCCACGCCGACCTGGCGGCGGTGCCGGCCTGGCGGGTCCGTGTGGAGATGTCCCTGACCCAGAAGGCGCTGGCCGCGGCGGCCGGGATCCACACCCGCCTCGCCCGCATCCCGTACTCCTCGGGCCCGGGAGCGGTCGGGTACGGGCAGCTCACCGCGATGCGGCTGCTCGGCGACGAGGGATATCTCGTGACGTTCGCCGACGTGGACACCCAGGACTGGAGCCGCCCGCCCGTGGACGAGATGGTCCTGGCGTCCCTCGCGCGCACGGCCGAGGGCGAGGGCGCGGTGATCATATTCCACGACTCGGGAGGCGACCGCGCCCGGACGCTGGCCGCCGTCGACCGGCTGCTCACCCGGCTGGAGAGGAACGGATACACCGCCACCACGCTCACCGAGGCCGTCGGGCTTCCCACGGCGCACACCGCCGCCTCCCCGAACGAGCGCGTCCTCGGCACGGTGCTGGGGTTCGCCCAGCGGGCGTCCTTCGCCTTCGTCGAGGCGCTCGGCTGGTTCCTCGCCGCGGCCGGCGTGCTCACCCTGCTCCGGCTGACCCTTTTCGTCGCGCTGGCGTGGGCGCACGCCCGCAGAACGCGCCGGAGATCCACCGGGACGCCCCAATGGACGGCCCCGCCGCCGGTCTCGGTGATCGTCCCCGCCTACAACGAGGCGGCGGGGATCGAGGCGACGGTGCGGTCCCTGGTCGCGACCGACTACCCGGGCCCGGTCGAGGTCGTCGTCGTGGACGACGGCTCGGCCGACGGGACGGGACGGATCGCCGCCTCGCTCGGCCTGCCCGGGGTCCGGGTGATCCGGCAGCCGAACGCCGGGAAACCCGCGGCGCTCACCACCGGCATCGCCCACGCCGCCCACGACGTCCTTGTCATGGTGGACGGCGACACCGTCTTCGAGCCCCCGACCATCCGCAACCTCGTACGGCCGCTCGCCGATCCGGCCGTCGGCGCGGTCAGCGGCAACACCAAGGTCGGCAACCGGCGGGGGATGATCGGCCGCTGGCAGCACATCGAGTATGTCGTCGGGTTCAACCTGGACCGCCGCGCGTTCGACCTGCTCGGCTGCATGGCGACGGTGCCGGGCGCGATCGGCGCGTTCCGCCGCGAGGCGGTGGCCTCGGCCGGCGGCGTCAGCGCGGACACGCTCGCCGAGGACACCGATCTCACCATGGCGATCTGCCGCGGGGGCTGGCGGGTGGTCTACGAGGAGCGGGCCCGCGCGTGGACCGAGGCGCCCGCCTCACTCGGCCAGTTGTGGCGGCAGCGCTACCGGTGGTGCTACGGCACGCTGCAGGCGATCTGGAAGCATCGCGGGGCGGTCGTGGAGCGCCGTCCGTTCGGCCGCCGGTGCCTCGGATATCTCACGCTGTTCCAGGTGATCCTGCCGCTGCTGGCCCCCGTCGTCGACGTCATGGCCCTCTACGGGCTGTTCGTCGGCGACCCCCTGCCCGTGGTCGCGGTGTGGGCCTGCTTCGTCGCGGTGCAGGCGCTCACCGGCTGGTACGCGTTGCGCCTCGACGGCGAACGGGCCTCGGTGCTGTGGGTGCTGCCGCTGCAGCAGTTCGTCTACCGGCAGCTGATGTATCTGGTCGTCATCCAGTCGGTGGCCACCGCGGTCCTGGGGGCCCGGCTGCGCTGGCACACCGTACGCAGGGAGGGCACGTTCACCCTGCCGGCCGCGTCCGTCCCGGAACCGTCCCTCGCGGGCCGCCGGCGCCGGGCGGTCAGGGGTGGGAACGCTCCGAGGAGGAGACGGAGCCGTCCTTGACGGCGTCGAACATGCCGGGCGGTTCCTGGGTCTCCAGCAGCTCCTGGGTCTCCAGCGGTTCCTCTCGGCACGGGCCGGCCGAGGCCTCGGCGGCGTGCGGTGCCCGCGTGGCTGCTGGGCGAGGGGCAGAAGGCCGTGGGGATGTGCCCCGCGCCAGCCCTGCGCACAGGGGCGAAGTGATGGGCTTGTTACCAACCGGACCGGTTCCATGAGCGTCTCAACGAGGTAGATCACCACCTCGGGAGCACGACCATGATCGACAGACGGAGTTTCCTTCGCGTTTCCGCCCTGGCCGGGGCCGCCGCCGTTTCCGGCACGGCGTTCGCCGCCGCGGGTCCCCGTCCCGCCGACTGGTCCGCACTCGGGCGGGGGCTGGACGGCAGGCTGATTCGCCCCGGCGACGCGTCGTACGACAACGCGCGCCGCGTGTTCAACTCGGCCTTCGACTCCGCCCGCCCCGTTGGGGTCGCCTACTGCAAGACGGCGGCGGACGTGTCGGAGTGCCTGGCGTTCGCCCGGCGATACGGCGTGCCGGTGACCTCCCGGTCGGGCGGCCACAGCTACGCGGGCTGGTCCACGGGCAGCGGGCTGGTCGTCGACGTCTCGCCGATGAGCGGCGTCTCGTACGCGGACGGCCACGCCACGGTCGGCGCCGGGGCGCGCCTGGTCGACGTGTACGCCAAGCTGGCCGCGCACGGCGTCAGCATCCCGGCGGGCTCCTGCCCGACGGTCGGGGTGGCCGGGCTCACGCTGGGCGGCGGCATCGGCGTGGTGTCGCGGCAGTACGGCCTGACCTGCGACACGCTGGAGTCCCTGAAGGTCGTCACGGCGGACGGGAAGCTGCTGACCTGCTCGCCGAGCTCGCACCCGGACCTCTACTGGGCCTCCCGGGGAGGCGGCGGCGGCAACTTCGGCGTGGCGACGTCGTTCACGTTCCGGACTCATCGGACGCGTTCTGTGACCCTGTTCTTCCTGCACTGGCCCTGGGCGAAGGCCGCGGCCGTCCTGAAGGCGTGGCAGGCGTGGGGGCCCGCCGCGCCCGACGCGATGTGGTCGAACTGCCATCTCGACCACGACCCCTCGCTCGACGTGATGGTCGGCGGCCTCTACCTCGGCGGCAGGACGGCGTGCGAGAACCTGCTGCAGAAGCTCGTCGACCGCGTCGGATCGAGTCCTTCGAGCCGCTACGTCGCGACCTCCGCCTACGACCACGCGATGATGGTGGAGGCGGGCTGCGCGTCGATGTCCGTGGCCCAGTGCCACCGTCCCGGCACGCTTCCCGGGCAGAACGCGAGCGGCAAGCTCGTCCGCGACTCGTTCTCGGCCAAGTCGCACTTCGCCTACACGCCGCTGTCGTCCGCCGGGATCAAGGCGCTGCTGGCCCAGGTCGCCGCGCCGGGACGGCACACGGTGATGCTCGACGCGCTCGGCGGCGCCGTCGCCCGGGTCCGCCCCGACGCCACCGCCTTCCCGCACCGCAAGGCGCTGTTCAGCGTGCAGTACTACTCCCACTTCTCCGGCGCGGCCGCCTGGGCCCGGGCCGCCCACGCCGCCATGCGACCGCACTTCGGCGACCACGCGTACGTGAACTACATCGATCCCGAGCTCAAGAACTGGCAGCAGCAGTATTACGGCGCCAACGCCGCCCGGCTGGCCCGGGTCAAGGCGGCGTACGACCCCGGCCGCCTGTTCCGCCTCCCCCAGGGCGTCTAGGAAGCGCTCCCGAGCATCGGGCGCGTGGGCGGACCTTGCCTCCTTCTGTACGCCTACCTGCGCTCGCCGTTCCTCGCGATCACGGTCCTGGGCTTCGTGACGGTCGAGGTCGTCCTGGTGTGCGTATGGCGGCTGGTCACGATGGTGCGGCGCGGCACGGTGTTCACCCACGCCGCCTTCCGATGGGTGGACGTCGTGATCGGCGCCTTCGTGGCCGCCGCCATCCTGATCTTCGCGCTCGGGGCCGTCCTGGCGCCGGGCGAAGCCGTCCCCCCTGGCATGGTCCTCCTGGTGGGCGGGGCCGGCATGGCGGCGCTGGGGGTCGCGCTCATCGTGCTCGTGCTGCGGATGCTGCTCGCCCAGGCCGTTGCGCGCGACATCGAGGCGGCGCGGATGCAGGCCGAGCTGGACGAGGTGATCTGATGCCGATCGTCGTCGAGATCGACGTGCTGCTCGCCAAGCGGAAGATGTCCGTGGGCGAGCTCGCGGACCGCGTCGGGATCACGCCTGCCAATCTGGCGGTGCTCAAGAACGGCCGCGCCAAGGCGGTGCGCTTCTCGACGCTCGCGGCGCTCTGCGAGGCGCTCGATTGGCAGCCGGGAGACCTGCTGCGCTGGGAGGCCGGGGACGACGCGGACGCGTGACCTCCGCCGTTGCCGATCGGGCCGGGTTGCGCGAACCTCACGGTATGACCGAGGAGCGGCGGACGATGACCGGCCCCGGCGGCGTCCCGGTGTTCAGTTATCTGGAAGGCGTCCACGACGGCAACCCCTGGGCGTACGCGATCGAGGACGCCGGCCCGGGAGCCGCCGACGCGATCACGGCGCGGATGCCCGGCTGGGCGGTCTCCGCGCCGGTCGAGCTCGGTCAGGCCCTGCTCGACCGGGGCGCGCGGCTGCTGCGGCACATGCACGTGATGCGGTGCGATCTGCCGGTCGCCTGGCCTGTCGCGGGCACCGCTCCGGACGGCTTCCTGATAGTCCCCTGTGATCGGCCGCCCGCCGAGATCCTCCCCGCGTGGTTGGCCGCCTACCCGCCCGGCCATCCCGACCACCGCCCCCGGGATCGCGATAAGGCCCTGAACGAGGAGCTCGTCCCGCTCCTGAGCGGCGAAGAGATCGGCCCCTTGCTTCCCTGCAGCGTCCTCGCCGTACGGGAGGACTCCCCGGGGCCGGGCGAGGTGGTGGGCGGCGTTTTCGCGCACGACTCGGACCGGGGACCGTGGATCGCGGACGTGTTCCGGCATCCGGACCGGTCGCCGCGAGGTCTCGGCGCGCTCATGCTGTCGGCCACCCTCGCCCGGGCCGGTGCGGACGGGCTGACCGGCCTGGGCCTGGTGGTCACCGAGGGCAACCCTGCCCGCCACGTCTACGAGAGGCTCGGTTTCCACGTCGTCGCGACGGTGATGACAGTAGCGATCTGACATCCGAACCGCCGGGTCGTCACACTCTCATTGCCGTGATCGGGAGCCCCAGAAATGTAACCGACGACCCACGAAATGTAACTGCCCTTGGTTACATTTCCCGCATGCCTGCGGACGTGAGCCACCTCGTCGATGAGCTTCGGGCAGCCGGCGGTGACACGACGGCCCTGGAGGTCAAATCGGCCGCCGGAGGACTTCCCGAGTCGCTGACCCCCACTCTGAGTGCGCTCGCGAATCTGCCCGGCGGCGGAACGATAATTCTCGGGTTGGATGAACGGTTCGGGTTCCGCCCGGTTCCACTGCCGAACGCGCAGTCGCTGAAACAGGGCCTCGCGGCGAAAGCACGCTCGTTCACACCGCCTGTCCGCCTGACTTTGGACGACGGCATCGCGTACGGCGCTCCGGTCATAGTGGCGAGGGTGCACGAGTGCGACAAGTCCGCCAAACCATGCCGAGTCACAGCCACAGGCGCCTCCTACCTCCGAGGATATGACGGCGACTTCCGGCTCTCGGATATCGAAGAACAGGCCTTCATCGCGGCACGACGAGCACCTATGTTCGATCGGACCCTGGTCGAGGGAGCCACCTCGGCGGACCTCCACCCCGAGCTGGTGAAGGCGTTCATCGAAGCGGTCCGCGAGCGCGATCAGCAGGGGCTGGGGCGCTTCGTCCGGGAAGACGAACTGCTTTGCCGCGCCGGAGTTACCGCCGCCGATGGCAGGCCCACAGTCGCCGGGCTGCTGGCTCTGGGGACGCATCCGCAGCAGTGGTTCCCCCGATACGCCATCCAGATATCCGCCGATCCGCTGCCTGGAGATCCGCCCGGTTCCCGGGCACGCAACCAGGCCGTCCTGACCGGACCCATTCCCCGAATGCTGGACGCAGCCATGGAGTGGGCCAGACGAACCTTCGATACGGCCATCGTGGCGGGGCCCGACGGCACCGTACGGGACCTGCCTGTCTATCCGCTTGTCGCCTTCCGTGAACTGGTCGCCAACGCGCTGATACACCGCGATCTCGATCATTGGTCAGCGGGAATGGCCGTGGAAATCAGGCTTCGCCGGGATCGTCTCGTGATCGCGAATCCCGGAGGGCTTTATGGCATAACGGTCGATCGTCTGGGCAAAGAAGCGGTCACGTCTGCGCGCAACGCACGGCTTGTCGCCATTTGCCAGAATGTGCGTTCCCCCTTCAGCGGTGGCCGAGTCATCGAGGCGCTCGCCAGCGGCATTCCCACGGTGGGCGCGGCGCTCGAGGAGGCGTGTCTGCCTCCCGCTCATTACATCGACGCGGGCATCCGGTTTGTCGCCATCCTGCACCGGCCCATCGTCCCCACTGCGGCAGCCGACCCGTTGAACGCTACCGAGTCACGCGTCCTTGACGCCCTCGCACAAGGGGCTCTCACCGTCGCACAGCTCGTTGACATGCTCGATCTCACGGCACCGAACATCCGCAAGGCTCTCCGTGGCCTACGCGAGCACGGCTATGTGCGACAGCATGGCGGCCGAGGAAAGTTCACGTACTACGAGCGCGTCTGATGCCAGATCGCGTCGGGTGACCCGCATCGAGCCATAGACCTTCCCGTTACTGATTGTGATAAGTAGATTACCGACAGCAATCATCTCGGGGGGATGTCCATGAACCTTTCTCGATCGCGCGTCTACCTGGCCTGCGGTGTCGGCGCCGCTGCGGGTGTGGCCGGCCTGGCCCTGACGGTCGTCCCGTCGGTCGCCCAGGGCGCGTCCGGCGGCAGCAGCCAGAGCACCAGGCCGGTCGCCGATCCCTCACCGAAGCAGCCGGGCGGCCACACCGTGCTGACGTGCGCGGTGAGCACCGGCGGCCAGCCGATCACCGCCGACCCCGCGGTGAGCAAGGAGGCCCGCGCGGTGACCGCCAAGGGCACCGTGACGCTCACCGGCTGCGCCTCTCCCGACGGGAGCTTCCCCAACATCCGCTCGGGGACGGCCACCTTCAAGGGCACCGGGCAGGCGTCCTGCACAGGCGTCCAGAACGTCGCCGGCACGGGCACCGTCACCTGGAAGGACGCCCAGGGCCAGGCGCTCGGCACCTCCACGGTCCGCCCCAACCTCGACGGGATCGCCTCGTACAACCCGGGCGACATGATGCTGGTCGGCGAGGTCACCGAAGGGAAGCTCAAGGGCAAGCGGATCGCCGGAAAGGCCGCTCCCACCTCGGACATCAGCCAGTGCTCCAGCAAGGGCGTGAGCAGCGCCCAGGGCAGCGGCACGGTCGCCTTCATCGCCGTCGACACACCGAAGTAGCCGACGCGGGGCCGGGTCGGGAAGGGTGCCGAATGCCGTCGGATGATTCCGTGCTGCGGGTGCGGGACGTGCGGAAGAGCTACCGGGGTGGCCCGGTCCTGCGTGGTGTGGATCTCGATCTGCCGCCCGGCCGGGTGGTGGGGATCGTCGGGGAGAACGGCGCGGGCAAGACCACGCTGCTGCGCGTCCTCGCCGGCGACCTGCGGCCGGACGGCGGGTCGGTGCGCCACGGCGGGCGCATCGGACACTGTCCGCAGGAGACGGTGCTGCACGACGCGTTCACCGTCGAGCAGCACCTGCGGTTCTTCCAAGTCGCCTATGGCCTGGAGAGCCTGCGCAGGGCCGAGGAGCTGATGGAGGCGCTGCGGTTCTCCGGCTCCCGCCGGGCCCGCCCCGGCACGCTGAGCGGCGGCACCCGGCAGAAGCTCAACCTTGTCCTGGCCCTGATGCACGACCCGGACGTGCTCCTGCTCGACGAGCCCTACCAGGGCTTCGACTGGGAGACCTACGTACGGTTCTGGGACCTGGCCGAGGAGCTGCGCGGGCGCGGCCGCTCCGTGCTGGTGGTCTCCCACCTCGCCTATGACGCGGCCCGCCTCGACACGCTCCACCGGCTGGAGGGCGGCGTGCTGCGCGAGCAGGAACGCGTGGGCGTCGCCACCGGCGAAGGGGCCGGGGACAGGGCGGGTGCGCCGTGAGACGCCACTGGGACTGCTACGCCACCGCCGTGCGCATGACGTTCGTGGAGCACCTGCGCAACCGGCTGGCATTGGTGATCATCGTGGTCTTCATCCCGGTGTGGGCGATCCTCATCTACGCCCTGTCGCTGGAGATCCCGCTGCCGTTCTACGTGCGGGCCGCCGACAGAACCGTCACGATGCCGGCCGGCGTGCTCAACCAGCTCGGCGGAGCGCTGCAGATCCTGGCGTTGATCACCGGGTTCATGATGTTCGTGACCACGATGAACTCGGCGTCGTTCGACCGCCGCCTGGTGCGATCCGGGTTCCCCCAGCTGTGCCTGATCGCGGCGAAGCTCACCGCCCTGGTGGCGGTCGCGCTCTGCGTCGCGCTCTACGCGACCGGCCTGATCTGCCTGACCCACCCGACCGAGCAGCCCCTGCTGCTCGCCGCCGCCCTCGCCGGTGGGGCGCTCATCTACGGAGGGATCGGCATCGCGCTCGCCGCGGTGCTCACCAGCGACCTGGCCGGTCTGGTCCTCGTCACCGTGATCTGCTCGATCGACCTGGCCCTGCAGAGCCCGCTCGCCACCCCGGCCGCGGCCGGCGTCCTGGTGCGCTACCTGCCCGACTACGGGCCGATGCAGGCGGCGGTCGCGGCCGTGGCCATGGACACGGTGCCCTGGAACGCCGTCGGCCCGGCCGTGTGCTGGGCGCTGGGCACGATCGTCCTCGGCATCTCCGCCTTCGCCGGCCGTACGCGCGCGCAGGGTCCGGTCGGCGCGCCGGTGACAGCGCCGGCGAATCCATGAGTCCCCCGTCAGGAGCATCCGTGACATCTGAGAGCGTTTCTCGTGCCTTCCCCGCCCTGGAGTCCGACCTGGACCGGGTGCGGGAGATCGTCGGCATGGCGGACGTGCCGAGCCGCTCCGAGCTGACCCCGCTGACCAGGCAGCCGGCGGGTCACCGCCACCTGATCCGGCCCACCCTGGCGCTGTTGTCGTACTACGTGCTCGCCGGAACAGAGCGGGCCGCCGACGTCCGCGCCGTCAAGGCGGCGGCGGCCGTCGAACTGCTGCACATGGCGTCGCTCTACCACGACGACGTCATCGACGACGCGCGCCGGCGCAGAGGCAGGCCGAGCGTCAACATCGTGTGGGGCGCGCGCCTGGCGGTCCTGGCCGGCGATCTGCTGTTCACCAGCGCCAGCCGGATCCTCTCCGAGCTGGGCCGGCGCGAGCCCATGATGGTCGCGGAGACCGCGCAGCGCATCTGCTCGGGAATGATCGCCGAGACCGCCGACCGCTTCCTGCTCTCCCGCACCGAGGCCGCCTATCTGGAGGTGACCGGCGCCAAGACGGCCGAGTTGCTGTCCCTGGCCTGCAGGCTGGGCGCCATGCAGGCCGGGCGGGACCCCGAGGCGGAGGAGGACCTGGCGGCGTTCGGCTGGCATCTCGGCATGGCCTATCAGGTGCGCGACGACATCCTCGACCTGACCGCGACGACCGGGGAGCTCGGAAAACCGGCCAACTCCGACATCGTGGAAGGCGTCTACACACTCCCCGTGATCAGGGCCCTGGGCCGCGAACCCTCGCTCGCCCGGCTGCTGCGCCGCGGCCTGACCGCGGCCGACGCCGAGCGCGCGCGGCAACTGGTCCTGTCCTGCGGAGCCGTGGACGAAGCCCGGCAGGTCGCCGGCACCCATGTGGAGACGGCACTGCGGCGGCTCGATCTCCTGCAGCTCCGGGGCCTCGGCGATCCGCGGTCACGCGAGGGGCTGGCCGGCTACGTGCGGTCGATCACGAGCTCGGGCGGAAAGGGTTCCCCTGCACCCGTCACGGTGCCCGCTCCCTCCCCCGCCTCCCCTGCCGTTCCCTCTCTCGCCCCGGCCTCCGCTCGGCCCGGTGTCCTGACCGGGCGGCAGGAGCACGTGCAGGAGCGGTTGGACGCCTGGCTGCTGGACACCGGGCTGGCCGCCACGCCGGAGGAGGCCCGCCACCCACGCTGGAACGCCATGGCCTCGACCGCCGTGCGGTTCTGGCCGGGCGCCGACGCCGAGCAGGCCGAGACGCTGGCCCGGTGGATGCTGGTGATCGCCGTCGTCGACGACCTCTTCGACGAGCCGGGTCTCGCCGACCCCGGCGAGATCGCCCGGCTGCGGCACCGGCTCGCCCTCCTCGTCCGCGGGCTCGACGACACCCCGGCGACCGGTGGAGCGGTCGCCACGGCCATGGCCCAGGCGTGGGAGCGGGTCCGCCTGATCCAGCCGCCCTCGTGGCGGACGCGCGCCCTCGGTCACTTCGAGGAATGGCTGGAGGCGGCCGAGCGCGAGGCATGCCACCGGCTCAGCGGGTTCATCCCCAGCCTGCGGGACCAGTTCACACTGCGCCTGGGGAGTTCCGGGGCGCCCGTCTTCCTGGACACCTTCGAGATCACGTACGGCGGGGAGCTCGAGCCGGCGGTGCGCGACCATCCGCTCGTCCGGCGGCTGCTGGACGTCGCCGCGGCCGCGGCGCTCGCCGAGAACGACCTGCGGACCCTGGACGAGGACGAGGCCGTGGGCGCTCCCTACAACCTGGTCAGGGTGCTCCGCCACGAGACCGGCTGCACCAGGCAGGAGGCGATCGACGAGGTGACCCGCCAGGTCGAGGACGGCTTCGCCCAGGTGGACGCCATACTCACCGCCGCCCCCGCCATCCTGCGGCCCGCCGACGGCAGCGCCGCCTCCGTGACCGGGACGGGTCTCCTGCGCCTTGCCCGAGAGCGACTGCCGAGCTGGCGCACCCTGCACAGCATCGACCGCTACAGCCGCTCGTCCGCCGGCAGCGAGACGTACCTGGCCCGGCTGCGCCGGGAACTCCTGGTCGAGTACGCCGAGACCGGCGCGGCCCGCTGACCCCGGTCCCCTGCGTACCGAAACCTCAGCGCGCCGAGACCTCAGCCGGGTCCGTCCGCGGCGAGGCGGTCGAGCCATTCGCCGAGCACGTGGCGTTCGCCGTCGGTGAGAGCAGTGGCGTCGGGCAGCGCGGCGCGCAGCGCCATCGCCGCCGTGGCCGGTCCGGGAGTCTCGACCACGGCGGCGTCGGCGGTGATGGCGGCGATCGACGCGTCGCGGGCCACCTCCGACAGGCGGGGGTCACGCCGCTCCACCGGCAGGGCGAGCAGCGTGAAGACGGTGCCGCAGCCCGCGGCGTGCACGAGGTCCGCCGCCAGGCGCTCACCGACCTTCAGCCGGCCGGCGGCGGCGATGGCGCGGATGCGCTCCCCCAGCATGCGGAAGGCGGCGACGGCGGCGGGCGACTGCCGTCCCGGCGTGGGGTCGCCGTACATGAGCGAGAACAGGGCGGGGTTGGCCAGCCCGAAGCCGACGTGCAGGTCCCATCCGGCGCGCAACGCTTCGACCGGGTCGTCGACCGGCGGGCTCGCCTTCTTGTCCGCCAGATAAGAGCTGAAGCCATACTCGGCGACCGCGTCGAGCAGGCCCTCCTTGTCGCCGAACAGGCGGTAGATCGTCGGCGCCTGCGTCCCCGCCGCGGCGGCCACCGCTCTGGTCGAGACGGCCTCGCGCCCGCCGCTCGCGAGCAGCCCGGCCGCGACCGACACGATGTGCGCCCGCGTCCTGTCTCGGCCGCTCGCCGTCTCGCTCTCGGAATCGCTCACGCTTCCAACGATAGCAGTATGTTGCTATCGATGAATTTCCAGTGTTAGCGTTCTGGCGATATCAGCGATAGCAAGGAGTGAATCGTGATCATCATCACCGGGGCGACCGGTCAGCTCGGCAGCGGCGTCGTCGAGCACCTGCTCGCGCGAATCCCCGCCGACCGGATCGGCGTCAGCGTCCGCGACATTGCGAAAGCCGGCGACCTCGCGCAGCGCGGCGTCCGCGTGCGGCAGGGCGACTTCGACGACCCCGCGAGCCTGACGTACGCGTTCGAGGGCGCGTCACAGGTGCTCGTCGTCTCCGGGCCGGCCGACGCGCGCCCGCACCGTACGGCGATCGAGGCCGCCACGGCCGCGGGCGCCGAGCGGATCCTCTACACCAGCCACATGGGCGCGAATCCGGCCTCCCCCTTCGTCCCGATGCCGTCCCACGCCGAGACCGAGCAGGACCTGCGCGCGTCGGGGGTCGCGTTCACCGCGCTGCGCAACGGCTTCTACGCGACCACCGCGGTCCGGTTCGTGAGTCAGGCTCTCGAGACCGGCACGCTCGTCGCGCCCGAGGACGGCCCGGTCTCCTGGACGGCTCACGCCGACCTCGCCGAGATCGCCGCCGTCGCCCTGAGCGAGGAGGGCCGGCTCGACGGCATCACCGCGCCGCTGACCGGTCCCGAGGCGCTCGACCTCGCGGACGTCGCCGCGATCGCCTCCGAGCTGACGGGACGCGAGATCACCCGCGTCACCGTCCCGGACGAGGAGTGGGTGGCGGGCATGGTGTCACACGGCGTCCCCGAGCAGCAGGCCCGCTTCCTGCTGGGCATGTTCGAGGCCAGCCGTCGGGGCGAGTTCGCCGAGGTCGGCCTCACCCTCGGGGAGCTGCTCGGCCGCAAGCCGACCGCGTTGCGCGAACTGCTCGCGGACACGCTCACGAGCTGACGCCCCTTCCGGTCGATTTCCCCTTTTCGGGATATCCGGCGGCTCCGTCAAGGCCAGATATACAGTGTCATTGGATCTTGTAAGGGGGCCGGGAATGCTCGAATGGGTGGCGGCGGCGGTTGCGGCCGGCGGGACCGCGGTGGTGCAGGCCGCGGGCACCGACGCGTGGTCGCTCGTACGGCAGCGGGTGGCGCGAGTGCTCAGCCGCGACGATCCCGAACGCGAGCGGACGGAACTGATGCGGCTGGATCAGACCGCGACGGATCTCGCCTCGCTCGCCCCGGGGGAAGCCGCGCTCATACGGGCCAGGCAGGAGGCGGCCTGGGCGGCCCGGTTCGAAATGCTGCTGGAGAGTCTCGGCGAGGCCGAACGCGAACGGGTCGCCCGCGAACTGAACGACATCGCCGACCAGGCCCGCCAGGCATCGGTGGGAGGAGTGTCGGGGAACGTCTTCCGCGGACCGGCCGCGTTCCAGATCGGCGACCACAACCGTCAGGACAACCACTTCGGGCCAGGCGCATGACGCGCGACTCCGAATCAGGAAAAGACGGCTTAACAGGAAAAGACGGGTTAACGGGCAACGTCTTCCACGGCCCGGCCCCTTTCCAACTCGGGGATCGCAACGTCCAGATCAACCACATCCACCAGGCGGCGCCGCGGCGCCGCCCGCTGGTCCTCACAGGTACGGCGGTTACGACCCGGGAAGAACTGGCCGCCGTCATCCGCGGCGACTGGACCGCCGCGAGACGTCAGTTCTTCGAGGGCGCGGCCGCGACCGGCGCGCCCTCCGACGGCTGGCTCGGCCTTCTCACCTGGCTGCGCGAGCTCGATGGTCTCACTGCCGAGGACCTGACCGCCCAGATCGAACTCATCGACCATCGGCTCCGGGACGAAAGGCTCCCGGCCGATCTGAAACTGCTTCACCTGCTGGGCTGGCTCGATCCGGCGGGAGAAGCCGTCTGGCGAGGGACGCCGGTGACGGTGGAGTCGCTTTCCGAGGCACTCAGGATCGGTCGTCTGGGCGAAAGCGGCCCCGAATGGGAGCTCTATCGCGACCTCTGCGAGGGCGGCCTGCTGGACGCCCTCTCCAGGTTCACGGCGCTGAGCGCGCTGCGCGGAACGCAACGGGCCTGGGACGAGGCCTGGGATTCGTGGCGGCGACTGGCCGCCGAGGTTCCCGGACTGCCGCCCGAGGCCCAGGAATGGGCCGAGAGCGGGGCGCGCGGGCTGCTGCTGGCGGCCCTTCTGCCCTACCCGGAGAGCACGACGTGGTTGCGCGCCGCCCGCGAGCACGTGGCGCCACCCCCCACCGGTGAGATCGAGTGGTACGACTGGCTGCGCGCGCGAGACGGTGGCTCGGATACGCCTATCGGGTGGCTCATGGCCACGGACTTCACTGCTTACGCCGCCGCGCAGGCGGAACAGCGGCGTCGGCAGGCGGCAGTCGACCGGCAGAACCAGCGAATGACGACCGTGCTGGATCACGCCTCCGCGCTGCGGGACCGCCAGTGGGCCGACTACGAGCGCCGGCGGCTCACGCCCACGGCCCGATTGGGAGCGGTCGTCCGCGCGACGCTGTGGCTCGGTGCCTGGGGCGCCACCACGATCCCGGTGGCCTGGATCATGTGGGGCTGGGCTCAGCCGGACATCGCCCTGACGCTGTCCTGGTATCTCGTCGCGCTGACCCTGGCGGCGTACGCGGGCGGGCTGCCAAGAGTCATACGGCTCGGCGCGGCGTACCAGCCTCCGCTGCGGCGCGTGCGGGAGTGGGCCGACGGAGCCAGGGCCGACCCTGGACGCGTCCGGAGGGGCCTGATCAGAGCCGGCGTCGTGGTCGGAGCCGTCCTGATCCTCGGGGTGCTCCTTCACGACGTCGGCGTCATCGCGACAACGGTTCTCGTCGTGCCTTTGCTCGCCGCGGTGTTCCATTTCGCCCGCATCGGGGCGCTTCACGACTGGGCGGACGAGCATCAGGAGCGGCTGCGGGACTACCGGTCCAGGCGTGCCGATTCCGGCGGCATCCCTCAGAACATCGTCCGGGATGTGCGATCGCCGTCGGCCAGGATCCGGGCCGACGCCTACCAGGCGTTCGTACGGCAGTTCATCGGCCTCGACCACGGCGGGCAGGACGAGGACCGGGACAACGGCCGCCGCGACCGCTGATTGGACCGGAGTCGTACACGACTCCGACCGGGAGCCGGCACATCTACGACGTGACGGCGTCCGCGTTCTGCGTGCGATAGCGCGATCACCGGGCGTCGCCCACTCTCGCGTCAGGCCCTGGAGGGACGCTGTCTCTGGGAGCCGTCGGCCGCGATCGGGACGTCGCGCAGCGACAGAGCGCTCGGCGGAGGCAAAGGCCGGTGAGCCGCCTCGGCGCGGAACGACTGCAGCAGGTACGCCACCAGGCGCCGCGACGCGGCACCGTCGTGCGGCAGCGCGGTGACCAGACCGCAGTGGGACAACAGGGCCACGACGAGGTCGGAAGGGTGGAAGTCGGCCCGCAGCGCGCCCGCCGCCTGGGCTCTGCGGACCAGGGTCATGAGGTCCCGTTCGGTCCGTTCCCGAGCCTGCGCGTGTTCCGCCGTGCTGTCCGGAAAGGCCGCGACGAACGCGGCGGGGAAGCCGCGTTCCTCCCGCTGGAGTTCGCAGACCGTCTCGAACAGCCGCTGGAAGCCCCGCCAGGGGTCGGGATCGGCCAGCGCGTCGGTGAGCGCCCGTGCACAGGTCTCCATCTGGTGCGCGAACGCGGCCCGCACCAGTGCGTCGCGGGTCGGGAAACGCCGGTACAGCGTCGCCACGCCGACCCCGGCCCGCCGGGCCACGGTCGCCATGGGCGCGTCGATGCCGTGCTCGGCGAAGACCGCACGGGCGGCGACGAGGATGCGCCCCCGGTTACGCCGGGCGTCGGCCCGCATCCCCGGTCCGGCGATCCGAGAGGGATCCTCCACCACTGTTTCTCACTTCCGATTTAAACGGACGATCCCGTCCACTTAGGAGCCTACGCTCGGGGCCAGATTCCCGCACGGCCACTGGTGGCGAAGGTGAGAACGATGGACGACGACACGATGAGAGCAGTGCTTTTCGACCGATACGGCGGCCCCGAGGTGCTGTATGTGAGCCGGGTGCCCCGCCCGGAGCCGGCGCCCGGCGAGGTGCTCGTGCGGGTCCGCGCCTTCAGCGTCAACGGCGGAGAGACGGCCGCCCGTTCCGGCAGGCTCCGTCTCCTCACCGGACGGAAGTTCCCGAAACGCGTCGGGTTGGACTTCACCGGCGAGGTCGCCGCGCTCGGCGCCGGCGTGACGGGCATCGTGATCGGCGACCGGGTGTGGGGCGTCATGGGCCGTACCGGATTCGGCAGCGCCGCCGAGTATGTGACGCTCCGGGCTGAGCGGCTCGGCCGGGTCCCGGACGGACTCGATCTGGTGGAGGCCGCCGCGCTGCCGGTGGCGACCACGGCCATCACGGCGCTGCGTGACAAGGCCCGGCTGCGCCCCGGCGAACGACTGCTCGTACGCGGCGCCGCGGGCGGCGTCGGCAACGCCGCCGTCCAGCTCGGACGGGCCTACGGCGCCGAGGTCACGGCCCTGGCCCGCGCCGCCAACCTCGACTTCGTCCGTACGCTCGGCGCCCACCACGCCATCGACCACCGGGCCGTCTCGCCGAGCGAACTGGGCCTGTTCGACGTGGTCCTCGACACGGTGGGCACCGACCTGCGGGCCTTCCGGCGCCTGCTGTCGCCCGGCGGCCGCACGGTGACCATCGCCTTCGACCTGACCCGGCTTGCCGCCTCACTCGGTTACATCGCCGCCAGCGCCGTACACGGACGCGGCCGGGTGCGCTTCTTCAGCGGCAACCCCACGCGGGCGCTCTTCGACGACCTCGCCCGCGAGGTGTCGGAGGGGAGACTGCGCCCTGCGGTGGACACCTGCTTCCCGCTGGAGGAGACGGCGGCGGCCCACCGCGCGCTGGAGGCGGGCGGAGTGCGGGGCAAATACGTCGTCAAGGTCGACTGACGGCTCCCAGGGAGGTCCGGGGGAGGCCGACTCCGCTTGGTTCCTCTTCGCGGTTTCCCCGTGCCGGAAGGTGTCCGGTCATGGCCGCGCCCAGCGGTGGTCAATAAGATCCGTAATGACCTGACCTTCCGGACATCCCAGCGGGGGCGATGTGAACGGCGGCAGCGAGGCGGGGGGCTTACGCGGTTTCGGTGAGGAGCACGAGCCCGGCCTGCGGGCGGGCGACCCGGCGCAGGTGGGGCCTTACCGGCTGGTGCGCAGGCTGGGCGAGGGCGGCATGGGCACCGTCTACCTGGGCGAGGCGCCGGACGGCACCCGCGTGGCGGTCAAGCTGCTCCACCACACCGTCGCCGCCGACCCCGACTTCCGCCGCCGCTTCCGTCGCGAGGTCGAAGCCGCCAAACGCGTCGCCCGCTTCTGCACCGCCGCCGTCCTGGACGCCGAAATGGACGGCGAAACCGCCTACCTGGTCACCGAATACGTCCCCGGCCCGACCCTCCGCCAGGCCGTAGAACAGGACGGACCCCTGCGCGGCTCCAGCCTGGACGGACTCGCCGTCAGCATCGCGACCGCCCTGCGCGCCATCCACGCCGCCGGCATCATCCACCGCGACCTCAAACCCGGCAACGTCCTGCTCTCCCCCATCGGCCCCAAAGTCATCGATTTCGGCGTCGCCCACCTGTCCGACACCGCCACGCACAGCAGCGCGGTGGTCGGCACCCCCTCGTTCATGTCCCCGGAACAGTTCGACGGCGGCCCCCTCACCCCCGCCTCCGACGTCTTCGCCTGGGCGGGCACGGTCGCGTACGCGGGCACCGGCCACGCCCCCTTCGGCAACGGCCCGCTGCCGGTCGTCATCAACCGGGTCATCAACGGGGAGCCCGACCTCACCGGCCTCGACGGACCGCTGGGCACGCTGGTCACCCGCGCCCTGGCCAAGAACCCGGCGCAACGGCCGACCGTACGGGACATCCTGGACACCCTCACCGGCTCGTCCGGGCTTGATGAGCCGTGGGCAACGACGCTGCCGGGGGGCGGCAGAAGCCGCCGCGGGCTGCTCGCCGGGGCCGCGGCCGGCGTCGCCGGGCTGGCGATGATCGCGACTGCGGTCGCCGTATGGCCCTCCGACCACGACACGCATGCCGCGGCGTCCGCGACCTCCTCCGTCACCACCACGCGCCCGGCCGTGGTGGTCCCCGGGGGTCCTACGCCTGCCACTCCGGCCGCGTCGAAGGCTCCGGCGGACAGTGGCGGCAACCCGCTGCGCGAGCCCGGCGTACGGTTCGCGTACCTGCCGGATCCCGAGGCACAGCGCCAGGCGGGCGTCTGGAGCGCGCAAGGCAAGAAGGCCGACGCCGCGCTGATGCGCGCCCTGGCCGCGGTGCCGCATCCCGTGAACCTGAACATGCCGGCCGCCGAGGCCGGGCGTACGGTCGCGTCCACCGTGCGGGTGGCCTCCGCCCGTCACGCGGTTCCCGTGTTCGTGACCGATCACGTGCCGATGAAGGACTGCTCCCAGTGGGGAGAGCCGGACGAGCGGTCCTACCGTGACTGGATCGACCGGGTGGCGAAGGGAATCGGCACGGCGCGGGCGGTGGTCGTGCTGGAGCCGAACAGCCTGACCAGGCTCCCCGGCTCGAACAGTTGCTCACAGGGGACCAAGGCGGGCGCGGCCGAGCGCTACCGCGAGCTGTCGTACGCGGTGAACCGCCTGGGGAAGCTCCCGCACACGGCGGTGTATCTCGACGGCGGCATCAAGGGCTGGCCCAGCCTCGTCGAGATCGCCGACCGGCTTGTGAAGACCGGGGTGAAGCGCGCCGACGGCTTCTATCTGAACGTCGCGGACTTCCAGCAGACCGAGGAACTGCTCAGGTATGGGGAAAGCCTCTCCCGCTGCCTCTACCTGAAGGAGGGCGACGGAGCGAGCACCTGCACCGGCGCCGAGCTCGACGCGGTGCCGGCCGGGACGCCGCTGACCCACTTCGTCATCGACACCAGCCGCAACGGCAAGGGCGTGTGGCAACCGCCGGAGGGCAAGTATGCCGACCCGCAGATCTGGTGCAACCCACCGGGCCGGGGCGTCGGCCGCCGCCCGACGACCGACACGGGCAGCGAACTGGCCGACGCGTTCCTTTGGCTCCGCTCCCCCGAGCAGTCCAACGGCCAGTGCACGCGAGGCGGCAAGGGTCCCCAGGACCCCGTCTACCACCAGGTCGACCCCATTGGCGGCACCTGGTGGGCCGCCCTGGCCCTCGACCGCGCCCGCAACGCCGTCCCCCCGCTGCGCTGACTCACTTCTACTTGTAAGCGCAGACCTGAATTGGACGCGACAACCCAGGAGGATTCTGTCTGATGGCGACCTACGTGTTGATCCACGCTGCGGCGGTCGATTCTTGGTATTGGGGGCCTCTCTCGGCCGCCCTGCGAGACCGGGGGCACGACGTGGTGGCACCGGACCTGCCGTGCGACGACGAATCGGCCGGGCTTGCGGAGTACGCGGACACGGTGGTCGAGGCGATCGGCGGGCGCACCGGTCTGGTCGTCGTCGCCCACTCGTTCGGTGGGTTCACCGGCCCACTGGTGTGTGACCGGGTGCCTGCCGACCTGCTCGTGATGCTCCAGGCTCAGATCCCGGCCCCCGGCGAGTCGCCGGGCGAATGGTGGGGCAACACCGGCTACTGGGCGGCCCGGGAGGAAGCCGACCGGCGCCGAGGCGTCCCGGGCGGCATGGAGGAGGACGCGTCCTCCCTCGTGCTGCACGACACTCCGGCCGACCTGGCCGCCGAGTTCGTAGCCGCGCACCAGCGGCACCAGGCGCCCACGCCCTTCGGAAGGCCGTGGCCGCTGGCCTCCTGGCCGGACGTGCCGACCAGGTTCCTGCTGGCCGCAGACGACCGCTTCTTCCCTGCCGAGTTCATGCGCGGGGTCGTCACCGATCGTCTCGGTTTCCAACCGGACGAAATGCCTGGTGATCACTGTCCGATGCTCGGTCACCCGAAGGAACTGGCCGACCGCCTTGAGGCGTACCGCGCGGGGTTCTGAACAGTGCCGGCTCGTCAATCGCCGTTGGCCTTGCGGAGGCGGGCGCGGACCGTACGGCGAACCAGCGGGCCCATGTCCTCCAGGACGGCTACCAGGCCGGCGAGCTGCTCCAGGCTGTCGAAGGCGCGCTCCGCGCCGTCCTTGTCGACGCCCTCGTACAGTTCGAGGCCGACGAAGGCGGCCGCCGTGGCGCGGGCGAGCCCGGCGACGTCCACGAACTCCGCGAGCGGGCTGCCGGCCAGCACGCGGCCGAGGACCTCCTCGATCTCGGTCACCCACATGCCGAGACCGTCAGCGGTGGCGGGGGCGAGTTTGCCGTCCATCTGGCTGCCCGCGAGCATCTGGGCGAGCACGGCGAGGTTCCCCGCCTCGCGCTCGTCGGCGTGCAGCGCACGGCCGAGGTCGAGCAGTTCCTTGAGGCTGTTCACGGCCGCGAACCGGGCCCGATAGACGGCCACCCGCTGCTCGGAGCCGTACCGCAGGGCCGCGGCGAGGAGCTCGTCGACCGTGCCGAAGTGGTAGAAGACGAGCGCCTGGTTCACCCCGGCCGCGGTGGCGATCACCCGTGCCGAGGCCCCCGCGATGCCCTGGGTCCGCAACGTCTCCAGAGCACCTTCGAGCAGCCGCGTACGGGTGTCGCCCATCGTCTCCCCTTCGTTCCTCTTCGCGGCTTCACCGTAGTGGCAGGTGTTCGGCGATGGCCCGGCCCGGCGGTACTCAATAAGATCCGAAGTGACCTGACCTTCCGGACATCCCAGCGGGGGCGATGTGAACGGCGGCAGCGAGGCGGGGGGCTTACCCGGGCAGCATGAGTCCGGCCTGCGTGCCGGTGACCCGCACCAGGTGGGGCCTTACCGGCTGCTGCGCAGGCTGGGCGAGGGCGGGATGGGCACCGTCTACCTGGGCGAGACGCCGGACGGCACCCGCGTGGCGGTCAAACTGCTCCACCACACCATCGCCGCCGACCCCGACTTCCGCCGCCGGTTCCGCCGCGAGGTCGAGGCGGCCAAACGGGTCGCCCGCTTCTGCACCGCCGCCGTCCTGGACGCCGAAGTAGACGGCGAGACCGTCTACCTCGTCACCGAGTACGTCCCCGGGCCGACCCTCAGGGAGGCCGTCGAACGCGACGGACCGCTGCGCGGCTCCAGCCTGGACGGACTCGCCGTCAGCATGGCGACCGCCCTGCGCGCCATCCACGCCGCCGGCATCATTCACCGCGACCTCAAACCCGGCAACGTCCTGCTCTCCCCTATCGGCCCCAAAGTCATCGACTTCGGCGTCGCCCACCTGAACGACATGGCCGGACACATGAGCAGCGCGGTCGTCGGGACACCCTCGTTCATGTCGCCCGAGCAGTTCGACGGCGGCCCCCTCACGCCCGCCTCGGACGTCTTCGCCTGGGCGAGCACGATCACCTACGCGGGCACCGGCCACGCCCCCTTCGGCCACGGATCGCTCCCCGTGGTCCTCAACCGAGTCGTCAACGGGGCGCCCGACCTGACCGGCCTCGACGGACCGCTGGGCACACTGGTCTCCCGCGCCCTGGCCAAGAACCCCGCCCAACGGCCGACCGTGCAGGACATTCTCGACACGCTCACCGGTTCCACGGCACGGTCCGTCGCCACTCTGCCCGGGGATGGTGGGAGACGCCGCCGCAGTCTGATGATCGGGACCGGAGCGGGCGCGCTGGCCGTGGTCGCGGCGGTGGCCGCCACCTGGCTCGGCACCTCGTCGGGCTCGCCCTCGTCCGGCCCGTCCGCCACCTCGTCCGCCACGTCTGCTGCCTCCGTGGCCGCCGTGCTGCCGTCCGCTTCCGCCTCCGGTGGCAATCCGCTGCGCGAGCACGGCGTACGGTTCGCGTACAAGCAGGAGCCCGACCCGCAGCGCCAGGCGGACGCCTGGGATGCGCAGGGCAGGAAGGCCGACGCCGCGCTGATGCGCGCCCTCGCCGCGGTGCCGCACTCGGTGAACCTGAGCCGACCGGCCACCGAGGCCGAGGACACGGTCAGGTCCACGATGCGCCTCGCCGCGGCCCACGACGCCGTGCCGGTGTTCCTCACCGATTACATCCCCCTGACGGACTGCTCCGATCGTGGGGCGTCGAACGAGCAGACGTACCGAGACTGGATCGACCAGGTCGCGGCCGGCATCGGCGCGGGCCGGGCGGTGGTCGTGCTCGAACCGAACAGCCTGACCAAAGTGCCCGGCACCGACAACTGCGAGGCAGGCGGCACGGCGGGGACCGCCGAGCGCTACCGCGAGCTCGGCTACGCCGTGGACCGCCTGGGGGCGCTGCCGCACACGGCCGTGTATCTCGACGGCGGCATCCAGGGCTGGCCCGAGTCCGTCGCCGACATCGCCGGTCGGCTCGTCAAGGCCGCGGTAGGACGGGCCGATGGCTTCTACCTGAACAGCTCGGACTTCCAGCACACCGACAGCCTCCTCCGGTATGGGGAGAGGCTCTCTCGCTGCGTCTATCTCGTCGCCGCCAAGGGCGGCAGTGCATGTGCGGGCGCCGACATCGACGCCGTGCCGGCTGACGCACCGCTGACGCACTTCGTCATCGACACCAGCCGCAACGGCAAGGGCGTGTGGAAGGCTCCCGAGGGCAAGTACGCCGACCCCCAGTTGTGGTGCAACCCCCCGGGCCGCGGCGTCGGTCCCCGCCCGACCACCGACACCGGCAGCGAGCTGGCCGACGCCTTCCTGTGGATCCGGGATCCCGGCCAGTCCAGCGGCCGGTGCCTCCGCGGCGGCTCCGGGCCGGAGGATCCGGTGCATCACCAGGTAGACCCGGTCGGCGGCACCTGGTGGCCCGCCCTCGCTCTCGACCGCGCTCGCAACGCCGTCCCCCCGCTGCGCTGAGCTCACAGGCGTGCCTCTTCGCGTAGCGGCTTAATGGTGACGGGTACGCCGTGCTCGGTGACGTCGACATAGCGGGCCTTGAACGCGCCCCGATAGCCGAACATCGGCCCAAGCCGGTGGTGGGACACCGTGACCCCGACGCGGAACTCCCCCGCCTCGTCGTCGTACGACTCCCTCACGACGGCGGTGCCGGTCATGAGCCTGGGGAGGCGGCAGGAGAGCCGGCCCTCGTGCAGGCGGAACCCACTGGAGCGGATGACGAGGCCCCCGCGCTCGTCCACCTGGAAGTCCAGGTCCACGGCCAGATGCTGGTGCGAGCCCAGGTAGTCGACGATGCCTTTGACGGGGTCGTACACCATCTGGGCGTCGAACCTTCTGCGGCGGCCAGGCAGATCGAAAATGCGGACGAAGCTGACCGTCTCACGTCCATACGAGTCGACGTACGGGTAGTTCTCGATGGTGAACGGCACCTGCCGGCCCTGCTCGGGGACGAGGATGTTGCGGGTCCCGCCGAGTGTGAGGAACGGCCGGGTGAAGCCCGCGTGCCAGATGTGCTCCATCACCCCCGTGCCGACGCAGGCCTGCCCGCCGTCAATGCTCACGCCGAAGCGGCGGCGCAGTTGCGGATGCAGGCGGGCGAAATCGGCGCCGAGGGCACGTTCGAAGATCGAGGTCATGGGGTCTCCATCAGGGTGCGCGGGGCTGTTGCCGTCTGCCGGTCGGGCGGACGGCGCAGGCATCGGCGGGCCGCCGGGGTCGAGGGAAGCGGCGGCAGGAGTACGGCCGCCGCTGCCACCAGGCATGCGACGGCGGCCGGGGTGGTGGTGATGGCGATGGCGGTCGTGAGGGTGCGCAGGCAGACTTCGGCGAGGGCCTGCCACAGGGAACGCTCCGGCGTTTGGCCGGTCTCCAGCCAGAGACGGAGCCGGTCGAAGGACCAGGCCGTCGCCCAGCCGATGAGCGGACGGAAAACGAGGTCAACGGCTTCGCCCCAGCCGGGGCGATAGCCGTACCGGGTAATGAACCGGACGCCGTCGTTGGTGGGGACGTAACGCCAGTAGCCGGAGCCGGAGCGGATCAGCGAGAGCGGATGGCCGGAGGAAAAGCGCAGCGCCGACGTCCTTTGCTCGGGATCGCACCGGTCTCCGGCCGTGACTCCGCTGCCATCGATGACAAGCCCGGGCAGGAGCCGGAAGGCGTACCGGAACCGCTGCGGCTCACCGTCGGCGCGCGGCAGGTAGTCGATCTCCGTGAAGCGCAAATCCCACCGTCGATGCAGCTCAGGCCGCTGCGTGAACTCCCAGACGGCATCCATGTCAGCCCGGACCAAGCACTCCACGTACACGAACCGCGCCACACACGCCTCCCAGTCGTTGAGCGATCGCTCAAAACAGAGGGTAAGCCGATTTAAGCGATCGCTCAAGTTGCGACGGACGCGGCCAATAGGCCCTCAGCGGGAAGGCAGGCACCGCAGAGCCTTCCGCGATCACGCTGACCAACCCGTGAAAGGCCAGGTGAAGCGCGCCGACGGCTTCTATCTGAACGTCGCGGACTTCCAGCAGACCGAGGAACTCCTCAGGTATGAGGAAAGCCTCTCCCGCTGCCTCTACCTGAAGACGAGCGACAGAGCGAGCACCTGCACCGGCGCCGAGCTCGACGCGGTGCCGACCGGGACGCCCCTGACCCACTTCGTCATCGACACCAGCCGCAACGGCAAGGGCGTGTGGCAGCCACCGGAAGGCAAGTACGCCGACCCGCAAATCTGGTGCAAGCCACCGGGCCCGGGCGTCGGCCGCCGCCCGACCACCGACACCAGCAACGAGCTGGCCGACGCGTTCCTATGGCTCCGCCCCCGAGCCTAGGCTCACCCGGCTATGGCAGCCCTCCGGAATAGGTCGGCGGGCATCTCCTCATCCAGCCTCCACGTGATGGCCATAGGACGCTCGCCTCGATGTTCGACGTATCGAGCCGTGCCATGGAAAACGAAAGATTCGGGGTGACCGCTGTCGTTTTCCTTCCGCTCTCGGGTGAACAAAAGAACGTGGCTACCCTCGGTCTCATGGTTCTGGTAGCGCAGGCCAGTAGTCGAGTGGGAACTTGTCCGGTTCTGCGACTCCCAGTGAAATAGATTTGGGGTAAGCGCATAATCCCGGTACATCGTCTGCGGCGAGAACTCCTTTTCGTTCTTGTGCAGGGTGACGAACAGAGCATCGCACTGAGTGACGGGGCTCCACGCAACGCCCTCACGCATCGTGGACGGCACTAGCCCTCCAAGGACTGCCCATCCGATCGCGGCGAGCACTTCCTCCGTGGAGTAACGGGCGTTGACCGCGAGCGGCACCGAATCAAAATTTTGACCGAGCGGTCGAGCCACGTGTCGTGGACGGTCAATACCGTAGGCCAGAACCTCGCGGATCTCCTCACACAGAGCATGCTCGCCTCGCAGCCGTTCCAGCGCCTGATCATAGGAGGAGAAGTCTCCACCGTCGCGCCAAAAGGAGAAAAATAGCATCCGCGCAAACGCCTGATCCGCAGGTGAGCATCCTGCATAGTGCGGGCCATCGGCGCTGAGCAGCCGGACATAGGCTTCAGCACGGCGGCGGTCGTCCACATGCAACAGCGCCCGGACCCGCCGGCCAAGCAGTTCCTCTAGCGGTGAGCCGGAATCGGGCATAAGGCCGGCTCGACGAAGGAGCGATGTCCAGTACCGTCGGTTGCGGTACAGGTCGCCGATCTCGCGCCCGCTCTCCGCGAGGTAACCGATAAGCGACCTTTCCGCACAAGATCTAATCTCCTGCGTCAGCGTATTCACTGTCGCACCGAGATGAAGCTTGAGCTCAGCCAGCAGCCGGTCCTTAGTCACTCGGTCCAGCACAACCTGACTGCCCGGCGGCAGCAGCGGGAAGTCGTCTTTGACCTGCCTGTCCAGCCGCCCCCGGCTGAATCCAGTCAATGCCTGGAACCGATTAGCGAAGCGATACTCTTTGCGGTGCTGGCCGACAAAATCTAACACCGTCAGCACCTCTTTTTCTGGGGTGCGGCGGAGCCCTCGTCCGAGTTGCTGCAGGAAGACGGTGGCGCTTTCAGTCGGCCGTAGAAGCAGCAGAGTGTCCACGTCGGGCACGTCCAAACCCTCATTGAACAGATCAACTGCAAACAGGAATCGGACTTCGCCATCCCGCAGCGCCCGCAGTGCCGCCTTTCGGGAAGCATCATCGGTCGAGCCGTCTACCGCGAGAGAGGGCAAACCTAACCCAGTGAAGAAGTCGGCCATGAAGTGCGCATGCCGTACTGAAACGCAGAAGCCAAGGCCACGGACAGCCGCCAGGTCACTCACCTTGTCGTTCAGAGCGTTGAACACAAGACGAGCACGAGCCTCGTCTCCAGTGAATAAGTCGTCGAGGGCGGTGCTGTCGTAGGACCCACGTGACCATTTCACGCTGGTGAGATCGGTTTCATCATTGATGCCGAAGTAGTGAAACGGGCAGAGCAGGTCCGCGTCCAGCGCATCCCACAGGCGCAACTCGGAGGCGATACGGCCATCAAAGAATTCTTCCTGAACCCAGGTGCCGTCGGCGCGCTCCGGGGTGGCAGTGAGTCCCAGCAGTTCCTTTGGCTTGAGATGATCGATGATTCGTCGATAGGTACGAGCAGCGGCATGGTGAAACTCGTCGATCACCACCACGTCGAAGTGCTCGGGATCAAATGATTCGATTCCCATAGCGGTGAGCGACTGCACGCTGGCGAACACATGCCGCCAGTCTCGCGAGCGATCCTCGCCCACATGCAACTCACCGAAGTCTGGCACGGCCAGCACCTGCCGATATGTGCGTAATGCCTGAGCCAGAATTTCGCGCCGATGCGCGACAAACAGCAGTGACGGCCGACGGCCTAGCCGTTGCTGGAGGTTCCGGTAGTCAAAAGCGGCTACAACCGTCTTACCGGTGCCAGTTGCAGCGACGAGTAGGTTGCGATGCCGACCATGCACGGTGCGCTCGACATCCAGGTCCTCCAACATCTCGCGCTGGTGAGGAAAGGGATGCGGCACCAAGGCAGGAATGTCGAAAAGCTGCTTGCCCACCTTGGACCTGGACAATGCCTCATCTAACCGATCGCCGTCAACCGTAGGGTCGTAAGGTTCAAATTCGGGACGGTTCCAATAGGAATCGAAGGTCGCCTCGAACTTGTCCAGCAGCCGAGCGGTGGTCACGGACGAGAGACGCACGTTCCATTCCAGTCCATCCAACAGCGCCGCCCGAGAAAGGTTGGAACTGCCGACGTAAGCGGTGTCGAAGCCCGTGTTGCGGCGCAGCAGCCATGCCTTGGCGTGCAGGCGAGTGGAGTTCTGCTCGTAACTGACACGCACCTCGGCGCCGAAGTCCCGTACTAGCCGGTCCAGAGCACGTCGCTCTGTCGCGCCCATGTAGGTCGTGGTGATCACTCTCAGCGGGACGCGCCGACGCTGCAGATCAGCGAGTTGGCGTTCCAGGATGCGCAGTCCCGACCACTTGACGAAGGCGCACAGGAGGTCCACCCGGTCGGCGCTGATTAACTCGGCCGCCAACTCATGCGCCAGGTTGGGGTCCTCGCGAGCGTTGGTCAGCAAGGCCGCCTCAGACAGCGATGTCAACGGCCTTACTGGGGCACTCGCACCCGGACTGTGCCTCACGATCGACAGCAGCCTGTTCGGCCCATCTGCCACAGTTGCGGGCTCCGTCAGCTGACTCAGCAACCGATTGACCAACTCAACCTGCTCTTGGGGCTCTTTGAGCATGGCCAACGCCTGCGCTGCCGTTTCGCCGACAAAACGACCCAGTAGGTGGGCGACTTCTTCTTTTTCGACTTCCGACACCTCCACGAGGTGTCCCGTCTGCCGCCACTCAGCGACGCTCTTGGCGAGCTTGTCAGTGAGCAGCGAATCGTACAGACCAGTGATCGGGGCGTCGTCCACTACATGTCCTCGTGACTAGGCCTGCGCTACAGGCGCACTGCAGACGATCATCGTAATTGGAACGCGCCAAAAGTTTCACAACAACATGATCACAAAAGTCTTCGCTCATTCCGATACACCAACTCGCTGATGTCATCCGGCAGGTGCCTCCGGCCAGATGTCGCGGCCGGCTGACCACAGTTCGGTGATGTGGTACGCGAAGCGGTCGTAGAGGCCGTCGTCTTGGTGGCGCTTCAGGTGCAGGAGCGGCGAGTCGTGGCCGACCAGCTTGGCCAGGTGTGGGGTGACGAGCATTTCGTCGTCGAACTGGAATGCCGACAGGGCGATGTGCTCGTCACCGAACCGCGCCTCGATTCCGGGCACGTCCTTGAGTTGGTCGAGTTCGGCCAGCGTGATGCGGATCCGGGTGGACACCGTGAGCGGAACGCCTTCGGTTTCCTCACGTCGGCGGGTTACCTCGCTGTCGGGGTCGCCGATCAGGAAGCGGACGCGGCAACCTTGCTCAGTTTTGCGCTTGAGTACCTTCGCCAGGTTGGGGTGCTCCAACCAAAGGAAGTAGTTCGTGTATCCCGCCAGCGTGATTGTCGCCTTCGCCTCGGTGATGAGCGCCCGCCACACGCTCTTCGGGCAGGCGGATCGGTAGGGGTAAACCGACACCACTTCTCGATCGGGGCCGATCTTGACCGTGTTCCGAATCGCCTCGGGCCATAACACGGACTCATCCACTCCCAACGCTTCGGCAGCGGCCCACCGATGACGCGGGTGCGGCACGCGTGCCTCGTCAGCCAGCCAGCGGGACACCGTCTTGACGTCCACCTCGCATCGCAACGCGAGGTCCCTTTCGGTCAGTCTCGCACTGGACATGGCTTGGCGTAGAGAGTCATTAGCCACTGGCGACCTCGAATCGGGAGGACGTTGAGGACGTCTCCCGACGGTAACGCGAAACGTCCCGCACGTCCCGCGAACGCGGTGTGAATGTGCCAGCACCGTAAGTGACTCTGTCGCCATGTCCCCGACGACGACCTTTCAAGATCTACAGGCCGCGTTCCCCCACTGGACGATCTGGCGGAGCTCAGCCGATCGCCTGTGGGCGACGCGCAATCAGCGGCTCACCGACGCGCAGTTGAGTCACGGGCTGAGCCACACCATCGACGCTGATGACGCCGACCAACTCGTTGCGCAACTCCGTAACCAGGAGAAGCTCGCCACAGGGTTGCTGCCCCAGTGAACGCTCTCCGAGGGTCCGCTGTCCGAGCGCTTGATGCTCTGGATCAAGCCGCCTCCACCTGCCCCGCGCTGCATGTGGCGTCAGAGCAGCCGGAGCGGGTCGCGGTCCGGTGGATGCCTGAGACCAGGCGCGCCGTCCGGGGCCGGGTTGTGGCCCACACCTGCGACTACTGCTCGCCGCTCGCGTACGAACTGTGCGCGTCCGGCGGGCTGCTGTTCGTCCGCCGTACGGACCGGAGCGGCGGCCAGCCGGAGATACGCGAGACCGAACGCCTGCCCGACGTGCGGGCGCGCCGGATGTGGCTGGACCTGCTGCTCGGCCGGGCTCGATAAGCCCCATAAGACGCCCGTCCGGCGATCCCGTCCGAGGCGGTGTCGGATTCACGGCGTGGACATGCTGTGGGGCGCTGGACCACCGGCTGTCACACCCGCGCCTGAGACCAGGCCCACACATCCTCACCGAAGTGCGTGGGCCTGGTCTCCCCGGCACTCAGCGGGTCACGGGTGCTTGCGAAAGGTCTCCGTCAGCGCCCGGCCCTGGGCCTGTGCCGGGGCGGGCATGCCGAGCAGCGCGGAAATGGTCGGCGCGATTCCACCAGCCGCGGGTTGTCCGGGCGGGCGTTCGGCCGGATGTCCTTGCCCGCGATGAGGAACCCGGGGTGGACCACGTCCAGATCATGCCGTGGTATCCGCGGGCGTGGCCGGGTCTCCCACTTGGAACGACCAGCCGGTCTCCGGCTCGGCGACCAGATCGCCGAGCCCGTCACCGCCGTGCAGCGTGGCCAGCTCGGCGCTGTCGTACACGTGAGTCACGTGCGGGACGCCGGCGAGGACGGAGCGGACCTTCTCCACGTCGGCCGGGGTCTGCCGGGCGCCCAGCAGATAGACGTTGGCGACACCCCCGACGACCATGACCAGGTCCGTTCCCGCCGCCGGGGCCTGTCCCCGAGTGCGTCGAGGTCGTCACAGTACAGGGCCAGCACGTCCGGCATCGTGTCGACGGTCACGGTCGTACCGCCGGAGTTCACCGGCCTGTGGGCGATCAGATCCAGCGCGGCGTTGGTCCGGGTATCGCATTTACCTCCCGGCTGCACGTACACAGGTGCTTCGGGTCGCCGTAGACGGTGCCGTGGTTCTGCACCGCGTAGAACTGCACCGCCGCGAACGTGCCGCCCGCCTGGGCGACCGATTCGGCGATGCTCTGCACGTTCATCACCCGCGTCTGGCCGAAGGCGGTGTTCGTCGTGCGGTCGAGGCCGTACGCGACGTTGCCGTGCACCTCGGGCCAGGCGCCGATGGCGACCGTCGTCCAACTGGGGTTGGAGAGGGTCGGAAAGGTTCCGGTCGCCTCGGTCAGCCTGCCCTTCTTGGTCAGGGCCGACAGGTTCGGCGTCTCGGTGGTGGACAGGTATAGGCCACGTCACAGTGCGAGGACGTCGCGGATCGCCTGCGCCACTGCCTCGGGGCGGCGGAACGGCAGCGTGACGTGCCCCGCGTCCTCCACGATGCGGTTCTCACCGCGCGGGACGGAGGCGGCGAACTCGTTGTAGAGGCGCGTTTTGCCGTCGTTTTCCGCCTGGAGCAGACCCTCGGAAGTGCCCGCCGACACTGCCTGCTTGAACGGGTCGATGGCTGGCGCGGTTAGGATGATCATCGGTACGTCGGGCAGCGGGCCCGCGGCGCGGATTTCGTCGTGAACGGCTTGGATGTTCGCGGCCTCCCGGATGCCGGTGAGCAGCCATTCACGGCTCACGTGGCTGTCGACGAGTGGCTCGCGCAGGCCGGCCGGCCAATGGGCCATCTCCTGTTCGAACAGGACGCGGTAGAACTCCAGGATCTCTCTGGGCAGCTCGTCGGAAAGTCCGTTGGCGGGGTCCCATGCGTCCCATCGTTCGACCAGCTCGCGAGGCATGTAGGCGCGGTAGTCCTCGTGGGCCGGTTCCATCAGGACAAGCCCGGCGACCTCGTCGGGGAAGCGGGTCGCGTAGTGGCGGGCGTACAGGCCGCCCAGCGAGTGTCCGGCGAGCACGTAGGGCCCGGGGATTTTCGCGCTGTGCAGGAGCGCGCGGAGTTCGTCGGTGACCTCGCTGGACGCGCGGGGGAGGTCGATGCTCTCGCTCCAGCCAGTCCCCGCCCGGTCGTAGAGGACGCTCGTGGTGAAGGCGGCGGCTTGCCGCTGAGCGTCCCAGTAGTCCATGGCGACCGCACCGGCTCCGGGGATGAACACGACGGCGGGGGCGCCGCTCCCCTCTCGATGCAGCAGCAACTTGCGGCCGTTCACGTCGTAGTACTCGCCTAAGGGTGGCTTCATGATCTTCCTTTTCTCTAATCCCAATTTTGGGAATGGTACCAAATGTGGAATCGTAGCGGTATGGACACGGTGACCCTGCTCTTGCATCCAGTGCGCCTGCGAATCGTGCACGCCATGTCGGGCGGTCGCGCTCGTACGGTCGGTGACCTGTGCGAAGACCTGGCCGACGTGCCGAGGACCACCGTGTACCGGCATGTCGGGCTGCTGGCCGAGGCGGGCGTGCTCGAAGTGGTCGGCGAGCAACGGGTGCACGGCGCGGTCGAGCGCACCTACCGGCTGCAACGAGCCCGGCCGCTGATCGACCGCGAGATGGCCGCGTCGATGTCACTGGAGGACCATCGCAAAGCGTTCACGACGGCGCTGGGGGTGTTGCTCAGCGAGTTCAACGCCTACCTCGACCGGGAGGAAGCAGACCCGTTCGCCGACTCGGTGGGCTACACCCAGTCCACGTACTGGCTGACACCCGACGAGCTTGCGGGCCTGATCAAGCAAGTGCAGGCTGCGATGCTGGCCTACCGGGGCAACGGGCCGGCGGAGGGCCGCCGGCCGTACTTGCTGAGCCCGATCCTGTTCCCCACCGGCGGCCCCACCACCGAAGGCCACGCATGAGCCTCGCGGGAGGTAGGACGCAGCGCTGTCATAGCAGTGACACGGAAACGGGCTGCGGGCGGAGCACGCCGTACCGGAGGGCACCCTTCGGATCAGCTCCCCCGGGTGCCCACGGTCTCGCCTGAGGTGATCGCCGCGTTCTTGATCTGCTGTGCATCGCCGTGGCTAGCCTGGCCGCCATGAGAGCTATTGGCTTCATCGAGTTCGGCGGCCCGGACACGTTACACGTCGTCGACGTCCCCGAGCCCCACGCCGGTCCAGGCGAAGTGCGCATCCGCGTCCACGCGGCGGCGGTGAACCCCAGCGACATCGCGCTGCGGGCAGGCCATTTCGGGCCGCCCAGGGATCAAGCGCCCTACATACCGGGAATGGACGCCGCCGGGGAGATCAGCGAAGTCGGCGAGGGCGCGCCCTGGCAGGTCGGGGACAAGGTGATGGCCCTCGTGGTCCCCACGGGACCGAACGGCGGCGCCTACGCCGACCAGATCGTCGTACCGGCCGAGTCTGTGGTCCGAATGCCGGAGGGGGCGGACTTCTTCGCCGCCTCAACGCTGCCGATGAACGGGCTCACCGCCAAACTGACGCTCGACCATCTCGACCTCTCGCCAGGCCAGACGATCGCGGTGACCGGCGCGGCCGGCGTCTACGGCGGCTACGTCGTCCAGCTCGCGAAAGCCGCCGGGCTGCGCGTCCTCGCCGACGCCTCGGCGGCCGACGAGCAAATGGTGCGCGACCTGGGCGCCGACGTGGTCGTGCGCCGCGGTGACGACGTCGCCGACCGCATTCGTGAGCTGTGCCCCGAAGGCGTCGACGGTGTCGCCGATGGAGCACTCCTCAACGAGCGCATTGCTCCCGCGGTCCGTGACGGTGGCGGCATGGTCGTGCTCCGAGGCTGGGACGGCGACCCCGGACGCGGCATCACGGTGCACAAGGTGCTGGTGGTCCTTTCGGTCAAGGACACCGCCTCGCTGGATTGGCTGCGGCAGCAGGCCGAGGCGAGGGCCGTCACGCCGCGGGTCGCCCGGGTGCTACCGGCTGAGCAGGCCGCCGAGGCGCACCGGCTGCTTGAAGCCGGCGGTATCCGTGGGCGCCTGGTGCTTGGCTTCAGCTCCTGACCGCGCAATATCTCCGCCGAATGATTGCTGCCCTCTCCTGTCATCAGAAGAGGGCAGCAAGGTGATTTCAAATTCCGGGCGAGACCGACGCCTTCGCCCTGCGTGACAGTAAGAACCCGGATGCCGGGACTCTCCGCTTCACCGGTGCCGAGCTTCGCGCGGCCGGCCTGACCACACTGTAGGAGCACGGTGGCCCCTGCCCGGTGATAGCAGGCAGGGGCCACCCCCACTGTACGGAGCGTCATGCACCTGCACTGCTACGTGTGGAGCGGCATCGGGGAAGAGCTGCGCAGCGAGGCCGAGCGGCGGCCGCCGCTGCCGCCCGCCGACCCCGGTCAGTTCACGAGCTCCCCGCTGCCGCCGATGCGTACGTGCGACTGGCTGCTGAAGCCGGCCCGCCGGATCGACGCCTCCCCGGCCACTCCCGACGACGCGCTCGCGTGGCTGACGGAGCGCTACCGGTCGATGAAGAGTTCCTTCCTCCGCCCGCCGGACGAGGCCCGGATCGGGCTCGACGTCCGGCTGCACAACGCCCGCGAGGCACTCGCCAACGGCGTCGACGTGCAGTGGGGCATCTGGCTGACCGGCGGCCGGTTCCTCACCTGCGGCGTGGTGTGCTGCTCCCCCAACCGCCACGCCGCCTACCGCTGCCCCGCCTCCTGACTCTTCTCATTCAGTCCAGGACGAGGAACTGCTTGCCGTCGATCAGCTCACGCACCGCGTCGAGATGGCCGGCGTGGGTCGCCGTCTCGACGAGGACGTGGAGGATCGCCGCACGTAGGTCGCGCGGCGGCCGGTCGTCGCGGTAGTCCGGCCACCAGCGCGGCGTCTGGTCCAGGCCACTCAAGGCGATCACCTCGCCGGCGCGGGCCGTCTCCTCACGGTAGAGGTCGAACACCTCCGAGGCGGGCCGGTCGCCGGGCACCTGCCATGCGTCCGTCGGGGTGGCGAACGAGGCCACCGCTTCGGGGTCGGCGCCGAAGACCGCACGGAACCAGAAGCGCTCGACGTCGAGGGCGAGATGGTTGACGAGGCCGACGGGGGTCCAGCCCGACGGAAGGACGGGGCGCCGGAGGTCGGCTTCGTCCAGGCCGCCGAGGATGTCGAGGACGTGCTGCCGTTTCCAGTTCAGGTAGCCGAGGAGGGATTCAACCTCACTCGACGCCGGTGACGAGCTCACGTGCGATCTCCCTTTCGGTCACTCGGTCGCGAGGGCGTCGAGCAGCCGCTGGAGGGCCGCGCCGTCGCCTGTGGTCTCCAGCCGCTCCCCGATCCGGCCGGGCGGGGTCCCGTCGATCACCAGGGCCTTGAGACCGGCCGGATCGGTCCGCAGGGCCGCGTCCCACCGATCCGGCTCGCCCCTGCGGATCGTGAGTTCGCCGCCGGACACGCGGAGGGTGAAGACGTCCTCGCCCACGTCGACCAGGAACGTGGCGTCGAGGTCGCCCAGCCGGGCGGGGTCGAGGTGGCTCTTCAGCGCGAGCATCAGCGAGTCGATCCCGAGGGACGCCGTCGTCTCCTTCAGCGGGGACCGCCGGCCCCATCGACCCAGGTGCACGAGGATCGGCTCCAGGTCGTGGCCCCACTCGGTGAGCTCGTAGACCCATGCGCGCGCCGGCGGGCCCAGCTTGCGCCGCCGGATCACCCCGCCCTCCTCCAGATCGCGCAGCCGCTGCGAGAGCACGGTCGGACTGGCGTTGGGCAGGCCGCTCTGCAGGTCGCTGTAGCGCTTCGGGCCGAAGAGCAGGTCCCGGACGATCATCAGCGCCCAGCGCTCGCCGACCAGGTCGAGAGCGCGCGCCGCGGCACAGGGGTCGCCGTACGTGCGTGCCGTGGTCACGCGCTCATCCTACTCAACCCGGAGCAGGTGCTTGCTTTCCCGTAGTGCGGCCATGAAGCGTCAGCCGGGCGTCCCGGCCGGGGAGCTGTGATACGCCTCGACGAGCCATTCGCCGTCGCGCCGCACGAGCGTCCAGGTCGCCAGCTCCCACCGGTCGGCCGGCGGCTCCGCCTCCCCCGCGAACACGGTGACGCTCCGCGTGATCACGACGGCCACGTCCGGAGTGGGAAACCGGACGCTCTCCGTCGTGTGGACGCGCCTGGAGTCTTTCAGCGGCCCCGCGAAGGCGGCCCCCATCGCGGAATGGATGCCCTCCCTGCCCCGCAGGTGGACCCCGGGCAGGATCACGGTGGCGTCCCGCGCGTACCGGCCCGCGAACGCGCCGCCGTCGCCGTCCGACCACGCGGCCGACGTCGCCTCGAACAGGGCCCGTACGGCGTGCTCCTCGGCCGGCTCGATGGCCACCTCGTGAAGTTCCGAACTCATACCATCCTCCAGTGATTGCGGCCGTCGTGGGGCGGCCGAAAAGCGGTCTAGAGCACCAAAAGCGGCTTGCCGCCGTGACCGGGCGCCTCGGCCAGGTGGACAGCCTCCAACGCGCGCTCCACGGGGATCGCCTGCCCCTCGGGGACGGTCATCGCCGATTTCTCGACCAGCGCGATCACCTCGCCCAGCTCGCGGCGCGCGACCTGTGGAGGCGTGGTGGCGAACCAGCGCGACAGGAAGAACCCGCGCACGCTCCTGCCACCGAAGATGATCGCGTCGGCGGGCACGGGAATGCCGAGCATGGCCGGGTCGGTCTGGCGGTGCGTGGACAACGCTCCGTAGACCACGAGTTCCCCGCCGGGGGCCAGCGCCCGGAGGACGTCGGCCCCGACCCGCCCGGCCACGCAGTCGATCGCCTTGGACATCGGGTGGGCGGCGGTGAGCTGGGCCAGCCGTTCCGGCAGGTCCTCGTCTTCGGTGCAGACGACCTCCGTGCCGCCGAGAGCCCGGATCCGGTCCACCGCGGCCCGGCGGCGCACGACGTTCACTGTGCGGAAGCCCAGTTGGCGTGACAGGTCGAGGACGAGCTGCCCGACCGTGGAATTGGCGGCCGTCTGCACGAGCCAATCGCCGGGCCCGAGGTCGAACCCGGTGACCAGCAGCCACGCGGTGAGCGGAGAGACGATCAGCTGGGCCGCGGTGGAGACGCTCAGCGAATCGGGCACCGGAAGGACCTGCGCGGCGTCCGCGACCACGAACTCCTGCCAGGTCCCGGTCACACCGACCGTGGTCACCCGCTGCCCGAGCCGCAGCCCGTCCTCACCGTCCTCACCGGCCCCGGCGCCCGGCCCGAGCGCGGCGACGGTGCCGGCGCACTCGAGTCCGGGCACGGCCGGGAACGGCGGCGCATAGCCGTACCGGCCTCGGATGACGTGTAGGTCGCCGGCGTGCACCGGCGCCGCGTCCACGCGCACGAGGACCTGTCCCGGTCCGGGCTCGGGCACCGGCACGCGGCGAACCGTGAGGACGTCGCCCGGCTCGCCGACCTCCTGTGCGACCACGGCCCGCATCGTCACCACCGCCCGTCGCCACCCGCCTGACCGAGGAACGCCGCCGCGTGGCCGCGGGCGAACTCGGCGAAGGTCGTGGGCCGCACTCCGAAGGTCCGGTGGGTCTCCAGCCGCACCTCGGACTCGGGACGCCGCCCGCGCTCGGCGAACAGCTCACGCAGGATCCGGATGGACGGTTCGGGCATCCCCGCCTCCTCGCACTCGCGCAGCTTGTCCTCCAAAGGCAGCTCCACATGGCGGAAGGCGGTTCCCGTCGCCGCCGAGATGTGCTCGACGACCTCCTTCATCGTCAGCGCCTCCGGGCCGGTCATGTCGTACGCCCTGCCCTCGTGGCCGTCGGAGTTGAGCAGCGCGACCGCGACCTTCGCGACGTCCCCGATGGCGACGGGCGCCAGCCTGCTGTCGCCGATGGACATGCGCAGCTCCCGCCGGTGCGGATCCACCCCGGTGAGGGTGCCGGGCAGGTAGAACTCCATGAACTGACTCGGGCGCAGATGGGTCCAGGCCAGGCCGGACGCCTCGAGGTGGCGCTCGATCTGCAGGTGCTCATGCGTCCCGATGAAGCTGTCGGGATCGAACCCGACGCCCGACTCCTTGCCGGAGTACTTCACGATGTGCGGCACGCCCGCGGCCTTCGCCGCGTCGATGAACGTGCACTGCGTCTCCACCATCCGCTCCCTCGGGGAGGAGATCATGAGGACGCGCTCCACGCCGCGCAGGGCGGCCGTCAGGGTCTCGGGACGCAGCATGTCGCCCTCCACCACTTCCACGCCCGGCAGCCCATGGAGCTTCCTGGCCTTGTCCGGGTTCCTGACCAGCGCTCGGACGGGCGCGTTCTGCCGGGCGAACTCCTGGACCACGATCGATCCACTGAGCCCCGTCGCTCCGGTGACAAGAATCATGACTACGACGCTAGTAGCTTCTACTACGGAAAAACAAGTAACTTTTCGGAGTGGTCAGGCCCCGCCGGTCACTTTGATCGCCTGTCCGGTGATGCCGGTGTTGGCGGCCGAGCCCAGGTAGACGACGGCGCCCGCGACCTCGGCGGCGTCGAGCAGACGGCCGATCGGAGCCCGCGCGCTGTAGTGCCCGCCCCACTGCTCGGCCATCGCGACGTTGGTCTCGGTCCTGGTGAACCCGGGCATGACGACGTTGGACAGGATGTCGCCGTCCTTCCCCAGCCCGAACGCGGCGGACCTGCTGAAACCGTGCAGTGCCGCCTTGGCCGCCCCGTAGTACTCCCCCCCGGGCATGCCGTCGACCGCGATGCTCGACGAGATGTGCACCATGCGGCCCCATCCGCGCTCTCGCATCGACGGGACGACCGCCCGGCTGAGCCGCAGCGCCCCCTCGACGTTGGCCCGGATCACCTTCTGCCACCTCTCGTCGGGCACGGCGTCGAAGGAGAGGCCGGCGTCCGGCTCGGCGGCGCCCCAGTGCACGGCGTTGTTGACCAGCACGTCGATCCGGCCGGACCAGGCGAGCACGCTCTCGACCAGGCCGCGGGCCGCTTCGTCGTCGTCCAGCTCGTACGGGGCGACGAGCGAGCGTCCGCCGACCTCCTTGGCAAGCCGCTCCGCGCCCGCCTGCGAGTGGTGATAGGCGAGCACCACGTCGGCCCCTTCGGCGGCGAACCCGCGGGCGATCTCGCGCCCGATGCCGCCGGAGGCCCCCGTCACGACGACCGTACGGCCGGTGAGTCCCAGATCCATTTCAGTGCTCCTCACGAAACGACAGTGGAAAACCTTGAGCAGCGCCAAGGATCCGGTGACAGGGACCGCCGGAGGGAGGCCGGGCCGAGACTGGCCCCCGCAGGGCCACGATCGGAGACGAGACCAGTCGGTAGCCTGCGAATCGTGAGCGACAACACTCTGGGCGAGTTCCTGCGGGCCCGCCGCGAGGCCGTCACCCCCGCCGAGGTCGGGCTGCCCGGCGGCGGCCGCCGCCGCACTCCCGGCCTTCGCCGTTCCGAACTGGCCACGCTCGCCGGGATCAGCGTCGAATACCTCACCCGGCTTGAGCAGGGACGTGATCGTCACCCGTCGGTGCCCGTGCTCGCCGCCCTCGCTGACGCGTTGCGCCTGTCCGCCGGCGACCGCCTCCATCTGCTCCACCATTTCAAGGCGGCCGATGGCGCCGGCCGGCTCGTCGGCCCGTGCCAGGGGCCGCCCGCGCAGTCGGTCCGTCCCACCGTCCGGGCACTGCTCGACCGGCTCGAACCCGCCCCGGCAGTGGTCGTCAACCGGCTCGGTGACGTGCTCGCCCACACGTACGGCTACGAGCGGCTCGCCGGGCCCATCGGATTGCCGGACCGCCGGCCGCCCAACCTGGTGCGGTACGTCTTCGCCGACCCCCGGGCCAGAGCCGCGTATCCCGAGTGGGACCGGGTCGCCGATGAGCGGCTCGCCGGGCTGAAACCAGGGGTCTCCCGGAAGGACCCGCACGTCGAGCACCTCGTCAACGAGCTGACCCTCGCCGTCGGCGCGCCCTTCACCGGCCGGTTGGCGACTGCGTCCGGCCCGTCCAGGCGCACCGGCCTCGAACGGCTGGCGCACCCGGAGGCGGGCGAACTGCGGCTGGCCTACGAGACCCTCGGCCTGTCCGACGACGACAGCCAGCTCCTGATCGCCTACCTCCCCGCGGACGACGCCACCGCCGCCAGGCTCGACCGCCTCACCGGCCGCCACCCCGGCGCCCTTCGCGCCGTCACGGGCTGATGATCTCGGGGCTAGTGTCGAAGAGCATCGAGGGGAGGCGGCACAGTGAGCGCGCTAGAGGTACGGCTGCGGCCGGTGCAGGAGGACGATCTCGACATCTTCCGGCGGTTCGTCACCGAGCCGGGGCTGATCGGCCTCGACTGGGCGGGATTTCGCGACGCTCAGGCCCCGGCGCGGCGCTACGCCAAGGACGGATACCTGGGCGAGGACGACAGCAGGCTCATCGTCGAGGCCGACGGCACGGCCGCGGGCCTGGTGAGCTGGTCGGCGCGGGGGGTCGGGCTCTCCCGATTCTGGGAGATAGGGATCGCCCTGCTTCCTGACCGGCGGGGGCGCGGCGTCGGCTGGCGCGCTCAGGCGATGCTGTGCGACTACCTGTTCACCCACACCCCGGTCGAGCGCATCCAGGCGTTCACCCATCCGGAGAACATCGCGGAGCAGAAGTCGCTGGAGAAGGCCGGATTCACCTTCGAGGGCGTCCTACGCGCGGTGGAGTTCCTCCGCGGTCAGTGGCGCGACGGCTGGATGTACAGCAGGCTGCGAAGCGATCCGTACCCGGCGAATCTCTAACAGATCGTCACTCTGTCGAGCCACTCGCCGATGAGCGCGGCCAGCAGCCCGGTCTGCTCGTGCGGCAGTGCGTGGCCGGCCCGGTCCAGGACGGCGTACGTGGCATGCGGATATCGCTCCACCAGCTCCCACGCACCGGCGTACCCCACCGTGGCGTCCTGGCGGCCGGTGAGGATCAGGGTCGGGCCCGGGTACGCGGAGGTGTCGCTCAGCCGCCATTGTTCGAAGACCCGCCCAAGGCCGTCCCGGTCGACCAGCGGTAGGGCCGGAGCCACGTGCTCACGGAACCGTTCGAGAGTGGCAGGCGTCTGCACCACGAAGTAGTCGCGGAACTGGGCCTGCTCGGCCGGGCTCAGCGCGTCGGCCACGTCGGCCGAGGCGTGCTGCACCTCGTGTGCGGGCACGTCACGCGCGTCCTCGCCGAGGGGGCAGATCAGCGCCAGCCCCGCGACCTGGGCCGGGCGCCGGGCGGCGACCCCCCTGGCCAGATATCCGCCGAACGAGTGGCCGACGACCGCGAACCGCTGATCGCCGGCAACGGCGTCGACCAGACCGAGCACGAGATCGAGGACGTCGTCGGAGCCGCGGAGCCGGTCGGCCACCGGAGTGCGCCCCATGCCCGGCAGGTCCGGATAGACGCGCCGATAACCGGGCCGGTCGCGGAAGACGGGTTCCAAGGCGCCGACCATCTCGCGATGGTCCACCCCCGCTCCGTGCAACGCCAGAACGGGCATCCCGTCGCCGTGCTCGGCGAAATGCACCGGTACGCCGCTGATCTCCACTTCCATTCCGTCAACCTAACCGGATCAGGCGGTGGCCGATCGGGAAACGAGCCACTGCTCCCGGGTGATCGCGTACTCGACCTCACCGAGCTCGCTGCCGGGGAGCGGCTCTTCCCAGTCCATGGGGAACGTACGGACGTACCGCATGCCGATCGCGGTCATCGTCGCGCGGGAGGCGGCGTTGACCGCCATGGTCTCGGCGAAGACACGGTTCAGTCGAAGATCTTCGAATCCGTAGCGAAGGAGCTCACGGGCCCCCTCGCTGCCCAGGCCCTGGCGCCAGCAGCGCCGCAGGAGCCGGTATCCGAGTTCGGCCTGTCCTTCGGCCGGGCCCTGGTCGGCACGCGCGGGCGGCTCAAGAAGCCACCAGCCGACGAACCGGCCGTCCACGAACCCCACCCAGAAGCCGAGCCCGGCGGCGTCGTGCGCGGCGGCGAGCCGCTGCCGATGGAGGACCTCCACTTCCTCACGGCTACGCGCGCGGCCGGTGAGATAGCGCATGACCTCGGGATCGGCGTCGAGTTCGATCTCGTGCTCGAGGTGTTCGTCGGACAGCGGGACAAGCGTGATGCGGTCGGTCTGCAATATCGGCTGGGACACGCGGGCGATTCTCGCGCGTGACCCGCTTTCCGGTCATTCCATTTTCCCGGGGGACGTCGGCGACCGGAGTGCGGCCGTCGTCCGCTCCGGCGGTACTCCGAATGACCCGATCCCGGCTCGATCACAGCATCATCCCGGGTGAGATACGCGCGCGGCCGGGCTCGGAGCTCTGCTGCATGATGACTCGTCGGCCTATTTCGAGGAGTCATCGTGTATCCCGCACCACCGCTCACACCTCTGCGTCCGATACGGGGCCTGGGGACGGCGGCCGTCGTGATGCTGGTCGTCGACGCCGCGGTGCGCGTGCTCGCCTTCGCCGTCGACGTGCAGCGCATCGTGCTCATCGACAGGTTCCTGGCCGACATGAATTCCGTTCCCCTCAGCGATCTCGAAACCAACGACAGGTTCTATGCGATGTCCGGGCCGGTGGAGACCGTCGCCTACTACGCCACCGCCGTCATGTTCCTGATCTGGCTGTTCCGGGCCAGGGCGAATGCCGAGACGCTGAGCCCGTGGCCGCACCGGCGCGCCAGACCCTGGCTGATCTTCGGGTGGTTCGCGCCGATCGTCAGTCTCTGGTTCCCGAAACAGATCGTCGACGACATCTGGACGTCTTCCAGGCCGGGCGCCATCCAGGAGACCGGAAGCCTCGCGGCCGCCCGCCGTTCCGGTCTTGTCTGGGCCTGGTGGCTGGCATGGTGGGTCACCTCGTTCGTGACGAGGGGGCTGAGCGTGTTGTTCGCCAATTCCAAGGAGTTGCCGGCCATTCGGGATGCCGCCCTTTTCGGCATCGCCGGCAACGTCCTGACCATCGGGGCCGCCGCCCTGGCCATCGCGGTCGTCCTGACGATCACTCGTTTCCAGGACGACCACCGCCGGGTCGCCTTCTGGCCGTCCTCGTACGCGATGTGAGGCGTTAGAGCCAGCCGTGCTCGTCGGCTATCAGGGCGGCCTCGGCGCGGGTGCCGGCGCCGGTTTTGCCGATCGCCGCCGACAGGTGGTTGCGTACGGTCCCTGCCGACAGGTGCAGGCTCCGGGCTATCTCCGCCACGGTCCCGCCCTGCCGGGCCGCGCGCAGGACGTCGCGCTCCCGCGCGGTCAGCGGGCTCGACCCGCTGGCGAGCGATTCCGCGGCCAGGGCGGGATCGACCACGCGCAGGCCCGCGTGGACCCGGCGCACCGTGTCGACCAGGTGCTCGGGCGGCGCGTCCTTCACGACGAAGCCCGAGGCGCCGTTCTCCATCGCCCGGGCGAAGTAGCCGGGCCGCCCGAAGGTCGTGCAGATCACCACCCGGCAGGACGGGAGCGCGGCACGCAGGTCGGCCGTGACCTCCAGGCCGTCCCTGCCCGGCATCTGCACGTCGAGCAAGGCCACGTCCGGCCGGCTGCGCCGCGCCGCCTCGACGACCTCCTCGCCCGAGCCGACCTGGGCCACCACCTCGATGTCGGGCTCCAGCGCGAGCATCGCCGCCAGCGCTCCGCGTACGAGCGCCTGGTCGTCGGCGAGCAGCAGCCTGATCATGCGCGGCTCGCCCGCAGCCGGAAGCCGCCCGCGGGCAGCGGGCCGGCCTCGACCCGCCCGCCGACCGCACGCAACCGCTCGGCCAGGCCGGACAGGCCGTTGCCCGGCTTCGCCGGGTGCCGCCCGGGGCCGTCGTCGCGCACCTCCAGCCAGTCGTCTCCGAGCCGCACCTCGCACCGGGTGGCGCCGCTGTGCCGGATCACGTTGGTGACCCCCTCTCTCAGGACGTACGCGAAGGGCTCGGCCAGCTCGGCCGGTACGTGGTCCGCGGACGGCGGGAGGATCGGGCTGATCCCGGCGGCCCGCAGCGCGGCGCGGGCCCCCGCCAGCTCGGCGGCGAGGGACGGCCGGCGGCGGCCCGACACGGTCAGGCGCACCTCGCCGTGCGCCTCCCGGGACAGCCGCTCGACGTCGCGCAGCTCGGCCAGCGCGCGTTCGACGTCGCCGCCGCTCTCCAGTACCCGGCGGGCCAGGCCGGTCTTCACCGTGATCGTGGTCAGGCTGTGCCCGAGCACGTCGTGGAGGTCCCTGGCCAGCCGGTCGCGCTCCGCCGCCGCGGCCAGCGCCGCGATCTCCTCGCGGGCCTGGCCGAGCTGGACGACGAGCCGGATCAGCAGCACCACGGCCACCGGGATCACGACGGCCGGGAAGAGGCCGCCCATGAGATTCCAGTGGATCGGCCCGGGCGTCGCCCACTGCACGAGTGCCTGGGCCGTCCCGATCCCCAGGCCGAGGAGCACGGCCCACAGCGCCGGGAACAGCCACGCCGCCGCCGCGAGCACGAAGCTGAAGAGGCCGGCGTGGCCGAGGTAGAGCGGGCCGCCACGCAGCAGCGCCGCCACGACCGCCAGCGCGAACAGCGTCCCGACGAGCAGGATCCGCCGCCGGGGCGGCAGGCGGGGCCCGGCGGTCATGGCGACGAGCCACCCCGCGCCGTACAGGGGGAGGACGGCCCCGAGCGCCGCATCCGGCCCGCCGGCCTCCGGGCGCAGGATCTCCCAGAGCGGCCACAGGAGGAAAAGCGACAACACGACGACACCGCGTACGCGAGCCGAGCGGGCCCCCGGCCGGGCCGGGTTCCACGCCGGCCAGGCGGAACGCCCCCATACGCCCTGCTCGCCCACGTCAATCACCCTAGGCCCGAGCGGTGTCGCGGCGATACCGGACGGCCACGGCGACGCCCAGCACGAGCGTGTACAGCGCCAGGACCAGCGCGGCCTGCCCGCTGCCCTCCCCGCCGCCAACCCCACCGGCACCGTCCAGTGCGGCGGCGTGCCCGACCTGGGCGAGCCAGTAGCTCGGCAGCACCTTGGCCACCGTCGCGAGCGCGTCGGGGAACGTGCTCACCGGGATGAACAGCCCGCCGACGAAGCTGAGCACCAGCACCACCGCCCCCTGGTACGCCTGCAGGCTCTGGGCGCCGACGAACTGGCCGATCAGCAGGCCGAGCAGGGCGAACGGCACCGTGCCCGCCCACACGCCGAGCACGGCCAGTGCCCATCCGCCGGCAGACAGGTGCACCCCACCGACGAGAGCGGCGACCAGCGACACCCCGGCCACCGGCGGCAGCGCCACGACCATCGCCACCGACGCCTTGGCCAGCAGATAGCCGCCGCCGCTGAGCGGGGTGAGCCGCAACTGGCGCTGCCAGCCGATGCCGCGCTCCACCGCCGTGCGGGCGCCGACGTCGAGCGCCGCCTTCATCGACCCGAACGCCGCGACGCCGCCCATCACGTACGACGCGGGAGCCCCCTGGTCGGCGAAGCGGTCGGCCATCAGCAGATACAGGCCCACCGGCAGCGCGACCGCGAACAGCAGGAACTTGGCGTCCCGCAGGGTCCGCCTGATCTCGAACGCGAGATATCCGGTCATCGCACGGCCTCCGATGCTCCGGTCAGGCGCAGGAACGCGTCCTCCAGACCCAGCGCGGCCACCTCGACGTCCCGGGCCTCGGGATAGCGCGCCAGCAGTTCCCGTACGACGAGGTCGGAGTCGGTGCAGCGCAGTTCTGCCCGGCCGTCGCGGACGTGCGCCGCCGTCACACCCGGCAGCGCGCCCAGGTCCTCGGTGCGGGCGCCGGGCACGGTCGCGGTCACCGTACGGCCGGACACCTCGGCCATGACCGCATGCACGGGGCCGTCGGCCACGATGCGGCCCGCGTGCATCAGCACGACCCGATCGGCGTACGCCTCGGCCTCCTCCAGGTAGTGCGTGGAGAACAGCACGGTGCGGCCGGTCTCGGCGAAGGCGTGCATCGACTGCCAGAACTCCCGCCGCGCCGTCACGTCCATGGCCGCCGTCGGCTCGTCGAGCACCAGCAGGTCGGGGCCGGGCACCAGCGCCATGGCGAACCGCACCCGCTGCTTCTGTCCGCCGGACAGCAGCGCGGCCCGGCGGCCGGCGAGGTCGGCCACCCCGGCGCGGCGCAGCGCCTCCTCCGCCGGCAGCGGCGTCCGGTGCAGTGACGCGATCAGCGCCACCGTCTCCCGGACGGTCACGTCGTCGAGCAGCGCGCCCTCCTGCGGCATCACGCCCACCATGCCGCGCCGCACCGCCTCATGGGGAGACGCGCCGAACACGGCGATCTCCCCGGCGTCCGGACGGCTCAGCCCGACGACCATGTCGATGGTGGTGGATTTGCCCGCGCCGTTGGGGCCGAGGAGTGCCACCACCTCCGCCCGGTCCACCACCAGGTCGATCCCGTCGACCGCACGGGTCTCGCCGTACGTCTTGCGCAGCCCCGCGACGGAGAGGGCGGGTGCGCCGTCATGAATGTTCATACGGCAAGCCTCCGCCGCCGTCCCGAGGCGGACCTGCGCCATCTGTCACGACCTGCCCACGACAGATGTCACGGTTCCTTGCACGGTTCCTGAGACCACGGCGCGTACGAACGAGGTCTTGTCGGATCGCAAGGTTGCGGTGAAACTCCGAAAGATTCGGCGCCTCAGGAGGAGGGACGGACGCTGTGGAAGTCCTCAAGGTCATGGCACAACCCGTGATCCGCCGCATGCTCGTCCTCGGCGCCGTGGCAGCGCTGGCGACGGGCCTGGCGGTGGGTCTCGCGGTGGCCGAGATCCCCGGAGCGAACGCCACCGCCGGCACGCCCGGCACCACATCCGGCACCACGTTGAGCGGTGCGGCGGCGCGCAGCGGACGCTACTTCGGCACGGCCGTCACCGCGAGCAAGCTCGGCGACCCGGCGTACACCACGATCGCGAACCGCGAGTTCGACATGGTGACGCCCGAGAACGAGATGAAGCTCGACGCCACCGAGCCGCGGCAGGGGCAGTTCGTCTTCACCAACGCCGACCGGATCTTCAACTGGGCCGTGGAGAACGGCAAACGGGTCCGCGGCCACACCCTGCTCTGGCACGCCGCGCAGCCGGGCTGGTTGCAGTCCCTCAGCGGCAGCGCGCTGCGCCAGGCGATGATCGATCACATCGACGGCGTGATGACCCACTACAAAGGCAGGATCTACGCCTGGGACGTGGTCAACGAGGCCTTCGCCGACGGCACCGGCGCCCGGCGCAACTCGAACTTCCAGCACACCGGCGACGACTGGATCGAGGTCGCCTTCCGCACCGCGCGGGCCGCCGACCCGGCCGCGAAGCTCTGCTACAACGACTACAACATCGAGAACTGGACCTGGGCCAAGACCCAGAGCGTCTACGCCATGGTCAAGGACTTCACGGACCGCGGCGTGCCGATCGACTGCGTCGGCTTCCAGGCCCACTTCGGCAGCGGCAACCCCTACGACGGCGACTTCCGCACCACGCTCCGGAACTTCGCCGCCCTCGGCGTCGACGTCCAGATCACCGAGCTGGACGTCCAGGGCGCCCCGGCCGCCACGTACGCCGCCGTGGTCGCCGACTGCCTGGCCGTTCCCCGCTGCGCCGGCATCACGGTGTGGGGCGTGCGCGATCCCGACTCCTGGCGCAGCAGCGACACCCCGCTGCTGTTCGACGGGAACGGCGAGAAGAAGGCGGCCTACACCGCCGTGCTCGACGCCCTCAACGCCGCCGTTCCCGGCGCCTCGCCCAGCCCGGCGCGGTCCCCCGGGCGGCACTGCACGCGACCCTCTCCGCGGGCGCGAAACGGCACCCCCTGGGGGGCGACGATCAGGCATCACGGCCACTGCGGGCACCGCTAGATCGGATCTAGCGGCGCCTGCCCCGGATCTGGCGCCTCTTCCGTGAACGGCTAGACGGAACGGAGACGACATATCATGCGGGACCTGGCGATAGAGACATCGGGCCTGGTCAAGACATTCGGCGACAACCGCGCGGTGGACGGGCTCGATCTCACGGTGCCGGCAGGCACGGTGTACGGCGTGCTCGGCCCCAACGGGGCGGGGAAGACCACGGCGGTCAAGATGCTGGCGACCCTGCTGCGCCCGGACGGCGGCGAGGCCAGGGTCTTCGGCCACGACGTGCTGCGCGAGCCCGACGCCGTACGCAGCCGGGTGAGCCTGACGGGCCAGTACGCCTCGGTGGACGAAGAGATGACCGGGTTGGAGAACCTGGTGCTGCTCGGCAGGCTGCTGGGCCACAGGAGGGCCGCCGCCAGAGACAGGGCCATGCGGCTGCTTGAGGCGTTCGGGCTGACCGAGGCCGCCGGCCGGCAGGTCAAGACCTACTCAGGCGGCATGCGCAGAAGGCTGGACATCGCGGCCAGCATCCTCAACACGCCCGACCTGTTGTTCCTGGACGAGCCCACGACCGGCCTCGACCCGCGCAGCCGCAACCAGGTCTGGGACATCGTCAGGATCGTGGTCGCCCACGGCACGACCGTGCTGCTCACCACGCAGTATCTGGACGAGGCCGACCGGCTGGCGGGGCGCATCGCGGTCGTCGACCACGGCAAGGTCATCGCCGAGGGCACGCCGGGCGAGCTCAAGTCGTCGGTCGGCTCGGGGTCGGTGCACGTGCGGCTGCGGGACGCCGTGCAGCGGCCGGAGGCCGAGCGGGTGCTGGCCAAAGAGCTGAACACCCAGGTCCAGTTGGAGGCCGATCCCGTGGCCCTGACCGCCCGCATCGCCGGGGATGACGCCGACGCGGGCGCGGAGCGCGCCTCGCGCGCCCTCGCGGCGCTCGCGGCGTCCGGCATCGTCGTGGACGACTTCTCCCTCGGCCAGCCCAGCCTGGATGAGGCCTTCCTCGCGCTGACAGGCGCGCCTCCTGGGGAACACAGCCTGGCACTTACGGATCACCCGGCCACCGACAAGAACGCTCAGGAGGAGGCGGCATGAGTGCCACGACCACCGAGACCGGCACGTCCTTCGTCCCCGCCGCCGACACGCTGGGCGCGGTCCTGGCCCCCGGGGCACGCCCGCCGCGCCCCAGCGCCCTGTCGGCCTCTCTGACGTTCGGCTGGCGGGCGATGCTGAAGATCAAGCACGTGCCCGAGCAGCTGTTCGACGTCACCGCGTTTCCGATCATGATGACGTTGATGTTCACCTACCTGTTCGGCGGTGCGCTGGCGGGCTCGCCGACGGAGTATCTGCAGTTCCTGCTGCCGGGCATCATGGTGACGAGCGTCGTGATGATCACGATGTACACCGGTGTCGAGGTCAACAAGGACATCGAGAAGGGCGTCTTCGACCGCTTCCGTACGCTGCCGATCTGGCGGCCGTCCACCATGGTCGGCTACCTGCTCGGCGACGCCCTCCGCTACACGATGGCCTCGACGGTCATCCTCGTGGTCGGCCTGGTGCTGGGCTTCCGCCCGCCGGGCGGGGTCGCCGGCGTGCTGGCCGCGATCGCGCTGCTGGTGGCCTTCTCGTTCGCGTTTTCGTGGATCTGGACGATGTTCGGGCTGCTGCTGCGCAGCGAGAAGTCGGTGATGGGCGTCAGCATGCTGGTGCTGTTCCCGCTCACCTTCCTCAGCAACGTCTACGTGGACCCGCAGACCATGCCGGGCTGGCTGCAGGCGTTCGTCGGGGTCAACCCCATCTCCCACCTGGTCACCGCGGCGCGTTCCCTGATGGCGGGCAGCCCGGACACCGGGGAGATCACCTGGGTGCTGGTCTGCGGCGCGCTGTCAATCTTGGTCTTCGGCGCGCTGACCATGCGCCTCTACAACCGCAAATAGGTCACAGGCGCCAGGCGATCTCGTGGCCGGGTTGATAGCGGCAGGTGGCGCCGGTGGAGACGGCCGCGCGCAGATGCGCGGCCATCGCGGGATGAAGGCGGTCGAGCTTGCGCAGCACGTCACGGATACGGGCGGTGACGGCCTTGCGGGCGCGCTCCGCCTCGTCGCCGAGACGGCGGTCACGCCCGCCGAGCCCGGAGGCGGAACGCAGCTCGTCCAGCAGGGCCGCCCGCTCCCTGTCGAACTCCGCCGCCCGGCCGTCGTCTCCCCGCTCGGCCGCCCGGTCGATCTCCTCGTCGAGCAACGCGAGCCGGCGCCGGTATCGCGCCTTGGCCTCCTCGTCGAGGACCGCGTCGCCGCCCATCCCCCGGGCGGCGACGACCAGCTCCCCGCCCTCCGGGGCGAGCAGCCGTACGGCGGGCAGGTCGGCCCCGGGATGGCTCAGCAGGAAGTGCAGGTCGCGCAGGCCCTTGGCGTCGGGCAGGCGAACGGTGTGGCCGCCGAACTCCAGGGTCCAGACCGCGCCGTCCCACCGGAACCCGGCTCCGGCGACGGGCGTACGGCTCCTGCGGACGCGCTCCAGGATGTGCCGCATGCCGAGCCGGCCCGCCTCGCCCTCCACGTCGTCCAGCAGCTTCGCGGCCTCCTCGGCGTCGCCCGGGCGGCCCCGCCGCAGCAACGCCTCGCCGAGATGCGCCCGCGCCTCGACGGACCACGGGCGGGCGAGGAGCAGTTCGGCGGAGTGCCAGGCGGCGGTGAACCCGTCGATCGCCTCGTCCCAGCGTTCCTGCGCCGCGTCGACGAGAGCACGCAGGAGGACCACCGGGCCGCCGATATCCCAGCCGTACAGCGACACCGCCCAGGTGCCGAGGTAAGGATCGAGCTCGGCCCTCGCCTTCTCGCACAGCTCCGGGTCGCGCGACCAGGCGGCCACCATGGCCTGGAACCGCAGCCACAGGGGTTGGACCGAACGTCTCGGCTCGCCTCTGGCCATGGTGTCGCGCAGGTGGCGCAGTGCGGTCGCGCCGTCACCCCTGCGCAGCGCGGTCATCGCCTCCAGCAGGCCCGGGCAGGGGTGCCGGCTCCTGCGCAGCGCACGGTGGACCTCGTCCAGGCCGTCGTCGCGGCCCTGGAGCATACGAACGGCCCAGCGGTGATGGTCCAGCATGTACGCGAAGTGGTCGTGCCCGTGCTCGAACCGGGCGAGCTCGTCGAGCAGGGTCTCCGCCTGGCCGAAGTCGCCCGTGAGCGCGGCGATGATGCTGCGGTCGCTGGCCGTGGCCATATCGATGCGCGGCAGGTCGGCGCGGCCGCCGAGCGTGACGAACTCGCGGAACTGGTCGAAGTAGGAGGGGTCTCCCTGCTCGAGCAGAGCCACCCAGCGCAACGCGGCGGCGATGCTCTCCATCTCCACGTCGCCCGTGCGGCGGGCCAGAGTCAGCAGCTCTCCAGTCAGCGCCGCCCTCTCCGGTGCGGTGCCCAGGCCCCAGATGGCGTCGTGGGAGGCCCACAGGCTGAAGGCCAGCGCCTCGTCGTCCTCGCCGCGCCGGGCGAGCAGAGCCACATGGATGGCCAGCTCTCGTGCGAGGTGGTCGAGGGAGGGCTCCTCGCCGGGGGGCCGGCCGTCCCGGACCAGCTCGCCGTGCGCCTCCCGCAGCAGGTCGGCGGCCAGCGGACCGCCGTCGCCGCCACCGGCCGCGTAGACGGACAGCGCCACCCTGGCGACCAGCTCGGGCTCGCCGGCCTCCCGCGCGACGGCGGCCGCCTCCTCGAACGCGCGCCGGCCGCCGTCGCGGTCGTCCCCGTGATAGACCTCGCGGCCGAATTCGAGTGCGATCACGACGCGCCGGCGCGGCTCGCCGGCGACGGCGGCCAGTTCGAGCGCCCTGCGATAGTGCCCGAGCGCCTCCTCGGTGGCCAGGCGCGCGGCGGCGTCACGGGCGGCGGCGAGCAGCCGGTCCGCCGCGTGGGCCGGCTCCACCTGGTCACCGGCGAGGTAGGCGTGCCGTGCAACGTCGGCGGGGAGCACATGCTCGGCGAGGGTGGGCGACCGGTCCACGGCGTGGACGACCGCGGCATGCCGCCGCGTTGCCGCCTTCTCGTCGAGAGACTCGTAGAGCGTCTGGCGGACCAGGTCGTGGGCGAACGCGAAGGTCTCCCCGCCACTCGCCGCCCCGCCGCTCGCCACCACGAGCCGTGCGGCCACCGCCTGGTCGAGCAGCCGTTCCACCTGGAGAACCGGAGCGGCGGCGACGGCGGCCAGCACCTGGCGATGGAACTGACGCCCGAGCACCGCGGCGGTGACGAGAAGGTCCACGACCTGCGCGGGGAGCAGGGACAGCCGGCGCAGGAGGGTGTCGCGGACGCCGGGAGCGATCGTGGCGACCGAACCGCCGCTGCGCCACAGCCGCGCCGTCTGCTCGACGAAGAAGGGGTTGCCGCCGGTGCGCCGGTGCACCTCGGCGACGAGGTCGGTGGACGGATCCCGGCCGGCGGCACGGGTCATCAACGCGCCGACCTCCTCGCGTTCGAGCCCGGTCAAGGTGACCGTGGTCGCCCGCGCCACGAGCGGCAGCACGAGGGGCCGCAGCGGATGGTCCGCCGACTCCACCTCCACGTCGCGGTAGGTGCCCACCAGCAGCACCCGCTCGAACCAGGTGTGCTGGGCCGCGAACTCCAGCAGCCTGAGCGACGCGACGTCCGCCCAGTGGAGGTCTTCGAGCACGACCACCAGGGGGCGGCTCTGGGACACCGCCACCAGGGCGCTCGTCACCGCGTCGTACAGCCGGAAGCCCTCGGCCGCGTCGGCGCTCGGCGATTCGCCCAGCAGCGCGGCCAGTCCGGCGCCCGCGGCGTCCTCGGCCGCCGCCCACTCCTCGGGCGCGGCGCACCGCCGCATGCCCCGCAGCACCTGCACCCACGGCCAGTAGCCGGGGGCGTTGTCGGACTCCCAGCAGGCTCCGCCGAGGACCAGCGCGCCCAGGCGCCTGGCCTCCTCGGCCGCGCTGGCGACAAGCGTGGTCTTGCCGATGCCGGCCTCACCGGCGACCAGCGTCAGGCCGCCGTGACTGCCGACCGCCCGCGCGATCTCGGCACGCAGCATCGCGGCAGGATGCTCCCTGCCGATGAGCTGAGGGGTCGCGCCGTCGATTCGCATGCCGCTCCGACGGTATCCGCCCGCTCCGACAATTTCCCAGCCTCGGATCCGGGCAGACCGCGTCAGCCGAGGAACTTCGCGAGGAGCTGCGCCAGCGCCGCCGGCCGCTGCAACACTCCGTGGTCCTCTCCGGGCATCACCTGCAGTTCGGCGCCGGGCACGGCCGCCGCGACGGCCTTCGTCCCCTCCGCCAGGTTCGGCGCGGTCTGGTCGCCGTAGACCGCCAGCACCGGCACGCCGACGGCGGCGAGCCGATCGAACGGCATCACCTGCCAGGGCGCGCTGACCAGCACGTCGTACGGCAGGCTGGGCGCCTTGTCGGCCAGGAACGCCCACCCCTCCCCGGCCTTCATCCCGGCGATCGCCTCGGCCGGGACCCCGACCGCCTCGTGGAGGAACAGCTCCACCGCGCCGTCGCGGTCACCGGCGGCCACCAGGGCCGTGAGCCGGTCGTAGATGTCGGCCGCCGGCCTCGGCTGGTTCTCGTCCGCGCAGTACGGCGGCTCGTAGACGGCCACCCGGTCGATCGGCAGCCCGCGCATGGCCCCCTCCAGCACGAGGACCGCGCCCGAGGAGTGGCCGAACGCCGAGGCCCGGCCGCCCACGTGCTCGATGACGGCCGCCAGGTCGTCGACCTCGTTGGCGACCCGGTAGTCGTCGCTCTTGTCGTCGCTGGCCACCCGGCCGCGCCGGTCGTAGGTCACGACGGTGAACGCCGGCGCGAGTTCGGCGCCGAGCCCGGCCACGGTGGAGCGGTCGTTGAACGCGCCGCCGACGAGGATCACCGGCGCGCCCTGGCCGATCGTGTCGACGGCGAGGGTCGTGCCGTCCTTCGAAGTGATGTTCTCGGTCATGTCCGTCAGCCTTTCAGGGTCTACCGTCGCGTGAAGGTCATGTGGGTGATGCCGCTCGGGGTGGTCACGGACTCGATCCCGAAGCGCTCCTCGAGCCCTTCGAGCCCGTCCCACAGGCGTTCGCCGCGGCCCAGGACGATCGGGACGACGGCGACGTGCATGTGGTCGACCAGGTCCGCGGCCAGGAACTGGCGGACGGTGCTCGGCCCGCCGCCGATCCGCACGTCGAGATCGCCCGCGGCCTCGCGCGCCTGCCGCAGCGCCTCCTCGGGACCGCCGTCGACGAAGTGGAACGTGGTGCCCCCCTCCATCTCGATCGAGGGCCGGGGGTGATGGGTCAGGACGAAGACCGGCGTGTGGAACGGCGGGTTCGGACCCCACCATCCGGTCCACTCGTGGTCCTCCCACGGGCCCCGCTGCGGCCCGAACTTGTTGCGGCCCATGATCTCCGCGCCGACGCCCTCGTTCCAGGTGCGGGCCACGGCGTCGTCGACCCCGGCGCTGCCACCGGTCTTCCCCTGCATGGCGAGGAAGACCCGGGTGTCGAAGAACCACTCGTGGAGCCGCCCACCGGCGTGGCCGAACGGCTCGTCGAGGCTCTGCCCCTCGCCCGTGGCGAAGCCGTCCAGAGAGACGGCGAAGTTGTGGACTCTGACGCGAGACATTGCTGGTCTCCTGGCTTCGGTAGCGATTGCGGATTGCAACTACTAGAAATAACCGTAGACTAGGTGGTGGCAAAACGCAATCAGTTGGAGGTCGGTCATGCGACACGAGCCGCGGTCGGGGTGCGCGATCAATGCGGCGGTGGAGGCCCTCGGCGACAGGTGGAGCCTCATCGTCCTGCGCGATGTGATCTTCGGCGGGCGGCGGCACTTCCGTGACCTGCTCGCCAACTCCGACGAGGCGATCGCGTCGAACATCCTCAGCAGCCGCCTCAAGGCGCTCGTCGCCGGTGGCCTGCTGACCCACGAGGACGCGGGGCGGGGACGGCGAGGAACCTACAGCCTCACCGAGGCGGGCATCCAGACGGTTCCGATCATGGTCGCACTCGGCTCGTGGGGCCTGCGGCACCGTCCGACGACACCGGAGCTGACCATCCGCGCGCAGCTGCTGGAGGAGGGCGGCCCACCACTGTGGGAGAACCTGATGGACGAGCTGCGCGAGGCGCACCTCGGCATCCCCCGCCCCGACCCCGGCCGCCCGCGCGCGTCCCAGTTGCTGCAGGAGGCGTACGAACACGTCCTGGCGACGTCCACCACATGAAGTGATTCAACCCCGGGCGTACGTCCTCGTCCCCTGACCGCCTCACCCGTACGCGATGTTCGCGGCCCCCAGGAACGGCAGCAGGCGTTCGGCCTCCTCCGCCACCGCGTCCCTTTCGGCCGCCCGCAACGGCCGGAACGGGACGAGCCGCAGCGTGCCGTCCTTGACCGACCAGCTGCCGTGGACGAACCCGTCCACGAGGAAGGTCGGCAGCACCATCGCCGCGCCCGGCATCACCCGCTTGCGGTCGGCGTCACTGATCACGCGGGTCCGGTCGGCGTGGCCGAGCAGCAGGTTGTCGAAGGCGGGCAGGAACCGCACGGGAACAGGTGTGCCGGGGTCGGGCGGCTCCGGCGCGGTCTCCAGGTCGAACAGCTCCCTGCCTTCGGGGTCGCGACAGCAGCGCAGCTCGCCGCGCATGGTCTGGATCACCTCGCGCAGCCGCGTCAGCCCCGACCACGCCTGCACGTCCATCACGCCGGCCGGGCCGTAGGCCGCCAGATAGCGGCGGACGAGTTCCTGGACCGGGGCCGGTGTCATGGGCGCGCCGAGCCAGTCCTCGGCGCGGGTGACCGAGACGGCGTTCCGGGTGCCCCAGCGGCCCCACGTCGCGGTCTCGGGGGTGTGGACCAGCGGGCTTCTCAGCTCCACCTCCCCGGCCAGGATCTTCCCCTCCCGGCCGGGGTGGCGCAGCGCCAGCAGCCGGGCCAGCTCCCGCCGGGGCAGCGTCCGGCCCGCCAGGATCCGCGCTCCGGCCGCCGTGAGCGCGCCGGTGTCGAGTCCCCCGCTCACCCGCCTGAAGTACGGCGTGCTCGCCGTACGGTCGAGGACCGGTTGCAGCACGGGCCGGAACCGGCGGAAGTCGCCGGACACGGCCAGGTGCTGGGTGCTGCGCAGCAGCGCCGAGCGGACCACCGTCCGCTCCTCCAGCAGGACGCTCAGCTGGGCCTGGGTGAAGCCGTCGACGCGGCTCCACAGCCCGACGTAGGGCCAGTTCGGCTCCTGGGCCTGCATGGCGACCAGGTGTCCGAGCACCTGCAGCGCGGTGCGGCGGGTGCGCTCCATCAGGAACTGCCGGTGCAACAGCGCCCGGTTGAGCGCACGCAGGGAAAGCACGCTCACGCCAGCCGCACCGCGACGTTGCCCCGATAGGAGCCCTTGAGCAGGGACAGGAACGCCTCCGGCACCTGCTCGATGCCGCCCTCGACGACCGTCTGCGGAAAGACGAAACGGCCTTCCGCCAGCCAGCGGGTGAAGTACTCGCGCCAGGCCGCGACCTGTTCCGGCGTGTGGTGACAGGAGAACGGCAGCAGCTCGATGCCCCGGGCCCCGGCCGCCGCGCGGTCCGGCTCGGGGAAGCGGTCGGCATCGCCGCCGAGCTGGTGGGACAGGGAGCCGCACAGCGCGAAGCGGGCGCCGGGACGCGCCGCCCGGACCGCCGCGTCGTACTGCTCCCCGCCCACGACGTCGAAGAAGACCGTGATGCCCTCGGGCGCGAGCTCTCGCAGCCGGTCGGCCACCGGACCGTCGTGGTAGTCGAAGGCGGCGTCATAGCCGAGCTCGTCGACCAGATAGGCGGCCTTCGCCGGGCTGCCCGCGCTGCCGATCACCCTGGCCGCGCCCCGGCACTTGGCGATCTGCCCGGCCAGCGAGCCGACCCCGCCGGCCGCGCCCGAGACGAACACCACATCCCCCTCCCCTACGGCGGCGACGTCGGCCATCCCGTAGTAGGCCGTCACGCCCTGGCCCAGGTGATAGGAGGGGTCGGGGAAGAGCCCCCGGTCGAGCTTGACGTACTGCGCGGCCGGGCCCGCGGAGTATTCGCTCCAGCCGGTCATCGACTGCACCAGATCGCCGACGGCGAGATCCGGGCTGCCGGACCGGACGACGGTCCCCACGACGGCGGCTCCCACGCGGTCACCGGGCTGCCAGGCGGGCACCGGGATCCGGCAGTCGGCCCGCATCAGCTCCAGGTAGGTCGCGGCCAGGCCGACGTAGTCGGTCCTGACGGTCACCTCGCCGTCCACCTCGGTCTCGGCGACGGTGAAGTGGCCGGGGCCCGGCTCGCCGGCGACGGGCGCGGCCAGCCGGATCTCACGAGTGATCATTCCTGTTCCTCCTGATCAGAGCTTCGAGATCCACGCTAGGGAGGCTTCCGGCCACTTTCCGACCGGAAGTCCGGACAGACTGGAACCATGGCGAACACGAGCTCACGCACCCTCCGGCTGCTGTCCCTCCTGCAGACCCACCGCCGCTGGGCTGGCCGACCGGCTCGGCGTCTCCGAGCGGACGCTGCGTCGTGACGTCGACCGACTGCGGGAGCTGGGATACCCGGTGCACACCTCGCGCGGGACCGACGGCGGCTACCAGCTCGCGCCCGGCGCCGTACTGCCGCCGCTGCTGCTCGACGAGGAGGAGGCGGTCGCGCTCGCCGTCGGCATGGGCGAGGCCGCGCGGAGCGCGATCACGGGCATGGAGGCGTCCGCGATCCGCGCCCTCACCAAGGTCGTCCAGGTCATGCCGCCCCGGCTGCGCCGCCGCGTGGACGTCCTGAGCAAGGCGATGGTCTCCGCGACCTCGGCGCAACCGGTCGTCGCCGTGGACGTGCTGACCGTCGTCGCCCAGGCCTGCCGTGACGAGGAGCGGCTGCGCTTCTCCTACGCCGCGCGGGGCCGCGAGCCCTCCTCGCGGGAGGTCGAGCCCTACCGGCTGGTCACCGTCGGCCGCCGCTGGTATCTGGTCGCCTACGACCTGGCGAGGCAGGACTGGCGCAGCTTCCGGCTCGACCGCCTGACAGAGGCGCGGCCGGCGGGATCCCGCTTCCGCCCGCGCGACCTGCCCGCCCGGGACGCGGCGGCGTTCGTCAGAGCGGCCGGCGGCGTGCCCGAGCCGTACGCGGTCGAGGCCCTCGTGCACGCGCCCGCCGCACGGGTGCGTACGGCGGTCGGGCAGTGGGGGACGGTCGAAGAGGCCGGCGAGCGTAGGTGCCTGCTCACGATGACCTCGACCTCACTGGACTGGCCGATTCAGGCGCTGGGCAACGTGGGCGCGGAGTTCGAGGTGCTGGGTCCGCCGGAGTTCGTCGCGTACGTCCGCGAATGGGGCGAACGCTTCGTCCGGGCCACAGCACCCGGACCGGCATCACGCTGACTCGTACAGCATGGGCAGGTCGACCAGGAGGATCCGGGGATCGCGAGCTGCGGCGTCGGTGAGCGCGGCGTCGAAGCCGGCGCCGCTGTAAAGGGCGAGCACGGTGTCGCGGGTGTCGAGCCCGCGCGTGTGCAGTTGGTCTCTGGCCTGTTCCAGGCGCTTCAGGTGACCCACGTGCATGACCTCTGACCACTTCGCCTCGCCGACGGACAGGAGCCGGCGCGTGTGGTTGTCCTGAGGCGCGAGGGCGATCACGTCGACCTCGATGTTCTGCCCCCTGCCGCCCCCGGGCGCGATCCCCGCAGCGACCTCGGCGGCGAACTCGCCGTTCCAGCCGTGGGCGAGTGCGAACTCCCGGCACACATGCTCGAAGTGCGGGCCCACCACCTGGGACGTGAACCTCGGCCTGGCCGACTGCCACACCCGGTCGGCCCATCCCCTTTCCAGCAGGCTCCAGGCCGGCCGCATGATCGCCTCGTAGAACGTGACCAGCGGCTCCGCGACACGGTAGAGCGAGCGCTTGCGTACCGGGTCGATCTCCTTGCGGATGAGCTGACAGTCCTCCAAAACGGCGAGCGGATGCGCGATGTCCGTCGCCTTGCGCTCCATGTGTCCCGCGATGCCGCCCCGCGTGTTGTTCCCGGCCGCGATGGCGCCGAGGACGGCGTGGTAGAGCGCCTCGTCCCGGATCTCCATCTCGTTGGTCAGCAGGTATCGGGCCTCGCGGAAGAGCGGCGTCGCGGAACTGAGCACGCGCCGGACGACCCAGTCGTCGAGATCGTCGCCCGGGCTCTCGTGGTCGACGAAGCCGGTTCTGTACGCCGGTGTCCCGCCCACGATGGCATTCAGCTGGAGCGCGAGCCGCGGATCCTCAATGCCCCAGAACCGCCTCGCCACACGGTGGTCGAACGGCTGTACCACCAGGTCGAGTGACGCCCGCCCGCGTAGCGGCGCCTGTCCGGCGAGGAGTTTCCCCATGACCGACATGGCGGATCCGGCGAGCACCAGACGCACCCGGCTGCCGGTGCCGCGATGCGCGAGCCGGGCGTCGATCTCCCGCTGCAGGATCGAGGGGATCGAGGGATCGGCCTTCATGAGATACGGGAACTCGTCGAGAACGATCAACCGGTCACTGCAGTGGTCCAGGAGATGGGTGATCGCCTCGTCCCAGTTCGCGAACGCCAGCGTGCCCGGCACCCCCAGGTATGCCGCCACGGCCGTACCGAACTGCCGGAGTGCGTCCACCGACGTGGATTCGACGGCCACGAAATAGAAGCCGCCGCACACGTCGGCGAGCGCCTGCAGGAGGAACGTCTTGCCCTGGCGGCGCCGACCACTCACCACCGCCAGCCTCATCTCCGCGGCCGGTGCCTCGGCGAAATCCTTGAGGGCGGCCCACTCGCGATCGCGGTCGAAGACGTGAGCAGGCTTCATGAGACCCCCATATAAGTGCACTTCTAAGAAGCCGACTTCTTAGAAGTGTACTTATAAAGTTCTCGTCCTACTACTGCGGCGCGAAGTGGGTGAGGACCTCGGGGTTGGCCATGGCGTCGGGGTTGGCGGCCTTCTCGACCGGGGTGCCGAGCAGGATCTTCCGTACGGGGACCTCCAGCTTCTTGCCCGACAGCGTGCGCGGGATGCCGGGGACCACGTGGATCTCGTCGGGCACGTGCCGGGGCGACAGCTCGGTGCGCAGGGCCGTACGCAGGCGAGACGTCAGCTCGTCGGACAGGGACGCGCCGTCGGCCAGGGTGACGAACAGCAGCAGCCTGCCCTCCTGGCCGAGCTGCCCGGTGTCGATGACGAGGCTGTCGGCGATCTCCTCGAAGCGCTCCACGACGCGGTAGAACTCGCTGGTGCCCATCCGTACGCCGCCGCGGTTCAGGGTGGAGTCGGAGCGGCCGTAGATGACGCAGCCGCCGTCGGGCAGGATCTTGATCCAGTCGCCGTGCCGCCAGACACCCGGGTAGTCGGCGAAGTACGACTCCCGATAGCGGTCGCCCGAGGGGTCGTTCCAGAACATGACCGGCATGGACGGCATGGGCCGGGTGATGACGAGCTCCCCCACCTCGCCCACCATCGAGGCGCCCGCGGGGTCGAAGGACTCGACGGACGCGCCGAGGCAGCGGCACGGGATCACGCCGGCCCGGATCGGCAGCAGCGGCACCGCACCCACGAACCCGGTGCACACGTCGGTGCCGCCGGAGAACGAGCCGAGCTGCACGTCGGGCCGCACATCCGAGTAGACCCAGGCGAACCCCTCGGGCGGCAGCGGCGAGCCGGTCGAGCCGATCCCCCGCAGCCGGTCGAGCCCCCGCGGCTTCACGCCGGCCTTCATCGACGCCATGATGTACGGCGCGCCGGTACCGAAGTACGTCACGCCCTCCTCGGCGGCGAGCCGCCACAGGGCACCGGTGTCGGGGTGGGCCGCGCTGCCGTCGTACAGCAGGACGGTGGACCCCACGAGAAGGCCGCCGATGAGGTAGTTCCACATCATCCAGCCCGTGGTGGTGTACCAGAAGAACACATCGCCCTCGCCGAGGTCCTGGTGGAAGGACAACGACTTGAGGTGCTCCAGCACGATGCCGCCGTGGCCGTGCACGATGGGCTTGGGCAGGCCGGTGGTGCCGGACGAGTACAGCACCCACAGGGGATGGCCGAAGGGCACCCGCTCGAACTCCAGCGGCGCGGTCTCGGCACGCAGGTCGTCCCAGCTCAACGCGGTATCGGGGGCGTCATCGGGCGCGCCCTCGCGGAGCGCTGGAATCCATACGGTGGCCTCCAGCGTCGGCAGCTTCCCGGCGATCTCGCGCACCACCGCCGACCGGTCGTACGCCTTGCCGCCGTAGCGGTAGCCGTCCACCGCGACCAGCACCTTCGGCTCGATCTGGGCGAACCGGTCGGTCACGCTGGGCGCGCCGAAGTCGGGCGAGCAGGAGGACCAGATCGCCCCAAGCGAGGCGGTGGCCAGGAAGGCGATGAGGGCCTCGGGGATGTTCGGCACATAGGCGGCGACCCGGTCACCACGCCCGACACCCAGCCGCACGAGGCCCGCCCGGACCCGGGCGACCTCCTCGCGGAGCTCACCGAGCGAGTACTGCCAGCGGCTGCCCGATTCGTTGCGGAAAATCACCGCCGACCGGCCAGGGTGGCCGCGCAGCGCGTTCTCGGCGTAATTCAGGGCCGATCCCGCGAACCATTCGGCGTCCGGCATCGTTCCCTGGATGACGGGCCCGTCGCCACGCGTACCTACCACGCCGAAGTAGTCCCATATGGAGGTCCAGAAGTCGGCCGGAGACTCGACCGACCACTTCCAGACGTCCTCGTAGTCCCCCGTACGGCCCAGTCGTTCCATGTAACGGGTGATCCGGGCCGCACGTACGACGTCGGGCGTGGGTTCCCAGAGCAGAGCGCCTTCCTCGACCATGTCCCCATCTTTGCCACGCTTGCGCCGCATGTCACCCTCCCCGCCCACATAGAAAGGGCCTGTCATATGTGGGTTCTGAGCTGGTCGATCGCCATCCGGGCGGCGGCTCCGATCGCGGCGTCGGCCCGCGGCTGATTCTGCGCGGTGCCGAACGACCGGGTGAACACGGCCACGGCGTAGCGCCCGCCGTCGGGATACTCGACCACCCCGACCTCGTTGCGCAGCGTGGGCAGCGTGCCCGTCTTGCCGCTCACCGCGACGTCGTCGAACGGGAAGCCCGAGGCCAGCCGGTGCGGCCACACCTGCAGCGCCATGAGGCGGCGGATCGCCGCGCAGGAGGCCGCTCCCGCCGCCTCGTCCCGCCAGATCATGGCCAGCAGCCGGGTCATCTCGCGTGGCGTGCTCCGGTTGCCCACCGCCGGGTCGAGCGCGCTCAGCCGCGCCACCACCTCGGGGTCGGTGCACGCCTGGGTCACGGCCGACTGATCCGCCACGCCCGCGTCCACCCACAGGCTGGTGAGCATCTCGCGGCAGTTCTGCACCACCCGCGTCGCCGTCAGCCCGAGGCCGTCGAGCAGCGCGTTGACCGCCTCCCTGCCCACCCGGGCGAGCAGCACGTCGGCCGCGGTGTTGTCGCTCACCGCCATCATCAGGTAGGCCAGGTCGCGCAGTGACAGCGTGGCGTCGTCCAGCATCGCCGCCAGTCCGGTGCCCCCACCCGTACGGTCCCCGGCCGGCACGCCGACACGTTCGGTGAGGTCGAACAGCCCGCGCTCGGCCTGGCGCTGCAGTTCCAGCAGCAGGGGCACCTTGAAGACCGACGCGAGCACCACCGGCTCGTCGGCCCGCAGGCCCACCTCGCGCCCGTCGTCGATGTCGACCGCGTGCAGCCACCCCGTGACGCCGGCGGACCGGAAGACGCGCTCCACGGGATTAATGCCGGGGTTAATGCCGGGTTTCATGCGAGGAACCCGGTCGCCGGGCGCGGCGTCACCCGCGGCGCGGGCGGCACGCCTTCGTCCACCATGCCGGCGCTCTCTTTCAGCACCTGTACGGCCACGGTCGTGAAGTCTCGCACGTACGGCCCCGGCTCGGTCCGCCAGGCAGGGGAGCAGCGCCAGGCCAGGGGCGCGCCCGCCAGGGGTCGCCACACGACGCCCGGCACCTCGGCGGGGGCGCCGAACGCGACGGCCGTTCCGGACAGGACCAGGCCGAGGGCGAACTCCAGGCGGTCGGTGCAGACGATCTCAGTGGGGACGAAGCCGCCCCGGCGGCACGAGGCCAGCGTGTCGTCGTACAGGCCGGGCTCGGCGTCCCGGGGAAACAGCACCAGGTCCCGCCCGGCCAGGTCGCCGAGGTGCACGGTCGCCCAGGCGGTCAGCTCGTCGTCCTCCGCCAGCAGGACACCCGGATGCCGGACGAGCACCGGCCCGTACGCGAGCCCGTTCGCGGCGACCGGATGCCGCAGCAGCCCGACGTCGAGCCTGCCCTCCAGCAACGCGCCGACCTGCGCGGCCGTGCCCATCTCGGTCAGCGACAGCCGTACGTCGGGGCGGCGGTCGCGAAACCCCGCGATGAGCGCGGCGAGCACGGCCGCGCCCAGGTCGGCGGGGACGCCCGCCCGCACGACCGCCGCGTCGCCGCGCGCGAGGTCGGACATGAGGTCGCGCATCCGCTCGACCCTGGCGACGATCTCACGGGCCTCGGGCACCAGCAGCCGTCCCGCCTCCGTGAGCGCCACCCGCCGGCTCGACCGCTCGAACAGGCGCACGCCCAGCTCCTCCTCCAGCCGCCTGATGCGCTGGCTCAGCGGCGGCTGCGCCATCCCCAGTCGCGCGGCCGCGTTCCCGAAATGCAGCTCTTCCGTCACAACCAGGAAGTAGCCGAGATGCCGGACCAAGTCCACGAGCTGGGAGCATATCCGAACCGCACATGAAGCACGTTGATATCCATATTGGACATTCTTCCGGCCGATCTGCTGCTCTTGGCGTGCACTCGACTCGAAGGGGGACGCATGCGAGAGCGAAGGCGCTGGCCGTACGTCACGGCGGCGGTGCTCGTGCCGGTGGTGGCCGCGGGGGTCACGGTGTGGGCGCTGCGGACGAAGGGATCACCGGAGGAGACCGCGCGGGACTTCCTCGCGGCCTGGTCACGTTCGGACTACGCGGCGATGCGCACGCTCGCCGCCGACCCGCCGGCCGGCTTCGAAAGCACCTATCGACGCTTCCACGACGACCTGAAGCTCACGGGGCAGCGATTCCAGGTCACGAACGTCCAGGACGACACGGTGCGGTTCCGGGCGCGGCTGACCGGCCCGCTGCCCATCGCGTACGACGGGAGGCTCCGCCTGGTCGAGCGCGACCGCGCCTGGAAGGTGGCATGGACCTCGACGGCCATCCACCCACGGATGGGCGACGGTGTCCGGGCCAAGCTCACCACCGTGCCCGCCGAGCGCGCGCCCATCACCGACGCCGACGGCACCCGTATCGACACGCCGGACGCCCCCGGCTCCGTGCAGCAGATCGTCGAGGGGCTGCGCGAGCAGTACGCCTCCCGCCTGGCCGGCACCGCGTCCGCCCGGGCCGACCTGGTCGACACCCGTACGAACACGAAGGTCGCCACGCTGGCCGAGGGCGGGTCGAAGCCCGGCAAGCCGCTGCGGACCACCCTCGACCTGCGGGTGCACCAGGCGGGAGCGCAGGCCCTGGAGGGCGTGGACAAACCCGCCTCGCTCGTCGCGCTGCGCCCGTCCACGGGCGAGGTCCTCGCGGTGGTCAACAAGCCGGGCGGCTACAACCGCGCCCTGCTCGGCACGTATCCGCCCGGCTCGACTTTCAAGATCGTGACGGCCTCGGCGCTGGTCGCCGGCGGCGTCACGCCCGGCCAGACCGTCGAGTGCCCGGCCGAGAAGACGATCGGCGGCTTCCCGTTCCACAACGCCGAATTCCACGACTACGGCACGCTGCGCTTCGTCGACGCCTTCGCCCACTCGTGCAACACGACGTTCGGCGACATGGCGGTCCGCCGCCTCGGCGCCGATCGCCTGTCCAAGGTGGCCGCCGACTTCGGTTTCGGCGCCAGCATCAAGATCGGGGTGCCCGCCGTGGACGCCGCCTTCCCCGCGCCGCATGACGACACCGACCTCGCGTCCGCGGCCATCGGCCAGGGGCGCGTCCTGGCCAGCCCGCTGAACATGGCCGCCGTCGCCGGCGCCATCGCCGCCGGCACCTGGCGGCAACCCCGGCTGGTCCCGGCCTCACTCGTCCCCGACGGCGGCACGCCGCCGCGCGCGCTGGAGCCCGCGGTCGTGTCCGCGCTGCGCCGCCTCATGCCCGCCGTCGTCAGCGAGGGCACCGCGAGCGGCGTCTCCTTCCCCGCCGGCACGGCCGGCAAGACCGGCACGGCCGAGTACGGCTCGGCCGATGACGGCCAGAACCCTCCGACGCACTCGTGGTTCATCGGCTACAAGGGCGACCTGGCCTTCGCCGTCGTGGTCGAGGGCGGCGGCACCGGAGCGCAGGTGGCGGCCCCCGTCGCGGCCCGCTTCCTCAACGCGCTGTGACAACAAGGCACTGTGACATTAAGGCGCTGTGACGACGCTCAGTACGGCCAGCCGGGGACGTTCAGCCGCACGCGGTAGAGACCGAAGTTGCCGCTGTTCCCGCCGCGGGAGGGCGTTCCCGAGGTGATGTACAGCGTCCGGCCGTCGGGGCCCCCGAAGGCGACGTTGGTGGTGTCGAGCCCGGCGGAGATGGTGCCGAGCTGAACGCCGGACGGCGCGTACACGTGGACCTTGCCGTCGTTGAAGGACGCCTGGTAGAGGTTGCCGGCACAGTCGATGGTCGCGCCGTCCGAGCCGTTCAGGGACGCGAAGTCGGCGCGGGCGCCGACGCTGCCGTCGGGGTTGACGGGCCACTTGTAGATCCGGCCGGTGCCGTTGCCGCCGACGTAGAGCGTCTTGCCGTCGGGAGAGAGCACGACGCCGTTCGGCTCCCGGATGGTGTCGTCGATCAGCGAGACGACGCCGTTCTTGACCCGGAACACGCCGGTGCGGCCGGACATCTGGTCGGGCCGGTTGGCGCGCTGGAAGTCGGGGTCGGTGAAGTAGACGGTGCCGTCGGCGCCGACGGTGAGGTCATTGGGTGAGTTGAAGGCGCGGCCTTGATAGGACGAGGCGACCACGCCGCGGGTCCGGTCGGGCAGGCGGAAGGAGGAGACGCTGCGCTGGTCGTGTGTCGCGGCCAGCAGCGTGCCGCCGTCCCGGCTGAGGGCCAGGCCGTTGCTGCCGGAGCCGGAGATGAAGGTCTCGAAGGTGTTCGGCTCGGTGAACCGCAGTACGTCCGCGGGCTGGACGCCTTCCGATCCCGTGCCGTCGCGCATGAGCGACAGCAGCAGGGTCTGGGTGGTGGCGTCCCAGACCGGGCCTTCGAGGAAGTTGAACCCGTCCCGGATCTTGGTGGCGGTCACCGACGACGACGGCAGCGGGTTGGGGTAGGTCGCGCCCGGCGTACACGGTCCGACGCCGGGGCGCGGCGTGCCCGGCGTGGGCGTGACGGTCGGAGTCGGGCTCGGCGTGGGACTCGGGCTCGGCGTTGGAGTGGGGCTCGGCGAGGGACTCGGGCTCGGCGAGGGACTCGGGCTGGGCGAGGGGCTGAGGGTTGCGGGTCCGCTGCACATGAAGCCGTTGAGCCAGAAGGTGGCAGGCACGGGGTTGGCGCCGGTGAGGCTCGCGGTGAATCCCATGCCACTGACCGTGGCGTTGGTGGCGATGGAGCCGTTGTAGGACACGCTGGTCGCGGTCACGTGCGTGCCGGACTGCGTCCAGGTGGCGTTCCAGCCGGACGCGATCTTCTGACCGGAGTCCGGGAAGTCGAACTCCAGCTTCCAGCCGCCGACAGGGTCGCCGAGATTGGTGATGGCCACGTCGCCCTGGAAGCCGCCGCCCCATTGGTTCACGATCGTGTAGGTCACCTTGCACCCGGCGGCGGCCGTGGCCGGAGTCGTCGTCATCGCGGATCCACCGGCGACCAGCGCGGCGGCCAGTCCGGCGGCCGCGACGGTTGCGAGACTTCGTCTCATCAGGAGTCCTTTCGGAGACAGGAGCCAACCGGCACGCCACGCGGCGCACAGCCGGCCGCGCGTTCCGAAATTAAGCGACCGAGCAGGCGGTAGTGATCGGTCCCCCGGTACGACGATCGCCGGGTAGGACGCGGCCGACGGTGCGGTGAACGATCGCGCGCCGCGCCTACGGCCGCCCCGGCCTGGGCGAACGCGGCCGCCCGCCCGACCGGCGAGCCGATCGGCGGCCGAAAGGAACCACGCCCCGGCGCTGAAACGTTCAGCCCGCGCCCCCGGTGCTCCCCCGAGTCCGGGGTCAGTGGGCCGTACGGTCGGCCGGGGTGGTCAGGCGGGCGACGGCCGCGACGACTTCGGAGGGGTTGGACAGGTCGGAGAGCACGATGTCCGCCCCCGCCTCGCGCAACTCGGCGGCCGTGGACCGGCCCGACGCGACACCGATCATGGCGGCGCCGCCGATCGTCGCCGCCTGGACATCACGCGTGGAGTCGCCGATGAGGACCGTGTTGCCGGCGGTGAAGACGGCGCCGTGCCTGGCCTTGGCCCGCCCCTGCGCGACCTGCAGCAGGGTGGCCTTCGGGTAGACCTCCTCGCCGTAGCCGCCCACCTCGACGTCGATCCACTTGTCCAGCCCGAACGCCTTGAGCTTGTGCACGGCGTTGCTCTTGATGGTGCCGGTGAGCACCGACTGGACGACGCCGTCGAGACGCGACACGGCCTTGAGCGCGTCCTTGGCGCCGGGCAGCGCACGGCCCTCCTTGGCCAGCCGCCCGCGCCGCTCCGCGAAGCAGACGGCCAGCGCGTCGAGGAATCTCGGCAGATGGTGGTCCTCGACGGCGATGCCGTTGACGGCCAGGGTCTCGAAGACGATCTCCGAGTCGGGACGGCCCAGCGCCGGTGCGAGCTTCACCAGCGGTCGCCCTGTCACCATCCGGAACGCGTCCGCGTAGGCGTCGCGGGTGACGATGGCGACGTCGACGAGCGTCAGGTCGATGTTCCAGAGAACGAGGCGGTTGATCGCGGCCTCCGTGGGGGTGCGGTGTGGATCGTGCTCAGCGTACGGCCCACGCGGAGTGCCCGCTGTATCCACAACCGTCTTATAACCCCTCACAGGCGGGACTGCTTGCGAGGTACCGGCCGAAATGCGCCCGGGCGCTCTTCCCGGCGCCCGTTACCCCGAGAGCCGCCGTGGCCGGAACCCGGCCCATGCGGCATGCGGAGAGTCCGCAAATCCGCCGCGGATACAGCCCGAACCCGCTTTCCCTCGCACCCGAGGCGCGGAGATCGTAATCGTCCACCACCTCGCAAACAAGATATTGACAAGACATGTCACCGAAGGTTCTCTTAATGATCAGTAAACGTTTTTTGCACTTTCCGCGCGGTTCTTAGCTCTCGTCCCACCCTGTCCAGAATGAGGCGGACGTCGTGTACCGAAAGCTGGGTTCTACAGTGCTGGCCGCGGTCCTCGCGATCGGCCTGACCGTAACCGCCGAGGGCGAGAGCGCGGCGTACGCCGCTCCCCGCGCCGCTCAGGCCGATCCAGTAGCGCCGGGAGAAGGAGCGCCGGAGGAAGGTGCGCCGACCGACGAGGCCGCCGGGCAGGCCGCCCGCGAGACCGGCCGCCCGGTCGAGGTGCTGGCCAAGCGCGGCGAGGACCGGGAGACCTACGCCAACCCCGACGGCACGTTCACCACGGTCGAGCATCTGCGCCCCGTGCGGGTGCGCGAGGGCGACTCCTGGGTCGCGCCCGACACGACGCTGGTCCGGCGGCCGGACGGCTCGATCGGGCCGCGCGCGAGCACCGTCGGGCTGTCGCTGTCGAGCGGCGGCGACGCACCGCTGGCCCGCGTCGCCAGGGCCGGCCGCGAAATGTCGCTGAAGTGGCCCGGAGGGCTGCCGGAACCCGAACTGCAGGGCGACTCGGCCGTCTACCACGACGTCATGAAGGACGTGGACCTCGTCGTACGGGCCGATGTGGACGGCTTCTCCCACACCCTCGTCGTCAAGACCAGGGAGGCCGCCGCGAACGGCGCGCTGACCCGGCTCACGCTCGGCCTCGGCGGCCCGGGGCTGGGTGTGCGGACGAAGGACGGCGGCGCCGTCGAGGCGGTCGACGCCGCGGGCGGCGGAGCGCTCTTCGAGGCGCCCGCGGCGGTCATGTGGGACTCCGGCGCCCCGGCCCCCGCGCTGAAGGCGGCGACCTCGGCCCCGCTGGAGCGCGGCCCCTCCGACACCTCGAAGGTCGCCGGCCTGAGCGCGGCCGTGGAGGGCGGGAGCCTCACCCTCACCCCCGACCGGGCGCTGCTCGACGCGCCCGACACCCGCTATCCCGTCTACATCGACCCGGTGTGGAAGACGGTCAAGGCGTCGGCCTGGGCCTACGTGTCGCGTACCTACCCCAGCCAGTCGTACTACAAGTTCGGCGGCAAGGCCGACTCGGGCATGGGCCTGTGCTCGGGCGACTCCAAGTGCGCGCCGTCCGACGTCAAGCGCATCTTCTACCGCATGCCGACCAGCGCGTACGCCGGCAAATACATCATCTCGGCCGACTTCGTGGCCAAGGAGACCTGGTCGTACTCGTGCGACGGCCGCACCGTGCAGTTGTGGCGCACCAAGGGGTTCATCGAGAGCTCGACATGGAACTCCACCTCGGACAACTGGCTGGAGCACCTCGACACCCGTGACGTGGCCAAGGGCTGGTCGTCCAGCTGCCCCGCGGGCGACGTCGAGTTCGACGCGACCAAGGCCGTCAAGGACGCCTCGGCGGGCAAGTGGTCGACCACGACGTTCGGCCTGCGCGCGGGCTACGAGACCGACCCCGGGGGCTGGAAGCGCTTCGCCGACGACGCCTACCTGCGGGTCAACTACAACACCCCGCCGCCGCAGCCGAAGATGTCGAACCTGTCGATGAACCCCGGCGGCACCTGCGTCTACTCCCCCGCCCCCGCCGTACGCGTGCCCCCCACCATCTCGGCGGTCCTGCTCGACGCCGACTCCGCGGACGCCAAGAAGGTGTACGCCGAGTTCGGCGCGACCTGGGACGGCGCGCAGAAGTGGTCGTCGGGCAAGATCGGCCCGAAGACCACCGGCTCGACCTTCCAGGTCACGCTGCCGGCGTCGATACCCGAGAAGAAGACGATCAACTGGTACGTCCGCACCTGGGACGGCTACCAGTACAGCCCGTGGAGCTACGCGGGCGACGCCACCGCGTGCTACTTCACCTACGACAAGGGCGTGCCGGCCGCTCCCACGCTGTCGTCCAGTGCCTATCCGCAGTCGGACCCGGAGAACGAGGCCGATCCCTGGTATGACGGCGTCGGCCGCTACGGCCGTTTCACCGCGGCCTCGTCCTCGTCCGACGTGGTCAAGTACTGGTTCGGCGTCAACTCCAACCCGACCTCCGCCAACGAGCGCAAGCCGTCCAGCGCGGGCGGGGCGGTGACCATCGACATCGCACCCGATCACGCCGGGCCGAACTACCTCACCGTGAAGGCGTTCGACGCGGCCGGCAACTCCAGCGAGATCGGGCGCTACGTGTTCCGCGTGAAGACGGGCTCCCCGGCCAAGGCTCAGTGGGCCCTGGACGAGCCGATCGACTCCACCCAGGTGGCCGACGTCTCGGGCGCGTACCCGGCGACCGTGTACGGCGGGGTGACGCTCGGGGTGGACGGCATGTCGAAGACCGCCATGCAGACCAACGGCACCGACGGCTACGCCAGGACCGCCGGGCCGGTGCTCGACACGCGCAACGGCTACGCGGTGTCGGCCTGGGCGCGGCTGCCCGCCACCAAGCCCACGCACGCCGGGATCATCGCCACGCAGATCGGCGCCCAGCGCAGCGGGTTCGAGCTGTACTACTCCTCCGGCTACGACCGGTGGATCTTCAACCGCTACAACAACGACACGACCGACGGCACGATCACCCGGGCGATCGGCACCGCCTCGCCCCAGGGCAGCGAATGGACCCACCTCGTCGGCGTGTACGACCCGGTGGCCAAGAACATCAAGCTGTACGTCAACGGGCAGCTCCAGGCCACGACGGCCTACACGACCCCGTGGAACGCCACCGGCCCGGTGCAGATCGGCGCGGGCTGGTACGGCAAGCTCGACGCCTTCTTCCCCGGCGAGATCGACGACGTGCGGCTGTTCGACCGCATCGTCACGCCCGAGGAGGTCGGCAACCTGTTCACCCAGCATCCCGTGGTGGCCTCGCGCTGGAAGCTGAACGACTCCGCCTCCGCCGTACGGGCCGCCACCGCCTACTGGAAGATGGACGAGGCGGCCGGGGCCCCGCGCGCGGAGGAGTCGGGCGGCGCCTACCCGGCCGGTCCGCAGGGCGGCGTCACGTTCGGCGCGGCGGGGCGGTTCGGCAAGGCCGTGCACCTCGACGGCACGACCGGCTATCTCAAGACCGGCGGCCCGGTCCTGCCCGACACCACCAAGAGCTTCTCGGTGTCGGCCTGGGCCAAGCTCCCGGCGGCCAAACCGACCCACGCCGCGATCATCGCGACACAGGCCGGCTCCCGGCGCAGCGGGTTCGAGCTGTACTACTCCTCCAGCTACGACCGGTGGATCTTCAACCGCTACAACAACGACAACGACGACGACGTGATCACCCGGGCCCAGTCCACGGCCGTGCCCGAGGGCGGCGTCTGGACCCACCTCGCCGGTGTGTACGACGCGGCGAACAAGCAGATCAGGCTCTACGTCAACGGCAAGCTCAACTCCACGACGGCCTTCACCACGCCGTGGAAGGCCACCGGCCCGGTGCAGATCGGGGCCGGCTGGTACGGCACGCTGAAGTCCTACTTCCCCGGCGACATCGACGACGTGCGGCTGTACGACCAGATCATCAGCGACTCGGAGATCGCGACACTGGCCTCCGGCGCCTCGCTGACCATCGCCGCCGACGACGGCCCGTCCGGGCGCCACGTCACGCTGAACGGCAACGCCAGGATCGACCAGGGAGCTGGCTGGGTCGGCACCCCGCCGGGCGGCCTGGTGCTGGACGGCGACGGCGACTACGCCGCCACCTCCGTCCCGGCCGTCCGCACCGACGAGAGCTTCACGATCGCGGGCTGGGTGACGACCGCGGGACGGCCGTCCAGGGCCGCGGCGGTCTTCAGCCAGGAGGGCTCGGTCAACAGCGCGTTCACCCTGCGCTACCGGCCCGACCCGGCCGACCCGGCGAACGCGGGCGGCTACCAGATCGAGATGCCGGACAAGGACGCGACCGGCGCGGCCCGGCCGACCGCCGAGCATTCGGCCTTCCAGTCCGGCTTCGACTGGGATCACGTGGCGATCGTGTACGACGCCTTCCAGGACGAGATGCGGCTCTACGTGAACGGCGAGCTGGAACAGGTCGAGGACACGGTGTCCTGGCGCCACAACGTGATCGGCTTCAACGCGGGCAAGGGGCTCCAGCTCGGCCGTACCAAGGCGGACGGCGCATGGGCCGAGTACTGGCCCGGCGTGATCGACGACGTGTGGGCCATCCAGGGGATCGCGACCGAGGAACAGATCCAGATGCTGGCCGGCGGCACCGAGCTGGCCACGGACACCGGCCTGTAAGCGAACTCGAAGCAGCCCCGGCCGCCGCGCGGCGGCCGGGCGGGAGGTTGCGCATGAACGGGTTCCCCCACCCGAAGAGGTTCAGGCAGCGGTTCAGACAGCGGTTCAAACGCAGGGTCGCCGCGGTCACGGCGCTGGTGACCGTCGCGGCGTCCCTGGTCGCCCAGCCCGCGCAGGCTGCGGCCCCGGACGCGGGACGCCCGGAGGTGAGCAGCTCCGAGCGAGTGGTCCGCGGTGAGACGCCGGGCGTCAAGCCCCGCCGCCCCGACCCGGCGGGCGCCCCCGCAGGCGCCTCCACCACGCGGCGGCCCGCGTCCGGCGAGGTGAAGGTCACCTCCCCTGCCGCCGTGCGGATGCTGGACGGCGCCGCCGCAGCGCGCGTCGGCGCCGACGCCGCCCTGTTCACGGTCAAGGCCGCCGGAGACAGGGCGTCGAGTGTCACCGTCGACTACTCGGCCCTCGCCGGTGAATTCGGCGGCTCGTACGGCAGCCGGCTGCGGCTGGTCCGGCTGCCCGCCTGCGCATTGACGACCCCCGACCAGCCCTCCTGCCGTACGGAGACGCCGGTCCGCGCGCGCAACGACGCGGCGAGCCGCACGCTCACCGCCACGGTCCCGGCGGACGCGACGGTGCTGGCGGCCGTTTCCGGCGACTCCAGCGACAAGGGCGACTACAAGGCCACCAAGCTGTCGCCGTCGGCCACCTGGACCGTGGCCGAGCAGTCGGGCGACTTCTCCTGGTCCTATCCCCTGCGGGTGCCGCCCGTCCCCGGTGAGCTGACGCCCAAGGTGGAGATCGGCTACTCCTCCGGCGCGGTGGACGGCCGCACCTCCAACACCAACAACCAGCCGTCCTGGGTGGGCGAGGGCTTCGACTACTGGCCCGGCTACATCAAGCGCGCCTACAAGCCCTGCGCGGACGACGGGGCGCCGAAAGACCAGTGGGGCACCCCGCCCGGCGACCAGTGCTGGGCGTACGACAACGCCGTGATCAGCTGGAACGGACGCGGCGGCGAGCTGATCCAGGCATCCGACGGCACGTGGCGGATGAAGAACGACGACGGCACCCGCGTCGAACGCCTGAAGGACACGGCCAAGGCCAACGGCGACGACGACGGGGAGTACTGGAAGCTCACCACCCCCGACGGCGTGCAGTTCTTCTTCGGGCTCAACCGGCTGCCCGGGTGGAGCAGCGGCAAGCCGGAGACGAAGTCGGCCTGGACGCACCCCGTGTTCGGCGACGACGCGGACGAGCCGTGTCACGCCTCCACCTTCGCCGCCTCGTGGTGCCAGCAGGCCTACCAGTGGAACCTCGACTACGTCGTGGACCCGCGCGGCAACGCCATCACGTACTACTACCAGCAGGAGGGCAACCACTACGGCCGCAACCTCAAGCCCGAGGACGAGACGCCGTACGTGCGCGGGGGCTGGCTCGACCGCATCGAATACGGACAGCGCTCCGACACGCTGTTCACGGCCAAGGCCCCGGCACGCGTGGTGTTCGGCGTCTCCGAGCGGTGCCTGAAGACCGACGCCTTCGACTGCGACCCTAGCAAGATCGGCTCGAACCCCACCAAGTGGCCGGACGTGCCGTACGACCTGAACTGCGACACCGGCACGGAGTGCAAGGCGACCCATGGAACGCTCGCGCCCACGTTCTGGTCGCGCAAGCGGCTCACCGGCGTGACCACGCAGGTGATCAAGGCCGACGGCACCTACCGCGACGTGGACAACTGGGCCGTCGACCACCTGTGGGGCGACGCGGACATCGACCAGGCCCTGCTGGTGAAGTCGATCACGCACACCGGTCGCGCGGCCGGCAGCCCGGTGGCGCTGCCCTCGGTGACCTTCAACCACGTGCAACTGCCCAACCGGGTGGACAAGCAGGGCGACGACATCCCCCCGTTCGTCAAGTATCGCCTCGGGGCGATCTACGACGAGTCGGGCGGGCAGATCGACGTCAACTACTCCGACGCCGACTGCACGCTCGGCTCGCTGCCCACCCCGGAGACCAACACCCGGCGCTGCTTTCCCGTCAAGTGGACGCCCGCCGGGTACGAGGACCCGATCACCGACTGGTTCCACAAGTACGTCGTCACCCAGGTCGTGCAGACCGACCGCACCGGCGGCTCCCCCGACGCGCTGACGACGTACGAGTACCTCGACGGCGCCGCCTGGCACTATGACGACGACGACGGCATGACCAAGGAGAAGTACAAGACCTGGTCGCAGTGGCGCGGCTACGGCCGCGTACGGGTGCGGACCGGCGGCTGGAACGACCTGCGCTCCCTGGTCGAGACGCGCTACCTGCGCGGCATGAACGGCGACCGGGCCGGCCCGAGCGGCGGGACGAAGAAGGTCACGGTCTCCGACGGCGAGGGCGGCAGCGTCGTCGACGAGGACCCGCTGCAGGGGTTCGAGCTCAAGCGGACCGAATACGAGGGCGTGGACGGCGCCGTCGCGGTCAAGACCGTCAACACGCCCTGGTATCAGGAGACGGCCAAGCGCACCCGGAGCTGGGGCACCGTCACCGCGAACATCGTCAACGTCGCCAAGACGCACACGTGGACCGCGATGGACGGCGGCGGCTGGCGGGAGACCGAGAGCGGGACGAAGTACGAGCCCGTCGCCGGCCTCACCACCGAGGTGGACGACAAGGGCGACCTGTCCACCGCCGCCGACGACCGGTGCACCCGCACCACCTACGCCCAGAACACCAAGGCCTGGATGCTGAGATATCCGGTCAGGGTGGAGACGGTCGCGGTGGCGTGCTCGGCCACCCCCGACCGGTCCAAGCAGGTCGTCGAGGACGACCGCACCTACTACGACAACGGCGCCTTCGGGACCGCGCCCACCAGGGGCGACATCACCCGTGTCGAGACGATCGCCGCGCACGACGGCACCACCGCGACGTACGTCGCCAAGGAGGTCTCGACGTACGACGCCTACGGCCGCGAGCTGACCACGAAGAACGCGGCCGGCCACGTCACGACCACGGCCTACACCGACACCGGGGGGCTGAACACGGGCGTGAAGGTCACCGGGCCGCCGGTGGTCCCCGGCGACGCCTCGACGGCCCACGTCACCAGCCAGGAGAAGGACCCGGCGTACGGGTTCGAGACCGTCAAGATCGACGCCAACGGCAAGCGCACCGACCTGGAGTACGACGCGCTCGGCCGCCTGCTGAAGGTGTGGATGCCCGACCGGTCGAAGGCGGCGGGCCAGACGCCGAACCTGGAGTTCAGCTACCGCATCGTGGACGGCGAGATCGTCGCCATCGGCACGAAGAAGCTGGACGCCGAGGGCGGCCAGACCCCGCCGACGTACGAGCTGTACGACGGGCGGCTGCGGCTGCGCCAGACCCAGGAGCCGGGGCCGGACGGCGGCCGCCTGGTCAGCGACAAGTTCTACGACTCCCGGGGCAACGTGGCCCGCGAGTACGGCCAGTACTACTCGACCACGGCCCCCTCCACCAAGCTGTTCGGCGCGTACGAGGGCGACGTCGAGTCGCAGAAGGTGTTCGACTACGACGGCCGCAACCGGGTCACACTCGAACGGTTCCTCGTCGGCAACGGCGAGACCAAGGAGAAGTGGCGCACGGTCACCAGCTACGGCGGCGGCAGGGTCACCGTCGACCCGCCGACCGGGGACACGCCGGTGACCACGCTGACCGACGCCCGCGACCAGATCGTCGAGCTGCGCCAGTACAAGGGCGACTCCCCCACCGGCGACTACGACAAGACGACCTACACCTACACGCCCGCCGGCAAGCTCTCGACCGTCAAGGACCCCGCGGGCAACGTCTGGACGCACTTCTACGACCTGCGCGGGCGGGAGACCGAGGTGCGCGACCCCGACAAGGGGACGACGAAGACGACGTACGACGACCTCGACCACGTGCTGACCACCACCGACGCGCGCGGCAAGACGATCTTCAACGTCTACGACTCCATGGGCCGTAAGACGGAGACCCGTGAGGGCTCGGCGACCGGCCCGCTGATGGCGTCGTGGGCCTACGACACCGTGCGCAAGGGACAGGCGTCCAGCGCCACGAGGTACGCGAACGGCCAGGCGTACACGACCACGTTCAACGCCTACGACAACCTCTACCGGGCCATCCGCACGACCGTGACGATCCCGTCCGCCGAGGGCGCGCTGGCGGGCAGCTACGTGTTCGACACGCGCTACAAACTGGACGGCACCGTCCAGTCGGCCACCTACCCCGAGGCGGGCGGCCTCCCGGCCGAGACCGTCGTCTACTCCTACGACGACCTGCGCAGGCCCACCACCATGTCGGGCCTGTCGCCGTACGTCACCGACTCGATCCACAGCCTCACCGGCAAGCCCGAGCAGTACGAGCTGTCGACCGGAGGCAAGAAGACCTGGTTCACCTATTCCTACGAGTACGGCACCCAGCGCCTGCGGTCGTCGCGGGTGGACCGCGAGAACGTGCCGGGCGTGGACCGCGACGCCACCTACACCTACGACGCCGTGGGCAACGTCGTCTCGATCTCCGACGTGTCCCGCAGCGGCACCGACACCCAGTGTTTCGCCTACGACTATCTGCGCCGCCTCACCGAGGCCTGGACGCAGGGCACCCAGTCGTGCGCGGGCGCGCCGAGCGCGAGCGTCATCGGCGGCGTCGCGCCCTACTGGCAGTCGTTCGGGTACGACGTGACCGGCAACCGCACGAAGGAGGTCGAGCACGGCGTCGGCGGCGCGGCCGACACGACCCGGACCTACGGCTACCCGGCCCCCGGCTCGCCGCACCCGCACGCCCTGTCCGGGGTGACCCAGACCGGCGGCGCGGGCGCCCGCACGGAGTCCTACGCCTACGACGAGACCGGCAACACCACCGGCCGCACGATCGGCGCCACGGCCCAGACGCTGGAGTGGGACGTCGAGGGTCGCCTGGCCAAGGTGACCGAGGGCACGAAGGTCACCTCCTACGTGTACGACGCCGACGGCAACCGGCTCATCCGGCGCGACCCCGGCGGCACCACGCTCTACCTCCCCGGGTTGGAGCTGCGCCTGGACAAGGCCGCGGCCGATTCCACGGCCAAGGTCCAGGCGACCAGGTACTACACGCACGACACCGTGACGGTCGCGGTGCGCACCACCGCGGGCGTGAAGTTCCTGGCCGCAGACCAGAACGGCACGGCGGAGCTGGCGATCGACGCGGCGAACCAGTCGCTGACCCAGCGCCGGTTCAAGCCCTTCGGCCAGCAGCGGGGAGCGCCGCCGGGCTCCTGGCCGGGCGAGAAGGGCTTCGTCGGCGGCACCGTGGACGAGTCGACCGGGCTCACCCACCTCGGGGCCCGCGAGTACGACCCCGCCACCGGCAGGTTCATCAGCGTCGACCCGATCATCGACCCGCACGACCCGCAGCAGATGAACGGCTACGCCTACGCCGGCAACAACCCCGTCACCTTCACCGACCCCGACGGCAAGTTCTGGGGCAGCTGGCTGGCGATCCTGCTGGCGCTCATGCGGGCCCTGCTGGCCGTCCTCAACCACGGAGGGGGAGGAGGTAACCACGGCGGCGGCGGTGGCCACGGTGGCGGTGGCGGCTCCACCGGCGGTGGCGGCGGCGCGCCGCACCGCTCCGGCCCGAGCTTCGGCTCCACGGTCAAGAGCAACACCCTGGCCAGCGTCGATCCACGCAAGTTCACCGCCCTGGGCTGGCTGGCGTACGGACTGGGCGGCCCCGCGGACATGCTCAACACCTGGGGTGAGAACTTCAAGGAGAGCCGCCGGGTCATGGCCGGCCTCTACAAGCTCAAGTCGGTCAGCTATCCGGAGGGCAACTGGCTGACCAAGTGGCTGTGGAAGGGGCTCGGCAAGTGGTACGACGCCAAGGCCAACCGGATCGAGGCGCGCGGCATCAAGTGGGGCGGCAGGCTCGGCAAGGCGGGCAAGTTCGTCGGCAGGTTCGGGGTCGTCGCCACCTTCGCCGACGGCGCCCTCACCCAATGGGGCAGCGACTCGGACAAGGACATCAACACCGGTGAGAAGGTCGCGCGGGCGACCATCCGCGGGGCGGCGGTCGCGGGCGGCTCCTACGCGGGGGCCACGATCGGCGCGGCGGCGTGCAGCCCGGGCGTCGTGCTCGCCGCGGTCTGCGGCGCCGCGGGCGCGTACGTCGGCGGAATGGTCGGCGGCGTCGTCGGCGACACCGCGATCGCCGCGTACGACCACCTGCGTAAACCGGTGGCGAACACCGTCAAGTCGATCGGGTCGGGTATCAAGAAGGGATGGAAGAGTGTCTTTGGGTAGTGCCGTGACCGACACGGTCGAGGCCGTGGGCTACCCGCACGCGCCGGTATGGGCGGTGCTCGCCGCCGCCCTGCTCGCGGTCCTCGGCATCGTCAACCACGTCAGGTTCGTCCGGGGCGGGCCCGGCAGCACCTGGGCGGCGCGGTACTTCGACGCCGACACCCCGAAGGAGCTGCGCAACCTGGCGTTCGCGCAGCTCCCCGGGGCCGTGATGTTCGCGATGTGGGCCGTGATGCTCGCCTACACCCGGGTCTCCGGCCAGGAGACCTGGGACGCGATCATGGGCCTGTTCCTGTTCGCATCGTTCGTCGTCGGAGGTGTGGCGGTCAAGCGGCTCTACCGGCCGCCGCGCAGGGCCAAACCCCGATGGCTGCTGGAGGAGGAACGCCAGGCCAGCTGATCAGACGAGGTCGAGGGCGTCGGCCAGCGAGTCCACCACCGGGACCCCGACGCCCTCCAGCTCCGACCGCCTGGTCATGCCGCCGGTGTAGAGGATGGCGCGGGCGCCGACGTGCAGGGCCGCGTGGGCGTCGTCCACGCTGTCACCGATGACGACGACCTTGGCCGAGTCGAGGCCGAGCGCACTCAGGTGCTCCACCATGTGCTCGGCCTTGTGGCCGCCGGTCGCCGAGCGCGAGCCGTCGATCCGGGTGAAGTGGCCGTCGATGCCGAACTCGCCGGTCTTGCGGACCAGCCGTTCGTGGCCCCACATGGACAGCAGCGACTGCGTGCGGCCCGACTCCCCCCAGGCGCGCAGACTCGACACCGCCCCCTCCGCGAGGCTGCACGCCTCCATCAGCCGGTGGTAGTGCTCGTGGAAGCCCGCGTCGAGCAGTTCCCATTCGCCCTCCCTGAGCGGCCGGCCGAGCATCCGCTCGTACGCCACCCAGATGGGGCGGGTGTACACCTCGCGGAAGCCGTCCGCGTCGTACGGCCCCAGGCCGTACGGCAGGAAGAGCTCGTTGGTCGCGCCGACGACGGCGTCGATGTCGTGGAAGAGCGTCCCGTTCCAGTCCCAAACAATGTGTGTCATCTTGCTCCCAGCTTAGACGCCAGGTGTGACATATCCATGAACGCCGTGCGTCAGCTGAGCAGATCGGGGATCTCCTGGGTGGCGTACCACAGCAGTTCGTGGTCCTCCGCGCCGTCCACGACGAACTGCGCGTCGTCGTCCCCGCCGTCGGCCGCGGACAGCGCCGCGATGGCCGCCTCCACATCGGGCAGGGCGTCGGCGTCGTCCACGTGGACCGCGGCGACCAGCCGCATCGGGATCGGCTCCAGCACCCGCACCCGGGCGCGCTCCTCCAGCTCGGCCCCGGTCTTCACGGTCTCGTCGGGCACCTCGGCCGCGATCACCACCCGCCGGGCGGCCGCCTGGACGCCGTCCGCGCGGTCGGCGGCCAGCATGCGCAGGGAGCCCCTGGCGGCCTCGGTCAGCGCGACGTACTCCAGCTCCTCGGTGTCACCCGAGGCGTACCACTCGATCAACGCGGGGGTGACCGCGAAGCCGGTCAGCGGGGCCGGGCCCAGCTCCCCCGCGGCGACGACGCGCGCCAGCGCGGGAATCGTGGACGGCAGATAGACGCGCATGCGTTCCTCGACTCGGTCTGTGGTTGAAGCCATTGCGGCTACGGACGGGCGGCGGCGCCGGGCTCGCGGAAGGGCAGGCCGAACAGGCGCTCCATCTCGGCGATGGTCTCCGAGGGGTCGCTGTGGTGGACACCGACCAGGCCGATCGCGCGGGCCGCCACGATGTTCGCCTCGATGTCGTCGACGAACACGCACTGCCCCGCGTCGAGCCCCAGCAGGCCGAGCGCGTGCCGGAAGATCCGCTCCTCGGGCTTGCGCATGCCGACCTCTCCCGAGATGACGACCGCGTCGAAGAGGACCTCCCAGTCCTCACGCGAATAGTGGTCGCCCCAGGAGTTGGACACCAGGCAGGTGCCGAGCCCGGCCGCCCGGGCCTGGCGGAGCATCTCGTTCATCTCCTCGACCGGCCGGAACCCGGCGAACATCCGGGTGAGCAGGCCGTCGGCCTCCGGCGGTCCGCCGTCGAGGGTCACCAGCCGGGCCGCCAGAGCGCGCTCGAACTCCAGGACCGGAATCTCGCCGCGTTCGAGCGCGTGGATCGGGTTCTCCGCGCCCGGCCCGACGCCGGCCCGGTACGCCTGGGTGACCAGCGCGCGCATCACGTCCCGGTAGTGCCGGGGGTCGATCCGGTCCGCCTCGATCCACTCCGCGATCGACTCGGCCAGGCTCGTGGTCAGAACCCCGCCCCAGTCGATCAGCACACCCTTGAGCACCGCGCCTCCCACCCGACGTGCCTACAAATATAGGGAGTGGTCAGTCGGGCCGCTCGAACGGCTTGAGCAACCCGCCGAACCACTCGTCGACGGCGTCCGGGCCGAACGACTCGCCGGGTGCCAGCTCCCGCAGCGCGTCACTCACCATCTGACGGCTCTGCCGTTCCGCGTCCTGCTGCGCCCGGTGCACGGCCAGCAGGACCTCTTCGGCCAGCGTCCGGCTGGGCAGGCGCATGGCGCGGGGCTCGATGTCGACCTCCCGAACCTGGCCGTACGCCGTCGTGACGGCCTGGATCCGGCCGTCCGCCGCCCGGCCGTGGCCGGTGACGGCCTCGATCTCGCGCTGCCCGTCCTCCAGCCACGCCTCGATCCGCGCGGCCCGCTCCGCGTCCTGGTCCAGGTCACCTGAGTGTTGGCCGGCGGAGTGTCGGCCGGCGGAGCGTGGGCCGGAGGCGTCCGCCCCCGCGTCCAGCTCCTGGGCGAGCTGGTCGAACCGATAACGCACGAACGTCTCGTCGAGCGGGGCGGCCAGCCCGGTCGCCCTGGTCTGGGCGGCGGCGACGAGCTCGTCCGTCCTCTCCTTCGCGGCGTCCTGGGCGATCCTGATCGCCCTCGTCACCTCCGCGCTCAAGGCGGCCGCGTCGAGCCGCATGACCCGCGCATCCAGGGTGATCGCGGTCACCTGCCCCCGGCCGTCGGCCCTGGCCCGCACCAGGCCGTCGGCGCCCTCACCTTCACCGGTGACCTGCCGGATCTGGGCCTGGACGTCCGCGAGGCCGCGCATGACGTCCTCGGCCTGGCGAATCATCTGCTCCAGCAGCTCCTGATCGCTGCCCCCCGGAAACGACAAGGACAAGTATTCCTCCACAAAAAGAACAAAAGGCTTTTACTGTGCAATTCACCCGTCCGCAATTCGCGGGTCATGCTAACGTGCCGCGCATGCACGGGGAACTTGGCATCGAGCACAGCGGGGTGGACCGGGCCTCCCTTCGCCTGACGGAGCACGGCGACGAGTTCGTGACCGCTCTGGCTCATCTGCGCGAGCGGGCGGGCTCCGCCTCGTGGGGCGACGACGGCCTGTTCGGCGCCTTCGTCGCCGCCTACAACCGCTGCGCCCTGACCGCCGTCGAAGCGTACGCGCACCTCGGAGGGACGGTGGGCGGCACGGGAGACGCGCTCGCGGTCGCGCGCCGGCGGGTGTCCGACGCCGAGGGCGACGCGGGGCGCCAGATCGCGGGGGCCCACGACGAGACGGGCCGCGCATGGGCTTGATGCCGCCCGACTGGGCGCAGCCGATCGCGAGCCTGGTCAACTTCCCCAAGATCGACGAGGCCGACATCCGCACGGAGATCCGCCCGTGGCAGGTCGTGCAGGCCGGCGCCGCCTCCGGTGGGACCGGCGCGGAGGACGAGGTCCGGCGACTGCCGGGGGTCTATCAGGGCGTGTCCGCCGAGGCGATGCGCACCAACTGGAACAAGACCGGCACCACGGAACACCTCCGTACGGCCGTCGGGGCCGCCGCGTACGCGCCCGCCGTGCTCGAAGGCACCGCCACCGCGGTGACCGCCACGAAGGTGGCCATCATCAGTCAGGCCGTCGCGGGCGCGACCAGGCTGGCCTCGGTCCTCGTCGCGGGCGGCCCGTTCGCCGCGGCCTCGGCCACGGCCGGGCTCCTCGCCACCCGGTACGCCATGCGGAAGATCCTCAGGGAGGCCGAGGAGGGCGGCGCCCGGGTTCTGGCCCCGGCCGTCACGCGGCACATCACCGAACCGCTGGAACGCATTCTCAAGAACACCCGCGGCCCCTTCGGCGGCGGTCCGTCCCTCGCGGGAGCGGGCGGCCCCCACGTGCCCCTCAGGGGAGCGCCGGTGCGGACGGCGGGCGAGGCGGGGCCCCGCGGCGGCCTCAAGCTGGACATGGGCAGGAGCCGCAAGCCCTATTCGAGGCAGAGCGGCCCCGAGCTGTCCGCGACGGAGCAGGCCGCGCTGGACGCGAAGAAGGCCGGTCAGCCGTACGACAGGAAGGCCGCCAGAGCGGCGGAGCAGAAGGTGAAGACGGGTGAGAAGCTCGACGGTGAGCGCAACGCGCAGAAGCGCGGCACCCAGTCTGACCAGTCCGGCCAGAGCAACCAGCAGCAGAACCAGCAGAGCCAGCAGAACCAGAGCAATCAGGGCAAGAAGAAGCGCCGGTGGGGATCTTCGTGACGAAACCGATCACCAATCAGATGCACCACTTCACCCAGAACAATCCGGAAGGGATCGGCCAGGACAGCGTGCCCGCGCTGCTCCGCCGGGTCGCGACCACGATCGAGGAGCTGGGCGCGATCGAGGTGTACGACCTGATCATGCACAACGAGATCACCGACGACGGAACCGACTGGCCGTCGATCACCGTGTACTTCGACTACACTCACGCCGACGAGCCGGCGGAGGACGCGCCCGGAGAGGACGCGCCCGCCGTCACCTGACGGCGGCGAAGACGCGGTCCGCGACCTTGCGGTGCGCGGCGGACTTCAGCGCGCCGGGGTCGGTGCGGATCGGGCCGAAGACGCCGCGCTTCTCCTTCAGCCGCAGGATCCGCAGCACCGACTCGTCGATCCTGCGCTCGGAGATCCGGCCCGACTTCACCGCGTCGAGGACGGCGTCGTACGCCTTGGGCAGGTTCGGCGGCATGAGGAGTATGTCGGCCCCGGCGAGCACGGCCCGCACGGCGACCTCGGCGTCGCCGTACTTCTTCCGCACCCCGGCCATGTCGAGCGCGTCGGTGCTGATCACGCCGTCGAAGCCGAGTTCCTCGCGAAGCAGGCCGGTGAGGATGCGGTGGGACAGCGTGGAGGGGTCGCCCGAGGGGTCGAGCTTCGGCATCACCACGTGCGCCGACATGATCGCGTCCACTCCGTGCGTGATCGCCTCGCGGAACGGCGGCGCGTCCAGCTTCCGCCACTGCGTCTTCGAGTGCGTGATGACCGGCAGGCCCGTGTGGCTGTCGACCGAGGTGTCCCCGTGGCCGGGGAAGTGCTTGGCGACGGCGGCCACGCCCGCCGCGTGGAAGCCGTCGACGGCGGCCCCGACCATCGCGGCCACCTTCCCCGGGTCGGAGCCGTACGCGCGGGGGCCGATCACGGGATTGCGCGGGTTGATGTTGACGTCGGCGACCGGCGCGAAGTCGAGCGAGATGCCGAGGTCGAGCAGCTCCTCACCGGTCGCCCTGGCGACGTCGCGCGCGTTCGCCGTCCTGCCGGTCTTCCCGATCTCCGACGCACCGGGGAACGTGGTGACGATGGACTTGAGCCGGGAGACCAGACCGTTCTCCTGATCCACGCCGATCATGAGCGGCGCCTCGCCCGACCTGGCCGCCGCCTCGCGCAGGCCGGTGGTCAGCGCGGCCACCTGGCTCGCGCCGGAAACGTTGCCCGCCCAGTCGAACAGGATCACCCCGCCGGGGCGGAACTTCTCCACCACCTGCGCCGGCGTCGCCACGCCGTACCGCGCCTGGTTCTCCTTGCTCGCCGCCCCGGCCTTCTGACCCCACACCACGACGGTGAAGAGCTGGGCCACCTTGTCCCGCAGGCTCATCTCCGCGAGCGTCCGCTCGGCCCGGCTTCCCGAGGGCTGGTCGGCCGACGACGAGGGGGGCGGCGGGGACGACGGCAGGGACGACGATGGGACCACGGACACCGGCGCGGACGCGCGCGGCGAGGGCGCCGAGCTGGCGGCGCCGATGCCGGACCCGCATCCGGTCACGAGGAGGGCGGCGAGCATGCCGATACCGTGTCTGATTCGTGGCACGTTCTTTACCGTAGCCGCGTCCGGCCGTGACCGGGCCGTGAACCCGGTCACGGCCCGGTCAGAGCGCGAGCGCGTCCAGCCCCGGCAGCTCGGCGCGCGCGGCGGCCTTGGCGGCCTGCGCCGAGGCGACCGATCGCGCCGCCGCGGCGGCGGCGCGGCACTGCGCGAGCGTGTGCCGCGACAGGGCGGCACGCACCCAGGGCAGCGCGGGGGAGCCCATGGACAGCGAGGTGACCCCCATGCCGACGAGCACGCAGGCGAGCACAGGATCGGCCGCGGCCTCGCCGCAGACCCCGCAGCCCTTGCCCGCCGCGGAGGCGGCGGAGGCCGCCGTCGCGATCAGGTCGAGCACGGCCGGATGCCACGGGTCCTGCAGCCCGGCGACCGCGCTGACCTGGCGGTCGGCGGCGAGCGCATACTGCGTGAGGTCGTTGGTCCCGATGGAGAAGAAGTCGACGGCCCGGATGAGGTCCGCCGCCCGCAGCGCCGCCGACGGCACCTCGATCATGATGCCCGCGCCGGCGAGCCCCGCCGTACGGCAGGCCTCGGCGAACCACTCGGCCTCCTCGGCGGTGGCCACCATCGGCGCCATGACCTGGACCTTGGCCGAGACGCCCGCGGCGGCCCGGGCCAGCGCGCCCAGCTGGGCGGTCATGATCTCCGGATAGCGGCGGAACATGCGCAGGCCGCGCTCCCCGAGCGCCGGGTTCGGCTCCTCCTCCGGCGGCGGCAGGAACGCCAGCGGCTTGTCGGCGCCCGAGTCGAGCGTGCGCACCACCACGCGGCCCTCGGGAAACGCCTCGAACACCGCCCGGTAGGCCTCCTCCTGCTCGCTTCCCGACGGCGCGGTCTCACGGTCGAGGAAGAGGAACTCGGTGCGATAGAGGCCGACGCCCTCGGCGCCGTTCGCCAGAGCGCTCTCCAGGTCGCGGGGGCCGCCGATGTTGGCGAGCAGGGGAACGGGGTGCCCGTCGGCGGTCGCGCCGGGGCCGGTGGCGGCCGTCAGCACCGCCCGCCGCGCCTCCTCGGCGGCGCGCGCCTCGGTGACGCGGGCCGGGTCCGGGGTCAGCAACACCTGCCCGGACGCGCCGTCGACCAGCACGGGGGTGCCGGGGGCGATCGCGGTCGCGCCGGCGCAGCCCACGACGGCGGGCACGCCCATCGAGCGGGCGAGGATCGCCGTGTGGCTGGTCGGCCCGCCCTGCTCGGTGACGAACGCGGCCACCACGTCCTTGGACAGCAGGGCGGTGTCGGCGGGGGCGAGGTCCTTGGCGATGAGCACGAACGGCTCGGCCGCACTGGCCGGCACGCCGGGCATGGGCAGACCGGTGAGCACGGCGATCACCCGGTCGCGGATGTCGTCGAGGTCCGTCACGCGCTCGGCCAGATAGCCGCCGGCCGCCGCGAGCAGGTCCCGATACTTGCCGAAGGCGTCGAAGACGGCGCGCGGGGCGGCCACGCCACGCTCGATGAGCTCGCCGACCTCGATGGCCAGGCTCGGGTCGCGGGCCATCAACGCCTGCGCGCCGAGCACCTCCTGGGCCTCACCGCCCGCCCGGTCGCCGCGCGCCTCCAGATCGGCGGCCACCTCCTCGACGGCCCGCTCCGCGCGGGCCCGCTCGGCGGCGGCGTCACCGTCGTGGCGCGATTCCTTGTCGGGCTCGGGGATCTCACCCGCGAGCACATGGGCCGGGCCGTACCCGGCGCCGGGGCTGACCCCGGTACCGGCAAGCACAGTGCCGGCAAGCACAGTGCCGGTCAGCGACCGCACGGCGCTTTCGTCCCCCGTCGTCATCCCCGTCTTCCGCTGCCCGTCCACCGGCGTCAGGAGGCCGAGGCGATCTGGGCGAGCTCGTCGAGCAGCTCTTCGGCGCCGTCGCCCTCCGCGCTGATGACGATCGACTCCCCCTGCCGCACGTCGAGCGCCAGAACCGACAGGATGCTCTTCGCGCTCACCGGCGAACCACCCGCCTTGGCGACGGTGACGTCGTAGGGCGCCTTCGCCGCGGTCTGCACGAACGTCGCCGCCGGGCGGGCGTGCAGCCCGACCTCGGACGTGACGCTGACTGTGCGCTGAGCCACGTTTCCTCCTCCTGCGGCGGTGGTCTAGACCGCCGGTAGTTCCATCAAAGGCCAGTCAATACCCGACATATCGGCTATTACCAGATCCGCGTGTGACAGTTCATCCGGATGATGGGTGGTGGCCACCGCGACGCAGGTCATACCCGCGGCCCGAGCCGCCGCTATCCCGGCGAGCGAGTCCTCGAACACCACACACGTGGCCGGGTCCACCGCGAGCAGGTCGGCCGCCATGAGGTAGCCGGAGGGGTCCGGCTTCCCCACGGTCACGTCCTCGGCGGAGACGATGGTCCGCACCAGCTCCACCACGCCGATCTCGGTGAGCCGCTCCACCGCCCACCATCGCTGGGCCGAGGTGACCAGGGCCAGCGGAGCCCCCTGCTCCGCGACCCGGGCCACCAGTTCCGCCGCTCCCGGGACCGGCACGATGCCGGGCAGGTCCGGATGGTCGTAGTAGGAGCGGATCTCCTCCATCACGACCTCCGGATCCATGTCGGGCAGCACCTCGGGCACCACGTCCACCCCGCGGCGGCCCATGACGCGCCGCAACAGCGTCTCGTCGCAGGTGATGCCGTGGTCCTCCAGGAACATCCGCCACAGGGCGCGGCTGCGGATCTCGGTGTTGACGAGGGTGCCGTCGAGGTCGAAGAGCGCGGCCGCCGTCACCTGAGCAGTCACCGGTGCATCACGACCACTCGAAGAGCGGGTCACCCGCGCTCACGCGGCCCTCGGCGACCTCGCCGACGGAGCCCGCCACGGCGTCGAGCGCCACCACCGGGCACACCGGCGAGCGCCCGCCGGCCTCGACCGCCGCGGGGTCCCAGGCCACGACGGGCTGACCCGCGCCGACGCGGTCCCCCTCGGCCGCGAGCAGGCGGAAGCCCTCGCCCTTGAGTTGCACGGTGTCGATGCCGAGATGCACCAGCACGCCCCTGCCGTCGTCCCCCACCACGACGTACGCGTGCGGGTGCAGCTTCACGATCGTGCCGTCGATCGGGGCCACGGCCTCGACGGGCTCCCTGAGGGGGTCGATCGCGGTTCCCGGGCCGACCATCGCCTGCGAGAACACCGGGTCCGGCACGGCGGCCAGACCGATGGCCGCCCCCGCGATCGGGGCGAGAACAGTCGTCAATGAAGAGCCCTTCCCTGAGATCCGGGCAGGCGTCGTCACAGGTCCGCCCGAGACGGCGGACCCGCGACGATCTCCCGGATTCAGCCGATGATGTCCTCGATGTCGCTGGCGATGGTGTCGGCCTCGGGGCCCACCACGACCTGGACGACGTTGCCCGCCGCCATCACTCCGTGGGCGCCGGCCGCCTTGAGCGCGGCCTGGTCCACCTTCGAGGCGTCGTGCACCTCGGTGCGCAGCCGGGTGATGCACGGCTCCACTTCGATGATGTTGTCGGCGCCACCGAGCCCGGCGATGATCGCCTCGGCGTCTGCAGCCATGGGGGTCCTCCTGTTGTTTCGGCCGGTCTGTCGTCAGTCGGTCTGCGTGACCTTCTTCAGACCGCGGGGGGAATCGGGGTCGATACCGAGCCTGCGCGCGAGCGCCTCGGTGAGCAACTGCCCGGGGACGATGAGTCCCAGCGGAGCCACCCACTCGGGCAGGTCCGGACCGTTGAGGGCGGCGGTCGAGGCGCCGGCGAGCCGTTCGCCGCCCCCGACGCCGAAGGCGGCGGCGCCCGCGCCGGTGACCCGCTCGGCCAGCGCGACCGTGCCCGCCAGTGTCGGGCCCTGCCCCGCCGCCACCAGGATCGCCGGGGTCTCGGCGTCCACGACCGCGATCGGGCCGTGCAGCAGGTCGGCGTACGACAGGCCCATGGCGTGCAGGTAGCACGCCTCCTTGAGCTTGAGCGCCAGCTCCAGCGCGGTCGAGAACGCCAGGCCGCGCCCGGACACGACGACGCCGGGCTTGTCGGCCAGGCCCTCGACCACGGCGTCCAGGTCGCCGGGGTCGGAGACGAGCTTGTCCACCGCGTCCGGCACCCGGCGCAGGTCGTCGGGGTCGACGTCGGCGCCGAGGCCGATGGCGAGCACGGCCAGCGCGGCGAGCTGGGTCGTGTAGGTCTTCGTGGCCGGGACGGCCTTCTCCTCGCCGGCGAGCGTGCACAGCGCGAGGTCGGCGGCTTGGGCCAGCGGCGACTCCTCGCCGCCGTTGGTGATCGCGACGGTCTTCGCGCCGCAGTCCTTCGCCCACTGGAGGGTCTCGACGATCTCCTCCGTACGGCCGGACTGGGACAGGCCCACGGCCAGCACCCCGTCGAGGTCGAGCCTGCGGCGGTAGGTGGTGGCGACCGAGGGGGCGCCCATCGCGGCCATCCGGCCCGCCCGCGCCTCGATCAGGTAGCGGCCGTAGACCGCCGCGTTGTCCGAGGTCCCGCGGGCGACGAACAGCAGGTGACGGGTGTCCCGCGCGACCGCCTCGACTTCGCCGGTCCTCGGAAGTAGGGCGTCCAGCGTCGCCCGGATCGCCGCGGGCTGCTCGGCGATCTCACCGCGCATTCTGGTCGTCATCGATGATCATCCCCTGCTTGGCGAGATTTGTCCGTTATCGATCCGTCGCCGGCCCATACATTGACACACATTTCCCGGCTGTGGTCTAGTCCGGACTAGACCAGTAAGAACCTTAACTTATTCGGACGATCCAGAGCGAGAGGGGAGGAATCAGTGGCCCAGATCGATCCGGACAGCCCGGTGCCCAAGTATTTCCAGCTACGGGAGATCCTGCTCGACCTCGTCGAGAGCAACGAGCTGCCGATCGGCGCGGCGATCCCCTCCGAACGCGACCTGAGCCAGCGCTTCGACCTGTCTCGTATGACGGTACGGCAGGCCGTCGACCACCTGGTGTCCGAGGGCCGGTTGCACCGGGTCCCGGGCAAGGGAACGTTCGTGGCCCGCCCGAAGATCGAGCTGGCGCTCCAGCTCACCTCCTTCACCGACGACATGCGGGCGCGCGGCATGGAGCCGGGCTCTCGCGACCTGGACCGGCGGGTGGTCCGGGCCAGTGCCCATCTCGCACGGCAGCTCGGCATCCAGCCGGGAGACGCCGTCCACTTCATCGAGCGGCTGCGCACGGCGGACGGGGAACCGCTGAGCATCGAGCGCGCCCACATCCCGGTGGCGCTCGCACCCGATCTCGATGCCTACGACCTGACCGGACGATCCCTGTACGCCCTGCTCGAGTCACGCTACGGACTCGTGATGGACGCCGGGGAGCTGACCATCGACGGCGGGCTCGCCGATCCGAGCGACGCCGACCTGCTCAAACTTCCCCGGGGCGGAGCCGTGCTGCTGCTGCAGCGCCGGTCCTTCGCCGGCGGGGTATGCGCCGAACTCGGCGTCTCCACCTATCGCGCCGACCGCTACCAGCTCCGGACGCTCCTCGGAGCCCCGGCCAGACGCCTCTAGTAGTCCCCCCATCCTGGAGGAACACCAGATGAGTTCCACCTCCGCCGACGCGGGCCTGCCCGCAGCGCCCTCCAACCAGAACGCGGTGATGACCGCGCTGTCCCGCATCGGCCGCTCGCTGATGCTTCCGATCGCGGCGCTGCCCGCGGCGGCTCTCCTTCTCCGTCTCGGCCAGGACGACCTCCTCGGCCGTACGGACAACGCGACCCTCGACAAGATCGCACAGGTTATCGGCGGCGCGGGCGGCGCCCTGTTCGACGCGCTGCCGCTGCTGTTCGCGGTGGGCGTCGCGGTCGGCTTCGCCCGCAGGGCCGACGGCTCGACCGCGCTGGCGGCCGTGGTCGGCTACCTCGTCTGGGACCGGGTCACCCACCTGATGTTCTTCGACGCCTCCGCGGACGCGGCGGTGCACACGAAGGTGGCCCAGAGCGTCGTGGGGGCGGACGGCAAGCCGACGGAGGTGCTCAACCTGGCGTCGGCCAATCCGACCGGAGTGCTCGGCGGCATCCTCATGGGCCTCGTCGCGGCCGTCCTCTGGCAGCGGTACTACCGGACGAAGCTGCCCGCCTACCTGGCCTTCTTCGGCGGCCGCCGCTTCGTGCCGATCCTCACCGCGCTGGCCGGGCTCGTGCTCGGCGTCGTCTTCGGCCTGGTCTGGCAGCCGATCGGACAGGGTCTGAGCAGCTTCGGCGACTGGCTCGCCGGCAACGCCACGATCGGCGCGGGCATCTACGGGATCGTGAACCGGGGCCTCATCCCCTTCGGCCTGCACCACTTCGTCAACTCGATCGTCTGGTTCACCGTGCCGGAGTGCACCGTCGGCGCCACGCATGCCACGGGCGACCTGAACTGCTACTTCGCGGGCCAGGACGGCGCGGGCGCGTTCATGGCGGGCTTCTTCCCGGTCATGATGTTCGGCCTTCCGGCCGCCGCGATCGCCATGTGGCGGGCCGCGCCGCCGCACCGCCGCGCCACGGTCGGCGGCATCATGATCTCCACAGCCCTGATCTCGTTCGTCACCGGCATCACCGAGCCGATCGAGTTCGCCTTCATCTTCGTGGCCCCGATCCTGTTCGCGGCGCACGCGCTGCTCACCGGCATCTCGATGGCCGTGGTGGCGGCCCTCGACGGACGGCTCGGCTTCGGGTTCTCCGCCGGCGCGATCGACGCCGCCCTCAACGCGACGAAGGACAACACGCACAACTTCTGGCTGATCATGCTGATCGGCGTGGTCTACTTCGTCCTCTACTACGTGATCTTCAGCTTCCTCATCAAGAAGCTGAACATCATGACGCCCGGTCGCGAGCCCGAGCCCGACGTGGACTCCGGGGAGAGCGCCGACACGGCGCGTGCCCGCGCCTGACGCGTCAAATCCCCTCTCAGGGAGCAGGGGCGCCCGGTGATCCCGGGCGCCCCTGTTGCGTTTCCCCCATTGCGGATGCCGCTAATAGCCGGTCAGCTCACGTTCAAATCCGAGGCGGCCCCGCCAACCCGGAGGAATCTTCCCGGACGAACGGCGGCACAAAGGCCCGCGACTCGGCAAAGTTGGCGTTTCCCCGTATCAGGGCGGATGACCGCAATCTCTATTAGACGTCAGTCAGGTTCACGGCGTACGAGAGCGGAGTCCCGATGCCCAAGCCCGTCCCCCTGCCACGGCTCGCGTCCGTCCCCCCTGCCGATCCTCCCTACGACGAGCGTGACGGCGGCCAGGTCACGCGTCCCGGCACGTACGGCGCGCTCGCCCTGGCCCCCGTCCCGCGCCGCACGGGCGCGCCCACGGACGAGCGCCGCCTGCGGGGGCTCGGCCAGGCGCTCGCGGAGATCCTGGCCGGCCGCAGGCCGCCGGAGACCGTCCAGGACCGGCTGACCGAGCGGGCCTACCGGGAACTGGTCCGGGCCGGGAAGATGATCGACACCGAGCGGCCGCCCCTGACGGGCCTCCCCCACGTGCAGCGACCCCGCGACGGGGTGATCGAGATGTGCCTGCTCGTGCACTGCGGGACGCGCAGCCGCGTGCTCGCCCTACGGCTGGAGCGGCGGGGCGTGCAGTGGCTGGTCACCGACTTCGAGACCGCCTGACCGGGCCCCGCAAGAAGCGAAGGACCCCGCCGGGCCTGGCCCGGCGGGGTCCTTCTCAGGTCACGTCACGCCTGCTGGTTGCGCGGGTCGCCGTGGCAGCGCTTGTACTTCTTGCCCGAGCCGCAGGGGCAGGGCGCGTTGCGCTCGGTGTCGCCGTACGCGGCGCGCTGCTCGGGGGTCGACCGCACCCGGCTGACCTCCACGTCGCCGCTCTCGCCCGGCGCGGTGTAGACCATCTCGGCCGGCCGCGACGGCTGCCGCAGCGCGCGGGCGATGATCGAGCCGGTCTCGGAGAGCGCCGTGTCCTCCTCGGCGTTCTCCTCGACGATCGGGTTGGCCTGCACCTCGACCTCGAGGTTGAACAGGTAGCCGACCGACTCCTCCTTGATGCCGTCGAGCATCGCGGAGAACATCTCGTAGCCCTCGCGCTGATACTCGATCAGCGGGTCCTTCTGGGCATAGGCACGCATGCCGATGCCCTCCTGGAGGTAGTCCATCTCGTAGAGGTGCTCGCGCCACTTGCGGTCGAGCACCGACAGGATGACCCGGCGCTCCAGCTCGCGCATCGCCTCGGAGCCGAGCTGCTCCTCGCGCCTGCCGTACGCCGCGAGCGCGTCCTCCTTGACCTTCTCGGCGAGGAGCTCCGCCGTGAGCTCCTCCCGGTCGCCGCCGACCTGCTCGATGAGCTCGTCGACCGTGAAGGAGATCGGGTAGAGCTGGCCGAACGCCTTCCACAGCTTCTCGAGGTCCCACTCCTCGGCGAAGCCCTCGGCCGTGGCGCCCTTGACGTAGTCGTCGACGACGTCGGTGACGAAGCCGCGGACCTGCTCGTGCAGGTCGGCGCCTTCCAGCACCCGCCGCCGCTCGGCGTAGATCACCGTGCGCTGGCGGTTCATCACTTCGTCATACTTCAGGACGTTCTTGCGGATCTCGAAGTTCTGCTGCTCGACCTGGTGCTGCGCGGACGCGATGGCCTTGGAGACCATGCCCGACTCGATCGGCACGTCGTCCGGGATGTTGAGCCGCGTCATGATCATCTCGACCCTGGCCGAGTTGAACAGTCGCATGAGGTCGTCCTCGAGCGAGAGGTAGAAGCGCGACTCGCCCGGGTCGCCCTGACGGCCGGAACGACCGCGGAGCTGGTTGTCGATGCGCCGCGACTCGTGCCGCTCGGTGCCCAGCACGTAGAGCCCGCCGAGCTCGGTGACCTCCTCGTGCTCGGCCTTGACGGCCTCCTTGGCCTTCTCCAGCGCCTCGGGATAGGCCTTCTCGTACTCCTCCGGAGTCTCGGACGGCGACAGGCCGCGCTGATGAAGCTCCAGGTCGGCGCGGAACTCGGGGTTGCCGCCGAGCATGATGTCGGTGCCTCGACCGGCCATGTTGGTCGCCACGGTGACCGCGCCCTTGCGGCCCGCCTCGGCGACGATCGTGGCCTCACGGGCGTGGTTCTTGGCGTTCAGCACCTCGTGCGGCACGCCCTGCCGCTTGAGCATCCGCGAGAGCTTCTCGGACTTCTCGACGCTCGTCGTGCCGACGAGGACCGGCTGGCCCCTCTCGTAGCGCTCCTTGATGTCCTCGACGCACGCCTGGAACTTGGCGTCCTCGGACTTGTAGACCACGTCGGGCTGGTCCTTGCGGACCATCGGCCGGTTGGTCGGGATCGGGACGACACCCAGCTTGTACGTCTGGTGGAACTCGTTGGCCTCGGTGGTCGCCGTACCGGTCATGCCGGCGAGCTTCTCGTAGAGGCGGAAGTAGTTCTGCAGCGTGATCGTGGCGAGAGTCTGGTTCTCGTCCTTGATCTTCACGCCTTCCTTGGCCTCGATGGCCTGGTGCATGCCCTCGTTGTAGCGACGGCCGTGCAGGACGCGCCCGGTGAACTCGTCGACGATCAGGACCTCGCCGTCGACGACGATGTAGTCCTTGTCCTTCTTGAACAGCTCTTTGGCCTTGAGGGCGTTGTTGAGGTACTGCACGAGGTGGGTGTGCTCGGGCTTGTAGAGGTTGTCGATGCCGAGCCAGTCCTCGACCTTCTCCACGCCCGCCTCGAGGATGCCGACGGTGCGCTTCTTCTCGTCGACGACGTAGTCGCCGGTGCTCTCCTCGCCGTCCTTGCCCTCGGTGCCGCGCCGCAGCCGCGGCACGATCTTGGCGAACTCCTGGTACCACTTGCCCGACTGCTCGCCCGGGCCGGAGATGATGAGCGGCGTCCTGGCCTCGTCGATCAGGATCGAGTCGACCTCGTCCACGATGGCGAAGTTGTGGCCGCGCTGGACGCACTCCTCCATCGACCACGACATGTTGTCGCGGAGGTAGTCGAAGCCGAACTCGTTGTTCGTGCCGTACGTGATGTCGGCGTTGTACTGCTTGCGGCGCTCCTCCGGCGGCATGTTGGCCAGGATGACGCCGACCTCCAGGCCGAGGAAGCGGTGGACGCGGCCCATGGTCTCGGCGTCGCGCTTGGCCAGGTAGTCGTTGACCGTGACGACGTGGACGCCCTTGCCCGAGATCGCGTTGAGATAGGCGGGAAGCGTACAGGTGAGCGTCTTGCCCTCACCGGTGCGCATCTCGGAGATGTTGCCCATGTGCAGGTTGGCGCCGCCCATGAGCTGCACGTCGAAGTGGCGCTGCCCCAGCACCCTTCGGGCGGCCTCACGGACGGTCGCGAACGCCTCGGGAAGCAGGTCGTCGAGGGACTCGCCCTCGGTGTGACGCTGCTTGTACTCGGCGGTCAGCGCGCGGAGCTCGGCGTCGGACAGGCTCTTGAAGTCTTCTTCGATCGAGTTGACCTGCTCGGCGATGCGCTTGAGCTTCCGCAGAGTCTTGCCTTCGCCGGCGCGAAGGATCTTGTCGAGAATGGCTGGCACTTTTAGTAAAGCTCCTCGCAGGTCTACCTCGGTTGATCACCGCGGTGTGAGGACGAGACATACTTCCCCACTAGCCATCGTAGGCGGTTCCCGTACCAGACACACCCACCTGCAATCGACGGAGCGCCGCGGCACAATCGCATAACTCATACGGCAAAACCGCCGCCAGGGTTCCCCCGATGTTCCGACCACCTCCGCCATCAGGTAGAAAACGGGGTATGGCACAGAGCGGACACCAGGGCAGCCACGCGGGAAGCGCCAAATCTTGGCTTGCCGTCGTCACCATCCTCATCGGCTTCACGATCGGAGGTGTGGCGCTGACCCTCGGCCCGAACTGGCTCTTCGTCTGGATCGGCGTGGGCATCTGCGCGGTCGGCGGGCTGCTCGCGCTCGCGTTCGACATCTTCTCGGACGTGATCGTGGACGCGCCCCGCGACATCTCGGTTCAGGAGCACCACTCGCCGTTCGAGCACCGGTCCATCAGCTCCTGAGGCCCCCCGAACCGCCGTAAGCGTTTTGTCGGTCACGGCGTCTAGCATCTGTGGCTGTGACCGACGTGACCGCCGACCTGACCGCCGACGAGGCCCGCAGGATCATCCTCCGGGCCCAGGGTTTCCTCGGCGCCACCGCTCGCGGCGGCGGCGTTCCCGCCATGCTGCGGCGTGTCGGCGCCGTCCAGCTCGACACCATCTCCGTCCTCGCCCGCTCCCACGAGCTCGTCGCGTACGCGCGTCTCGGGCCGGTCGGCCGCTCCGTGGTCGAGCGGGCCTATTGGGACGACCCCGCCCGTGCCTTCGAGTACTGGTGCCACGCCGCCTGCGTCCTGCCCATCGAGCAGTGGCCGCTGTACGCCTTCCGCCGCCGCGCTTACCGGGAGCGGCGCTACCGCTGGCACGAGGTGCCGCCCGTCGTCGACAAGGTCCTGGAGCAGGTGCGCGCGGACGGCCCGCTCACCACGGCCGACATCGGCGGCGCCAAGAATGGAGGCCCGTGGTGGGACTGGTCGGACACCAAGATCGCGATTGAATTCCTGCTCGACATCGGTGAGGTCGTCTGCACCCGCCGCGTCGGCTGGCGTCGCGTCTACGAGCTCGCCGAGCGCGCGGTCCCGGCGGACCTGCTCGCCCAGGACCTGTCCGACGACGAGTGCGTGACCCGGCTGACCACGATCGCCGGACGGTCGCTCGGCGTGGCCACCAGGGCCGACCTGGTCGACTTCACCCGCGTCAAGGGCGGGCACGCCGCCATGCTCGACGAGGCGCTGCTGAGCGGCGCCACCGGCCTCGTGCCCGTACGCGTGTCGGGCTGGCCTGCGCGGCGCGGCGCGGACCCGCATGGTCCGAACGCCTGGGCGGACGCGGCCGCGCTGGAGAGCGAGCCGCGCGGGCGCCATCGCACCACGCCGCTGTCGCCGTTCGACTCGCTCATCTGGGAGCGGGCGCGGGCCGAGCGCGTGTTCGGCCTCAGCCACCGCCTGGAGGCGTACGTCCCGAAGGACAAACGGGTGCACGGCTACTTCGCGATGCCGGTGCTCGCGGGCGGGCGGATCATCGGCAGGGTCGACCCGGCCCGCGAGGGCGCCACGCTGGTCGCGCGGCAGGTCGGTTTCGAGCCCGGCGGCCGGGCCAGGGCCGTGGAGGCGATGAGCGACGCCCTGTGGGAGGCCGCGAGCTGGGCCGGCTGCACCGACGTGCGGGTGGAGCGGGTCGGCGCAGCGGACCTGGAGGCCCCGCTGCGCGCCGCGGTGGCCCGCGGCCCGAGCCGGCCGATCAGGTGATCTCCAGCAGCCGCTCGCGCACGGCGTAGACCACGGCCTCCATGCGGGAGTGGAGCTGGAGCTTCTCCAGGATGTTGCGGACGTGGTTCTTCACCGTGTTCTCGGAGATGAACAGGTCCTTGGCGATCTCGCGGTTGTTCATGCCCTTCGCGACGAGGCGCAGCACCTCCATCTCCCGGTCGGTGAGGCGGGGAACCGGGAGCTGGGGGGGCCGCTCGGCCTCCTTGCGGCTCATGTTCGCGAACTCGCTGATCAGCTTGGCCGCCATGGCGGGGTTGATGAGCGACTGGCCCTCGTGGACGCCGCGCACGGCGTCGGGCACCTCGTCGATCTGGACGTCCTTGAGCAGATAACCCGTCGCACCCGCCTTGATCGCCTCGAAGAGGTCCTCCTCCTCGTCGCTGACGGTGAGCATGATGATCCGGGTGCTCGGCACCGACTCCTTGATCTTCCGAGTCGCTCCGATGCCGTCCAGCTTCGGCATGCGGACGTCCATCAGGACCACGTCCGGCATCAGCCGGTCCGCGAGCTCGACGGCCTCCTGGCCGTCGCTCGCCTCGCCTACCACCTCGATGTCCGCCTCCGCGGCCAGCGCGAGCTCCAGGCTGCGGCGGATCAGCGCGTGATCGTCGACGATCAGCACACGGATCGGCTCGCTTCGACCGGCTGCTCGGGCCGCCTCGTCGGGTCGGGTCACGGAACCTCCTTGCGGGGGTCAAGGACGCTGTCGCTCCGCCCGGCGAACCGTGGCGGTCAGCGCGCTGATCGCCATCATGGCACGGTTCCGGAACCGGTGCGGATCTTCGTTGAGGCGTTACTACCCCCTGCACCAGGACATACCTGGGCGAACAACACCTGATGCGCGGAACGCGCTCTTCCTCTTCACGATAAATGCCCGCACCCCCCAATCACGCACTCTGCTTCGATGCCGCAGGCTTTCGTCCGGCGTCGCAAGGCCCGGCTTCTCAGAGGACGCCGTACCGGGAGAGCACGTCCGAGAGGGCGGGACCCACCGGGCTCATCTGACGGAGAACCCCTCCGAGCAGATCCTGCGGAGACGGCGGCGGGATCCCCGGCGTGAGCGTTCGGGGGACGGCCGCCGCCGCGCCCCTGAGTAGCACGGCCCGGTCTCGCAGGCTTCCGCTGACCGTCCCGGTGCCGCGCCGCATCGCCCCCAGCTCGGCCTGCACCCGATCCCGATGCGGGCCCTTCCATTCCATCCGGTCCATCAGGGCGCTGACCGGCTGCAGCACTTCATCAATCGCCTCGGCCAGATCCTCATGTTCATGTGCCAACCGGCTCAAATCATCATGCAGAGACATCCCCGTTATTCCATCCGATCCAGTCGGGCGGTGTAGGAATACTTCCAGATTGTGTAACGACGGGCTAGGTTCTAGTCCCGTGGAGCCGGAACGGGTGGTCGACGCCGACGATCTGGAACGACTGGCCAAGCTGCTTACCGACAAACGACAACTGGCGGAGCAGTACTACGCACGGGCATGCCGGCTTGTGGGCCAAGCCCAGGCCACTCCGCTGGCAGCCATGCTGCGGTGGGCCGGGGAAACCGCTACAGAACTGGGCAACCGAGCCGCGATCGTCCGTGCCGCGGAAAAGGGTGGAGACCCATTCGGCGCGTTGTCGGAATTCGGCCTCAGCACCGCGATCGGCACAGTTTCCGGCCAGGATAGAAAACGGCTCACAAAAGACCTAAAATCAGTCATCGATCGCAGTTCGACAGCCCGTCCGGAACAACGCGCAGAGGCGATCCGGAAATTCTTCGGAAAACTGACCGCGGCCGAACGAGCCTCGCTCGCCATCGAACAGCCCGACGTGGTCGGGCGACTGGACGGCGCTCCGGCCACGGTGCGATACGCCGCCAACCGGCTCCTGATCGAGCGCGCCCTCACCCATGAACAGAAGGACCTGGCCGCGTTGAAGGCCACCGACCCCAAAAGTCCCCAGGCGACACTCCTGGGGCAGCGGGTGGCCCGCATGACGGAATTCCTCCAACCCCGGGTGACCGGCGACGGCCGGTCCGTCCCGCGCCAGTTCCTGCTGTTCGATCCGGCCGGCGACGGCCGCGTCGCGGAGGTCTTCGGCGACCTCGCCAAGGCCGAACACGTCGCCGTCATGGTGCCGGGCATCACCAACCGGCTCGACAACTACGACAGCATCGCGAACGATGCGGTGGCTCTCTTGAAGGATCGCGCCTCTGGCAAGGAACTCCCGGACAGCGCCGTAATCACCTGGCTCGGTTATGACACACCCGAGTTCGGCGACTCCGTGCTGCCTGCCAAGGCCGAGGTTGGCGCTCCCGCCCTCCATTCGTTCCGCGCGGGGCTGGAGACGGCCAAAGGGGCAAAGCTCGCCCTGTTCGCCCACAGCTACGGCACGCTGCTGTCCAGCAAGGCCCTGCAGGAGGGCACGCCGTTCGACTCGGTCGTGTTCATGGGGAGCCCGGGACTCGGCCCCACCGTCGGGAGCGCGGCCGATCTCAAGCTGAGGCCCGGCACCCAGGTGTTCGCCATGCGCGCCCCGGGCGACTGGGTTTCCTACACGGAAGCACACGGCAGTGATCCCGCGGAGATGGCCGACATCCGACGGCTGGCCACCGGCCGGTCGTCCGGTCACTCCGAGTACTACACACCGAAGAACACAGGCTTGGAGAATCTACAGACCATCCTCACCGGCGACGGGTGTGTTCAGACCTTCATGGGGTCGCCGAAGCTGGATGACGAGCAGTTCGGCGCCGCCAACGTGCGGGTCCTGGTCAAGGAACTGCAGAGCAGGGTCCCCCAGTGGAAGACGGGCGAACTCGCCACGGCGTTCGAACCGATCATCACAGGGGTGATGAACGGCGGCACCGACATACCCACGCTCATGGCTCTGACAACGAAGACGCTCGCCGACTCCGGCCTCGGTGGTTACTTCACCCCACAGGACATCGCACAGATCGTCGGCAGATCCCTCACGGAAGCCGGACCCGACCAGAGATGACTTTTCCGCTCAGGCTTCGCCTCCTCGCCGCAGCCTTGGCCCCGCTCGCGCTCGTTAGTGCCTGCACACGTGAACCGGAGATGAAAATGACCCCTGAGGAGTCTCGGCAGGTCTTCATCGCCGAGGCCAAGGCCATCATCCAGGCAGTCTTCCCCGACGCCGACCCTCTCGTGGTCGTACAGGTGAAGGACTCACCCTGCGGTGGGCCAGTCGGCACCGAACGCACCAGCGTCAAAAGCGCCATCAACGTCCACAGCGACGCAACCGACAAGCACCTCAGCCCGGACGACGTGTTCCAAAAAGTCCTCACAGTGCTGCGGCAACGCGGCTGGACCGTCAACTACAGCCGTACTCGCATAGTCGGCGCCGAACGCGCAGGTGTGGGCGGCATCAGCGCCGGAGTGGGAGAGTCACCCGTCGGAATCAACATCTTCGGTGACACGGAATGTGTGAAGAACCCCGACGAGTGACCTGACCTCGGAGAATGAGGCGTACGAGCGTGGGCCGGCCCCGCTGGGCGAGGTCCGGCCCACGTTGGGCGAGGTGCTAGCTCTCCACGAGCCTGAGGACTCCGTAGTCGTAGCCGCGGCGGCGGTAGACGACGCTCGGCTGTCCCCCTTCCTTGTCGCGGAAGAGGTAGAAGTCGTGACCGACGAGCTCCATTTCCAGCAGCGCCTGGTCGATGGTCATGGGGTCGGCCTTGTGGAACTTCTCGCGTACGATCAGTGGTCCTTCGCCGTCCATTTCGATGGGCACGATGGGCTCGGCACCCTCGGCCCACCCTCCGGCGGTCTCCGCCGGGATCTCGACGACCGGCTCCGGCTCCTCCCGGACGGTCGTGACCACCCCCTGCGCGTTCTCCGTCACCGCGGTGAGCTCCGCCATCGAGGGAGGGCAGTTCTTCCCGTGATGGATCTTGCGCCGATCGGCGAGCCGCCTCAGCCGCTCCTCCAGTTTGCCGATGGCGATGTCCAGCGCTGAGAACCGGTCGTCCGCGCAGGCCTCCGCGCGGATGGCTGGGCCCCGTGAGTGGATCGTCAGCTCCACCCGTTCACGTTGCCCGCTCTGCCGGTGGTTGGGTTCCTTCGAGACCTCTACGTCGACCTGGATGAGCTTGTTGTTGAGCTTCTGGATCCTGGCCAGCTTGGACGTCACTTGATCGCGGAACCGGTCACCCACTGTGGTGTGCCGTCCCTTGACGATGATTTCCACGCAAAGCCCCCCTTCGCACATCGACGGTGGTGCACGCGCTCTTTGGACACCCGTCCGGCCGACCTGGTCTTCGTCCCCACATCCGCCTGCTGAGGGGTTCGCAGCTCACTCGCCACTACTGCCCTTCTCCTCTTACGGGGGACATCTGGACCCCCGGGAGGGCAGGACTTACCTCTAAGCCGCACCGTGATCGGTCGACCAAGAGTCGCCTTACGTGGGCCGTTTCGCCTGCGGCTGGCATCGGCTAACCAGGCCGGACTCCGCGAGGGAGTCGGCCCGGCGCAACCACGGACCCGAACGGGTGCCATGCCTGAACGCTAGTCGCTACCGCCTCGAATGTCAGCCAGGAGATCGGCTAAACGATCACTTTGCGTGATCCCGGTTGCCGTGTCCCCGTCGGAAAATTCGTGGTCATATTCTCGGAATCCCCGCAACCGCGGCATCCACACCTGCCTTGAGCAGCTAAGTCGCCCCGAAATCGGCAGGCGGTCGTCCCCCTGCGACCGGCCCCGCTCTTACCCAAGTCTTTACGGTCCGTGATATTCACCAATCCGACGTCTCCGGCGTGTCGCAGCGACGGTCACCGCCGCGGACGGCTCAGCGCCGGCGGCGCGCAGCGCCCTGGCCGCCTCCGCCAGCGTCGTCCCCGTCGTGACGACGTCGTCCACCAGGACCACGGCGACGGCCCCCTGACCGCGGCCAGAGGGCCGTGGCCGCGCTGCCGAGCCAGGGGCGACCTCGAACGCCCCCAACAGGTTGACGGCCCTCTCCGCCGATCCCAGCCCCGCCTGGTCGGCCACGCGCCGGCCCAGCCGCAGCAGGGGCGCGAGGGCGGCGGGCCGGCCTCGCGCGCACAGCTCGCGGGCCGCCGCCGCGGCGACGGCGCGGACGGGGTCGTGCCCCCGGCGGCGAGAGGCGGCCCGGGCGCTCGGAACCGGCACCAGCCACACCTCACGGCGGACTCCCCCGCACGCCGCCCACGCGGCCACACACGCGCTTACGGCGGCCGCCAGGACCGGCACCAGGGCCGTGCGGCCGCGTTCCTTGCAGGCGAGGATCATCCGGCGGGCCGCACCGTCGTAGGCGGTGGCCGACCAGCAGTCCGGCAGGCCCGGAGGCGGCGGGTCCGGCGGCCGGGGAGCCGGCTCCCGCAGCAACTCGGTCCTGCAGGACGGGCAGGCGAGGGCGCCCGGCGCGCCGCATCCGGCGCAGCGGGGAGGGAGGATCAGGTCGAGCAGAGCGGGTGGCACGCCCTCAGCATGCCGTCCGCCACCGACAGTTCACCGTAGGTCACCCTTGGCCACCGTCGATCACCGCGACCGGCTCAGCCGAGGGGGTAGACGGGGTCGGTGGAGCCGTTGTCGGCGCGCGGGGTCCAGGCGTGCTTGTCCACGCTGTAGGTGAGCACCTGGCCCTCGTCGGCCGCCGCGAGGACGTGGTCGGGGACGGCCGCGATCGACTTGATCTTCGAATCGAGCTTGATGGGGCCGTCGTTGGGGACCACGCCCTCCATCACCGACCAGTTGGCGAGCTCCTGGCCGCTGCTGCCCTCGGACAGCACGAGCAGGTCGGCGGCGTCCTGCCAGGCGATGTCCTTGATCTTGCGAGCGTCACGTGGCTCGATCAGCGTCCGCACGGACTCGATCCGCGTCTGCAGGCCGTTGCGCACGATCGTGCCGATCTTCACGGAGGTGCCGAGGCCGTCGTCGACGATCGCGGCGATCCGGGCGCCGTCACGGGAGACCCGCAGCTCGATGATCCGCCCGTACGACAGCTCGTCGTCGATGTCCACGCGGCGGGCCCGGCCGTTCTCGGCCATCCACACCCGGCTCTCGTGCGGGTTCACCCTCTCGGCCGACCAGACGGCGCCGTAGCGGTCCCAGGAGGGCGGGCTCATGTCCCCGCCCGCGATCCACCGCTGCCACTGGCTGCCGGGGGCCATCGGGGCGACGTAGACACCGTCGCCGTTGAGCAGGGCGGCCACGAGGGGCGGGTAGTTGTTGGGGTTGGACACGGCCGGTTGGGAGAACTTCCCGGTCTGCTCGCCGGCCGCGCCCGGCACCGGGGTGCCGTCGCCCTTCTCCTTGAACTGCAGCAGCCTGCCGCCCTGCATGTAGTACGCCTGCAGGGAGCCGGTCAGCACGTTCGGGTCGTAGCGGGCGTAGTCGGCGGGCCGGAACCGCCTCCCGGACTCGCCGTTCACGCGGATCTCGACGGTCCGGCCGGTGACCAGTTCGCCGAGCGTCCACACGAGCTGCGCCTTGAGCGCGTCGAGGCGGTCGGTGGGCACCGCCTCCAGCTCGGCGGAGAAGTCGAGCACGACCGTGTCGCCTTCGACGGTGATCCGGTTGAGTTTCGTGCCCGGTGGGAACGCGCTGGTCACCGCGTTCCTTATGGAGGACGTCGGCCCGGCGAGCAGGCGGCGGACCAGTGTCTCGGGAACGCCCCTGCCGGGCTCGATCGGCACCCACACCCTGTCGTCCACGAGGCCGATCTCCCCGGAGGCCGGCGGGTAGTACAGGTCCACCCTCCGGTACGCGCGCTGCAGATCGTCGTAGGACAGCAGGCGGCCGTCGGAAAGCCCGTCGATCCGCCACTCGCCGTTCTGCTTGACCAGCATGAACGGCTCCCCGATGGCACCGGCCGCCGGGGTGGACCTGCCCTCGGGGTCGATCGTGGCGACCGCCGTGCCCTTCAGCGTCACCGTGATCCGGGTGGCCTTCTGGAGGTCCTGCGTGTGGTCCGACTCGATCTTGCCCTCGTAGATGCGGGTCTGCTGCCAGGGGTTCCAGCGTTTGACCGCGCCGGAGGTGAGGTACTCCCGGGCGATGGCGAGATCGGGATCGTCGAAGGCGGCCATGGCGGCCTGGAAGCCCTTCACGATGTCCTCGGGCGGGGCGCCCTTCTTGGGCGGGGTCGCGATGAGCCGCACGTACGGCTGGCTGAGCGTGTCCTTGCCGTGGTCCTCCTGGGCGGCGCGGGGGCTGCCGCTCGTGGGGACGGTCGCGCACCCCGCCCCGCCGGAGACCAGCACCAGCGCCGTCCCCATGACCGCGGTCAGACGGCGGGCGCCGAGCCGCTCACTCCGCCGGTCACTCCGCATCGAAGGCCCCCGCGTCCACGTTCTCCCGCGCCCTCGGCGCCGTCTCCGCGGGCGCCGGGGTCAGGACCGGTGTGGCGTGGCCGCGCCACGTGCGCCGCATCTCGACCTCGGGTGGCACGAGCGGCAGCGGTGAGCCGCGCAGCGGGGCCCCCGCCACGCGCGGCAGCGACAGGCGGAACTGGCTGCCCTCCCCCGGCGCTCCCCACGCCTGGAGCCAGCCGCCGTGCAGCATGGCGTCCTCCCGCGAGATCGCCAGGCCGAGCCCGGTGCCGCCGATGGTCCGGGCGCGCGAGGGATCGGCCCGCCAGAAGCGGTCGAACACCATCGTCTCCTCGCCCGGCTTGAGGCCGACCCCGTGGTCGCGTACGGCCACGGCCACCGCGTCGCGGTCGGCGCCGAGCGTGACGACGATGTCCTTGCCCTCGCCGTGCTCGATGGCGTTGAAGAGCAGGTTGCGCAGGATGCGCTCGACCCTGCGGCTGTCCACCTCGGCCATGCACGGCTCGTTGGGCAGGCGCAGCTCGAAGCGGGTGGCCTGCCGCTCGGCGAGCGCCTCGGAGTCGCCCACCGCGCGCAGGACCACGTCGCGCATGTCGACGGGGTCCAGGTCGAGGGTGGCCGCCCCCGCGTCGTAGCGGCTGATCTCCAGCAGGTCGGCGAGCATCGACTCGAAGCGTTCGAGCTGGTTCTGCATGAGCTCGGCGGCCCGCGCGGAGGCGGGGTCGAAGTCCTCGCGGCCCTCGTACAGCAGGTCGGCGGCCATCCGGACGGTCGTCAGCGGCGTGCGCAGCTCGTGCGAGACGTCGGAGACGAACTGCCGCTGCACCTGGGAGAGCTCCTCCAACTGGTGGATCTTCACGGCGAGGTTGGACGCCATCTCGTTGAACGAGGTCGCCAGCCGGGCGAGGTCGTCCTCCCCGCGCACCTTGAGACGCTCCTCCAGCCGGCCGGCGGCGAGCCGTTCCGCCGCCTGGCGCGCGAGCCGTACGGGGGTGACCACCTGGCGGGTGACCAGCGAGGCGACGCCGGCGAGCAGCAGCACGAGCGCGGCTCCCGCGCCGAAGACCATCTGCTGGACCGCGAGCAGCGTCTTCTCCTCGTCCCCGAGCGGGAAGACGTGGTAGATCTCGTAGGTGCCGTTCACCCGGGCGCCCACGACCCAGGCGCTCTCGGGCTGCTTCGCGCCGATGTACCGGATCTTCACGGTCTGGACCCAGAGCGACTGCTCCTCGCTGCTCTGGACCTTCGCGCGCAGCAGGGCCGGAATGCTCGACCAGTCGACCTGCCCGGACGCCCGGCCCTCGCCGACCGATGCGTCGTTGAAGACGACGACGTCGTAGCGACCGCCGGAGCGGTCGGTCAGCGCCTTGGCCGCCGCGTCGACGGGGTTCATCGTCTGCCCCTGGGCGGTCGCGTCCTGCGTGATGTCGGTCGAGTCCGCGGGCTGGGTGAGGTAGCCGCTCGCCGTCGCGATGTTCGCCCGCGACTCCTCGACCGCGGACACCTCGGTGCTGGTCAGCACCGACGCGACGATCGACTGCATCAGGAAGACGCCGAGGACGACCACCACGGCCATCGACAGCACGAGCGTGCTGGTGACGACGCGAAGCTGGAGCGAGCGCCGCCAGACGTGCCGCAGCCGGCCCGCGAGGCGGCGCGCGCGCCTGCGGACCCCGCGGGCGATCTGGCCCGGGGTCCGGCGACGGCGTTTCCTCGCGGGGACCGGCATCACGCTGACGTACGGCTTACGCCGGGCCGGCCTTGTAGCCCACACCCCGGACCGTCACGACGATCTCCGGGTGCTCGGGGTCCTTCTCGATCTTCGCGCGCAGGCGCTGGACGTGCACGTTCACCAGACGAGTATCGGCGGCGTGCCGGTAGCCCCAAACCTGCTCCAGCAGCACCTCGCGGGTGAAGACCTGACGGGGCTTGCGGGCCAGCGCGACCAGCAGGTCGAACTCCAGCGGCGTGAGGTTGATGGTCTCCTCTCCGCGCTTGACCGAGTGGCCGGCCACGTCGATGGTGATGTCGCCGATCTGCAGGATCTCGGGCGTGGGCTCGTCCGTGCGGCGCAGGCGGGCGCGCACGCGGGCGACGAGCTCCTTGGGTTTGAACGGCTTGACGATGTAGTCGTCCGCGCCGGATTCCAGGCCGAGCACCACGTCGATGGTGTCGCTCTTGGCCGTGAGCATCACGATCGGGACCCCGGACTCGGCGCGGATGCGGCGGCAGACGTCGATTCCGTCGGCGCCGGGGAGCATCAGGTCGAGCAGGACGAGGTCCGGCCGGGTGTCCCTGAAGGCGTCTAGCGCCTTGTCGCCATCGGACACGAACGACGGCTCAAAGCCCTCCCCGCGCAAGACGATGCCGAGCATCTCGGCGAGAGCGGCGTCGTCGTCGACGACCAGCACGCGTCCTTTCATGGCCCCTCATTCGTACGCGTATGGGAGATTTGGGCGTTTGTCACAGTTTCCCCCGCAGGCTACCGTGGCCACCGCTTTGGTGTTACACGACCACGACAGTGGATGGAGTTTAGGCGCAGCGGACGAAGCGCGCGATGATCTGACCAGATGCGGTCACACCGGCGGGAATCCCGTGGTGCGGTCACGTTCCAAGTGTGCGCCCGCACCCCCCGTTTCGGCCATCCCCCAAGAGCCTTCCTGCTACGACCGCGCGGCACGCGCGTACATCATGCCAGGATTGGGACATGACAGACGGCCCCGGCTCCACCCCCGACATGCCCTCCGGCTGGGCGGCCGAGCAACCTCCCCCGTACGGCGGGGCCGCCGGGGCAGCCGGGCCCTCCTGGGCATCTCCCGGCGCCGGCGCGCCGCAGGGCGCGAACCCGTCCGCACCACCCCCAATCGCACCGCCCCCGTCCGCCCCTTATCAGTCCGCCCCTCACCCGGCCGCTCCGTACGCTCCTGCTCCGTACGCGCCGTACGCAGGCGGACAGTACGGATACCGGGCGCCGGACGCGCCGCGGCCGGGCATCATCCCGCTGCGCCCCCTGACGCTGGGCGACATCCTCGACGGCACGATCAAGCTGATCCGGTCGAACCCCAAGGCCACGCTCGGCCTGTCGGCGATCGTCGCGGCGGTGACCGGAATCCCGGCCGCGATCGGGCAGGCCATCTCCTTCGGCTCGCTCGGCGATCTCATGGCCGACCCTTACGCCGCCGAAACGGCGAGCGCGCCGATCGCCGGGCTGGCCGCGCAGTACATCGGCACCATCATCAGCTACGTCATGACGTTCGTCGGCACCACCGTCCTCACGGGCGTCCTCACCCGGGTGCTGGGCCGCGCGGTGTTCGGCGGGCGCATCACGGTGGGCGAGGCGTGGCGGCTGGCGCGGTCGCGGGTGCTCGCGCTGTTCGGGCTGGTGCTGCTGCAGGCGCTCATCCTCCTGCTGCCGCTGCTCGCGCTCGTTGCCGTGTTCGTGATCATGGTCGCGGCCGGCGCGTTCGACTCCATGGATGGCGCCGCCGCCGGACTGGGGGTCCTCGTCGGCCTGCTGTTCTTCCTGGCCTACATCCCTTATCTACTGTTCTTCTATACGCGCCTGTCGTTGTCGGCCCCGGCCATCGTGCTGGAGGGCCGCGGGGTCACCGACGCCATGAGCCGGTCGTGGCGGCTGGTGAAGGGTGACAGCTGGCGGGTGCTCGGCATCCTGCTGCTCACCGCCATACTCGCGGCCATCATCAGCGGCGTGCTGGCGATCCCGTTCACGTTCGGCGGCTCGCTCCTCGGCATGCTCAACAGCGGCAGCGCCGGCGGGACCGTGATCGCGGCGCTCCTCCTGGCGGTCGGCCAGGTCATCGCCTCGATGATCACCTATCCCTTCCAGGCGGGCGTGACCGGGTTGCTGTACGCCGACCGGCGGATGCGGGCCGAGGCGTTCGACCTCGTGCTGCAGACGGCGGCGGCGCAGAACCAGTCGCAGGGCTGGGTCCACGCCGGGGTCGACGACATGTGGCACCCGAGCTACGCCGCCGGGACGCAGCAGGGCTCCGGGCCCTATCACGGGGCTCCGCCGTACGGGACTCAGGGGCCTTATGGCCCTTACGGGCCGTACGGCCCACAGGCGTGACGCCCATACGGTCGGCGGCGCTGCTCGCCTCGCCGATCGACGTCGGCCGCGACCAGGCCGCCCGGGAGGCCGCGCGCGAGCTGTCCGGGGCGGGCTACCAGCACGAGCCGCTGTTCGACCGGCTGCAGCGGGAGATGTCCCAGTTCCTCGGCGACCTCATGAGCGGCGGCGGGACGGGCGGAGGCGGTGTGACGTCGCTCGTCGTGATCGCCGTCGTCCTCGCCGTCCTGGCCGTGCTGCTCCTGTGGGCCCTGCGCCGCTTCTCGGGCGGCCGGCGTACGGAGAGCGGCGCGGTGTTCGGGCAGCGTGAGCGGACCGCCGCAGAGCATCGCGCCGAAGCCGAGCGCCTGGCGGCCGAGGGCGGCTGGGCCGGGGCCATCCAGGAGCGGCTGCGCGCGATCGCCCGCGAACTGGAGGAACGCGCGATCGTCAGCCCGATGCCGGGCCGCACCGCCGTGGAGCTGGCCGAGGTCGCCGGGCAGGCCCTGCCGCCCCACGCGGCGGACCTGCGCGCGGCAGCACGGCTGTTCGACGACGTGACCTACGGCGGGCTGGGCGGCACCCGAGAGGGCTACCTCTCGCTCACCGCCCTGGACGAGCGTCTGCGGTCGGCCCGCACGGGCGTGGGCGCATGACCGCCACCACACCGGGGCGGGCGCGGCAGGCGGCCTGGGTCACGTCGCTGGTGGTGCTCGTGCTGGTCACGGCGGCGCTGCCCGTGCTGCTCATGGGGGGACAGGCCGGCGGCCGCTCCCTCGATCCCGCCGACACCTCGCTGAACGGCAGCGCCGCACTCGCCCGGCTGCTTCAGGCGCACGGGGTGCAGGTGGTCCGGGTGGAGACCCCCAGCGCGGCCGTGTCTGCCGCCGGGCCGTTCACCCTGTTGCTGGTCACCGAGGCGAGCCTCCTGGACCGCGGCGCCGCCGGCCGCCTCGCCGTGGCTTTCGGCGACCGGCTCGTCGTCGGCTCCGTGCCGTACCTCGATGTGCTCGCCTCCGGCGTACGCAGGCAGGGCCCCGTGCGCGCCCGGTCCCGGGCCCCGGAGTGCACGCTGAATGAGGCGGTGCGGGCAGGCGCCGCCTACACCGGCGGCACGTCCTTCACCGGGCCGCCGGGCTCCACCGGCTGCTACCCCGCCGGCGACGGGCGCTCGCTGGTCCGCTACACCGCGGACGGGCACACAGTGACCGTGCTGGGCGACGCGTCGTTCATGACCAACCTGCGCCTCGCGGAGGACGGCAACGCGGCGCTCGCGCTGAACCTCGCCGGGTCGCGACCGAAACTCGTCTGGCTCGCCGAGCCCGGCGATCCCGACGAGGCGGGCGGCTCCGGCGATGGGACGGACGGGCAGGCCCGTTCGCTCGGCGACCTCGTTCCCGGCGGCGTCAAGTGGGCGGTCCTTCAGCTCGCCGTCGCGGTGGCCCTGGCCGCCCTGTGGCGCGGGCGCAGGCTCGGGCCCGTCGTGGCCGAGCGCCTGCCCGTGGTCGTGCGGGCCGCGGAGACCGTCGAGGGGCGCGGACGCCTGTACCGGTCCCGCCGGGCCAGGGACCGGGCGGCCCTCGCGTTGCGGGCCGCCGCGGCCGACCGGCTCGCTCCCCGCCTCGGACTGCCCCGCACCGCCACTCCGGAGGAGGTCGCCGTCGCCGCCGCCACGCGCACCGGTCGCGCCCCGGAGCCGTTGCTGGCGCTGCTGTGCGGCCCGTCACCCGGAGACGACACCGCGCTGGTGGCCCTCGCCGCTCACCTGGACACACTCGAAAGGCAGGTACGAGACTCGTGACCACACCTGAATCGGACGCGGACGCCGCCCGCGAGGCGCTCGCGGCGCTGCGGGCGGAGGTGGCCAAGGCGGTCGTGGGCCAGGATCCCGTCGTCACCGGACTGGTCATCGCGCTGCTGTGCCGGGGTCACGTGCTGCTCGAAGGCGTGCCCGGCGTGGCCAAGACCCTGCTCGTACGCACGCTGTCGGCCACGCTCGCACTGGACTTCAAGCGGGTGCAGTTCACCCCCGACCTGATGCCGGGCGACGTCACGGGCTCGCTGGTCTACGACGCCAGGACGGCCGAGTTCGAGTTCCGTGAGGGGCCGGTCTTCACCAACCTGCTGCTCGCCGACGAGATCAACCGCACGCCGCCGAAGACCCAGGCCGCCCTCCTCGAGGCCATGGAGGAACGGCAGGTCAGCGTCGACGGCGCGGCCCGCGCGCTGCCGGACCCCTTCATCGTCGTGGCGACCCAGAACCCCGTCGAGTACGAGGGCACCTACCAGCTCCCCGAGGCGCAGCTCGACCGGTTCCAGCTCAAGCTGACCGTGCCGCTGCCGGCGCGCGAGCAGGAGATCGCCGTCCTCGAACGGCACGCGCTCGGCTTCGACCCGCGCGACCTGACCGAGATCAAGGCGGTGGCGTCCGCGGCCGACCTCGCGGCGGGACGCCGGGCGGTCGCGCAGGTCCACGCGAGTGCCGAGGTGCTCGGTTACGTCGTGGACGTCGCGCGGGCCACCCGGCAGTCGCCCTCGCTCCAGCTCGGCGTCTCGCCCCGCGGGGCCACCGCGCTGCTCGCCGCCGCCCGCGCGTGGGCGTGGCTGTCGGGGCGGTCGTACGTGACGCCGGACGACGTGAAGGCCCTGGCGCGGCCCGCCCTGCGCCACCGCGTGGGGCTGCGCCCGGAGGCCGAACTGGAGGGCGCCACCCCGGACGGCATCCTGGAGGGCATCCTGGCCGCCGTCCCCGTTCCCCGGTGAGGGCCGCGTGGCGCTGACCGGACGCGCGGGACTGCTCGCCGCCCTCGCCGCGATCGTCGTGCTCCTCGCCCCCGAGCCCGGCCTGGTCGTCCTGGCCGCCGCGCTCGTGCTCGCCGTGCTCGTGACGGCCGACCTGCTGCTCGCGGGCGCCGTACGCGGGCTCCGCTTCCAGCGCGACGGCGAACGGCGGGTGCGCCTCGGGCAGTCGGCGACGATCGGCCTCGTCGTGGACAACCCGGGCGCGCGGCGGGTCCGTGGCGTGCTGCGCGACGCCTGGCAGCCCTCGGCCGCGGCCGCGCCGCGGCGGGTGACACTCGACGTGCCGGCCCACGAGCGGCGACGCCTGGTCACGACGCTGACGCCCACCCGCAGGGGCGACCGGGAGGCCGTCGCCGTGACGGTCCGCTCGGTCGGGCCGCTGGGCCTGGCGGCGCGGCAGCGGACGTTCCACGTGCCGTGGACCGTCAGGGTGCTGCCGCCGTTCCTCAGCCGCAGGCATCTGCCTGCGCGGCTGGCCCGGCTGCGCGAGCTCGACGGACGGCATCCGGCGCTGGTGCGCGGCCAGGGCACCGAGTTCGACTCGCTGCGTGAGTATGTGGTGGGCGACGACGTCCGCTCGATCGACTGGCGGGCGAGCGCCCGGCGCAGCGACGTCGTCGTGCGCACCTGGCGGCCCGAACGCGACCGCCGCGTGCTGATCGTGCTCGACACGGGCCGCACCTCGGCGGGCCGGGTCGGGGAGGCGCCCGTGCCCGGCTCCGGCCCTTCCGGATGGCCCCGCCTGGACTGGTCGATGGACGCCGCGCTGCTGCTGGCCGCGCTCGCCGCACGGGCCGGCGACCGCGTCGACTTCCTCGCCTACGACCGGGCCGTACGGGCCCAGGTGTCCGGCGCGTCGCGCACGGAACTGCTGTCGTCGCTGGTCGACGCGATGGCGCCGATCGAGGCGGAGCTGGTCGAGGCCGACGCCGCGGGGATGGTGGCGGCCGTGCTGTCCAGGGCCAGGCGGCGCTGCCTGGTGGTGCTGCTGACCGACCTGAACGCCACCGCCATGGAGGAGGGCCTGCTGCCCGTGCTGCCCAGCCTGTCGTCCCGGCACACGGTTGTGGTGGCCTCGGTCGCCGATCCGCGCGTGGCCGGCATGGCGGCCGGGCGCGGCACTTCGGAGGCCGTCTACGACGCCGCGGCGGCCGAGCGGCTGCGCGGCGAACGGCGCGGGATCACCGCGGTGCTGCGCCGCCACGGCGTGGAGGTCGTGGACGCCCTGCCCGAGGACGTCGCCCCGGCGCTCGCGGACGCGTACCTGGCTCTGAAGGCCGCCGGCCGGCTCTGATCAGGCTGTTGGGGCTCAGGCTGTTGAGGTTCAGGCTGTGGGCGCGAGGTCGGGGGCGTGCTCGATGTCCCCTGTCTCGTCCGCGCGTTCCGCCCGGCGGCCGAAGACGACCACGTACGCGATGAAGAGCGCCTCCGCGAGCGCCCCGATGGAGATGCGCGCCCAGGTCGGCAGGCCCGAAGGGGTGACCCCCGCCTCGATGAGCCCGGAGACGAGCAGCACCACGACCAGGCCGAGCGCGACGCTCATCACGGCCCTGCCCTGCTCGGCCAGCGCCTCCGCCCGCCGCCTGGGGCCGGGGTCGACGACGGTCCAGCCCAGCCGCAGCCCGGCGGCCGCCGCGAGGAAGACCGCGGTCAGCTCCAGCATGCCGTGCGGCAGGATCAGGCCCCAGAAGACGTCCGCCTTGCCGTGCGCGTGCATGAGACCGCCCATGAGCCCCACGTTGGCCGCGTTCTGGAACAGGATCCAGGGGATGGGCAGGCCGAGCAGGATCGCCGAGACCACGACCTGCATGGACAGCCAGGCGTTGTTCAGCCACACGTGGCCGGCGAACGACGCCGCCGGGTTCTCGGAGTAGTAGTCGGCGAAGTCGTGCTCGACGATCTGCCGGATCTCCTCAGGTGTGCCGACCAGGCTCTGCACGGCGGGGTCGCGCGCCACCCACACGCCCACGACGTACGCGACCGCGAGCGAGACCACTGTGACGCCGATCCACCACCGGCGCGCCCGGTAGGCCACCACGGGGAACGACACCGTGAAGAACCGGGCGACCTCCCGCCAGGCCGGGCTGTGGGCTCCCGTGACGGCCGAGCGCGCCCTCGCCACCAGCGACGACAGGCGTCCGACGAGAAGGGCGTCGGACGACCCCGATCGCACGATGGACAGGTGGGTCGCCGCCCGCTGGTAGAGCTCGACCAGCTCGTCGACCTCCGCGCCGCGCAGCCTGCGCTGCCGCCGTACGAGGTCGTCCAGCCGATCCCAGGACGGCTTGCTCGCGGCGACGAACGCATCGATGTCCACGGATCGGACCCTATCGGCGGTGGCACAGTAGGGTGCGCAGTGTGTCCGAAGTCGTGACCGGCGAGGCGGTCGTCGTAGAGGTTCGCGTCGCCCAGCTCCCCAGCCGCGCCCTGGCCTTCCTCATCGACTGGGCCGTCCAGTGGGCCGTGATCATCCTTGCTGTCGTGCTGGTCACGCAGGCGTCTGTGGTGACCGACGAGTCACTGGCCACCGGCCTGCTCATCCTGTTCGTCGTGCTGGTCACGGTGGGCTACCCGGTCGCGTTCGAGACGATCACCAGGGGCCGCTCGCTGGGCAAGCTCGCCCTCGGCCTGCGCGTGGTGAGCGATGACGGCGGGCCGGAACGCTTCCGGCAGGCGTTGTTCCGCGGGCTCGCCGGATTCCTGGAGTTCTGGACGTTCGCCGGCGCTCCCGCGCTCATCACGTCGCTCCTCAACCAGCGTGGTAAGCGCCTGGGGGACGTGTTCGCGGGGACGACCGTCATCGGGGAGCGTTCGCCGCAGCAGGCCCCTCCGCCGGAGATGCCTCCGTCGCTCGCGTCGTGGGCCGCGACGCTGGAGTTGTCCGGGCTGTCCGACGACCTGGCCAACACGGCCCGGCAGTACCTGTCCAGGTGGAACCAGCTCAGCCCGCACACCCGGGACGAGATGGGGCTGCGTGTGGCCACGCGGATCAGCGCGCAGGTGGCGCCGCCGCCCCCGCCCGGCGTCCCGCCGTACGCCTATCTGGCCGCCGTACTGGCCGAACGCAGGCGCCGTGAGGAGATACGGCTCGCCCGGGTCCGTTCCACGCCCCCGCCGTACGGTCCCCAGCGGTACGGCGCTTATGGACACGGCGCTTATGGACACGGCGCGCAGGGGTCCGGGGGGCAGGGATACGGTGTGCCGGCGGCGGCCCCGCCGAGACCGGCGGAGCCGCCGCGTGGAGAGGCTCCGACGACATCGGGAGGATTTGTTCCACCCGTTTAGGTGTAGAGCCCGATTTGCGGGGCACCTGTGGTCATTGCAGGTCATGGGGCATACCTGCAGTGGGGTTGAGGCGGGCATCGCCGGTGCGTTGAGGGAGAGGCCGCACCGGAGATGCCCGCCTCCTTCTATGCCTCTAGTGCCTGCCGTGCTCGCGGTACGAACCCTGGCTCTGCACGTTGAGGATGTCCATCTTCACGCTCTTGGCCTGGTTCGTACGCGGGTCGTTGATCCGCAGGACGTCGAATCCCTGGTTGAACTCGCTGCCGTAGATGTAGCCGTTGTAGTAGTAGGCCGACCAATAGCCGGCGCTCAACGGCTCCGACCACGGGCCGCGCTCGAAGTAGCCGATCTCCTGCGGGTGCGCCGAGTCGGTGAAGTCCCAGATCGAGACGCCGCCCTGATACCAGGCCTGCACCATGATGTCGCGGCCCTTGACCGGGATCAGCGAGCCGTTGTGCGCGACGCAGTTCTCGGTGTCGTCCTGGTAGCGGCTGATCTTGAAGTAGCTCCGGAAGGTGAGCTTGTTGCCGGGAGCGATGTCATAGATGGCGTCGGCGCCGCGGTTCGGGCCGATCGCCTCGTTGCAGGTGGCCGCGCCACCGCCGCCGAGCTCGTCGGTGAAGACCACCTTGGTGCCTTCGTTGTTGAACGTCGCCGAGTGCCAGAAGGCGAAGTTCTCGTCGTCGCGTACGACGTCGAGGACCTTCGGGTGCTCGGGGTCGCGGATGTCCATCAGGATGCCGTCGCCCATGCAGGCGCCCGCCGCCAGGCCCTTCTCCGGGTATGCGGTGATGTCGTGGCAGCCCGTCGTCGCGGACGTGCCGTTGGGGTAGGACTGCCCGTCACCCGGGTTGCCGCCGTCCGGGAACAGCACCGGCGCCGCCACGACGGATGCGGCGGTGGGGTTCTCGAGCGGGACCTTGATGATGGAGATCAGGTCGTGCGGCGGCTGGCAGTCGGGGAAGGCCGCCGACGGGCTGTAGGAGGAGACGTAGATGTAGACGTTCTCGCCCCTCTTGTCCGGCACGAGGGTGTGGGTGTGGGACCCGCAGTTCGTCTCCACCGACTTGATGTACTTCGGGTGCGACTTGTCCCTGACGTCGAAGATGCGGACGCCCTCCCACGACTCCTTGACCGACGCCGACTGGGACGTGCTGGCGCACGAGTCGTCGTTGCGGGAGGAGTCGACGGACCCGAACAGCAGGTCGCCGTACACGGACATGTCCATCTGGGAGCCGGGGCAGACCACCGAGCTCACGACCGCCGGCCTTTTCGGGTTCCCGATGTCGAAGATCGTGAACCCACCGTAGTTGCCGACGTAGGCGTAGTCACCCTGGAAGGCGATGTCGGTGTTGATGGTGCCGGCCAGGGCGGTGGGGGTCGGCACGTTCGCGACGTGCGTGACGTTCGCGCTCATGGCGATCTCGTCCGGAGCCAGCACGTCGGCGGCCTGTACGGGGTTGGCGGACAGAGCCAGGACGACCGCCGCGCCCGCCACGGCAAGCGCACGACCGCTGCGGCGTAAGGTGAACAACTTGCTGTCCTCCTCCTATAAAGGGGGCATAAATGATCAGATCGTCACTTCTGACTGGAGGGTTCCGCTAGCTGTCAACCTGTCAATAAAACTGGCACATGTCGCCCTTTGTCCTCCCGTACCTGCCGGGTTAGCGTCGTGATCTCGGTACGCTCCGCGACAGGGAGGCAGGGGTGCGAAGCGCGCAGGACGGCAGCGAGCGCTTTGCGCGGGATGGCAGGGCGCGAATCGCGCGGAACGGCAGGGCGCGAAGCGCACAGGACGGCAGGGCGCGGCTCGGGCACGTCTTTGTGGCCGGTGTCGCAGTCCTCCTCGGCGTTTGCTTCCTCACCGCCTGCGCGGAGGACGTACGCGAGAGTGCTCCCGTCTCGACCGCCCCCGTGATCGCGCCCGGCCGGCCCGGCGAGGAGGCCAGGACCCTCAGCCCCGCCGAGGCCGCCACCGCGGTCCCCTCCCCCACCGTCAACGCGGCCGACGTGCGGTATGTCCAGGACATGATCGTCCATCACCGGCAGGCGCTGGACATGGCGGCCCTGGCTCCCTCGCACGCCTCCTCCGCCAAGCTGAAGGCGCTCGCGGCCCGCATCCACGACGTGCAGGAGCCGGAGATCCGCGTCATGACGTCCTGGCTCGACCGGGAACACCTCCCCCGGCCCGACCATCACGCCGATCACAGCGACATGCCGGGCATGGCCACCCCGGAGCAGATGGAGGCGCTCAGGGCGGCCTCCGGCGCCACGTTCGACAGCCTGTTCCTCCAGATGATGGTCGCCCATCACGAAGGCGCGATCACGATGGCCACCACGGCGCTCACCGAGGGCTCGCACCTCACCGTCGAGCAGTGGGCCACGGACGTGATCGCCGAACAGACCGCCGAGATCCGGCGGATGCGTGAAATGCAGGGCGCCTGACCTCACGTCGGCCACCCGATCAGCGGGCCAGCGCCGCCGCGACGGCCTCGGCGAACCCGCCGACGTTGTCGATCATGATGTTGTGGCCGCAGTCGGGGACGGGCACGATCCGCACGCCGCCGGCGGCGAGTTCGGTTTCGCCGGGCAACGGGCCGTTGGCGGCCGCGTACAACACCGTACGGGGGATCCGCAGGCCCAGCAGGGTCTCGCGCATGAGGGGCCGCGTGTCGTCGCGCATGTCGACCGCCGAACGATGGAGCGCGTGCCTCCCGGCCAGCCGCATGGTGGCCGCCCAGTGTGGCCCGGCCAGGTCCAGCACGTGCTCCCACCCCTCGGCGAGGAACTCCTCCTCGCTGTAGCCGGCCATCATGCAGGAGGCCGACGCCGGATCGTACGTGTACCGGTCGAGGTGGCTGTCGACCAGGACCAGCCGCTCCACCAGATGCGGATGCCGGTCGGCCAAGAGGATGGCGACACCTCCGCCCATGCTGTGCGCGACGACGTCGGCCGGGACGGCCTGCGCCCGGATCAGCGGACGAGCCGGTCTGCTCACTCGTGAGACCCGTCCGGGATCAGCCGCGGCGCCGCGGCACGTCCTCATCCTGACGCCGGACGGCCGGACCGAACTGCTGCGCCGCCTGCGAGAGCCCGACGAGCTCTTCATCACCGACGAGAACCGCTGGTTCACGGTGCTGGCGTTCCTGCGCCATCTCGGCGATCCCGCCGAACAGGCGGCGGTCCTGCGGCGCAGGCTGGCGTTCCTGACCGAGCCCGCCAGCTTCTTCTGGGACGCCGGCCGGCCGTTGCGTGCCGAGGACTTCGACGACCCGTTCCGCAAGGGCCTGCTCACCATCGCCACCGCCACCAGCCGTACGGAGATCCGCTGGATCCGGGAGACGATCGACCGGCTGACGGATGCCTAGGAGCCGATGCGCCAGGAGTGGAGATACTCCTCCTGATCGCCGGTGAGCGCGTCGATCGAGATCCCGGCGGCGGCGAGCTTCAGGCGGGCCACCTCGGCGTCGATGTCGGCCGGGACGTCGTACACGCCGGGATCCATCTGGGCCGACTCGCGGACCAGCCAGGCGACGGCGAGCGCCTGGGCGGAGAACGACATGTCCATCACCGCGGCCGGGTGTCCCTCGGCGGCGGTCAGGTTGACCAGGCGCCCCTCGGCGAGCAGCAGCAGCCTGCGGCCGTCCTCCAGGACATACTCATCGGTGTTGGGCCGGATCCCGAAGCGCACCTCGCGCGCCATCTCCTCCAGGGCCCGTACGTCGATCTCGACGTCGAAGTGGCCCGCGTTCGCGAGGATCGCACCGTCTTTCATCACGGCCAGGTGCTCGGCACGGATGACGTCGCGGTTGCCGGTGACGGTCACGAACACGTCGCCGGTCTCGGCGGCCAGGCTCATCGGCCGTACGTCGTAGCCCTGCAGTGCGGCGTCGAGGGCCTTGACCGGATCGATCTCGGTGACGACGACCCGCGCGCCGAGGCCCTTGGCCCGCTCAGCGACACCCCGGCCACAGAAGCCGAAGCCCGCCACAACCACGGTGCGGCCCGCGAGCAGGACATTCGTGGCCCGCATGATGCCGTCGAGCGTCGACTGGCCGGTGCCGTAACGGTTGTCGAACATCCGCTTGGTCCGGGTGTCGTTCACCGCGACCATCGGGAAGCGGAGCGCGTTCTCCGAGGCCATCTGGCGCAGCCGGATGATCCCGGTCGTGGTCGCCTCGCAGCCGCCGATCACGCCGTCGAGGAGTTCGACCCGCTCGGTGTGCAGGGTGTTGACGAGGTCGCATCCGTCGTCGAGCACGACGTGTGGCGCGATGTCGAGCGCCTGGTGGATGTGGCGGTAGTAGGTCGCCTTGTCCACCCCCGCGCGAGCGTGCACGGCGATGCCGTACGTTCTCAGCGCCTCGGCCACGTCGTCCTGGGTGGACAGCGGGTTGGACGCGGCCAGGGCGATTCGGGCACCACCCTGCTGCAGCGCCCCGAGAAGCACCGCCGTCTCGGCGGTCACGTGCATGCAGGCGGCGATGCGCATTCCGTCGAGCGGCCGATCGGCGCCGAACCCGGCGCCGATCGCCTGGAGGACCGGCATCGACCGGGCGGCCCACTCGATGCGCCGCTCTCCGGCCTCCGCGATGTCCGCCGTGATGTCCGGCTGAATCACGCCGTCTGCCTCCTGACGAGGGGCGCGGGCCGGGCCCACGCCCCCGTCGTACGAGTCGCGGTCAGTAGCGGTAGTGGTCCGGCTTGTACGGGCCCTCGACGTCGACGCCGATGTACTCCGCCTGCTTCTTGCTGAGCGTGGTCAGCTTGACGCCGAGCGCGTCGAGGTGGAGGCGGGCGACCTTCTCGTCGAGGTGCTTGGGCAGCACGTACACGCCGGTCGGGTACTCGTCGGTCTTCGTGAACAGCTCGATCTGAGCGATGACCTGGTTGGTGAACGAGTTCGACATGACGAACGACGGGTGGCCGGTGGCGCAGCCGAGGTTCATCAGGCGGCCCTCGGCGAGCACGAGGATCGAGTGCCCGTCGGGGAAGACCCACTCGTCGACCTGCGGCTTGATGTTGATCTTCTCGATGCCCGGGATGCGGCCGAGGCCGGCCATGTCGATCTCGTTGTCGAAGTGGCCGATGTTGGACACGATCGCCTGGTGCTTCATCTGCGCCATGTGCTCGGCGGTGATGATGCCGAAGTTGCCGGTCGTGGTGACGAAGATGTCGGCGATGCCGACGACGTCCTCCAGGGTGGTGACCTGGAAGCCGTCCATGGCGGCCTGCAGCGCGCAGATCGGGTCGATCTCGGTCACGATGACCCGGGCGCCCTGGCCGCGCAGCGCGTCGGCGCAGCCCTTGCCCACGTCGCCGTAGCCGCAGACCACGGCGACCTTGCCGCCGATCAGCACGTCGGTGGCGCGGTTGAGGCCGTCGATCACGGAGTGGCGGCAGCCGTACTTGTTGTCGAACTTCGACTTCGTCACCGAGTCGTTGACGTTGATCGCCGGGAAGAGGAGCGTGCCGGACTTGTGCATCTCGTAGAGGCGGTGCACGCCGGTCGTGGTCTCCTCGGTGACGCCCTTGATGTCCTCGGCCACGCGGGTCCACCACTTGTCCTCGGACACCGTGCGGCGGAGCGTGTCGAGGATGACCGCCCACTCCTCGGGGTCGTCCTCACCGGCGACCGGTACGGCGCCGGCCTTCTCGAACTCCACACCCTTGTGCACGAGCAGCGTCGCGTCGCCGCCGTCGTCCAGGATCATGTTGGGGCCGGAGCCGTCGGGCCAGCGGAGGGCCTGCTCGGTGCACCACCAGTATTCCTCCAGCGTCTCGCCCTTCCAGGCGAAGACCGGGACACCGGAGGGGTTGTCCACCGTGCCGTCCGGGCCGACGACGACCGCGGCGGCGGCGTGGTCCTGGGTGGAGAAGATGTTGCAGCTCACCCAGCGGACGTCGGCGCCGAGCGCGACCAGCGTCTCGATCAGCACGGCGGTCTGGATCGTCATGTGCAGCGAGCCCATGATCTTCGCGCCGCGCAGCGGCTGCGCCGCGGCGTACTCCTTGCGGGTCGCCATGAGGCCCGGCATCTCGTGCTCCGCGAGGCGGATCTCTTTGCGGCCGAATTCCGCAAGCGAAAGGTCGGCGACCTTGAAGTCCATGAGTGTCTCCTCCGTTGTCCGTCGGTGCGAGTTTAGGCGGCGCGAACGCAGGAGCGCATACGCAGGCCCGCGAACCTGACACAAGAATGTGAGATTCCCTCGCCGACGGGTGCCGGAGGGCCGCTGGACTGTCTAGCGTGGACCCCAGGAACGGGGAGGGGACCGGAGGCACGATGCGCATCACCGAGGCGGCAAAGCGGCTCGGCATGTCCCCCCGGATGTTGCGCTACCGGGAGGCTCTCGGCCTGCTGCCGCCCGTACGGGACAAGGGCGCCCATCGACGCTTCGGGCCCGACGAACTGGAGGCGGTGCGCCAGGCGACGGAGCTGGAGCGGCGGTTCGACGTCTCGCCGGCCGAACTGGCCTTCGCGCTCCGGGCGCTGTCCGAGCCCGCGGTGGCCCAGGCCGTACGCGATCTCGGCGTGCGCATCGGTCGTATCCAGGCGCCGCGCCGGGCACTGGACTTCGAGAAGGAGAAGGCCCTTCGGCTGCTGCGGCACCGGTGAGTCGGGCGCCCAGGGATCAGGCGCCCACCACGAGGCGCAGGTCGTCCGCCCGCAGGGAGTCGGCGGTGACGTACGGCTGCTCGCTGACGATGTCGGTCATCGTCAGCGGGACGTTCAGGGACGGCACCAGTTTGAGTGCCCTGACCAGAAGGTTCGGGTGCTCCGCCGTGAACTCCTGAGGCACGCCGAGGAGTTTGGCGGTCATCTTCGTGGTGCAGATCACCACGTTGCCCTCGAAGGTGAACGTGCTGCCGGTCAGCGTCGCCGGGCCCATGGTCTGCTGGGGCTGCTCCAGCACGGCCTTGTCCATGGTGAAACGGAGCATCTTGACCGTGCCGGTCGCGGTGGGCATCTCGACCACGCCGGTGAACTTCATCCCGGTCATGGTCAGCGAGGGCGCGCGGACGGCGGCCGTCTCGGTCGCGACCCTCACCGCTCCCGGCCGGGAGGAGACCCCCGGCTCGTCCTCGCCGTCCTCCCCGGGCGACGGCGAGGGGCTCTTCCTACCGGTGAGGGACCCGACGGCGTCCTTCAAATCCGTGGGCAGCGCGCTGGGCCGTGCGCTGGGAAGGACGCCGTCGAGGACGTCGGACAGGCCGCTGGGGACGGCGCTCGGGACGACACCGGGCAGGAGGGAGCCGCTCTGCCCGCCCGTTCCCGGGTCCTCCCGCGCCAGACCCGTCCCGGCCGCCAGGATGACGGGCAGCACGGCGATGGCCAGCGCCCTGGCCGCCGGACCCGGCCCCGGACCGGTGTCTCCGCGCCCGCCGCCGTCCGGCCGTACGCCACCGTCGCCGGGACCGTCGTCAGGGCCGTCATCAGTACCGCCGTCAGTACCGCCGTCAGGGCCCTCATCAGAACCAGGGGCGCCGGGATCGGCGTCGCGCCGGACCCGGGCGACCAGGATGCGCGGGTTCTCGTCCACCGGTTCGGCGGGCTGCTGAGGCCGCGTGGCCTCCAGGCGCTCGTCGCCGCTGACCACCCGCCGCTCGGTGAAGGTGATGCCCCCTTCCCCCGGCGCGCGCCGCGCGGCGGGCTCGATCGGCGCCGCGCCGCCCTCGGTGGTCGCCGCGGGCGTCCAGGCGACCGCGAGCGCGCCTCCGACCAGGCCGAGCAGCATGCCGATCAGGAAACCGCCCAGGTTGGCGTAGACGAACGACGCGATCGAGACCAGTACGGCGACCACGCCGAGGAAGGCCCGCTGGCCGGGCTGTAGCCAGACCATCAGGCCCAGGATGATCAGCACCAGCGCGATCAGATAGGTGGCGCCGACCGTGCCCGACTGGATGACGAGCGGCAGGGCCTGGGTCGCGAACGGGATGCTCAGCAACTCCAGGCCGGCCGCGAGCACGAGCAGGCCGCCCCAGAACGGCCGCGACCGCCGCCATTTCACCGGCCGCTCCATCAGAAGCACTCGTGCTCGCCCGGCTCCACGGCGAGCTTCAGCCCGGGCAGCTTGAACGTGGCCGCGTTGACCGCCCAGGAGACCTGCCGGAAGTCCTTGATGGTGACCGCGGCGGCCTGCTGGCCGAACATGCCCGCCGCGCCCTGGCCGTCGGGCACCTGGTCGAGCGAGCTCGCGTCGCGGCCTGCCTCCAGCTTCGTGAAGACCGCGTTGCCCTCGATCTGGGTGGCGTCGACGATCATGTTCTCGGCGGTCACCGGTTCCTTGCCCGTGCCGGCGGTGATCCGGATGGTCACGGCGCCGACGGGCGACTTCACCAGCACCGTCTGGCACATGTTGGTCAGGGTGGCCTTCCGGATGCCGGAGACGGCGACCGGGATCTTCTGGCCCTTCTTGTTCTCGACCGTGCTGCCGTACTGGACGAAGCCCTGGCCCTGCAGCGTGTCCGCGGAGACCTTGAAGGTGTCACCCGAGACCACGAACGACGCGCCGATCGCCCCCTCCGCGGTCGCGCCGACCAGCACGGAGGCGACCGCGAGCGCGGGCACGAAGACGAGGGCGAATCGTTTCCACCGCACGCGTCCCTGGATCATGAGTCACCTCCGAGGTAAACCAGCCGTAATGTGAGAGTAAAGTTACCGACTGGTACCGCCAGCGATGAAGTGACTGTGCATCACATTTCAATCACGGTGCGCGAGGAAATACAGCTGCCCGTAACGGGAGTTATGCGCCGGTACGTTGCCCCGAGGCGGCGTCTGCCCGGTAGAGGTCCGGCTCCAGGTAGATCACCCGGGCCATCGGAACCGCCTCACGGATGCGCCGTTCGGCTTCGTCGATGCCCCGCGCCACCTCTCCGGCGGTGTCGTCGTGCTCCACCGCGATCTTCGCGGCGACCAGCAGCTCCTCCGGGCCGAGGTGGAGGGTGCGCAGGTGGATGACCCGGCTGACCTCGGGGGCGGCCTCCAGCGCGGCGCAGATCTTGTCCTCCATCTCGGGCGTCGCGCTCTCCCCGATCAGCAGCGACTTGGTCTCGGTGGCCAGGATGATCGCGATCACCGCGAGCAGCACACCGATGGCGAGGCTGCCCACACCGTCCCAGGCGCCGTTGCCGGTGACCACGGCCATCGTCACGCCGAACAGCGCGAAGACCAGGCCGATCAGCGCGCCGAAGTCCTCCAGGAGCACGACCGGGAGTTCGGGAGCCTTCGCCCTCCGGATGAACGCCACCCAGGAGTGGTCGCCCTTGATCGCGCTCGACTCCTTGATGGCCGTGCGGAACGAGAAGCCCTCGGCGACGATCGCGAAGATCAGCACCGCGAAGGCCCAGATCGGCGACTCCACTGGCTGCGGGTCGGCGATCTTGTGCCAGCCCTCGTACAGGGAGAACAGGGCGCCGATCGTGAACAGCACCACGGCCACCACGAACGCGTAGAAGTAGCGCTCCCTGCCATAGCCGAAGGGGTGCTTACGGGTGCTCCGCTTGGCGGCGCGCTTGCCGCCGAGCATCAGCAGCGCCTGGTTGCCGGAGTCGGCCACCGAGTGGACCGACTCGGCGAGCATCGACGAGGACCCGGTGAACAGGAACGCCACGAACTTCGCCACGGCGATCGCCAGGTTGGCGCCGAGCGCCGCAAGGATCGCCTTGGTACCGCCACCCGCACTCACTATGAACTCCTCATATCAATCGGCCGAGGCGATCCTATTGGGAAATCCTGGCCTGGAGTTCCGTCGCCGCCATGGCCGATGCCGGGTCCATCCCGTACCCGAGAGCGAGGTAGACACTCGCGTAGTCGCACAGGCCGGCCAGGGCGGCGAACCGCTCCAGCGGGTGCGCCCCCTCGGCCAGAATCTCGGACACCGGAACCCCCCGGTCCTCGGCCAGCCGTACGGCGGCCGTCCGGGAGCCGGTCACCTGCGGGTGCTCCTCCGCGTCACGCAGCAGGAACAGGCGCAGGCGCGGGCTTTCGCCCGGCTCGTCGGCGAACGGGTCGGCGAAGATGTCCCGCCCGGCGAAGGGGCCGTCGAACGTCACGATCTGGCTGTGGGCGGCCTCGGGCAGCTCCCCCCAGATCGCCGGGTAGCCCGCGTCCTCGCTCAGCCGGCCGGCCAGACCGTGGGCCGCCGCCGCGGCCAGTGGCGAGGTGCCCCAGATGACCGGAAGCGTCCCGGCCAGTTCCATCGCCAGCGTCTTGCCGGGATTGATGAACGCCTCACTGGACGGCCGGCACCGATGGGCCAGGTCCTCCAGCCGCTTGGCCACCGACTCGAACTCGCTCTCCCCTGCCGAAACCAGCCCGAGCGCGGCCGCCGCCAGGATCGGCGGCACCATGAGCGACCACAGCGTGGCCCTCGGCTGCCCGGCCACCCCGGTCGCCCCGCCCACCGGCGCGTACGGCCCGCCCGCCCGCTCGACCAGCGCCGACAGCGGCGTGTCGGGCGCGCCCGCGCCCACGAGCGCGCACCCGCGCCGTACGGCCTCGGCGGTGACGGCGACGGTCTCCTCGGTCCTGCCGGAGCGGGAGACGGCGATGACGAGATCGGCGGCGCCGACCCAGCCGGGCAGCCGGTGGCCGCGCACCGTCACCACCGGGACCGGGGCGCCGTATCGGCAGAGCGCCTCCAGCACGTCGCCCACGAGGGCGGAGGCGCCGATGCCCGCCACCACGATCGCGCGGGGGCGGCCGTCCCTGCCGACCCGGGCCACGCCGTTCTCCACCGCCGACCGATAGGCCGCCCGCACCTGGGCGGCCGACGACGCAACGGAGCGGAGCATGCCGGAGGGGTCGCCCTCCACCAGGTATGCCTGGTCGTCGAGCCGGTCGGGCTCGAACCGGCCCCCTCCGGCACCGCTCATGCCTTACGTGCCTCGTCGACGAGGAGCACCGGGATGTCGTCACGCACCGGGTAGACCAGCCCGCACGACTCGGAGGTGCACGCCAGCTCGTCCGCGTCGGGTACGGCGCGGAGCGGGGACTTGCACGCCGGGCAGGCGAGGATGTCCAGCAGCCAGTCGTCGATCTTCAACTCGTCAGCTCCTTACAACGGCGAGAACTTCGTCTCGGACTGCGGCGACCTTCTCCTCGTCGGCGGCTTCCGCGTTGAGCCGGAGCAGCGGCTCGGTGTTGGACGGACGCAGGTTGAACCACCAGTCCGGACCGCTGACGGTGAGTCCGTCCAGCTCGTCGAAGGTAACACCCTCCCGGCCCGCGAAGGTCTCACGCACCCGGGCCAGGGCGGCGGCCTGGTCCTCGACCCTGCTGTTGATCTCACCGGACGCGGCGTACCGCGAGTACTGGGACAGCACCTCCGACAGCGGCCGGTCCTGCTCGCCCAGCGCGGCGAGCACGTGCAGGGCGGCCAGCATGCCGGAGTCGGCGAACCAGAAGTCGCGGAAGTAGTAGTGGGCCGAGTGCTCTCCGCCGAAGACGGCGCCGGTGCGGGCCATCTCCGCCTTGATGAACGAGTGCCCGACGCGGGTGCGGACGGGCTTTCCTCCGTGCTCGCCGACGATCTCCGGCACGCCCTTGGAAGTGATCAGGTTGTGGATGATCGTGGCGCCGGGGTTCTTGGCCAGCTCCCGCACCGCGACCAGCGCCGTGATCGTGGACGGCGAGACGGACTCGCCCCGCTCGTCGATGACCCAGCAGCGGTCGGCGTCGCCGTCGAAGGCGATGCCGATGTCCGCGCCCTGCGAAACGACCGCCTTCTGCAGGTCGCGCAGGTTCTCCGGCTCGATCGGGTTGGCCTCGTGGTTGGGGAAGCTGCCGTCGAGCTCGAAGTAGAGCGGGGTCAGCTCGACCGGCAGGCCCGTGAAGACCTCCGGGACCGTGTAGCCGCCCATGCCGTTGCCCGCGTCCACGACCACCTTCAGCGGCCGGATGCCCGACAGGTCGACCAGCGTCTTCAAGTGTGCGGCGTAGCCCTCCAGCAGGTTCCGCCGGGTCACCGTGCCCGCGCCCGGCGTGCCGCCCAGCTCTGTCGCCAGCAGCTCGGATGCGCGGTCGCGGATCTGCAGCAGGCCGGTGTCGGTGCCCACCGGCACGGCGCCCGCCCGGCACATCTTCATCCCGTTGTACTTGGCCGGGTTGTGGCTCGCGGTGAACATGACGCCCGGCAGGCCGAGGCTGCCGCTCGCGTAGTAGAGCATGTCGGTCGAGCCGAGCCCCGCGTTGATGACGTCCGCGCCCCGGGAGGTCGCGCCCCGCGCGAACGCCTCGGCCAGCGGGCCGGACGATGTGCGCATGTCGTGCGCCATCACCACCGATGACGCGCCGGTCAGCTCGACGAAGGCCGCCCCGACGGCCTGTGCGATCTCCTCGTCGAGCTCGTCCGGCACCACGCCCCGCACGTCGTACGCCTTGAAGATCCTGCTGAGGTCGGCCACTGCACGCCCCTAAAGTCGTTAAGTCTTCGCACCTGAGCCTATAGCGCCCGATTACCCACGAAGCGGGGTCTCATCGCTCCCTGTTGGGCTGGGCGGACTTGAGCACCCGCAGGTGACCTCGACGGCCCACCTCGACCGCCTGGCCGACGGGCTCGCCGGCGGCGGGAGCGGGGCGCGCGGCCTCGCGGACCGCGTTCGCCAGGGCCTCCAGGTCGTCCCCGCTCGGGGCGACGGACTCGGACGGAAGGCGCACGACCTCCCATCCCCTGGGTGCGGTGAGCCGTTCCGCGTGCTCCGCGCACAGGTCGTAACAGTGTGGCTCGACGTACGTCGCCAGGGGGCCGAGTACAGCGGTCGAGTCGGCGTAGACATACGTGAGTGTGAAGACGGCAGGCTGCCTGCAGGCGGTACGGGAACAGCTGCGGACGGGGCTCACGGAGGGACCGTATCCGGTCCGCGTTCACATTGCCACCACCCCGCCGCTCTTATTGAACGTGTCGCCACAATTCCGCGATCTCTGAAGTCGACATGACGTTGTTGGGCAAAGCGGACACGACCCGCCGGACCCACCGCACCGGCGGGACGGGCTCTAAGCTGACTGCGTGAGCGAGCGGAGCGGTGACAGGCCGGATCGAGGGCGGCGGGTGCGCCGGCGTGACCGGCACGGCCGCGGCATGCGCGGGCCCCTCGCGCCCTCGCACGTTCCCATCGCCAAGTCCCGCGGCGAGCGGTTCGACGACCTGGTGCTCGACGCGGTCGAGCGGCTCAAGCCCCGGTGGGGCACCCAGCTCGCGTCGGTCGAGTTCGCCGTCGAGGAGGTGCCGCCGGCCGCGGAGCTCGTGGACGGGCCGGCGCGGCTGTCGTCCGACCCGATCCCCCTGGGACGGGCGGAGTCGGCCTCGGGGGACGACCCCGCCGCCGTCGTGCTCTACCGCCGCCCGCTGGAGGCCCGGGCCCGGGACCGCGAACAGCTCGGCACACTGGTCCTGGACGTGGTCGTCGAGCAGGTGGCCAGTCTGCTGGGCCTCACGCCGGAGGCGATCGACCCCGGCTACGACGACCGGCATTAGAACCTGCCGGCATCAGGACTTACGGAAGCACCGCGCCCGGGGAGTCGGCGGTCGGGGGCACCAGCGCCCAGGTCCTGGCCATGGCCAGTGGCTGCGCGGTCACCATCTGGCCGTCTTTGACCCCCTCGTCGAGGACGCGCCCGCCGTACACGGGGCCGGAGCCCGGCATCGGCCGTACGACCACGCTGAAGCCGCCCTTGCTTCCCTTCGGCGGCGCGAGCCTGAGCTCCTTGGTGCGGGCGGCGGGCACCTTCACCTCGACCGGGTCCGGCGCCGTGCCCTTCGACGGCACCAGCCGGACCTCCACGGTGGCCGCCGCGAAGGGAGCCGACAGCACCAGCCAGGAGGTCTGCTTGCCCTCCGCCCGGCCGTCGGCGACGACGCTGCCGAGGTCGACGGATGCGGCGCCGGCCGTGAAGGCGACGTCCTGCCTCGCCCCCGTTCCGGTGATCTTCATGCCCGCCACGATCGGGACGTCGGACTCCAGCACCAGCGCGGCCGGCTGGCCGCCGATCCCGGTGGACAGGTCGAGCGAGGCCGCCGATCCGGCCGGCACCTCGATCGTCTCCTTGTTCTTCAGCGCGTAGGAGCCGTCCTTCAGCACGGCCCTGATCCGCACGGACGTGTCCCGCTCCCCCGGCGTGGCGACGTACAGCTCCCGCTGCCCGGCGGTGCCGGGAATGCCGGGGACGACGACCCGGGTGGCGGGGGCTGCGGCGGCGGGCAGCCAGTCGACGCCCCTGCCCTCACCCAGCACGGCCTTGACCGCCGCGGCCACCCGGCCGCTGCGGGTGCTCACCTGCAGGGCCATGATCAGCGGGGAGGGCGCGAGGTCGCGCAGCCTGATCACGCGGTGCTGGCCGGGCTTGACGACGACGCCGTTGCCGCGCTCGCTCAGCACCGGGCCTTCCCCGGAGTAGACCATGAACGAGACGTTGGCCGGGGCCGCGTCGGGGTTGGCGAGGTAGAGGGTCATCTCCGCCGCGGCCGGCCCGGGCCCGATGAACCAGCTCTCCGCGCCGGGCTCGACGCACCGCACTCCGGCGAGCCCCCGCTGGGTGCCCGACGTCTCCCTGGCGGTCTGGGCGCTCTCCAGCCCGGCGGCCATCGAACCGGTGGCGTCGACCACGAGAGGTCCGCCCCCGGCGGCGATCTCGCGCTGCCACAGCAGGCCCGGCCGGTCGATCACATCGTCCTTGCCGCCGTCCTTCCCCTCCGGAGCCTTGATGGGCGACAGGGTGGCGCTTCCCTGCTCCTGGTTCTGCTCCTCCTGCACGGGGGTCACCACGCTCACCCGGCTGCCGGACGGCGCGGGACATACGGCGGTCACCGACTCCACCGGCGCCCTGACCGCCTGCGGGCGCGCCTGCGCGGCCGGCGCGGGCCGGCTGACGAAGGCCACGCCGTACAACGCGCCCAGCGCGACCAGCACCAGGGCGAGCAGGCCGAAGCGGTTCTCGATCAGTCTCCTCACGCGGGCACCCGATCTTCCTTTGCTCGGCGGCGGCTCCGCGGGCCCTCCTCGACGGGCGCGTCGGTGTAGTCGCCCTCCTGCTCCTTCGTACGGGCGCCGGGCGAGGCCAGGATCAGCACGAGCACGAGCAGCGCGCCCTGGGCCCACAGCCAGCCCCGGTGCAGCGTGCCCGCGGGCGCCGGCGGCGAAGGCGGGGTCACCTCGCCGGCCACGCGCCACAGGCCGCCGGTCTCCGAGAGGCTCACCCTGACCAGGGCGGGCTGCGAGTCGAGCGCTCGTTGCAGGGCGAGGTCGACGGGGCCGGGCACCGTCACGAAGCGGACCCCGGACGACGCGAGCGTCTGGACGTACGTGCTGCCCCGGCCCGAGGCGAGCCCGGCGACCGCGGTCGTGAAGCGGTCGGTCGCGTCCCGTGACGGTTCGAGGTCGGACTCGCCGATCAGCGGGCCCCGGCCGCGCATCAGCGTGTAGCCGACCCTGCCGTCCCTCGGACGCAGCAGGAGCGTGCCCTCGCCGGGCTCCGACTGGAGCTCGGCGAGCACCGGCACCGGGTCGCTCAGGTCGCTGCGCAGCGGGCCGTGCGCACCTCTGGTCACCCACAGCCCGGCGGCGGCGAGCGGGGTCGCGAAGGCGACCACGACGATCAGCATCGCGCCCAGGCGGCGCAGGCCGCCCGCGGCGCGGAACTCGGCGATCCGGTGCGCCTGGTGACCCGCGGCCACCAGCAGGCCCGTCGCCGCGAACGCCAGCGGCACCCCCGGCCACGCCGCACCGTTGACCCGGCTGACCACGATCGCCACCAGCAGCCCGAAGAGCATGACGCCCCAGCCGATGGCCACGATCATCTGGTGACGCCGCAGCAGCAGGGCGGCCAGCGCGACCGCGATGAGGCCCGCCGTCGCCCACACGGGCGGCACCCCCGGCCCGCCGGGGCTCAGCATGAGCAGGAGGTCGGCGCCGAGGCGGGGGTCGATGAGGCGGCCGTCGTGAAGGCCTGACTCGAGCAGGATCCGTCCGGGCTCCCTGACGATCTGCACCAGCCACGGGAGCAGCAGCACGACCGGGGTGCCGAGGCCGATCACGAGCGACCGCCTGACGCCCCTGCGGATGCCTCCGAAGGACACCGCGGCGAGCCCGCCGAGGATGGCCACCAGCACGTACACGAGCGGGACGAAGGCCGTGCCCACGGTCAGGAGCAGGCCGAAGCCCCAGGCGGCCCGCCGCGACCCGGCGATCACCCGCGTGGCGAGCGCCGCGTAGACGGGCAGCAGCACGATCACGATCGCGGTGCCGAGCCGCCCGCCCGCGATCACGCCCGTCGTGACCGGCAGCAGGGCGTAGGTGGCGGCCAGCCAGACCCGCGCGGGCGTGTACGAGATCATCCGCTTGGTCGCCGCGTACGCCGAGATCCCGGCCAGCGGCACGCAGCCGAGCAGCACCACGGCCACGGCCAGCCACGTCTTGCCCAGCGCGATCGCCGACAGCCCGGCCAGCACGGCGACGTACGGCGGGGCCCAGGTCTGCGAGCCGAGCCCGGCGGCGTGGTGGTCTTCGATGTAGAGCCGCCACAGGTCGGACGCGCTCCCGGTGACCGGCACCAGTGCGCCGCCGCCCAGGTGCCCGTCGGAGGACAGGAGTCCGGGCAGCAGCGTCCTCTCGGCCGCCAGCGTGATCACCGCCAGGATCAGGAAGAGCACCACGCCGGGGCTGCTGAACACCCGCTGGACGCCGCCCGAGTCGGTGAGCAGTTCGTCGCCGTCGTCCTCTTGAGCGCGGTCCGCGGCCGCGTGGTGGCGGCCCGCCGAGTCCACCGGACCGGCTCCGGCGAGGAAGCCCTGCACCATGTCGGCCAGCCGCCGCAGCGCGGCGCCCGGCGGGGTGAGCTTGCGCCGGATCGCGGGCCAGCCCTGTTTTCTGCCCTTCTTCCTGGCCTTTCTGGCCCGCCGCAGGCGCAAGGGGTGGCCGATGACCGAGCCGAGCGCGGCGAGTTCGTCGAGGGCGTTGGCCGGCTGCTTGGCCAGCAGGAACAGCAGGGCCCGAAGCACGGACCCGAAGACGTTGCGCAGCACCGACCGCACGAGCGCGCCGAACGGCACGTTCGCCATCAGGACGAACAGGCCGTTGCGCCGGTCGAGCCTGCGTGGGTGCTGCTCGCTGGTGGCGATCCTGCGGCGCCGCCGCGCCGACGCCTCGGCGTGCCAGGCCACCGCGTCGCTCACGTTGAGGACGCGGTGCCCGGCCGTACGGGCCCGCCAGCACAGGTCGAGGTCGTCGCGGAACAGCGGCAGGGCGGTGTCGAGGCCGGACAGCTCGTCCCAGACGTCCCTGCGGATGAGCATGCCCGCCGTGGAGACCGACAGGACGTCGGCGATCCCGTCGTGCTGGCCCTGGTCGTACTCCCTCGGCTCCAGGCCGGTGTCGCGCCGCCCCGACCTGCTGACGGTCACGCCCATCTCCAGCAGCACCCGCCGGTCGAGCCAGTCGCGCAGCTTGGGGCCGAGGACGGCGGCCTTGGGATCCTGCTCGGCGGCCCACAGCAGGGCCTGCAACGCGTGCGCGTCGGGCGCGCAGTCGTCGTGGAGCAGCCAGACCCATTCCTGTCCGGGCGCGGGCGGCAGCCGCCGCAGCACCTCGTGGACGGCCTCGCCGAACCCGGTGGACCTGGGCAGGGTCAGCACGTTGCCCGGCCCGAACGCCTCGGTCAGCAGCTTCCCGCTGCCGTCACGGCTGCCGTTGTCGACGCCGACGACACGGTCGAGAGGCCGGGTCTGGCGCAGCACCGCCGCCAGCGTCTCCTTGAGCCAGCGGGCGCCGTCGTGGGCGACGACGATCGCGGTCACCGAGTGCACGTCGAGTCCTAGGGGGGTCGTACGGCTGAGCGCCGACCACGATACGGCAACCCGGACTCACCCGATCACATCCAGGCGAAACAGGATGTCAGCAACAACCCAGACAGATGAGTGCAGACATGAGTGCGGGGCCGCGCGCCGAACGCACAGCCCCGCCCACGTCGGTGTCAGGGACGCTACCTAGACAGCCTGGCGCTTGATCTTGCGCCTTTCCCGCTCAGACAGGCCGCCCCAGATGCCGAAACGCTCATCATGCTGAAGCGCGTATTCAAGGCATTCGGCGCGCACCTCACACGAACGGCACACCTTCTTTGCTTCCCTGGTGGAACCGCCCTTTTCAGGAAAGAACGCCTCAGGATCAGTCTGCGCGCACAAAGCGCGCTCCTGCCACCCAAGATCTTCACCATCGCCATCGAGCGCCTGTGCCATGACCAGATCGGTCATTGCACACCTCCCTGTCGCTCGCCCGCCCACATGGAGCCCCCCATAAAAACGCCTGCCCTATACCCACCCTCGGGAAGGCGTAACAACATGTCTGTAATTACACGCGCGTGGCGCGTGTGGCGTCAAGCGGCATAACGATACCCGGGGAAAGACCTGCTCGCCCCGGTTCGTACGCCCCGATCTACGGTCCTATCAGCGTTCGGAACCATACCAAGGGAGGTTGGGGTCGGTTCCGAGGCCTGCCTGATCGGGGGCGGAACCTTCCTCATACTTTGCCTGCGACCGATCGGGGGTGTAGATGGCCGTCGGATCGAGCGGTTCCTCCCTGTGCAGGGGGTCGCTGAGCGGGTCTCCCTGGTAGCCGGAGGCGTCGAAGCGGACCGTCTGGTCGGCGGGGCCGGGCATCGGGGGCTGGAACGGCGCGGGCTCGGACTGGGGGTGGCCGAGCGGGTTGTCGTAGTACTCCGGCATGTCCTGCGGACCGGTGGGGTGGTCGGGCAGGGCGCCCTTCTGGTAGCTCTGCGCCTGCTGGTAGGCCTGCGCGAGCTGCTGCTCCCTCGGGTCGGCCGGGCCCTCGTACGCGGGGGGAGCGTCGAAGGCCGGACCGCCGGCCGCGTGCTCGGCGGCCTGGCGGGCGAACGCCTGGCCCGAGTAGCCGGAGAACGGCGAGCCCTGTCCGTACGGCTGCTCCTGCTCGTACGGCCTGGCCTCGGGAGCCGGGCTCGGGTTGTAGGAGGAGGGCTGGCCGTAACCGCCCGAGGCGCCGGGGGCACTGGGGACGTTGGGCGCACTGGTGGGAGCGCTGGGGGGAGCGCTCGGAAACTGCCCGTAACCGGCGGAGTCCGACTGCTGGCCCGCGTAGCCGTACTGGTCGAAGACCGGGCCCTGCGGCGGCGGGGAGTAGTCGGGCCGCTGGGGCGCCGCGGGCGCCTCGGGCTGCGCGCCGTACGCGCCGTAGTCGGAGTAGTGCGCACCGGTCTGGACGTCGTGCAGCGACGGCCGGGGCTGCTGCTGCGCCTGTCCGTGAACGGGAGCCGGAGCGGCGGGCTGCCCGAACTGCTGCGGCTGCGCGGGCTGGGGCGGCTGGGGCGGCTGCGGGGACTGCGGGGACTGCGGGGCAGTCGGGGCGGGACTGTAGGAGGGCTGCGGCTCGTACTCCTGGGCGTACTGCTCCTGGCTGTACTGCTCCTGCGGGTACTGCTGGTGCTCGGCGTACCGGTGCTCGGCGGGCGGCAGCTGGGGGTGGACCGGCGCCGGCGCGTTCTGCCCGTACGCGGGCCCCTGCGGCTGGCCCTGGTGGGGGGCGTTCTGCGGCGGAGTCTGGGGCACGTTCTGGGGCACGTTCTGGGGCATCTGCTGGGCGGGCATCGGGCCGGGACCCTGCGGGCCCTGCGGAACCTGCGGGCCCTGCAGCGGCACCGGAGCGTACGGCTGGGGCGGGTAGGCGTCCTCGCTCCTGCCGAAGTAGCCGCCCGCCGGTTCCCTGGCGGGCTGGAGCGCCGACGCCGTGCTCAGCGCGAACAGCGCGCCGAAGACGGCGAGCGCGACCATCGGCAGTCCGGTGATCAGGTATTCGAACCGGTCGCGGAACGTGGCCAGGTCGCCCACGAGCACGCCCAGCACGGCGATCACGCCGAAGACGATGCCGAGACCGAGCGACCCGGCCGCGCCGAGCGCCACCAGACGGGCCCGGGGGGTGGGCGCGCCGGCCTTGGCGACGAGCAGCACGGCGCCGAACGCGAGCGCGGTCGAGACCGGGGACACGAGGGAGTACAGGCTCGCCGCCGCGCGGATGCCGAACGTGCTGCTCAGCGAGGATCCGATCAGCATGCGCGCGATGCTGACGAGGACGCTGGTGATCACCACCGCGAGCATCGTCCACGCGGCCGGCTCGCGGAGCCGGCCGGTATCGACCTTGAGCACGACTACCCCCATCGGTCCAAACGGCACTCGGGGAAGTTTTGCACATGACTGACTAAAGCGTCGTCAGACCCAGCAACCTCACAAGCCGAACACACCCTACATATCGCTGTTCATCCCGTTCCTGGGGTGGGTGTCGGCGATCCCGCGGGCGGCCGATGGAAGACTGGCGGCATGCGCATCGTGTCCCTCGCCGGAGGAATCGGCGGCGCCCGGTTCCTCCGAGGTCTCAAGGCGGCGGCCCCCGATTCCGAGATCACCGTGATCGGCAACACCGGCGACGACATCACTCTCTTCGGCCTGCGCGTGTGCCCGGACCTCGACACGGTCATGTACACGCTGGGCGGCGGCATCAACGAGGAACAAGGCTGGGGGCGGGCAGCTGAAACGTTCACCGTGAAGGAGGAGCTCGCCGCCTACGGCATGGAGCCGCAGTGGTTCGGCCTCGGCGACCGGGACTTCGCCACCCACATCATCCGCAGCCAGATGCTGGCGGCCGGTTATCCGCTCTCGCAGGTGACCGAGGCCCTGTGCGACCGGTGGCGGCCCGGAGTGCGGCTGCTGCCGATGTCGGACGACCGCACCGAGACCCACGTGGTCGTCTCCGACGAGGACGGCAGAAGGGCGATCCACTTCCAGGAGTGGTGGGTGCGGCTGCGCGCCTCCGTGCCGGCCGAGCAGATCGTGCTCGTCGGCGCGGACGAGGCCCGTCCCGCGCCCGGCGTGCTCGACGCCATCGCGGCGGCGGATGTCGTCGTCCTCCCGCCGTCGAACCCGGTCGTCAGCATCGGCACGATCCTCCAGATCCCGGGCATCCGGGCGGCCCTGGAGGACAAGACGGTCGTCGGCGTCTCCCCCATCATCGGCGGCGCGCCGGTGCGCGGCATGGCCGACGCCTGCCTGACCGCGATCGGCGTGGAGACGAGCGCCCAGGCCGTCCTGGAACTGTACGGCTCTGCGCTGCTCGACGGCTGGCTCGTGGCCGAGGAGGACAAGGGCGTGGCGCTCGACGGCGTGGTGGTGGAGGCGCGGCCGCTCCTGATGAGCGACCCCGAGGCCACGAGGGACATCGCCGCCGCGGCCCTCGCCCTGGCCCGGTCGATCGGGTCCTGAACCGAGATGTCAGAGGAACACATGCTCCAGATCACTGTAAGCGGCGTGCCCGGCCTGCCCGAGGTGCGGCCCGGCGACGACATCTCCCTGCTCGTGGCGCAGGCCGCGCCCGGCCTCCAGGACGGCGACATCCTGGTCGTGACCTCCAAGATCGTGAGCAAGGCCGAGGGCCGCGTCCGCCACGGCGAGAGCCGTACGGCCGCGATCGAGGAGGAGACCGAGCGTGTGGTCGCGCGGCGCGGGGACACGGTCATCGCGCAGACGCGGCACGGCTTCGTGATGGCCGCGGCCGGCGTGGACGCCTCCAACACCTCCCCCGGCACCGTGCTGCTGCTGCCCGAGGACCCGGACGCCTCCGCGGACCGGATCCGGCGGGGGCTGCGCGAGCGGCTCGGCGTGCGGGTCGGGGTGATCGTCTCCGACACCTTCGGCCGGCCCTGGCGGCACGGCCTGACCGACGTCGCCATCGGCGCGGCAGGCGTGCGGCCCCTTGAGGACCTGCGCGGCGGCACCGACGGCTACGGCAACCCGCTCAACGCCACCGTGACGGCGCTGGCCGACGAGATCGCGGCGGCGGGTGACCTGGCGAAGGGCAAGCTGTCCGGCGTTCCGGTGGCCGTCGTGCGTGGGCTGGGCGGCCTGGTGACCGACGAGGAAGGCCCGGGCGGGCGGGTCCTGGTCCGCCCCGCCGACGAGGACATGTTCCGGTTCGGCTCGGCCGACGTCGTCTTCGCCCGCCGCACGATCCGGGAGTTCTCCCCCGCCGAGGTCGACACCGCCGCCGTACGGCGGGCCGTGGCCGCCGCCGTCGCCGCGCCCGCCCCGCACCACACCACCCCGTGGCGGTTCGTGCTGCTGGAGACCCCGCAGGCGCGTACGGAACTCCTCGACGCCATGCGGGACGCCTGGATCGAGGACCTGCGCTCCGACGGCTTCTCCGAGGAGTCGATCGCCCGGCGGATCCGGCGCGGCGACGTGCTGCGGAACGCGCCCTACCTGGCGGTGCCGTGCCTGGTGATGGACGGCTCGCACACCTACAGGGACGAGTGCAGGAACGCCGCCGAGCGGGAGATGTTCGTGGTGGCCACCGGCGCCGGGGTGCAGAACTTCCTGGTGCAGCTCGCCGTGCAGGGGCTGGGCTCGGCCTGGGTGTCGTCCACGATGTTCTGCCGCGACGTGGTGCGCAAGGTGCTCGACCTGCCGCAGAACTGGGACCCCATGGGCGCGGTGGCCATCGGGCATCCCGCCGCGCCCCCCAAGGACCGGCCGCCGCGCGACCCGGCCGACTTCTACGTCACGAGGTGACCGGCGGCCGGGAGACGGGTGAGACCGTGAGCAGCGGCCGGCGGACCGACTGGCACACCCCGTCGCTGCGCCGGGCCGCCTCGGCCCGCTCCTCGCTCGGCCGGCCGTACGCGGTGGTGCGCTGGCGCAGCGGACGGCCGGTCGGCGCGACCATGGCCGCGATCTCGCTGATCGTCTTGTAGGAGCCGTTCTCCGAGCCGGCCATCCGGCTGATCGTCTCCTCCATGAGCGTGCCGCCGAGGTCGTTCACGCCGCCGGCGAGCACGTCCCGGCACAGGTCGTCGCGCAGCTTCACCCAGGAGCACTGGATGTTGCGGATCGCGCCGTGCAGCATGACCCGCGCCAGCGCGTGGACGGCCCGGTTCTCCCGCGCGGTCGGCCCCGGCCTGGCGATGCCCGCCAGATAGATCGGGGCGCTGTGGTGCACGAACGGCAGCAGCACGAACTCGCTGAACCCGCCCGTCTCCTCCTGGATCGTTCGGATCAGCCGGATGTGGCGCACCCAGTGCTCGTGGGTGTCCACATGGCCGTACATCATCGTCGATGTCGTCGGGATCCCGACCCGGTGGGCGGTGGAGATGACCTCGATCCACTCCCGGGCGGGCAGCTTGCCCTTGGTCAGCACCCACCGCACGTCGTCGTCGAGGATCTCGGCGGCCGTGCCGGGCAGCGAGTCGACCCCCGCCTCCCGCGCGGCGTGCAGCCACTCCTCGATCGACAGGTTCGTACGGCTCGCGCCGTTGACGACCTCCATCGGCGAGAACGCGTGCACGTGGATCTCGGGACAGCGTTCCTTCACCGCGCGGGCGATGTCGAAGTAGGCCGTGCCGGGCAGGTCGGGGTGGATGCCGCCCTGCATGCACACCTCGGTCGCCCCGGCCTCCCACGCCTCCTGGGCCCGGTCGGCGACCTCGCTCAGCGACAGGGTGTAGGCGTCGGCGTCGGTGCGCCGCTGGGCGAACGCGCAGAACCGGCAGCCGGTGTAGCAGACGTTGGTGAAGTTGATGTTCCGGTTGACTACGTAGGTGACGTCGTCGCCCACGGCCTCACGGCGCAGCCCGTCGGCGATCCGGCACAGCTCGTCCAGGCCGGCGTCGTCGGCGCCCGCACCCGTCTGGTCCCCGGCCAGGTCGAGCAGCGTCAGCGCCTGCTCGTCGGTCAGCCGCGCCGGGTCCGCCTCGGCCTGCCGCAGCGCCTCCCGGACGTCCGCCCGGACGGCCCCGTCTCGTCCACCGCTGGGCAGGCGCTCGCGCAGCGCGTCCCAGTCGCCGTACACGCTGTCGAAGTCGGCACGGCGGTCGCCCGTCCGGCCCTCGGCGTCGACGGCGGTGTGCAGGTCGGCCCGTCCGCCGGTGACGAGCCCGCCGAGGCCGCCGTCTGGCTCCTGCCAGGGACGGCCCTGGAGCACGGCGTCCTCCCGGGCGAGCCCGGTGGCGGGGTCGGCCAGCGCCGCCACGTGCTCGGTGAGACGGGGGTCGAGCCACGGCTCCCCCGCGAGCACGTACTCGGGATAGATCGTGAGGCGCTCGCGCAGCGCGAACCCGGCGCCGGCGGTCCGCGCCGCCAGGTCGTCGATCTGCGGCCAGGGGCGTTCGGGGTTGACGTGGTCGGGCGTGAGCGGCGACACCCCGCCCCAGTCGTCGATGCCCGCCCGCAGCATCAGCGCGTACTCCTCGCCGATCAGGTTGGGCGGCGCCTGCACGCGGACCTTCGGGCCGAGCACGAGCCGCGTCACCGCGATCGTCGCGGCCAGCTCGTGCAGGTCGGCGTCGGGCATCCCGCGCATGGCCGTGTCGGGCTTGGCGCGGAAGTTCTGGACGATGACCTCCTGGATGCCGCCGTACTCCCTGGCCACCCGGCGGATCGCGAAGATCGAGTCGGCCCGCTCCTCGATCGTCTCGCCGATGCCGATCAGCAGGCCCGTCGTGAACGGCACGCTGGAGCGGCCGGCGTCCTCCAGCACGCGCAGCCGTACGTCGGGGTCCTTGTCGGGAGAGCCGTAGTGGGCCTCGCCCTTCTCGGTGAACAGCCGCCGTGAGGTGGTCTCCAGCATCATGCCCATCGAGGGCGCGACCGGCTTGAGCCGCTGCAGGTCCTTCCAGGTCAGCACGCCGGGGTTGAGGTGAGGCAGCAGCCCCGTCTCCTCCAGCACCCGGATCGCCATCGCCCGGACGTACGACAGCGTGTCGTCGTACCCGTGGGCGTCGAGCCACTCGCGCGCCTGGTGCCACCGGTCCTCCGGCCGGTCGCCGAGCGTGAACAGCGCCTCCTTGCAGCCCATCGCCGCACCCTGGCGGGCGATCTCCAGCACCTCGTCCGGGGACAGGAAGGCGGCGGGCAGCTTGTGCGGCGCGGTGGCGAACGTGCAGTAGCCGCACCTGTCCCGGCACAGCCGGGTCAGCGGGATGAACACCTTGCGGCTGTAGGTGATGACGCCGGGCCGGCCGGCGGCCTCCAGCCCCGCGTCCCTGACCCGCGAGGCGTGCGCGAGCAGGGCGTCCAGGTCGTCGCCGCGGGCGCGCAGCAGGATCGCCGCCTCCGCGAGGTCGAGGGTCTTGCCGTCCCTGGCCCGCGCGAGTGCCCGGCGGGTGCCGCTGTCGGAGCTGACGTTCGGGGGTCGCTTCGCCGTCATACGCCGCACCCTATGAGGCGTGGGTCCGTCCGGCGCACTCAGCCCCCGGCCGCAGGTACGGGAGAAGTCATGGCGTGCGCCCGCCGGGGAGTTTGCGGCCGGAGGGTATGAGCGCTGGGGCGAGATCGATGAACGGGTGGGAACTGATGGCCGCTATAAGGGTGAATAGTGTGTTTTGTCTGCCCTCGGAGGTCCGGTCGCTGGCCGTCGCGACGCTCGTGATCGGGTTGTCGGCGCCGCTCACGGGTGCCGCGTTCGCGGCGCAGGCCGGGCACGCCGGCGGATCGGGCAAGGGCCACGCCAAGCAGGTCACAGACGGCCGCAACACGGCCAACACGCCCACGATCGCCAGCGCACCCCGGCAGGTGTCCAGGGGCAGGCGCAACGTGAACGCCCCCGCCGGCAACGCCAGCCTCGCCTTCGCCGGCCTCCAGCAGGTGACGAGCGTCAGCGTCTTCACCAGCACCCTCAGCGGCAGGTGCCGGGACGGGGTCGACCACTGCGGGATCAACCAGGACCTGAACGGACGTCGTCAGAAGGCCCGGTAGTCGCGCGGGGCCATGCGCGGGCCACGGGCCGGCGGCCTGACGCCGCTGAGCTCGATCAGCCTCACCACGCGGTGGCGGTGCCCCCGGAACGGCTCGAGCAGGTCGAGCATGCCGTCGTCGTCGGCCTTCTGCCCGGTCAACGCGTAGCCGACAATCGCCGGCAGGTGGAAGTCGCCCACGCTCGGGGCGTCCGGGTCGCCGTGGGCGCGCTGGCGCACCTCGGCGGAGGTCCACACGCCGATGCCCGGCAGCGCCCGCAGCAGGCGGTCCGCCTCCTCCGACGATGCCGACGTGGTGGTGCTCTCCAATTTCTCGGCGTGCCGGGCCGCGTTGACGATCGTCCGCGCCCGTACGGCCTCCGCGCCCGCCCGATGCCAGTCCCACGACGGGATCGCCCGCCACACCTCCGGGGGCGGGATCACGTACATGCCCTCGGGAGCCGGGCCCGGAGCCGGCTCGCCGTACCGGCGCAGGAGGAACCGCCAGGCCCGCCACGCCTCCCTGCCGACCACCTTCTGTTCGAGCACGGCGGGCGCGAGCGCCTCGAAGACCCGCAGGGAGCGCCCGACCCGCAGCCCGGCCGCACGGGTGGCGAGGCCCGCGACGAACGCGGCGGCCCGGGCCTGCCCCGGATCGCCCGAGCGGGTGAGCCGCGCGAGCATCGCGGCGAAGCCCCCCACGTCATCCTCGGCGCCGAGCAGCGACGGAAGCGTCTCCAGCAGCCAGCCGGCCCCCGGCCCCCACGCCTGCGCGTGGACCTCGCCGGGGCTCGCCGTCACGCGCAGGGTGCCGGGCCCTTCCGGGGTGCGTGAGGTGCGCCAGATCGCCCCGTCAGGGGTGCGCCGCCAGGCCGGGTCGCCTCCCCCGCGCCGGTGCGGCGACAGCGTCAACGCGAGATCGAGCTGCGCGGACGGCCGCCAGCGCCGCTCGCTTGCCCGTCCGGTGGACGCCGTACAGGTCATGTCAGACGTCGCTGGAGAAGCGGACCGCACACTCGGGCAGATTTACCCCGGGCCAGACCCGCATACCGGAGGTGAGCTCGTTGCCGGGGCCGATGAGCGCGCCGTCGCCGACGACGACCGCGCGCAGCACCGCGCCGGCGGCGACCCGGGCGCCGACGCCGACGACCGAGTCCACGACGGTCGCGCCGGACGCGACGTGGCAGCCCTCGGACAGCACGCTGCCGCGTACGCTCGCGCCGGCCTCGACCGTGGCCCGGGCACCGACGACCGTGCCACCGGTGACCTTGGCCTCGGGCGACACGACGGCCCCGTCCAGCAGGAGGCTCTCGCCCACCGGACCGGGCAGCGCGGGCGAGCCGAGCTTGCCCAGCACCAGGTCGGCCGAGCCCTGCACGAACGCCGCCGGCGTGCCCACGTCCAGCCAGTACGACGCGTCGGCGTAGCCGAGCACCAGCTCGCCTGCCGCGATCAGCCCGGGGAAGGTCTCCCGCTCCACCGACACCACCTGGCCCTCGGGGATCGTGTCGATGACCGAGCGCTGGAACACGTAGCAGCCGGCGTTGATCCGGTTCGTCACGGGATTGGGCGTCTTCTCCAGGAAGGCGCTGACCCTGCCGTCGTCGTCGGTCGGCACGCAGCCGAACCTCGACGGGTCGTCCACCTCCGTGAGGTGGAGGGTCACTGCGGCCCCCCGTGAGACGTGCAGGTCCACCTGCGCCGCGATGTCGTGGCCCGACAGGATGTCGCCGTTCAGCACGAGCACCGGCGCCCCGGGCGCGCAGGTCAGCGCCCGCGCGGCGTTGCGGATCGCGCCGCCGGTGCCGAGCGGGGTGTCCTCGGTCATGTAGACGATCTCCAGGCCGAAGCCGGACCCGTCTCCGAACGCCTCGCCGAACATGGACGCCCGGTAAGAGGTCGCGAAGACCACCCGGCGCACCCCGTACGCCCGCGCTTTCGCCAGCTGGTGCGCGAGGAAGGGCACCCCCGCCGTCGGAAGCAGCGGCTTGGGCGTGCTGAGCGTCAGCGGGCGCAGACGCGTGCCCTGGCCGCCCACGAGAAGGATCGCCTCAAGACCGTCCGGCGACCGCACAGAACTCTCCCTCACAGCCGCGAGGGTAGCCTAGCCGGGCCCTCCGCATGGCTCGCCGACGCCGACCGTTGCGCGGACGTTTCCTGACAGGTGCGCACCCTCCGCCGCTGATCGAAACTTTCACGGGCCGCCCCGATTCGCTAGCCTTCGACGGCGCGTTGGTAGGCGAGCAGATGGGCCTCGGCCGAGTGCCGCCAGGTGAACTCGCGCGAGCGGGTGACCCCGGCCTGTGCCAGCGACTCGCGCCGCTCCGGCGACTCGAGCAGGGCACGCAGCGCACGCGCGATGCTGTCGGCGTCGGGTTCGGTGTAGGCCACGGCGTCGCCGCCCACCTCGGGCAGCGAGGCGCGGTGGGTGGTCAGCACGGGCGCTCCGCACGCCATCGCCTCCAGCACGGGCAGCCCGAACCCCTCGCACCGCGACGGAGAGGCGACCACGAGCGCCCCGCCGAGGAAGCCCGGCAGGTCGGCGAAGGGCAGGAAGCCGGGGCGCACGACCTTCACCCGGGGCGGCAGCCCGGCTACGGCGGCGTCGACCTCCTCGTCCCAGGCGGGGCCGCCCGCCAGCACGAGCGCGGGCGGCGAGGACAGATGGGCGACCGCCCTGCCGAACCCGGTCACCAGGTTCGGCACGTTCTTGCGCGGCTCCAGGGCGCCCAGGTAGGCGACGTACGGCCGGCCGTGCAGGCCGATGCGCCCGGCCACCCGGCGCACGTCCTCGGGCGCCGGCGCGTGGAACAACGTGGGGTCCACCCCGTGGTAGGCGACGTCGATCCGGGTGGGGTCGGCGTCCAGCACCCGGACCAGCTCGTCCATGGTGGCCTTCGAGGGCACGATCACCCGGTTCGCGTGGCGTACGGCGGTGCGGGTGGCCGACCGGAAGAACGAGGCCCTGACAGGGTCGTGCTGGTCGGGGTCGGTGAACGAGGTGACGTCGTGGACGGTGACCACCGTGGGCAGGCCCGAGCCCAGCGGGATCGAGTAATAGGGGGCGTGGACCACCTGGGCGCCGGCGTGCCGGGCGAGGACCGGCAGCCCGGTCTGCTCCCAGGCCAGCCGCTTGTTCCGGTTCGTGATCGCGGGCGGTCCGGAGAGGATTCGCGCGGAGGGGGCCAGAGCGGAGTACCGCTCGGCGTCCGCGCGCTGGCAGACCACCGCGATGTCCGCGCCCGCCTCGTGCAGGGCCGCGACCAGTCCATCGACATACCTGATCAGGGCGCCGCGATCGGCGGGGACCGCGGCGGCGTCGACGAGCACCCGGGGTGTCAAATGAATCGCTCCCCTCACTGGGCCCGCCCCGAGCCGGGAGGATCGCTCCCCGCCCGCGCGGTCCCGCTGGTTCCGGCGGTGTTCCGGCAGGGCCAGGGGCCCACGCCACGAACTGACGCCTTCCCCCGCTTCCCTCCCTGTCACTCTATTTCCGGCGTCCCCCGAAACGTGAGGGATATCACGTGGGGATCATCTCTACTGATGGCCGACCCGCGCCGATTCCACGGATTCAGGCCCGGGTTACGGGCTCCTCGCGCGTACGGACCACGCGCCGGGAGGCAAGACCGGCGACGCCGGCGCACACCAGGTCGCCGACGGACACGATGAGCCGGGAGCACAGCGCGGCGGCGATGGCGGCGGGCCGGTCGAGCACCGGGGCGAGCGCGGCCACCATCGCGACCTCCCGCACGCCGGCGCCCGCCGGGGCGATCACGAACACGAACCCCAGGCACCAGGCGAGCGCGAACGCGCCGAAGCTCAGGATCACGGCCGAGGGCCCGTCCGCCCCGAGGCCGTGCACGACGAGCGCCAGGTGCACGCCGTAGGCCGCCCAGCCCGCCAGGGCCCAGCCGCACGCGACGAGCACGCCGCGCCGGGTGAGCGGCCGTTCGAGCGGCGGGCGGCGCAGTTTGCGCAGCCCGAACGCGATGACGCCGTTGACCACCTTCGGATGCAGGGCGGCGGCGACCACGGGCACGAGCAGCAGCAGCCAGGCGTATCTCATGACCGACTGCCCGGCGAGCACCGGCAGCGTGACGCCGGCGACCAGCAGTCCGGTGCCGAGGTAGATCGGATAGGTCAGGAAGAAGGCGGCCGCGCTGCGCGGCCGGGGGATGCCGTGGTCGCGGCCCATCTCCATCTGCGCGAGCATCGGCCACACCGACCCCGGGATGTACTTGCCGAGCTGGCCCACGAAGAAGATCTTGGAGGCGTCGGTGAACGCCAGCGGGGAGCCCAGGTCGGTCAGCAGCGCCCGCCACATGAGCATCCCCGACAGCAGCGCGCCGAGCACCGCCACGAGCGAGCCGGCGAGCTCCACCCACGACAGCCGGGCGAACCCGTCCGCCACGGCGGTCCACTGGCTCGCCACCGCCCAGACGCCGAACCCCAGCGCCACGAGCAGGAACAGCGCGCGTACGGCCTTGCGGCGAGTCATCGGGACGTGCGGACCGGCTCGGGCGACTGCGGGAGCGGCGCACCAAGGGGGCGGCGGGGCGTCTTGGTCGCGACCCACAGATACGTGGGGACGACCGGCAGCAGCGCCCGCAGGGCCGGGCGCGGAGTCCGCTCCAGCGTGGCCTTGGCGGCACGGCCGGCCGCGCCGGGGAACAGCTCGCCCCCGGCGAACCGCTCGGGCGCGGCCAGCACGGGGAACGTGTAGTCCCACACGTGGAAGTCCGCCAGCATGCGCCGGAGCCCGGGCCGGGTGCGGAAGCGCTCGTAGTAGTGGTCGGCGCGGCCGAACGCCCGCACGTACCGGTCGGCCGCGGCGGGCGGCAGGTAGGACAGGAAGGGCAGCTTGTAGTGCGGCTCCATGATCCCGAGCCGGTTGCCCAGGCCGAGGTAGAGCACGCCGTCGTCGGACAGCACCCGGTGCATGTCGGCGATCACGGCGTCGGGGTCCACCACGTGCTCGTAGATGTGGTTGAAGACCAGCACGTCGATCGAGCCGTCCGGGAACGGCAGGCGCGAGCCGTCCGAGCAGACGAACCCGACCCGGCCGCCGAAGCGGTCGGAGGCCTTGCGCAGGCCGGGGACGTCGATGTCGAGCCCGAGCGTGTGGCGCGCGCCCGCGGCGGCGAGCTCGTCGGCGATGAACCCGGCCGAGCACCCGACGTCGCCGACCGTCAACCCCGACAGCACCTCGCCGGGCTTGGCCGCGTCCCTGCCCAGGAAGTGCGCGAGCACGGCGATGATCTTGGCGGCCTTGCGCCTGCGCTTGTCCTCGTCGAGCATCGCGGCCTGGAACTCGGAGTATTCGAGCTGGGCCGCGCGTTCCGCGCTCACCCTCGTCCTCCGCTCACCCTCGTCTTCACGCTGCCCAACAGTACCCGTGCCCGCGCCGCCCCCGTCTCCCGATCAGCCCACCCTGTGGATAACCCGCGTGGCGGACCTACCGATCGGTAGCTTCAGGCCTCACCCTGGGGCGCGGCCAGCAACGTGTCGAGGTAGACCGCCCAGTGCGGCTCGGGATCGACGGGGGCGACGCCCGCCCGCAGCCGCTCGGGCGTCCCCGGCTCGTAGAACCGCTTGATCGCCTCCGCCAGCGCGCCGACCGAACCCGGCTCCACCAGGAGGCCGTCCACGTCGTCGCGTACGTTGTCGGGCAGCGCCCCGACCCGGGTGGCGATCACCGGCACGCCGTGCTCGTGACCGAGCCACACGTTCTGGCTCGCGGTCGCCGACCGGTAGGGCAGCACCAGCGCGTCGGCCTCGGCGAACAGCCCGGGCACCTCCTCGGCCGCCACGTATCCCGGCCGGATCTCCACCCGATCCGCCAGGCCGAGCCGGGCGATCAGGGCGCGGGTGTCCTCCAGACCTCCCCAGAACTCCCCCGCGACCGTCAGCCGTACGCCGGGCGCCTGCGTGAGCGCCTCGAGCAACAGGTCGAGACCCTTGTAGGGCCGGACGATGCCGAAGAACAGCAGCCTGCCGTGCGCCGTGTGCCCGGCCGCCTCCCGGGCGCCGCGCGCGGGCAGGTGCGGGGCGAGGGCGGCCACCCGCACCGGCGCGCCGGTGAGCGCGCGGGCGAGGTCCGCCTGCTGCTCGGAGTGGACGAGCACGCCGTCCACGCGACGCAGCAGCGCCTTCATCAGCGGCCTGTCGTACGGCTTGCTCTCGTGCGGCAGCACGTTGTGGCACAGTGCCACCACCCGCGCCTCTCGGCGCGATGCGACCACCGGCGTGCGGCGGCGCAGGCCGGACAGGATGCCGAGATACGCGGGCACCTGCACCGGGCTGAGCACGGTGAGCACGACGAGGTCGGCGCCGCGCAGCCGCCGCCCGCAGGCCACCCAGCCGTCCGGCCGCCGCCAGTCGAGGTCGCGGCGGGTGCCCGGGTAGGGCTCGCCCTCCGGGCTGTCGATCGTCTGCTGCCCGGGATACAGGAACGAGGGATACTGCGCCCGCCACGACTCGATGACCACGTCGTGGCCCCGGGCCCGCAGCCGGTGGGCCAGCTCGGTCGTGTGCTGCGCCCCGCCGCCCTTGTACGGATATGTCGGGCCGACGATCGCGATCCTCACACATCACCCCGAGATCGCACGATCAGGTCGGCCAGCAGGGCCACCGCCCCGATCAGCATGCCGGATATGAAGATCACGATGGCGTTGCTGGTGAGGTAGAAGCCGTAGCGGATCACGTCGTACAGGCCCTTGACGAAACCGATGCCGACCAGCCAGAGCGCGGGCGGCATGAGCACCTTGAGCGGGTTGAAGTACATGACCATCCGCAGCACCTGCAGGATGTAGCGGTAGGCGTCGGAGACGAAGTTGAACTTCGACTTCCCGGCCCGCTTCGAATACTCGATCGGCAGGTAGTAGACGTCGTGCTGGTTCGACATGAACGCCAGCGTGATCGTCGTGACGCAGGAGAAGCCGGGGGGCAGCAGGCGCAGGTACGGCTTGGCGACCGACTTGCGGAAGGCCCGCAGGCCCGAGTTGAGGTCGGGGATCTTCTGCCCGGCCAGCCGCTCGGCCACCTTGCGGATGAACCACTTCGCGGGCACCCGCAGGACCTTGTGCGAGCCCTCCTCCGTGGTGCGCGCGCCCACGACCTGGTCGATCGTCTGGTCCTTCTCCAGGATCTGCACCAGCTCGGGGATGCGCTCGTTCGGGTAGCTCATGTCGGCGTCGGTCCACACGACGATCTCGCCGCGGGCCTCCTGGCTGCCGATCCTGCGTACGGTGCCCGAGCCGCCGTTGCGGTGGAACGCCCTGATCCGCATGTGCGGGAAGCGCGGCGCGGCCTCCTGCAGGCGCGCCAGCGTCTCGTCGGTGGAGCAGTCGTCCACGGCCAGCAGTTCGTAGCTGTACCCGCTGGCGTCCATGGCCGCGCAGATGCGCTCGACCTCGTCGATGACGTGGTCCTGCTCGTTGTAACACGGCAGAACAATCGTGACGTACGGGGTTTCTGCGGGAGTCACGGCGCTTCCAGAGGTCTCGGGCGAGGTCACGTCCGGCTAGGGTACTCTGCCCCGCCAAATCCCGGTCTCACTTCACGGACGCCGTCCTGCCTGTCAGGTGGGTACGGTCATCCAGACGTCGATGGTGAGCGACCAGGTGCCGTTGGGCGGATCCACCAGCGAGCGTTCGTCCTGCCGGGTGTGCAGGCTCATCACCCGGGTCGCCGGGCCGTACGCCATGAGCTGCTCGGGCTCGGCGGCGAGCAGCACGGGCACGCGCCCGGTGCGGCGCACGGCCTCGGTCAGGCGCAGCACGTCGGCCCGGAGCGGCACGTCGGATCGCTGGGGATAGACCACCCGGGCCGTCGGCAGCCCGCACTGGCCGCGCAGGACCTGGGTCAGCCGGTCGCCGGTGACGCGCTCGGCGATGAGCACCGAGGCGTTCGCCGGGATCGCCCGGCACAGGCCCGCCACCGCCGCGGCCTCCCCCCGGTTGACCGGCGTGAACGCGGTGCCGATGGACGTGATCGCGGGCGGGACCGCCAGCAGCAGCGCCCCCGCCGCGACGGCGGCCCGCGAGCGTGCCGGACGGGCGGCGAACCAGCGCGTACGCGAGAACCGCCGCGAAAGCCACCGCAGCCCCCAGACGGCGAGCAGCACCAGGCCCGGGATGACGATCGGCACCAGCCTGCGCGAGGCGAAGGGGTGGTCGGGGGTGATCGCGGGACGCCAGAGCGTCGTCACCGTCGTCCAGCCGATCACGGCCAGCGGCAGCAGCCAGCCGAACCCCCCTCCCCGCATCGGGCCGCCCCTGGTCAGGCGCCGGGCGAGCACGGCCGCCGCCAGGGTCGCCAGCACGACGGCGGGGATCCCGACGTACCAGAAGACCCAGTCGAGGGAGTGCTCGTAGTACAGCCGGGACTTGTCGGGCATCAGGCCGTTGGCGACCTGCGTCTTCTCGATGAAGTCGGCCGTGAGCCTGTCCTCGGGCGTGACCGCGTCACGACGCACGGTCTGCGCCCAGGGCCGTACGGCGAAGCCCGCCATGACCAGCACGACCAGGGCCGCGGCGGCGTTCGGCAGCCACCCCGCTCCCGCGCGGATCCGGCGCACGCGTACGGCGATCCAGGGCGCGAGAGCCGTGCCGGCGACCGTGAGCGCCACGACGACGGCGCAGATCGCGAGCAGCGGCATGAGCGAGCCCGACAGATACTCCAGGTATGGCCGGGCGAGGACGTAGCCGTCGGTGAACCCCCACAGGGCGCCCACGGCCAGCCCGGCCAGCAGGGGCACGCCCAGCCGTCCCTCGGGGAAGGGCCTCGCGCGGGGAATCCGCCGCGACGCGATGAGCACCCCGGCGAAGGCGAGCACGGGCAGCACGTCACGCAGGCCGTCGATGCGCACCAGCAGCGCCAGCCCGAACGACAGCCCCGCGAGCGCGGCGGACGGGAAACCAGCCCCGGGCAGTGCCGCCTCGAGCCGGGCCCGGGCGTCGAGCAGCAGGTTCATCGCGCCGAACAGCAGGATCAGCGAGGGGATCTCGCTGAACGTCGTCCGCGACGTGTAGAGGATCGGCAGGCTGATCGCGAACAGGAGCGCGGCGAGGGGCGCCCAGCGCGTGCCCACGAGCCGCGCGGCGGTCCCGGCGACGGTGAGCACCGCGAGCGCGCCCAGCACGGGCGGCACGAGCAGCAGGCCGGGCACGCCGCCCAGCCAGTGGCCGATCGCGTAGGTCATCGGCGGCCCGGCCATGAACTGGGGGACGATCCCGCCGCCGGTCATGTAGACGCCCATGCTGTCGAAGCGGAGCGCGGGATCGGGACCGCCGAAGTCCCCCACCGGGATCGGCAGCGACCCGTGCCGGGCGAGCCAGACGGCGTACTGCGCGTAGGTCGACGGATCACGCCGGACGATCAGCTGCTCGCCGTGCAGGAGCCCGTTGAACACTCCCGATCCGAGCGCCACGGCGAATGTGGCGGCCGTGGCCCACCGGTGCGGCGTGGCGGTCCCGGGCAGACGGCGCAGGCCGTACGCGCAGAGCAGGAGGGCCGCGGCGCCGCCGAGCAGCGCCATGGGCAGCGGCCGGAACCACCCGAGCAGCAGGAGTGGCAGCCCGGCGAGCAGCCACCCGCTCAGCGCGAGCGCGGGCACGACGGAGGCGGCCGCGAGCGTCCTGCCCGCCGCCTCCTGCTCTGACGGCAGCCCTGTGCGGCCACGTGAGCGGCCGGATCTGTTCACTGGAATGCACCCGAGACTAGCGGCCCGCTCCCGCGTCACGCCTTCACCAGGAAGATCGTCCGCTGCGCGCGTCGCGGTTGTCCACAGGCGCGTACGGGGCTCACACGGGGGTCGTACGGAGCCGGTAGCGTACGCCGGGAGGCAGGCGGGGGGGCATATGAGGGTGTCGGACAGCCGGGGCTCGGCGCCCTGGCCCGAGCAGGATGGGCCCGAGCGGGACGGACCCGCCCGGTCCGGTGAGCCCTCGTCGAGGCCGCCCATGACGTCCGCGCGGGAACGGCTCGCGGGCCGGCGGCTCGGGAGCCGGGTGCGCGAGCGTCTGGCGCCCCGCGATCCGCTGCACCCGGTGGCCTGGGCGCGTGCGGAGCTCCGCGGGTGGGCGCGCAGGCATCGGTGGTTCCTCGTGGTCTTCGGACTGGGGACGCTCCTGCGGGTGGTGACCACGCTCGGCTACCGGCCCGCGCTGTGGTTCCCCGACTCCTACACCTATGTCGTGACGGCCATGCGGCCGAGGCCCGACCTCGTCCGCCCGGCGGGCTACTCGATGTTCCTGAGGCTCCTGGAGGCCTTCCACAGTTTCGCCCTGGTCGTGACCGTGCAGCACGTGCTGGGGCTGCTCGTCGGCGTGATGCTCTACGTGACCGTCCTGCGGCGCGGCGGCCCTCCGTGGGCGGGCGCCCTGGCCTGCGTGCCGGTGCTGCTCGACGCGTACCAGATCGAGCTGGAGCACCTGCTCGTCTCCGACACGCTGTTCACGTTCCTGGTCGTGGGAGCGGTGTGCCTGGCCATGCGCCGCCCGCTGACGCCGCGCTCGGCCGCCGCGCTCGGCCTCGTGCTGGCCGCCGCCACGCTGACCAGGACCGTCGGGCTGCCGCTGATCGCCGTCTTCGCGCTCCTCCTGCTCGCGTACGGCGTGCGCGGCGCGAGCGCGGACGCCCGCCCGGGCAGGGCGGTGGCCAGGCTCACCGTGCCCTTCCTGGTGGCCGCGCTCCTGCCGGTCGCGGGCTACGCGGGGTGGTTCTACGCGACCTACCAGCGCGTCGGGCTGGTCGGCTCGAACGGCGTCTTCCTCTACGCCCGCACGATGGCGTTCGCCGACTGTTCGGTGATGAAGCCGCCGCCCGACCTCGCCGTGTTGTGCGACTCCCGGCCTCCGGCGTCCCGGCCCGCGTCCCAGGAGTACATCTGGAACGCCGAATCCCCGCTCGTCCGGTTGCCCGGCATCACGTTCACCAAGGAGACCGACACCCTGGCCGGGAGGTTCGCCTCGCTCGCGATCCGCAGCCAGCCGCTCGACTACCTCCGCGGCATGCTGACCGAGCTCGGCAGGTCGTTCACGCTTGACCGGCCCGTCTACCCGGATCCCGAGACGTACGGGTACTACGAGTTCCCGGAGACCGTGCCGCCGCCGCCCGGGCGGCACCCCGCACTCGTCGGCAAGGAGTTCTCGCAGCGTTACGAGCGCGGGCCCGTCACGGTCCGCATCACCGAGCCGTTCGCCGGCGTGATGCGGGCCTATCAGGACGTCGCACGGCTGCCGGGGACCGCGCTGCTGGTGATCCTCCTGGTCCCCCCGGCCGCCTGGGCCGTGCGGGCCCGGTGGCGGCCGGGCGCGGCACGCACGCGACGGCCGCCCGCGCACCGGCTCCGCTCGAACGGGACCCACTCGAACTGGGCCGACTCGAACTGGGGCGTTGCCTATGTGACCGCCTGGGCTCTGCTGCTCGTCCCGCCCGCCACGGCCCAGTTCGACTACCGCTACGCCCTGCCCGCGGTGCCGCTCGCCTGTCTGGCCGCCGCCCTGTCCGTCCGGGCGTCACGGCCGGACATGACCGGCTGAACTGACCAAACAACATCCGAAACATCAAATCCCGGTAAAGGGAAACTCAATCCCATACCCAGAATGTCGGTGTTTAGTATGCTCTGCCCCTGGATCAGGGGGACGTGGCACGGCGTGATCGCGGCCCGGATCCTCCCAATCGCGGCGCCCGCAGACGCTCCAGTGACCTACCCTCGGAGCGCCACGTGTGATCGCCAGGCAAGGAGGACAAGTGTGCGAGCGAACCAGTAATCCTGCCGGCCCCTCGCCCACTCGTCCGGCCGCCCCACCATGCCGTACGGCCGCCTGCCGGGCAGGCCTGCGGTGAGTGAGCACAGGCGCATCGGCGCGCGTTCCGGCCGTCCGCCGGCTCCGTCCGACCAGAGAGTCTGGGGTTCCCCCGAAGACGGCGCGTACGACGGCGCCTTCGAGGCTCCCCGAGGCCGCAGAGGAGCCTCCGCGCCCGCGGGGTACGCCGACATGCCGGTGGCCACCGCCCCCGCGGGCTACGCGGAGATGCCGGCGAGACGAGGCCGGCAGCGGCCACCCGAGAACGGCTACCCGCCCGAGGCGTACGACGGGGGACGCCGGCGAGGCGGGCGGCGCGCCGAGCCGTCCGAGCCCCTGTACGAGCCCGATCCTCTCTATGAGGAGGAGGAGGAGGCACCGCGGCGGCGCGGCCGCAGGCGCGGCGGCGACGAGGACAGCGGCTACGGCGCGGCCCCCACCGCCCCGGGCCGCGCCTCTGGAGGCGGCGGCGAGCTCCCTCCGGACGACAGGCCGTCCCGCCGGCGCGGCGGGGGCGGCGGGGGCCGGTCCGGCCTGGGGATCGGCGGCTGGATCAGCGTGGTGCTCACGTGTGTGCTGGTCATCGGCACGCTGACGGCCTACAAGGTCTATCGGAGCACCATCGGCCTGATCAACAGAGGCGCGTCCACCGACGACCTCGACAAGAACCGTCCCGTCAACGAGACCGGTGCGATCAACGTTCTGCTCGTGGGTTCCGACACCCGGGCGGGGGACAACAAGAAGTACGGCCAGCACCTGGTCAACGATGGTGAGCGCACCGACACGATCATGCTGCTCCACGTGTCGCCCAACCGCGACGGGGCGACGCTGCTGAGCTTCCCCCGCGACTCCATGGTGATGATCCCCGCCTGCTACAACAGGAACAAGACGCTCGTCCCCGCGCATCTCGGGATGATCAACTCCGCGTTCTCCGACGGCGGGATGATCTGCACGCGCCGGACCATCGAGACCCTCACCGGTATCAGCGTCCAGCACTACGTGAAGGTGGACTTCACCGGCTTCAAGAACATCGTGAACGCGCTCGGCGGCATCGAGATCTGCCTGCCGCAGGCCGTCAACGACAAGAAGTCGAAGCTCACGCTGCCGGCCGGCAAGCAGATCGTGAAGGGCGAGGCCGCGCTCGGCTACGTGCGGCTGCGCTACGGCCTCGGCGACGGCAGCGACATCTCCCGCATCAAGCGCCAGCAGGTCTTCATCTCCCAGGTCGTGAAGAAGGCGACCAGCAGCGCCCTGCTCACCGACGTCGGCAAGCTGCAGAACTTCATCGCCGCCGCGGCGAAGTCCGTCACCATGGACGACGCGCTCAACACCGAGGAGCTCCTCAAGGTCGCCCAGAGCGCGCAGAAGCTCTCCGCGAAGGGCTTCAAGGCCACCACCGTGCCGTGGGAGCCGTACGTCGCCGACAAGAACCGCGTCCAGTGGAAGCAGCCGGCCGCGGGCAACCTCTTCAAGGCCATCGCGAACGACACCGAGGTGACCCCCACCGCCAGCGCCGCTCCGAGCGCGGCCGCCTCGCCCTCGGGCCCGGTGGTCACCAAGCCGCAGCAGGTCAAGGTGCAGGTGTTCAACGGCACCAACACCCCTGGGCGGGCCAAGGAGGTCGCCGAGGAGCTCGCCGGGCTCGGCTTCAACGTCGTCGGCGTCGGCGACGCGAAGAAGCCCGACGGCACCGACCAGCCGAAGACCATGGTCCGCTACACCGGTCAGGGCTGGAACTACTCGAAGATCCTGGTCGGCAAGCTGCTCAACCCCGTCAGCCCGGAGACCGGCAAGGCGGCGAGCGGCCCGGTCACGCCCTTCACGCCGTCCTCGCCCCCGCCGGACGCGCCCAAGGGCAAGGTGCGCGGGCCGATCATCCAGCTCGTCATCGGCGCCGACTGGAAGGGCGTGCGCGTCCCGCTGCAGGTCGGGGACAACGCGGTGACGTCCGAGACCAACATCTGCGCGAGCTGACACGCGTCGCGGCCGGGCCGGGGCTCCGAGATCGTCCACGAGGGCGAAGGGCCCCGGCCGGTTCCGTTTCCGCCGGTCTGACAACAAATCCCACAGAACTCACAGGATCTTCGTTCAACCCCAGAGGCGACATCGGCGTCCCAAGAACGTTAGGGTGAACACCTGGCGAACGCGCCCTGTTCGCCCGTTCGGGCTGATGCGCCGGGGCGCCTTCGCTAGTGTCCGAAAGGACGCGGCGACGCTACGCCAGGCGTGGCCGTTCCCCCGAACCTCCAACAGATAGCTGAGCGTTTCTCCCGTGAGTGACCCCCGCCATCACCCGCCGGTTCCCGGATCCCCGCAAGGCAACGACCCCGATGCCGAAGAGGCTCCCACCGGAGTGATAGGACGCATCACCGGAGACTGGCCCGCTCCGGACGGTGGCCTGCCACGGCGGGAGCCGAAGACCACGGGCGGTCCCGAGGCGGAGCAGGGTACGGGCCGGCCCGGCTTCCAGTCCCACGAGCGGCACGAGCACGGGCGTCACGAGGGCGGCGTTCCGGCGCCCGGCGACGAGGGCACGGCCGCACCGGCGTACGGTCGCCACGAGAGCGGTGAGAGGGCCCCGGGCAGCGCGGCAGGCGCCGCCGCCGAAGCGGGGAGCCCCGAAGGCCCCGGCGCCGCGCCGAGCGGTTCCACACCCGTCGGCGCCCCGACGTACGACAGCCCGTACGAGAAGCAGCCGCTGCCCGTGCGCAAGCCGCGGAGCGCCGGGGGGCCCGGCATCTCGCCCGGCAATGCCGCGACGGCCGGTTCCATGCCGGCCAATGCCATGCCGGCCGGTTCCACGCCCGCCCCCGCACCGGCGCCCGCCGCTTCCGCGTCGCATGACACGCCCTACGAGAAGCAGCCCCTGCCCGTACGCAAGCCGCGCCAGCCGGGCGCCTCCCGCCTGGGTATGCCGCCCGCGTCCGCCCCGAAGCCGGAGGGCTTCGACTACTTCTCCGCAGGCCGGGGCCTGGCTGGTCAGGACACGGCTCGCCAGGACACGGCTCGTCAGGGCATGCAACGTCCCGCGCCGCGCGCGGGCGCCGCCGACGACGCCGCGTGGCCGCAGGCGTTCCCCGAGCACGGTCCTCGCAACCTCGCGGACGCGTTCCCCGCCGCCGCCCGGCGGTCGTCCGCCCCCGGGCCGCAGGACGGCCCCGACGCCCCCACGCCCCCCTTCGGCGAATCCCCTGCCTTCCCCGCCCCGGCCTTCGGAGCCGGGCCGGAACCGGCGCCGACGCGCTTCGCGGGCTTCCCGGAGCCCCCTGCCTTTCCCGAACCCCTCGGCTTCCCTTCGCCGGCGGCGGCCGCCGGCAGGACGGCCAACCCCTTCCTCGACACTCCCCCGTCCGGCGCCGGCCCGGCCGTCACCCCGGACGACCCCTTCGGCGCCGCACCGGCCCCCGCGTGGCCGGGGCAGGAGGCCGGCGACCCCGCCCAGTGGGACCCCTGGCGGCGCTCCCCGGACGGCCCCGACGGCGCGAACGACCCCCGCCAGACCGGTCCGCTCGGCAGGCCGCTGCGTGCCCCGCTGCCCGCCTGGGCCGAGGCGCCCGCCGGGCCGGGCGACTCGGCCGCCCGAGGCGCGGGGCGGCGTGACGGCCAGGAGGGCGAGCGCGAGCAGGAGCGCGCGCCCCGGGCCAAGAAGCCGCGTGACCCCTACCTGGACAACGTGAAGTTCGTCGGCATCGCCCTGGTGCCGATCGGCCACTCGCTGGTCCCGACGCTGGCGGCCGACTCCTCACGGGCGGCCTACCTGTTCATCTACGTCTTCCACATGCCGCTGTTCGTCATCGTCAGCGGTTACCTGTCCAGGAACTTCTGGAATTCCAACGCGAAGACCAACAAGCTGGTCGACACGTTCCTCGTGCCGTACGTGGTCGTCGAGCTGGGATACGCGGTGCTGCGCACCGCCTTCGGGCACAAGTTCAGCATCACGATCACGGATCCCGCCTGGTTGAACTGGTATCTGCTCGCGCTGCTGTTCTGGCGGCTGTCCACACCCGTGTGGAAGCGGATGAAGTATCCGTTCGTCATCTCGATCGTCGTCTACCTGTTCGCCGGGTTCTCCCAGCTCTCCGGCGACTTCAGCATGGACCGCTTCTTCGGCCTCATGCCGTTCTTCGTCCTCGGCCTCGTGCTCAAGCCGGAGGTCTTCGACTTCCTCAAGCAGCGCTGGGTGATGGTGCTGTCGGTGATCGTGCTGCTGGGCGCCGCGGCCGTGGCGATCTTCCTGGTGAAGAACTACTCGATCAAGCTCGGCCCGATCTACTACAAGAACAGCTACAAGAACCTCCACCTGGTCTGGTGGAAGGGCATGCTGCTGCGCACCGGTCTGCTGGTGGCCGCGCTGGCCATGTCGGCGGCCGTGATGTCGCTGATCCCCCGCCGCCAGACGTGGTTCACCGACCTCGGCACCCGCACGCTCTACTGCTACCTGCTGCACGGCGTGCCGGTGATGATCGCCAAGGAGATGGGCTGGCTCAGCTTCTCCTGGCTGTACGGCCCGCTCGGCGTGGCGGCCATCGCGTGCTCCTGCTTCGCGCTGGCCATCGTGCTGTGCCTGCCGATCACCCGTACGGCGTTCAAGTGGCTGCTCGAACCCCGGCTGACCTGGTTGTACCGGAGGCCGAGCGCGCGGACTCCGCAACCGGCGAACACCGGAAGTTAAGCGCTATTTCGAGGAGCATTCACCCGGCGCATCCGGTCATTTCGGACGGTGCGGTCAACCTCGCCGTATGAGGGTATGCGTCGGCACGACAGTCCATCACCCCGAGGACGCCCGGATCGCTCACCGGCAGATCCGGGCGCTGCTCGACGCCGGGCACGAGGTCACCTTCGTCGCGCCGTTCACGCACTGCAACGTGACGCCGCGGCCGGGCATCCGGGCCGTCGACGTGCCGAGGGCCGTGGGCCTGCGCCGCGGCAAGGCGCTGCGGGCCGCCACCTCCGCCCTGCGCACGGCCGCGCGAGACGCCGACCTGCTGCTCGTGCACGACACCGAGCTGCTGCTCGCGCTGCCGCGCAAACGGCCGCCCACCGTCTGGGACGTCCACGAGGACACGATCGGGGCGCTGAACGCCAAGACGTACCTCCCCGGGCCGGTGCGGAGCGTCCTGCCGCCGCTGATCCGCGCCATCGAGGGCCGGGCGGAGCGCAACCTCCATCTCATCCTCGCCGAGGAGGCCTACCGTGAGCGCTTCCCCGGCACGCATCCCGTGGTGCCCAACCACACGTACGTGCCTCCGGCTCCGCCCGCGCCGCCGGGGGACTCCCGGGTCGTCTACGTGGGGCAGATCTCCCTGGCGCGCGGCGCGGCGGAGATGGTGGAGATCGCCCGGCGGCTCCGGCCACACGGCATCCGCCTGGATCTGATCGGCCCGGCCGACGCCGCGGTGCGTCCGATGCTGCGCGACGCACAGCGCGCTGGGCTGCTCGACTGGTTCGGGTACGTCCCCAACAACCACGCGCTGCGAATGGCCGAGGGCGCCCTGGCCGGGCTGTCCCTGCTGCACGACGTGCCGAACTATCGCCAGTCGACACCCACGAAGGTCGTCGAATACATGGCCCGCGGCATCCCCGTCGTGACGACCCCGCTGCCGAGGGCGGCGTCCCTGGTCGGGCGGGTCGACTGCGGGACGATCGTCCCGTTCGGCGACGTCGGCGCGGTGGCGGACGCGGTCGTGCAGTGCGTGCTCCGCCTGCGCGAGGACGCCGAACGGCGGGCCGCGATGGGCGCCCGGGGCTACGTCGAGGCGCTGAACCACTACCACTGGCCCGCCGTGGCCGGGGAGTTCGTCGCCCTGCTGGAGCGGTGGGCCCAGGCCCCGACCACGGTCCCGGCCCTGAGCCCCAGCCGTACGGTCCCGGCCTGACGCCGCTCAGCACCGCTCGCACTCAGGGCCGCTCAGGCTCCCGGACCTGACGCAGGCGCCGGTCGAGGAAGGCCCGCTCCGAGGCGTTCCGGGTGCGGGCGATCGCCGCCTCGTACGCCCGCGCGGCCTCCCCGGCCCGGCCGAGCCGCCGCAGCAGGTCGGCCCTGACGGCGTGGAACAGGTGGTAGCCGTCCAGGTCGAGATCGTCCACGAGGGCGAGCGCGGCCTGCGGCCCGTCCACCTCGGCCACCGCGACGGCCCGGTTCAGGGCCACGACCGGGTTGGGGGCGAGGGCGAGCAGGTGGTCGTACAGGCTCAGGATCTGCCGCCAGTCCGTGGCGGCGGCGACCGGCGCGTCGGCGTGGACGGCGTTGATCGCCGCCTGGATCTGGTAGGGCCCCGGCCGGCCGCGCCGCAGGCACGCCCGCACGATGTCCTGGCCCTCGGTGACGAGCGCGCGGTCCCACCGGCCGCGGTCCTGCTCCGGCAGCGGCACGAGGTCGCCGGCCGGGGTGGTGCGGGCGTCGCGGCGGGCGTGGACGAGCAGCATGAGCGCGAGCAGCCCCATGACCTCCGGCTCGTCGGGCATCAGCGCGGCCAGCAGGCGGCCGAGCCTGACGGCCTCCGCGCACAGGTCCTCGCGGGCCAGCCGGTCGCCCGCGCTCGCCGTGTGCCCTTCGTTGAAGATCAGGTAAACGACGGCGAGCACGGCCCGGAGGCGGTCCGGCAGGTCGGCCTCCCTCGGGACGCGGTACGGGATCCCCGCGTCACGGATCTTGGCCTTGGCCCGGACCAGCCGCTGGGCCATGGTCGGCTCGGGGACCAGGAACGCCCGCGCGATCTCGGCCGTGGTGAGGCCGCCGAGCAGGCGCAGCGTCAGCGCGACCCGGGTGGCCGGGGCGAGCGCGGGATGGCAGCAGGTGAAGATCAGACGGAGCCGGTCGTCGTGCACGGGGCCCTCCTCGGCCGGTTCGCCGCCGGCGTCGCCGGGGGTGTGGAGCAGGGCCGCCCGCGCGTGCCTGTCCGCACGCAGGGACTCCCGGCGGTGGCGGTCGATCACCCGGTTGCGGGCGGTCGTGATGATCCAGCCGGCCGGGCTGGGCGGCGGCCCGTCGCGCGGCCAGCGCCGCACCGCCTCGGCGAACGCGTCCTGGACCGCCTCCTCCGCGACGTCGATGTCGCCGAAGTGGCGGACCAGGACCGCGACGGCCCGGCCGTACTCCTCCCGGAACACCCGCTCGATGCCGGGGTCCCTACCGCCGGTCGTCATCGCCCTCCACGACGCCCGCGAAGGGGCGCACCTCCACCGGGAGCGTGGTCGCGCGGGCGAGCCTGCGCCCCCACTCCAGCGCCGCGTCGAGGTCGGGCGCCTTGATGATCGTGAGCCCGCCGACGTGCTCCTTGCCCTCGGTGTACGGGCCGTCGGTGACGAACTCCTCCCCGTCGCGCACCCGCACCACCGTCGCCGTGCCCGGATCGTGCAGCCCACCGGAGAACACCCACGCCCCCGCGGCGCGCAGCTCCTCGTTGAGGACCGCCAGATCACGCATGATCGGCTCCAGGACCTCCGGCGGGGGCGTCCCGCCGTCGGGCTGCTGGATGCTGAGCAGATAGTGCCTCATGGTCTCGTATGCCTCCTCGGCGAGGCCCGCCGGGCGCGGGCCGCTCACCCTTTACACGAACGGCCGCCCCGGATATCGACGTCCGCCGGAGAGCAGGTCTGGGACAACCTTGCCGCCGTACGGCTGTCGCCCGGCCGCCCGGCTTGCTGTACTGGGAGCATGGCTAGCCATCTCGTCCAGGGTCGCAGGGTCGAGACGCCGGTGAAGGTCCGTGACGCGTCGGTCTGCCTCGCCGCCTACCTGGTACGGGCCGACGCGGCCCGTGCGGTCCTCGCGTACTCCAGGATGGACGTCACCGAGGTCCTGCCGGGCAAAGCCCTGTGCTCGCTGGTGTTCGTCCGCTACCACGATTCCGATCTGGGCTCCTACAACGAGTTCGGGGTGACCTTCCTCGTACGGCCGGCCGACGCCGGTCCTCCGCCGAGGCGCGGGCCGCTGGCCGGGCTGAGGGACCTGCGCGGGGCGGGCTCGGGCGCCTTCGTCCACTGGTTGCCGGTCGATCAGACGTTCACGCTGGAGGCCGGGCGGACCATCTGGGGCTTCCCGAAGGAGCTGGCCGATGTGGACCTGCGGCTCGGCTCGCCGTACAAGCGGTGTCTGCTGCGCAGGGACGGCCGGATGGTCGTCGACCTGCTGCTCAGGCCCGGCATTCCGGCGACGCCCGCGCCGCTGCTCGGCGAGACGCTGCCCGTGCCGGACGCCTACGCCCACCTGGACGGGGTCACCCGCCGCATCCCCTGGACGGTCCGCGCCCGGGGCATCCGCTGGCGGCCGGGAGGCGCGCTCATCCGCCTGGGCAACCACCCGATCGCCAAGGAGCTGAGCGAGCTCGGCCTGCCCCGGCGGGCCCTGATGACGGCCACGGCCGAGCACGTGTCGATGGCCTTCCTGGAGCCGGGACGCGAGTGACGCCCTCACTCGGGCTGAGGCGCCTCGCCGCCCGTCGTGCGATCCGCCGGCGCGGCGTCACGGGCGTCGGCGCCCGCGGGACGGGTGCTCACGGCCACCGGCAGGGCGGCCGCCAGCCGGTCGACCCGCTCGCTCAGCGCCCTGATCTCGTCCATGACCGCGGTGTGCTGCTTCAGCTCCAGTTCCTGGTCCTCTTTCCACCGCTGGGCGTTCACCTCCGCCTCCATCGCGGAGACGATCACACCGATGAGCAGGTTGAGCACGAAGAACGCCGTGATCACGATGAAGGTGGCGAAGAAGATCCACGCCAGGGGCTCCTTCGCCATCACGTCCCCGGCCACCTGCGGCCCGTTCTCGACCGTGAGCACCGTGAACATGGTGAACAGCGACTGCCCGAGGTCCCCGAAGTACTGCGGGGCCACTTCGTGGAAGAGCTGCTCACCGATCACGGACGCCGTGTAGAGCGACAGCAGCAGGAGGACCACGGCCGAGGCCAGCCCCGGAATCGCGGTGAACAGCGCCGAGACGACCCGTCGCATGCCCGGCACGACGGAGATCAGCCGCAGGACCCGAAGGAACCGGAAGAGCCGCAGGATCGACACCGACTCCGAGGCCGGCACGAGGGCCATTCCGACGATGATCAGGTCGAACCAGCTCCACGGGTCACGGAAGAACGCCTTGCCGTGGACGACGATCCGCAGGATGATCTCGATGACGAAAACGCCGAGGATGACCCGGTCGATCACGAGGAAGGCCGTGGCGTGGCGGTCGGCCAGCTCGTGCGACGTCTCCAGCCCGAGCGCGATCCCGTTCAGCGCGATGACGGCGATGACCGCACGGTGGAAGACCGGAGAGTCGACGAAGACGCGGAGCCGTTCGCGATCGAAAACGGGCAATCCCACACCCCAAGATCAGACAGTGTGAACGCCCGAAATCCTCCAGTTTGCGCCTGACCTTGGTTCCAGAGCATCACCCGCCGCCGACCCCGGCCGCCTGCCGGGGCGCTACCGTCGGAGGGCCGTCGACGAAAGGTGCCCATGAAGCCCGCAGACCCGTCCTTCCCGCCCGTCCGCCGCCTCGGCCTCGGCGACCTGCCCCACTGCCTCGACCTGGCGCAGGATCGCTCCTGGCCCCGGGAGGAGCGCAAGTGGCGGCTCCTGCTGGAGAACGGCGAGGGCTTCGGCGCCGACGCCCCGGACGGCGGCCTGGCGGGGACCGTCGTCCTCACCCGGTACGGCACGACGGCGGCAGCGGTCGGCATGATGCTGGTGGCCTCCCGCTACAGCGGGCGAGGGCTGGGGCACCGTCTCCTGACCCACGTCCTGGCGGAGGCCGCAGACGCGACCGTGTTCCTGTGCGCGACGGAGTACGGCCGTCCCCTCTACGAGAAACTCGGCTTCGAGACGGCCGGTGTGGTCGAGGCCCGGGTCGGCCACTTCGACACCGGCGGCGACCCGAACACCACACGACTCGCCGAGCCCGGGCGGGACCTGGCCGCGCTGTGCGCCCTCGACGCGGAGGTCTTCGGGGCCGACCGATCGCACCTGCTGGCCCGTCTGTTCGCCTTCGCCGAGCAGGTCCGGGTCGCCGAGCGGGACGGCGAGATCACCGGCTACGGGGCGGCCTGGCCGAGCGGCGACAAACTGTTCGTGGGGCCGATCGTCGCGGAGGACGACGCGATCGCCCGCGCCCTCGTCACCGACCTGGCCCGGGACGCGGACGTCCGGATCAGGATCGACCTCCACCCCCGCCACGAGGAGTTGATCCCGTGGCTCGCCGGGCGCGGCCTGGCGCGGGCCTCCACGACGTCCTTCATGGTCCACGGCGGGCGGGTGCTCCCCGGCGACCGGTCCCGTCTCGTCGCGTCGTTCATGTCGGCGCTCGGCTGAGCGCCCGACAAGGCACTACTAGACGATGGGCGGGCGGCCGAGGCGGAGCATGCGCCAGGCGGTGCGCCAGGCCATCGGACGGCGCTCGCCGGCCGGCTCGCGCAGCCCTTCGAAGAAGCCGCGGAACCACGCCTTGATCGCGGGCATCGAGCGCTCGCGTACGAGCGTGAGCACGACCCAGTTGAGCAGGTAGAGCATCGCGAGCGGCCACGGCAGGTTGCGCCGGGCCAGCCAGACCCGGTTGCGGGCGTTCAGCCGGTAGAAGTCCGTGTGCCGGGACGGCAGCACCAGCGGGTGGTACATGACCGTCTCGGCGTCGTACTCGATGCGGTAGCCCTCGCCGAGCAGGCGCCAGGCGAGGTCGCTCTCCTCGTGGGCGTAGAAGAACCGCTCGGGCAGCCCGCCGACCTGGAGGAACGCCGACTTGCGGATCGCGCAGGCGCCGCCGAGGAAGGTCGTCACCGGGGAGGACCGCTCGGGGTCGCCGGCCCGCAGGCGCGGCACGTGCCGCCGCTGCACCGAACCGCCCTCGGGGTCCATCACCCGGAAACTGATCACGGCGAGGTCGGGCTCGTGCGTGAACCGCTCGCGGACGTGCGCGGCGACCTTGGAGTTGGCGTACCAGCCGTCGTCGTCCAGGAACAGGACGATGTCGCCCGAGCACTCCTGCACGCCGCGGTTGCGCCCCTCGGGGATGCCCGCGTTGTGCTCCAGCCGTACGGTCTTGATCGACGCGGCGGAGCCGGGCAGCGGCCGGACGGTCAGCTCCGGCACGTCCGCGCCGTTGCCGACGATGACCACCTCGATGTCGCCGTCGGTCTGGGTGAGCGCGGATTCCACTGCCCGGTCGAGCTCGGCGATCCTGTTGCCCATGGTGAGAATGACACAGGAGATTTTCACCGCGTCATCGCCTCGACGTGGGGCACACTACACACGACTTCATGATCACCGAGTCTGTATGGCCGGGCAATCCGGAATCTGCCTGGTTTACCGTTGAACAAGGGTATCGGAACTGCCACCAAACCCCTACCCAACCGCGAATGTACGGCCCATTAGCACGCCGCGCGGGAACCGGCGCGCTCATGAGAGCCGCCGGGAGGCGAGGATGCTGACCAGGTGCAGCAGGAGCTGGACCACCGCGATGATCACGCAGGCCACCACGAGGATCCGGGTGGCGGAGAACCAGTTGTCGAGCACCGCCGCGACCACGACGATCAGCGACAGCTCGACGGCCTGGATCACCCGGTGGAACCGCAGCGCCGCCGCGGCCTTGCGGGCCAGCGCGAGCCGCGGCGAGGTGAACTGCTGCGCCGCCGCCTCGGTGGTCGCCACCAGGCCCGACCGGGCGCGGGCGACGTCGACCAGGTCGGTCTCCGACTTGATCAGGATCGCGCCGAGCGCCGCCGCCACGCCCATCACCGTGTACCAGTCGGGCAGGGTGTCCGAGGCCCGGAAGCCCAGCCCGATCAGCAGGGCCGCCTCGGCGAAGTAGTGCCCGACCCGGTCGAGGTAGACCCCGGTGATCGAGGTCCGGCCGGTCCAGCGGGCCAGCTCCCCGTCGGAGCAGTCGAGCAGCAGGTAGACCTGGATGAGCAGGGCCGCGCCCAGCGCCGCCCAGAAGCCCGGGAGGGCGAGCACGGCGCCCGCCGCCACCCCGCACAGGATCATCAGGCCGGTGACCTGGTTCGGCGAGATGGGGGTCTTGGCCAGCAGCCAGGTGGCGTAGATGGACAGGCGCCGCATGTAGAGCAGGCCGGCCCAGTGCTCGCCGCTGCGGCGGTCCATGGTGGTCTGCGGCTGGGCGACCGCGCGAAGCTCAGCGACCGACGGCGCGGACATAGTCCTCAACTCTCCCCCGGACCTCGTGCTCGGACAGCCGGAGGTGCTCAAGGATGGTGTAGCGGCCGGGCCGGGTGCTGGGAGCCAGCATCACCGCGGCCGTGAACTGGTCGATCGTCAGCCCGACGTCGCCGGGGGCGACGGGCAGGCCGTGCCGTCTGAGACAGCCGGTCACCTGGCCGAGCCGGTGCGCGTCCTCACGGAGGAAGTAGCAGAACGCCGCACCGATGCCGGCCAGCTCACCGTGGTTGGAGGTGCCGGGGAATAGCTGGTCCACAGCATGAAGGATCTCATGATCGCCGCCACTCGCCGGACGGCTTGACCCCGCGATGACCATCGACATCCCCGACAGGATCAGCGCCTCGGCGAGCACGGTCAGGAACGCGTCCGACTCGATCGAGTCCGGCCGGCCGAGCACGGCCTCGGCGGCGGTGCGCGACATGGAGATCGCCAGCCCGTCGATGGGCTCGCCCCGCTCGGTGTTGCCGAGCTGCCAGTCCTCGATGGCCGACAGGTTGCTGAGCACGTCGCCGATGCCGGACCGGACGAGCGGGGGCGGGGCGTCGTGGACGAACTCGAGGTCCACCATGATCGCCAACGGCATGGGGACGCCGAACGAGCCCTTGCCGCCCTCGTGCACGAGTGAGGCCACCGGCGAGCAGATGCCGTCGTGCGAGAGGTTCGTGGCGACGGCGACGATCGGGATGCCGGCGAGCGACGCGGCGTACTTGGTGGCGTCGATCGTCCTGCCGCCGCCGACGCCGACGACGGCCTCGTAGTTGCCCTTGCGCAGATCCGCGCCGAGCGACACGGCGGCGTCCACGGTGCCGTCCGCCACCCGGAGCACCTTGGCCTCACCCAGCGAAGGCGCGATGACCTCCGCGATGCGGTCGCCCTGCCCGACGCCGACCGCGACCGCGACCCGGCCGGAGGTGGCCACCCTGCTGTCGGCGAGCAGGGTTCCGAGCTGCGCGATCGCGCCCCGCCGCACCTCCATGGTGAGAGGTGCGGGGAGCATCCTTGCCAGAATCGGCATGCGTACTCCTCAGAAGACCGCGGAAATCAGTACCGGCACGCGATCTCACGGGCCTTCGCGAGGTCGTCGTGGTTGTCCACCTCGACCCACTCGACCTTGCCGATCGGCGCGACGGCGATCTTCTCGCCGCGCTCCACCATCTCCTGGTAGCCGTCCTCGTAGTAGAGCTGCGGGTCGCGCTCGAACGTGGCCTTCAGCGCGTCGGCGAGCCGCTCGGCCGCGCCCGGCCGGATCAGCGTCGCGCCGATGTACTCGCCGTACGCGTCGGCCGGGTCCATGAGCTTGGTGATCCGCTTCAGCCGGCCGTCCTCCAGGGTGACCTTCATCTCCTCGTCCGCCAGCGACTTCACGTCGTCGACGGCGAGCAGGATGTCGGAGGTGTCCTCCGCGGCCAGCAGGGTCCGCTCCACCGACACGGGGTGGACGGTGTCGCCGTTGACCAGCAGCGCGCCCTGGGAGAAGTAGTCGCGGGCGCACCACAGCGAATAGGCGTTGTTCCACTCCTCGGCCTTGTCGTTGTGGACAAGCGTGAGCTTCACCCCGTGGCGGCGCTCCAGGTCGGCCTGCCGTTCCCGTACGGCCTGGGCCTGGTAGCCGACGATCACCACGACCTCGCGGAGGTCCACGGCCGCCAGGTTACGCAGAGCGATGTCGAGGATCGTGGTCTCACCGTCGACCGGCACCAGCGCCTTCGGCAGCGTGTCGGTGTACGGCCGCAGGCGACGTCCGGCCCCGGCGGCCAGCACCATTCCGAGCAATTTCCCGCACTCCTTGAGGTCGAGCGTCAGACAGTAACCCCAAAGGTTAGTTGGCTCGGCACCCCGATTGGGTAATCCACCGTTGGTCTGACGTTAATCGGCGGGTGCCGGTTCCACGGCCTCGTCGGGCGTGCGGGGGGCGGCGAGCCAGCAGGTCACGCTCTCCCAGGCGAACAGGGCCCACAGATAGACCGCGAGCAACACGAACACGGCCGTCACCACGTCGAGCAGGCCGCCCAGGGCGACGGCGAGCATCCGGCCGTCCCAGCCCAGCCCGGCCGTCGCCAGCCACGGCGGCGGATACACGTGCTGACGCAGCCGGTAGACCGTGTCGTAGTGGTGGAAGGCCATCGCGCCGAGCAGCGCGACGATGAGCACCGGCGGGACGGAACGGGCGAACCCGGCCGAGGCGATGAAGCCGTACTCGGTCAGCCGCAGTATCGGGGGCGCCAGCCAGTCGAGCCGGCCGTCGTGCCGGTGGGCGCTGCCCGCCCCCGCCAGCAGCAGGGCCACTGCCGGGGCGAAGACCGCGAAGTCGTCGGCCCCGGCGATGCCGAGCACCAGCAGCACGGCGGTCACGAAGGCTCCCGCGACCACGGGCGGCAGCGGCGGGAGCTGCCCGGCCACGAGCAGCCCCATCGCCTTCGACAGCGGGCCGTCGTCGCGGTTGGCCACCACGACGCTGCGCGGCACCGGGGTCATGTGCACGGAGATCGCGCCCCTGGCCTTCCCGCCCGTCTCACGAGGCCGCCTGCTCATGCCACCTCCTCGCCTTCGGCTCGGAGTCCGGTCGTGCCGGAGGCACGCGAATCAGCACTTCGCCAAGCGCTGTGTCTACCGATTCGCTCGCTACGCTCGCTCATGCGAAGGACCTCGCCATCCGCCCGCCAGTCGTGTAGGCCAGGGCCACCGCGCCCCAGCCCAGCAGCGCGAGGAACGTCACCCGCGCGTCGAACAGCGCGGCGGTCACCGAGATCAGCGCCATGCGCTCCCCAATCGGCAGGACGATCATCTTCTTCGCCCAGTAGGCCACGCCCCTCGCGGCGCTCAGCGCGTCGAGCCGCCGCGACAGCGCCAGCACCGATCCGGTGCCCTTCGCGGCGGCCGCCGCGGGCGCCTCGTCCCAGGGCACGGCCATCGAACGCGGGGCCGCCGCCCGCAGGCCGGCCGCTCTGGCCCGGTCGGCCATCGCTCCCGCGTAGGAGAAGTCGACCATGTGGCGGACCGTCTGGAGGATCATCGCGCCCACCGCCAGGGCCCAGATCTCCCACGGCTCCCGGGACCCTGCCACGTATCCGGCCGCCAGGCCGACGTACACCAGGTATTCCTTCAGCCGGTCGCAGATCGCGTCGAGCCAGCTCCCGAGCGGCGAGAAGCGGCGCGTGTACCGGGCGAGCTGCCCGTCGAGGCAGTCGAGCACGAACGACAGGTAGAGCGCGACGGCGCCGACCACGAGCCCCGCCCGGCGTCCGTCGGAGAACCAGATCGCGGCGATGGCGGCGAACCCGACCGAGATGCCGGTGACCGTGTTCGGGGTCAGGCCGAGACGGGCGGCCGGGCGGATGAGGTGGCGCGACCACGAGCTGACGCAGTGGGTGGTGAAGAAGCCGTCGCCGCTCTTCACCGCGGCGTCGAGCCTGGCCTGCGCCTCGTCGACGTCGGCCAGCTCGCGTACGGCGCGCTCGGCGGCCGGGCGCGTGCCGGCCCGCCCGCAGTGCAGGGTGTCCAGCGCGACGGCGTGCACCTGCACGCCCGCCCGCACCAGGCCCGTGAGCAGCAGCTCGGGAACCTCGCCGTCGCCGACCCGCCCGAGGTGGCGGCGCTGGGCCAGGTCGGCCAGGTCCTCGGCGATGTCGGCCAGCCCGGCCAGGTGGGCCTCCCCCACCTGGAGGACGCCGCGGAAGGTGCCGTTGGCCCACTCGACCTCGTGGAAGGACGTGCCCGCCGACACGACGCGGCCCCACTCGGTCCGTACGGGCGGCCGCAGCGGGGCCGGGTCGCCGCTGGCGACGAGCGCGCCGGTCGGGCGCGCGGGATGGCCGAGCAGCAGCGACAGCGCCTCGGTGTGCGCGACCAGGTCGGCCGCCAGCACGGCGACCGGGGAGGTCGAGGCGCGGGCCGTCTTGGCCACGATCCTCAGGTCCTCGGCGAGCCCGTCGCTGACGCGAATCTGGTGGGGCGGGCCGCTCTCCGCGCCCTTCTCCCATCCCTCCGCCTGGGCGTCCTGGCCGCGCACCACGACCAGCACCTCGCGAACCGGCAGCGCGCGGAGCTGGCCGGTGAGCCGCTCCAGGAGGCTGCCGTCGGATCGGGCGCCGTCGGACCAGGGCAACCCGGCGGCCGGCGAGGTCGCGAGGACGATCGCCACCGTTTCTGTGTCCCGTGACGTACCGGGCTTGCTCGGATCCGCCCCCATATGAAACCCGCTTCACGTTGACCGCACGTGCTCACCTCGCAAAGTAACCGAGTGATCACTAGGTGGCAATCACCTTCTACGGCTTCCGGCACGGGTATGGTCTCCTCCGGGGAGGACATCATGATCGCCGAATCGCGTCTGCGCAGGGTGGGGGTGGTGCTGGCCGGCGGTGTCGGTCAGCGCGTGGGCCTCAACACCCCGAAACAGCTTCTGAAGATCGCCGGGAAGACGATTCTGGAGCACACGCTCGACGTGTTCGACGGCCACCCGGAGATCGACGAGGTCGTCGTCCTGATGGCCCCCGGCTTCGTCGCCGAGGCCGAGGAGCTCGTCAGGAAGAACGGGTACACCAAGGTCGGCCGGGTGCTCGAAGGAGGTGCGAGCCGCACCGAGACGACCTGGCGGGCCCTGTCCGCGCTGGGCGAGCAGGAGTGCGACGTGCTGCTGCACGACGCCGTACGGCCGCTGATCGAGCCCCGCATCATCAGCGAGTGCGCGGCCGCGCTCGAACGCTACGAGGCGGTCGAGGTGGCGATCCCGTCCTCCGACACGATCGTGGTGGCCGCTCCGGGCCCGCGGGGCGACATCATCCGCGACATCCCCGACCGCTCCCGGCTGCGCCGGGGGCAGACCCCGCAGTGCTTCCGGCTGTCGGTGATCCGGGCGGCGTACGAGCGGGCCCTGGCCGACCCCGAGTTCCCCTCGCTGCCCACGACGGACGACTGCGGCGTCGTGCTGCGCTACCTGCCCGACGTGCCGATCTACATCGTGCCCGGCAGCGAGCACAACATGAAGGTCACCCATCCGGTCGACGTCTTCATCGCCGACAAGCTCTTCCAGCTCGCCGAGAACACGGCGCCCGCGCTGGACGAGGAGGCCTACCGGGCCGGGCTCGAAGGCCGCACGCTCGTGGTCTTCGGCGGCAGCTACGGCATCGGCGCGGACATCGTCGCGCTGGCCAGGGGATACGGCGCGAGCGTCCACTCGTTCTCCCGCAGCCAGAACGGCGTGCGCGTCGAGGACGTCGCCGCCGTGGAGGACGCGCTCGCCCGGGTGTACGCCGAGACCGGCCGGATCGACTACGTCGTCAACACGGCGGGCGTGTTGCACATGGGCAAGCTCGGCGAGTCCGGGCAGCACACGATCGAGGAGACCATCGGGGTCAACTACCTCGGACCGGTCAACATCGCTCGCGCCTCGGTGAAGTACCTGATGGAGACCCGCGGCCACCTGCTCCTCTACACCTCCTCGTCCTACACCCGCGGCCGGGCCGACTACAGCCTCTACTCCTCGACGAAGGCCGCCGTCGTCAACCTCACCCAGGCGCTCGCCGACGAGTGGGCCTGCCAGGGTGTCCGCGTCAACTGCGTCAACCCCGAGCGCACCGCCACCCCCATGCGGCTGCGCGCGTTCGGCGACGAACCCGCCGGAACGCTTCTCTCCCCCGCCGCCGTCGCCCGCACCAGCATCGACGTGCTGCTGTCCCGCCTCACGGGACAGGTCGTGGACGTACGGCTCAGCCGATGACCGCAACCATCTACGGAGGGATGGGCGCCCGCCCATGGGGGGAAACATCACGGGGCGCAGGGCCCCGAACGCACTGGTCAGGCTGGCCCGGCGGCCGGCGCTGAGAGGCCTGGCCGGTGGACGCAGAAGCGCGTTCACCGCGCTCACGCTCGCGTCGTACCCGGCCCTGCTCGCCGCCGCCGTGTGGCCGCTGCCCGCGACCTTCGCGGTGCTCGTGCCGCTGTCGTACGCCGCGGAGATCGCGCTGCCCGGCCGGGCGGCGGGGACGCTGAGCCGGGCCCATCTCGGGGCCACGGTCCGCTTCCTGTCGCGTGAGACGGCCGTCGTCGTGCTGCTGGCACGGCTGGCCTCGGAACGGTCGTGGTGGTTCGCGGCGTTCGCGGCCGGGCTGTTCCTGTTCCACGGTCTGCGCGCGGTGCAGACGTGGCTCGCCGAGCACGTCGACCGGCGGCACAACCAGATGCCGGTGGTGACCCGCAACATCCGCCTGCCCGCGCTGCGGATCCCGCCCGCGCCGCCCCGCGCGCTGCTCACCTGGCGGGGCGCCAAGCTGCTCTACCTCGACGCGCTCGCGGTCGTGCCGGCCGCGGCCGGGGCGTCGGCCGGCCTGGGCTGGACGGGCGCGGCGGGCGCCGCCGCGGCCCTGGCGCTGGAGGTCGTCGCGGTGGCCCTGCTGCTGGCGCACGCACGGCGGGCCAGGCACCTGGGCGACCGGCGCCGGGTCCTCGCGGTCGTGGACGAGTGGGTCGCCGCCTACCGGCCCGAGGTGGTCATGTACTTCTCCGGGCCGGTCACCGCGGCCTACCAGGCCACGATGTGGCTCGAGACGCTGGAGCGGATCGCGCCGAGGACGCTGGTGGTGCTGCGCGAGCGGGCCCTGGTCACGGCCCTCGGGTCGACGACGCTGCCGGTGGTGTGCGTCCCCTCCTCCGTCGACCTCATGAACTTCCGCGCGCTCGACGGCGTGCGGGTCGCGCTGTTCCCCGCCAACGTCGGCAACAACATCCACATGCTCCGGGTGCCGGGTGTGCGGAGCGTGTTCATCGGCCACGGCGACAGCGACAAGGAGGCGTCCTTCAACCCGTACACCAAGGTGTACGACGAGGTCTGGGTGGCAGGGCCGGCCGGGCGGGACCGCTACCTGCGCGCCCAGGTGGGCGTGCGCAACGAGGCCGTCGAGGAGGTCGGCCGCCCCCAGCTCGCCGGGGTGCGGCGCACCAGCCCGTACGCCGAGGGGACCTCGCCGCACCGGACCGTCCTGTACGCGCCGACGTGGGAGGGGTGGAGCGACGACCTGTTCCACAGCTCGCTCGTCGCCATGGGCCCGGCGATCGTGCACGCCCTGCTCGCCGAGCCGGTGCGGGTGATCTACAAGCCCCACCCGCTGACCGGCCACCGCTCGCAGGCCGCCCGCTTGGCGCACCGGAAGATCATGACGCTGCTGGGCGAGAGCACCGGCATGCCGCACCTCGTCGTGACCGGCCGCGAGCCGTCGCTGTACGAGTGCTTCAACGAGGCGGATGTGCTGATCTCGGACATCTCCAGCGTGGTGTCGGACTTCGTGGCCAGCGGCAAGCCGTACGTCGTGGCCAACGTGGCGGGCCTGCCGGAGGACCGGTTCCGCGAGCGCTACCCGGCCGCGGGGGCGGCGTACCTGCTCGGCACCGACCTGGCCGAGCTGCCGGACATCATGCGGCGTCTCGACGTGCCCGGAGAGGACGACATGGCCGCCGCCCGGCGGGCGCTGCGCGCCTACCTGCTCGGCGCCGACCATCCGGACCCGCTGGCCCGCTTCGAGGAGGCCGTACGGCGTGCCGCCGCACGGGCCGAGGCGCGCGCCCGCTCCCTCGGCCTGAACGCCCTCGATCCTGTCGTTCACGAGTGAGATACTGACCGCGTCAACTCAGCGTATCGGCGCGGACACGAAGGGACACCAGCCCATGGTCGCGTTCTCACGCAAACCCCACGGCCCCGCTCTGGCACCCGTACCCGAGCGGCCACTGCCCGGCACTCCTCGTGAGCTGTTCGATTCGCTGCCCCCACTTCCGGGTCTGCGGACCGAGATCATCGACGGGAGACTGATAGTGAGCCCCGTGGGCACCCCCGAACACGGCCTAGCCGCCATGCAGTTGTTCCGCGCGTTCATCCCTCTCTTGGACGAGCGCGGCTGGCGCGCCTGGGCGGGCAACGTCGACGTGTGCATCGACGGCAGCCGGGATCCGGTCGAGCCGGACTTCGTCCTCGCCCCCAAGGACTGCCCACGCTGGGGGGAGCGCGAACTGCTCTCCTCGGGGCTGATGCTGGTGGCCGAGGTGGTCTCGAAGGGCAGCGCGGAGGACGACCGGCTCAAGAAGCCGACGATCTACGCCGAGGGCGGCGTCCCGGTGATGCTCCTCGTGGACCCGCTGACGAGGCCCGCGTCGGTCACGGTCTACAGCGACCCCAAGGAAGGTCAGTACCAGGTGACCTCGACGGTGCCGTTCGGGCGGGAGATCCACGTCCCCCACCCGATCGGCTTCACGCTGGACACCTCAGTCTTCGAAGAGGTCCTCTAGCCGCGCCCGTTCGGGCTTGGGACGGGGCTTGCTGAGCTTCGGGGGGCTGGTCAGGAAGCCCGTCCCCCACGAGACGTGCATGGTGGCGTACACGACCGGCAGGCGTACGAGCGCGGCGCCGGACAGCCCGCGGCCGGTGAGGACCGAGCCCGCGAGGATCGCCAGGAGATAGCCCCCGGGGATGATCAGGCCGGGCCAGAAGAACGGCGAGACCACCAGGCCGAGCGCCATCGCCGCCACGGCGGCCGGCGGGGCGAGGTAGCGCAGGTTGATCGTGCCCTGGTGGGTGCGGGAGACGACCCGCCGCCAGCGGCCGTAGTGGAAATACTGCTTGGCCAGGGCGCGCACGTTGGGCCGGGGACGGTAGGTGACGCGCATCCTCGGCTGGAACCACACCAGCCCCCCGGTCTCCCGGATGCGGTGGTTCATCTCCCAGTCCTGCGCGCGCAGGAAGTGCTCGTCGTAGCCGCCCACGCGGTCGAGGGCGCTGCGGCGGAAGACGCCCAGGTAGACGGTGTCGGCCGGGCCCGCCTCCCCACCTGTGTGGAAGCGCGCGTTGCCCACGCCGATCTTCGAGGTCATGGCGCAGGCCACCGCCTGCTCGAACGGCGTGATGCCCTCGGCGGCCATGATGCCGCCGACGTTGTCGGCGCCGGTCTGCTCCAGCGTCTCCACGGCCGTACGGAGGTAGTCGCGGGGCAGGATCGCGTGCCCGTCGACCCGCGCGACGATGGGGTTGCGCGACGCCGTGATGGCGGCGTTCAGCGCGTTGGGGGTGCGGCCCGTGGGGTTCGGCACGACGACGACGCGGCGGTCCTCGGCCGCGATGGCGTCGGCGACCTCCTGCGTGCGGTCGTGGGAGGGCCCCACGCTGATGACGACCTCAAGAGGGCCCTCGTAGTCCTGTTCGAGGACCTGCCGTACGGCGTCGCGCAGGTGCCGTTCCTCGTTGAGCACCGGCATGATCACCGACACCGGCGGCCAGGGCCGCGCGGGATTCTGGCTCGACTGTCGCGAGTCGGGAAAGGGCTTCATGGCGGCGCTCACGCTACTGTACGGAGGGGTGGAGACGGCAACCGGAGGACGGGAATGCCCGGCGACCATGAGGAGGACTCCGGCGTCCGCGTAGGGGGCGACGGATACGGCGGCGTGAGGCTGACGGCACAACGCGCCCGCCAGCGGAGGACGAACCTCCGATCCCTCGTCATTTCGGGCTCGCTGTCCGGAGTCGTGCTCATCGGCTCGGGCGTCGCGTGGCTGGCGCCGAACTACGCGCTCAACCGGATCCACTCGGTGGACGCAGGAACGAGCGAGGCCGAATCCACGGGTGCGATGAACATCCTGCTGGTGGGCGTGGACAAGCGCGACAACCTGACCAGGCGCCAGCAGAACCAGCTCCACCTCGGCCGCGACGTCGGGCAGCGCACCGACACGATGATGGTGATCCACCTGTCGGAGGACCACCGCGGGGTGACCGTGGTCAGCCTGCCGAGGGACACCTGGACGACGATCCCCGGCAAGGGCGAGCACAAGATCAACGCTGCCTACCAGTTCGGCGGCGCCAAGCTGGCCGTGAAGACGGTGGAGCAGGCGACGGGCCTGCGCATCAACCACTACGTCGAGGTCAACGTGCTCGGGTTCATCGACGTGGTGGAGTCGCTGGGGGGCGTCACCGTCTGCACGCCGGTGGCCATCGACGACCCGAAGACCAAACTGAACCTGCAGCCGGGGACGTACACGCTGGACGGCGTCAACGCGCTCGCGTACGCCCGCACGAGGGCCACGGCGCGCTCCGACCTCGACCGCATCGACCGGCAGCAGCAGGTCATCTCCGCGCTGCTCGGCAAGGCGCTCAGCGGCGGCACGCTGACCAACCCCGCCAGGCTCGCCGGGTTCCTCGACTCCACGTTCAAGACGCTCACCGTGGACGCGGCCCTGCAGAAGAACCTGCTCGGCATGGTGAACCAGTTCAAGGACGTCTCGACCGACGACGTGTCGTTCGCGACCGTGCCGCTGGCCGACGTGAACTACCACGCGCCCACGGGCGAGTCCGCGGTGCTGTGGGACAAGACGGCCGCCCGCGCCCTGTTCCAGCAGATCGACGCCGACCAGCCCCTCGTCAAGCCGTCGGCGAAGGCCTCGGCGTCCGCCTCGGGCAGCGCCGCGGCGCCGGCGAGCCCCGCGTCCTCCCCGGCGTCCTCCCCTGTGGCCTCTCCGGCGGCCTCTTCTGGTGCGCTCACGATCCCGCCGGGCCGCATCTCGGTGAAGGTGCTCAACGGCACGCTCATCACCGGCCTCGGCGCGACCACGAAGGCCCGCCTCGTCGAGGCCGGGTTCATGGTGCCGTCGCCCCCCGGCGACACGGCACGCCGTGACTTCGCCACCACGGTCATCCGCTACCCGCCCGGCCGCGAGGACTCGGCGCGTACGGTGGCCGCCGCCATTCCGGGGGCCGAGTTGCGCGAGCAACCGGACGTAACCGGCATCGAGGTGGTGGTGGGCCAGAAGAACCACGACGTGAAGAAGGTGACGGTCGCCGCGCCGGCGGGCTCCGCCGCGTCCGCCTCGCCCACGCCGCAGGCGATCCCCTCCGCCCGCACCGCCACGCAGAACATCTGCAAGAAGTGACCGCCCCGGCCCGCGGCGTCCTCCGACCCCGCGGCTATCGCGCCCCGGCCCTGATCGCGCCGCGGACCGCGTCGAGGAGCGTGGCGGCCCTCCGGTCCGGTACGCCTTCCCTGATGTGGTTCATGACGTAGCCGAAGGCCAGGCCGGTCGCCGGGTCGGCGAAGCCGAGGGAGCCGCCGTAGCCGGGGAACCCGAAGGCGGCCGGGCTGTACCAGAAGGCGTCGGGTGTCGGCAGGCCGAAACCGGTGGCGATCCGGACGGGCACGCGCAGGACGCGGTCCACACCGCTGACCTGCTCGGTGGTCGCCGCCGCCAGAGTGGCGGGTGAGAGGACGCGATGCCCGTCGACCTCACCGATGAGCGCGGCGTAGAAGCGGGCCAGCGCGCGTGCGGTGCAGATGCCGTTGGTCGACGGCATCTCCGCGAGCTGCTCGGCGGGGTCGTCGTGGTTCAGCATCGGCGTGACGACGGTCATCGCCCGCATCGTCAGTGACGTGGGATCGGCGTAGGCCCGCATCACCTCGCGCGCGGGCTCGGGCAGGGCGTCCAGGTCGATCCCGGCCAACGCGCCGAGGTCGATCGGGGCGGCGACGATCCGGCTGACCCGATGCTGCTCGGATTCCGGCAGCCCGATCCACAGGTCCAGGCCGAGCGGTGCCGCGATCTCCTCGGCGAGGAACGTGCCGAGACTTCGGCCGGTCACCCGGCGGACGACCTCGCCGACCAGCCAGCCGTACGTGTGGGCGTGGTAGCCGTGATCGGTGCCCGGCTCCCAGAACGGCCGCTGGGCCGCCAGTGCGGTCACCATGGGGTCCCAGGCGATCGCCTCCGCCGGAGTGATCGGGTGATCGAGCGCAGGCAGTCCGGCCTGGTGGGTGAGCAGCCAGCGGACCGGGATCCGATCCTTTCCGCATGCCGCGAACTCCGGCCAGTAGTCGGCGACGGGTGCGTCCAGGTCCAGTTCGCCGCGCTCGGCGAGCAGGTGGGCGCAGGCGGCGGTGACACTCTTGGTGGTGGAGAACACGACCTGCAGGGTGTCGCGCTCCCAGCGGCGGCCGGTCCCGGGGTCGGCGATCCCGCCCCACAGGTCGACGACCTTCCGGCCGCGCAGGTAGACGGCGACCGCGCCGCCCACTTCCTGTCCGCCGGCCAGGTTGGCCGCGAACGCCTCACGTACCGCTTCGAATCCGGGTGCGGTCTCGCCGCCGATTTCGGGCATGCGTCATCGCCTTCGTGATGGGATTGATCGGGGGGAAGTGCTACCTCCGCCAGTGCCCGATGAGCCAGGCGCAGATTTCCGGCTCGGTCATCTCGGGGAAGTCCTCGGACAACGTGACGAGCGCGCGCAGCGCCTCGTCCCGGTCCATGCCTCGCGCCGACGCTTCCTTCAGGTATTCCTGTCGCGCGGCGGTAGGACGTCCGCCGCCCGCGCCACGGCCCGGCAGGCCGTTGCGCCACTCGATGATCTCCGCCAGGCGGTCAGGCCGCCAGCCGGGAGTTCCGTCGACCTCGACGTCGGGCTCCGGGAACGGGCGCTCCGAACCGCCGGGATAGCGGGAGCGCCACTTGTGCACCGCGTGCCGGCTCACGCCCAGCGCCTCGCCGATGCCGACGACGCCGAGGTAGCGCTTGGTCATGGTGCACCAACTCTGTCTGTATGGCCTCCTCCGCGGATCTCATTACTACCATGCCATCACGACGAGCTAACTTCGTCCCTTGCAGAGACGAAGTTAGACCAGGAGGCGGAACATCGTCAACAGAAGCCGACGGTCATGCGTAGGAGACGATCTCCGCCTCACCTGCGAGAGAGACGCTCCACCGGTGGGGGCTCTCCAGGCAGGCGGAGCGTACGGTGGACCATCTGGTGCAGGTAGGTGCGGAAGCGCCACAGCGCGCCGGAGTGGTCGTGGTCGTAGCGCCGGCCCGACCGGTCGTACACGCCGCTCTGCACGAAGCTGTGCACGCACCAGATCACCGCGTTGATCGTGTAATCCACGTCCACGTCCGGGGTGGTCACCAGCGGGGCGATGGTGTCGATCACGAACTGCGCCGCCGGCGCGGCGTACATCGGCTCCAGCTCGGGGATGTCGGTGGCGTCGGCGAGCCACCTGTGGGTGTAGAGCGCCGGATACTCCGGCTGGTGACAGCAGAAGTCGATGTATCGGTCGAGGAGCCGGTGCAGGGCGACGATCTTCTGATCGGGCGAGGCGCCGACGATGTCCTTGATCCCTTTCTCCAGGACGGCGTTGTGCGCGCTGTTCATGCGGTCCATGACCTCGAGGTAGATCTCCCGCTTGTCGCCGAACTGCCGCCTCACGAAGGCCACGTCCGTGCCCGCGGCGTCGGCGATCTGCCGCATGTCCGTGCCGTCATAACCCAGCCCGGCGAACAGGCGGGTCGCCACCTGGAGAACGCGGTCGGACAGGTCCCCGTCGCCCGTACCCGTCATGCGGTAGTCGGTTCCCGCCTGGTTGCCCCCTAATCACCGTACGGTGGGCCCGGTCCGGAACTGTTCCGGACACTCGCCGGGCTTGTGCGGGTTCCCGGCGGGCCGGGATCTTCGTGGGGTTCTCTCAGACGCTCCTCGCGAGACGCCTATGGAGGTCCCCTCGTGCACCGATCATCCGCTCCGGAGGGCGGATCGACGCTTCGGTTCGGGTTGCTGGGCCCGGTCGAGGTCAGGAGGAACGGCAGGCCCATCCCGCTCGGCTCACCCAAACAGCGCGCCCTGCTGACCGCGCTGCTGCTCGAACCCAACCGGGTCGTGTCGATCGACCGGCTGGTCATGGCCGTGTGGGACGAGGAGCCGCCCCGCTCCGCCGTCGCCAACGTCCGCACCTACATCAACCGGCTGCGGGGCACGCTCGGCGAAGGCGAGCGGCTGGCGGCCCGGCCGCCCGGCTACGTCCTCACCGTGCACGCCGGCGAACTCGACGTGAACGAGTTCGCCGGTGCCCTGCGTCAGGGCAGGCAGGCGCTGTCGGCCGGGCGGCCGGAGACGGCGCTGCGGCACCTGACGGCGGCCCTCACCCGGTGGCGCGGCGCGCCGGCCGAGGACGTGCCCAGGTCGGCGGCGCTCGGCCCGCGCCTGGACGCGCTCGCCGAGCAGCGCTGCCTGGCGCTGGAGGCGCAGGCCGAGGCCCGCCTCATGCTGGGCGAGCACGCCGACGCGGTGCCGGAGCTTCGCGAGACGGTGGCTGCCCATCCGACGAGGGAGCGGCTGTGGGGCAGCCTCATGCTCGCGTTGTATCGCACCGGCGACTCCGCGGCCGCGCTGTCCGCCTACGGGCAGGCGCGTACGTTCCTGGCGGAGGAGCTGGGTGTCGAACCCGGGCCCGAGCTGGCCGAGCTGCACCGGAGCATGCTCAACCGGGATCCCGCGCTCCGGGCGGTATCCCCGCTCGCCGCCCGCGACCCGTCCCACCCGGTGCCCCCGCCGAGAACGGGGCAGCAAACGGGGCCGAAACCGGCGCCGGTCGCGGCTTCCGGAGGTCTCGCGAGTCTCCTGGGCCGGGATCCGGAGCTGAACCAGCTCGTGGCCGCGATCACCGCCGGACATCCGCGGCCCGTCGCCGTGCACGGCGCGGCGGGGGTGGGCAAGTCGGCCCTGGCCCTGCACGCCGTCCGGACGGCGGCGCCGGATTTCCCGGGCGGCGTGTTCCACGTCGATCTGCGGCCCTTTCCCCGGCCCGGTGCGTACGAGACGCTCGCCCGGCTGCTGGGACTGCTGGGACTGACGGACGGTGAGATCGCCGCCGATCTCGACGACGCGGTGCTCCAGCTCGCGAACGCCACGGCCGGCAGGCGCGTGCTCGTCCTCCTCGACAACGTGACCGACGAGGGGCAGGTGCGCCCGCTGGTCGGCGCATGTCCCGGCTGCCGGTTCGTCATCACCAGCAGGACGGTGCTCGCGGCGCTCGACGACGTCGACCACCTGCCTCTCGCTCCCCTGACGGACGACGCGGCGTACGCGCTGGTGGTCCGCCTCTGCGGCAGGGACCGGGTCGATCCCGAGCAGGTGAGGAGAGTGGCCCGGCTCTGCGACAACCTGCCGCTCGCGCTGCGGATCGCGGGCAAGCGACTCGCGGTCCGGCGGGAGTGGACGCTGGCGGCGTTCGCCGACATGCTGGCCGGCGAGGAGCACCGGCTCGACCTGCTGACCTGCGGCGACCTTTCCGTGCGCAGCGCCCTCGACCTCGACTACCAGGTCCTGCGGCAGTGCGGGGGAAAGGCGAACGGCAGTGCGCTCGGCCTGTTCCACCGCCTCGGCGAACGCGGCATGGCCGGCTGCGGGTCGGCGACCGCGGCGGGGCTCCTCGGATGCGACCGGCGCACGGCGTGGGCGGCGCTCGGCAGGCTGGCCGATCTCCGCCTGATGACGTCCATAGCCCCGGACCAATACCGGATGAACGACCTCACCCGCCTGTACGCCATGGAGGTCGCCAGGGCCGCGGGAAAACCCGCGGACGGGAATTCGGCGGCATTCGCTTGACGGGCGATGCGAGAGCGGAACGCCCTTTACGCGAGGGGAATTCGCGCGACAGGGCGCTCCGCCGTACCCGTTCAGCAGGTGTACTGCCACGGAGTGCAGTAGCCGCTGGGGATGCCCGACCCGGTGCAGCAGTAGCGGCGGACGCAGGTCCCCGAGTACTCGTACCAGCAGTTGACGGCCTCCGCGCGGGTGGCCGGGACCAGCCTGGCGACCATCCGGTCCGCCAGCCGCTGAATCGTCCGTGTCATTCAGTTCCTCCTTTTGAAGGGACTCCTTTTCGGTGACCGACGTTAGGAGCGGATCCGATCGCGGACGTACCACTCCGATACACGAATTCCTGTATCGGCTTCATTCACGCGTGCAACCGCCGGAGCACGACACCCGTGATCCTGGTATCCGGAAGGAGACCCCAGTGGCGCGAGTCGGTGCTGCGCGACGGGTTGTCTCCGAGGACGAGCAGCCGCCCCGGTGGCACCCGGGTCTCCCCCAGCGCCTCGAATCCCGGAGGGATCGGATCCCCGGCCACGGCCGCGGCCCTTTTGATCACCAAATTCGTGCCGCCGTCGAGGGCGAAGCCCTCCCCCGGGCCCACACGGGAGATGACCACGACGTCCCCGCGCCGGACGCGTCCCCGAGACCGGCCGGGCCGGCCCGGCCGCAGCCTGCGTACGAGGACCCGGTCACCGGACCGCAGACCGGGCTCCATGCTCTCCCCGTGCACCTCGACGACGCGCAGCGTCCGCCTGGCCGCCGTCACGGCGCCACCGCCGAGCGCCGATGCGAGCAGGACGAGCAGGACGGGTGTCATCGTGCCCCCGAGAGCCGGTCGTGCGGAGCATCGGAGTTCCGGTCCTCCCGGTGCCGGTATCCCTCGGCCTGCAGGGCGAACAGGTGGGCGTAGATCCCGCCGCAGGCGAGCAGCCCGGTGTGCGTGCCCTGCTCGGCGACCTGTCCGCCGTCCAGGACCACGATGTGGTCCGCGTCGCGCACGGCGCCGAGCCGGTGGCTGATCAGCAGGCTCGTGCGGCCGCGGCGGTGCTCCCGCAGACCCCGGTGGATCTCGTGCTCCGCCTCGGCGTCCAGGCCCGAGCTGGGCTCGTCCAGGATCAGCAGATCCCTCTCGCCCCGCAGGTAGGCGCGGGCGAGGGCGAGCCGCTGCCACTGCCCGCCGGACAGGTGGACTCCCACGTCACCGCCGCCGTCCTCGGTGAGAACGTCCTCCTTGAGACCGTCCTCCACGGGCCCGGTGAAGATGCGGGACAGCATGGTGTCGTACCCCCGGGGCAGACGGCCCACGACGTCGTGCACGCCCGCCCGCCGCGCCGCCGCCTCGATCCTCCCCCGGTCGTCCATCGCGGTGAGGTCGCCCAGGCCGATGTTCTCGGCCGCGGTCATGTCGTAGTGCATGTAGTCCTGGAACACCGCCCCGATCCGCGCGCGAAGCTCCGCCGGGTCCATCTCCCTGAGGTCGATCCCGTCCCAGCGGATCGAGCCGCGCTCCGGGTCGTACATGCGGCACAGGAGCTTGACCACCGTGCTCTTGCCGGCGCCGTTCCTGCCGGCGAGCGCCACCGCGCTGCCGTACGGAATGGTCAGGCTGACGCCGCGCAGGGCCCAGGGGTGGTCGGGTGAGTAGCGGAACCACACGTCGTTCAGCTCGATCCCCCGGCGCAGCGGGCCCGCCCGCCGGGGCCGGGCCGGGACCGGCAGGTCCGGTTGGGCGTCCAGGACGGCGAGGTAGTGGCCGAACAGCAGCACCTGCTGATGCGCGGTGACGAGTTCGAGGACGAGGCCGCCGGCCGCCGCCTGGACTCCGGCGACGGCGGCCACGAACAGCGCCACGTCACCGATCGCACCGGTGCCGTTCGCCGCGGACACGAGGACCCACAGCAGGCCGCCCCCGGCCGCGAGCGCGGCCGTCGTCCCGGTGACGGCCTGGACGCCCAGCTCACGCCGGTCGGTACGGCTCCGCTCGGCGTTCGCGGCCCGCCGCTGGGCGTTCATGAGCCCGCGCAGGTGCGCCCCGATGCCGAAGAGCCTCAGCTCCTTGGCCGCCTGGACGTTGACGAGAAGCTCACCGAAGAAGATCTCGCGGCGCTCGACCGGGCCGATGCCCCACAGCATCGCGGCCCGCCGCCGCGACAGCCGGAGCTCAGCGGCCAGGGACGGCACCACGGCGCCGAGCACGAGGGCGGCCATCCACGGGCTGATCGTCATGAGGGAGACGAGGAACCCGGCACCGGTCATCGCCGTCCTGGCGGCGCCCAGGGCGGCGGAGACCACCATGCCCGGAGTCGCCCCGCCGTACTGCTGGGCCATGCGGATCCGGTCGTGGAACGCGGGGTCCTCGAACCTCGCGAGGCCGACGAACCGCTCGGTGGCCCGGAAGAGGCGGTCCTGTGCGACGAGGCCGATCCTGCGCCCGCTCTCGTCCTTGACGTACTGGACGATCTGCGGCCCGAGCGCCGTCAGCACCCCGCACCCAGCGAGCACCGCGCCCAGAACCGCCGTCACGCCGGCCCCGGGGCGGCCGCCGGCGATCTCGTCGAGGACCAACTTGGTGCACCAGGCGATCGTCACCGGCAGGACGGCCATGAGCGCGCTGAGGACGGCGAAGGCGATGGTCAGCCCCCGGCTCGCCCGCCAGGCCATGCCGAGAGCGGTGACCACCGCCCGCGCTCCGGCCGAGCCCCGCACCCGCGGCCTCACGCGTGTGCGGGAATCTTGTCGAGGTCCTCCAGCGTGGTCCCGCTGGCGACGACCCTCCTGTGCTCGTCGACCAGGGCGAGGGAGGGGAAGCCGCGCACCTGCAACGCCTTCGTGAGGCCGGTGCCGTACTCCTCGATCAGCACCAGGGCGACCGGCTCCAGCATCCGCCGCTCGTCCGCCATCTCCTCCTCCGTACCGACGAGCACGGCCAGCACGTTGCCGCGTCCTCCGGGGAAGGACCGCGCGTGCTCGGCGAACTGCGGCAGGCGTTCGTGGCAGGCCGAGCAGTCGGGCGAGAAGACCCCGACGAGGACCGTCTCGGTCAGCGTCTCGTCCGAGACGTGGACACCGTCGGTGCTCGTTGCGGAGAAACCGCCGATCACCGCCCCGGGTGGGAGCACGATGGACGGCAACCCCGCCGGTCGCGCCGACAGCATCTCCTCGTGCGCCCGCAACCGCCGGATCACGCCGACCGTCAGCACCAGATCGACCAGGCACAGGACGCCGACGCTCAGGACGAGCGCTGTCAGGAACGGCATGAAGAACTACCTCCGTCGGGATGAACTGGTGAAGAGACCGGCGATCTCGCCGATCGCGGACAGCAGGACCGCCACGGCCCCGGCCGCCAGGGCGACCGCGGCGAGCCCGGCCGGCCCGAGGCCCGCGAAGACGGCACCGGCCCCCGCTTGGACACCGCCGGCCCCCGCTTGGACGGCCCCGGCCGCCGCCGCCACGATGAGCACGGCGTTGCGCGCGAGATGACCGGCCCCCACCGGAACGGCGGAGGCGCCGAAGCAGCGGCAGGAAACCCGCCTGCCGCGCCGCAGGGCGACGACGATGGCCGCGGTGAACGCCACGAGCAGCCCGAGCGCGACGCAGAAGCCGGCGAGCACGGTGGGCCGCCAGGCCAGCAGCGGCGCGACGGCGATCTCGGCGGCGACGACGAGCGCCGCGACGGGCCGGGACGGCAGCCGCACGAGGGCGCGGGTGGCCGCCGTGAACTCCTCGTACGCCGCCCGCCCGCGCAGCTTGCTCACGGCGGACATGAGGAAGACGATCCCCGTGAGCAGCCGGCAGAAGGCGAAGAGATAGGCCACGGGCGTCCTCGATCCCCGGTCGGGCAGGCGGGTCTCCCACCACGCTAGGAACCCCCGCGGGACGCCGGATATACGACGGCTACACGCCGCGATGTACCAGGTCGAACGCTCCTGTACGACGGAAATCGAATCGTCGATCGGCAGGGCCGAAACCCGATAACTCGATAACCCCGGACTCGGGATTTCGACCCCGGTCGCCATCACCGGAATCGCCCCGTCGAGGAATGGGCCGTCAAGGTGCTCGTGCGAATTTGGCCGGTGTGACGCGGGGACTGCATCATGGGTGACGTTTCGCTCCGGCGACGAATCGGAGCGGTATGGAAACGGGGCGGAAACGCGGCCGTGGGAGACCGAAGGGCGACGATGAAGGCATTTCTGGTTTTCCTCGGCGTCGCCATGCTGGGGGCGGTGATCGCGACTCTCCTGCTGTTGTGGAGTCCGGCGGGCGACGCGGACAAGGAGCCCGTGGCCTCGGCTTCCACCTCCGCCGCCTCCGCGTCCCCCGTGGCCGGGAAAAGCGTGCTGCTGGATGCCGATGGCGGCGTCATCGAGGAGTTCTCCCGCGACTGCACGCGCAGCGGATATCCCTACCTATGCCAGTACGTCAGTGAGCGGCTTCGCGCCGAGGACCCGCAACTGCTCACCCGCGACGGATTGACGATCCGGACGACCATCGACCAGCGGCTCCAGCGGGCGGCGCAACGGGCCGTCGACGCCTACGTCTACCGCGACGACCCGCAGATCGCCACGCAGGTAGTGGTCGTTCCGGGCGAAGGGGCCGTCAAAACCATGGTCACCAGCCGTGATCCCGCCGACGGGCCGGGCCTCCACCAGGGCACGACGGCGATGCCCTACGCCCTGGCCGCCGCGCTCGCCGCCGGGTTCCGGTACGACGACGGGTTCGTTGTCTCAGACGAGTACCGACCCTCGATCTTCGCTAAGTTCAAGAACTGCGCGGGCCGGCCTGTCGCAGATCCGTACCACAGCATCCACAACCGGAAGAAGGGCGGAGTCCGGTTCGTCACCCTGCGGTCGGGCACCCGGGACGCGGTGAACACCTTTTTCATGCGACTGCAGGAGAAGGTGGGCCTGTGCGAGACCGTCCAGATGGCCCAGCGGCTCGGGCTCAAAACCTTCGACGGGAAGCCGCTACAGGAGTTCGAGTCCTTCCCCCTGGGCCTTACCGAGGCCGATCCCGTCTCAGTGGCCAACTCGTACGCGAGCCTCGCCGCCCGCGGGCGCTTCTGCGAGCCGAGGGTGATCACGGAGATCCGCGACGGCTCGGGCGCCGTGCGCTCCTTCCCTGCGCACTGCGCGCAGGTCCTGGACCCGGCGGTCGCCGACGCGGTCACCGGCGTGCTGAAGGACGTTCTGGCCATGAGCGCGCTCAAGGGCATCGGCCGCGAGGCGGCGGGCATGCCCGGCGACGGCGATACCTTCCGCACCGCCTGGTACGTCGGCTACACCCCCGGCCTGGCCTCGGCCGTCAGCCTCGGCGACTCTCGCAGCACGATCCGCTACCCGTTGATCGACGTCACCATCGGCGGCCGCCGCTACTCACACGTTGACGGCGCGTCGGTTCCCGGCCTGATCTGGAAGAAGACGATGACCGAGGCGGTGCGGGGGACGCAGGAGACCCGTTTCACCCGGCCGGACGCCGCGCGCTTCGGCGGCTGCCGCGACGCCTGCCCGCTTCCGTCCCTCCGGCCACGGTGAGCGGGACGTTCGACCTCAGCCACGCATGCTCTCGTCGCGGAACTCGTCGAGCGGGGTCAGCGCGGCCGATGCCTCGTCATGATCCATGCCGGTCGCCTCGAGCAGATCGACGGCGATGGACCGCAGCTGCGCGAGGATGACGTTCGCCGAGAAGCCGAGGTTCTTGGGCCGCTCCCGCGCGGCGACGGCGAGCAGCGCCTGCCTGGTCAGCATCGGTTCCCGTCCGGCCCCCAGTTCGAGCTGGAGCAGCAGCGCCGCCTCCGAGACCTCGCGCAGCACCTCGGCCAGGGCGACCGGCGGCGGGCTCGCCTCCCCCATCGCCGCAAGCGTGCGGCGCACCAGGACGCGTGCGTTGCGCAGGGCGAGATCCACCGGCAGGGCGGCGGTCTTGTACCTGGCCAGCCTGGCCCGGTGATGCCAGCGCAGCGGCGATATCTTGATGATCTCCTCGCTGTTGTCCAGCGCCGCCGTGAACTCCTCGACCGCGGTCTGGGTCCTGCGGCCGCACTCCAGCGCCTCGGCGGCCAGGTCCGCGTCACCCTTCTCGATCGCCTCCGCCGCCTGTTCGAGCATGGTGGAGAAGGCGTCGAGCACGCCGGACAGATGTCTGCCCGCGATGGTGAGCGGACTGGCGGGCAGCAGCGCGACCGCGGCGAGGCCGATGACGCCGCCGGCGAGCGCGTCGGCCATCCGGTCCAGCCCGCCGGCGTCCGTGCCCGGCACCAGCATGGCGACCAGCACCGCGGACGACCCGGCCTGCGACACGAACAGCTGGCCGCTGTTCAGCAGCCACGCGATGGTCATCGCCAGCGCGATCACGAGGGCGAGCTGCCAGGGGCCCGAGCCGATCCAGGACACCAGCAGGTCGCCGACGCCCACGCCCAGACTGACGCCGACCACCAGCTCGGCCATCCTGCGCAGCCGCTGCCCGATCCCCAGGCCCACGCAGATCAGCACCGAGATGGGCGCGAAGAGCGGATGAGCGTGTCCGAGAAGATGAACGGCGACGATCCAGGCCAGAGCGGCGCCTACGGCGCACTGCGCGATAGAAGGCCCGATCAGCCCGAACGTGCCCAGCCGTTTCCTCACCTGATCAACGAGCCACGCGCGCACCCCTCCACGATCGCGGATCTTTATGACATTGGGATCACATTTGCCCCGAAATTGTCCGATTCGGACCGCTCAGTGACGGCCCGGCCTGCGGTCAGCCCGCGTTGGCGCGGCGGGCCGTGCCGAACCGGCGCTGGTAGGCGGCGGGGCTGATCGACAGCTTCCTGGCGAAAACTCGTCGCAGGCTCTCGTAGCTGGGGAACCCGGCAAGGGTCGCGGCCTGCGTCGCGGTGTGTCCTTGATCGAGCAGTGCCCTGGCCATGTCGAATCGGATGTTCTCCACGTAGCGGGCCGGCGTCGTGGACAGCTCGTCGCGGAAGAGCCGGGTGAGGTGCCGGGTGCTCACGTTGAGGTGTTTGGCGAGTTCGCCGAGCGAGTGGTTCCCACCGGGGTTCGCCGTCACCACGTCGGTGATTCTGCGGAGCGCCGACGAGCGGGGCGGCGGTCCTTGCAGCGGCGCGGAGAACTGGGACTGGCCACCCGCACGCTGCATGTACACCACCAGGGCGCGGGCGACTTCGCGCGCGAGATCGGGCCCGTGGTCCTCCTCGACGAGAGCGAGCGCCAGATCGATGCCGGCCGTCACCCCTGCCGACGTGTAGACGGCGCCATCGCGCACATAGATCGCGTCGGGCTCGACCCGGCACGTCGGGCACCGTACGGCGAGCTCGTGCGCGACCTTCCAGTGGGTGGTCGCGCGCCTGCCGTCAAGGAGGCCGGCGGCGGCGAGGACGAACGCCCCGGTGCAGATCGACGCGACGCGGCCGGCCACCGCCGCCGGTGTCCGCGCCGCGTCCGCCAGCTCGCCGGGGACGGGGGCACGCGGATAGAGATCGGACCCGGCCACCAGCAACGTGTCGGAGGCCGGCTCCGAGGAGACGGCGCCGTCCACCGCGATCCGGACCCCGAGGCTCGACGTGACGTCCGCACCCGTCGGCGACAGCAACACGATCCGGTAGCCGGCGCCGAACCGGTTCGCCTCCTTGAAAACCTCCGCGGGACCGGCGACGTCGAGCAACGTCACTCCGTCATAGACGAGGATCGCGACGCGATGAGGGGCGGCGTCCACCACTCCGGCCCCTCCGGAGCCGGAGCCGCGCGGTGACCGGCCGGACCCCGCCGGCACCGACCGCCCTCGGGCCGGCGACGCAGGAGGCATGGGCACCGTTCATTGGTAGCACACCGTTACCGACGATCACGGGACCCCCTGGACGGGGTGAACTCGATACCGCCCTGTCCGGATATAGGGGATTCCTGTCCAGACGAGGGCGGCGTCGCACGCCGACGACGGGGAGCATGGAAGTCGGACATACGACCCATGGTCCGACATAGCTCCCGGAAGGTCAGAGGTTATGCCAGAGGTCATCGCGGGATTGGAGATTCCCGAGACAGCGGCGGTCGCCGAAGCGACCACGCTCATCCAGGAGACGACCACTCCCCTCATCTACCACCATTCCCGGCGGGTCTTCTTCTTCGGCCTGATTCACGCGCGCACGCTCGGTGTGGAACCGGACCCGGAGCTGCTCTACCTCGCGGCCATGTTCCACGACGCCGGTCTCCTGACTCCCTTTTCCGATGTCGAGCAGCGCTTCGAGGTGGACAGCGCCGACCACGCGCGCAGGTTCCTCCTGGAACGGGGTTTCTCAACGGCCGCCGCCGAGACCGTCTGGACGGCGATCGCGCTGCACACGACGCCGGGCATCCCCGACCGGATGTCCCCCGAAATCGCGAGCACGTACCTCGGCGTCCTGACCGACGTGATCGGCTTCGGTCTGGACGGACTGGAGCAGGATCGACTGGACGAAATCCTCGCCGTCCACCCTCGCGGGGACTTCAAGAACGAGTTCCTGCGCGCCTATGTCGACGGGCTCAAGAACCGCCCCGAAACCACGAACGGGACCGTGAACTCCGACGTGCTCGAACACTTCGTCCCCGGCTTCCGGCGTATGACGACGGTCGAGCGCATCCTCGGCTCAGCCTGGCCCAGCTGACCGGCATCACCTTCATGGCGCGAGATGAGCGGTGTGAGTCACTTCGACACCGCTGTGGAAAGGATTCGGACATGCGAGCGATCACCGTACGGGATCGTGCCGCGGGCGTCGGCGGCCTCACCCTGACCGACATGCCTTATCCCCACGCCGCCGAGAACGACGTCATCGTGCGTGTGCACGCCGCGGGCTTCACCCCCGGAGAGCTCGACTGGCCGGCGACGTGGTCCGATCGCGCCGGCCGCGACCGGACCCCCAGCATCCCCGGGCACGAGCTGTCCGGAGTCGTGGTCGAGCTCGGCTACGGAACCACCGGCCTCACCGTGGGCCAGCGGGTGTTCGGGCTGACCGACTGGGCCCGCAACGGGTCCCTGGCCGAATACGCGGCAGTGGAGGCGCGCAACCTCGCCCCCCTCGCGGCCGACATCGACCACTCTGTGGCCGCCGCGCTGCCCATCTCCGGACTGACCGCGTGGCAGGGACTGTTCGACCACGCCCACCTCACAACCGGCCAGACCGTCCTCATTCACGGCGCCGCGGGCGGCGTCGGCTCGATCGCCGTCCAACTCGCGCGGGAGACGGGCGCCCACGTGATCGGCACCGGCCGGGCCGACGACCGCGATGTCGCGCTCGGCCTCGGCGCGCAGACCTTCCTCGACCTGGACGCCGACGACTTGCGGCACGTCGGCGAGGTGGACGTGGTGTTCGACGTGATCGGCGGCGACATCCTCGAGCGATCCACCGAGCTGGTGCGCCCGGGCGGCACCCTGGTCACCATCGCCATGCCACCCACCGTGCAGCCCAAGGACGGGCGAGCCGTCTTCTTCGTCGTCGAACCCGACCGCGCCCGACTGGCGGACCTCGCCCAGCGCGTGCGGGCCGGACGGCTCACCCCCATCGTCGGCGACGTGCGACCGCTTGCCGAAACTGCCTCCGCGTTCGGCCGCCACCGCCGCACGCCCGGGAAGACGATCATCCAGGTCGCGGACGACCAAGCAGCGCGGCCCTCCTGATCAGCGTGCGAATCACGGCAGTGTGCCGATAGGCACGACTGCCGCGATTCCACAGCCCGCCCCTCACACCAGATGTCCCGTTGCCGGCCACACCGGCAGAAGCCGATGCCCGTCCGGGCAGCGACGAGATGAAAGTACGGAGCACCATGAAGGACCTTGAGCAGGAACGCGACTTCGGCAGGCTGTTCCAGATGATCACCGGCCACGGGGTCGCGCAGATCGTCCGAACGGCGGCGGCCCTGTCGATCACCGACCATGTCGCCGCGGGGGCACGTACGGCCGATGAGGTCGCGGATCGGGCATCCACCCATCCGGCCACGACCTATCGCCTGATGCGGGCGTGCGCCTCGATCGGACTGCTCGCCTACGAAGGCCACGGCAGGTTCGCCACCACCCCGATGGGAGAACTGCTGCGCGAAGGGGTCCCGGGTTCACTGCGCGACACCACCCTCCACCTGGCGGGCTACTCGACCTGGGTGAGCTGGGCGCACCTGCCCGATGCCGTGCGCGAGGGCAGAACGCAGGTGTACAAGGCACTGGGCATGGACCAGTTCACCTACTTCTCCCAGCATCCGGAGGAGGGTGACGCCTTCGCCTCCAGCGGTTCGAGCATGTCGGAGATCGTCGCGGCCGAGGCGGCGAGCGTGCTCGACCTCTCGGGTGTTTCGACGGCCGTCGACGTGGGCGGCGCCAACGGCCGGCTCGTGCTCGGGCTGATGCAGGCCAATCCCGGACTGCACGGCATCGTCCTTGACCAGCCGCATGTGACCGCGGCCGCTGCCCGCGCCGCCGGGGAACTCGGCCTCTCCGACCGCTTCAGCGCGGTGCAGGGCGACTTCTTCGAAGGGGTGCCCGCGGCGGACCTGTACCTGCTGAAGTGGGTCCTGCACGACTGGGACGACGACGCATGCGTTCGCCTTCTGCGCAACTGCCGTGCCGCTGCCCGGCCAGGAGCGCGTGCCGTCGTCTTCGAGCTCGTGCTCGGCGAGGTCGGTACGCCGGACTTCGGCGCCGTGGCGGACATGAACATGCTGTCCGTCACCGATGGAGGCCGGGAACGCCACCTTCACGAGTATGACGCCCTGTTCACGGCCGGAGGATGGCGTCGAATCTCCGCCCGGCCCACTCGCTCACTACTGTGGATCATGGAACTCGAGGCCGCCTGACGCCGTCCAGCGCCGGCCCGGCCACCCCGGAATGGTGATCACCGCAGCGCCGCTTCTGGCATAGCCGAACCCCACCTCGCTTCCAACCGCGTTCCAATTCAGGAGTCAGTCACATGCCATTGAAACTTGGCGTCAATCTTCCGCAGAGCTCCGACTACGACTTGACGACGGACGTCGTGAAGTTCGCGCGGGCGGCCGAAGAGATCGGGTACGACAGTCTCTGGGTGTACGAGCGTGTGCTCGTGCCCGTCGACCAGAGCGGTCCCCATGGTTTGTACGGCATTCCTGACGCTCCCTGGCCGGACGTCTATGCGTCCACCGGCGAGCCACTTTTGACTCTGGCGATGGCTGCTGCTGTCACCGAGCGGGTCGAGCTGGGCACGGGTGTCCTCGTTCCGCCGCTGCGCACGCCGTTTCAGCTGGCCCGATCCCTGGCGGCGCTGGATCACCAGTCGGGTGGCCGAGTCATCGCGGGCCTGGGCAGTGGCTGGTCGATCGATGAGTATCACGCGGCCGCGCCGCGGCCGTACTCCGAGCGCGGCGTGGCTCTCGACGAGTTCCTGGACATGGCCTCGGCGGTGTGGGGTCCCGACCCGGTCTCGTTCGACAACGACCGCTACCGCATCGCCCCGGCGCTGGTGAAGCCGAAGCCGGCTCGCCGGATCCCGATCTATCTGGCCGGTGCTGGTCCGGCCGCGCTGCGACGCATCGCCCGCCGCGGCACCGGTTGGCTGCCCACCGGCGTCCCGCCCGAACAGGTCGTGGCGCAGCTCGCGCAGCTTCGTGAGATGGCAGCCGAGGCGGGACGGGACCCGGCCGAGATCAACTGCGTATACCAGGTGCTCGTGCAGGACCTGTCCGACGTGCCGGCGGAGGGCCGGCAGCCCTTTGCCGGCAGCCCGAAGCAGCTGGTCGAGGACCTGGCTGTCCTTGCTGAGGGAGGTGTGCACCACGTCTATGTCACTGCGACGATGGCCAGCAAGGACGTCAACGAGCTGATCGACAACAGTGCGGCGATCCATGAGGCCGTGCGTGGCGCAGGACTGTGACCCGAGAGCCTGAGCCAGGGACCGTTTCCCCCGCCCGGGCTTTGATCGTTATTCCGACTTGAACCTCGAGCTTTCGTGGCGAATTTGAGTGAGTTTGATCGTTTATATGCTCATCCGCCGGCATGACAACCCCGCCCGTCCCTCGGCGGCAGACGGGGTTCTCGCTGCTCAGCGGCTACTTGAGGAGCTGGCGGGCCATGACCACGCGCTGGATCTGGTTGGTGCCCTCGTAGATCTGGGTGATCTTGGCATCGCGCATCATCCGCTCGACCGGGAAGTCCCGCGTGTAGCCGTACCCGCCGAGGAGCTGGACGGCGTCGACGGTGATCTCCATGGCGGCGTCGGAGGCGGCGCACTTGGCGGCGCTGGAGAAGAACGTGAGGTCCTTGACCGGGGTTCCGTTCATGGCCAGCTCCGACTTCGCGGCGGCGGCGTAGGTGAGCTGACGGGCGGCCTCCAGCTTCATCGCCATGTCGGCGAGCATGAACTGCAGGCCCTGGAAGTCGGCGATCGGCTTGCCGAACTGCTTGCGCTCCTTGACGTACCCGAGCGCGTAGTCGAGCGCGCCCTGGGCGATGCCGAGCGCCTGGGCGGCGATCGTGACGCGGGTGTGGTCGAGCGTGGCCAGGGCGGTCTTGAACCCGGTGCCCGGCTCGCCGATCATCCGCGAGGCCGGGATGCGGACGTTCTCCAGGATGACCTGGCGGGTGGGCGAGCCCTTGATGCCGAGCTTCTTCTCCTTGGGCCCGAACGAGACGCCCTCGTCGTCCTTCTCCACCACGAACGCCGAGATGCCGCGGCCGCCAGCCGAGGGGTCGGTCACGGCCATGACCGTGTAGTACTCCGACACGCCCGCGTTGGTGATCCACATCTTGGTGCCGTTGAGCACGTAGTGGTCGCCGTCGCGCACGGCCCTGGTCTTCATGGAGGCGGCGTCCGAGCCGGCCTCCGGCTCGGACAGGGCGTAGGAGAACATGGCCTCACCGCGCGCGACCGGCGTCAGGTAGCGCTGCTTGAGCTCCTCGGACGCCGACAGCAGCAGCGGCACGGTGCCCAGCTTGTTGACGGCCGGGATCAGCGAGGACGAGGCGCACGCGCGGGCGACCTCCTCGATCACGATCACGGTCGCGAGCGCGTCGGCGCCCGCACCGCCGTACGCCTCGGGGACGTGGACGGCGTGCAGGTCGGCCGCGACGAGGTCCTTGTAGACCTCCCAGGGGAACTCCTCGTTCTCGTCGGCCGCCGCGGCACGCGGGGCGATCTTCTCGTCGGCGAGGGCCCGGACCGTCTCGCGGAGCATCTCGTGCTCCTCAGCGGGGGCGTAGAGAGGGAAGCTCATAGCGCCGATACTAGGACGTCCGACTAGAAAGTTACCAGTCAGTACGGCGGCCTCCCTGACCGAACCTCCTGACAAGGGTGAGGAACCGGTCGCCCTGCATCGACCGGGCGGGCTGAGAGCCGTACCGTGGGGCCAAGGCGCCGGTTTGCCCAGGTGGCTCACAGGGCAGTTGACTGGGCCGGTACCATGCCAGATCACAAAGAGTCGGTAAGAGGGGAGCATGCCGTGCCGTACCGCCTCACTGTGCTGGGGACCGGATACCTGGGTGCTACGCACGCGGCGTGCATGGCCGAACTGGGCTTCGAAGTGCTCGGTCTGGACGTGGATCAGAGCAAGATCGAACGGCTGCAGCGCGGCGAGCTGCCGATTCACGAGCCCGGCCTGGAGGAGCTTCTCCGCCGCAACCTCGACTCGGGCAGGCTGCGCTTCACCACCTCCTACGAGGAGGCGGCGGCGTTCGGCGACGTCCACTTCATCTGCGTGGGCACGCCCCAGAAGAAGGGCGAGCAGGCCGCCGACGTCTCCTTCCTCGACGCGGTCGTCGAGGCGCTGGCCCCGCACCTCGACCGCGAGTGCCTGGTTGTGGGCAAGTCCACGGTGCCGGTCGGCACCGCCGAGCGCCTCGCCGACAAGCTCGTACGGCTCTCACCCGCCGGGATGCAGGTCGAGCTGGCCTGGAACCCCGAGTTCCTGCGTGAGGGCTTCGCCGTGCAGGACACGCTCCGCCCCGACCGGATCGTGCTCGGCGTCGCCTCCGAGCGGGCCGAGAAGGTGCTGCGGGACGTCTACGCGCCCCTGGGCGAGGTCCCGATCGTGGTGACCGACTTCCCCACGGCAGAGCTGGTGAAGTCGGCCGCGAACGCGTTCCTGGCCACGAAGATCTCGTTCATCAACGCCATGGCCGAGCTCTGCGAGGCCGCGGGCGGCGACGTCACCCAGCTGTCGCAGGCGCTGTCGTACGACGAGCGGATCGGCGGCAGATACCTCAACCCCGGCCTCGGCTTCGGCGGCGGCTGTCTGCCGAAGGACATCAGGGCGTTCACGGCCAGGGCCGACGAGCTCGGCGCCCCCGGGGCGCTCGCCTTCCTCCGCGAGGTCGACGAGATCAACCTGCGCCGCCGTTCCCGGATGGTCGACCTCACCCGCGACATCCTGGGCGGGGCGTTCGACGGCCGCAGGGTGGCGGTGCTGGGAGCGGCGTTCAAGCCCAACTCCGACGACATCCGGGACTCCCCGGCCCTGGACGTGGCCCTGAAGATCGCTGAGCAGGGCGGGCAGGTCACGGTCTACGACCCGGTCGCCCTGTCCAACGCGCGGGCGGCCCACCCCCACCTCGGGTACGCCGATTCGGCCATGGAGGCCGCTCAGGGGGCCGAGGTCGTGCTGCTGCTCACCGAGTGGCAGGAGTTCGTCGCCCTCGACCCCGAGGAGCTGGGAAGCGCGGTCGCCACCCGCACGATCGTCGACGGCCGCAACGCGCTCGACGCGGACTCCTGGCGCGAAGCCGGATGGGACTACCGCGCCCTCGGCCGCCCCTAACCCCTCGGGTGGGGGTGGAGGGTGGCGGCTTCGGCGCGCAGGCGCTCGCCCTTGGCGTGCGCCTGGTCCCGCAGGGCGGCCTGGAAGTCCTCCATCCGCCGCCGCAGCCCCTCGTCCGACGCGGCCAGGATCCGTACGGCGAGCAGCCCCGCGTTGCGGGCCCCGCCGACGGCGACGGTCGCCACGGGCACCCCGGCCGGCATCTGGACGATCGACAGCAGCGAGTCCATGCCGTCCAGATACTTGAGCGGCACCGGGACGCCGATCACGGGCAGCGGGGTGACCGAGGCCAGCATGCCCGGCAGGTGGGCGGCGCCGCCCGCACCCGCGATGATCACCTTCAGCCCGCGTCCGGCGGCGCCGGAGCCATACTCGATCATCTCGGCCGGCATGCGGTGCGCCGACACCACATCGGCCTCGAAGGACACGCCGAACTCCGCGACCGCCTCGGCGGCCTGGCGCATCACCGGCCAGTCCGAGTCGCTCCCCATGACGATCCCGACGTCAGGCATCCACAGGTCCTCTCAGGCAGGTGACGGCGTGGTGGGCGCGGGCCCGCACCTCGTCGAGGTCGGTGCCGAGCGCGGTGACGTGCCCGATCTTGCGGCCGGGCCGGACGTCCTTGCCGTAGAAGTGAATCTTGATGCCCGGGTCGTTGGCCATCACGTGCTCATACCGGGAGTACACGTCGGGGTCGGGCCCGCCGAGCAGGTTGGCCATGACGACGACCGGCGCGGTCATCGACGGGGACCCGAGCGGCAGGTTGAGCACGGCCCGCAGGTGCTGCTCGAACTGCGAGGTTCGGGCGCCCTCGATCGTCCAGTGACCGCTGTTGTGCGGGCGCATGGCCAGCTCGTTGACCACGAGCCCGGACTTCGTGACGAACATCTCGACCGCGAGGAGCCCGGTCACGCCGAGGTCGCGGGCGATCGTGAGCGCGACACGCTGGGCGTCCGCCGCCTCCTCCTCGCCCAGGTTCGGCGCGGGCGCGATGACCTCGACGCAGATGCCGTCCTGCTGCACGGTCTCGACCACGGGATAGCTGACGCCCTGGCCGTGCGCCGACCGGGCGACCAGCACGGCGACCTCCCGCTCGAACGGGACGAACGCCTCGGCCAGCAGGGCCACGCCGGTGGCGAGCACCTCGCGCGCCTCGTCGGGGGTCTGGCACATCCACACGCCCCGGCCGTCGTAACCGCCGCGCACGGCCTTCAGCACCACGGGCCAGCCGTGCTCCTCGGCGAACGCCTCCACACCGGCCAGGTCCTCGACGCGGGCCCAGGCGGGGCAGGGCGCGCCGATGGCGGTGAGCCGCTCCCGCATGACCGCCTTGTCCTGCGCGTGGACCAGGGCGTCCGCCCCGGGATGTACGGCGTGGCCGTCGGCGGCCAGCGCCCGGATGTGCTCGGTCGGCACGTGCTCGTGGTCGAAGGTGACGGCGTCGCACCCCTTCGCGAACTCCCGGAGATCGGCGAGGTCGCGGTAGTCGCCGAGCCGGGTGTCCACGATCACCTTGGCGGCGCTCTCGTCACGGGTGTTCGCGAGCACGCGCAGGTCGATGCCGAGCGCGATCGCGGCCTGCTGCGTCATCCTCGCCAGCTGGCCCGCGCCGACCATGCCCACCACGGGCGCGGTCACGGGTTCGGAAGGGGGAACGTTCGGGCTGTTCACGACACGTCAGCCTACCTATTGCGCGGCGAAACCCAGTCAGCCGGACCCCTGCCCGGAGCCCTTGGTGATGTCGGCGAGGACCCGGCGCATGCCGACCGTCGTCATCGTGGCGTCCTTGGCCACCCTGGTGGCGAGCACCAGGATCTCGCCGCCGGTGACGGTCGTGGCCGCGCCGCCCGTGAAGGCGCGTACGTCGGCGGCCCGGTAGCGGGGGTGCGCGAGAGAGGAACGGCCCGAGCCCGGCTTCTGGGTGAAGACGACGCGCAGCGCGTGGAACACCAGCGACCCGCCGCCGGGCAGCGCGAGCGCGCGGGCCGGTCCCTCGATGCGCACGTCGGTGGACAGGTGATCGGGACGGACCCTGCCGGGGGCGCGGACCAGCTCCACGAGAAGGCGCCGCATGGGGTCGCCGGAGGCGAAGCGCACCCCGCTGACCCCGTCGCCGCCCACTCCGGCGGGATCGGTGAGGAACGCGACGTGCCGGGTGGGCGCGAGCCGCGCCCCGACGGCCGTGTCCGGGTCGGCCGCGGCGTCGATCACCTCGCCGTCCGCGCCGCCCCCCACGTCGGGCGCCTTGCCGACGAGCGGGATCGGCCCGGCGCCGAGCCGCCATCGGCCGTCCGCCCGCACGAAGACGAAGTAGGCCGGCTCGGGCTTGCGGGCCAGCACGGCGAACCAGGCCCCGTCCTCGCCGTCCTCCCGGCCGGGCAGCAGGAACTCCGGGTCCCGATAGGCGGTCGGACCTGGCGAGCGGCCGGCCGCGCAGAGGCGGCTCCCGATCGTGCTCTCCACGCCGGTCGTGAGCTGCTCGATCTCGGCGCAGTCGCGGTCCTTCCAGGCGTCCGACAGGTCGCCGAGGCCGTCGAAGGCCGCCTGCGCGTCGGCCGTGGTGATCTCGACCGTCGCCGGGGACGTGGCGCCCGGCTCGGCCGGGGTCTCGCGTAGGCCCTCGGTTCCACACCCCGCGAGCAGGACGAGGCCGAGACCGAGGGCCGTGAGTCTGCGCAACACGAGAAAGGCCACCCCTCCAGAACGCGCGCGTCCCCGAACTAGGTGATCCTGGTCGGGCGAGAGCGTAGTGCGAAGAGGGCCCACTCATCCCAGATAGCAGTATTTTTCTTGAAATGTTCTTCGATGACCTGGGACGAAGCGGGCGAAGGTTGCGGCAAGACCCCGATTTGTGCTTGCTACCGGTAGCCTGAGAAGACCTCGCCGCCGACCATGGCCGCCGATCAGGAAGGACCGTGCGGGACGTGCAGTTGCTACGACGTGCCTACGAGCGGTTCGCCGCGCTCATCCACGAGTTGATCAAGTTCGGCCTGGTGGGCGCCATCGCGTTCGTCATCGACTTCGGCGGCACGAACCTGCTGCGGTTCGGCGTCGGCATGGGCCCGCTGTTTTCGAAGGTCGTGGCCACGATCGTCGCCGCCACGTTCGCGTACCTGGGAAACCGCTTCTGGACCTACCGTCATCGGGAACAGAGCGGCCTGGCACGCGAGTACGTCCTGTTCTTCGTGCTGAACGGCTTCGGGCTGCTGCCCCCGCTGCTCCTCATCGGCTTCGTGACCTACTCGCTGGGCCTGCACGACGCGGTGAGCTACAACATCGCCCAGTTCGTCGGCGTGGGGCTCGGCACGCTGTTCCGGCTGTGGTCGTACAAGAAGTGGGTGTTCCTCGCGGCCCCCGAACTGGCCGAGGAACCCACCGTGGGAGCCGCCGTGGGGACCGCAGAGGGAGCCGTCGAGAGGGTCGGCGCGCGGCCTCACTCCGACGTGAAGGCACAGCCCGACCCCCTCACCACCAGCTGACCCCTCCGCCGGACCGTCAGGCGGGGCCGCTCACCACGCGATGACGTCCGCTGTCGCGAGTGTGGCGTAAGAAGATGGCGAAGGTCGCCGGGCGGCGCTTGACCAGTTCCAGCCGCCCGCCGTCGGCCGCCACCAGGGCGCGGGCGAGGGTGAGCCCCAGGCCCGTGCCGCCTCCCCCGCTCACGCTTCGCTCGAATACCCGGTGGCCGAGTGCCTCCGGGATGCCCGGGCCCTCGTCGGCCACCTCGATCACCACAGACCTGCCCGTACTCGATGTGTTGATCGTCAGCACGCCGTCGCCGTGCTTGAGGGAGTTCTCCAGCAGGGTGGACAGCACCTGGCTGAGCCCGCCGGTCGTGCCGAGCGCACTGAGGCCGCGGTCGCCCGCGAGCACCAGCGACCGGTGGGCCCGGCGGAACGCCGGCTCCCACTCGGTGATCTGCTGCCCCACCACGTCGTCCACGTCGATCGGCTCCGCCTGGGCGTGCCGCTGACGGCGGGCGGCGGCCAGCAGTTCGTCGATCACGGCGGTCAGCCGCTCGACCTGCACGACCGCGGCCTCGCCCTCCTCGCGGACCACCTCGGGCTGGTCGGCCGCCGCGACGATCTCCTCCAGGCGCATGCTCAGCCCGGTCAGCGGCGTGCGCAGTTGATGGGAGGCGTCGGTCGCGAACTCGCGCTCCCGCGCGAGCAGGTCGGAGATCCGCAGCGCGCTGCGGTCCAGCACCTCGGCCACGAGATCCAGCTCGGGGATCCCGTAGCGGTGCCTGCTCGGCCTCGCGTCGCCCGAACCCAGCCGCTCGGCGATCCTGGTGAGATCTTGGAGCGGCAGGCTCAGGCGACGCGAGGTGACGGTGGCCAGCCCGATCGCGGCCCCGAGGGCCACGACGGCGAGCGCGATGATGAGCACCAGCCGCGCCTGGGTGTCCTGCTGGACTTGGGCCGCGTCGCGGCTGACGCGTACGTAACCGTTCTCGGAGCGCGCCTCCTCGGTCAGGTCACGGCCCGCACGTGGAGGCGAGCCGACGACGATCGGCGGTTTCCCGCGGACGAACACCTGGAGGTATCGGTCCGGGTAGTTCCGCGTGAGCTGGTCCGGACTGATCCCCTGGCCCTGGCTGAGGGAGTACTCCACCCCCAGCAGCAGCCGGTTCGCATCCGTTCTGAGCTCCTGGGCGACCTCGTCGTTGAACAGACGCACGACGACCACACCCAGGGGCACGCCTAACAGCATTACCGCGATGACCGCGACGAGCAGCATGGAGGACAGCAGGCGCCGGCGCACGTGCTAGCCCCTCCCCCGCAACCGCCCCACGGCGGCTACTCGCGCTCGAAACGGAAGCCGACCCCTCGGACGGTCGTGATGTAGCGCGGCTTGGCCGCGTCGTCGCCGAGCTTGCGGCGCAGCCACGAGATGTGCATGTCCAGTGTCTTTGTCGACCCCCACCAGTTCGTGTCCCACACCTCGCGCATGATCTGCTCGCGGGTGACGACCTTGCCGGCGTCCCGTACGAGCACGCGCAGCAGGTCGAACTCCTTGGTGGTCAGGTGCAGTTCCTTGTCTCCCATCCAGGCCCGGCGGGAGTCGGCGTCGATACGGACGCCTTGCACCACCGGGGTCTCCGATGTTCCGCGCCGGAGCAGAGCCCGCACTCGGGCGAGCAGTTCTGCCAGGCGGAACGGCTTGGTGACGTAGTCGTCGGCACCGGCGTCGAGACCGACGACGGTGTCGACTTCGTCGACACGGGCGGTGAGGATCAGGACCGGAGTCCCGTGTCCCTCCGCGCGAATGCGGCGCGCGACCTCCAGCCCGTCCATCTCTGGAAGGCCGAGGTCGAGAACAATCAGGTCGACGCCCCCCGACAAGGCCCTCTCCAGGGCCTGCGGGCCATCGGGGCTCACCTCCACCTGATAGCCCTCCCGGCGCAGGGCTCGCGCCAGCGGCTCGGAAATCGAGGTGTCATCCTCGGCGAGAAGTACGCAGGTCATGGTGCGATCGTAGGACCTTGTGCGATCGTTTCCCGGCTACAGCGCGCCTTTTGACTTGTCGTTGACCCATCAATTGACCTGGGCAAACACTGATAAATCCAGGATAGTCAGCACGCAACCGACGCGATCTTCTGCCCTATTCTCGACCATTCCGAACTTCGTCGCTGGAAACCGGATAATGGCAGGAAAAACGCCCGCCGAAACGATGACGGCGGGCGTAGTCGATCTGATTTTCGCGTGTCCGGAGCGACCGCGGGGAGAGCGCCGGGCCAGCAGAGCGCGGCTCAGGAGGACGACGGCGGCTCCGCGTACCGCTGAAGGTACAGCTGCTCGCCCAGACTCTCCAGGAGGCCCAGCTCGGTCTCCAGGTAGTCGATGTGGTGCTCCTCGTCGGCCAGGATGCGCTCGAAGAGCGTGGCCGAGGTGATGTCCCCCCGCTCCCGCATGAGGGCGATACCGGGCCGCAGGCGCTTGACCACGCCCAGCTCGAGCTCCAGGTCGGCCTGAAGCTGCTCCCTGACGGTCTGGCCGATGTGCAGGGTGTTCAGCTTCTGGTAGTTCGGCAGACCCTCCAGGAACAGGATCCGGTCGGTGAGTTCCTCCGCGTGCCGCATCTCGTCGATGGACTCCGCCCGCGTGATCGCGGCGAGCTTCGTATATCCCCAGTTCTCCTGTAGCTTCGCGTGCAGGAAGTACTGGTTGATGGCGGTCAGCTCGGAGGTGAGCTGCTCGTTGAGCAGCGCGATGATCTCTTTGTCGCCCTGCATAAGCTTCCTCGATCTATGCGCTGGTGACCAGGTCCTCTGACCGTTTCAGGATCGCACAGATCTTCCGGACGCAGGACGCGCAGTCCCCCCCTGCACCCGTGACGTCCCGCACCTGGCGAGCCGTCCTCGCCCCGTCGGCGATGCAGTCGTGCACCTCGCTCTCGGTGACGGCGCGGCAGATGCAGACGTACATGGTCGCCTCTCAGGATCTTGAGGAAGGTTAGGCATACCTAAGATAACCCAGTTTGGTAAGGCTTGCCTATGTGATCCAAGGCACAGAAAGGGGCGGCACTCCGCAAAAGGAAGCGCCGCCCCTCGCCCGCGGGCGTCAGAGCACCACGACCGACCGCAGCACCTCCCCGCGGTGCATCTTGCCGAACGCCTCCTCGACCTGGTCGAGGCCGATGGTCTCAGAGACGAACCCGTCGAGGTCGAGCCGTCCCTGCAGATAGAGGTCGATCAGCATGGGGAAGTCCCGGCTGGGCAGGCAGTCGCCGTACCAGGAGGACTTGAGCGCGCCGCCGCGGCCGAAGACGTCGAGCAGCGGCAGTTCGAGCTGCATCTCCGGGGTCGGCACGCCGACCAGCACGACGGTCCCGGCCAGGTCGCGGGCGTAGAAGGCCTGCTTGTACGTCTCGGGACGGCCCACCGCCTCGATCACGACGTCGGCGCCGAACCCGCCGGTGAGGTCGCGGATGGCCTCCACCGGGTCGGTCTCCCGCGAGTTGACGGTGTGCGTGGCGCCGAAGCCGCGGGCCCAGTCGAGCTTGCGGTCGTCCACGTCCACCGCGACGATGGTCCGGGCTCCGGCGAGGTGCGCGCCCGCGATGGCCGCGTTGCCCACGCCGCCGCAGCCGATCACCGCGACCGTGTCGCCCCGGGTCACGCCGCCGGTGTTGATCGCGGCCCCGAGGCCGGCCATCACGCCGCAGCCGAGCAGCCCGGCGACGGCCGGCTTGGCCGCCGGGTTGACCTTCGTGCACTGCCCGGCCGCCACCAGGGTCTTCTCCAGGAAGGCCCCGATGCCGAGCGCCGGGCTGAGCACGGTGCCGTCGGCCAGCGTCATCTTCTGCGCCGCGTTGTGGGTGTTGAAGCAGTACCACGGCCGGCCCCGCAGGCACGCGCGGCACTGCCCGCACACCGCCCGCCAGTTGAGGATCACGTAGTCGCCGGGCTCGACCTCGGTCACGCCCGCGCCGACCGCCTCGACGACGCCCGCGGCCTCGTGGCCCAGCAGGAACGGGAACTCGTCGTTGATGCCGCCCTCGCGATAGTGGAGGTCGGTGTGGCAGACCCCGCAGGCCTGCACGTTCACGACCGCCTCGCCGGGCCCCGGATCCGGCACGACGACCGTCTCCAGCGTCACCGCCTCTCCCTTGCCGCGCGCCACCACGCCTTGGACTTCGTACGGCATGTGCTGCACCTCAACTTTCTCGGGTGGATCTCCTCAGAACATACGGCTCCACCACGCCGAGCCCGCGGGCGGGACGGCGGCGGAGTTTGACCAGGTCGACGCCGGGCGCCCCGGCGAGGCCGGCGGCGAGCTCACTGTCGGCCAGGATCGTGCCGGGCCTGGCGATGGCCGTCAGCCGGGCCGCCAGGTTGACCGTCGTGCCGAAGACGTCGCCCATCGCCGGGAGCACCGGGCCGTACGCCAGCCCGACCCGCACGTCGGGCCCCTCGGCGTCCCGTTTGAGCTCGTCGAGCAGGTCGAGCGCGATGAGGGCCGCGGTCCTCGGGTCGGCGGCGGTGAAGAGCACCTCGTCGCCGAGCGTCTTGACCAGCCGGCCGTCGTGCGCCGCGATCACGTCGGAGGCCCGCGACTCGAACCCCTCGACCAGGTCGGCCAGCGCCAGCTCGTCCAGCTCCCGCGACACGCGGGTGAAGGCGACCAGGTCGGCGAACCCGACCCCGAGCCTCGGCCGGGTCGGCGAGACGTCCTCGCCGGGTTCGGCGAGGGAGACCAGCCGGCTCGCGGTCGCGGCGAGCTGGGAGCGCCAGACGTGCACCAGCGTCTGCTCGAAGTCCGGCAGCAGGCGGCTGACCGTGTCCACCACCTGCCGCAGCGCGTCCTCCCCCGCCTTCGCGCCGGGCTGGATCAGCGCGTCCAGCATGATCTCGGCCTGCCACTGGGCGAGCCGCGCGGTCGTGCGGCCGAGGGCCCTGGCCATGCGGATGACGGTCCGCTCGTCGAGCGTCTCCGTGTCGATCAGGTCGCGGATGCGGTGCAGGGCCGCCAGGTCGGCCTCGGTGAACGCCACGGCGTCGTCGGCGAACGTGGCGAAGCCGAGGGCCCGCCAGATCCGCGCCGCCAGGTCCTGCGGGATGCCGGCCGCCTCGGCGACCTGCCTCCGGGTGTAGGCCGGTGCCGGCCCCAGGAACAATCGCCGCATGTCGTCGGCGCCGGGCCGCCCGCTAGTGTCCACGTCCCCCTCCCCCGCACGGCGCGCAGGCCGCGCCGCGTTTCATTCCCCGTCGATGTTCCCGTCCGCGGCGTCCTCCACCAGCCGGAACAGCTCGTGCCGCACCCGCTGGATCTGGGGGATGTCGCGATAGTCGATGTCGCCCTTCTCCGAGGCCGACTCGACCCGGAGCGTGCCGCATCCGAGGATGCGCTCCAGGAGCCGCTGGTCGGAGCTCACGCTGCTCACCTTGGCCAGCGGGATGTCGTCCTCCGACTTGTTCAGCACGCCCGTGCTGATCGCGAAGCGGTGCGAGGTCAGCGTGTACGACGTCGTCACCCAGCGCAGATAGGGGACGATCGTCCACAGGACCAGCGCCACGAAGGCGACCACGGCCACCGCGCCGCGGGCGTATCCCGCGTACTCGTAGTCGCCGGGGATGAAGATGAAGGCCGCGACGGCGGCGGCCAGCACGACGATGAGGGCGAGGACCGGAAGGATCAGTCGCTTCCAGTGCGGATGGAACGATAGAACGACGCGCTCGCCGTCGGCCAAGTAGTGATCCGGGAGACCCATGGCGCAAATCGTGACACGATCGCCGGTCGATTGCATGCGTTCGACTGATCACCCGGCGGCTCCGATCACGCGGAAGCCCTGATCACCCGACAGCTCAGGCCGCCGGGCCGGTCTCCGGCGCCGGACCCTTGCGGACGTGGACGACGTCGCCCGCGCTGAGCGTGTGCTCCCCGTCGCCGGCACGCACGACCAGATGGCCGGACGCGTCGACGCCGGTCGCCAGGCCGGTCAGCACCCGCTCTCCCGGCAGCTCGACCCTGACCTCCTGGCCCACGGTGGCCGACCAGGCGAGGTAGGCGGCACGCAGGCCCGATGCGTCCGGGTCGCCGTCGGCGGCCTTCCAGTCGCGGTAGTGCGACTCGACCTCCCGCAGGATCGCGCGCAGCAGCGGATCGCGGTCGGTGCAGGCCGCGTTCTCGACGGCGAGGGACGTGGCCCGATCCACGGGCAGCTCCTCCGGCCGCAGCGAGACGTTGAGCCCCATGCCGACGACCACCATGCGGTCCACCCGCTCGGCCAGGATCCCGGCGAGCTTGCGCTCCCCCACCATGAGGTCGTTGGGCCACTTGAGCCGCACGTCGATCTCCGCGATCCGCCGTACGGCCGAGGCGGCGGCGAGGCCGACCAGCAGCGCCAGCCAGCCCTGCCGGGCGAGCGGCGCCTCCGGCCGCAGCAGCATCGAGAACGTCAGCCCGGAGCGCGGCGGCGCGGTCCACGGGCGTCCGAGCCTGCCCCGGCCGGCGAACTGCGACTCCGCGACGAGCACGGCGCCCTCGGCCGGGCTCTCGCGCACGGTCCTGGCCAGGTCGGCGTTGGTGGAGCCGGTCCGCTCGACGACGCGGATGGACGACCACAGCGAGCCCGGGCGCACCAGCGCCCTGGTCAGCGCGGTCTCGGACAGCGGAGGCCGGTCGAGATCGGCGTACGGCGAGTCGGGCACGCACATCAGGCTATCGGCCGCAGGACCCGCCTCCGCCGCCCCGTCCGTCGGCCGGAGGCGCGATCACCGGGCGTCCCGGGCGCCCGCCGGGGTCCGCCACCAGGGACCGCCGCACTCGTCGGTCAGGCGCAGCGCCTCGGCGGCCACCTGCTCGGGCGGTATGTCGAGGCAGTCGTGGGCGAAGGGGCAGGCGAACTGGCGGCAGGGCGAGCAGGCGGTGGGCACCGTGAGGATCGACGCCGGGCCGAACCGCGGCCGATACTGCTCCACCTGCTCGGTGCCGGCGAACAGCACGACCACGGGCGTGCCGAGCGCGCTGGCCAGGTGCGCCCCGCCGCTGTTGTTGCACACCACCACGTCGACGGCGTCGATGAGCGCCGCCAGGACCGGCACGTCGAACCGTCCGGGCAGCAGGACCGCGCCGGGCACACCGGCGCCGGTCGCCTCGACGAGCGGCGCCTCGCGGGCCGTGCCCGCCACGAGGACCCGCAGCCCGGCGGCCGTGAGCAGCCCGGCCACCTGGGCGAACCGATCCGCCGGGTAGCGCCGCGCGGAGCAGGAGGCCCCCGGAAGGATGAGCGCGCACGGCCGCCTTCCGTGGCCGTCCGCGTGGCCGTCCTCATGCCCGTCCGTCTGCCCGTCCACGCGCCTGTCGCCTGTGGGTCCGCCGCCGAGCAGGCGGCGGGCCGTACGGGCCGCCTCGGCGGGCACGCGCACGCGCAGCCTGCCCTCGACCGGAGGGACGCCCACCCGTTCGAGCATGTGCAGCGCGCGATCCACCTGGTGGGTCTCGTCCGGCGGCGAGGGCACCCAGTGGGTCAGCCCCGCCCCGCCGAACTCCTTGGACATGCCGACCCTCACGGGCAGTCCGGCGAGCCTGCAGAGGTTCCCGGCCGGCCAAGGGGCCTGGGAGAACGAGGTCAGGATCACCGCCGCCTCGTAGCCGCCCCACCCGATCCGCTCGACGAGATCCAGGTCGTCGGTGACCGGGACGTCCTCACCGCCCGTCTTCTGCCACGAGACCGAGGCGGTGAGCACGCCGTCCACCTCGGGGAGCAGCGCGGCCGCGGCGGCGCCCGCGGGAGTGGCCAGCAGGTCGAGCCGGGCCCGGGGAGCGGCCCGCCGCAGCGATCGCAGCGCCGGGCCCGCCATCACCACGTCGCCGACATTGTCCGGCCTGATCACGAGCACGCGGGCGAGCCTCCGCCACGGGACAGGTGGGCCTGTGAGCGCCGCGGGATGCTCCATCTCCTGCGCGTACCCCCCGAAAACGAGACATAAAGCCCCGTAAATGCATGGTTTGCCCTGGAAGTCCGTCGGGCGCCGGAGGCCGAGGCGCGGGCCTTCCGGGCGGAGCTGGAGGCGCTGGCCGCGCGGCACGGCGTCGCGGACGCGGTGACGTTCACCGGGCACCTGCCCGCCGCCCGGGTGTCGGAGTTCCTGCACGCGGCGGACGCCGGGGTGCTGCCCTTCACCGCCGGGGTGACGACCAAGAGCGGCGCGCTGCTCACGATGCTGGCGCACGGGCTGCCGACCGCGGTCACCGTGCCGGACGAGCCCGACCCCGCCCTCCCGCTCGGAGAGGCCGTCGCCGTGATCAGAGCCCGCCGCGACCCCGCCGCCATCGCGGACGCCGTCGCGCCGCTGCTCGACGGCTCCGGGCCGGGGCGGCGCATGGGGAGGGCGGCCCGGCGGCTCGCCGCCCGCCACTCCTGGTCCCGGGTCGCCGCCGCCCACCGTGAGCTGTACGAGACCCTGGCCGGCCCCGGTCGTCCGCCCGGCCGCCCGGATGCGTGAGCCGTACCGGGAGATCCTGGTGGTCGACCTGCTCGGCGGGATCGGCGACCTGGTCATGCTCCTGCCCGTCGTGCACGGCCTGGCCCGCGCGAACCCCGGCGGGTCGCTGCGCGTGCTCGCCCACGAGCCCGGCGCCGCACTCCTGCGCGGCGACCCCGCCGTCACGCGGGTGCTCACCCCCCGCCACGGCGGCGCGGGCGCGGCACGGGAGGCGGTGGCCGAGGCGCTGGCCGCACGGCGTCCGGATCTCGCGGTCACCTCCACCCGCTACGACGGCATCCCGGATCTCCTCGCCGCCTCGGGCGCCCGGTGCGTCACCGACCTGTGGCGCCGCCCGCCCCCTGACGAGCCCGTCGGCGAGCGCTACCTGCGCATCCTGCTCGCCGAGGGCCTGCTGCGGCCCGAGGACGTCGAGGTCCGGCCCGCCGTGCGCCTGACGCCGGCCGAGATCGCGTACGGCGAGAGCGCGCTCGCCCGCCGCGTTCCCGCCGGCACACCGACAGGCACGGCGCGTCCCCCGGTCGTGCTGGTCACGGACGCGGGCATGGACGTGAAGCGGTGGCCCGCCGGACGCTGGCGGGAACTCGCCGCGCTGCTGGCCCGGCGCGGCCACCCCCTGCTCACGCCCGGCGCGCCGTCCGGACGCGGCGCGGTGGACGCGGCATCCGGCGCGGAGGTCGCCGTGCTGCCGCGGTGCGGCCTGCGGGGGCTCGCCGCGTGCTTCGCCGCCGTCGCGCGCCGGGGCGGCGTGGTCGTGGGCGGCGACACCGGACCGCTGCGGCTCGCCGCGGCCGCCGGAGCGGCCACCGTCGGGCTGTTCGGGCCCACCTGGGCCGGCCGGTACGGCATCGGCTCCCGGGACGACCTGCAGGGGCTGCCGGGCTGCCCGCACCGCAGACCCGCGGCCATCACCGAGCAGCCGTGCTGGTGGACGGCCTGCTGCCCGCTGTCCCCGGCGGGCCCCGCCTGCATGGCCGACATCCCCGTGGCGTCCGTCATGCGCGCCGTGACCCGCCTGTGCGCCGGTTCCCCCGCGCGCCACCCGGCGGGCGACGGCTGACTCGCGGCGTGGCAGGCTGCGTACGGGAGAGAAGGCAGCCATGCCGCCGAGGAGGAGACAGATGGAATTGGACGGCGCGGCGCGGCCCACTGCCCGTCCGGGGCCCGTCACGCGGTCACGCGTCCGGAGGGTGTCCGGATCGGCCGTACGCGACCGGCGTGACGACCTCGCCACGGAGGAGCCGCTGGAGATCCGGCTCCTGGCCGGAGGCGAGAGCCGTACGGTGGCGATCACGATGCGGACGCCGGGCGCGGACTTCGAGCTCGCGGCGGGCTTCCTGCACGGTGAGGGGATCGCCGGCCCCGGCGACATCGCCGCGATCGGCTACTGCACCGACGAGGACCTGGACCCAGAGGCGCGCTACAACACGGTGACCGTGCGGCTCACCGCCTCCCGGCTCCCCGACCTCGGCGCCGCGGCGCGGAACTTCGTGACGTCGAGCGCGTGCGGCGTCTGCGGCACGGCGAGCCTCGACGCCCTGCGCGACCGCTGCGCCGTGCCGGCCGCGCGCACGCCGGTCGCCGTGTCCGCCACGACCGTGTACGGCCTGCCCGACCGGCTGCGGGAGGCCCAGGGGGTGTTCGGCAAAACGGGCGGGCTGCACGCCGCCGGGCTGTTCACACCCGACGGCACACCGCTGGCCGTGCGGGAAGACGTGGGACGGCACAACGCCGTCGACAAGCTGGTCGGCTGGGCGCTGCTCGGCGGCCGGACCCCCCTCGACCGGCACGTCCTGCTGGTCAGCGGCCGGGTCGGCTACGAGATCATGCAGAAGGCCGCGAGCGCCGGGATCCAGGTCGTGTGCGCCGTGTCCGCGCCCTCCTCGCTCGCCGTCGACCTGGCGCGCGAGTTCGGCGTCACGCTCGTGGGGTTCCTGCGAGAGGAGCGCTTCAACATCTACGCCTGCCCGGAGCGGATTGAGGTCGGGCGGATCGAGGTCGAGCAGGCCGAGACCGCCTGACCCGCTCGCGCGCCACCGGCGGCAGGGTCCCGACCGGCCGGACCGGCGGGACCCTCCCGAGGTGGTCGCCGGAGCCGCGAGCAGGTTCGCGGCGCCGGCGGGCGTCGTCAGCCGGTGTTCTGCAGGCCGGCCGCGACGCCGTTCACACTGAGCAGCAGCAGCGTGGACAGGCGCTCACGCTCCTCCTCCGACAGGTCGCCCGGCGCCCGCAGCGCCGACAGCGCCCGCAGCTGCAGGTGGCTGAGCGCGTCCACGTAGGGGTCGCGGAGTTGCACGGCCCGCGACAGCACGCGCCGGTTCTCCAGCAGGCGGGCGTGGCCGGTCACCTCCAGCACGAGCCGCCTCGTCAGGTCGTACTCCTCCAGGACCTGCTCGGCGAAGTCGCTCCGACCGCCCAGGGCCAGGTAGCGGGACGCGATCGAGCGGTCGGTCTTGGCCAGCGACATCTCCGCGTTGTCCAGCATCGCGGCGAACAGCGGCCACTCCTGGTAGGCCGAGCGCAGCTCGGCCATTCCGCCGTCGGTTACCACGGCGGCCAGGCCGCTGCCCAGGCCGTACCAGCCGGGAAGGTTGACCCGCGTCTGGGCCCACGAGAACACCCACGGGATGGCCCGCAGGTCGTCCAGCGAGCGGGGCGCGCCGAGGCCGCGCCGCGCCGGCCGGGAGCCGAGCCGCAGGGATCCGAGCTCCTCCAGCGGGCTGACCAGCGCGAACCACTCGGGGAAGCCGGACGCCTCGGTCAGCGACCGATAGGCGCTCTCGGAAGCGGCGGCCACGGTGTCGGCCAGCCGGCGGAACTTCGCCGCCGCGGCGGCCGTGCTCGCCTCCACCGCGGAGGTGGACGCGAGCATCACGGCGTTGGTGACCTGCTCGATGTGCCGCTTGGCGATCGCCGAGTGGCCGTAGCGCGCGAAGATGACCTCACCCTGCTCGGTGACCTTGAACCGGCCGGCCACCGATCCCGGGGCCTGGGCGAGCACGGCCCGGTTGGCCGGGCCGCCGCCCCGGCCGAGCGCGCCGCCCCGGCCGTGGAAGAGCGTGAGCGTGATGTCGTTGGCCGCGGCCCAGGCGGCCAGCGCCGCCTGCGCGTCGTACAGGCGCAGGGTGGCCGCCGCCGGGCCGAGTTCCTTGGCCGAGTCGGAGTAGCCGAGCATGACCTCCATGCGCCGCCCGTTGTCGGCGAGCCGCCGGCGCACGGGCTCCAGCTTGACCATGCCCTCCAGCACGGCGCTGGAGTTGTCCAGGTCCGCGCCCGACTCGAACAGGGGGACCACGTCGAGCACCGGGGCGCGGTCGCCTAAGGCGTGCCTGGCCAGCTCGTAGACGGCCGCGATGTCGTCGGCGGAGCGGGTGAACGAGACGACGTAGCGGGAGCAGGCGGTCACGCCGAAGCGCTCCTGGATCCACCCGATCACCCGGATCGTGGCCAGGACCTCCTCGGTGCGCTCCGACACCGTGCCGGAGGCGATCTCCTTGAGCGCCGCCGCGTGCACCGCCGAGTGCTGGCGCACCTCCAGCTCCGCCAGGTGGAAGCCGAACGTCTCGACCTGCCAGATCAGGTGCTGCAGCTCGCCGTACGCCTGCCGTACGGCGCCGGCTCCGCGCAGGGAGTCCTGCGTGAGCCGCAGGTCGGCCAGCAGCTCGGCGGGCGCGCGATAGGCGAGGTCGAGGTCGCGACGGCGGGTCGCGGCGATCCTGGCCGCCACGAACATCAGCCACTGGCGGTGCGGCTCCCGCGGCGACCGGGTGGCCATCTCCGACACCAGGTCGGGGTGGTCGTCCTCGGCCTGCGCGAGCGCGGCCCGCAGCTCGGCGGACGGCGGCGTGAAGACACTGGCGAGGGTGAGCGACCTGCCGATCCGGGTGGCCGCGTTCTCCAGTGCGATCAGCACGTGCTCGGCCTGGATCTGGATGGCCTCCCTGGTCACCTTGGCGGTGACGTTGGGGTTGCCGTCGCGGTCGCCGCCGATCCAGCTTCCGTAGCGGATGTACGCCTTGGCCAGCGGCTCCCGCGTCCCGGTGCCGGACCCGAGCGCCGCGTCGAGCGAGCGGTAGATCAGCGGAACGGTGCGGAACAGCGTCTCGTCGAACGCCGCCATCGCCGTACGGACCTCGTCCAGCGGGTCGAGCTTGGTGTGACGGAGCTGGGCGCTCCTCCACAGGATGTCGATCTCCTCAAGCAACCGCCGGTGGGCCTCCTCCCGCTCGGCCGCGCCCCGTCCCGGGGCGTTGTAGGCGTCGAGCTGGGCGCTGATCCGCTGGATGGCGGTGACGATCGCCCGCCGTCGCGCCTCCGTGGGGTGGGCGGTCAGCACGGGCCGGAACTCCAGCCCGTCGATCAGGTCCTGGAGCCGGTCGTCCCCGCGCAGCCGCTGCACGGCCTCCGCGAGGGACTCGCGCAGCGGCACGTCGTCCTGGTCGCGCTGCCGCAGGGTGCGGATGCGGTAGTGCTCCTCGGCGAGGTTCGCGAGATGGAAGTAGCAGGTGAATGCGCGGGCGATCTGCACGGCGCGGTCCACGGGCCATTCGGCCACCAGGGCCGCGACCTCGTCCGCCGTCGTCTCCTGACGGCGGGCCGCGATCACCGCCTTTCTGAGCCGTTCTACGTCGGCGAGGAGGTCGGGGCCGCCGTGCTCGGCGATCACCTGACCCAGTAGTCCACCCAATAGGCGCACGTCAGCGCGGAGTTCGTCCGGCATCTCCGCTACGGCGTTGTGTCGTTCGGCAGGAGCGATGGCGGCCATGTTTGGAAGGCTAGCGAATCCCGCTCGGTGGCTTGAGGGCGGTCTCACCAATTGGACTAGACCACTCGGACGCGCAGGTCAGACCGGGCGCGCGTCCGGGGTGCGGAGCGCCTCGGCCGGGGCGTGCGGGAGCGCCCTGAAACGGCGGGTGAGGTGCTGGGCGAGCCGCCCGTGCGCCACCACGATCGCGGCGAACGCCACGATCAGCATCGTGATCGGCGTCAGCTGATCGTCGTCGGCCAGAACGATGATCTTGGCGTCGCCGAGCCCCGTCCTCGCGGCCACCAGTCCTGTGAGCGCCACGGTCACCCAGCGACCGGCATGCATGATCGCCGGACGCGCGGCCGCGGTCACCGCGGCCGGCAGGGCCAGCACGACGAAAGCGACGAGGATCGCGACCGTGCCCGCCAGGGACATGCCGGTCAGCCCGCCGACGGCCAGCGCGATGCCCCGCATCAGGAGGCGCGCCAGCCCCCCGATCACCAGCCCGCTCAGTGCCGCCGCGGCCACCGGCGCCCAGATCACACGGCCCCGCGGCCTGCCATCGCGCATTGCTTCCTCCTTAGAACGGTCCAAACGGTTATAGATGCGGGTCATATCGCCCGCAACACCGCAAGGACTTCGCGATCGCTCCGTTATAGGAGGGGACGGTGGAACAACGCGGTCAGGTGGGACGGGAGACGGCGGCGAGGAGTTCGGGGAGGCGGGCGAAGCCGATGCCGGAGGCGATCCTGCGGCCCGCCCAGGCGACCCCCACGCCGTACGGCACGGCCAGCACGGCCCACCAGGTCAGGCCGAAGAGGACCGGCAGCACCACCGGCAGCGTGAGCACGCCGGTGACGAGCATCGTGGCGAAGGAGGCCGCGAACGCCTGCCCGCCCTGCCCCGGAGCGGCGCCGCTGAAGGCGTTCAGGCGAGCGGGATAGGTGTACGGCGCGGTCACGCTGGTGATCGCGCCGACGCCCATGGCGACTCCGAGCACGCCCCAGGCGATCGGGGCCGCGGCGAGGGCCCAGACCGCGTCGCCCGCCACCAGGGCGGCGAACAGCGACACCAGGGCCAGCAGGGGCACGCCGATGACCGCCATGGCCAGGTGCCGCCCGGCCAGGTCGGTGCGCACGTCGCGCGGGGTGGAGAACGCCACGGCGTTCATCCACAGCGACCCGCCGTCGATCCCGAAGGAGTTGCCCGCCTGCAGCCCGATCATGACGGCCGCCAGGCAGGCGGGTCCCAGCACCGATCCCAGCCCGGCCCCGCCGTCCTGTCCGTGCAGGGAAAGCGTGACGATCACGGTGACGAACAGCGCGACGATCCAGTTCACCCGGCCCCGCGGCTCGCGCCCGGCGTACTTCAGCTCCTTGGCGACGACGGCGCCGAGCATGCCGTCAGGCAGGAACCTGCCGATCGAAACCCGTCCGGACCGCCGGACGGAGCCGCCGCTCCCGGTGGAGGCGTCGGGCCGCACCAGCGCGTGCCGCAGCGCGACGATCCACAGCCACGCCAGCACGACGACCGCCATCGCGACGACGATCAGTTCGGCGACGCCGATGAGGCCGCCGTCGGCGATCGCGTGCGCGGCCAGCCCCGGCGGCGTCCACCGCAGGACGTCCCCCGCCGACGCCAGGATCCGCGTGGGGTCGCCCGACAGGCCGCGGTTGACCAGCAGGTTGGGCAACTGGACGAGCAGCACCACGAAGATGGCGGCGACCGCGAGCAGGTCACGCCCCCGGCGAGTGCGCAGCACACCGGACAGCGCGGTGGTCACCAGGCGGGAGGCCGTGAGGCAGAAGGCGAACTGGAGGACCACCGCGGGCACCCCGAGCAGCACTCCGCCCGGCCCGTGAGAGAGCGCGACCACGCCGCCGAACAGCGCGGCCAGCGAGGCGACCGGCCACGCCCCGGTCGCCGACGCGGCCAGCATGCCGGTCGCGAGCTGCCGGGTGGTCAGCGGGAACACGGCCAGCCGGGCCGGGTCGAGCGTCTCGTCCAGCCCGAACGCCGTCAGCGGCACGACGATCCACCCGACGGCGAACACCGCGAACGCCACCGTCACCAGGTCGAGGGCGACGCCGGACGGCGCGAGCCTGATGAGGGACAGCAGCGCGAACCCCGCGACGGCGGCGAGAAGGGCGGCGGCCAGCGAGAAGACGAAACCGGCCTGCTTGCCGGCGTCGTCGCGCAGGCCCCCGCGCACCAGGCTGAGCTTCAGCCGGACGAACAGCAAGGTCATGCCGGCGACCCGAGCCACGACAGGCCCTCCTCCCCGTTGCCGCGCGCGCCGACGAGGTCGAGGAACGCCTCGTTGAGCGTGCGGCCCCGCCGCACGTCGTCGAGCGGGCCCTGCGCGACGACGAGGCCCCGGTTCATCACCGACACCCAGTCGCACAGCCGCTCGACCAGGTCCATCACATGGCTGGAGAAGACGACGGTGGAGCCCGAGGCGGTGTATCTGCGCAGCACCTCGATCAGCGTGTTGGCGGAGACGGGGTCGACGCCCTCGAACGGCTCGTCGAGGAACAGCACGCCCGGGTTGTGCAGCAGCGCCGCCGCGAGGCCGATCTTCTTGCGCATGCCGGTGGAGTAGTCGACCACCAGCTTGTCCTGCGCCTCGACCAGGTCCATGACCCTGAGCAGCTCGTCGGCGCGCCTGCCGACCTCGTCGATGGGGATGCCGCGCAGCTGGCCGCCGTACATCAGCAGTTCGCGGCCGGACAGCCGTTCGAACAGCCGCAGGCCCTCGGGCAGCACGCCGATGCGCGCCTTGACGCTGACGGGGTCGGCCCACACGTCGTGGCCGTCGATCTCGATCCGCCCGCCGTCCGGCCGCAGCAGCCCGGTGATCATGCTCAGCGTGGTCGTCTTGCCCGCGCCGTTGGGACCGACCAGCCCGGTGAAGCTGCCCCTCGGCACGACCAGGTCGACCCCGCCGACCGCCGTCTGGTGTCCGAAGCGCTTGTACAACCCCTGCGTGCGTACGGCATCCGTCATGGAGCCCCCACTCGTATAAAGCCGTCGTAAAGCCGAACGAACGGCATGCGAGCCGCGTTCCTGCGGGGAGTTCCCGCCCGGCCAAATGCGATCCCGGTGAGCGCGACCCGGAGCGACCGCGCGACGCCGGTCTGGTTACCCTGTCGGCCATGGATTCGACGCGACCCGGAGCGGCGTTCGGGACCCGAGGGCCGCTGAGCATACGAGGAACGGTGAGCGGGCGATGAGCGCCGAACACGCCCCCGAGATCGATATCCACACCACCGCCGGCAAGATCGCCGACCTGGAGCGCCGCCGGCGCGAGGCGGCCCACGCCGGCTCTCAGCGGTCGGTGGAGAAGCAGCACGCCAAGGGCAAGATGACGGCCCGCGAGCGGCTGGCGGCCTTCCTCGACGAGGGCTCCTTCGTCGAGTTCGACGAGCTGGCCAGGCACCGGGCCACCGCCTTCGGCCTCGATCGCGAGCGCCCGTACGGCGACGGGGTCGTCACCGGGTACGGCACGGTGGACGGGCGGCCGGTCGCGGTGTTCGCGCAGGACTTCACTGTGTTCGGCGGCTCGCTCGGCGAGGTCTTCGGCGAGAAGATCGTCAAGGTCATGGACCACGCGCTCAAGACCGGCTGCCCGGTGATCGGCATCAACGACTCGGGCGGGGCGCGCATCCAGGAGGGCGTGGTCTCCCTCGGCCTGTACGCCGAGATCTTCAAGCGCAACGTGCACGCCTCCGGCGTGGTCCCGCAGATCTCGCTGATCATGGGCCCGTGCGCGGGCGGCGCCGTGTACTCCCCCGCGCTGACCGACTTCGTCCTGATGGTGCAGGAGAAGTCGCACATGTTCATCACCGGGCCGGACGTCATCAAGACCGTCACCGGCGAGGAGGTGACGTTCGAGGAGCTGGGCGGCGCGCACACGCACAACTCGCGCTCCGGCGTCGCCCACTACGAGGCCTCCGACGAGCAGGACTGCCTCGACTTCGCCAGGGCGCTGCTGTCGTATCTGCCGTCCAACAACATGGACGATCCGCCCGCCTTCGACGTCGAGGCGGACCTGGAGACGACCGACGAGGACCGCGAGCTCGACACGCTCATCCCCGACTCGGCCAACCAGCCGTACGACATGCACACGGTCATCGAGCACGTCCTCGACGACGGCGAGTTCCTGGAGGTCCACGCGGGGTTCGCGCCCAACATCGTCGTCGGCTTCGGCCGGGTCGAGGGGCGTTCGGTGGGCGTCGTCGCCAACCAGCCGATGAGCTTCGCCGGCACGCTCGACATCGACGCCTCCGAGAAGGCCGCCCGGTTCGTGCGCACCTGCGACGCCTTCAACATCCCGGTGCTGACCTTCGTCGACGTGCCGGGCTTCCTTCCGGGCACCGGCCAGGAGTGGAACGGCATCATCCGGCGCGGCGCCAAGCTGCTCTACGCCTACGCCGAGGCGACCGTCCCGCTGGTCACCGTCATCACCCGCAAGGCGTACGGCGGGGCGTACGACGTCATGGGGTCCAAGCACCTCGGCGCGGACGTCAACCTGGCCTGGCCCACCGCCCAGATCGCCGTGATGGGAGCCCAGGGGGCGGTCAACATCCTCTATCGGCGGGAACTGGCCGCCGCCGACGAGCCGGACGCCGCGCGGGCCCGTTTCATCAGCGAGTATGAGGACACGCTGGCCAATCCGTATCTCGCCGCCGAGCGCGGCTATGTGGACGCGGTCATCCGGCCCTCGGACACCCGGGTCCAGGTCGTCCGCGCGCTGCGCGCCCTCCGTAACAAGCGGGCCTCGCTGCCCCCGAAAAAGCACGGGAACATTCCACTGTGAGCAGCCGCGAGCCGTTTCTCAGCATTGTCCGGGGGGACGCCACCCCTGAGGAGACCGCAGCGCTCGTCGCCGCGCTGGCGGCCCAAACGGCGGCACGGGCGGCGGCGGGCGCCGCCCGGCCGGCGGCACCGCGATCAAGCCCGGGAAACTGGAGAAATCCGGCACATCGGCTGCGGGTGGGTCTCCCGCACGGCCCGGGAGCCTGGCGTGGGGCCTTCTTCCCCGGCGGGTGAGACGTCTTTCGACGCCATCGGCGACGACTACGGACCGATTACATCGCCGGAACAGGGTGTCAACTGGCTCAAGAGTTGGGACTATCTAGAAAGCGGGGGAATATAGTCAGCCGATCAACTAGTGACGAGTCCTGGAGGACACCATGGCCATCCCGGACTTCAGCGCACATGGCATTGCCGCAAAGTATGCCGTTCTCGTGGACGTCGGTTACCTTTACGCGGCCGCCGGTGAAGTTCTCTTAGCCGCCAAGGAGCGTAAGGAGTACCGCGTCGCCGCGGACGAGCTGATCCAGGCGCTCCAGAAGCACGCGCTCGAGCGCATCCCGGGTGAGCTGCTGCGCGTCTACTGGTACGACGCCGCCCGTGACCGCGTGCCCACGGTGGACCAGCGTGTGATCGCCCAGCTGCCCTGGGTCAAGGTGAGGCTGGGCAACCTGAACGCCCGTGGCCAGCAGAAGGGGGTGGACGCCCAGATCCGCAGCGACCTCGAGGCCCTCGCCCGCCATCACGCCGTGAGCGACACCGTGCTGATCGCCGGGGACGAGGACATGGTGCCCGCCGTTGAGGCCGCGCAGGCGTACGGCGTGCGCATCCACCTGTGGGGGGTCGAGCCGCCGTTCGGGACCAACCAGGCCGAGCGGCTCGTCTGGGAATCGGACACTGTCGAGATATTGAGCGCCGACTTCCTGCGTCCGTTCTTCACCCGCGCGCCGGTGCCCGTGCCCGTGCCGCCCACGCCGTCGCCCGCGCAGGTCTTCGCGGGCCGCACGGTCAAGCCGATGCCGCCGAAGTCGCCCGTCGGCCAGGTCGCCAAGCTGGGCCCGGGCCGGCCCCGCGTGGAGGAGGTCGGCGAGCACGTGGCGCAGAAGTGGATACTGACCCGCGGCCGGGACAACATCCGCGATCTGCTGCCGGGCCCGTTGCTGCCCACGGTGATCGACACCGAGCTGCTGATCGAGGCTGAGAAGGAGCTCGGTCACTCCCTGCGGCCCTACCCGGAGGCGCGCGTGTGGCTGCGCGACGGTTTCTGGGCCCGGGTCTACCGCGAGTTCGACCTCGGGGTCGGCATCTCCAGCAAGTGACGTCAGGCCTTCCGGTCCGGCGTCCGGCCTCGCGCGGGAGCACTCCCGGCACAGGACGCGCTCCCGTGCCCGGTCTCGCGCGAGCCCCCTCCGCGCTGTCGGGGCGCTCTGACGGCCGCGTCCGATTTCCGCCAGCCCGCATCGGTGGCCAGCGCATAACGTCGTGTGCGTGACCACACGACAGCTCGACTTCGACGCGTGCTACCTCGCCGTCTCCGCGCGGGACTCCCGCTTCGACGGGCGTTTCTACACGGCTGTCACCACCACCGGCATCTACTGCCGCCCGATCTGTCCCGCCCGCACCCCCGCACGGGGCAACGTCCGCTTCTACCGCCACGCCGCCGCGGCCGAGGCCGCCGGCTTCCGGCCCTGCCGCCGCTGCCGTCCGGAGCTCAGCCCCGGCGACCCCGGCTGGGACGTCCGCGCCGACCTGGTCGGACGCGCGCTGCGGCTGATCGACGACGGGGTGGCCGACGAGTCCGGCGTCGCCGGGCTGGCCCGCCGCCTCCACGTGACCGAGCGGCATCTGCACCGCCTGTTCGCCGCCGAGCTCGGCACCGGGCCGCTCGCCGTCGCCCGCACCCGGCGGCTGCTGCTCGCCAAGCAACTGCTCACCGAGACCACCCTGCCGATCACCGATGTCGCGTTCGCCGCCGGGTTCGGCAGCGTACGCCAGTTCAACGCGGCTATGAAGGAGTCGTACGGCTTCGCGCCGGGAGAGCTGCGCAGGACCAACGGGCCGATGCACGAGAAGGGAAGTCCGGTCGCCCTCACGACCGGGCTGACCCTGCGGCTCGGCCACCGGGAGCCCTACGACGCGCAGTCGGTGCTGCGGTTCCTCGCCGCCCGGGCGATTCCCTCGGTGGAGGCGGTCTGCCGGTCGGGGGACGACGTGACGGCCTACACGCGGGCCGTGCCGGGCGGCTCGATCACGCTGCGGCCCGCGACCGGTCACATCCGGCTCACGGTGCGGACCACAGAGACGCACCTGCTCTCCCGGCTGGTCGCCCGCTGCCGCCGCCTGCTCGACCTCGACGCCGACCCCGGCGCGGTGCGGGAGATCCTCGGTGCGACGTCGCTCGGGCCGCTGGTCGCGGCCCATCCCGGGCTGCGCGTGCCGGGAGCGTACGACGGGTTCGAACTGGCGGTCCGGGCGGTCGTCGGGCAGCAGATCTCGGTGGCCGGGGCCCGCACCCTGCTCGGCCGCATCGCCGCCCGGGCCGGGCTGCCCGCCGTACCGGACGGCTCCGTCGACGGGAACCTCGACGCCGCGGCCGGTCAGGTGCCGTCGCTGTTTCCCACGGCCGACCGGCTCGCCGCCGCCGACCTGGACGGCCTCGGGCTCACCACCCGCAGGGTCGCCACGATCAGGGCGCTGGCCGAGGCGGTGGCATCCGGCACGATCGACCTCGACGGCGCGGACGACCCGGCCGACACCACGGCCAGGCTGCTGGAGATCCCCGGCATCGGCCCGTGGACGGCCGGCTACATCGCGCTGCGCGCGCTGCGCGACCCGGACGCGTGGCCCGAGGGCGACCTCGTGCTGCGCAGGACGATGGAACGGCTCGGCATCGCCGCGGACGAGGCCGAGCGATGGCGGCCCTGGCGGGCGTACGCCGCGCTCCACCTGTGGAGCCACACCTCCGGCGATCCGGACACCACACCACAAGGACGCAACAAATGATCATCACGCAGACCGTGCCCACCCCGGTGGGCCCCCTCGCTCTGCTCGCCCGCGGCGGCGTGCTCGTCGCGGCCGGTTTCACCGCCGACCCCCTGGAGATGTTCGCCAGGCTCTCGCCGTCCCTGCGGGCGCTTCCCCTGCGGGAGGGCGATCTCGGCGACGCGGCCGAGGCCGTGCGGGAGTACCTCGACGGGAAGGTCGGCGCGCTCGACCGGATCCCCGTCGAGCAGCCGGGCACCCCCACGAGGCAGCGCCTGTACGAGGCGCTGCGTGCCGTGCCCGCCGGGACCACCGTGTCGTACGGGCAGCTGGCGGAGAAGGCGGGGCTGCCCAGGACGGCCGCGCGGGCCGCGGGGTCGGCCTGCGCGCAGAACCTGATCGCGCCGTTCGTGCCGTGCCACCGCGTGGTGCCCTCGACCGGCGGTTACGGCAGTTACTACTACGGCACGCCGGTCAAGGAATGGCTGGTCGCCCACGAGTCCCGCGCCTGACCTGCTCGCCGGGGCCGACGTCCGGGGCGGGTCCGGGGCGGGTCCGGGGCGGGTCCGGGGCGGGTCCGGGGCGGGTCCGGGGCGGGTCCGGGGCGGGTCACTGCTTGACGATGCTCTGGACCTCGCCGACGGGCACGTCCCTGGTCGCCGAGACCTGGATCGGGTCGTACGCGAACGGGACGGCCTCGCCGCCCTGGTTGCCGTTGCCGGCGACGGTCCAGACGCTCGTCACGGTGAGCGTGTAGACCTTGCCCGGCAGGTCGACGGAGGAGTGCCGGTAGACGACGCCGCACTCCGGTTCCTTCGTCCCGTCCTCGTCGGCGCCCTTCACGTACGGCTTGCCGGTGGTGCCGCATCCCGCGGTGAACACGGTGGCGCGCTTGTCGTCCTTGGTGCCGGCATCGATCTCCAGGTGGTCCGGCGTCGCCGTGACGGTGGCGGACATGACGCCCGGCAGGGTGGCGGTGACGGACCGGGGGGCGGCCTCGGCTCCGTCCAGCCACACCCACGTCCCCAGATTGACGTAGCTCTTGGCGTCCGGGCTCAGCTTGATCTTCGGCTCCGGGACGGTCAGCGCGGCCCGGGCGATCTGCATGAGCTGCTCCAGCGTGATGCCTCCGGCGGGGACGGTCCCTTCCGGCACCCAGACGAGCGGCTCCAGTCCGGCGGCGCACGAGGGTCCGTCCGGGTTGCCGGCGTCGTAGGCGACGCCCCACCACTGGCCCTTGTCGCCGATCTTGTCGCCGAACCTGTCGAGATCGACGTCGTAGTCCAGCCCCGCCTCCACCGCCTGCTTCTTCTGCTGCGCCTGGAGGTTGCGCATGTCGTCGGCCGACGAGTTCGGCTCGTACCAGCAGGGGCGGGGCATCCGGTAGCCGTCGCTCTTGCCGCCGAGCCCGTTGCCGGACAGCCCGATCTTGGAGTTGGTCAGCTTGACGCCGGCCGTGTTGCCCTTCTGGAACGCCTCGCCGTGCGCGCCGACGTCCGGGTCGGCGGCGGCGGGTGGCGCGCACAGCGCGAGCAGAGCCCCCGCCAGCAGGGACGTCACAGCAATGGCCCTCATCGCAGGCACTCCTTCGCGCGCTCGTCCGGATAGTCCGCATGGCGGTAGAGCCGGATCCGCCAGACGCCGTCGTCGCCCTGCCCCAGGCCGGCGGTCTGCAGGAAGACCGCCCGCGGGCGCTTGAGCCAGGCGGGCTGACGGGCCAGCGGGGTGCCCTCTCGGTCGGTCAGCCGCACGCCGGTCAGGTCGACGCAGCCGTCGGCCTCCGCCCCGCGCCCCATGACGGAAGGCACCCGCAGGGCGTAGAGCCTGGCCACGCCCCGGGCCGACTGCCCGTCCTTGAGGAACCCCTGCACCCAGGTGACGGACTCCATGTAGGCGGACGACTCGGCGTCGATCCCCTTCACGTACGAGCGGTCCCGGCCGGAGGTGCCGACGGCCCGCCACTGCGCCGTGAAGTCACCGGCGAACGCCTTGATCACGGCCGACCGCTTCGGGTCGGGTTCGAGCGGCCACTCGATCTCGATCGTCAGTCCCGGCGCCGCCGTGACCGTCTCGGTGCCCGGCTGCGGGCCCGGCGTCTCCGAGGCCGTCACCGCGGCCGGCTCCATGCCGCCGCCCGGAGTGAAGCCGCGGTCGGCGTCCGGCGCGGCGCACGCCGAGACGAGCAGTGCGCAGGCCGCCAGGAGCGGTGTGCAGGCCCAGCGCAGCGTGCGGGCCGAGGCGGGCGGTGCCGCCGGGGCGAGTCCTGGACGCATCACCGGGATCCTCCGCAGTACGCGATCTCCCGCCGCTGTCACCCCCGCCGCTGCCAACCTAGGAACGGCCGTGGGGGGTGAGCCAGCGCTATGCGTGGATCGGCATGATTCGGAGGTGGACGTCCCTGGCATTGGGCTCCGATCAGGCGAGACGTGAGGTTCTGAGGTCCGCCGGGTTTCCGGGGTCCGAATTCGTGAGGGCCGAGCTCCTGAGGCCGGGGTTTCCGAGGCCAGGGTTCCTGACGGCAGGGTTCCTGAGATCCGGGGAGACGGTCCTGCGCCAGTCGGGCAGCAGCTCGTCGATGAGCGCCTCCGTCTCCGGCGCCATCCCCCCGCCGTACGGGTGGGAGGTGGCGCGGCGCAGCAGGCCGTCGACGACCGCCCGCAGCCGGACGGGCTCCCCGGTGGCGTGCGCCGCCCGGAGCAGGTCGCGCCACAGCCCCTCGTCGTCGGCTGCCAGCAGCAGCCCGGCCCGGGCCGCCGCCACCGCGCCGTGCGGGTCGTGGCGGGCCAGCCGGATCTCGCACAGCGCATGGGCGGCGTCCGCCACCCAGGCCGTCACGTCGTACTCCAGGGGGTCGGCCGCCAGCCAGGCGTACCGGTCGGGCGGCCTGCCGTTCAGCATCGGGCCGCGCACCAGCGCCAGCGCGCGCTCCAGCAGGTCGGTCTCCATGTCGCCGGACCTGCCGCCGGATTTGCCGCCGGTGGGACCGGCGGTGTCGGCCCATTCGCCGGCCTGCCGCACGAGGTCCTGGAACAGCCGCCAGTCCGTACGGATCTCCGGCCCGAGCCGCAGGCGCCCGGACCGGTCGAGAAACAGGTGGGGGCGTCCCTCGGAGTCGCGCCCGAGCCACTCGGCGACCCTGGCGATCGTGGCGTCGCGCACCGCGAGCTGCACGCCGCGCGGCCACAGCACGCCGGTCAGCACGGCCGGGTGCACGCCGTCCGGATGGGTGGCCAGGTAGACGACGAGCTCGTGGGCGAGCGCCGCCCGGCCCTCTTCGAGCGGGTTCACCGGGCTGATCTCGATCGGGCCCAGAATGCGCACCTCGATGGAGGGCGGCTCCTCGCTCAGCCGTTCCACCACGGGGGTGAGCGGCTCGCCCTCCTGCTGCCGGGCCGTGCGGAACAGGCCGATCACGGCGTCGTAGTGCCGGCGCGGCAGCAGGTGGGCCTCGATGTCCAGGCCGAGGGCGTCCACCCGGGCCCGGCCGTCGTCGGTGACCTCCCACGTCCAGGTGGCGTGCGGCACCTCGCCCGCGATCACGAAGCCGCTCGCCGTACGGGTGCCCTTGCCGAGCAGTGCCAGGCGGCGCGCCTCGTCCTCGTCGGGGCGGATGGCCGACAGGAGGTAGTGCGGGGTGTACGCGGGGTCGGCCACGCGGCTGTGGACCCGGCCGGTCAGCACGTCGCCGTCGTGGCGGGCGCGCTCCTCGAACTCCGGCAGCACCTCGGCCAGGCTGCCCGCCGTGCTGATCCTCTCGGGCGCGAGCAGGGTCAGTTCCTCGCCGAAGCCGACGAGCGTGATGCGCATCCGGTCGGACCACCGGTTGGTGGCCAGTTCGACGGCGAGCGCCGACAGCGCGGCGACGGTGTGCGCCCCGGTGATCGCGATCACGCCGTGGGCGGCCTCCAGGTCGACCAGGACCCGGCCGCCCTGCCCGGTGCCGATCGAGACCAGCCCGGGGTAGGGAGCGGGCACCCCGGCCAGCACCTGCTCGTCGATGCGGCGTCCCTCGTGGGCCGGAAGGCGCCACACCTGCCCGTCGTCGCAGGTCTCCCACGGCTCCGGCGCGTCCTGTTCGGCCGGGTGGATCCACAGGTCGAGGCCCCGGTTGGACAGGTGGACGGCGTAGATCGTCGGCGGGCGCCGGTCGGCGTCGGCCAGCAGGCGGCCGAGCAGGCGCAGGCCGATGTCGAGCATGCGACTGCCGGGGGCGTCGGCGCCGAGGCGGATGGCGACCTCGGCCTCGGCGGCGTCGCCGCGTGGCCGCGCGATGCGCCGTCCGAAGGCCCGGCGCCACAGCTGCTCCCGCCGCCTGCGGCCGAGCATGGCCAGCAGCCCGGCCGCCGCCAGCGACGAGGCCGCCAGGTAGTCGGCGAGGACCGGGCCGCCCTGCCGCTCGTCGGCGGTGTGGTGGCCCGCCTCGGCGGGCGCGATCGCGGGCTGGACGGTGGTGGTGATAATGACCGGGCGCGGGGAGGGCGTCGTGCGCGCGGTGGCGGGCGTGTCCTTCACCTCGCCCGTGCGGCCCCCCGGCTTCGACGGGGTGTCCTGCGGCATCGCGGGCGGCGGCAGCACGATCCCCGGCTTGCCCGGCTCGGGCGTCACCCTGCCCCGCTCCTGGCCGGTGTCGCCGGACCGCCCGGCCTCGCCCGGCCTCTGGTCGCCGCTACCGTCGGGCCGTGTGGTGTCCCCCTCGGTTCCCGTCGTGCCTTCGGCGCCGGACCCGGTGTGCGAACCGGCGGTGGGGCGCGGGTCGGGCGTCGCACGCCGGTCCTCCGTCGTGCGCCGGTCTTCTGTCGTGTGCCGGTCGGTGTGGACGTCGCCGCCGGTCGCGTCTCCCCCGGCGTACCGGGTGTCGCCGTCGAGTTCGGCGGGCGCGTGGCGGTGCTCCTTCAGAGTCTCCGGCCGGTCCTCGTCCACCGGCACGACGTGGACGTTCCTGGCGTCGTCCGGCATGTCGAGCACCCAGCCGGGACGGATGAGGTCGGCCATGTGCAGCCGGCTGCCGTCGGGCTGCTCCTTGTGCTGGTTGAGCCGGTAGATCTCCGGATAGCGGCGCCCGTCGCCCAGGCACTTCTCCGCGATCTCCCACAGGCTCTCGTGATGGCGCCCGTGCGGAGGCTGCACCACGTAGACCTTCTTGACCTCCCTGGCGTGCAGGGCCGGTCGCTCCACCTCGGCCTGCGGCACCGGCGCCGACAGCGCCGCGACCTGGGGCCTGATCGCGGCGGGGGCGCCCGCACGGGCGATGGGCACCGCCACGGCGGCCGCGGTGAACAGCAGCAGCACGGCGGAGACCAAGCGGTTCGCGAGCGCCTGGGTGCCGCCCGACAGCGGCACCCGGGCCGGCATGCCGACCCGCCGCAGCGCCGCGTAGACCTCGACGACCACGCACAGGAACAGCTGCAGCCAGGCCAGCCACACCAGGAGGATCAGGATCGCGGTGATCGTCTCGGGTCCGACCTGGCTCGTGAACAGGTCCGCGTTCAGCAGGTCACCGGTGATCGGCGGACCGGCCAGCCGGAGCAGCGCGTACGGCACGCCGCCCACCAGGCCCACCAGCGCGACCAGCGCCCCGAGGCCCGCGAGGACGTCCCCGGCCGTACGCCGGGACCGCAGCCGCACGGGCCGGTGCCGGTCGTCGTGCCAGTGCTCGGGCGCCCGCTGCGGCCCCAGCACCGACGGCATGCCCTCGGGGCGCGGTCGCGGTCCCCGCCGGCTCTCGCGGTCGAACTCCTCCCGCCGGCCGCCCGGCGGCCGGGTCCCCGTCACGCCTCCCCCGCATCGGGAGCGGCCGTGGCCTCGGCCTCCATGTCGGAGCCGGCGAAGCCCAGCGCGGACAGGAAGAAGGCGTCCCAGTGAACCGACACCGCCACCGTCACGTCCGCCTGGCCGCCGCCCACGGTGCACTCGGTCATGCGCACGCCGTCGGCCCCCTGAGCCGCCGTGATCTTCTCGGCCTCGCCGCACACCGCGCCCTCGTCGGCGAGCAGCCGCACCTGGCCGGTGGCCCGCAGGGTCTCGACGTCGATCTGGTCGGCGGCGGCGCGGGCGGCCTGCTCGGCGATGTCTGCGGCCTTGAGGCGGGCGTTCATGGCGGCCCCGCCGTCCACCAGCAGTCCGGCCAGCAGGAACACCACCCCGGAGAAGAGGACCACGAACACCGACATGGAGCCCCGCTCCCGCACCCGCCCGTCTCCGGCGGGGGACGGCGCCCTCGTGAGGGCGCGCGGCGCGGTCGACGGTCCCAGGGCGAGGCGCGGAGCGGGGCCTGGGGTGAGGCATGGAGCGAGGCCTGGGGCGGGGCCTGGGGCGAGGCGCGGAGCGGTCCGGCGGTGGCGGATGCGCGAACCACACCATCCGCGACACGGACGCGGCGGGGTCACTGCACCCTCCGATACCGTTCGAGCGGCACGACCGAGGTGCCCGACATCTGCTTGGCGGCGCCGAACCCGAGGAAGTCGAGGTTCAGCTCGCAGGTCACGGTCACCCGGACGGAGCCGTCCATCGTCCAATCGCTGCCCGACATGTCCACCTGGGGCGAGCAGTCTCCGGAGAGCGCGGCCTGGGCGGCCTCCTTTGCGGCCGACTCGGCCTCCGACTCGGTCCGCTGCACGGAGGCGGCACGAGCGGCGTCCCGCGCGGCCCCGTTGACCTCGCCCTGGGCCTCCACGATCCGGCCCGCGCCGACGAGGAACAGCAGGAAGAGCAGGAACAGCGGGGCCAGCATCACCGTCTCGGCCGTCATCGAGCCGCGCTCCGGCCGGGTCATTCGCAGCCGTCCGAGCCGTCGTCGGGGCGGAAGCACTCGATGGGCCCGCCGAAGCGTGACGTGATCGTGAAGGTCATCGCGGGCAGCAGCGGCACCACCTGGACGGCGCTGCCGGTCACCTCGACGCCGCGCTGGTCGCCCTGCTCCCACGCCTGCGCCTGGGCGTTCTTCAGCAACTGCGGCCCAATCGCCTGCACGATCTGCCGTGCCTTGCCCTCGGCCGACTCCTGCCAGCCGTCGGAGCCACCCGCACGGGCGATCCGCGCGCCCTCCCGAGCGGCGGCGTCGGCGACCTGGCGGCCGTGGAACCAGAGCGTGACCTGGACGATCAGCAGCACGACGGCGAGCACGATCGGCATGAGCATGGCGAGCTCGATCACCGTGGCGCCCCGCTCGCCACGCCCGCCCCGCCCGCGTCGCTCGATCCACCGAGCCCGCTCGCGGCGCTCGACCTGCTCACTCTGCTCGCCGCGCTCGACCTGCCCGCCTTGCTCGCCGCGCTCGACCTGCCCGCCTTGCTCGCCGCGCTCGACCTGCCCTCCACGCTCGCGGCGCGTGGCGGCCGATGCGCGAGGGCCGGTCACGCCCTGCACGGTCACTCCCCGCTACCTCCGCCGGCGCCGCCGCCCGCGCCGCCCCCGCTGAAGCTGTTCTGGATGTCCGACTGCTTCTGCTCGACCAACTGCTTGATCAGCGTGGCCAGGCCGAGCGCGACTCCGGCGATGATGGCGGTGATGATCACCCATTCGACCGCGGAGGCCCCCCGGGACGGGGCGTTCCTCGCACGGTCCAGCCGTACGTGGAGCACGGCGATCAAGTAGTGGAACCAGAGCATCAGGCCCCCAACATCTTCATGGCTGCGGGAAAACTGAGAAAGATGACGAAGCCCGCGCACAGCAGGAGCTGGGCGACGAGCATCGACTGGGACCGCTCACCCGCCTTGCCCTCGACCTCCGCGAGTTCGCGGCGGCGGAGGGTGGCGGCACGGGCCGTGAGGGAGGCGCGGACCTTGGCGCCGTCGTCGGCCACGAGCCCGAGCGCGGCCGACAGGTCCCGCAGCTCGTCCACGTTGATCTCGTCGCCGAGCTGGCCGAGGGCCTGCCAGGGGGTGATGCCGACGATCCGGGCGTTGGCGAGCGCCTCGCGGATGCGTTCCATCGCCCAGTTGGAGCCGGGAGCGGGACCCGCGCCGTTCGCCGTCGCGGCAGCGGACGCGGCGCCGTTCAGGGCACTGCTCGCCGCGCCGTTCACGGGGCTGTTCACGGTGCCGTGAACAGCCCCGCCCAGTGTGCCGTTCAGCGCCCCGGGCGTGGTGACAGGGCTGCCCACCGCCACCGCCATCATCAGCGCCTCGGGCACGCCCCTGCCGCCCGCGAGGTTCATCGACACGAGGTCGAGGAAGGCGCCCACGGCGTGCCGGAAGTCCCTGCGCCGTACGGCGGCGTCCCGCCTGATCTGCGCGTCGGGCAGCAGGAAGAAGATCACGCAGACGACGAGCGCCGACCAGAGCGGCACCTGCACCGAGACGCCCCATCCCATCAGCGCGAGCCAGCCGACGAGGAGCGGGAACGCCAGCAGGCCCGAGACCCCGAGCAGCAGCTTGGTCGCGAGGAACCCCTCGAACGACTTGCCGAGCAGCGCGAGATCGGCCTTGACCGACCGCGCCTCCCACCCCCGCGCCGCGTAGAACCGGGCCAGCCGCAGGCCGAGCATGCGGCGAAACTCGCTGACCTCCTCCTCGGGCGCGATCAGCGGCGCCCGCGGCACGCCCTTGCCGTCGCGGGCCTGGTCGAGCGCGGCGAGCCGGGCGGTCAGGCCGGGCCGGGGCGGGAACAGCGCCCGCACCAGCAGGAAGAGCCCGAGACCGAGCACGGCTCCGCAGAGCACCGTCGCGATCACCTGATCACCTCCGCCGGCGGCTGCGCCTGCGCGGCCACCGCGGACCGCGGGCGGTGGTAGGGGGCGAGGATCCTGGCCGGCTTGTCGAAGCGGGCGAGCCGCCGCATCCAGGCGAACCCCGCGCCGAACAGGCCCGCCACCACGACGAGCACGGCCTGGCCCAGCACGGAGTTGTACTCCTCCACGTAGGAGCGGTTGAAGACGACCAGCGCGGCGGCGAAGGCGAGCGCGGTGCCGACCACGATCTGCACGCTCTTGCGCGTGGACCTGCGCTCGGCCTCCACGCGCCGGCGCATGTCCAGCTCCTCGCGTGCCGAGACCGCCAGGGCCGACAGCACGTCGCGCAGGCCCGGCCCGCGTAGCCGCGAGTTGAGGATCAGCGCCGCCACGACGAGGTCGGCCGAGGGGTCGTCCAGCTCGTCGGCGAACATCCGCAACGCGTCGGCGAGCGGCATCCGCGTGTGGAGCCGGTCGACCAGGGCCCGCAGGTGCGGCTGCAGCATGGGGGCCGCGGCCCGGATCGAGGAGGGGATGGCCTGTTCGAGGCCGGCCGCGCCCGCGATCGTGTCGCGCAGCGACTCCGTCCACGCCGCCAGGCCCTCCAGACGCCGCATGGCGGCCCGCTCCTCCGCCGCGCCGCCGGTGAAGCCCCGCCAGGCGAGGACCAGCAGCACGGCTCCCGCCGCGATGACCGGCCAGCCGGTCACCACGAGCACCACGACACCCGTCACCGCCGCGATCGCCGACCGCGTGGACAGGGTGCGCAGCAGACGCATCCGCTCGGCCCGGCCGTCGGGCGTGGCCGGTCGGGGGCGCAGGCCGTACACGGCCAGGGCGAGCAGGAAGAGCCCGCCGCCCGCCGCGGCCCCGGCCAGCAGCACCAGGGGGTCGAGGACGCCGGGGGGCAGCGCCGGCAGCAGGCCGCTCATCGCCACGCTCCCCGCGCCGGGTCGTACCCGTGGGCGGCCAGCTCGTCCGCGCAGGAGATCGGGGCGTGCGGCACCAGGTAGTCGCCCGCCATGGCGAACACCTCCGAGGACAGCACGCGCCCGTCGCAGCCGGTGACCTCCCGCACGCTGGACACGTAGCGCCGCAGGGTGCCTCCCCGGTGGTAGTCGTTGCGCTTCTCGATGAACACCACGAAGTCGATGGCCCCGGCGATGAGCATGTGGGTGGCCTCGATCGGCAGCCGCTCCACGGCCTGCAGCGCGTAGGTCGCGATGCGGTTGAACACCTCCATGCTGGAGTTGGCGTGGATCGTCGACAGCGACCCGTCGTTGCCCTGGGTCATCGCGTTGAGCATCGTGACGATCTCGTCGCCCAGCACCTCGCCGACGATCACCCGCGAGGGGTTCATCCGCAGCGACCGCCGCACCAGCTCGGCCATCGTGATCTCGCCCTGCCCCTCGGCGTTGGGCAGGCGGTGCTCGAATGCCACCGCGTTGGGGTGCAGCTCGGGGAACTGGTCCAGCCCGAGCTCCAGCGCCCGCTCCACCGTGATCAACCGCTCGTGCGGCGGGATCTCGTTGGCCAGCGCCCGCAGCAGCGTGGTCTTCCCCGCGTTCGTCGATCCCGCGATCATGATGTTCTTCCGCGCGGCCACGGCGGCGGTGAGGAAGCGGCCCAGCTCGGGGGTGAGCGTGCCGTTCCCGACGAGGTCGCTGAGGAACACCTTGCCGAGGCGGGCGCGGCGGATCGACAGCGCCGGCCGCACGGTGACGTCCATGACGGCCGACAGCCGGGAGCCGTCCGGCAGGCGCAGGTCGAGCTGCGGGTTGGCGGTGTCGAACGGCCGCGACGACAGGCCGGAGTACGCCGCCAGGATCTGGATCAGCTCGATGAGCTCCTCGTCGGAGTCTGCGACGGGGTCGTGCATGAGCTCCTGCCCGTCGGCGTAGCCGACGAAGACCCGGTCGCAGCCGTTGATGTCGATGTTCTCGACCTCGGGGTCGTCGAGCAGCGGCTGGAGGCGGCCGACGCCGAACAGCGCGGCGTGGATGCCCGCCGCCAGCGCCTCCTCCTCCTCGGCCGTGGGCGGGGTGCGGCCGACGCCGATCTCACTGCGCGCGTGCTCCTCCAGCACCTGCGCGATCAGCGCCCGGGCGAACTGCCGCTCGTCCTCCCCCGACATCGGCGGCACGCCGCTCGCCTGGTCGATCCGCCGCTGGTGCGCCAGCCGGTCGCCGACCTCCTGCCGGAACCGCTTCACCAGGCCGTGGTCGATCGGCCGCCGCTGGGAGTTCACGACCGCACCTCCGGCTGCCGCTTCGCCCGCCCGGCGGCGGGCGGCGCGGCCGTCTCGCCGCCCGCGGCCAGCTGTGCGGCCAGGCGGGTGGCCAGCTCCCTGGCCGTACGGATGAGGAGGCTGCGGTCGAGCCGCCCGCCCCACTGGCCGCGCAGCAGTTCCGCGCCCTTCGGGTCGTAGGCGAGACCGCCGACGAAGGCGACGTCCCAGCCGGAGACGATGCGCCGGATCTCCTCAAGCGACGACCGGTACGACCGGGGGTCGGCGATGACCACGACCCCGACCTTCCGCCCGATCAGCGACAGCCGTTCGCGCAGGTGGGCGACGTGGTCCAGGCTGGCCCTGGTGAACAGCACCACCTGGTCGGCCTCGGCCACCAGGTCGCCGATCTGAGGGTGCAGCCCGAGCCTGCCGCAGTCGGCGAGCACGTCGGCCTGCGGCAGGGCGGCGAACGCCCGGCCGAGCGGGCCCCACAGCCAGGTGAGGCCGGCCGCCTGCTCGCCGTTGGTCAGGCCGCCCAGCACGTCGAGACCGCCGACGAGCCGCTGCGTGTGCTCGTAGATCAGCTCGGCGTGAAGCCCGCGCCGCGCGACCGCGCCGAGGCTGAGCAGGCCGCGCCCGGGGTTCAGCACGCTCCCGTCGTCGCCCGGCAGGCGGTAGGCGAGGTCGCCGCCGGAGGGATCGCACTCGGCCAGCAGCACCGGCCGGGGCCACACGGCGCCGAGGGCGGTCGCCGCGGTGGTCACGCCGGGCGCCCCCTTGTCGGCGGCGAGCACGATCAGCGCCACGTCACTTGACCCCCGGGAGCGTGACGAGGGCGATCTCCCCGCTGGAGGCGTACTGGGCGATGGCAGGCGCGATCGACGTGTCGACGACGACCGTGACCAGCCCGCCCCCGGACCGTCCCGAGGACGCGCTCTCGACGCGGGCGGCGGTCGCCAGCACCTTCTGCTGGGCGGTGCCCGACCCCCGGCCGGCCGCCGGCACGTAGATCACCTGGACGATGTCGCTCCATTTGAGGTCGGCAGGCATCTGGCCGGCCTTGAGCGACAGGCCCACCTTGGCCTTGCCCGGCCCGACCTGGTCGGTCGTCTTGGCGGTCATCGGCTCGGTGAGCAGCGTGCCCGGCAGCAGCGTCACCCGGGCGTACGTCGTCGCCACCTGCTCCCTGAACCGCCAGGGGACGTAGTCGACGCCGGTGTCGGCGATCTGCACCTCCCGCATCGCGGACAGCGGGATGAGCTGCCCGGCCCCCACCTGCTGGGTGATCTGCACGGCCGAGACGCGGTCGCCGCTGCGCATGACCAGCAGCGTGGTGGCCAGCGCGCCGCCCAGGATGAGGAGGACGGCGAGCGCGGCGAGCGCGGGCTTGCGCTCCCTCGGCGGAACGGGCAGCTTGCGTGCCGCCGGCCCGGACAGGCCCGGCCGCGCGGGCGCCCGGCCGTCCTGCGACGTCTTCTCGCTGATCCTCATGGGTGGGGGACTCCCAGGGATGAGAGCGCCCTTCTGTTTTCGGGCCGCTCGAATGTGTTTATGGTCTTGCCGTTTGTTGCGAATTCACTCCATTATGGCCAGCTTGCGCCGCCATAAGTGGCCTGATGCGGCGACCCATGCTTATCCGTTAGGAATACGCCTGTCAACGGGAGTGGATCTATCGTCATATCGACACAAGGCTTTACTGGCGTGATATTTCGTGATAGTACATTTGCACTTCTTTACCGGTTGTCACACCATTCACACTGTTCGCACTCCACGGGCGGCAGGCATATGCGGGAGGCATGTCACGACGGCGTCGTACGAAGGGCGCGATGACAGGCACCTTTACCTATTCGGGGAAACGCCCGGATGCGCGCGGACGGCACGGCTACCGTGTTCCCGCAGGCCGCCGGGCCCGCGCACCCGGAGATCTTCACGGGGACGCCCCGGGATGAAACGCTTTCCGCGAGGCCGCCGCACAACCGCCTTCTGGGAGTTCGCGCATGCGGATAACGCTCACCGTGGTCAGCGAGGACGGTCGCCGCGACGTGCTGGTCGAGGGCGACGAGAGCACGACGGTCGCCGGCCTCGCGACAGCGCTCGGCGGCGCCGCCGCCCGACCGGCCAACGTCGTACGGCTTCCGCACGCCCGCGCGCCGTACGACCTGGACCGGGGTGACCGGCAGGCCCGGCCGTCCGGCGAGGTGAAGCTGTGGGTCGACGGCCGGCCCGTCGACCCGGACGCGCCCGTGTTCGGCCTGCTCAGGGATGGCGACCTGGTGGCCGTGGACGGCCACGCCGCCGCGGCGACGGTGACCGAGGAGCCCGGCGGGCCGGCGGAGCTGCGGGTCGTGGGCGGTCCGGGAGCGGGGACCGTCCACCGGATCGGGCTCGGCGCCCACACGATCGGCGCCGACCCCGCGTGCGCGATCTCCGTACCCGACCCGGGGATGCCGCCGGTCGCCCTGGTGGTGCGGCTGGCCCCGGGAACGGCCACCGTGGAGCCCGCCGTCTCCGGGGGCGACCCGATGGCCCGGCTTGAGGGCGAGCCGCTCACGGAGGCGGTGGCGTGGCCTCCCGGGGGCATGCTCGCCTGCGGCGGCTCGGTGTTCGCCCTGGGGCCGGTCCTGCCGCCGGACGCCCACCTCGACGCGCTGCCGGACGGCGGGCTCGCCTACAACCGGCCGCCCCGCCTCCAGCGGCCCGAGCGGCAGCGGCGCTTCACGGTGCCCGCCGAGCCGAAACGGGGCGAGGGGATGCGGCTGCAGTTGCTGGCCGCGCTGCTGCCCGCCGTGCTCGGCGTGGTCATGGCCGCCGTCACCCACACGTGGTACTACCTGCTGATCGCGTTCATGACGCCGCTGATCATGATCGGCCAGTGGGTGAGCGACCGCAGGCACGGCAGGAAGAAGCACCGCCGGGCGGTGAAGGCCTACCGCGAGCGGATGGCCGCCTTCGAGGAGGAGGTGGCCCGCGCGGTGCGGCAGGACGAGGAGGCCAGGCGCGGCGGCGCGCCCGACCCGGCCGAGGTGCTGCTCACCGCGACCGGGCCGCGCCGCCGCCTCTGGGAGCGCCGCGTGCACGACCGCGACGCGCTGCGGCTGCGCGTGGGGCTGGCCGACCTGCCCGCCGACCTGGAGTTCGAGCCCGAGAGCGGCACGCCCCAGGACGGGCCCCGCCGTGAGCCGCCCACCTGTCACGACGTCCCCGTCGCGCTGGTCATGCGGCGTCTCGGCGTGGCCGGGCTCACCGGTCCCAGAGACGTGGCGCTCGGCTGCGCGCGCTGGCTCGTCGGCCAGGCCGCCGCCCTGCACAGCCCGCGTGACCTGGCCGTCGTGGTGCTGTCAGCCAACGCCGACGGCGCCGGGCAGTGGGGGTGGGTGCGCTGGCTGCCGCACTGCGCACCCGACGCCGCCGCCCGCGGCGGCGCCCTGTCGTCCGACTGCGCCGCGCTCGTCGGGGCGGACCCCGAGGCCGCCGCCCGCCGGGTCGCCGAACTCGCCGCCCTGGTGACCGAACGGCTCGACGCCGAGAACGGCTCCGGGCCCTACCCGGGGGTGCCGCGTGGCGCCCGCCTGTCCGGCGGCCCGGCCGGCTGGGAGGACCTGGGGGGCGCGAGCGGCAAAAGGCCCCCCGAGCCGGCCTTCGCGACCTACGACGAGCGGCCGTTCGACGTGCTCGTCGTGCTCGACGGCGCGCAGGTGCTGCGCGGCCTGCCCGGCATGCCGCAGGTGCTGCGGCAGGGCCCGCGTGCCGGGGTCTACACGATCGCCATCGACGACGACGAGCGGCTGCTGCCCGAGGAGTGCGCCACCGTCGTGTCCTGCGACCGCGAGGGCGGGGTGCGCCTCCACGGCGGCGGGCTCGACCCGATCACCGGCATCCGCGCCGACCGGGTCTCGCCGTTATGGGCCGAACGCCTGGCCCGCGCGCTGGCCCCGCTGCGCGACGTGAGCCGCGACGACCCCTCGGCCGCCCTGCCCGACGCCGTCCGCCTGCTCGACCTGCTGGAGGTGTCCCTCGACCCCGCCGCGCTCGCCGAGCGGCAGGGCCGTACGACCCGGGCCCTGATCGGCGTCGGGCCCGAGGGCCCGTTCGAGGTCGACCTGAGCAGGGACGGGCCGCACGCCCTGGTCGCGGGCACGACCGGCGCGGGCAAGTCGGAGCTGCTCCAGACGCTGATCTGCTCGCTGGCGGTGGCCAACCGGCCCGACGAGATGACGTTCGTGCTCATCGACTACAAGGGCGGCGCGGCCTTCAAGGAGTGCGTACGGCTCCCGCACACGGTCGGCATGGTGAGCGACCTCGACGGCCATCTGACCCAGCGGGCCCTGTCGTCGCTGGCCGCCGAGATCCGGCGCAGGGAACGCCTGCTGCTGGACGCGGGGGCCAAGGACATCGAGGACTACCAGCGGGCGCGGGGCGCCACCTGGGTGCTCGGCGCGGGGGGAGTCCGGCGGGCGCGCGGCGGCGGCATCTTCGCCGCCCCGGTGCCGGAGACCGCCGGAAGCAAGAGGGACCTGCTGCCGCTGCCCCGGCTCGTGCTGATCATCGACGAGTTCGCCGCCCTGGTCGCGGAGCTGCCCGACTTCGTCGAGGGACTGGTCGACATCGCGCGCAGGGGCCGCTCGCTCGGCATCCACCTGATCCTCGCCACCCAGCGGCCCGGCGGCGTGGTGACCGCCGACATCCAGGCCAACACGTCGCTCAGGATCGCGCTGCGGGTCACCGACGCCGGCGAGTCCACCGACGTCATCGACGTGCCGGACGCCGCCCACATCTCGCGGACGACGCCCGGACGCTGCTATGTGCGGGCCGGCTCCGGGGCGCCCGTGGCCGTGCAGACGGCCAGGATCGGCGGCCGCACCCCTCATCCGCGGTCCGCGGTAGCGGCCGACGCGGGGGACGATCTCCGGGTGCTCGACCTGCCCTGGCAGGCGCTCGGCCACCCGCTGCCCGCCCTGCCCGCGCAGGCGGCGAGCGGCACCGACCTGGCCCTGCTCGTGGACGCGCTGCGCGAGGCCGGGAGCGAGATGCCCCGGCAGCCGAGCCCGTGGCTGCCTCCGCTGCCCGACCAGGTCGTCCTCGACGCCGGGGCCGCGGGCACCTCCGGCGGCCTGCTCGCGGGCCCCGCGCCGTACCGGCCGGGGGCCGAGGAGGTGCCGCCGCTGCCGTTCGGCGTGACGGACCTGCCGTGGGAGCAGGGCCGGCGTCCGCTCGCGCTGGACATGCGGCACGGCGGCCATCTGCTGATCGCGGGCGGCGCGCGCAGCGGACGGTCCAGCGCGCTGCGGACGATCGCGGGCTCGATCGCGGCCGGCGCCTCCCCCGAGGACGTGCACGTCCACGCCGTCGACTGCGGGTCGGGCGCGCTGCTGCCGCTGGTCGCGCTGCCGCACTGCGGGGCGGTCGTCACCCGCGACCAGCTCGACCGGGTGGAGCGTCTGCTGACCCGCCTGCGCGCGGAGGTCGGGCGCCGCCAGCACCTGCTGGCCGAGGCCGGGTACGCCTCGCTGGCCGAGGCCCGCACCGCCGCCAGGTCCCGGGCCGCCCGCGACCGGGCGGGCGTGGGCGCGCTGCCCTGGCTGGTGCTGCTCGTGGACCGCTGGGAGGGGTACGTCGCCGCGTTCGAGAACTACGACTACGGACGGCTGGTCGACGCCCTGCTGCAACTGCTGCGGGAGGGTCCGGCCGTGGGGCTGCGGGCCGTCGTCACCTCCGACCGGTCGGGCCTGCTCGGGCAGATCTCCACCGTCTTCGAGGACCGGCTCGTGCTGCGGCTCGCCGATCCCGCCGACTACGGGCTCGCCGGGCTGCCGATGCGCGACCTGCCGAGCGTCATGCCCCCGGGCCGGGCCCTGGCCGTCGGCGAGCACGGCCTGGCGGAGAGCCAGATCGCGCTGCTGTGCGACGACCCCTCCGGCCCCGCGCAGGTGGCCGTCCTGCAGGAGCTCGCCCGTACGGCGGCGGCGCGGTTCGGCGGCACGGACACTCCCGGGACGTGGGCCTGGCCGTCGGAGCCGCCGCTGCGGGTGGACGCGCTGCCGATGCGGATCACGGCGAGCCAGGCGCTCGGCCTGGCGCCGTCGCACGAGCCGCCGTCGGCCCTGTGGGCGCTGCTCGGCGCGGGCGGCGACGCCCTCGTCCCGATGGGCGTGGACCTGCAGGGCCAGGGGCCGGCCGCCGTCATCGCCGGGCCGCCGCGCTCGGGACGGTCGTCCGCGCTGGTCACGGCGGCGCGCTCGCTGCTCGACCGGGGAACGCCCGTGCTCGTCGTGACCCCGCGCCGCAGCCCGCTGCGCGACCTCGCCGGGGCGCCGGGGGTGCTGGCCGTGCTCGACGGCAACGCCAGAAGCGTGACCGGAGGCGGCGCGGACGCCTTCGGCGGCCTGCCGGGCGCGCTCGACCCGCTCGCTCTGGTCGCCGGGCACGAGCGCTACGTGGTGGCCGTGGACGACGCGGAGCTCATCTCCCCCGACTCCGCGCTCGGCCTGGCCCTGGACGAGATCCTGCGCACCGGGCGGGACGGCGAGCACGGCCTGCTCGTCGCGGGGGCCACCGGCGACCTGGCGACCGCCTACCGGGGATTCGCGGCCGAGGCCCGCAAAGGCAGGACCGGCCTGCTGCTCAACGTGCAGAGCCCCGCCGACGGGGACCTGTTCGCCGTACGGCTGCCGCGTGGCGCGGTCGGCGGGCCTCCCGGGCGGGGCCTGCTGGTCGTCTCGGGCGCGGTGACGCCGATTCAGGCCGCGGTGCCGGATTGAGCCGAGGGGCTTGTTGGGAGCGCTCCCACCCTGTCAGCCTGCTCCGCATGACCGTGCGCATCAGGCCCTACCGGGACGCCGACAGGGACGCCCTCTACGACATCTGCGTCCGCACCGCCGACGCGGGCGAGGACTCCCGCCACCTCTACCCCGACCTCGACCTGATGCCCAGCATCTTCGCCGCGCCGTACGTCCGGCTGGAGCCGGACCTGGCCTTCGTCGCCGACGACGGCGAACGGGCGGTCGGCTACATCGTCGGCACCGCCGACACCCCGGCCTTCGTCACGGCGTACCGCGACGAGTGGCTGCCGGCGCTGGCCGGCCGCTATCCCGCGCCACGGCGCCCTCCGGCCTCACCCACGGAGGAGATGATCGCCCTGATGCACAACCCCGAGCGGATGGTGCTCCCCGAGCTGGCCGCCTACCCCGCCCACCTGCACATCGACCTGCTCCCCGGCCACCAGCGCGCCGGGCACGGCCGCGCCCTGATGACGGCCTTCCTGCACGCCCTCGCGGCGAAGGGCGTGCCCGCCGTGCACCTGAGCATGCTCACCGTCAACACCCGCGCCCGCGCCTTCTACGACCGGCTGGGCTTCCACGAGATCCCGGTGCCCGACCCCGGCCCCGTCACCTATCTCGGCCGCTCGACCGAGCCGCCGGTGGAGCCGCCGGTCGCATGAGAAGGCCGCCGGACGCCATGGCACTCATGGCGGTCCGGCGGCCGGCGGTCTGCGGGCGGTCAGCGGGTGGCGGACTCGATGTTGCCGCGGTAGGTCGTGATGACGCGAGAGGCCTCGTTGAGTTCTTCCGCCATGCGCTGGAAGGCCGCCCGGTAGCTCTGCCAGGCGTCGTGGAAGCGCTGCGCGCCGGGGCCGGTCCAGGCGGTGCCGACCTTGGCCGCCTCGCGGTCGAGGTTGGCCATCGTGGTGCGAACCTGGTCCGCCTGCTGGCTGAACTGCGCGGCCATGCTCTGCATCTCCGCGGGGTCGCCGCCGAGCAAGCTGTTACTCATCCAGTCACTCCTTCATCGACAAAGGGGCCGCCCTCACCGTAAATCCTTTGTCAATCTTGTGAACCCCTTATGCCGAGCGGCTATATCGAGAGCAGGGAGAATCTGGCTTTTCCGCCACTCCATTCCCCTTTTTCCTAGCGCCCGGAAAGCCGAGCGGAGGGGGACGGCGAGAGCCTCGGCCGATGCCGCGGCGCCGTTGATCGTGGCCCTTCACACCGGTCTGATCCCCCGGAGGACTTGGTTGTGCACGCGGGCTAGCGGCCGTCCGTGGCCAGGCGCACCGCGAGCGCGGCGAAGACGGTGCCGGAGATTCGATGAAGCCACCTCTGGACGGCAGGGCGCCCGCGGACGAGGTCGCCCAGGCGGCCGGCCAGCAACCCGGCGGAGGCGTCGACCGACAGGCCCACGACGATGAACAGCGCGCCGAGGAAGAAGAACTGCGCGGTCACGCTGCCCCGGGCCGGGTCGACGAACTGCGGGAAGAACGCCAGGTAGAAGGCGATCACCTTGGGGTTGGCGAGGTTCGTCAGCACGGCCTTGCCGTACACGCGTCCCAGCGGCGCCCGGGGCTCCTGCCCTGGGACGTCCTGGTCGCGGCGGGCGGCGAGGAACGACGTGACGGCCAGGTAGACCAGGTACGCGGCACCAGCGACGCGGATGACGTCAAAGACCGTGGGAAAGGCGTTCAGCAGCGCCCCCAGGCCCAGCGCCGCCAGCGTCGTGTGCACGGCCAATCCCGTGGACATGCCGACCGCCGCGAGCACGCCCGCCCGGGGCCCCGATGCCAGTCCGGTGGCGGCGATGAACAGCATGTCGGGGCCGGGCACGAGGGAGACGACGAGGGCTGCCAGGCAGAACGTGACGACGATATGGGGATCAACCATCATGGCGTCACCATAGTGCTCGGCTGCGTGAGCCCCCGGATCCGCCATAATCGGCGGCAAGCTATGTGGGCGGGGCCGTCGCCACCGAACCATCGCTGCACGGCTGCCAGAAGCGCTTCGATCTCCGTGGGACGTAACCTTACGAGTTACAAGGAGAGGGACGGGCGGATGAGTGCGAACAGCAGGCTGACGGTCGCGGTGCACGTCCTGACGTGGATGGTGCTCGACCGCCGGGAAGGGCACGAGGTGGCCACCTCCGAACGCATCGCGGGCAGCGTCAACACGAACCCTGTCGTGATCCGGCGATGCCTGGGCGACCTGCGCAAGGCGGGCCTCGTGGAGGCCAGACGGGGCACCGGAGCGGGCTGGGTCGTCACGCGCGACCCCGAGTCGATCACCTTGCTGGACGTGTACGAGGCCCTGGACGCGGGCGGCCTCTTCGGCATGCACAACGCGCAGCCGAACCAGTCGTGTCCGGTCGGCTCCGGAATCCAGCCGACGTTGCGGCAGGTGTACGACGGCCTGGAGGACGCCATGAGGAAGCAATTGGCGGGCACCACCATCGCCGACGTGCTGCGGGACGTACTGGCGCGACAGAGGGAGTAGGCAGCGGGCGCCGAGCCCGCCCGGGGGGTGAGGGCGGATGGAGGAGCCCGGCCGGCTCGCGCCAGGAGCGGGAGACCGGCTCAGACCTGGTTCATGCCGCCGTCGGCGTAAAGCTCGGCGCCGTTGGTGAAGCTGCTCTGGTCCGAGGCCAGGAAGAGCACCGCGCTCGCGATCTCCTCCGGCCGCCCCATGCGGCCCAGCGGCACCTGGCTCGTCAGGGCGTCCTTGAGCTGTCCGGCCCGCTCCTCGTCCGGAGCCAGACCGGTGATTCCAGGGGTGTCGATCGGCCCGGGGACGATGACGTTGACCCGGATGCCACGCCCCTTGAGCTCGTTGGCCCACGTGCGGGCGAAGGACCGGATGGCGGCCTTGGTCGCGCCGTACACACCGAACGCCTCGGCTCCGGTGGTCGCGGCCGTGGACCCCGGCAAGATCACCGAAGCGCCCTCGTCGAGCAGCGGCAGCGCCTTCTGGACGGTGAAGAACAGCCCGCGGACGTTGACGGCGAAGGTCCGATCGAAGTGCTCCTCCGTGACCTCCTCCAACCGGGCGAACTCGCCCCCGCCCGCGTTGGCGAACAGCACGTCGATCCGGTGGCCGTGCCGGGTGACGGCCGCGTAGAGCCGGTCGAGGTCGGCGAGGTCGGCCACGTCCCCCTGAATCCCGATGACGTTCGAGCCGATCTCCTCGACGGCGATGTCGAGTTCCGGCTTCCGGCGGCCGGTGATGTACACCTGTGCGCCCTCGGCCGCGAAGCGCTTGGCGGTGGCGAGGCCGATGCCCGTGGTGCCGCCGGTGACGATCGCGACCTTGCCCGAGAGCTGACCCATGTCGATCTCCCATCGATTTCGAACGCTGTAACTATTTGTGTTACAACGACAGCTGTAACCGTACACGTTACAACGAGCGCCTTCGTCAACGCGGGACCGCCGGGACACTGTGGAGATCACAGGGACGCCGCAGGATCAATATGCTGGCCTCCACGCCGTTTGACGCGGAGAGGTGACGTGCAGACCCGAAAGGACCTCTACCAGGCATACCGGCTGATGCAGCAGCGCCTGGGCCAGGCCCTGCTGCAGGGCGAGCCGGACGTCGCGGAGTCGCCGATGCGGCGGCACACCATCGCCACATTCTGCGGGATCCTGCTGTCGGTGCTCCTGCTCGCCGTCTTCGGCATCTGGGGTGTGATCAAGCCGGGCGGCGCGACCAAGCTCACCGAGCCCGGCCAGCTCCTCGTCGAGCAGGACACCGGCGCGACCTACGTCTACAGCCAGCAGGAGCGCGTGCTGCTCCCCACGGCGAACTACGTCTCCGCCCGGCTGCTGCTCGACACCGCCGACGTGACGGTGCGCGACGTCTCCGCCGCCTCTCTGGCCGAGCTGCCGCGCGGGCCGCTCGTGGGCATCCCCGGCGCGCCCGACTCGCTGCCGCCCAAGGACAAACTGGTCCGGGGACCGTGGTCGGTGTGCGTGGTGGACGGCCCGGACGCCACCGGTGCGCCCCGGCCGTACGTCACGCTGGTGGGCGGCCTGGACGTCGGCGGCAGGCCACTCGGCGGCGGCGCCATGGTCGTGGACGACGGCCGGCAGAAGTGGGTCGTCTGGGGCGACCGGCGGATGCGGGCGAGCTCCAGTGCGGTGAGCGCCCTGAACGCCCAGCCCAGGAAGGTGCCCGCGACCTGGCTCAACGCCCTCCCCGAAGGCCCCGACTTCAGCGGCCCGAAGGTGCCGAATCTGGGCAGGAAGGTCCGGGGGCCCGACGGCGCGGTCACGGCGGCGGTCGGGCAGGTCTTCACGGTGCCCGGCATCGGGGGCGCCCCCGCCCGCTGGTACGTCCTGCTGTCCGACGGCCTCGCGCCGATCTCTCTCACCCAGGCCACGCTCCTGCTGTCCGACCCGGCCATCAAGGCGGCGTACGGCAGGCGTCCGCGCCAGCCGGTCCAGATCGACGCGGCCACGGCCAACGCCTCCCTCTCCAAGCAGCCGAGCGTGCTGGGCGGCGGGATGCCCGAGACGATGCCCACGGTGGTCTCCCCCGCCTCCACCTCGCCGCTGTGCGCGGTCTACGCCGGCACCCGCGGCGGCTCGACCCGGGCGACCCTGACCGTCGGCGCCTCGATCACGATTCCCACGCCCAGGACTCCGGGCAGCCAGGAGACGTTCGACCAGGTGCTGCTCCCGCCGGGGTCGGCGGCGGTCGCGGGTCTGCTGCCCGGCGAGGGACAGCTGGGGTCGATCACGAACTACTTCCTGGTGACGGACCAGGGCCGCAGGTTCGCCGTCGCCTCGGCCGCCCTGCTGCCGAAGCTCGGCTACGACGCCTCCGACGCCACACCGGTGCCCGCGCACCTGCTGCATCTCATTCCGGAGGGCCCGGCACTCGACCCGGCCGCCGCCCGCGTGCCGGTGCCGCTCGGCAAGTAGGTCAGCCGCCGAAGCTGCGAAAGTCGTCCAGGTTCTGCTGGTAGAACGCGATGTCCTCGGCCAGCCGGTCGCGCAGGAAGCAGTCGGGCTCCGCCTCGCGGGCGGCCAGCCCCGCCTCGGTCCAGAACGCCTCGGCGGGCACCTCGTCCTCGCCGGGCGGGATGAACTTGAGCGCCTCCCCGAGCGCGTCCCTGGCCGTCTCCCAGCCGCTCACCACCCGCTGGAAGAGCCCCTCGTCCCCCGGCTCCTCGGCGTATTCGAGGTCGTCGGCGAGCGCGCGGCGCGCGTATGCGGCGCCGGCGAGCCGCCACTGACCGGGGTCGATCAGCTCGGACAGGCCGACGCCGAACCGCTCCCCCTCGTCCCTGGCCTCCGCCTCGCTCGCGTACGGCACGAGCACCTCGACCGCACCGGACCGGACCGTCCACGCCTCGGGCCCCTCGACCGGCGGCTCCTCGGGTGCGGCCTCGTGCGCGGTCAGCGCGAGATACAGCCGGGCCTCCGCGAGCGTCCGCGCGTACGGGATCGGCACTGCCTGCTCCATGCCTGCAACCTTATGCTCCGGCCAGCTCCCGGTAGGTGTCGCGTACGACGAGCAGCCGGTCGAGACGGAACCGCCCCGGCTCGGCGGCGCGCACGGCGCGTCCCCGCTCCGACCAGAACGCGTCCTCGGGCACCTCGTCCTGCCCGGGCGGGACGAATTTCATCACTTCTTCGACCGCGGCCCGCGCGATGGACAGCGCCTGCCTGCGATCTCCCTCAGGGACGTTGCCCGCCGTCAGGTCGGCCACCCACAGCCACTCGCCGGGGTCCAGCAGCTCGGACGGCTCCGCGCCGCCGAACGTCGGGAAGCCGGTGGGCGTCACCTCCCGTTCCGGAAGTCCGAACAGGTACTCGCGCTCGGCGCCGCACGCCGCGCAGCGCCCGTCGTAAGAGGTGACCAGCTCCCCTTCGACGTTCGCCAGGCCGCTGTCCCAGCCGGTGTCCACCGAGCCGCAGGCGCAGGGGTGCAGGTCGAGATAGAGCTGCGCCTCGTCCCTGCTCCTGGCGATCGAATAGGGCATCACGCGTTCCTCATCTGTCGCTGTCCTGCGTCCTCCGGCCGGGGGACGGTTTCGTCATCGTCGTCGGGCGGCTCCCAGCCCGAGATGTTGCTGAGCCTGCGCATCCGCTCCCACCGGTCGGGGACCGGCGCCTGGGGCGGCACGGTGACCCACGGCGGCGGAGGCGCCGCCTGGCCCCGCGCGCCGAGGTCGCGGGCGACCGCCTCGATCTCGTGCCGCAGCCGCGCCCGCTCCTCGGCCGAGGTCGCCGCCAGCCACTTGCGGGACAGGTAGGCGTGCTCGTTGCGCCGGGCGGTGGCACAGGCGTCGTAGCCGGGATCGACGGCGTTCAGGAACCGGCGCACCACCCCCTGCTCCAGCGCGGCCCGCTTCTGCAGGGTGTCGCTGATCTCGTGCAGCAGCACCCGGGCCACCACGTCGGGGGCCAGCCTCGGCGACAGCCGGATCACGTTCGGGTCCGTGCCCGCGCCGAGGTCCGTACGGGCGGGGCGGCCGCCGCCGGGGTTCTCCGGCAGCACGAGGAAGCGTTCCGTGCCGGACCTGGCGGTCTCGACGGTGACGACCGTGCCGTCCGGCGTCGCGGTCACGGCGCGGACGCCCCGGCCGAAGTCCGCCGGGCGCAGGTCGGCGACGGCCGGGGGAACCTCGGCGTTCGACAGGTCGGGCAGGTGCGGGGCCCGGCCGTCGGCCACGAACGCGGTCTTCGGGATGGACTCGGCCGTCACGGAGCCCGGCGGGGCGGTGATGAGGGGGTTGCCGCCCCAGGTGCCGTCCGCGGCCGTCTCGGGCACCGGCCATCCCGGGTCGGCCGGCGCGGGCCGGGCGACGCCGAGGGCGTCGAGCCGTTCGCCGATCCGGCCGGCGAACCCATCGGGCCGCCCGCCGTACAGGTCGCGCAGGTCGAGGCCGTGCCGATCGGCCAGCTCCACCAGGCCGGGCGGCACCGCGCCGAGCGCCTCGGCGAAGGGGTCGCCGGACAGTTCGCCCACGGGCGTGGCGTGAAAGCGCTCGACGGTGCCGTCGGGCCGCCGGAGATCGAGGTGGACGTCGGCGCCGAGGTCGCGGGCGAGCAGCCTGGCCTCCTCCACCAGAGCCGTCGAACCCGTGGGGCCTGCGTCGGCGACGATCCCCACGGGAAGCGTCCCGGTCCTCCCTCTGAGCACCTCGGCCATCGCCTTGGTGAGCGTGGCGGGCGCCGCCGGGTCGTACGACGGATGTCTCGCGGCCATCTCACGCACGCGGTCGTGGGAGAAGAAGACGCCGGGCGCCGCGGCGCGCTGCCGGTTGAAGTCCCACAGCGGCCGGGCGGCGCCGGCGTCGCGCCGCGCCAGCATCTCCTCCAGCGCGTGCTGGAACATGATCAGGTGTGCCGTGCCGGTCGCGCCGCGCGGGACGTCCACGGTCCGCAGCACCGTCTCCGCGCCGTCGCGCGCCACCTGGCGCACCTCGAACCGGAGGTCGAAGTCGACCCGGAACCGCACCTTGGCCCCGGTGCCCTTCGCGAAGACGCTGGTCTCGTCGCGGTTGCCGCCGCTGCCCGAGCTCGACTGCGCGGTCTGGTCCCCGGCGCCGAGGTCGGTGCCGACACCCGCCGCGCTCCCCCCGCTGTACGTGCGGCCGGCCGGCGTCATCTGCCCCCGGTCGGTGGCCGTGCCGGCCGTGTTCTGCTCACGGTCCACCTGCCCCAGCTCGGTGTCCTGCAGGCCCAGCGCCACCGGGTCGGGCTCGGACAGGTCGGCGTGGATCCGCACGTCCACCATCTGGCCCGGCCGGCCCGGCATGGGCAGCCGGACGAGCCGGTGTCCGTCGGGGCCGGTCATCCGCTCCAGCCGGGTCGTGAGGCCGTTCCCGGTGAGCGCCTTGGCCAGTGCGGCGTAGTTCTCCATGGCGGCGGCCCCGCCGAGCAGGTCCTTCTTGGAGAGCCGGTCGAACACGGCACGCAGCAGCCCGTCGGCCCTGAGCCGCTCGGTCACGAAGACCTCGGGCGGCGCGACCCGCCGCACGTCGGGCCGGGCGGACTGCCTCGCGGCGACCGTGCCCTCCTTCGCCACCATGCCGTCCGGCAGCACCCGGGCCATCGTGCCGTCCAGCGTGACGGCGCTGGTCCGGGGGACGCGGGTGGTCTTGGCCACGGCGCCGCGCAGGCGGCCCGAGGTGCGTTCGACCTCGATCGTGATCGTCACCGGATGCGCGACGAGCTGCCCGCCGCGGAACGCCGCCGCACGCTGGATGCGGGTCCGCTGGGTGCCGGTGGAGGCCGTGCCGGTGTGCGAGCGGTCGGTGGCGGCCGTGCGGCCGCCGCTGCCGGCGGCCGGGCCCGCCCCGGCGTTCGCGTTGCCGCCGAACGTCTTGCCCGACGACTCGGTGCGGTCCTCCTGCGTGTACGTGTAGTCCTGGAGGATCTGGCCGAAGTTGTGGACGTTTCCGCCGTAGCTCGCCTCGTCGCCGTGGAGCACCGCCCTGATCCTGACCGTGACGTCCTCGGTGAGGTGGGGGCCGATCTTGAGCGAGTACGTCTTGACGAAGCCCGCCTCCCCGCTCATGTCGTCGATCTTGCCCCACCAGCGTTTGCCCGCGAAGTCGCCGAACAGGCTGCGCAACAGGACCGGGTCACGCTTGAGCGCGCCGGGCGCCACCCTGCCGATCTGGTCGAGCACCTGGTCCAACACGTGGGTCGGCGTGCCGTCCGGGGCCTTGAGATCGGTCTTCTTCACGGTGCTCTCGCCGAGAGAGTCCCGATAGAGGTCGGGGACGTCCACGGGGCTGGCGAGGTCGGGCAGCCTGTCGTGCATCCGCTTGAGCCGGTTCCCCTCGGCGGCCAGGCGCATCGGGAAGTCCTTGGCGAGCCGTTCGGCGAGCATGGCGCGGGGGTGCTTCTGCTCCAGGTCGGACCGGGGGTGGCCGTCCCTTCGCGCCAGCGCCCGATCGGCCAGATATCTGCGGACCAGCGGCACGGCCGTACGCGGGTCGAGCTGGAGGTTGTCGTCGAGCAGCCGCGTGACCGCGTCGGCCACCTGGTCGAGGGGCAGCTTGAGCTCGCCCCTGCCGTAGAGGTCGAGCGCGTCGCGCTCGGGGAGGGAGTAGACGACCGTCCTGTCCCGCAGCGGCTCCGCGTCGGCCCGCCGGTTGCCCGCCTCGTCCCCGGAAACCGTGATGTCCGTCTTCATCGCGAACACGTAGTGCTTGCCGGTGTCGATGGCCAGCCGTTCCCTGCCCCAGATCGCCGTGTCGGAGATCGAGGACGACGTGCTCCCCGCCGCGGACGCGCCGGCCCCCTCTCTGCCGCCGAACGCGCGGGGCAGGGCCTCGCTCACGCCGGACGAGGCGTCCACGGACCGTCCACCGCGCGTCTCCGTCCGCGCGGTGTACGCGCCCATCGTGAAGTTGATGTCGCCGATCACCAGGTCGGCCGCGGTCACGAACGCCGACTCACCCGGCCGGGCCGTGATCCACGCCGACGCCCGGTGCGTACGCAGGCCACGCGGGCGCACGGCCATGGCGGTGCTGTACGTCGTGGCGGGCGTGGCGGGGTCGGCGAGCAGCCACTCCGGGTGGGAGATGAGGTTGCGCGTGTTGAACGCCTCCGCGAGGTGATGGAACGACACCGAGCCCGGCCGCATCGCCTTCGGCAGCACCGATTGGAGTGCGTCGACCACGCCGGTGCCGTCCACGTGCAGCAGGGTGGCCAGGCTCAGCGCCTCCGGGGACGTCGGGTGGCTGGGCGACACCCCGGCCCGGTCCTCGGGCAGGAGGTCGGAGGGCAACAGCACCCGCATCCACACGTCGTCGCTCTGGGCCAGCGGCGTGACCGTCCCGTTCTCGATCAGGTCCACGGTGAGTGTGTGCGGGACCTCGAAGACCGCCGCCGGAGAGGTGCCCTCGATCAGCGTGACCAGGTTGCCCGTGTCGTTGAGGGTCATTCCGGCCGTACGGCCCTTGTTCCGGTGGAAGCCCCCCTCGCCGCCGGTCGAGCCGGCCTCGCCCGGCTTCGTCTCCAGGCCGAGGGAGGGGCCGACGTCCAAGGACCGGCCGCCCGACCTGCTGACCGTGCGGCCGGAGGTCTCCGACGAGATGTCGAGGTCGGCCGCGATGTCGGCGGCGCTGGTGCCCAGGAACTCCTCCTGGCCCGACTGGTTCAACCGGATTCGCATCGTGAGGTGCCGGCTGGCCCGGCCGATGCCCTGGCTCACCAGATCGAGGAATATGCCGTCCTGCATGGCCTGGTCGTAGCCGGTCTGCAGGCGGGCCGGGGAGAACTGCTCGGCCACCTCGATCATGTTGGCGATCTGGCTCGCCCGGGTCAGCGGGTCGCGGGACAGCCGGCCGTTCTCGTCCGGCAGCAGGCCGAGGTCACGCAGCCGCCTCACGACGTCCGCCCGCACCTCGTCGAAGTTCCGGACGCTTTCGGGGCGCTCGCTCGCCTGGACGAGCCCCGGCCCGGCCCCGGTCTCGCGCGACCAGCCGGGCAGCCTGGGCAGGCGGCCCTTGGGCGTGCCGGGCTTCGGGTCGTCCCTGAGCCTGCCGTCCTTGAGTACGGCCGACCGGTCGACGGGCAGGCCGTAGCGGTACGCCTGCGGCTCGGGCATGCGGAACAGGCCCGTGCTCCGGCCGCTCACAGGGGGAAGCGGGGAGTCGTCGGTGTTCAGCTGCACGGTCACCGTGTGCACGAGCTCCAGCGCGTACGCCTGGGTGTGGCCCGCCCAGCGCTGCACGCTCGGCCGGATGGCGGTCCCGCCCGCGCTCATCGACCGCGACCACGACCAGGAGCGGCCGAACCCCCCGGTGAGCCGCGGGATGGCGGTCTTGTAACCGCCGAGGCGGACGCGGCCGAGCAGACTCGGGTTGCCGATGGGAACCTGGACCCCCGTGGTGCCCTTGATCTCGACCGACCGGCCGGCCGAGCGCGAGCCCGACGCGCCCGAGAACCCCACGCGCAGCCGTTCCAGGCGGTGCTTGATGCTCGGGGTGCCGACCGGCCGCGCCGTCTTCATCACGACCCGGCTCTTGATCCGCACGTAGCCGACCACCCGCCCGTTCACGGTGATCGGACGGTGCAGCCCCTCGGGATCGTTGATCGCCTCGCCGAGCCGGGCGGGCAGTTCCTTCGTCATGATCGTGAAGATCTGGTCGCGGGTCATACCGCCGATCTGGGAGCGGCCGGTCCGCTCGGCGGTGCGCTCGGCGAGGTCCTGCAGCCCGGTCAGCCCGGTGACCCCGTGCTCGGGGAACGGCGTGCGCTGCCGCTGTTTCTCGTCGAGCCGGGTGACCTCGGCCGGCCCCCGCTGCGCGTGCGTGTGCGGCAGATACACCTGCAGGCTCTGGGCGTCGCCGGCGGTGCCGCTGTCCACGCGCGCCCGCTCGGTGCCGTTCGCGGTGCGCAGCTCCGCCTCCACCGAGGCGAGCCCGTCGAGCACCAGCGCCTCGCCCGCGTTGTCCTGCACCGCGCCGGCCAGCGCGAAGTCCGACGCGTTGCCGTTGAACGACTCGCTCCCGCCGAAGGCGACACCGCCCTTGAACACGCCGAACTTCATCAGCATCCCGACCCAGTGCACGTACTGCAGCGGTTTGCTCACGGCGTTCAGGTCGAAGTTCGGCGCCAGGCGCACCGAGCGGTTGGCGGTGGCGGAGGCCGAGCGGCCGCCCTGCGGCAACTGGCCGAGCATCGACTGGGAGTGCCGCACCGGATGGCCGAAGACCTCGACCAGGTCCGTGACCTTCAGCCGCAGCCGCAGCTCGCCCCGCGTGCCGCGGCCCACCCGCAGCAGCGCGCCGTCCGGCGACACCAGCCACCTGAAGTTCGACCGCAGCACGTGTGACAGCTCGTCGGGCGAGTAGCGGTGGTCGACCCCGGCGCGTTCGAGCATGTCGTTGACGACCCGCGTGAGCCGTTCGAGGTGGGGCAGCCGGCCCGCGGGCGTCGCCTCCGGCAGAACCTCCGGCGACGGCAGGGCGTCCGCGTGCGCCTCCGTGTACGCGGTGTGGGCCGCCTCCGCCTCCCGGGCCAGCCGGGCGACATCCGCCGGCAGGGTGTTGTTCGCGCCCGGGGGGAGGGCGTCGAGGGCCTTCTCCAGCGTCTCGTACTTCCTGCGCGCGGCGATCGCCCGCCGCACCGCCTCCGCGTACGCCTCCCTGCTCCGGCGGGCGCGCTCGGCACTCGCCCGGTGGAGGTCGCGGTCCGCCAGCGCCTTGCGGCGGCGCTCCTCCGCGCTGCGGTCCTCTTCCCGCGACGCCTTCTCGGCGGCCTCCTCGGCCTTCTTCGCGTCGGCCGTGGCCGCTTGGGTGCTGTCGATCTTCTCCTTGACCGCGTTGAGCAGTTCGCGGGTGGCGTCCGTCAGCGTCTCCCGCTGGGTGCGGGCCAGCCCGAGCAGCTCCGCCACCGGATCGGACGCCGCGGAGCCCTGTGTGGTCGAGCTCTGCGTGGTCGAGCTCTGCGTGCTCGAGCTCTGTGCGGGGGCGGTTTGTGCAGTGGTGGTTTGTGCAGTGGTGGTTTGTGACCAGGGGGGCGCGGGGGCGACGTGCCCGAGCCCCACGATCTCCCGCCCGAGCTGCTCGATCTCGTGCGCGATGGCGGGGCGCTCCGGCGCCGGGGCCGCCTGCCACTGCCTGGCCAGAAGCGCGTGCTCGCGATAGCGGGCGGTCACGCAGGCCGTGGCGTCCCGCTCGGCCGTACGGCTCAGGAAGGAGCGGACCACGCCCTGCCGGGGGCCGGACATCCGCTGGAAGACGTCGCTGATCTCGTGCAGCCACACCCGGGGGAGGACGTCGTTCGCCAGGCGCGGCGACAGCCGTACGACGTGGGGCTTCGCGGCCGTGCCCGACCTGACCCTGGTCCTGGCGAGACGGCGGCCGCGCACCCGGCCGATCTCGTACCGGAAGTGCTGCGCGCCGAACCGGCCCGTGTGCACGACGACCGTCCGCCCGCCGGCCGGGTCCAGCGCCGTCACGTCCGGACCCACGTCGGACGGGTGGAGCGACCTGAAGCCCTGCTCCGCCTCACTCGACGACAGGTCGGCCAGATGCGGCGCCCTGCCGTCGGCGACGAACAGGCTCCGCGTGATCGGCCGGGCGGTCACCTGGCCGTTCCCTCGGGTCGTACGCGGTCCGGGCCGCGTGTGACCCGTGGGGTTGGCCGTCTGGGCGGAGCTCGTCGCCGGAGCGGTCCCCGTGGTCGAGGGCGCCGTGGTCGAGGGCGCCGTGGTTGAGGGCGCCGTGGTCGAGGGCGCCGTGGTCGAGGGCGCCGTGGACGGGATTCCGGCGAGGGCCTCGGCGCGGCGGACGATGTCCGCGGCGGTGCCGGAGGAGCGGCCGACGCGGAGGGCGTGGCCAGGTCCGTACGGCGAGACCGTCGCCTCCTCCACCAGCACGGCCCCCGCGTCGCTCAGCCGGCCGGGCCGCCAGCCGCGCGGGTTGTCCTCCAGCACCTCGCCCGCCACCTCGACGGCGGCGGCGCGGTTGTCCGGCGTCGCGTCGGCGAGCCGGGCGAGCGCGTCGAGGGCCCCCTCGGCCGGGAAACCCAGGCTCTCCTCGGCGATCCTCGCCCCCAGCAGGGCGGCCGCCTCCGCGCGGAGCCGAGGCGTGTCCACGCCCTCGGCGGCACGCGCCGTCAGCCGATCCGTGAGGGTCGTGATGTCCTCGCCCGACAGCTGGATCGGCCTGCCGTCGGGGCCGGTCAGCCTCGCGCCCTGGTCGTCGGGCAGGAAGCGCGCGTCGGGCGCGATCGTGGACAGCACATCGGAGACCGCCGTAGCCGACGCCTGCGCCGCGGCGGTGCTCCCGGAAGCGCTGCTGCCGCTCGTTCCCGAGGACGCTGCCGGGGCCGGGGCGGCTGGTGACGCCGCGGCGGATGACGTGGTGCCGCTGGAGGGGGAAGCGGACGGCGGTGTCGCCGTGCGGGTCGCGGGTGCGGCTGCGGCGGGCGTGCTCACGGGACCGGCGGCGGCGGACGCAGCGGCGCTGGCAGCGGCCGCCGAGTTGCTCGCACCGGCCGCGTTCGCCGGGTTCACCGCGTTGGCAGGACCAGCCGCGTTCGCAGGATTCGCTGCGTTGGCCGGGCTCGCCGGACCAGCCGCGTTCGCAGGGCCAGCCGCGTTCGCTACGTTGGCCGGGTTCGCTGCGTTGGCCGGGTTGCTTGAGCCGGACGCAGCGGCGGTGCCGCTCGCACCCGCGCCCGGGGCGGAACCGGCGGTGGTCTGCGCGCCGGACGCGCTCTGCGAGGCCCCCGGCGCCTGACCCGGATTCGCGGCGGTCGCACCCGCCGCGTTCGCGCCGTTCGCGTTCGTGGAGGTGCCCGCGTTCGTCGCGTTGGCCGCGTTCGTCGTGCCGGCGGAACCCGCCGTGCCGGGGTTGGCACCGCCCGCGTTGGCGGTAGTGGCTGTGCCGGGGTGCGTGGTGTTCGCGCCGGGCTGCGCGGAGGACGACCCGGTGGTGGGCTGGCCGGAGCCGCCGGGTGGTGCGGCCGTCACCTGGCCGGACGGCGCGGTGCTCGCCGCCTGGGCGGATCCGCCCGGCGTCGTGGCCGCCTGGCCGGCACCGGACGGGGCGGCCGGGCCGCCGGAGGGGTGCCCCACGACGGACGCGGTGCTCGTACCACCCGAGTTCGCGGGTCCGCCGCCGCTCGCGGTCTGGCCGCCGCCGGTCGTGTTCGTGTTCGCGGCACCCGGATCGCCGCCCGAAGGCTGTCCGGCCGTGGGATCCGGAGACATGGCGGAGAAGGCGCGGATCAGGTCGGTGCGCACGCTGGTGTCGTACGCCGAGGCCAGGGCCGTACGCGGGCTGACGACCGCCTGGATCGCGTCCGGGTTGAACGGGCTGATCGTGTTCGTACGGCCGGCGCCCGACAGGGCGGCCCCGAGCAGCGACTCCCCGTCGGGCAGCTCCCACTGGCCGTACACGAGCCCGTTGGCCAGCAGGCTCCCGGCCGGGGAGGCGATCACGTTGGTCAGCCCGGTCGTCAGCGCCCTGCCGGGGAAGCGCTTGAACGCGTTGCCGAAGCCGGGGGCGTCGGTGTTCAGCCTTCTGAGCAGGGGCGTCCTGTTGACCAGGTTGCTGATCGGGTGCGCGGCCCGCATGCCGATGCCCGCGCCTCCCGCCGCGCCCAGGGCGGTAGCACTCGTCATCTTCCAGTCCCAGCCGTCGCGGGTGCCCGACTTCCGCTGGTGGGACTGGGCGAGGGCGTCGCCGGCGACCTCCTCGCCGATCTCCTCGACGAGTTCCCTGCCCAGGGGGTTGGCGAGGATGCGTCCGAGCAGGCCGGCCCGTACCGAGGCCAGCACGGTCCCTCTGGCGAGCGCCTGGGCCGCGGCGGGGCGCCCGGCGGCGAGGGCGAGCCGTTCGAGGATCTTCTCCGTCTCGGCCCGGGCGCGGGCGGCGATCGGCCCGATGAACCGGGTGGAGGCCCCGGCGGAGTAGAAGGCGGCGACGAGCGCGATGAACGTGGCGATCAGCGCGATCCAGAACACCACGTTGACCGACAGCTTCGAATACTGCGTCTCGCGAGCGAAGTTGTCGGCCTGCGCTCCGTAGGCGAAGTGGTTGTTCGCCACCTTGAGCAGGCCGGAGTCCTCCGAGTAGTGGTCGCCGAGCCGGTCCAGGAACGCCTGCATCGACGGGCCCTGCATCCCGCTGAGCACGGCGACGGCGGCGGCTCCCACGGGATCGATGGACCGCACGACGCTCACGGTCGCGGACCGGTGGGCCCGGGCGAGCTGCCACAGCAGGCTCTCGCTCGCCTCCGGCCATGTCTGGCCCGCCGTGAGCAGGGCGATGAGATCGTCGGCCCAGGCGGGCAGCGACTCGCCCCAGGCGGGGGTGACGTCGACGACCGAGCCACCGCCGTCGGCGAACGCGGGCAGCCCGGTGCCGTCCGAGGTGACGTCGCCGTTCGTCGTGGACGGGTTGGCGCCGGAGCCCGTGCCAGTGGTGGAGGAGTGCGTCATCGTCAGACCCGCTTCAGGATCTCGCGCACCTCTCTGGCCCGTTCTCCGTCCATCCCGCGGGCGTTCTCGGCGCTGCGCCGTACGGTCGGGCCGAGCTCGACCACCTTCGCGGCGAGTTCCCCGCCCTGCTTAATCAGCGTGTCGGGCCCGTCGCCCTGCATGTAGGCGGAGCGGAAGGCGGCGCCGGCCGTGTCGTGTCCCCACGGCTCGGCGGCGTTGAGCCGCTGGATCTCCCCTTGGGCGGCGGCGTAGCCGCTCTCCACGTCGGACGACGCGGCGTGCCACTGCGACAGGCCCTTCGCAAGCTGCTGCGGGCGGATGTCGACGTAGTTCACCTCGAACAGATCACTCATGCCAACCCCTCGCCTGGCGGCTCCGCTCGCTCATCGGCTCTCCGGTGTCCGCTTCGGCATCTGCCTCGACATCTGTTCGAGCACGGCGTCGAGGTCGCCATCGATGTGCGCCCTCATCTGCTCTGCGGGGACAAGCGGCGCGAAGATCTCGACGACCCGGTCCTGGGCCTTGGCCACGGCGGCCTGGATGGTCCGGGTGATGGCGTCGGCCAGGCCGCGCGCGTCCTGCCGGCGATAGATGCGCGGGTCGAGGTCGAGCCTGATCAGGTCGCCGTTCGCACCGACGGTGGCCGCCACGAGCCCGTCACGCGACTTCTCCGTCACCTGCACGGCACGCGCCTTCTCGTGCAACGCGGGCGCTTCCTCCTGCAGGCGCATGAACGTGGCCCGCAACTCCTCGGCGTACGCCCGCATTCCGGCGGCATCCGGCGTCTGTCCCCCGGCCATGTTCATCACCCCGATCGACCGCGTTCACCTGAATGATGATCAATGTCCAATATCCGGGATTATCACACCTTCGTTTGACATCCGGCTAGTGACGGGACGCCTGAGACGCCTGACGGGTACGCCTGCGTGACACGTTCTCACCGGCGGCATAGCGCGCGGGTGTGACGCCGACATGCCGGGTGAAGTGCCGGTTGAGGTGCGCCTGGTCATGGAATCCCACGCTTGTCGCCACACCGGCCGGCCGTTGACCGTCCAGCAGGAGCCCGCGCGCCAGCTCTATGCGCTTGCCCGTGAGGTAGGTGTGCGGCGGCAGGCCGTACGTCTGCGTGAAGCAGCGGATCAAGTGCGTCGGGTGAGAGTGGAGGACGGCGGCCGCCTCCCGCAGCGACAGACCCACCCGGACCCGGGCGTCCAGCAGTTCACGCAGCTCGACGGCCAACCGGTGCGCATCCCGACCCGGTGCCCGATGCCGGAACGCCTCAAGATGGAAGCGCAGCCTCTCCGCGACGAGGAGCAGGCGTGATTCGGCCTCGACCGCCTCTCCTGGGTGACCGACCGCGACATGCAGCCGGTGGATCCGATCCCGCAGTAGTGGATCGGCCAGGATCGGGGCGTCCACCGCCTTGCCGACGAGGCGTTCCGGCAGCACGGTGGTGTCCAGGTAGAGCACGCGTTTGCGGAAGCCCGCGGTGGTGACGGTCCTGCCGTCATGCCGGACACCGGGAGGCAGGAGCAGTACGGCGGAGAGATCGGCGGCGGCGTGCCGGCGACGGTCCAGCCCGAAGTCGACCGCACCGTCATCGAGGATCATCAGGTCCCACGTGTCGTGAGTGTGAGCCGGGTAGGCGTGGTCGGTGAAGTGTGCGTGGAAGACCTCGGCGATGCCGGGCACCCGCGGCCGCCAGGCACTGACGGTCGGCGGGCGACGGTGAGCCATCACGCTAGAAACGTACAAGACGGGCGGCAGAGGGCCGGGCCACGCTCATCACATCCGCCATCGCCCTCCCCGGCGGTGCACCCGAAGTGAGAGGCGCCACACGATGTCCGTTTCCCTCGACCCCGTCAACATCGCCGACAAGCTCTCCCTGATCGACGAGCTGTGGACACAGAGGAAGATCGCCGGGCTCAACGACTACGAGATCAAGCTCGCCAAGCTGAAGGGAGAGTTCGTCTGGCACACCCACCCGGAGACCGACGAGCTGTTCGTGGTCGTCAGCGGCCGGCTCACCATCCGGCTGCGCGAAGGGGACGTGGTCCTCGGACCCGGCGAGCTCTACGTGGTGCCCCGCGGCGTCGAGCACTGCCCCGTGGCCGAGGAGGAGACGGCCGTCATGCTCGTGGAGCCGGTCGGCACGCTCAACACCGGTGACACGGGAGGTCCGATGACCAGGGCCGCCGAACCCCTGTAGGAGATCGAGCAGGAGCAGATCGAGCAGCGCGCGCTCCCCTCGTCCCCCGGGCGAGGGCGGGGACGAGCCGGGCGTGGACCGCTTGGGCAACGGCGCGGCGAGGAGTCTCCCCGGCGTGCTTCAGGGAATCCCGAGACGGCCTCGGGTCATCCGCCGGCGAACCGCTGCGCGACTTCCCTGGCCCATCGCGCGGCCTTGGCCGCCTGCTCGCCGGTCACGGGCGCCCCGGGCATCCGGCTCAGACGCTCCACCTGCTCGGCGTAGCGCAGGTGTTCCCGGTGAGCGTGTTCCCGGCAGGCGAGGCAGGTGACGCTCTCCGGGCGGGTCGAGGTCATCGCGTAGGGCACCCGGAGCCCGCACCCGGCGGTGACGACATCCGGCGCGTCGGGCGCGCGCCCCAACGACGACGCGATCAGATTGCGGTAGGCGGCGCCGGCCTGCATCACCTTCTGCTCGACGTGGATGTGCGGATCGGTCTCGCTCATCTGCGTCCATCCCCTTCACCCGAGCCCAGGTCGAGGGGCTCGGCGTGCTCGCGTGGCTCGCTCACCTCCTCGCGGCCCACCCACCGCCGGTGGACGCCCCGTTCGATCCGCTCCATGCCCAGTGCCCGCGCCACCGGCAGCCGCCCGCCGGTGTATTCGAGCAGCAGCTCGCCCGTGCGCTCGTCGCGTACGAGGCAGGGGGCGCCGCGCCACTCGCACACCCGTGTGACGTGGAAGACCGCCTCGCACTCCTCGGCGGGCACCGGCCGCACGAAGCGGCCGGGGGCCCGCTCCTCGAACCCGTCGGCCGGCACGTCGCTGAGCAGCCGGATCAGCAGCCCGTCATGCCCCGCATCCGGATTCGCCGCGAACTCGGCTCCCCGCCAGCGCGCCCGGTAGGAGCTCGCCGGGGTATGGCTCGGGTGCTCGCCGGGCAGCCAGCGGCCGAGGTCGCCGTCGTGGACCGCGCGTACGACCTCGGTCCCGGCCGCGGTCAGCTCGACGATCTCCGAGCCGTGCGGCAGCCGTACGGCGTCCACCTTGTATTCGCGGACCAGGGAGTCCACGTTCGGCGCGAGGCCCATGCCGACGAACGGCGGCTCCTCGATGACCCAGCCGGCGACCGCCGCCATGCCCGCCTCGTCGATCCCGCCGTACGGCGTGCGGTAGAGGTTCAGCCCCACCGTGCGCCACCGCAGCAGGAACAGCGAGCCCTCGCCGCTGATCAGACCGTCGTCGGCGCCCCGGCCGAGGGCGTCGGCGAGCACGGCGGGCGTCGCCACGTGCGCGACGTCGAGCGCGTGGTGGCAGTAGCCGGAGACGCGTGACTCCCCCTCGCCGAGGTGGGTCCGCAGGTCGTACGGTGTGAGCGGCTTCTGCACGACCGGCAGCGCGGGCTCGGGCTCCGCCCTGCGGTCCTGCGCGAGGGTGGGGACCGCGAGCCTGGCGACGGTCCCCGATTCGAGCAGGAAGCGCACCGGCAGGCCGGGGTTGACGGCGAGACCCCACCGGGGATCGGGCCAGCCCGCGGCCAGCTCGGCCAGCGAGGTGATCCTGACCCGCGACAGTCCCGTGGCCGCCCGCATCGCCTCGACCGACGTGTAGGCGGGCAGCCACACCCGGTCGGGCGCGGTGATCGTCGGCCAGGCGGCGCCTCCCTCCGGGGGTGCGGGCAGCGCGAGCTCGGTGTCCCTGAGCATGCTCAGGCAGGCCGCCGTGTCCCCCGCGTCGTACGCCGCCCCGAGCCGCCGTTCGAACGCGCTGGTGGCCCACTCCATCAGAGGCTGAAGGGAGGCATGAAGGACGGCGGCTTCGGTATGTCGTCGGGGTTCGGAAGGGGATCGGCGAGGCCTCCGGTGGCCGGGTCGAAGGCCACCTTGGCCTTGGTGAAGTCGGGCGCCTGCATGGTGACGGCCTGCATGCCGGGGAACTTCTGCTGGGCGCCGCCGGCGAGGTAGGCGACTCCCGTGAAGATCGCGGCGACCTTCCAGTTCAACCTCGCCAGGACCGCGAACACCTTCTGCGCGGTTCTCGACATGGTGGCCAGGATGCCGGTGACGGTGGGCTGGATCGCGGCCATCGAGAGGGGGTTGGTCTTGGCCGCGACGCTGATGTTCGCCAGCGCCAACGCCGTCCCGCCCATCGCCAGCGAGATGTAGCTCGCCGCCGTGTAGAGCTGGGACGCGGAGTCGAGGCTGGCGCCGACGCCCTTCGTGCCCTGGTCCAGCCCGTCGAGCTGGTGGTCCAGCTCGGCGAACTTCTGCTTGACCGTGGTCAGCATCCGCCCCTTCAGATGTCCGTTCGACTCGAGTGCCGTGAGCTGCGCTTGGAGATCCTTACGCAGCTGCCCGATGCCGGGGGGCGCCTGTCCGTTCTCGCCTCCCTCGTTGCGCCACTCGCGCGCGCCCCGCGACATGGCGTCGGGGTCGGCGATCATGGTGGCCAGCAGCCCCGCCAGCGGCAGCGCGCTCGGCTCCAGGACGGCGGCCATACCGGCCAGGCCGGCCCCGGAGATGAAATTGTTCCGCGCGTCCCAGATCTCGACGTTCCCGATGCTCACCATGGGCTAGACGTCCTCCTGCATCCCGAGGACGGAAGGCGCCACGTCCTCGTCGCCGAACCAGGTGCTCTCGTCCTCCGGCACCGCCGGACCCCGCGTGCGCTCCTTGCCGTCGTCGTTGCTCCCCGCGCCCGCGCCCATCGGGGCGTACGGCATGGCGGGTATCCCCCCGGCCCCGCCGCCGGCACGACCGGCGGCGCCCGGGCCCCCGCCCGAGCCGTACGCGCCGGAGCCGTACGTTCCCGAGCCGGAGCCGCCCGAGCCGTACCCGCCGCTCCCCGGCCGGTTCGCGGAGTAGTCGCCCGGCCCGTAGCCGGTCGTGCCGAGGTCGGGGACCGGTGGCGGCGTCGGCAGGGACGACGGGTTCGGGGTGTACGACGAGAGGGCGGTGTCGCCCGGGTTGTTCAGTTTGGGCGTCTCCAGCGGGTTCACATTGTTCTGGCCGAGCCCGTCCAGGCCCGTACGGCCGAGGCCGTCCTGACCGAGGCCGCCGCCGTTCGGGTCGAGCCCGCTGCCGCCGAGGCCGTCGCCGTTCACGTCACCCGGGCCGGGCAGGCCGTCGCCGTTCCCGCCGGGGCCGGGCAGCGTGCTCCCGTCGGGCAGGTCCGGGTGCGACAGGCTGTCGTCGATGTCGGTGCCCAGTTTGTCCTTCGGAAGCGTGAAGTCGTTCCCGAGGCCGGAACCGGGGCCGGTCTTCGGCAACCCGCCGCCGAGTCCGAGCTTCTTGGGGTCGAACCCGGGGGCCTTCGGGCCGCCCGGCAGGCCGGGCTTACCGCCCTTCCCGTTGTCGCCGGAGCTCTGCTTCTCGGCTTCCTTGGCGTTCTTGACCGCCTGGTCGACGGCCGCCTTCCAGGACTCCAGGACCTCCTTGCCCTTCGCCACGGCATCGGCCGTCGTGTTCCGCACCTGGCTGTGCACGCCGTTCAGGCTGCCGCCGATCACGCCGAAGGTCAGCATCGGAAGGTGGATGTTCTTGATCCGCCCGCTCGTGTCCGCCAGGACCTGTCCCCGGCCGGCCACGTCGTTGCCGAACTTCGTGACCTCGGGGTAGTCCATCTTGAACTCGGGGTCCGCCAGACGGGGGTCCACCGCGCCGCCCGTGTACATCGTGTTCGCCAGGCCGGCGAAAGGATTCCCGCCGCCGCTCGTATCGGTCACAACACCCTCCAGCCGACTGCCGGCAGATTGCGTTTTCAACTACTTACGGCCGAGTCACCACAAAGCTCGCAAATCGTACAAAGCTCCTAACCGGCCGTCTGACAAAAGCGCAATAGACGTGACAAAATCTTAATCTCGGACAGCCCCGGCAAGTCCCCCGCTGATCCATTACTGTGACTTTTGGGTCATCACCCGACCCTCCTGGTCGGGGGAATTCGACAGGATCAGTGGAGGTGACCATGTCGCACTCTGGCGCAAGCCAGGCCCAAGTGAGCCGGCACGACCTGGATGAGGCGATCACCTGGATCGGCGACGCGGCCGAGAACATCCGCGGCATCCAGCGTTACCTGGACGGTGCCGGCGAGAACCTCAAGGTCCACTGGCAGGGTGAGTCGCACCACGCGTTCGACAAGGTGCACCTGCTGTGGCACGAGCGCATGGACGTCATCCTGGGCAGCCTGCAGACCCTCGCGGAGAGCATCAGGGCGAACAACAAGAACTACGCCGAGTTCAACGCGCACGCGACCGCCGAGATCAACAAGATCGAGGCGCTCATCAACCAGGCCCCGCCCGCCACGTACAGCCGCTGAGCCCGAGACGACCACCAGGAACGGACGGAGAGCGCGACGGTGGACTTCGACATCACAAAGGTCAACTTCAGCGGTCTCGACACGGGCGAGACCGAGTTCCAGAACGCCTTCAACAGGCTGGTCACGGAGCTGGAGAACCTGGAGAACAAGCTCAACACCAAGACCGCGATCTGGCAGGGCGGCGCCAAGGACGCCTACGACCAGACCCGGCGGATCTGGCAGCAGGAGGCCAAGGGCCTGGCGGACATCGTGTCCCTGCTGGCCAAGAACATCAACATCACGAACATGAACATGCAGGACGTCGAGCGGATCAACGCCGCCATGTTCGACGGCAAGTAGGACGGCAAGCAGAGCGAACGTCCGACGGTACGGCCGGCGGCGCCGGCGATCCCTCGCCGGAGCCGTCCTCGGCCGTGAACGGGAGGGTGACGCATGTCCGGAGGCGTGGAGGTCAGCCGCACGGCCCTCAGGAACGCCCGCAAGGACTTCGAGGAGGCGCTCGAACTGCTGGCGCCCGGAGCGTCCAAGCGCGAGGTGACTCCGGTCGCCTTCGCCGAGGGCGGCGCGGTGAAGAAGCTGATCGCGCAGCGTGACGCGATCGGCGGGTTCTGGGCCGCCGCCATCGGTTTCCACACGAGCCTGACCAGCGCGGAGGGCGCGGTCACCGCCGTCTACGCGGAGATCGCCGCGACTCTGGGCATCGCCGCCGAGCGCCTGGAGCTGGCGATCAGGAACCTCGACGCCGGAGAGCAGGCGGGCGTGCAGCAGGCCGGCACGGCGCAGGTCTAGCCGTACACGGGGAGCGGTTAAGGAGGCGTCTTGGCCGAGAGGAAGATGCCGATCAGGGCGGCGTTCGACGCGTCCGACCCGGGCGTCGTCATGTTGGACACCCTGCGCACCGCGCTCGGGAAGACCGACCCCGAGCTGATCAGGGCGGCCTCGGGTGAGTTCAAGGGTGTGCACGACAAGCTGAAGTCCGTGGTCGACACCCTCGACAGGCATCTCGACGCGCTCGACAAGCACTGGACCACGGGTGACGACGCCAAGCAGGTGAAGGCGCAGCTCCACCGGCTCAGGACCTCCACGGTCGCGGTGATGAACGCGATCGTGGAGACCTCCCTCCCCGGCGGCCGCTCCGGACCGCCCTCCACACCGCGCGGCGTGGTTCCCGCGCTGGACGTGTACGCCAGCTCGCTCAACCAGTTCCGGGGCGAGAACGTCCCGAAGCCCACCGAGAGCGACATCGACTGGTACGACGCCGCCCTGGAGGCCGGGGCGGTCGGCGCCGCGGGCGGCGCGATCGCCGGATCTCCCTTCGCGGGCGTCGGGGCCATCCCCGGAGCCGTCATCGGCGGCGTCGGCGGATTGATCGTCGGCGGCATCGTCGGCGGCATCGGCTCGATCTTCGGCGACGGCCCCTTCCTCAACCTCTTCGGGGAGTCGAAAGAGGAGAAGGACATGAAGGCCGCCGAGGAGCACCTCAAGAAGCTCACCCAGGCGACACAGGCCGCCAACGACATGTTCCCCGCCTCACTCGACACCGACGTGCCGAAGTTCGACATGACGCCACCCACGTTCACCCCGATCACCGCGCCCGGAGGGCCCCTCCCGAACGCGAACATCTCCACCGGTGTGGACGGCCCCGGAAATCTCGGGTCGCTCGGCGACCTCGGGACCGGCCTTCCGGGCGACGGGCTCGGCTTCGACCCCGCCGCGTACGGCGGCTACCCGCCGTACGGGCCGGGCGACGGGTCCGGATCGGCGCCGGGCGGCGGACAGTACGGGGACGGACTCGACGGCGGCGGGTCGAACGGGACGGGCCTGGACGGGCTCGACGGCTCGGGGCTGAACGGGACCGGGCTGAACGGTACTGGGCTGAACGGCGCCGGGCTGGACGGGAGTGGTCTCAACGGCGACGGCACCGGCAACGGGCCGAACGGCGTGGGTCAGGGCACGAGCCTGGCCGCCCACACGCCGCGGTTCGACGCACCACCCGGCGGATCCGGCGGCGGGCCGGGCACGGGCTACGGCACGGGCTTCGGCGCCAACGGCTATGGCGGAGCCGGAGCCGGAGCGGGCGGCGGCACCGGGGCCGGCGGCGTCACCGGCGTGAACGCGGCGGGTCTGCGGCCCTCCGCCGGAGGCTCGATGCTCCCGGTCGCGCCGCACGGCGCGGGCCGGGGCGAGGAACGCGAGGAACGCGAGCGGACCACCTGGTTGCTGGAGGACGAGGACTTCTTCATGAGCGACCAGCAGACCACCTCCCCCCGCATCGACAAGGCATGATCAAGGAAGGTGTGACGTGACCCTTGACTCCGGCGGCGGTTCGCCGCCACCGAAGCTGCGCCTGCCCGCGGGCTGGCCGGGTCTCGACGGGAGCCCGGACGGCGCGGCGGGCGGGCCGTACATCGAGCACACCCGGGTCCTTCAGGTCCTCAAGGGGCTGCGGGAGGAGCTCGGGAGCCTGCGCGGCCGCGCTCCGGCGAGCATGAGCGCCACCTGGAGCGGCCCGGGCACCGCGGGTGAGGTCCAGGGCCTGACCAACGTCGGTCCGGCCGAGGCCGGCCCGTGGGACACGGCCAGATACTTCGGACTCAACGCCGAACAGGCCCACGAGGTGCTCAGCGGCAAGTACCAACTGCTGATCGACCGGGTCGAGGCGCTGGTCACGGCCGTCGAGCAGGCGGTCGCCAACTACCAAAAGGGCCACGAGAGCAGCAGCGCGTGAGCCAGAGGGCAGGGAGATAGACCGCGATGGGATCCGACTCCGGCTGGGAGCTGATCAAGATCTACGAGACCCTGTACGGTCTCGACCAGGGCAACCTGACCCGGGAGCAGATCAAGCAGAAGCTCGACGCCGCCAAGCCGGACGACGTGGGTAGAGCCGGCCAGACGTTCCTCGACGCCGCCGACCTCGTGGGCGGGACGATCGGCGGCAACGGCCCGTCCGAGGCCGGCATCCAGGCCGCGCTGAGCAGAACGGCCAAGGAGCTCGCCCAGGTGTGGCGGGGCCCGGCCGCGGTCCAGGTGCAGTCGGCGCTCCGCGCGCTGTACGCCACGGCGGGCGCGCTGGGTGACGCCATGACGTCCAGCGGGGCCGCCATGTCCTGGTATGCGAGCGTGGTGAAGAACGCGCAGGCCAACTTCCCCGCCGCCACGGACACGAGCAACGAGGGCGCCGGGGGCGGCACCACGGGAAGCCCGCCCACCGATGCGGACGAGGCCGCGCGCAACCACTTCCGCAAGCTCAACGAGGACATCCAGCAGGCGAACAACGCCTTCGCCGAAGGGCTGGCCTTCGAACTGCCCGCGATCGAGCCGATGACCATCGACCTCACCCGGTCGCCGCGCGTCCACGTGGGCGGGACGGGGGCGCCCGTCACGAGCACCGGCGCGTGGCACGGCTCCACCGGTGACGGCACGTCCGGATCGGGCACCTCAGGCTCGGGCACCGCAGGCTCGGACACGTCCGGCACGGGCGGCTCGGGCACGGGCGGCTCGGGTTCCACCGGGTCCGGATCGAGCGGTTCCGGCTCAGGCGGGGACGGCAGCACGGGCGGTCCCGGCTCCGACGGCACCGGCTCGGGCGACCCCGGCGGCGCGGGCGACACCGGCGGCTCGTCGGACACTGGACAGACGGGCGCAGGGCAGGCAGGCACCGGCCAGTCAGGCACGGGGCAGAACGCGGGCCAGCAGGGCGGCTCCGGCGACGGGTCGGGCACGGCTCCGGCCGTGATCGGCGGCTCCGACAGGACCGACCTGGCGAACGCCCATCCCCTGCCCGTCGGCACCAACCCCGCGGGCGCCACCCCCAACGCGCTCACCGGCTATCCGGACCCGCACCTCCCCGTCACGACGGCCGGGCCCACCGGCACGCTGCCGCCCGGCGGGGTGATCGGCACGTACGGCGGGCAGCGCGGCGGATTCGGGACCGCATTCGGCGTCGGCGGCGCCCAGGCGGGCGAATCCGTCCTCGGCGGCCTGCGGCCGGGCCAGACCGGCGCCGGCTCCTCCTTCATGCCCTACGGCCCGGGAGGCGCGGCCGGATCGGAGGGCCGGGAGGAACGCCAGCGGGAGATCTACGACCCCGAGCCGGACGTCTGGCGCGTGACGAGCACCATCAGCCCCGACCGCATCGGCTGACGCCGTCAGCCCGGCGCGGCGGCCGGCTTTGAGCCCCGGCCGCATCGGCCGCATCGGCTGTCGAAGGCCCGCCGCAGCGGAACAGGCGGCGGGTCAGAGGCCCAGCCTGCGGCTGATGCGGTCGAGCTCGCCCAGCACGTCCTCCGCGGTCCGGTCGAAGGCGGACTCCGCCTCCTTGACCTGGGCGAGCACCGCTTCCGGGTCGTCCAGGAACCTCGACTGGTCGCCCTCCTGCCCGAACGCCTCGGCCATGGCCCCGTTCATCTGCCGGTAGAGGTCGTCGGACGCGGCGCGCATCGTCTCCTTGATCCGCTCGGCCAGCTCGCCCGAGCTCAGCCGCATGGCCTTGGGGTGAAGCTCCAGCTCGCTCAGCCCCCGGGTGGAGAACTCCACGCTGACCAGGCCGTCCTCGTCCCGAGCCCGGCCGACCAGCGAGGACAGGGTGCTCTGGAGCCGTTCGACGGCCCCGATCCTGGCGTCCGTCCGCGCCTGGAACCGCTCCACGTCGAAGTCGTCGAACCCGCCGCCAGCCATTTGAGCCCCTTTTCCCCGCGATTTCCGGAACATCGGCAAGTTAACGCATCCAAACCGGGGCGTACGGGTTTTACGGGCTCACCCGTTACGCATCAGTGAACATCGCCCTAATTTACGCTTTCGAGCTGCGGAAACGTCTCCCAGACGCGTGGCAGCGACGCGAAGCCCGGTGATAGGGAAGATCACGTGTCCTACGGTGAACCCTCGCCAAGCCAGTCACCGGTGACCTCCACGACGGCGTCGCCCACCGGCTCGGTGAGCGCGACCCCGAGCGTGCCGGCCTCCCCGGCTCCGCCCGCCTCGACCGCACCGCCGACGACCGCACCGCCGACGACCGCACCGGCGTCCACGGCACCCCCCTCGGCGGGGCCGTCCACCATGCCGTCCACCATGCCGTCCACCATGCCGTCCACCATGCCGTCCACCATGCCGTCCACCATGCCGTCCACCATGCCGTCCACCATGCCGTCCACCATGCCGTCCACCATGCCGTCCACCATGCCGTCCACCATGCCGTCCACAGCACCGTCGACCGGCGCGCCCACGGTGACGGCGACGCCGACGCCGTCCGTGCCTTCGATGGTCAGCCCGTGCCCGCACACACCGCCCTGCCCGCCGCCGGGCCCCTGCCTGCCCGACTCGCTGCGCGTACGGCAGGCAGGGACGGCTCAGGCCCCGGCGCCGCCCGCGGCTCCGGTCACGTCCCCCGCCGGCCCAGGCGGTGGTCCGGGCGGCGGCTCGTCGGGCCTGCCCGGCTACGAGGTGGCCGCGAATTTCATCAGGAAGTTCGCCGGCACGGTGGGCGGCTCCGCCGACGGCGTCCGGCGACTGGGGGACGCCACGCCCCGTTTCCAGGGCTGGAACCTCGCCCCGCTCGCCGGGATCCCCATCGTCGGGCTCACCTTCGTCCACCGGTTCAACGCCGTCTCCGACACTTGGTCGAACGCCGCGGGCATCCTCGGCGACGCCCTGCACAGGGACGGCGAGACGCTGGTCAGGGCCGCCGACAACTACGTCGCGGCGGAGAAGGCGAGCAAGGCGGCCATCCAGCAGACGCGCCCCTGAGAGGACACGTATGTCGACCCCGCCCAGCGAGCCGGGCACGCTGTTCGTTCCCGGCGGGCCCGCGCCGGGCCCCAAAGAGCTCTACATCACGGACTCGAGCGGCAACGTCCAGCGGGCCGTTTCCGTGGCGCCGGCCGACACGGCCGCCGCCTCCGCCGCCACCCGCACCGATCCCGGCTTCTTCAGGAACCTCATCAAGGCGCTGAATCCGCTGCGGCAGCAGACGCGTACGGCATCGGCCATGTCCGGACTGGGAATCGCGGCCCTCGCCCTGGACGTGGCCGCCACGATGAACCTCGGCAACCCCTTCCTCTTCTACGACCGGCGGGAGCTGTGGAAGGAGATGGGCGGCCGGCTGGAGAGCGGCAGGTCCGACATCTGGTTCTCCTACTTCCAGGACGTCAGCCCGAACTGGAAGGGCCAGGCGGCGGACCTGCTCGGGCGGCGGGTCCGCTTCAACACCACGGTCCTGTACGAGAAGCTCCACGGCGTCACCGGCGAGATGAGCGGCGCGATGCACAGCCAGTTCAAGGAGGTCCTGGAGTACGACCTGTCGGTGTTCGGCCTCTACGCGGCCTCGGCGCCGGTCCTCCGCACGCTGGCGGCGATGAGCGCGCACCCGGCCGGGCGGGTCGCGCTGATCTCGCAGGCAGGCGTGTTCGTCAGCGCGCTGGGCAACCTCGTCAAGCAGTTCGCCGACATCTACATGGCCTACGAGAGCGACCTCAACAAGATGGAGCAGAAGCTCAACGACGTGCGGGCCGCCTTCTACGAGCAGGGCGATCCGGCGCGGGGCCGCCGGGACCTCACGCTCACCCCCGCTGTGGCGGACCGTGCGCACATCCACGACTACTGGCAGCCGGCGAGCAAGGACCTTCGATGAAGAACACGGCCGCGTTCAACGACGGCAGGGAGGGCGACGTCGCCGGCCTGGTGCGGGAGGTCCAGGGCCGCGTCGGCGCGCTCGCCGACCTGCTCCACGGGCTGAGCGAGGAGGTGATCGAGGGGACCGACGCCACGGGCGCGGTGGTGGCCCGGGTCAACGGCGCGGGTCACCTGCTCGGGCTGAGCATCGACCCGCGGGCGATGCGCGACCTCGACCACGTCGCGATGTCCGCCGCGATCCGGGGCGCTATCGGCGCCGCGCGGAGCGAGACGGCTGAGCGGCTGGCCATGGCCATGGAGGGCTTCACGGCGGACTCCACGGGGCACTCCGCGGCGGACATCACAAGGGACATCACGGGGGACTTCGCCGATTCACCCTCGCCCGGTGACCCGCTCGCCCCCTACGTCCAGGCCCTGCTTCGCGAGGGGTGAGCGTGGACGAGATGCGTGAGCTCCGCACGCGCATGGAGCGGCTGACGGCCGCGGCCGCCTTGATGGACGAGCTCGCGACCGAATGGAGCACGCGGGAGCACACCGGCAGGGCCGACGAGGGCCGGATCACGGCGACCGTCGACGCCGTGGGCACGCTCCGCGCCCTCGAAATCCACCCGCTCAGCATGCGCAGGCTCGACGGCCGCGCGCTCGCCGAGGCCGTCCTGACGGCCGTACGGCGGGCCGAGGCGGCCGCGGAGGCGGCGAAGGAGGATCTGCTGCGCGGCGGGCTGGAGGCGGCGGGAGTGCCGCACGTGGCCGGTCTCCTCGGTGACGCCCGCCGCGCGTTCGACGAGCGGGCGTCGCCCCGAGGCGCCGATCGGCCCTAGCCGGCCCGCCGCTCCCGAAGCCGACCCCCGCCCGCGCCGCAGTCATCGGGCCAGGGGGATGATCCTGCGGAACTTGCCGCTGGCCGACTGCTCCGGCGGCTCCTCGGCGCGTTCCAGCGCGACGTGCTCGGCCTTGTGCTCGGCCAGCAGGCGCGAGATCTCCTCGCGCACGCTCCGCCACACGTGATCGGGATCGGCGCCGTCCGCCTGCTGCAGCCGCACCCGCAGCGTGGCCGGCGCCCTCTGCACGACCTGGAACTGCGCGATGCCGGGGACGCGGTCCAGCAGCGTGCCGAACGCCATGGGGGAGATGCGGACGTGCCTGTCGCCGCCGGCGGGAAACTCGAGCAACTCCGCCGCGCGGCCCTGCACCTGGACAGCGGGCAGCGGGCTGCCGCACGGGCAGGCGTCGGGCCGCACCAGGAGCAGGAAACGCGGATTGTCCACCTTCCGCCCATCGGAGGTGACGGCGAAGTGGGACAGCCCGAGGTCGATCCCCACTTCGGCGGCCGACTCCGGGAGCGGGACATCGCTCGTCTCAACCACGAACGAGGCGAAGTACCTGCCGGCCGCGTCCTTGACCACCGTCACACTGGACGGTTCGGCGGGCAGGTCCCGTGACCAGCGGACCGGAACGTCTCCGATCTTCGGCAGGCGCAGCTTCCCGCCCGCTGTGACGGAGAACCGGGCGTTCTTCGTGAAGCGGATCGCCTGCCGGTTGTCCTGAAGCGCACGAGGTCGCGGACCCCCAGCCCGGCTCGCGCACGCTGCCCGACCGCGTTGCCCACGGCCAGGCTCCGTTCGTCCTGCAGGAAGATGCCGCGCAGCCCGCTGGTGCCGGACGTGGTGGCGACGAGGTACCGCCGCTCGCCCACGAGGGCGGGGTCGGCGACGAACTGCCGGGCCTTGGCCAGCGTCACGTCCGGATCGGTGACCCATTCGTCGAAGCGCGCCATGAGCGCCTGCTTGCCGGTGACCGGGAGCCGCGCCGGGTCGTCGATGTCGTCGGGCACGCCCGGTACAGCTCGCGGTAGTAGGGCGAGTGGGCGGGGCGTAGGCCACGGCCGCGGCCAGGCGGGCCCGTTGCCGCCGCGCGGAGCCGGTCATCGCGGCGGCGGTGATCGGATCCAGCCGGTCCGGGAACGCCTTGAGCAGTTCGCCGGCCATCCTGCGCTGCAGGTCCAGCAGCAGGTACAGCCCCTTGGCCTGCAGCGCCGGCGTCGTCATCATCATCAGGCGGACCCCCGCCGACAGTTCCTCGGGCACGCCCGCGCGCACGGCCTCGACTCACTCGACCAAGCCCACGACTTCGTGGATCTCCTGATACTCAGGTCGTTGAATAGTCATATCCTTGACTATGGGAGAGCGAAGGGAGCGATTCATGGCACTGCGGCACGCCGTCCTCGCGGCGTTACTCGACGGGGAGCTCAGCGGCTACCAGCTGGCCAAGGCGTTCGACGTCGGCGTGGCGAACTTCTGGCACGCCCTGCCCCAGCAGCTGTACGCCGAGCTGGCCAGGCTGGAGAAGGAGGGGCTGGTCGCGGGGCGGCGGGTGGTCCAGGAGACCCGGCCCGCCAAGCGCCTCTTCCACGTCACCGACGCCGGGCTCGCCGAGCTGGAGCGGTTCGCGGCGGCAGCGTCTAAGCCGTCGTTCGTCCGCGACGACCTGCTCGTCAAGGTGCAGGCGGCCGACCATGTCGACGCCGGGCCGCTGATCCGGCAGGTCGAGGAGCGAGCCGCCGTGGCGGAGGCCAAAATCGACCTGTTCCGGCGGATCCTGCGGAAGATGCGCGGCGACCTGGGCGAAGAGGAGTTCCTTCGCGCGGGCCGGCGCGTAGGGCCGTACCTCACCTGCCTGCGTGGCCTGGCCTTCGAGGAGGGAAACCGCGACTGGTGCCTGCGAACCGCCGCGATCCTGCGCGACAGGAACGCGGCCGTCGCAGGCGCGGGCACCCCCGCCGTGCCGGGCGAAGGGACCGCACCGGCTTATCGCCGCCCGGAGGTGGCCCGTGCCGAGCGGTGAGCGCCTGCGTTACGTCGCCCTCGGCGACAGCCAGACCGAAGGGCTCGGCGATGGCGACCCCGCCCGCCCACGGGGCTGGGCCGACCGGCTCGCCGAGCGGCTCACGGCCGTGGACCCGGAGGTCACCTACGCGAATCTCGCGGTGCGCGGGCGGCTCGCGGGGGAGGTGCGGGCGGAGCAGCTCGCACCGGCCCTGGCCCTGCGCCCCCATCTGGTCACCGTCGTCGCGGGCGTCAACGACCTGATCAGGCCGCGGTTCGACGCCGCCGGGGTGGCCGGGCATCTGGAGGCGATGTTCGCCGCTCTCACGAGGGCGGACGTCCGCGTCGCGACCCTCACGTTCCCGGACGTCGGGAAGATCGCACCGATCGCCCGGCCGCTCCGGTCGCGGGTGTTCGACCTCAACGACCGCATTCGGGCGGCGGCGGCGCGACACGGGGTCGTGGTCGCCGAGACTGCGTACCACACCGTCTGCACCGACCCCCGGCTCTGGAGCGCCGACCGGCTCCACGCGAGTCCGCTCGGCCACGAGCGCATCGCCGCGGCCGTGGCCCACGCCCTCGGCCTGCCCGGCAGCGACGACGGCTGGACGCTGCCCCTGCATCCCCCGCTCGACCCGGCCGGCTGGCGTGCCGTGGGCGCCGAGGTGCGCTGGGCCGGCTCGTTCCTCGGCCCGTGGCTGGTGCGGCGCCTCCTCGGCAGGTCGTCCGGCGACGGCCGGACCGCCAAGCGCCCCGCTCTGCTGCCCGTACGACCGGCCGCGTGACCCCCGCGTCCCCGCCCCCGCGAGACGGCCCTCGGCGCGGCTCGAGACGGTCAGCCCGACAGGCCGCGCACCCAGGCGTACAGGTCGAGCACGCCCAGCGTGAGCGGGACCAGCGCGACGATCAGCAGCACGTCGAGGATGTCCGCCGCCCGCCCCCAGAACGGCGAGGGCCTGCCCGAGGGCAGCCAGAGGCCGAGGCCGAGCACGAGCAGGGCCGTCCACAGCACCCCGATCGTCACGGCCACCTCGGCGACGGCGTCGGCGCCGGTGCCCAGCGCGAACGCCAGGGTGGCGGCCCCGGCCGCGGCGGTGAGGACCATCCACAGCCGCTGGGCGACCCCCGCGAACACCCGCGCGCGCATGGCCAGCGCCAGCGCCAGCGTCGCCGCCGTGGCGCGGGCGACCCAGCCGCCGTGCTGGACGAGCAGCAGCTCCGCCGCGACGCAGGCGAGCGCGATCGCGATGACCATGCCGGTGGCGTACCGGTGGGCCTGGGCGGTCCGCTGGAGCACCAGCGGGCCGTCGATCCGCTGGTTGTCGCTGCGCAGCTCCTCGGCGCTGGTGGGCAGCGGCGGCAGCGGCACCCTGGCCATCCGGAACGACAGCGTGGGGATGAGCGGGCTCAGCGCCAGCAGGGCCGTCGCGACCACGGCCGCCGCCCCGGCGCCCGATCCCCCGAACACCATCACGCACCCGGCTCCCACGGCCCCGGCGACGGACGCGACCGCCACGCCGAGGAAGCCGGCCACGCCGTCGGCGATCAGCACGCCGCCGACCGTCGCCACCAGCGCGGTGTACGCGAGCCCGGCCAGCAGGTTCGGCGCCCCGAGGACCAGCACGGCGCCCGAGGCGCCGGGCGTGAACAGCCCGGCGAGGAAGGCGTGCGGCAGGGCCGCGTAGCCGACGAGGGCGCCGGCGGTGGGCTGGCCGACGGCCCTCGACACCACGGCCCCGGCGGCGACGAGCAGCACCGCGACGGCTCCCGCCACCCCTGCCGTGAGCCGCGGCGGGGCCGCCGCGAGGGCGAGGACGACGGCGCCGAGCGCGAGCAGCCCGGCGGCCACGCCCATGCCGAGCAGCCTCGTGTGCCGCGGCTCCCACCTGCCGCCGCCCTCCTTGGTCCCGGTGGCGACGACGTCGGCCACGTCGTCGTACACCGCGGGCGGCATGACCGCGTCGCGCGGGCGCAGGTAGAGGACCTCCCCGTCGAGGACGCCCAGCGCCCCCAGGCTCTGGCCGAGGTCGAGCGGCGGCCCGCCGAGACGCTGGAGCACCCAGCCGGGGGCGGCGGCGGCGTCGCCCCCCGCCTCGCCGACCGCGCGGAGCAGGCCGGGCATGACGTGCGGCAGCGGGATGTCCGACGGCAGCGCGAGGTCCGCCTTCCTGCGCGGGGCGACCACGGTGACGTGGCACAGGGGCGGCAGCGGCACGGTCGCCTGCGGCAACGCGCCCTGCTGGGCCGGGCCCTGATGACCTGTGCCCTGATGGCCCGGGCCGTGGTGAATCATGCCCTGCTGGACGACGCCCTGCTGGACGTGAAGGGGGACCGGCGATGACACAGCGGGAATCCTCTCGCGAAGATCTCTCTGACAGCCCGAAAATATCGGCAAACCTGGTAGAAAAGTCAGTCAGATGAGCATTGTCGTGGTCTCGCGTCCCGAGCGCCGCCCGGGCCCCAAGCCACCCCGTGGCGAGATCCTCCTGGAGTCCCCGCCGGAGATTCCCGAGGTCCAGCCGCAGGGTCTGATGTCCATGCTCACGTACGTGCCGATGCTGGCCGGCGGCGCGGCGATGGGGCTGATGTTCACGGCGGGCGGCACCGGCAACCCCCTCATGTACGTGGCCAGCGGACTGTTCGCCGTCTCCATGGTCGGCATGAGCGTCGGCCAGCTCGGGCGCAACGCCGGTGAGCGCAGGAACCGGCTCAACGGGCTGCGCCGCGACTACTTCCGCTACCTGTCGCAGATCCGCAGGAAGGTCCGCAGGGCCGCCGTGCAGCAGCGGGAGGCGCTGGAGTGGAGCGGGCCGCCGCCCGACTCCCTCTGGTGGATCGCGATGGGGCCGCGCCTGTGGGAGCGCAGGCCGCGCGACGACGACTTCGCGACCGTACGGCTCGGCACCGGCGTGCAGAAGCTGGCCATCCAGCTCGTCCCGCCGGACACCAAGCCGGTGGAGGACCTCGACGCCCTGTCGGCCGGGGCGCTGCGCCGGTTCGTCCGCGCGCACGCCACGGTGTCGGGGCTGCCCGTCGCGGTCGCCCTGCACTCCTTCGCCCGCATCCACCTCACCGGTGACCCCACCGCGATGCGCGAGCTGGTGCGGGCGGTGATCGCCCAGCTCGTCGTCTTCCACTCCCCCGACGACATGCGGATCATGATCTGCGCGAGCAAGGAGTGGATGCCCCACTGGGAGTGGGTGAAGTGGCTGCCGCACGCCCTGCACCCGGAGCAGGCCGACGCCGCGGGCCAGGTCAGGCTCATGGCGGAGAACCTCGCCCATCTCGACGCGCTGGTCGGGGAGGAGCTCAGGGAGCGGGCCAGGTTCCGGCCGGGCGCCTCCGCCGAGGCCCTGCCGTACCACGTGGTGATCGTGGACGGCGGGCACGTGCCGCACGACAGCCAGCTCGGCTCCGACGCCATCCAGGGCGTGACGGTGATCGACCTGTCCGCGGCGACCGGACCGGTCCCCGAGGCGATCACGCTCCGGCTGGACGTCCAGGCCGACGGCTTCCACATGGTCAAGATCGACCACACGGGACGGCGGTCGAGCAACCGGCTCGGCGACCCCGACCTCCTCGGCTTTCCCCAGGCGGAGGGCCTGGCCCGGCAGCTCGCGCCGCTGCGCGCCTCCGCCGGCGCCCAGGGCGAGGCGCAGGACGTGCTCGGCGTCAACACCTCGCTCACCGACCTGCTCGGCGTGGGCGACCCCGTCCATCTCGATCCCGGGGTGATCTGGCAGCCCCGCGCCGGGCGCAACCGGCTGCGGGTGCCGATCGGCCTGGGCGCGGACGGGCGGGTCGTCGAGCTCGACATCAAGGAGTCGGCGCAGGGCGGCATGGGGCCGCACGGCCTGGTCATCGGGGCGACCGGCTCCGGCAAGAGCGAGCTGCTGCGCACGCTGGTGCTCGGCCTGGCCATCACGCACTCCTCCGAGATCCTCAACTTCGTGCTGGTCGACTTCAAGGGCGGCGCGACGTTCCTCGGCCTGGAGTCCCTCTCGCACGTGTCGGCGGTCATCACCAACCTGGAGGACGAGCTGCCGCTCGTCGACCGCATGCACGACGCGCTGCACGGCGAGATGGTGCGCCGCCAGGAGCTGCTGCGGGCAGCGGGCAACTACGCGTCGCTGCGCGACTACGAGCGGGCCAGGGAGCAGGGGGCCGACCTGCGGCCGATGCCGACCCTGTTCGTCGTGATCGACGAATTCAGCGAGCTGCTCAGCGCCAAGCCGGAGTTCATCGACCTGTTCGTGATGATCGGACGGCTCGGCCGCTCGCTCGGCGTGCACCTCCTGCTGGCCTCCCAGCGCCTGGAGGAGGGCCGGCTGCGCGGCCTCGACACCCACCTGTCGTACCGGATCGGCCTGCGCACGTTCTCCGCCATGGAGAGCCGGGTCGTGCTCGGCGTCGCCGACGCCTACGAGCTGCCGCCCGCGCCGGGCAACGGCTACCTGAAGTACGACACCACGGGGATGACCCGGTTCAAGGCCGCCTACGTGTCCGGGCCCCACCACGCCGACCCCGGGCGGTCCGCGCCCGGCGATCCCGGCCGGCCGGTGCGCGACGTGGTGGAGTACGGGACCGCCTTCGCGCCCGTCGAGGTGACCGAGACGACCAGGGAGCTGGCGCCCGCCGAGGAGCACGGCGGCCCGCGGCACAGCCTGCTCGACGTCGTGGTCGGCCGCCTCACCGGCCACGGCCCGCCCGCGCACCGGATCTGGCTGCCCCCGCTGGCCGAGCCGCCGACGCTGGCCCACCTGCTGCCGCCGCTGTCCGTCACCCCCGAGCACGGCCTGACCACGGCGGGCTGGGGCGGCCGGGGCCTGCTCCACGCGGCCGTCGGCATCGTCGACCGGCCGTTCGAGCAGCGCCGCGACCCCTACTGGCTGGACCTGTCGGGAGGCGCGGGCCACGTCGGCGTCGCGGGCGGCACGCAGAGCGGCAAGAGCACGGTGCTGCGGACGCTGATCACGAGCATGGCCCTGATGCACACGCCGCGCGAGGTGCAGTTCTACTGCCTGGACTTCGGCGGCGGTTCCCTGGCCTCGCTGGAGGCGCTGCCCCACGTGGGCGGCGTCGCGAGCCGCCTCGACGCCGACCGCGTCCGCCGTACGGTCGCCGAGATCTCCACGATCCTGGAGCGGCGTGAGGCGGACTTCGCCGAGCACGGCATCGAGTCGATCGCGGCCTACCGGCGGATGCGGGCCGAGTCCGGCCGCGACGGCGACGGCTGGGGCGACGTGTTCCTGGTCGTGGACGGCTGGCTCACGCTCAGGCAGGAGTTCGAGTCCCTCGAACCCGTCGTCACCGACATCGCCGCCCGGGGCCTCGGATACGGCGTCCACGTGGTGGCGGCCACCAACAAGTGGTCGGAGTTCCGGGCGAGCATCCGCGACCTGTTCGGCACCAGGGTCGAGCTCAAGCTCGGCGACGCCTACGAGTCCGAGGTGAACAGGAAGGCGTCGTTGGCGGTCCCCGAGGGCGTGCCGGGACGCGGCCTCACCAAGGATGGGCTGCACTTCCTGTCCGCGCTGCCGCGGATCGACGGCGTGCAGAGCTCCGAGGACCTCGCCGCGGGCGTCCGCGGTCTGGTGCACGCGGTCAGGGAGGCCTGGCAGGGGCCGCCCGCGCCGGCGATCCGGCTGCTGCCGCCGGTGCTGCCCGCGACCGCGCTGCCCGCTCCCGGGGAGACCGGCCCGAAGATCCCCATCGGCATCGACGAGGCGACGCTGTCGCCCGTGCTGCTCGACTTCGACGCCGACCCGCATTTCGTCGTCCTGGGCGACACCGAGAGCGGCAAGTCGAACCTGCTGCGGCTCGTCGCCGAGGGGCTGGTGGCCAGGCGGGAGCCGCACGAGGCGATGATGATCGTCGTCGACTACCGCAGGTCGCTGCTCGACTCGGCCGCGACCGCCCACCGCATCGGCTACGCGGCGTCGAGCACCGCCGCCCAGGAGCTGGTCAACGACGTGCGCGGTGCCCTGCTCAAGCGGCTGCCGCCGGCCGACCTCACCCCCGAGCAGCTGCGGACGAGGAGCTGGTGGCAGGGTTCCGACGTCTACATCGTGGTGGACGACTACGACCTGGTCGCCACCTCGTCCAATCCGCTGCTGCCCCTGGTGGACCTGCTGCCGCAGGCGCGGGACATCGGGCTGCACCTGGTGCTGTCGCGCCAGATGGGCGGCGCCGGCCGGGCCATGTACGACCCGGTCATCCAGAAGCTGAAGGACATGGCCAGCCCCGCCGTCATCCTCTCCGGCAACAAGGACGAGGGTTATCTGTTCGGCAACGTCCGGGCGCATCCGCTGCCACCCGGCCGGGGCTACCACGTCGACAGGAGGTTCGGCGCGCGGCTCGCCCAGACCGCGTTCCTGCCTCCTCCGGACGGTGAGTGACGGACGGAAAGGAGCAGCACGTGACCGGTTTCGACATCCACTTCCAGGCGCTCGAAAGCTGCCGTACGGCGGTGAGCAAGGCCTGGGGCCAGTACGAGAGCCTGCACGGCGGCCTGCCCGAGACGCCCGGCACCCGCGCGGCCTCCTTCGGGCACGTGGACGGCGCGGCGGCGCTGGCGGCGGCCGTCGACGCGGCCTACTCCGCGCTCACCGCGGAAACGGCCGACGCGAGGACCAAGCTGAAGGGCGTCGAGCGGGCGCTGGAGAGCGTGCAGGACAACGTCCGGACGGCCCACAAGGCCACGTCCACCTCGATGCAGGTATGAGTGGCGTGGCGGACCTGCCGGGGGGTGCGGAGCTGGCCGCCATGGCGCAGAAGGTGAGCGGCGACCCCGGCGCGATCCGCGACATCGCCGGGAAGTGGCGCGGCGCGGCCGGCGACGCGCAGGACTACGCGGGCGGGGTGGGCCGGGCCGTGCGCACCGTGGACGCCGCGTGGCAGGGCCGCTCCGCCGACGCCTTCGTCTCGTACATGAACAGGTACGGCAAGGCGGCGGACGGCCTCCACGACGCTCTGGCCGCGTGCGCGGGCGCGCTGGAGAAGGTCGCCACCGCGCTGGAGAGCGCCAAGTCGAAGATCGACGGCATCTGCGGTGACGTGGTCGCCGAGGCGGCGGCCTACCGCGGCCGGCATCAGGACGCCACGGACAAGGAGCTGGAAAGCGGGCTGCGGGCCATCGTCTCGCGGGGCGTCGAGGACGCCCGGCCGCATCTGGAGCAGGTGACCACGGCCGTCGGCGACGCCACGAAGACGCTGGGCGCCCGCCTCGGCGGTGACTACCGTGACGGCGCGCTCACCTTCGCCAAGATCCCCGACCCGGGCGGACAGGAGTTCGTGCCCCGGCACGGGCACACCGTCGACTGGCAGCGCACCCCGGGCTACACGGGCGCCCCCGGTGACACGGCGCACCCGACGTACGCCTCGTACAACCCGACGAGCCTCAGCGGCGCGAGCGGCCCGGGCGGGAGCGGCGGCTCGGGCGGCTACGGCCCCAGCGGCCCGCCGCCGGCCGGCGGCGGGCCCGCGCCCACGGGACAGGTCAAGGACTGGATCGAGCAGGCCGTCGCGATACTCAAGGCCCAGGGCTACCCCGTCGAGAAGATGAACCGGGACGACATCTGGATGATCATCCGGCACGAGTCGGGCGGCAACCCGCACGCGATCAACAACTGGGACTCGAACGCGGCCGCCGGAACCCCGTCGAAGGGACTGATGCAGACCATCGACCCGACGTTCAGCCGCTGGTCCCTGCCCGGGCACAAGGACATCTGGAACCCGGTGGACAACATCATCGCGGGCGTCCGCTATGCCATCGAGCGCTACGGCTCGGTCTCGGCCGTGCCCGGTGTGGTGGGCATGAAGACCGGCACCGGATACCGCGGATACTGATCGTTCAGGCGGCCGGGAAGTCCGTGGCGGGCGCGGTGCCCGCGGCGGCCTCGACGTTCGCCCGCAGGGCCTCGACCTTGGCGCTGGCGTAGGAGTGGGCGTCCGAGCCGAGCAGCAGCCGCAGCGGGCCCTCCCCCGCCAGGACCCGGCCGACGATCGCGGCGGCGCCCTTGACCGGGTCGCCGAGCTGGCCGCCCTGGAGCTTGAGATGGTCGCGGACCATCGCGCGGATGGCCGGGTAGTGCGCGGTCGTCTCGGCGGGCAGGGCGAGCGAGTCCTCGGTGAGGAAGTCGGTGCGGAAGTAGCCGGGCTCCACGACGGTGACCCCGACGCCGAAGTCCGCCACCTCGGCGGCGAGGGCCTCGCTCAGTCCTTCCAGCGCGAACTTCCCGGCGCAGTAGAGCGCCCAGCCCGGGACGGCGGTCAGGCCCAGGATCGAGGACACGTTGACGATGTGGCCGCCGCGCTGCTCCCGGAGGACGGGCAGGGCGGCGCGCAGCACGTTCCAGACGCCCACGACCTGGACGTCGAGCATGTCGCGGACCTCGCGGTCGCCGGTCTCCTCCACCGCGGCCAGGAAGCCGTAGCCCGCGTTGTTGACGACGACGTCCAGGCCTCCCCACCGCTCGGTGGTCTCCTGGACGGCCCGCCCGACCGCCGCCTCGTCGCGCAGGTCGACGGTGAGCGGGAGAAGCCGCGACGGGTCGATCCCGTCGCCGAGCGCGGCGAGCAGCCGCTCGGACGACCGCGTCGTCGCGGCCACCCGGTCACCGCGCGCCAGCACCTGCCTGACCAGTTCGAGGCCCAGGCCGCGGGAGGTGCCGGTCACGAACCATACGGCCGGTCGATCTGTCGGGAAGCTCATGGTCATCCTCTGCATGTCGAAGGCTGTGCTTGTCGAGTGCTGTGCTCGCCGAAGGCTCTGCTTGCCGAAGCCCGTGCTTGCCGATTCGGCGGCGGCGCCGGCCGGGAGGTCCCGGTGACCGGCACAGCACCAGCATCCTTCGCCGCGACCGGCTGCGGACGCCCATATCGCGCCCTGTGCGACCGCGCACCGGGCAACCTAGGACGCACAGGACCAGTCAGGATCCGGCGGCGAGAGAGACACTGGATGTCATGGCCGAGACCAACCGCGAACTCGCCGACTTCCTGAGACGCGCCCGGAGCCAGGTCGACCCGTCACGGGCCGGCCTGCCCCCCGACGGCCGCACGCGGCGGGTCCCCGGCCTGCGTCGCGAGGAGGTCGCCCTCCTGGCCGGAGTCTCGGCCGACTACTACGCCCGCCTCGAACAGGGCCGGCGCATCACCCCCTCGCCGGCGGTCGTCGAGGCCGTCGGCCGCGCCCTCGGGCTCGACGACGCGGGACGCGCGCATCTGCGCGACCTCATCGGAACGACCACGGCGCCCGTCCGGCGACGCGCCCGCGGCGTCCAGCGCGTACGCCCCGGGCTCTACCAGCTCCTCGACGCCCTCGACGGCGAGCCCGCCCTCGTCCTCGGCCGCCGCACCGACGTGCTCGCCGCCAACCGGATGGCGAAAGCGTTGTTTACAGACTTCGAACGGCTGCCGCCCCGGCACCGCAACTACGCGCGGTGGATGTTCCTCGAGGACGCCGCCCGATCGCTGTTCGTCGACTGGGACGTCCAGGCACGGGCCGCGGTCGAGAGCCTGCGGCTCGACGCCGGCCGCGACCCGGACGACCAGGCCACCGCCGCCCTCATCGCCGACCTGCGCGACCACAGCCGCGAGTTCGCCCACTGGTGGGAGCAGCACCGCGTCCACCAGCGCACCCACGGCTCCAAGCGGCTGCGCCACCCCCTCGTCGGTGAGCTGACCGTCGAGTACGAGACGCTCTCCCTGCCCGGAGACCCCGACATGACGCTCTTCGTCTACACGGCGGAAGCCGGCTCATCCTCGAAACGCGCCCTGGACCTTCTCGCGAGCTGGACCCTCTCCGGCCATTCACGCAACCCTGAGCACATCAGTCCCTCGTGATGTCGGCGCGGCATCGCAGGCCGTCGAAGAGGAGTGCGGTTATCCGTGTAGCGTCCTCACGCCAGCCTTCCGCGGCGCGCAGGTTGCAGACGCCTCCCATAGCGCGCAGGAGAGTCTTGCCGTCGACGTCGGCACGGATCGTGCCCGCCCCGGAGCCTGCGGCGAGCAAGCGGTCCAGACAGGCGGCCATCTGTGCGCGCGCGTCGACGAAGACCGGCGAGTCCGTCGCCATGATGCTCGCAAGCGCGGCGGCCATTCCCTTGCCGATCGCGGCATGCTCCACGAGCAGGAGCAGGAACTGCCGTAAAGCCTCGTCCGGGGCGTGCTGTTCGAGGAGCGCCGAGGGCGCGGCGCACAGTTCGGCGACCTCCTGCCGGTAGACCTCCTCCACGAGGGCCTCACGCGTTTCGAAGTGGCGGTACAGCGTGCCGACAGCGACGCCGGCCCGTCGGGCGATGTCCTCGACGTGCGCATCGGCCTCGCCGGCGAGGAACGCGTCGCGCGCCGCGGCGAGGAGGGCGTCCCGGTTGCGCTGGGCATCGGCGCGCAGCGGTCGTGACGATGGCAACAGTTGCTCCTTAAGGTGAACCGGGTTCAGTATAGTTCCGGAGTCCGATTCACCTTACTGAAGGAGCAGTAGTCATGGCAGTACCCGAAGAGGGTCTCCGCGGCTTGCGCGTGCTGGTCACCGGCGGAAGCCGCGGCCTGGGGGCGGCCACCGCGCGCCGTTTCGCCGATGCCGGCGCGCAGGTGCTGACCGCCTCACGCAGTGCGCCCCCGGAAGGCTTCCCGGCGACGTTCATCCCTGCGGATCTTGGGACCGAGCAGGGCGTGGCGGTGCTCGGCCGACGAGTGATCGACGCTGTCGGCGGGGTGGACGTGCTGGTCAACAACGCGGGCGCGACGACCGGCGCGGTGCCCACGCTGCGCCGTTCCGACGAATCCTGGCGCTCCGAACTCGACATGAATCTGCTCAGCGCGGTGCGCCTGGACCGGGTGCTGGTGCCGGGGATGGTGGAGCGGGGCTCCGGCGTGGTCGTGCATGTTTCCTCGATTGCCAGCCGGGTGCCGCAGCCGTCCGAGGCGCCGTACGCGGCGGCGAAGGCGGCGCTCAACGTCTACAGCCGTGAGTTGGCCACCGACGTGGGCAAGCACGGCGTGCGCGTGGTGTGCGTCCTGCCGGGTTTCGTCGTCACTGAGGGGTCGACGGAGCACCTGCAGAGCATCGCGGACCGCCAGGGCATCGGACTGGAGGAGGTCAAACAGCAGATTGTGGACCACCTGAACGTGCCGATGGGGCGGCCGGGCGAGCCCGAGGACGTCGCGGAGATGATCGCCTTCCTCGCCTCGCCGCGCGCGAAGTGGCTCACCGGTGCCGAATTCCGGGTCGACGGGGGCATCATCCCGGCGGTGTGACCGATCACCGCCGGCAGTCCTCGAAGCTCACCCGCACCACGTACGACCACGAATCCCGAAGTGAGGAAGTCATGAAGTTCACCCTGAGCGCGGTGCTCCTGGAGGCTGCCGACCTGGAGCTCGAGAGCGCCTTCTGGCATCAGTTGCTGGGCGGCACCGTCACCCGGACGCAGACCCATCATTTTCTCCGGATCGACGGGTTTCCGGCGTTCGTGATCCAGCTGGCTCCAGAGCATCTTCCACCGCAGTGGCCCGGCGGCCGTTCACAGCAGATGCACGTCGATCTGGCGGTCGATGATCTGGAGGCCGCGGACCGTCTGGCGGTCTCCGCCGGGGCCCGTCGTCTCAGTCCCGTGGGCGATGTCGCCGTCTCACCGGCCACGGGCTCCCGGGTCTACGCCAGCCCCGCCGGGCACCCCTTCTGTCTCCGCGCCGAATGAGACGGCATGACCGCCTCCGGCACTGGCAGGTGCCACTCGCGGTGCCGGGTCTCGTGACCGTCGTCATCGACGCCCTGGGCGGCTGGACCTCAGGCGGAACGCAGACGAAAGGCCGGGCGGGTGCCCCCGCCCGGCCTTCGTGTGAATCGGTCAGCCGCAGTGTCAGTCGCGGTGTCAGCCGCAGTTGGCCCAGCCGGCGCTGGCGCCGGACGAGCCGACGCTGCCGGAGTACTTGACGCACTTGCCCTTGGCCTGCAGCTTCACCGGACCGGCGTAGTACTCGTAGTTACCGCTGTCGGTCCTGCTTCCGCCGCCCTGGACCTCCAGGGTCGCGGAGACCGGCGTCGCCTTGCCGACGTCGGCCGTCTTGATCGTGACGACGCAGTTCTCCCCCGTGCCGGGGTTGTACAGCTGGTAGGTGGTGCCACCCGCCAGAGCGCTGCTGCGCTGCACGGAGAAGCCCGCCCCGCAGACCTGGACCGGGCTGTAGGGGTTCCGGACCGGCGCCGCGGTCGTCGGCTTCGGTGTCGGCTTGGGCGCCACCGTGGTCGGCTTAGGCGCCACCGTGGTCGGCTTCGGTGTCGGCTTGGGCGCCACCGTCGTCGGCTTCGGTGTCGGCTTGGGCGCCACCGTCGTCGGCTTCGCGACCGGAGTGCTCGGCGCCGGCGTCGCCGTCGTGGGCTTCGCCGCCGGAGTGCTCGGCTGCGCGGACGCCGTCGGCTCCTCGGTGGACCTCCGGGTGTGCCTCCGGGCGGGCCTCTCGGTGGGCACCCAGGAGGGAACCCAGCTGGGCCTCTCGACCGGCTTGTCTGTCGGCTTCTCTGTGGGCTTCCCCGTCGGCTCCTCGGAGGACTCGGTGGGCTGTGGGCTCGGCACCTGCTCCTGCCTGTCCGTGGCCGCCGGGCTCGGCGACTGCGTGGGCGGGGGCTCGGGAGTCGGCTGCGTCGGCACCGGGCTGGGCGGCGCGGTGACCGTGGCGGTGGTCGTCACCCGGGCCGTCGGCTGCGTCGTCTGCCCGGGCGGCTGCGCCGGCGGCGGAACCACCGGCTGGGTCGGCACCGGCACGATCGGGCCGGGGGTCGGGACCGAGGTGAGCTCCGGCGTCACCGGAGCGTCCGTCGGCCACTCGCTCGGCAGCACCAGCGGCTGCACCGGAGAGTCGGGGTCCTCGGACGACAGCGCCCACGGCACCGTCACCTGCGGCGCCGCCGTCGGGGCCTGCCCGCCGCCTCCGGTCCCGCCACCCGTGGTTCCGCCACCCGTGGTCCCGCCGCCCGTGTCTCCGCCGTTCGCGTTTCCGCCGTCCGCGAGCACGCGCCCACCGTTCCCGTGCTGGCCCGCGGCGCGCTCGGCGGCGGCCGGCGACAGCTGGACCTGGGAGTAGTGTCCGGCGCCCCACAGACCCACTCCGGAGAGCAGGACCACGGCGCCGACCGCCGCCGCGAGGCCGACGGGGAACGGCCTGCGCTTCACCGTCTCGACCTTGCCCTGGGTGGTCGGCGGCCCCCACGTCTGCTGCTGGGGCTGCTCCTGGGGCATGGCGGGCGGCTGCCAGGAGGCGCCGGACGCCTGCTGGGGCTGCTGCGGGACGGGCGGCGGGCCCCACGTCTGCTGCGGAACCGGCGCCTGCTGCGGACCCGGCGGAACGGGGATTCCCCCGACCGGCGGCTGCGACGGCTGCGCGGACGGTAGCACCACCGTCGCGCCGGGGCCCGGCGCCGGTTGGGCGCCCGCGGCACCGCCGCCGAGCAGTTGCAGCATCGCGGTGTAGGCGGTCGGCCGCTGCCCCGGCTCCTTGGCCAGCGCGGGCAGCACGACCTGGCGCAGCCGCTCCTCCAGGCCGCCGAGGTCGGGCGGCGCGTTCAGCACCGCCTGCGGCTCCTGCGGGAACGGCGGACGCCCGGTCGCCGCGAAGACCACCGTGGCGGCCCAGGCGAACATGTCCGCGTACGCGTCGTACCGCTCGCCCCTGATCTGCTCAGGAGCCCGGTAGGCCGGCTCGCCCACCGGCGGCCCGACGGCGACGTCGGTCAGCTTGACGCCGTCGTCCGCGACGATGACGTTGTGCGGGGCGAGCGAGCCGTGCGCGAGGTCGGCGAGGTGGACGGCGGTCAGCGCGGTGAGCACGCCCACCGCGACCCGTTCGAGCGCCTCCCCCGAGAGCGGGCCCTCGGCCGCCACGACGGCCGCCAGGCTGCGCCCTTCGACGTGTTCCCTGACGACGTAGGGTCGATCCCCGAGCAGGCCCGCCGTGATCGTGCGGGCCACGTATGAGCTGGACACACGCGTGGCCACAGTGAGCCGGTCGAGGACGGCCTGCCCCGAACCCGGCTCAGCGGCCAACAGCTTGATCACCCGCACAGGGGCGTCGTCGCCGGTCTCCTTGCCGACATAGACGTCGCCGCGGGGCCCCTCGTCCAGCCGTCCCAGGATGGCGTACTCGCCTATCTGCTCGGGATCACCCGGCCGTAAAGGGTGCATCTCAGTCCTTTCTGGAAGTGACCTGATAAGGATCATTCAACCAAGAGGACACGGAGCAAAGCAGTAGTTTCCGGCAGGCCAAAACATTTAATCGTCAATTACCCAAAGCGGACGAGTCAACCTTCACGGCCGGGACGCCACCTTCTCCGCCTGCCCATCGGCACGAACACCCGCACGGCCACGATCAACCCCACCGCGCACAGCGCCGCCGCCGCGATCGTCAGCGCCAGGTCGATCGCCTCCCGGTCCACCGGGGCCGCCCTGCTCACCGCGTTCTCCGACAGCGGGGCAGGCGCCGGCGGCGCGATGACGGGGGCGTCGGCGGCCTCCAGCGGCAGGATCGCGGTGACGGCGAGCAGCGGATTCACCATCCCCGCGCCCGTGCCCGTCCCCGCGCCGCCGTCCGCCGTGGCGGTGATGCGCCAGCGCACCCGCTCCTGGTCCAGCTCCGGATGGCGGGCACGCACCAGCGCCGCCACCCCCGCGACGTACGGCGCGGCGAAGCTGGTGCCTTCGAGCCCGCTCATGTACGACCGCCCTGGCCAGGTGGAGGTGATGTCCTGGCCCGGCCCCAGGACGGATACGGGAGTGACGGTGTTGGAGAAGTCGGCACGCCTGCCGTCCGGGGTGGCCGACCCCACGGCGAGCACCCCCGGATACGCGGCGGGGTAGGAGGCCTCCGGCGTGCCGTCCTCCGCGGTCGTGTTGCCCGCCGCCGCCACGATCACCACGTCCTGGCCGAGCGCGTACGCCACGGCCTGCCTGAGCTTCGGGTCGTCGCGGGCGTCGATCGACACGTTGATCACGTCGGCGCCGAAGTCGGCCGCGTCCACGATGGCCCTGGCGAGTATGTCCGGGTCGCCGTGCTCCTCGTTCGTCTGCTTGAGCGAGATCAGCCGCACACCGGGCGCGACTCCGTGGAAGGGGACGCCCTTCAGATACTGGGCGGCGATGACGCCGGCGACCGCCGTGCCGTGCCCGACGCAGTCGCGGTGTCCCGTGCCGGTGTAGTCCACCTCCTTGGCCACCCGGATCTGCGGATGCGTCAGGTCCACCCCGCTGTCGATGATCGCGACCGTGACGCCCTCGCCACTGGTGAGCGGCCACACCCGCTTTGGGTCGAGCCTGCGCTGCGCCCACGGCTCGGCCACCTGCATGCTGCCCTTGCGCGGCGTGCACCGCACCGGCGCCGCCCGCGCCTGGGCGGGCGGCGCGGGCGGTGCCACGAGAAGCAGAGCCAGCACGGTCGCCAGAAGGCCGGATCCCCGCATAAGCGATCAGCCTAACGAACTCCACCGGCAATACCGCTTCACAACATGAAGGTTCAAACCAGACATACCGGCGATGAGGACGGGGGAACGTCGCCGACGAGGCACGACGGCGGTCCCACTCAGTAAGGGGGCGGACGCCGTCCAGCGCCGGCAGGTGCATAAAATCCACCACAGCTCGTAACCCAGGGGCCCGAGGGAAGGATGCACGCGGTGCACAAGGTCTTGATCGCCAATCGCGGTGAGATCGCCGTACGGATCGCCCGGGCCTGCGCGGACGCCGGGATGTCCAGCGTCGCGGTCTACGCGGACCAGGATCTGGACGCGCTGCACGTGCGGGTGGCCGACGAGGCGCACGCGCTCGGCGGGCAGAGCCCGGCCGAGACCTACCTCAACATCGACAAGATCCTCTCGGTGGCGCGGAAGACGGGCGCGGACGCCGTCCACCCCGGATACGGCTTCCTCGCCGAGAACGCCGGCTTCGCCCAGGCCGTGCTCGACGCCGGCCTGATCTGGATCGGCCCGCCGCCCTCGGCGATCACCGCACTGGGCGACAAGGTCCAGGCCCGGCACATCGCGCAGCGTGTGGGCGCTCCGCTCGTCGCCGGAACCCCCGACCCGGTCTCCGGGGTGGACGAGGTCGTCGCCTTCGCCGCCGGGCACGGCCTGCCGATCGCGATCAAGGCGGCGTTCGGCGGCGGCGGGCGCGGGCTCAAGGTGGCCCGCACCATGGAGGAGATCCCCGACCTGTACGAGTCCGCGGTGCGCGAGGCCGTCACCGCCTTCGGGCGCGGGGAGTGCTTCGTGGAGCGCTACCTCGACCGGCCGCGGCACGTCGAGACCCAGTGCCTGGCCGACACCCACGGCAACGTCGTCGTGGTCTCCACCCGCGACTGCTCCCTGCAGCGCCGCCACCAGAAGCTGGTGGAGGAGGCCCCGGCCCCGTTCCTGACCGGCGAGCAGCTCGAACTCCTCTACTCCTCGTCCAAGGCGATCCTGCGCGAGGCGGGCTACGTCGGCGCGGGCACGTGCGAGTTCCTCGTCGGCCAGGACGGCACGATCTCCTTCCTGGAGGTCAACACCCGGCTGCAGGTCGAGCACCCGGTCAGCGAGGAGGTCGCGGGCATCGACCTGGTGCGCGAGATGTTCCGCATCGCCGACGGCGAGGCCCTGGGCTACGACGACCCGGTGCTGCGCGGCCACTCCATCGAGTTCCGGATCAACGCCGAGGACGCGGGCCGGGGCTTCCTGCCCGCGCCGGGGACGATCACCTCGATGCGCGTCCCGTCCGGCCCCGGTGTGCGGCTGGACGGCGGTTACGAGACCGGCATGAGCGTGCCGCAGGCGTTCGACTCGCTCGTGGCCAAGCTGATCGTCACCGGAGCGACCCGGCAGCAGGCGCTGGAGCGGTCGCGCCGCGCCCTGGCCGAGTATGAGATCGACGGCATGCCGACCGTGCTGCCGTTCCACCGGGCCGTGGTGAACGACCCCGCCTTCACCGGTGAGCCGTTCTCCGTGCACACCCGGTGGATCGAGACCGAGTTCGACAACACGATCACGCCGTACGACGGTGAGGTGGGCTCCACGGAGCCGGCCGAGCGTGAGCGGATCACGGTCGAGGTCGGCGGCAAGCGCCTGGAGGTCGTCCTGCCCGCCGGGCTGGGCTCGCCGGCTCCGGGCGCGACCGGCTCCGGCCCCGCCAGGAAGGCGACGCCCCGGCGGTCCGGCGGCGGCGCCAAGAAGACCGCGGCGAGCGGCGACTCCCTCGTCAGCCCGATGCAGGGCACGATCGTGAAGGTCGTCGTCGCCGACGGCGACACCGTCGAGCCCGGCGACACGGTCGTCGTCCTCGAGGCGATGAAGATGGAGCAGCCGCTGACCGCCCACAAGGGCGGCACGATCACCGGCCTCGCGGCCGCCGTCGGCCAGACGGTCACCGCCGGGGCCGTCCTGTGCGAGATCAAGGACGCCTGAGCCTCACCGCCGGCCGTGGAGGCCGGCGGTCTCCGGTGGCGGGCTCTCGCCGGACAGGCGAGATCGCGCGCGGGCGGTTCGGCGACCGACGCCACCGTCATTCATCGGCAGGAAGACGCATGCCGGCACCCAGGTGCGGAACGATAGGTGTTCGTGGAGGAACCATCGCGCCCTGCCGTTCGTCCAGTAGGGCGAAGGAGGCTTGAAGCCGTGACCATGAAGACACCGCTCGGCCGGGTGGGGGCCGCCCTGGCGGCGCTGCTCGCCGGACTCATCACTGTGCTCGCGCTCGCGCCGTCCGCCATGGCGGCTGCTCCCCCGGACCCGGCCACGGTCCTGTCGTCCTGGAAGAGCGGCAATCCGCTGTTCGTGCAGAGCGGCGCCCCGCTGACGTCCGACCAGCAATCGGGCATGCGCGACGCGCTCGAGAACGCGAACACGAAGATCTACGCGGTCGCGCTGCCGGACGGGACGATCACCTCGTCGCAGCAGGCCGGCGCGTACATCACGCAGCTCGGCAACTCGCTCGCCCAGGCGGGCAGGACCGCGGCGACCGTGGCCGTGATCGACGGCACGAACCTGTTCGCCGGGTCCAGCGCGCTCGGCAGGAACTCCCAGGGCGCCGCCGGCCAGATCGCGAACCTGGCCGCCGCCAACAACAAGGGCGACCCGGTCGCCGTGATGGAGGACTTCGTCCACCGGATCGACCAGTTCGCGGGCGGCAACCGCAAGGAGCCCCTGACCCCGGGCAGCAAGACCGGCGGCGGTGGTTCGGGTGTGCTCATCGGCATTCTGGGCATCGCGGTCGTGGGAGGTGCCGGTTTGTGGATCATCGGACGCCGCAACAAGCGCAAGCGCGAGGAGCGCGAGGCCGCCGAGCTCGCGGCCGTCAGGCAGACGGTCGAGGAGGACGTCACGAAGTTCGGTGAGGAGATCACCGCCCTCGACATGGACGTCAGGATGCTCCCGCAGAGCGAGTCGACGAGCGACTGGCAGCGGGCCCTCGACTCCTACGAGCGGGCCAAGACCGAACTCGCCGCGATCAAGCGTCCGGAGGACCTGCGCACGGTGACCTCCACGCTGGAGGACGGCCGCTACGCGCTGGCCTGTGTCAAGGCGCGCGTGAACAACCAGCCGCTGCCCGAGCGGCTGCCCCCGTGCTTCTTCAACCCGCAGCACGGCCCGTCGGTGCGCAACGTCCGGTGGGCGCCCCCCGGCGGCGCGGTGCGCGACGTCCCCGCCTGCGCGGCGGACGCCGAGGCGGTGGAGCGCGGCTTCGACCCGCAGATGCGCGAGGTCATGGTGAACGGCCAGCGCAGGCCCTACTGGGACGCCGGTCCGGCCTACCAGCCCTACGCGTACGGCTACTACGGCGGCTTCGGCGGCGGCGACCTGCTGACCGGCATGCTCGTCGGCACCATGCTCGGCGGCGCGTTCGGCGGCTGGGGTCACGGCGGATACGGCGCCGGATACGACTCCGGTTACGCCGCGGGCGTGGAGTCCGGCGGCGGAGGCGACTGGGGCGGCGGAGGCGACTTCGGCGGCGGAGGCGGCGACTGGGGTGGCGGCGGAGGCGGCGACTGGGGCGGCGGCGACTTCGGCGGAGGGGACTTCGGCGGCGGCGACTGGTGACGCCCGAGCGCATTCGGCGCAGAAGCGCCTGAGCGCTCTCGGCCGGCGCAGAAGCGCGTAAGCGCTTTCGGCAGAGCAGAGCTCTCGGCACAGCTTCGGCACGGCGCTGCTCTCGGCACAGCGCGGCTCTCGGCACAGCGCGGCTCTCGGCACAGCGCGGCTCTCGGCACAGCGCAGACGAGGGGCGGACCCGAAGGTCCGCCCCTTCGTCGTGTCCGCACCCGGCCCGGCCGGGTCGTCCACCATCGTCCACCACCCTGGAAACGCCGGGATGAGGGCCGGTCAGCGGATTGCAAGTGCGATTAAAGATCGCATGGGAGACTCGGGGCGTTCCCCTCAGGAGGCCCCCCGTGCGTCGCTTCGCCCCCCTGTCCGTCGCTGCCCTGTTCCTGTCGCTCGCGTCTCTGTCGCTCGCGTTCCTCACCCTCGCGTTCCTGGCACTCCCCGCGACCGCCGTGCACGCGGCCTCCGCTCCCTGCAAGCCGGGCAGCGGCGTGAAGCTGCGCGGCAAGGACCTCACCGGCGCCGCCCTGCCCCCCGTCATGCGGTGCGCCGACCTGAGCGGCGCGAAGCTCGACGGGGTGGATCTCACGGGCAAGGACCTCACCGGGGCCGTCCTGCGCAAGGCCTCGCTGAAGGAGGCCGACCTCGGCCAGGCACGTCTCGACTACGCCGACCTGCGCGGGGCCGACCTCAGCGAGGCCGACCTCGGCCAGATGCAGGCCAAGCAGGCGAACCTGCGCGGGGCGGTCCTCACCGACGCCGACGCCGTGCAGGCCGAGTTCCCGCACTCCGACCTGACCGGCGCGGTCCTCACCCGGGCCGTGCTCACCCAGGCCAACCTCACCGACGCGAAACTCGTGGACGCCGACCTTAAGGACGCCACGCTCGGGCAGATCAAGGGCCGCACGGCGGACTTCACCCGGGCCAAGCTCGGCGAGGCCAAGCTCGGCCAGGCCCACCTGGAGCACGCCGTGCTGAGGGACGCCGACCTGTCCGAGGCGGAGTTCACCCAGGCCGAACTCGACGGCGCGGACTTCCACGGGGCGGACGTCGACAAGGCGTCCTTCACGCAGGCCGACGACGTGGACCTGACCGGGGCGCGGGGCACGCCGGAGAACCTGCCCGACGACGCCGTCGCGCCCGGCGCCGCCGGGGACGAACCGGCCGAGGACGCGACGCCCACCTGGGGGCGGGACGTGCCCGGGAACGCCGTCCGCTCGAAGGGCCCGTCGCCCGCGCTCGTCCTCGTCATCGTGTCCGGGCTCGGCCTGAGCCTGACGCTGATCCTGTGGGGCGTCGCCCACCGGCGCAGGGAGCGTTTCGTGGCCGAGATGGCGGTGGCCAGGCACGCCGCCGAGGAGGACGTGACCCGCTTCGGCGAGGAGATCGACGCCCTCGACTTCGAGATGAAGATCAACCAGGTCAGCGGGCCGACGCACGAGTGGCGCGCGGCGCTCGACGCGTACGAGGCGGCCAAGCAGGCGCTGAACGTCGCCCAGACGCCCTACGACCTGCAGGCGGCGGCCACGGCGATCGGGCGGGGACGGCATGCCCTGCATGTGGTCAGGTCACGGCTGTCCGCCACGGACGGTCACCGCTGACCTCGGCGGGTTCACGGCCGGCCCTGCCCGAAGACGGCGTCGCGGGCGATCGAGAGGGCGGTGGAGACCGCACCCCGCAGGACGGGATTGTCCGGGATGCCGCTCACGCGTACGTGCACGGGCACGGGTGAGACCTCCGCCAGGCGCTCGGCGACCAGGGCCGCCAGCGGCTCGCCTCCCGCCAGGCTGGTGGCGCCGCCGAGGACGACGAGACCGGGATCGAGCACGGCCACGAGCGTGAAGGCGGCCGTCACGACCCTCTCCGCCAGGGCGGGGAGGTCCAGCCCGCGTACGGCCTGCGTGCCCAGCAGGTCGCACACCCTGATGTCGAGCCGGCCGAGGAAGCCGATCTCACCGGCTCCGCCGGAAGCGCCCCGGCGGAGCCTGCCGTCCAGCACGACGGCCGCGCCGACGCCGTCGTCCAGCCAGAGCAGGACGAAGTCGTCCCGCCCGGCGGCCGCCCCGGTGGCGTGCTCGGCGACGGCGGCCAGGTTGACCTCGTTCTCCATGCTGACCGGCGCGTCGACCAGGGTACGCAGGGCCGGGAGGAGCCCGGGCCGCCACGCGGGCTCGACGTTCCCCGCCGCGAGGTCTCCGGTCTGCGGGTCGACCATCCCGGGGGCGCCGATGACGACGGCGTGCAGGGGACGTGAACCGGCCGCCTCGGCGAGCGCCTCCGCGACCAGCGCGGGCAGGTTCTCCCCGATCGGCCGCGTCGCCGCGCCCACGGTGGCGCCGGTGATGTCGGCGACCGTCACGTTGACCACGTCGCGCCGCACGTCCACTCCGCCCACGAAGGCCCGGCCGGCGACGATGCCGTAGAGGCGGGCGTTGGGGCCGCGCCGGTCGCCGCCGCTCTCCCCTGTGACCCGGATCAGCCCGTTCACCTGCAGGCGTTCGATCAGGTCCGACACGGTCGGGCGGGACAGGCCGGTGAGCGCGCGCAGCTGGGGCGCGGTCAGCGGGCCCCGTTCCAGGAGCAGGTCGAGCGCGAGCCGGTCGTTGATGGCCCGCGCGAGCTGGGGTGTCGCGGTCTTCACGAAAAAACCTCTTTTTATCAGGAACCCTGCCTGTTAATTTAGCCGTATGCGAGACAGACATCAACGGGCCATCGCCCTCGTCTTCGCCGTTCACGGAGCGGTGGCGGGCACCCTCTTCACCCGCATGCCGTGGCTCCAGGACCACTTCGGCCTGGGCACGGCCGCCCTCGGGCTCGTCCTGCTCTGCCCGCCGATCGGCTCGTTCCTCACGATGCCGGTGACCGCCCGGCTGGCCTACCGGTTCGGGCCCAGGGCCACGACCCGGACCCTCCTCGCCCTGTGGTGCGCCTCCCTGGCCCTCCCCGTGCTGGCGCCGGGCCCCCTGTGGCTGATCCCCGTGTTCCTCACGTCCGGCGCCGCCGCCGGGATGTGCGACCTGGCCATGAACGCCCAGGGCGTGCTCGTCGAACGGCGCCTGGGCCGCTCGGTCATGTCCGGCCTGCACGGCATGTGGAGTGTCGGCAACCTGTGCGGCGCGGGCATCGGGGCCGCGGCGGCGCAGGCGGGCCTGGACGCGCGTGCGCACCTCGCCCTCATGGCGGCGGCGCTGATCGCCGTGGGTGTCGCGGGAAGCCGCGCGCTCCTCGACGACGGGCCCGCACCGGACGAGAAGCCGCCATCGCGCTTCACGCTGCCGCCGAGGGCCGTCCTGCTGATCGGCCTGATCGGCTTCTTCGCCACCTTCGCGGAGCGGGCCAGCGGCCAGTGGGCGGCGATCTACCTCACGAACGTCGCGGGGGCGGGAGCGGGCGTCGCCGCGGCCGGCTACGCCGTGTTCACCGCGTGCATGGTCACGGTGCGGCTCGGCGGGGACTTCGTCGTGCGCAGGCTCGGGCCGGTCGCGACCGTGCGCGCCGGGGCCGTCACCGCCCTCCTCGGCGGTGTGGTCGTGGTCGCGTTCCGCACGCCCGCGCCGGTGATCGCGGGGTTCGCGTTGTTCGGCGCCGGTATCGCCGTCGTCGTTCCGCTGGTGTTCGCGGCGGCGGGTCAGGTCGCCCGTACGCCGGCCGAGGGCGTCGCGGGGGTCGCGACGATCACCTGGATGTCGGGGCTCGTGGCGCCGTCCGTCATCGGCTGGCTGGCCGGCACGTTCGCCTTCCCGTTCGCCTTCGCCCTGGTGACGTGCACGGTCGGGGCGATGATCTGGCCGGCGCGCGCGCTGAGCCCGCGCACCGCCGCCACCCGCGTTCCCGTAGGCGCGGCGTGCGCGGACTGACCCGGCCGTGGAGAGGGGAGCCGGTCAGATGCCGGCGGTCAGCGGGGACATGAGACGGCGGGCCGCCTCGGTGATCGAGCCCGACAGCGACGGGTAGACGGCGAAGGTGTGAGCGAGCTGGTCCACGGTCAGGCGGTGCTGCACGGCCACCGACACGGCCAGGATCAGCTCCGACGCCCGGGGCGCGACCACCACGCCGCCGAGCACGATGCTGGTGTTCGGACGGCAGAACAGCTTCACGAAACCGTCGTTGAAGCCCTGCATCTTGGCCCGGGCGTTGGTGGCCAGCGGCAGCTTGACGACGTTCGCCTCGATCTCGCCCGCCTCGATCTGCCGCTGCGACACGCCCACGGCGGCGATCTCCGGGTCGGTGAAGATGTTGGCGGCGACGGTGGCCAGCCGGATCGGCTGCACGGCCTCGCCGAGCGCGTGCCAGACCGCGATCCTGCCCTGCATGGCGGCGACCGAGGCGAGCATCAGGACGCCGGTGCAGTCTCCCGCGGCGTACACACCGGGCGCGGAGGTCCGCGACACCTTGTCGACCTCGATGAAGCCGTTGCGGTCGAGCTTCACGCCGTTGTCCTCCAGCCCGAGCCCGGAGGTGTTGGGCACCATGCCGACGGTCATGAGGCAGTGGCTGCCCTCGGCGGTGCGGCCGTCCTCCAGGGTCACGACGACGCCGTGCTCGGTGCGCTTGACCGAGGCGGCGCGTGAGCGGCCCATGACGTTCATGCCGCGGCGCCGGTAGACGCCCTCCAGCACCTCGGCCCCGTCGGCGTCCTCGTTGGGCATCATCCGGTCGCGCGAGGAGACCAGCGTGACCTCCGACCCGAGCGACCGGTAGGCGCCGGCGAACTCGGCGCCGGTGACGCCGGAGCCGACGACGATCAGGTGCTCGGGCAGCTCTTCCAGGTCGTACAGCTGGCGCCAGCTGAGGATGCGCTCGCCGTCGGGCTCCGCCCCCGGCAGCACGCGGGGGTGGGCGCCGGTCGCCACGATGACCACGTCGGCCCGGATCGTACGGTCCCCCGCGCGCACCACCTGGGGATCGACCAGACGGCCCCGGGCGCGGATGACCTCGACGCCCTCGGCGGCCAGCCGGGCGGCGATGTCGTTCGACTGCGCGAGCGCGAGCTCCTTGACGCGTTTGTTCACGTCGATCATGTCCACGCTGACGCCGCCGGTGTCGTGGTCAGGACCGCCGTCGAAGCGGACGCCCAGCGACGACGCGTCGAGAAGCGCCTGCTTTCTGACGGAGGAGGCGATCAGGGTCTTGGACGGCACGCAGTCGGTGAGCACGCACGCCCCGCCGGGTCCTTCCTCCTCCACGACGGTGACCTGGGCGCCCAGTTGCGCGGCGACCAGGGCCGCCTCGTATCCGCCGGGGCCGCCACCGATGATCACGATCCTTGTCACGTGCTCCATTGTCCCGCATTCTGGTTACGTATTCCCGGCGAGGTGCGCGTAACGGGCCGACTACGCGGATTTTCTCGCCACACCCCCGTACGCGCGTACCCGTCCAACTTTCGGGATCTTGGTTTAGGCTTGTGTGCCGTGCCTGTTTACGCGGCCTACGGCAGCAACATGGACCCCAAGCAGATGGCGGAGTGGGCGCCCCACTCGCCCATGCGAGGAACGGGCTGGCTCCCGGGCTGGCGGCTCACCTTCGGCGGCGAGGACGTCAGCTGGGAGGGCGCTCTCGCCACGATAGTCGAGGACGCCGACGAGCAGGTATTCGTCGTCCTGTACGACGTGCCGGAGTGGGACGAGGCGTCCCTCGACCGATGGACGGGCACCGACCTCGGCCTCTACCGGAAGCTCCGGCTCCGGGTCGCGACGCTGGAGGGCGACGTGCTCGCCTGGTCGTACGTGCTGGACTCCTACGAGGGCGGGCTGCCGTCGGCGCGGTACATCGGCATCCTGGCCGAGGCCGCCGAGAAGGCGGGCGCGCCCGACGACTACGTCGCCTGGCTGCGCACCCGTCCCTGCAAGAAGCTCGGCGACTGACACGGGCCCGGCACTTATCCGCCGGGTTCATGCTCTTCTGTACCCTCAGCAAAGTGACCCCATATGACCTGGCGGCCGAGGCCGCGACCACGCTGAGGAACCTCACCGGCATCCCTTCCTTCGACGTCGCCCTCGTCATGGGCTCGGGCTGGGTCCCGGCCGCGGACGCGATCGGCGAGACGGTCGCCGAACTCGCGGTGACGAAACTGCCGGGGTTCTCCCCTCCCGCGGTCGCGGGTCACGCGGGAACGGTCCGCGCGGTGCGCACGGCCTCCGGGCTCAACGCCCTGATCTTCCTTGGACGCACGCACCTGTACGAGGGCCGCGGGGTGGAGCCGGTGGTCCACGGGGTGCGCACGGCCGTCGCGGCCGGGGTGCGCACGGTGGTGCTGACCAACGCGGCGGGCGGGCTGCGGCCGGAGACCCAGAAGGTCGGCGACCCGGTGCTGATCAGCGATCACATCAACCTCACCGGCAGCAACCCGATCACGGGTGCGACGTTCATCGACCTCACCGAGGTGTACTCCAAGCGCCTGCGCGACCTGGCCCGCGCGGTCGACCCCTCGCTGTCCGAGGGCGTGTACGTCGCCTTCCGCGGCCCGACGTACGAGACGCCCGCGGAGATCCGCATGCTGCGCACGCTCGGCGGCGACCTGGTGGGCATGTCCACCGTGCTGGAGGCGGTCGCCGCCCGGGAGGCCGGGGCCGAGGTGCTCGGGATCTCCCTGGTCACCAACCCGGGCGCGGGCCTGGTGGGCGAGCCGCTCAACCACGAGGAGGTCCTGGAGGTCGGCCGGGCCACGGCCGCCCGCATGGGCGTCCTGCTCGCCCAGGTCGTCGACAAGCTGTAGGGAGCCCATACGTGATCGACCCAACGACCGACTTCGTACGGCTCGCACAGGAATGGCGTGACCAGGACCCCGACCCGGAGACGCGGGCGGAGCTCGACGCGCTTCTTGAGCACGGTGATCCGGCCGCCCTGGAGGACCGCTTCGGCGCGAAGCTGGAGTTCGGCACGGCGGGCCTGCGCGGCGCGCTGGGAGCCGGGCCGAACCGGATGAACCGGGTCACGGTGCTGCGGGCGGCCGCCGGCCTGGCCCGCGTCCTCGGCCCGGGACGCCACGTGGTGATCGGCTACGACGGGCGGCACAAGTCCGACGTGTTCGCCGCCGACACGGCCCGCGTGCTGACCGGGGCGGGCCTGCGCGCCTCGGTGATGGCCGCCAAGTGGCCCACCCCCGTCCTGGCGTTCGCCGTGCGTCATCTGGGCGCGGACGCGGGCGTCATGGTCACCGCCTCGCACAACCCTCCCCAGGACAACGGTTACAAGGTCTACTGGGGCGACGGCGCGCAGATCGTGCCGCCGCTCGACCGGGAGATCTCCGCCGCCATCGACGCGGTCGGCCGTGTGGACGCGCTGCCGCTGGGCGACGACTGGCGGACCCTCGGCCACGACGACATCGTCGTGCCGTACCTGCGGGCCCTCACCGCGCTCCCGATCGGCGACGCCCGCGAGATCGCGGTCGCGTACACGCCGCTGCACGGCGTCGGCGGCGCGACCGTGTCCGAGGCGTTCCGTGTGGCGGGCTTCGAGGTGCCGGTCATGGTGAGCCGGCAGGCGATGCCCGACCCGGATTTCCCCACCGTGGCGTTCCCCAACCCGGAGGAACCGGGCGCCATGGACCTCGCGCTCGAACTCGCCGCCGCGACCCGCGCCGACCTGGTGATCGCCAACGACCCGGACGCGGACCGCTGCGCCGTGGGCACCCCGCTGCCGGGCGGCGGCTACCGCATGCTGACCGGCGACGAAGTGGGCGGCCTGCTGGCCGAGCACGTGCTGCGGCACACCTCGGGCGGCGACCGGCTGGTCGCCACCTCGATCGTGTCGTCGTCGCTGCTCGCCAAGATTGCGGCCGGTCACGGCGTGCGGCACGCCGAGACGCTGACCGGCTTCAAGTGGATCATGAAGACGGGCCCGGGGCTGGTCTTCGGCTACGAGGAGGCGCTGGGCTACAGCGTGGGATCGGACGCCGGGCTGCCGGTCCACGACAAGGACGGCGTGGGGGCCGCCCTCACCGTGGCCGGGATGGCCGCCACGGCCAAGCGGGACGGCAAGTCGCTGCTCGACCTGCTGGACGACCAGGCCCGCCGCTACGGCCTGCACGCGACCGCCCAGCTCTCGGTCCGGGTCGAGGACCTGTCGCTGATCGCCAAGGCCATCGAGCGCCTGCGTACGCACCCGCCGGTGCAGCTCGCGGGCAGGACGGTGGAGTCGGCCGAGGACCTGTCCCAGGGGGTGGCGGGGCTGCCGCCGACCGAGGGCCTGCGCTACCGCCTGTCCGGCGACGCCCGGATCGTCGTACGGCCCAGCGGCACCGAGCCGAAGCTCAAGTGCTACCTGGAGGTCGTCGTGCCGGTCGAGGGCGAGGACGTCGCACCCGCCCGCGCCCGGGCCGCGCAGGAACTGGAGGACCTGAAGAAGGACCTCGCCGTCGCCCTCGGCCTGTGAGCGCGCCTACCGGAAGATCGACTTTCCGGCCGGTCGCTCGCCGGTGACCGGGAACCTGGTGACGGTGCCGTCGCCACAGGCGTCGCCGTCGACCGGGTGGGGACCCGTGCCCGCCCGAGTCGACGGCGACCGCGCGCGCCCGGCCCGACGCCTCGCGCATCCGCGGGGCTACCTGTACGCCGTCGCCGGGTCGCGCGGGTGCCGTGTTCACTGGCGGGCGCCGACGGCCTCGGCCGGGCGGGGGCGCAGCGCGAGGCGCGCGGGGAGGCTCGTGGCGGCCAGGGCGAGCGCGGCGACGGCGGCGATCACCAGCGCATAACCGGCCGGGGGGATGTACGGCAGGGCCGATCCGGTCATCCCCCTGCTGAAGGCCGACAGCGTGATCAGTGCGATGCCGGTCCCGGCGACCACGGAGACGATCAGCGCGGTCAGGGTCTCCAGGCGGAGCATGCGCAGCACCTGCCGCCGGGTCGCGCCGACCAGGCGGAGCAGGGCGAGCTCCCGCGATCGGTCCGTGGTGGACATCGCCAGAGTGTTGACCACGGCGATCGCGCTGAACGCGATGATCAGGCCCATGGCCACGTAGTTGACCTCGGCGTTCGGGGTCTCTCCCCCGGCCCCTCCCATCGGCGACACCACCGGCGCCGCGGCGGCCAGGGCCGCAGGCGAGACCGAGGGGGCCTCGACGAGCAGAGCGCCCGACGGATCGTCGACATGACCGGAGACCAGCGCGTACGGGAGGGTCAGGTCGCCGAAGCCGAGGCCGCGGGAGTAGATCGCCACGACCTTCAGCTCGACAGGGGTCCCGTCGCCCAGGGTGAGCCTGACCGCGTCACCGGTCGACAGCCCGAGCCTGGAGGCCGCCGACTCGCTCAGCGCGGCCGATCGGGCGCCGAATCCGTCGAGCGAGCCGGACACGACCCCGAGGTCCACGGCCTGCCCGATCGGCCGCCCGCCGCCGTCGACGCCCTGCGCGCCGTACTTGTCCAGTCCGATGCGCACGGAGGTGCGCACCACCGAGGTGACCGCCTTCACACCCGGCACCCGGCGCACCGCGTCCGCCGTCGCTCCGCTCACCACGTAGTCGGCGTGGGCGCCTGCGGCCACCTGCGCGGCCGACGCGTGCCCCATGGTGGTCTGGGTGAACAGGATCGTGCAGGTCATGGCCACCAGAAGGGTCAGCGGCGCCATCACGGAGGCCATCCGTCCCGGGCCCGACCGCAGGTTGCGCGCCGCCAGATATCCGGCGCGGGAGGCGCGCAGCGCGACGCCGAGCAAGGCGGTCGCGACGCGGGCGAGCACCGGACCGAGCAGGGTGACGGCCACCGTCCAGACGAGCGCGGTCAGCATCGTCACCGGGCTCGACGCCGCCTCGGTCTCGAGTCCCGAGAGCACCAGCGTCAGCGTGATCCCGGCGGCGACGCAGAGGACGCCCGCGATCGACCGGCCGAGGGGCAGGCCCCCGCCCATGGCGGCCTCGCCGAGCGCCTCGACGGGGCGGATCCGCGCGGTGCGGCGGACCGAGAGGCGGGTCGCGGCCCAGGCCGCCGCCACGGCAGCCATCAGAGCGGCGGCCGCCGGGAACGGGCTCACCACCAGGCGCAGGTTCGCCGGCATGGCGCCCAGCTCGACGAACCGGCCGCGCAGCCAGAACCCGAGACCGACGCCGGCCGCCGATCCGATGACGCCCGCCGCCAGGCCGACCAGCAGCGACTCGCCGCCCAGCAACCTGCGCACCTGCCCGGGTGTGGCGGCGACCGCGCGAAGGAGGGCGATCTCACGCCGTCGCTGCTGGACCGCCAGGGCGGAGGTGCCCGTCACGACGAGGATCGCCACCAGCAGCGACGTGCCGCCCAGGGCGCCGCCCAGGCTGATCAGCCGCACCCGCGCCTGTTCCGCGTCGAGGAACTCCACCGTGCCGCGCTCGTCCCCGCTGTAGGCCGCAAGACGCTCTCCTGTGGACAGCACCGACGACGCGTCCACCGGCATCCCCACCCGGGGGAACACGCCGATCGCGGTCACCAGCCCGGGACGCCCGGCCAGCCGGCGGGCCTCGGCCGTCGAGAAGAACACCGTGTCCTGGCTCGGCGGAGCCTGCGCGGTGACCCCCACGACCCGGTACGACCGCCCCCGCACGTCGAGAGCCGCGCCCACGGACAGGCCCGAGCGGCCGTCCACGACCACCTCGCCGTCCGCGCGCGGCGGGCGTCCCCGCGCGATCGTGAACGGCGTGAGCCCGGCCGACTCCCACCCGTGGCCGAGAGCGTGTCCGTTCACGGGGAACGTCACCTCGGTCAGCACCTTCGCAACGCCCGGCAGGCCGCGCAGCTTCGCGGCGGTCGCCTCGGGGATCCAGACCCGCTCCGAGAGCGGCTTGGCCTTCGTCTTGACCTTCCCGGAGGACTTGGTCACGGTCTCGTGGACGTTCTGATCGCCGGCGACGATCAGGGGCGCCCCCGCGTAACGCTCCGGCGCGACCCCGCCCCGCAGGCCGGTCTCCAGCAGCATCAGGCACGCGCAGACCAGCGCGGCGGCGCACACCAGCGCCACGAACGCCCCCGCGAACGCCGCCCTGCGGTGCCGCAGGGTCTTCAGTGCGAGTCCCGTGATCATGCCGCGTACGCCCCCAGCCTCGTCATCCGCTCGGCGACCTCCTCGGAGCTCGGCGCGGTCATCGCGTCCACGATCCGGCCGTCGGCGAGGAACAGGACGGTGTCGGCGTAGGAGGCGGCGACCGGGTCGTGGGTGACCATCACCACGGTCTGGCCGAGGCCGTCCACCACCTCCCGCAGCAGCCGGAGCACGTCACGGGCCGTCATCGTGTCGAGCGCGCCGGTCGGCTCGTCGCCGAAGACCACCTGCGGCCGGGTCACCAGCGCCCTGGCGATGGCCACCCGCTGCTGCTGCCCGCCGGACAGCTGGGCGGGGCGGCGCCCGGTGCGGCCCGCCAGTCCCACCCGCCCGACGATCTCCTCAAGCCACGCCCGGTCGACCCGCGCCCCGGCCAGCCGCATCGGCAGCGTGATGTTCTCCAGCACGGTCAAGGACGAGACCAGGTTGAACGCCTGGAACACGAAGCCGATCCGCTGCCTGCGCAGCTCCGTCAACCGGGTCTCGTCCATGCCGGACAGCTCCGTGCCGCCCAGCCGCACCGACCCGGAGGAGGGCGTGTCCAGCCCCGCCGCGCAGTGCAAGAACGTGCTCTTGCCCGAGCCCGACGGTCCCATCACGGCGGTGAAGCTCCCACCGGGGATGGTCACCGAGACCTCGCGCAGGGCGGCCACCGCGCCCTGTCCCTTTCCATACACCTTGCTCACCGCGTCAAGGCGAAGCACCTCTGTCATGTGCTCAAGCCTGCTGATCAGCGATGTCGCTTCCCAGAGACGGCCTCACCTCGTGACCATGACCTCGTCATGATCCGGACACTGGTAGACATATCTGCGTGATTCGCGTACTCCTTGCCGAGGACCAGCACGTCATCAGGAGCGCTCTCGCCGCCCTGCTCGGGCTGGAGGAGGACCTGGAGGTCGTCGCGACCGCGGAGTCCGGAGAGGCCGCCCTGGCCGCCGCGCTGGTCCATCTCCCCGACGTCGCCGTCCTCGACATCGACATGCCCGGCAGGCTGGACGGTCTGGCCGCCGCGGCCGAGCTCCGTACGCGCCTGCCCGCCTGCCGTGCCCTGATGCTGACCGCGTACGGCAAGCCGGGGCACCTGCGCCGCGCCCTCGGCGCCGGTGTCGCCGGATTCGTGCTGAAGACGGCGCCGCCGGACGAACTCGTGGCCGCCATCCGCAGGGTCGCGGCCGGTGAACGGGTGCTCGACCCCTCGCTCGCGGTCACCGCCTGGGACCTGGCCGACAATCCGCTCACCCCGCGCGAGGCGGACGTGCTCCGCCTCGCGGCCGCGGGCGCGGACGCGGCGGACATCGCCGCGCGGCTCCACCTGGCGGCGGGCACCGTGCGCAACTACCTCACCGGGATCGTCACCAAGCTCAACGCCCGCAACCGGACCGACGCCGTGCGCATCGCCACCGAGGCCGGCTGGATCTAGGGGCCCGCTGGATCCAGGGGCGATCGGATGCAGCGGCGATCGGATCTAGGCGGGCACCGGCGCGCGGTGCGGCACGCAGGCCTCCAGCGTGAACCGGTCGCCGTCGACGTGCGAGGTCAGCCGGCCGTCCAGGGCGGCGAGGCGGGTGGTCAGGTTGCCGATGCCGGACGACCCCGGCCGCGTCCTCCCTGTGTGAGCACCGGCACTGCCCACCCCGTCGTTGCTGACCCGCAGCAGCAGCCCGCCCTCACCGGCCCGCATCGTGATCGCACAGTGGCGGGCCTCGCTGTGCCTGAGCACGTTCGTCACGGCCTCCCTGAGCACGGCGCCCAGCACGGTCCCGACCTCGGCGGGCAGGTTCAGCCCGGCCGGTTCCACGGTCACCCGGATCCCGGCGGCCGACAGCACCGTGCGCGCCGACTCCACCTCGTCCGCCAGGGACAGCTCCCGCTGCTCGCCCGACACCGAGCGCAGGTCCGCTCGCGCACCCTCCGCCATGGCGACGATCTCCTCGATCCGCTCCCGCGGGCACTTCAGGCGGCGGGCCAGCTCACAGGTGAGAAGGATCGCGGCCAGCGAGTGTCCGAGCAGATCGTGCAGGTCGCGGGCGGCGCGCAGGCGTTCCTCGACGATCGCGGCGCGCGCCAGGCTCTCCCTCGCGGCCTGGAGCTCCTTCACGATCTGGGCCAGGCGGAGCAGAGCGTAGACCACCAGCCCGGTGACGAGCGCGCTGAGCGTGCTGTTGGCGAGGACGGGGGCCGGCAGGCCGAACATCATCCCGGCCGCGGCGACGCCTCCCACGATCGCCGCCGTCATCGGCCAGGCGGCCGGCCATGGGAAGGCGAGCAGGACCGGCCCGGCGAGGAAGCCCGCCACTCCCAGCCAGACGGGCCCGAAGACCGGGATGGGCGCGTACGTGAGCACCGCCATCACCCCCAGCGCCACCATGTGACGCCCGTTGACGGAGCGGAGCTGCATGACGACGATCACGGCGAGGCACGCCGCGGCCGGGATGACGAGAGCGCCGGAGAGCAGGAGCAGCGCCTTGACGCTGAAGCCCACGAGTACGGCCGCGAGCACCGCCACCGACACCGCGTACGACGCGTCGTGCGTGAGCGTCGGCAGGGGCCGTCGCCGCCTTCGGCCCGCCGGGGGTTCCGGAGCACCTGCGCCGGCCGTGCCCGTCTCACCGGGCAGGGCCGCGGGGGAATGGCCGCGGGGAAGGGTCGCCTCCACCACGAAGTGTCCGGTGGGGGACAGACCGGCGACGAGGGTGCCGCCCGCCTCCTCCAGCCGGAGGCCGTCGAAGTCGGGGCTCTCGGCGGTGCGGTGGCCGTCGTCGATGACGCGCAGCCGCACCGTGTTTCCTGGCTTGTCTCGCTGCTCGCTCGTCTCGGTGGCTCCCTGCTCGTCTCCCTGCTCGCTGGTCTCGATGACGCACAGCCGGGCGGTGCCCCGCCGTACGACGTCGGTGACGGCCTCACGCAGCACGTTCGCCAGCAACGCCCCGCCGGGACCGAGGGGCTCGGTGTGGCCGCCGCGCACCTCGACGGCGATCCCCGCGGCGTCGAGCATCACCCGCGCCGTGACGAGCTCCGGCGCGAGGGAGGTGGCTCGGTAGTCGGCGGAGGCGGCGCGGGCGTCGGCCAGTGCCGCACGCGCGGTGGCGGTCACCGAGGCCAGCACCTCGCCCGCGCGGTCCGGCTCCGCGAGCGCGCGGCGGCCGCCCTCGACGATCACCTCCAGGCTCCGCCCGAGGCCGTCGTTCAGCTCGGCGGCGAGACGCAGCCGCTCGGCGGCCACGGCCGCGGCGGCCAGCGAGAGCCGGGCGGCGTGCATCTCGCCCGCGCGCTCCACGAGCCGGGTGAGGCCGAAGACGACCAGCGAGACCAGCAGCACGGTGATCGTCGCGTCGGCCGTCGCCCCGCCGCGGGCGGCGTCGATCAGCGCCGCGCTCGCCACCACGAGCGGCGCCAGCACGCGCGCGGTATCACGATGGGCAGGGGTCAGCAGCAGCGAACCGGCCAGGAATCCCAGGATCCCGGTGGAGACGCCGCCGGCGACGCTCGCCGTGTAGACGAGGACGGCCTGCGCGGCGAGCAGCCACCACCTCCTGAGCTTCAGCAGATAGAGGACCTGCACGCCGAACACCGCCAGTGCGATCGGCGCACCCGCGACCACGTAGACGCTCGCGAGCGCGGCGAGCACAACGACGACGATCACTCGCGCCAGACGCACTCAGACCCCTCCGGCAAACGACTGCCGCCTCGACGTCGCACGGGCGCCGCGAGCGGCCCCCGCTCCCGGTCCGTCCAGGTGATCAGGAGACGACGAGAGCGGCCACGACCAGGACGACCGCGGCGGCGACGGCCGCCAGGGCGGACGGCGACCAGGTGACGCGGGTCTCGCCGGAGGAGCTCTCCCGGCGGGACCGGCTCATCTCGGTGAGCTGGTCGGCCACCCAGTCGGCGTGGGTGCGGGCGCCGACGGCCTCGGCCGCCGCCCGCTCGGCCTTGTTCGCCGACTTGGCCGCCTTGGCGGCCCGCCCGGCGGCCCTGACCCGCTCACGGGCCGTCGCCTGGGGCGTCCAGCACCGCACGGTGGTGTCCCCCGACTCGATGACGACGGCGTTGGTCACGGACACGTCGTCCACGGCGTTCCAGGGGACGTAGGCGTTCCTCAGCACGTTGCGCACGCGGACGCCGCCCTCCTCGACGACGACGGCGGGCCGCAGCGCCATCACGAAGACCAGCGCCGTGATGACGCCGAGCACCGCGCCCGCGATCAGCGCGCTCGGCATGTGGCCGTGGGCCGTCAGGTCCCACACGTTCCAGGCGGCGAACAGCATCCAGACCCAGCCGAGGAGCCAGGCCGCCTTCGACCTGAAGACCTGCGGCTTCACGCTTGCCACTTCATCTGCGCGTACCCGGGCTTGATCACGCCGTTGATCAGCGCGAGCCGTTCGTCGAACGGGATGAAGGCCGACTTCATCGCGTTCACCGTGAACCACTGCAGGTCGTCCCAGTCGTAGCCGAAGGCGTCGACCAGCGTGGCGAACTCCTGCGACACGCTCGTCCCGCTCATCAGCCGGTTGTCGGTGTTGACCGTCACCCGGAAGTACAGGCGGCGCAGCAGGCCGATCGGATGCTCGGCGATCGACGGGGCCGCCCCGGTCTGCAGGTTCGAGGTCGGGCACATCTCCAGCGGGATCCGCTTGTCGCGGACGTACGCCGCCAGCCTGCCGAGCTTGGCCTCGCCGTCGTCCGACACCGTGATGTCGTCGATGATTCGCACGCCGTGGCCGAGCCGGTCGGCGCCGCACCACTGGATGGCCTGCCAGATGGACGGCAGCCCGAAGCCCTCCCCCGCGTGGATCGTGAAGTGGGCGTTCTCCCGCTGGAGGTACTCGAACGCGTCCAGGTGCCGGGTGGGCGGATAGCCGGCCTCGGCTCCGGCGATGTCGAACCCGACCACGCCGAGGTCCCGGTAGCGTACGGCGAGCTCGGCGATCTCCATCGAGCGGGCCTGGTGGCGCATGGCCGTCAGCAGGGTGCCCACGCGGATCCGCGGCTTCCCGTCCGGCCCGGCCGAGCCGAGCCGGAAGCCTTCGAGCACGGCTTCGACGACCTCATCCAGCGACAGGCCCTGGGAGGTGTGCTGCTCGGGCGCGTAGCGCACCTCCGCGTACATCACGCCGTCGTCCGCCAGGTCCTCGGCGCACTCCGCGGCCACTCTGACCAGCGCCTCGCGGGTCTGCATCACCCCGACGGTGTGCGAGAACGTCTCCAGGTAGCGCTCCAGCGAACCGGAGTCGGCGGCGTCCCTGAACCAGACCGCGAGCTCAGCGGGGTCGTACGTGGGCAGGGTGTGACCGCAGTCGCGGGCGAGGTCGACGATCGTGCCGCTCCGCAGCCCGCCGTCGAGATGGTCGTGCAGGAGCACCTTGGGCGCCCTGCGAATCTCCTCCAGCGTGGGCAGCCTGGTCATGCCCCCTCCTCGCCGTCGTTCTTCCGGCAATCCTAAGCCTGGCGGTCCTACTCCTCGCGGTTGGCGGTGTCCGGGGAGAACGCGGGCAGGCACACGGCGACGTACTCCGCGCCGGACGGCCCGGAGCTGTAGCGGATCTTCTCGCCGGGCTCGCTGACGAACGCCTGGCCCGCCTCGACCACGGTCGTGCCGCCCGCGTGCTCCACGACGACCGATCCCTTCAGCACGAGCGTGTACTCGGCGAACTCCGGGGTCTGCGCGGGCTCCTCCCAACTGGGCGGGGCCACCATGTGCGCGATGGAGAGCTGCTCGTCGCCGCTGTTGACGCGGCCCACGTATTCGTCAATGACCTTGCCGCCCGGCACCGGAATGCGGGTGGGGCCTTCGATCCTCCTGACCATGCCACCTAGTGTGGCAGTTGATCCGAAACAACGTCATATGAGCACATCCGCACTACGCTTGAGCGGCTGCAGGGGCGGGAGAGACCGCCGGGCCGGGAGTGCGAACGTGAACCAGACACGACGCGGGCCTCGCCGCCGTACGGACGAGGAGCCGCGGTGAGAGATCTGCCGGGATTTGACGCCTTCGCCGCGGATCAGGCGCAGCCGCTCGCCCGTACGGCCCTGTCGCTGACGGGTGACCCGGAGGCCGCCCGCGCCCTCGTGGTGACCGCCCTCTCGGTCGTGGCGGCCAGATGGCGCACCGTACGCTGGTCGTTTCCCACCCACGCCGCCCGTGAGGCGCTGTACGCGGCCTACCTCAAGCGCCCGCGGGCCCGTAGAGCGGCACGCGGGCCCGGCCGTCTCGCTCCCGATACGGACGCGGCGGCCCTCGCGGAGGCGCTGACCGGGCTGACACCGCGGCGCCGCGCCCTCGTCGTGGCCTGCTTCCACGACGGGCACACCACCTGGCAGGCGGCGGGCCTGTGCCGCATGGACGCCCGGACGGCCAACACCGAGACCGTGCTCGCCGTCGCCGAACTGCGCGATCGCCTTCCCGCCTCCTTCGTGACGGGAGGGCCGCCGGAGCCGGGGGCGGAGCCGGCCCCGGACGAGACGCCCCAGGAATCCGACGGGAGTCCCCCGGCCGGCGCGGTTCCTCAGGAAGGACCCGCGCCGGAGGGGCCCGGCTCGGAAGGGTCCACCTCGTGGGCGTCGCCGTCCCCGGCCGGGCCCGCGGAGATCACGCCGTCCGCGGCGCCGTTCGTCCCGCCCGCCGCCTCCGTCTCTCTGCCGGGGAACAGCGGTCCCGGCGACCGCGGCGAGGGTCCGTGGGAGGCGGCGCTGCGCAGGGAGTTGGCCGTCCTGTCCGCGCGGATGCCCGCGCTCGACCCCGTCCCGCTCACCGCCGAGGCCACGCGGATCGGCCGGCGGCAGGGCACACGACGTCGCGCCCTGGTCACCACCATGAGCGTCACGCTCACCGCCCTGGTCGTCGTCCCCCTCGCCTTCGGCGCGGCCGGCCTGTTCGGGCGCGCCGGGCAGAGCGCGAACGGCGGCTCCCCCGGCGTGCTCGACGAGAACGCCGCGGTTCCCACGCTCCCGCCCTCCCTGCCCGCCCCCGTGCGCTTCGCCTACCGGGGGTTCTGCACCGCCGACGACTGGGACGTGCTGGCCGACGAGTTCGCGGACAGCGGCTGTGCCCAGTGGCGGGTGGTGGCGACCACCGGCGAGCAGTGGCGCGTGGCGGACGTGTCCCCCGTCCTCAGCGACGGCTGGCAGCCCCTTCTCGCGATCAGCGGGGACGGCAACCGCCTGGTCTACTTCAGCGCGGCGTCGTCCGACTTCGTCATGATCGATCGGCTCGACACCACGACGAGGAGGACCGACATGGTCCCGCTCGCCGGGGAGGTCTCACCGGAGGACACCCACGTCGTCATCTCGCCCGGCGGACGCTGGATGGCCGCCGACTTCGGCCCGGCCGCGGACGCGCTCCGCCCTCGGCTGCAGAACCTCACCACCTATCGGGTCAGGACGTTGCCGCGGCGGATGCGGGTCCTGGCCGTCTCGGACGACGGCACGGTGACGGGCACGGCCTCGTGGGACAGCGACGCGGTTCCCGGCCGGATCACCACGACCGTCCTGCTGCGGGTGGGGCCGGACGGGCGCACGCTGAGCCGTACGCCGGTCGACTCCGCGCTGTTCGAGGACGGTGCCGCGGTCTCCCCGGACGGACGGGCCGTGGCCGTGGCGGTCGAGCGCGCCCACCCGGCCAAGGGCGACCACGGCCTGCTGGTCACACTCGACTCCACGACCGGCCGGGTGCTCACCCGGCGCGAGGCGGCCCTCCCCGAGGACGCGCACGTCTTCGCCGTACGCGGCTGGGCGAACGAGCACGAGGTGATCGTGGAGGTGGAGCGGATCCTCGACGACGCGGACGAGGAGGAGCCGGCGGCGGAATACTCGGTCCACGCCGTCGACGTGCGCACCGGGGCCGCCCGGCCGATCATGCTGGACCAGGCGGGCGTCGTGCCCGCCCTCTGGGTCCCCGGCACGCTGCGCTGACCCGGACGCACTGATCAGATCGCACTGATCAAGACGCACTGATGAGGCCAGGCTGCGCCGCTCCGGACCGCGGGAGGGGGCGCCCCGGCCACACCGGGACGCCCCCTCCTCAGACGGCGGCAGGAGCCGGAGGACGGGTCAGACCGTCTCCAGCGCCGGCTCCTCCCGCGCCTCGACCGGCTGCCGGCCGGACCGGAGCCCGGTGAGGGCGACGGCCAGGCCGACAAGGGCGAACCCCGCCGAGACCACGATCGCGGCCCGGAAGTGGGCGATCGGGTCGCCGCCGTCCGCCCCCGATGTAAGGACGGCGGTGACGATCGCCAGCACCACGGCTCCGCCGACCTGGCCGGAGGTGTTCAACAGGCCCGAGGCGAGCCCCTGTTCCTCGTCGTCGACCCCGGCCGTCGCCTGGATGTTGAGCGAGGGGAACGACAACGCGAACGCGATGCCCAGCAGGACCATTCCCGGCAGGACCATCCAGAGCAGGCTGGGGTGGAGATCCACCCGCAGGAACACCGCGTACCCCGCGAGCAGCGCCACCGAGCCCACCACGATCAGCCGCGCGGTGCCGAACCGGTCGGCGAACCCGCCCATAGTGGTGGAGGTCAGCGCGACCAGCAGCCCCGCCGGCAGGAACGCGAGAGCGGTCTGCAACGCGCTCCACCCCAGCAGGTTCTGGAAGTACTGCATCGCCACGAACTGGAAGCCGACGTACGAGCCGAACAGGATGACCAGGCCGATGTTGGCCCGTACGAGCGGCGCGGAGCGCAGGATACCGAGCCGGACCAGCGGGTGCCGCACCCGGCGCTCCAGCCAGACGAACAGCCCGATCAGGGCGGCGGCCCCGGCGAGCGACAACACCGTGCGCACCACGCTCACCTTGGGCGCCTCGACGACGGCGAAGACCAGGAGCAGCATGGCCGCGGTGATGGTCGCGGCGCCGAGGAGGTCGTGGCCGCCCTCGCCGCGCTCCTCGCTCCGCTGGAGCAGCCGCGTCCCGGCCACGAGGGCGATGATCGCGACGGGCACCGGCATGAAGAACGTCCAGCGCCATCCGATCTCGGTGAGCAGGCCGGACAGGACCAGCCCGAGCGAGAAACCGCTGGCGCCGCACGCGGTGAAGATGCTCAGGGCCCGGTTGCGGGCCGGGCCCTCGGCGAAGGTCGTGGTGATGATGGACAACGCGGCGGGGGCGGTGAACGCGGCGCTGACGCCCTTCACGAAACGGGCCGCGATCAGCAGGGTCCCGTCGCTCATCAGCCCGCCGAGCAGCGAGGCGACGGCGAAGACGACAAGCGCGGTCAGGAACACCCGGCGGCGGCCGAGCAGGTCGGCGGTCCGGCCCCCGAGCAGCAGCAGACCGCCGTATCCCAGCACGTAACCGCTCACCACCCACTGCAGCGACGAGGTGGTCATCCCGAGATCGGCCTGGATGGACGGGAGCGCCACCCCGACCATCGACACGTCAAGAGCGTCGAGGAACACGACGGCGCAGAGAACGGTGAGGGCACCCCACAGGCGGGCCCCCCAGCGCTCGTCCTGAATGGAGGAAGTCATGGAACGGGAACCTACATGCACATGCATTCAATGCACAAGCAAATAATGCGTTTGCATCTAATGTGTGCGCATGGTATGGTCGCGGCCGAGAAAGGCGGTCTCGCATGAACGACATCGATACCGGCTTCGTGGTGATGGCCTGGCGCGAGCTGCTGGCCCGGCACGCGGAGGTGTCGTGCGCGCTGGAGCGGGAGCTGAGCGACAGGCACGGGCTCGGCGTGAGCGAGTTCGAGGTGCTGGAGCGCCTCGTGGAGGCCGGCCAGTCCTCCTCCTGCGCCGGGCCGGAGGCGGCCAAGTTCCGCGTGCAGGAGCTCGCCGGCCAGGTTCACCTGAGCCAGAGCGCGCTGTCACGACTCATCGCCCGGCTGGAGCGTGAGGGACTGGTCGCCCGCGCGCTGTGCGAGGCGGACCGGCGCGGGGTGTTCGTGCACGTCACCGAGGAGGGCCGGCGACGGCACGCGGAGGCGACCCCCACTCACCGGGCCATCCTGTCCGCGCACCTGTTCCCCCACCTCGTGAACGCCGGCTACGCGCCGGCCGCGCCGGACGAGGCGCCTCGCCCCGTCTGACGGAGGGGCGCCGGCCCACGGCACACGCGCCGCGCAGGCAGGCCCCCTCTCCTCGGTCTCGACCGGACGGGACGAATTCCTATGCCGGAGAGGATGGCGGGGTCAGACGATCAGGAGCGGCACGCCGTCCGCGTCCACGAGCACTCCGTCGGCGCCCTTCAGCACACCGTCCGCGGCCATCAGCACAGCGTCAGCGTTCACCGGCACAGCGTCCGCGTCCACCCGCACGCCGTTCCCTGCCACCCTCGCGCCCGCCTCCACGAGCCGGGAGGCCACCTCCTCCGGGTCCTCGGCGGCGATGGCGACACGCCGGAAGCCCCGGCGGCACGGGTCGGGGGTCCACGGGCTCGCGGTCGTGGGAGCGGTGAACGTGAACAGCTCCAGCACCGCGTTCCCGGCCAGCAGGTACGTGATCAGGAAGCCTCGCGGGTCCTGGTCCTGCGATATCTGGCCGATGACCTCGTAACCGAGCCGGTCCCGGTAGACGGCGAGCGCGGCGTCGAGGTCGGCGGACGTGACCGCCACGTGGTCGAAGACCGGCGGCGCCGTACGCGGCCTGCTCAGGGTGGCCTGCCGCTCCCGCTCGGCCAGTTCCGGCGAGGCGACCCGGTGATATCGCAGGTAGTTGTCCGTGATCTCCAGATGGGTGCCGTCCGGGTCCTGGAAGAACGCGATCCGCACGCCGCCGACCGCGTCGAGCGGCGGCAGTGTGAAGGGCACCCCGGCGTCGCGGACGCGCTCGGCCCGCAGATCGACGTCGCCGACCTTGAAGCCGATGTGCCGGATGCCGCGCTGGAGGTCGTCGTTCACCCAGCCGCCGAGATCGCCGTCGCCCGTCTCGACCAGTTTCAGCAATACGGACCCGGCCGACAGCCACGCGACGCCCGGCCCCGCGGCCGGGCCCTCCGCCGGAGCGAGGTCCAGCAGGTCGCGGTAGAAGTCGAGCGAGCGGGCCAGATCGGCGACGCCGATCTCGACATGCCGGATGCCTTCGTGATGTGACACGGTGCTCAAACCTACTCCCGGCCTCTCCGCGTGCCGAGCGGTCCCGTACGGCGGGACGCGCCGGCGCCGGTGACCGTGGCGGAGCGGACCTCGGTGGCCGTGCCGGCCCGCAGGCCGGGCGCCAGCGCGAGGGTGACCACGACGGAGGCCACCGCCATCACGCCCATGGCGGCCGCGGGCGAGGTGAACTGGGCCACCGCCCCCGCGATCGCCGCGCCGACCCCCTGCATGGTGAGCACGCCCGACGACTGCAGCCCGAGCGCCTGCCCGCTCATCTCCTCAGGGGTGACGGACATGAGGCGTTCCTGGAGCAGCAGGCTGGCCGAATATCCGGCCGAGGCGAGCACGACGGCGGCGACCGCGACCGGCAGGGCCGGGTGGAGGAGGAAGACCAGGTACGGCACGGCGAGCAGCAGCCGCAGCGGAGCGCTCAGCCGCTCGCGCCACCGCTTGGGGACGAACCGCCCCATCAGCGTGTCCCCGGCGAGCATCCCGGCGGCGGCGCAGCCGAACAGCAGCCCGGCGTGCCGGGAGTCGTAGGCGACGTACAGCGACTCGCAGCCCACGATCAGGCCGTTCGGCACCCACAGAGCGAGGTAGAGGCGGCGGCGCAGCCCTGACGACCAGAGCGCGCGGTTGATCCGCCACGTCTCCGCGGGAGAGGGCCGTCCCTGTGCGCGGGGCGCGCGGGCGGTGAGCCCCCACCGGGCGACGGCCGCGGCGACGAGATACAACCCCGCCCCGGCGATCAGGGTGCCGCGCGGGGACAGCGCGGTCACGAGCACGCCTCCGGCGACGAAGCCGACGATCTGCTGCACGCCGACCGACATGCTGAGCACCGAGCGGCCGAGCAGGTAGCCGTCCCTGGGCAGGATCTCGTTGAGCAGCCCGAACCGGACTCCGCCGCCGAGGGAGGCGGCGAGCCCCATGCCGAGGACGACGGCGAACACCGCCCACAGCGGCAGCCCCGGCACGGCGAGCGCGGCCGTGCCGGCGCAGTGCACCAGCGCCAGCGCCGTCATCGCGGCACGCGGGGGCAGCCGGTCGGCGGCCGACAGCAGCACCGTCGCCCCGAACACCTGCGCGAAGGACGAGCCGAACATGCTCAGGGCCGACAGCATCGGCGACCCCGTCGCCCCGTAGACGAGCGTGCCGAGCGCCAGGCCGCTCACGGTCGAGGCCGCCACCTGCGCGGACGCGACGGTGAACAGGGGCGTGAACTCGGGGGTGCGGAACAGTTCCCCATATGTACGCATGACGGGAGCCTCGATCGTCGCCGCGCTCCGCCGTTATTGTTTCGCGGGGAGGCGAAACATGGGCTGGTGGCTGATCAACGCCGACACTCTCGCGGAGAGCAGGTTCGTGATCTCTCCGCTGGCCGAGGCCACCGCCTGCCTGTTCACCCTGGAGCGGGCGTCGGCCGCGCACCCGGGCGAGCGGGAGTGGCTCGACGCCCACCTGCCCGCCTTCCGGTCCCGACTGGCCGGCGACCCGATCACCGCGCTGCTGCTGAGGGCCGCGCGGGGACGCAACTGGACCGCCGACTTCCTCACGCTCGCTCCGACCGGCGAGGGCGAGCCCGCCTTCGAGGAGGAACTGGCCCGCGTCCGCGCGACCCCGCCCGAGACCGCGCACGCCGACATCGAGGTGGCGCTGCGCGGCCCGTTGCCGGAGCCGCTGCGCCGTCCCGACCTGCCGGAGCGCGCGGCCGGCCTGCTGGAGTGGGTCTGGACGCGCACCGTGCTGCCCGACTGGCCGCGCCGCCGGCGGATCATGGAGGCCGACGTCGTCGCCCGCGTGGGTCACATGAGTCAGGGCGGCTGGGCCGCCGCGCTGAACGACATGCGCAAGGGGATGCGCTGGCTCGGCGGCAACCGGCTGCAGATCAACACCTATGACTACCCGCCGAGGCAGATCGGCGGGGCGAGGCTGGTGTTCGTCCCGGTCACTCCCCGCCAGGCGTGGACCGCCTGGACGGCGGGCCGGCACTACGCCCTGGTCTACCCCTGCTCCGGAACGCTGGCCGAGCCCGATCGGGCGCCGGTGCCCGAGGCGCTCGGCAGGCTGCTCGGCCCGGCGCGGGCGCGGGTGCTCGTGCTGCTCGCCGCGCCGAAGAGCACGACCCACCTCGTGGCGCTGACCGGCCAGGGCCTGGGGTCGGTGGGCCGCCACCTCAAGGTGCTCCTCGACTCCGGCCTCGTACGGCGGCGCAGGGCCGGGCGGTCGGTCCTGTACTACCGCACGCCCCTGGGCGACGCCCTCGCCGCGAGCGACCTGGATAGCCGTTCGGTATAGCGAACGTATGGTTCCATGTAAGATGTCGTCATGAGCAGGGCGGCGACGGCGATCGGTGCGCAGATCCGGCTGCGCCGGGCACAGCGCGGCATGAGCGCGGCCGAGCTCGCCCGCCGGGCCGGTCTCGGCAAGGCGACGCTGTCCAGCCTGGAGGCGGGCACCGGCAACCCGACGATCGAGACGCTTGAGGCCGTCGCCCTGGCGCTGCACATCCCCCTGACCGACCTGCTGACCAGGGACACCGACGCCGGTCCCGTCCACCTGCCCTCGACGCCCGCGGCCGCCGACGGCCCGACACGCGAACTGCTGCGCCGGATCGGCAGCGGGCACAGCCTGGAGCTGTGGCGGCTGCGCATGCCGCCGCACACCGACCTCGCCGGCGTCCCGCACGCGCCCGGCACCGTCGAGCACCTGCTCGTCGCCGCGGGCGAGGTCACGGCCGGCCCCGACGACGATCCGCGCCTCCTCGGGCCGGGCGATCTGCTGGCGTTCGCGGGCGACCGCCCGCACCGCTACCGCACCGGCGACGGCCCGGCGGACGTCACCGTCGTCATCGCCTCGCCCGTGGCCGGCTGAACATGCCCTCTCCGGCTCCCCCGCCTCCAGCCCGCACATCCCCCGCCTCTCCTGCCGAACCCGTCCACGGCTGGCCGAGCCCGGCCAGGAAGGACCCACCCATGTCGTGGTTGCCGTTGCTTCCCCTGCTCGGCGTCTGGATCCTGGTGGTGATGAGCCCGGGACCGGACTTCCTCATCGTGCTCAGATACTCGGCAGGCGGGTCGCGGCGCAGCGGCGTGCGCGCCGCCGCGGGCGTCGTCACCGGCATCGGCGTGTGGGCGGTCGCCGGTCTGTTCGGCGTCACCGTGCTCGTCCAGCGGTTCGAGTGGCTCTACACCACCGCCCGCGTCGCCGGCGCCCTGTTCCTCGTCGCGTTCGGCGTGGCCACCATCCGCGCCGCCCGCAGGCAGTCGCCCCCTGCCTACAGCGACACGGCCGACAGCGACACGGCCTCGGCCGACGACGCCGCCCCGGCCGCCGCCACGCCCGTCAACACGCACGGTCCGGGCAGGCTGCGCGAGTGGCGCGCCGGGCTGCTGACCAACCTCGCCAACCCCAAGGCCCTCGTCTTCTTCGGCGCCCTGTTCGCCAGCCTGCTCCCGCACCGTACGGACCTCGTCATGCGGGCGGTCACGCTCGGCGCGATGCTGGCCGTGGCGTTCGCCTGGTTCTCCGCCGTCGCCTTCCTGGCCGGCAGCCCGTGGATCACCAGGGGCTACCGGCGGCTGAAGAAGCGGCTCGACCTGCTCACCGGCGGCCTGTTCGTCGGGATGGGCGCGCTGTTGATCCCGCGCTGACGCTCAGGCGGTGAGGCGGTCGATGACCAGCGGTAGCAGGTCCGCGCCGCCGTCCTCGCCGATCTCGTACGCGCCCTCCAGAGCCTGGAGGGCCCGGTCGAACCTGGCGGCCTCGTCGGCGTACAGGGTCATCAGCGGGGCTCCGGCGCGGACCGTCTCGCCGGGCTTGGCGTGCAGGACGATGCCCGCACCGGCCGACACCGGGTCCTCCTTGCGGGCCCGTCCGGCCCCGAGCCGCCAGGCCGCCACGCCGACCTTGAGCGCGTCGAGCGTGCGCAGCGTGCCCGAGGTGGGGGCGGTGACCACGGCCGACTCGGCGGCCACCGGCAGCGGCGCGTCCGGGTCGCCGCCCTGGGCGACGATCATGCGCCGCCAGGCGTCCATCGCCGAGCCGTCCTTGAGCGCCTCCTCCGGGTCCCTGGCGCCCGGGACGGCGGCGGCCTCCAGCATCTCCCTGGCCAGCCGCACGGTCAGTTCGACCACGTCGGCGGGGCCGCCGCCGGCGAGCACCTCGACGGACTCCTCGACCTCCAGCGCGTTGCCCACCTTCAGGCCGAGCGGCCGGTCCATCGCGGTGAGCAGGGCGACCGTGCGCACCCCGGCGTCGGTGCCGAGCTCGACCATCGTCCGCGCCAGCTCCCGGGCGTCGTCCACGTTCTTCATGAACGCGCCCGAGCCGGCCTTCACGTCGAGCACGAGCGATCCCGTGCCCTCGGCGATCTTCTTGGACATGATCGAGGAGGCGATCAGCGGGATCGACTCGACCGTGCCGGTGACGTCGCGCAGCGCGTAGAGCTTCTTGTCGGCCGGGGCGAGGCCCGCGCCCGCCGCGCAGACGACCGCACCGGCCGAGCGGATCACGTCCAGCATCTCGTCGTTCGACAGCGACGCCCGCCAGCCGGGGATCGACTCCAGCTTGTCCAGCGTGCCGCCGGTGTGCCCGAGGCCCCGCCCGGACAACTGCGGCACGTACGCGCCGCAGGCGGCGACCAGCGGGGCCAGCGGCAGAGTGATCTTGTCGCCGACCCCGCCGGTGGAGTGCTTGTCGGCCGTGGGCCGGTCGAGGGAGGACCAGTCCATCCGCTCCCCCGACCTGATCATGGCCTGGGTCCAGTCCGCGATCTCCCTGCGGTTCATGCCGTTGAGCAGGATCGCCATCAGCAGCGCCGACATCTGCTCGTCGGCCACCTCGCCCCGCGTGTACGCGTCGATCACCCAGTCGATCTGGGCGGTCGACAGCTCACCCCGGTCACGCTTGACGGTGATGACCTCGATCGCGTCGAACCCCACGCTTCCCCCTCTATCTCGACAGATCGTCGGGCCCGAAGGCGAACGGCAGGAAGTCGGCCATCCGCATCGGCCCGTCGGGCGTCTCCACCAGCAGGTCCCGCCCGCCGTGCTCGAACAGCAGCTGACGGCAGCGGCCGCACGGCATCAGCAGCTCGCCGTGGCCGTCCACACAGGTGAAGGCCACCAGCCTGCCGCCGCCGCTCGCGTACAGCGCCGAGACGAGCCCGCACTCGGCGCACAACCCCACGCCGTACGACGCGTTCTCGACGTTGCAGCCGGTCACGACCCGGCCGTCGTCGACGAGCGCCGCCGCCCCCACGGGAAACTTCGAGTACGGCGCGTACGCGCGGGTCATGGCCTCGCGGGCCGCGACCCGCAGCGCCTCCCAGTCGATGCTCATTTCGCCTGCCCCCTTCGATACGGGACGCCGTCGGCCGCCGGCATGCGCAGCCGTTGCGAGGCCAGCGACAGCACCAGCAGCGTGGTCAGGTGGGGGGTGAACGAGGTGAACTGCTCCGGCACGGTGTCCGTCAGGGCGAACACCACGAACACCGCGATCGCCACGACCGCGGTGATCAGGGCCGCGCCCCCGCGCCGCTGCCGTACGAGCTGGTAGACCGCCACGGCGACGAGCAGCAGCGCGACGACCAGCAGCAGCGCGTGCACCGAGATGCCGCCCTGCCGGAGCTGGAGCGCGTCGGTGTAACCGAACAGCGCCGCGCCGCCGGCGAGCCCGCCGGGACGCCAGTTGCCGAAGATCATCGCGGCGAGGCCGATGTAGCCGCGCCCGCCCGTCTGCCCGTCGCGGTAGATCCCCGCGGCCACGAGCGACAGGAACGCGCCGCCGAGCCCGGCGAGCACGCCGGAGACGATCACGGCGGCCCACTTGTACGCGTAGACGTTGACGCCCAGCGACTCCGCCGCGACCGGACGCTCGCCGCACGCCCGCAGGCGCAGGCCGAACGGCGTGCGCCACAGGATGTAGAACGACAGCGGCACCAGCAGGATCGCCAGGATCGTGAACCAGGACACGCCCTGGGTGATGCCCCGCAACACGCCCGCGAAGTCCGACAGCACGAACCAGTGCTTGGCCTCGACGGTCCGCAGCGGGTCGTCGAGGAAGCCCAGGCTCACCGTGCCCATCTTGGGCAGCGGCGGCGAGTTCTTCGTCCCGCCGCCCGGCATGCCGTCGAAGACGAGCTGGGACAGATACTGGGTGAAGCCGACGCCGACGATGTTGATCGCCACGCCGGAGATGATGTGGTCGACGCCGAAGGTCACGGTCGCGACGGCGTGGATCGCCGCGCCCAGCGCCCCGCCGACGGCGCCGGCGACCACGCCCGCCCAGGGGCTGTGGAACTGGAGGGCGCCCCAGGCTCCGAACCAGGTGCCCAGCACCATCATGCCTTCGAGGCCGATGTTGACCACGCCGGCCCGTTCCGACCACAGGCCGCCGAGACCGGCGAGCCCGATCGGCACGGCGAGGCCGAGCGCGGCGCTGACCGTGCCCGCCGAGGTGATGTCGTTCGCCCCGGTCACCAGCCGCGCGATCGACAACAGCACCACGAGCCCGGCCAGGCCGAGCAGGAGCACCGGCGCCGACAGCCGGAAGCGCCGCGCGGGGGGCGTCTCGACCGGGCGTTCGACCGGGAGGTCCGTCGCCGTCATGCCGTCTCCTCGATTCCGTCCGGCCTCGTTGTCATGCCGCCGCCTCCGCCTTCGGCGCCTCCTGTGGCGCGGCGAGCTCGCGGCTGACCCTGCGCTGCTCCGCGACGATGCGGTAGCGGTGGACCAGCTCGTACGCGATGATCACGGAGAGCACGACGACGCCCTGCATGATCTGGACGATCTCCTTGGAGATGTCCAGCAGCTGGAGCTGGTTGGACGAGTTGTCCAGGAAGCTCCACAGCAGCGCGCCGACCGCCATGCCGACCGGGTTGTTGCGGCCGAGCAGGGCGATCGCGATGCCCGTGAAACCGAGGCCGGCCGGGAAGTTGTTGCTGTACTTGTAGGAGGCGCCGAGCAGCTCCGGCATGCCGATCAGACCGGCGACCGCCCCCGACATGACCATCGTGACGACGATCATCTTCTTCACGCTGACGCCGCTGGCCACCGCCGCGGACTCGGACTTGCCGGTCGCCCGCAGCTCGAAGCCGAACCGGGTGCGGTTGAGCACCACCCAGTACGCGATACCGAGCAGGACCGCGACCACGATGAACCCGTTGACCAGCACCGGCGTGCCGGCGATGAGCGGGATGCCCGGCATGTGCGCGTCGTCGGGGATGGGCCTGGTGCCGAGGTCGTTGCCGGTCAGCACGCCGAAATGCTCGCTGACCAGCCACGAGCCGAGGCCGGTGGCGATCGCGTTCAGCATGATGGTCGAGATGACCTCGCTCACGCCCCGGTAGACCCGGAGCAGGCCGGCGATCGCGGCCCACAGCGCGCCGACGACCACCGCCACGACGATCACGAGGACGATGTTGAGCACGCCGGGCACCACGGCGGCGCCGCCGAGCCCGGCGGCGACCACGGCCGCGAGCCGATACTGGCCGTCCACGCCGATGTTGAAGAGGTTCATCCGGAAGCCGACGGCCACCGCGAGCGCGGAGATGTAGTACATGACCCCGGTGTTGAGGATCATGGCCATCGACCGCGGCTGGGTGCCGTACTCGGCGAGGGTGGTGAACGCCCCGACCGGATCGCTGCCCGCGATGAGCAGGACCACCGAGGTGATCAGCACCGCGAAGGCGACCGCGATGACCGGCGCGGCGACGGCGAGCCAGCCGCCGAGGCGCACCCGGCCGAGCAGCCGGTCGACGAACCCGTTCATACGCCCTCCCCGGCGCCGGTCATCGCCGAGCCCAGTTGCTCGGGGGTCACGTTCGCGGGATCGACGTCGGCGACGATCCTGCCGCGCAGGATCACCTTGAGCGTGTCGGACAGCCCGATCAGCTCGTCGAGGTCCGCGGAGATCAGCAGCACGGCCAGCCCGGCGGCGCGCGCGGTGCGCAGGTGGTCCCAGATCGCCGCCTGGGCGCCGATGTCCACGCCGCGGGTGGGGTGGCTGGCGATCAGCAGCACGGGGTCGCCGCTCATCTCCCGCCCGACGATCAGCTTCTGCTGGTTGCCGCCGGACAGCGTGGCCGCGTCCACGTCGATGCCGGGAGTGCGCACGTCGTACTCCTCGACGATGCGCCGCGTGTCGGCCCGCGCGCCGGCGCGGTCGATCCACGGGCCCTTGACGTTGGGCCGGCGGGTCTGGTGGCCGAGGATGCGGTTCTCCCACAGGGGCGACTCGAGCAGCAGGCCGTGCCGGTGGCGGTCCTCGGGGATGTAGCCGATGCCGCCCGCGCGCCGCTTCAGGGTCGACCACTGGGAGATGTCGGCGCCGCCGAGCGTGAGCGCGCCGGCCTCGCAGGGGCGCATGCCCATGATCGCCTCGACGAGTTCCGCCTGGCCGTTGCCCTCGACGCCCGCGATGCCGAGCACCTCGCCCTTGTGGATGTCGAAGCTCACGTCGTCGACCACCGGCCGCCCGTCGCCGGTGCGCACGGTCAGGTCGCGTACGGACAGGGCGACGACGTCGGTGACGGTCGACTCACGGGTCTCGGGGCTGGGCAGCTCGCTGCCGACCATCAGCTCGGCGAGCTTGCGGGAGGTCACGTCCTTGGGGTTCACGGTCGCCACGGTGGTGCCGCGCCGGATCACGGTGATCTCGTCGGCCACCCGGAGGACCTCGTCCAGCTTGTGGGAGATGAACAGGATCGTCAGCCCCTCGCGGACCAGGCCGCGCAGGTTGTCGAACAGCTCGTCCACCTCGTGGGGCACGAGCACGGCGGTCGGCTCGTCCAGGATCAGGATGCGGGCGCCCCGATAGAGCACCTTCAGGATCTCCACCCGCTGGCGGTCGCCGACCCCCAGATCCTCGACCGGCACGTCCGGCCGTACGCCCAGGCCGTACGCGTCGGAGATCTCCCGGATCTTCTTGCGTGCGGCGGCGAAGTCGAGGGCGAGGCCGCCGCGGCGCGGCTCGCTGCCCAGAACCACGTTCTCCAGCACGGTCAGGTTGTCGGCCAGCATGAAGTGCTGGTGGACCATGCCGATGCCGGCGCCGATCGCGTCGGCGGGGGTGTGGAAGCCCACGGGCTTCCCGTTGACGCGGATCTCACCCTCGTCTGGACGCTGCATCCCATACAGGATCTTCATCAGCGTGGACTTCCCCGCTCCGTTCTCGCCGACGAGGGCGTGGATGTGCCCCTTGACGACGCGGAGGTGGATGTCGCTGTTGGCGACGACTCCCGGGAACCTCTTGGTGATCCCGGTGAGTTCTACTGCGGGTTCCGTAACGGTCGCGGCGGTAATGTCGGCCTCCTCCTCGCGGAGTGCCCGGTGACGGTCAAGTGATAGTGAGGGTAGAGCAAAGGGCCCGGGGCGGGTGCCTCCGGGCCCCTCGATTGCGCAGGTCAGGACGTCGGGACCGTGATCTCGCCGTTGATGATCTTCTGCTTGTACTCGTCGATCTTCGACTTGATGTCGTCGATCTTGCCGCCGGTCGTGGAGTAGTCCACGCCGCCCGCCTTGAGGTCGTAGACCGACGGGCCCGACTTGACCGTGCCGGTGGTGTAGTTCTTCAGGAAGTCGAAGACCGCCACATCGACCTTCTTGATCATCGAGGTGATGATCACGTCCTTGAAGTCGGCGTACGCCGGGAGCGCCGCCTGGTCGGAGTCGACGCCGATCGCCATCGCGTTGGCGGCCTTGGCCGCCTCGAAGACGCCCGCGCCCGAACCGCCGGCCGCCTGGTAGACCACGTCCGCACCGGCGTCGTACATGCCCTGCGCGGCCGTCTTGCCCTTGGCCGGGTCACCGAAGCCGCCGAAGTCCGGGGGCTGGGTGAGGTACTTGCTCTGGATCTTGATGTCCGGCTTGACGGCCTTCGCACCGGCCTCGAAGCCCGCCTCGAACTTGTGGATCAGCGGCACGTCGACGCCGCCCACGAAGCCGACGTTGCCCTTCTCGGACTTCAGCGCCGCCGCGGCACCGACGAGGAACGACCCCTGCTCCTCGGCGAACATCAGGTTCGTGATGTTGTCGCCCTTGGCCGCGTCGTCGTCCACGATGGCGAACTTGACGTCCGGGAACTCCTTGGCGACCTTCGCCACGGAGCCGGAGTAGGCGAAGCCCACCGCGATGACCGGGTTGTAGCCCCCGGACGCGAGCAGGCGCAGCCGCTCCTCCTTCTGGGCGTCGGTCTCGCCCTGGGTGGCCTCCAGCTCCTTCTTCTCGACCTTGAGCTCCGACTCGGCCTTGTCCAGGCCGGCCGCCGCCGCGTCGTTGAAGGAACCGTCGCCGCGGCCACCGATGTCGTACGCCAGGCCGACCTTGACCTGGGAGGCGGCGGGCGCGCTGGACGCGTCTGCCGAGGCTCCGGTCGTGGTGGTCTCGTCGCTACCCCCACACGCCGCGGCGGCCATGAGCAAGGCGCCGCTCGCTGTGGCGGCGGCCAGTTTGCTAACTCGATTGCGGAGCAAGGTCGTGACTCCCCTTCCGTTCCCCGCCCGTCTGACTCTCGTCGCACGCACGCAGGAACGCACGGCAACCCTGCACGGAAGATAGTTGTTTGACCTGCATAGACCAAACCCGCGCACGAGTCCGCAACATGTCCGTTATTGAGACCAGTCCGCACCGTGACCGGGGGGTCAGCCTGGGGAAACCCTGACCTTGCCGTGGATGATCTCCTGCTTGAGCTGCTCCAGGCGCGGCTGGATGTCGGTGATGTGGCCGCCGGTGAGGCTGTAGTCGACGCCGCCGCGCCTCAGGTCGTACACGACCCGGCCGCTGGTGACGGTGTGGTCGGCGACGCTGGCGAGGTAGTCGTAGACCGCGACGTCGATCCTTTTGATCATCGAGGTAAGAATCACGTGGCGCACGGCCGGGTCGGCGCTCTTGGCCTGGTCGTAGTCGACGCCGATCGCCCACGCCCCGGCCTTGTCCGCCGCGCGGAACACCCCCGCCCCCGAGGCCCCGGCCACCTGGTAGACCACGTCGGCGCCCGCCCGGTACATGCGCTGCGCGGCCTTCCGCGCCTTGTCCGGCCGATCGAAGCCGCTCAGATCGTGGGGGGCGGTGAGGTAGGCGATCCTGATCCGCGCCCGCGGCTTCACGTGCTTCACGCCCTGGACGTAGCCGATCTCGAACTTCCTGACCAGCGGCGACCGGTTGCCCCCGACGAAGCCAACGTCCGCGGTTTTCGACTTCATCGCCGCCGCCGCGCCCATCAGGAACGAGCCCTCCTCGGAGGCGAACAGCAGGTTCGTGATGTTGGGGCCGGACACCGTCGGCTCGTCGACGATCGCGAACCGGGTCTTGGGGAACCTCGGCGCGATCCGCGCCAGCGCCGGCGCGTACGAGTAGCCGACGGCGATGACCGGGTCGTAGCCGGCCTCGGCGAGCGCCCGCACCCGCTCCACCTTTCGGCCCGCGGGCTCGCCCGGCGCGGCCTCGACCTCCCGCACCCGCAGGCCGGTCAGGTTGCGCTTGGCCTCGTCGACTCCGACTGCCGCGGCGTCGTTGTACGACTGGTCGCCCCGCCCGCCGATGTCGTACATGAGCCCGACCTGCAGCGGGCGGGTGCGCGGCGACGTCGTACTCACCACGCCGCCGCATCCCGCGACGACGGTCACGGCGGCGACGACGGCGCCTGCGATCACCGCCCGGAATGTCCGCAATCGGACCCCCAACCCGGAATGAACCCATCTGCGCGATACCCACTGGGCGCGCGAGAGAACGCGCCACACAAAGGCCCTGACAGATTTATCCCGTTTGAGTCAATTCGTACGGGTAAGGGATCCTGAGTATCGGGCGTCCTGTTCCCCTTCGCGTGTCACCGCGAAGTCGGCCGCGCTCTCGCCCCGCCATGTGATCGAGACGCTTCCGGGATAACAGGCGTCGCCCCTCACCTGGTCGAGGCGCAGCACGAACACCTCATTCGACCCGCTCGCGGGGGTGAGACGGCCGGAGCAGTGCAGGTCGGCGCCCCACCTCATCCGCGCCGGGGCGGCCAGACGGATCTCGACCGGGAAGACACGGCCGGCCGAGGGATAGCGGGCGACGCCCGTCCACGTCCCGCCGGGCCGCCCGGATTCGCGGGCCGTCAGGACCCACGCGGCGCCCGCCGCGACGACCACGACGAGGACGGCGAGCGAGGCGATGGCCACGCGCGCTCGCCCGCGACCGCGCCCACGGGTCCCGGCCTGCTCGAGGCCGGTCGGCCCTGGACCGACCGGCAGTCCGGTGGGATCAGAGCCGGTGGGATCAGGGCCGGTGGGATCAGGGCCGGTGGGATCAGGGCCGGTGGGATCAGGGCCGGTGGGATCGGTGTCGGCCCGGCCGGCGTCGGCCCGCGCCCCCGGCAACGTGTCCTCCACCTCCCGCCGTGGCCGCGCCGTGGAGCCGGATAAGTTCGGCGCGGTCAGGCCCTGCGCCGCCTGGCCCGGCCGCCCGGCGGACCGGTCGAGCAGGGCGCTCAGCACCTGTCCGGCGTCCGGCCTATCGGCCGGCTCCGCGGCCAGGCACGCCACGACGAGGTCTTTCAGCAGGCCGGTGAGCGGCCCGAGGTCCGGCGTGCCGTACAGGATGCGCGCCATGACGGCCGCGTGCGTGTCACCGGTGTACGCGTGCCGTCCGCTCGCCGCATAGACGAGCGTGAGCGCCCAGCAGAACACGTCCGCCGCCGGTCCGGCCGGCCGGCCTGCGAGCTGCTCCGGCGCGATGTAGGCCGGGGTGCCGACCAGGCTTCCCGTCGTCGCGGTGGCGTCGGCGAGGCGGGAGATGCCGAAGTCGACGACCCGCAGCCCGTCGGAGCCGAGGAGCACGTTGCCCGGCTTGAAATCACGGTGGACCACCCCCGCCCGGTGGATCGCGGCCAGCGCGGTCGCCGTCCCCACGGCGACCCGGTCCAGGTCGCCGCCCGTCCGCGGGCCCGCCGCCGTCACGTGCTCGCGCAGCGACGGCCCGTCGACGTACTCGCTCACGATGTACGGCCGGTCGCCATCGAGGTCGGCGTCGAGGACCTGGGCGGTGCAGAAGGGCGCGACCCGGCGCACCGCCTCGATCTCACGGGCGAAGGCGCGCCGGGCGGAGGTGCCGTCGACCCGGGCGTGCAGGAGCTTCACGGCCACCGGCCCGCCCGACGCGGCGGCGCCGCGGAAGACGACGCCCTGGCCGCCCACGCCGAGGCGGCCGTCGAGCCGGTAGCTCCCGAGTTGCCGGGGATCCTCGGGACGCAGGGGGGAGACGTCGGGCACGGCGGCGTACGGCTCAGCGGGCTCGGCCGCTTGGGCGGTCGAGGTTCACCGGGCTCGGGTTCATCGGGCGCGGGTTCGGTGGGCGCGAGGTCATCAGGCGCGGATCAGCGGGCGCCGCCCCACAGCGCGGTCAGCGCGGTGGCGGCCATGACCTGGACGCCGATCCCGATCGCCCTCTCGTCCACGTCGAACAGCGGCCGGTGGATGTCGACCTCGTCGACGACCCCCGGCGGCCGGGTGCCCAGCCGGGCGAGCGCGCCGGGCACCGACTCGAGATACCAGGAGAAGTCCTCGCCGCCGAGGCTCTGCGGCGTGGGCACGGCCGCCCCCTCGCCGATGATCTGGGTGACCGCGTCGTGGAGCATCTGGATGCTGGTGGCCTCGTTCACCGTGGGCGGCGTGCCGCGCCGGTAGTCGATCTCGGCGTCCACGCCGTACGCGCCGGCGACCGAGTCGAGCAGGGCCTTGACCATGTCGGGCGCCTGGTGCCAGGCGTCCTCGTCGAGCGACCTGACCGTGCCCTGAGCCACCCCGACGTCCGGGATCGCGTTCGCCACCGAGCCCGCGGAGATCTGGCCCCACACGAGGCTGAGGCTGGAGCGCGGGTCGACGCGGCGGGACAGCGCGGCCGGCAGCTCGGTGACGATCTTGCTGAGCGCGTAGACGAGGTCGACGGTCAGGTGCGGCCGGGCGGTGTGCCCGCCCGGGCCCGCGACGCGGATGCGCAGGCTGTCGCAGGAACCGGTGATCGGGCCGGTGCGCAGGCCGATGTGACCGACGTCGAGGCGCGGATCGCAGTGCACCGCGAAGATGCGGTCGACCTGGTTGAGGCCGCCGTCGCGCATGACCTCCAGCGCGCCGCCCGCGACCTCCTCGGCGGGCTGGAAGATCAGCCGCACCCGGCCGGGGAGCGCTCCCGCGTCGGCCTGCGACGCCAGGAACAGCCCGGCGCCGAGGACGATCGAGGTGTGCACGTCGTGGCCGCAGGCGTGGCACGCGTTGGGGTTCGTGGAGCGGTAGGGGACGTCCTTCTCGTCCTCCATCGGCAGCGCGTCGATGTCGGCGCGCAGGGCGACCGTGGGCCCCTCGTCGCGGCCGAGGTCCACCCACAGGCCGGTGCCGCGCGACAGCGGGTGCGGGGTGAGCCCGGCGTCCGTCAGCCGCTCAGCGATCTTCTCTGTCGTGCGATGCTCGCTGAAGGCGATCTCCGGATGCGCGTGTACGTCGCGCCGGAACTCGATCAGCTCATCGTTGTGCTCGCGAAGGAATTCCGCCAGCTGCCCGGCCAGGCCGTTGCTTCCTGGCACGGCCGCGTCCGGCGTTGCGAGCTTCGATGAGGTGGCCACGGGGTCTTCCCTTCTCCGGTGCGCCGTCCCGCCACGGATCGCCGGATCGTCCATATGATCATGAAAAGTCACGAAAAAGCCCAAAAGGGTCGCGCGGGCGTGTCTCGCCTCCACCGACCCTTCATTCACAATCCTTCCATGCCGCGACCCTCCGATACGCCGGATTGCCCAGTATTTACACCGGGCACCGCGCGTTGTCAGAACTGAGGCACTGTTACCGGACATATCAGGCCTACCCCGTCAGGTGGCCGATTGTCCGATCTCGCGGTTGGGGTTCGAGGTGACGAACCTGTCCTCGGCGAGCTCGATCACCGTTGCGTCGACCACGTCCTGGAGGGTCCCTCCGTCGGCGAGGATCGCCCGCTGGCGCTCGGATGAGCTCCCCTGCTCCAGCACCTCGGTCACGACCGCCAGTTCGTCGGCACAGCCGAGCCGCTCGGCGACGGGTTCGAGTTCACGCTGAAGTTCATACAATACGTCGCGCATCGGCGCCGTGGAGCCATGGTCGTCGGTGATGACGTCCGCGTCGAGGCCGTAGCGCGTGGCGCGCCACTTGTTGTCGCGCACCACCCACGCCGCGGGGTGCGGCAGCTTGTATCCCCGGTCGAGCTGCTGATCGAACTGCTGCACGAGGCACTGGGTCAGCGCGGCCACCATGCCCACCTCGCGCGGCGTCGGGATGCCGTCGAACATCCGCACCTCGATGGTGCCGAAGTCGGGATGCGGCCGGATGTCCCACCACACCTCCTTGATGCTGCGGATCGTGCCCGCCCGCAGCAGCGTGTCCATGTACTCCTCGAACTCGGCCCAGTCGGCCAGCAGGTGCGGCGGCCCGGCCGTGGGCAGCGAGCCGAAGACGATGGCCCGGCTCGATGCCAGCCCGGTGTCCTGCCCTCCCCAGTAAGGGCTGGAGGAGGTGAGCGCGAGGAAGTGCGGCAGGTATGCCGCGAGGGCGTTGACGATCGGAATGACCTTGTCCCGTTCCTTGACGCCCACGTGGACGTGCACGCCGAACGTCTGGATCCGCCAGGCGAGCCACTGCAGGTCCTCGACCAGCTCCACGTAGCGCTGGCTGGGGGCGTAGACCGCGTCGCGCCAGTCGCTGATCGCGTGGGTCCCCGTGCAGGCGAGCGCGATGCCGCGCGGCTCGACGGCCTCGGTCAGCCGGCCGATGCTCTTCTTCAGGTCCTGCACCGCCTCGGCCACGGTGTGGCAGACGTCGGTGACGATCTCGACCTGCGACTGCATGAGCTCGTGCATGGCCTTGGGCCGCTGTCCCTCACTGAGATCGGGAACCGCGCCGAGCACCTCCTTGGCGTCCTGGCGGAGATGACGCGTATGCCGGTCGACGAGCTGAAGCTCCCACTCCACGCCGAGGGTCGCGCCACGCGAGGGGTTGAAGTCGATCGCCAAAGCTTGCCTCCATCACGTTCGGTCCCTGCCGACCTGTGGGTCGCAGCGGACAAGGTCGTTCCAGGCTCAGGCCCTACCCTTCATCCATCCCCGCACGCCGACCGCCCCGAGCGCCAGTGCCAGGAGGATGTTCACCGCGATGAGTACGCCGTGGACGACGTAGAAGGACGTCTCGTGCCCGTCGGCGAGATTGAAGCCGAGGTTGATCCATTCGAAGATCATGAAAACGGCGAGTGCCACAAGAAAGATCGATACACGTCTCGTCATGTCCACAGTATCGGCGGCCGCCTGCGTGGCCCTGTGACATATGGGGCATATGTCACTTCATGCGAAGGCAGTCGAGGCTAGGCTGAGCGACCTATGGGGACGAACCTGCGGGCTCTCGCCGCGACCGTGACGACGGTGGGAATGCTGACGACGGTGCTGCTCGGCGCCCCTCCCGCCGCGGGCGCGCCGGCCGCGCCCGGCCTGGCGCCGCGGGAGACCGGCACGGCCGCGGCCGGCGCCACCGTGGCCGGAATCGGCAGGGGAAACGGCACCGTGGGCGGGGATCTGCTCGCCGGCCACGGGATCGTCCGGCCCGCCGGGATCAACCCTCCGCCCAAGACCGAGGCCAGCGCGTACGTCGTGGCCGACGCCGACACCGGCGCGGTGCTCGCGGCCAAGGACCCGCACGGGCACTACCTGCCCGCGAGCACGCTCAAGACGCTGACGGCCGTCACGCTGATCCCCAGGCTCGACAAGAACCGCAAGATCAAGCCGAGCGAGGAAGCCTGCAACGTGGAGGGCAGCGCCGTCGGCATCGTCCCCGAGCCGATCTACAAGGTCGACGACCTGATGCGGGCGCTGCTCATGGTCTCCGGCAACGACGCGGCGGTCGCGCTCGCCGAGGCCAACGGCGGCGTGAAGAAGACGCTCACCGACATGAACAAGGAGGCGCGCAAGCTCCAGGCGTACGACACGGTGGCCAAGACGCCGAACGGCCTGGACGCCCCGGGCCAGCGCAGCTCGGCCTACGACCTCGCCCTGATCGCGCGGGCCGGGCTGGCGATCCCGGACTTCCGCGAATACATCAGCACGAAGGTCGCCAAGTTCCCCGCGCCCAAGGAAGACCCGAAGAAGAAAAAGAAGAAGAAGCGCGGTGACGACTCCGAGGCCAGTGAGTCTCCGGCGCCCGCCTACTACGAGATGGCCAACCACAACCGGCTCCTCGGACGCTACAAGGGCATGCTCGGTGTCAAGAACGGCTGGACGTCCAAGGCGCTGGGCAGCTTCGTAGGCGCCGCCCGGCGTGACGGCCACACCATCCTCGTCGTGATCATGCATCACCCCGGCGGTTTCTGGGACGAGGTCGCCAAGCTGCTCGACTGGGGCTTCGCCGCGAGGGGCAAGGCGGCCCCCGTGGGCCAGCTGGTCGGCCCGGCGCCCGACCCCAAGCCCTCCTCCTCCCCCCTGGCCGTACGGCCCTCGCCGACGCCGGGCGCGGCCGACGTCGGCGCGGCCAAGGCACGCGGAGAGGACCCGGCCTCCACGGGCGCGGCCACCCCCCTGCTGATCGGCGGCGGCGTCCTCGTGCTCCTCGCCCTCGGCGCGTACGGCCTGCGCCGGCGCCGCAGGACGCCCGGCGACGCCGCCGGCTAGCGGGCAGGCGGGGCGGGGATGGCGTGCTCGGCGGCGCGGCTGACCTCCTCCCAGCGTGCCCACGTCTCCATGCGCCGGCGGGAGACGTCGAAGGCCAGGTCGTAGGCCGTGCCGCCCAGCAGCAGCCGTAGTGGGGGCTCGTCGCTGCCGACGAGCGTCAGCACGGCCTCGGCGGCCAGCCGGGGATCGCTGTCCACCGACCCCTCGGCCCACTGCTTCTCCAGCTCGGCCCGCAGAGGGGCGTAGCCGGGGATCGGCGTGGTCGCGGTCATGCTCGTGTACAGGTCGGTCCAGTAGCCGCCGGGCTCGACGATGGTGACCTTCACCCCGAACCGCGCGGCCTCCATCGCCAGGGCCTCGCTCATGCCCTCCAGCGCGAACTTGCTCGCGCTGTACAGCCCCGTGGTGGGGAAGCCCCCGAGCGCTCCGATGCTGGAGATCTGCACGATGTGCCCCGACCCCTGAGCACGCAGGCAGGGCAGGACGGCCTGGCTGACCCACAGCGCGCCGAAGAAGTTGGTCTCCATCTGGGCCCGGGCCTCGGCCTCGGTGAACTCCTCGATCATCCCCATGGACATGATCCCGGCGTTGTTCACCACGACGTCGAGCCGGCCGAAGCGCTCGGTCGCCCGGTCGACCGTGGCGTGGACCGCCGCGCGGTCGGTGACGTCCAGAGGGAGCACGAGCAGCCTGTCCTCGTGCTCGGCGGCCAGGCCCTCCAGCGGCGCCACGGTCCTGGTCGCGGCGACCACCCGGTCGCCGTTGTCGAGCGCGGCCCTGGTGAACGCCAGGCCGAGCCCCCGCCCCGCACCGGTGATGAACCAGACCCGTCCCGAAGCGGCGGTCGTCGTACGCATGGACACTCCATTCGCTTACCTCAATGAAACGAGACGTATCGTCTCGATTGGCCAATCATGGCGTCGCTCCGAATCCTTGTCAAGACGGATCGTCTCGTCTCGTTTTTGGTAGGTTCGGCGGCATGACGGCACAGCACGGCACGGCTCCCGGCACGAAGCGCCGCAGCGAGACCTCACGGCGGGCCATCCTCACCGCGGCGTTCGAGCTCGTCGGCGAGGTCGGCTACGCGAAGCTGAGCATCGAGGGGATCGCCGCCCGGGCCGGGGTCGGCAAGCAGACCATCTACCGCTGGTGGCCCTCCAAGGGGGCGGTGCTATTCGACGCGTTCCTCATGCTCTCCGAGGGGGAGGACGAGTCGGCGGCCCTGCCCGACACCGGCGACCTGGAAGCCGACCTCAAGGCGGTCCTGCGCGCGACGGTCGCCGAGCTGAACGACCCGCGATACGACGAGCCGATGCGCGCGCTCAACACGGAGATCCTGCACGACCCCGCGCTCGCCGCCGCGTACGCGGAACGGCTCGACGGGCCGATGAAGGAGCTGAAGAGGCAGCGGCTGCGCAGCGCGCAGCGGGCCGGGCAGCTGTCCGGCGACCTGGACCTCGACGTCGCGATCGAGATGCTGTGGGGACCGCTGCTCAACCGATGGCTCCAGCGCAGCGGCCCGCTCACCCCCGAGTACGCCGACACGGTCGTGGAGACCGCGCTCCACGGATTGCGCCCCCGGTAGGGGCGCATCGGTAGGTCAGGCGGGGCCGGTCGTGGGCGTGATCGCGGGCGACGGCAGCGGGGTGGGCTCGGGCGGCGGGCCGAGCGTGGCCGTCGCCGTCCACGCGGCGGCGTAGAGGATCACCCGGGCCGACAGGTTGATCCACAGCAGCAGCCCCACGACCACCGCGAACGTGCCGTACACCGGGTTGCGCAGGGTGAAGGACAGGATCAGCGCCGCGAGCTGCTTCAGCACCCCGAAGCCGACCGCGCCCAGCAGCGCGCCCTTGAGCACGACGAGGAACGGCTGCGACGGCTTGGCCAGCCAGCCGAGGATGACCAGGAAGAGCAGCAGGTCGGCGACGAGGCTCGCGGCGATCCCGGCGAGCCATACCCCGAAGCCGGCCAGCGGCGAGGAGCCCAGGCCGAGCCATCCGGCGACCGTGGTCGTGGCCCCGGTGGCGAACCCGCTCGCGATCACCGAGACCAGCATGGCGAGGCCCATCAGCACGAGCGCGACGAGGTCGCGGAGCTTGCCGACGAAGTAGTTGAGCGGCGGCGCGCAGGTCATCCAGACGGTGCGCAGGGCCTCGCGCAGGGCGTTCATCGCGCCGAGCCCGGCGTACAGGAGGCCGAGCAGACCGATGACCCCGGCCCGGGCCCGGGCGCCGGCGAGCTGGTCGATGTGGAGCTGCCCGGCGAGCCCGGGAAGCTGGCTGTTGATCGCCTCGGTGAGCGTGGCGAGCGCGTCCGGGCGGATCGTCACGACATACCCGAACAGGGCGAACGCCAGCGCGATCAGCGGGAAGAACGACAGGAACGCGAAGTAGGTGATGGCGCCGGCCAGCCGGTCCCCCGTCTGCACCTGGTAGCGCTGCACGGTCCGGATGAGGTGGTCGAACCAGGGAAAGCGGATCCGGTCACGCTCGATCCGCATCCGGCCCCACGCCCTGACCTCGTCGACCCGCCGCGTGACCTGGCCGACCATCGCCATTCCCATCGGCATTGTGTACCCGGAGGAGGCGTCTCGATGCGTGCGGCGACCGCGGCCCGGGGCGGGGCCGCGGCCTCAGGCGTGGTCTCAGGCGTGGTCTCAGGCGTGGTCTCGGACGCGGCTCAGGCGTGGCTCAGTCGAAGTGCGGCGTGGGAAGCAGGCCGAGGCGCTCGCGGACCTGCTCCATCGTCTCGCGGGCCACCGCGCGGGCCTTGGCGGCGCCCGCGACCAGCAACCGGTCGAGCTCGGCCTCGTCGGCCAGCAGCTTCTCCGTACGCTCCCGGATCGGGGAGAACGTCTCGATGACGGCCTCGGCGACCTCCTTCTTGAAGGCGCCGTATCCCTGCCCGGCGAACCGCGTCTCCAGCTCCGGGATCGGCGTGCCGGTCAGCGCGGACAGGATCCGCAGCAGGTTGGTGACGCCCGGCTTGTTCTCCTCGTCGGCGACGACCTCGCTGCCGGTGTCGGTCACCGCGCGCATGACCTTCTTGCGCAGGACGTTCGGCTCTTCCAGCACGTCGAGGATGCCCTGCGGGCTCGACGACGACTTGGACATCTTGGCTATCGGGTCCTGGAGGTCGGTGATCTTCTCGACCTCCTTGAGGATGTAGGGGCTCGGCACCTTGAACGTCTGGCCGTAGCGGCTGTTGAAGCGCTGCGCGAGGTCGCGGCTGAGCTCCAGGTGCTGCTTCTGGTCCACCCCGACCGGCACCTGGTCGGCCTGGTAGATCAGGATGTCGGCCGCCTGGAGGATCGGGTAGGTGAACAGGCCCACGCTGGCCGAGCTCTCGCCGTACCGCGCGGACTTGTCCTTGAACTGCGTCATCCGCCCGGCCTCGCCCATGCCGGTCTGGCAGATCAGATACCAGGCGAGCTCGCTGTGCTCGCGCACGTGGCTCTGCGCGAAGACCGCGGCGCGCTCCGGGTCGAGCCCCGCGCCGAACAGCTGGGCGGCGGCGATCCTGGTGCGCCGGCGCAGCTCCTCGGGCTTGGGCGCGACGGTCAGCGCATGCAGGTCGGCGATGAAGAAGAAGGCCTCATGGGTGTCCTGCAGCGCGACGTACTGACGGATGGCGCCGAGGTAGTTGCCCAGGTGGAACGAGTCGGCGGTGGGCTGGATACCGGACAGGACGCGAGCAAGAGCCATACCGCAATTCTGTCAGGAGTCGCGGGCTGCCCGCGACAGACGCGGCCATGGCGCGGGCGCCGTCCCCGCCGGGAGACGCCTCCATCTGGCGCGGCCGTGGGAAGCGCCGCACCGGCCCCGCATCGGTCCCCCGCACCGCCCGTCGCTCAGCCGGTCGCCGCGGGCGCCGCGTCTTCGGGAGGAGTGCGGGTGACGCGGACGCGGGAGACGCGGCGACCGTCCATCTCCGTCACGGTCAGCTTCACGCCCGGCGCCTCGGCGATCTCGCCGCGCTGGGGCAGGTGGCCGAGGAAGGCCATGACGTATCCGCCCAGCGTCTCGTACGGCCCGGTGGGCAGCCGCACACCCGTCTGGGTGTGGAACTCGTCCAGGTTGACCAGCCCCTCGACCTCCACGTCTCCGGCGATCACGCGTACGGCGTCGCCGCTCTCGTCGTACTCGTCACGGATGTCGCCCACGAGCTCCTCGACGAGATCCTCCAGTGTCACGATGCCGTCGGTGCCGCCGTACTCGTCCACCACGATGGCGAGGTGGTGGCCCTCGTCGCGCATCTCCGCGAGCGTCGCCAGGACCCGCTTGCTCGCGGGCACGAGCTTGACCGGGCGGATCGGCACGACCTCGCTGATCGGGTCCAGCCGCCCGGTGCGCACCGGGTCGAGCAGGTCCCGCACGTGGACGAACCCGATGACGTCGTCGTAGGTGTCGCGGTAGACGGGGAACCGGGAGTGCGGCATGGCCGCGGCGAGCACGGCGGCCTCGGCGAGCGGGGTGTCCGCCGCCATGAACTCGACCTCCGTGCGAGGCAGCATGACCTCCCTGAGCTGCCGCTTGCCCGCCGCGAACACCTCGGCGATCACGTCGCGCTCGTCCTGGGTGAGCTCCGAGTGGCCCACCACCATGTCGCGCAGCTCCTCGGTGGTCATGGCCGCCCTGTCGGCGGACGGGTTGCCGCCGAGTAGCCGTACGACGCCGTTGGTCGACTTGGACAGCAGCCAGATCACCGGCCTCGACAGCGTGGCGATCCGGTCGAGCAGCGGGGCGGTCACGAGCGACAGGCTCTCCGCCCGCTGCCGGCCGAGCCGCTTGGGCGCCAGCTCGCCGAGCACCAGGGTCACGTACGAGATGGCCAGCGTGACGGCCACGAACGCGACGGGCGCGGCCACGCTCGGCCGCAGGCCCCACTGCTGCAGGACAGGGGCGAACCGCGGGCCCAGCGCGTCCGCGCCGAGCGCGGCCGACAGCACGGTCGCCACGGTCACCCCGACCTGGATGGCGGACAGGAAGCGGTTGGGGTCGCGGGCGAGCTTCTGGACCCGCGCGCCGCGGCGTCCCTCGTCACGGCTCAGGCGGCGGATCTGGCTCTCCCGCAGCGAGACCATCGCCATCTCGGCCGCGGCGAAGAATCCGCCGATCACGATGAATATCAGGACCAGGGCGATGGTCACCGCGACGTTGCTCAACGTCATCAGTCCGTTCGGGTGTCAGGCAGGCCAGGCCGGTCGTCGCAATCTCCTGCGGCTTGCTGAGATTGCGGTACTGGTGGCATTTAACCCGCTCCTCCTGGGAACCGCGTAAGCTAGGCCCTGGACGTACATAATCAAACAAGTTTGAACAGGAGCAAACAGTGAAGCTGCTGGTTACTGGTGGAGCCGGGTACATCGGCAGTGTCGTGGCGGCGCAACTCCTGGAGGAGGGGCACGAGGTCACGGTGCTCGACGACCTGTCGACCGGGCACGCCGACGCCGTCCCGCCGGGAGCGGCGTTCGTGCAGGCGTCGATCACCGAGGCGGGCGGCGTGCTGTCCGAAGGGTTCGACGCCGTGCTCCACTTCGCGGCCAAGTCTCTGGTGGGCGAGTCGGTGGAGAAGCCGGGGCTGTACTGGTCGCACAATCTCGGCGGCACGCTCGCGCTGCTCGACGCCATGCGGCAGGCCGGGGTGAACCGGATCGTGTTCTCCTCCACCGCCGCCACGTACGGCGAGCCGGAGCGCACGCCCATCCTGGAGACCGACCCGACCCGCCCGGGCAACCCCTACGGCGCGTCCAAGCTCGCCGTGGACACCGCGCTCACCGCCTTCGCCGGGCTGTACGGCCTGGGCGCGGTCAGCCTGCGCTACTTCAACGTGGCCGGAGCGTACGGCGAGTTCCGCGAGCGGCACACGGTCGAGACCCATCTGATCCCCAACATCCTGAAGGTCGCCCTCGGCGAGCGCGAGTCGGTCAGCGTCTTCGGCACCGACTACCCCACCCCGGACGGCACCTGCGTCCGCGACTACGTCCACGTCGCCGACCTCGCCCGCGCGCACCTGCTCGCCCTGGACGCCTGCACACCCGGCGAGCACCGGATCTACAACCTCGGCAGCGGCACGGGCTTCTCGGTCAAGGAGGTCGTGGACGTCTGCCGCGAGGTGACCGGGCACCCCATCCCGACCACCGTCGCGCCGCGCCGTCCCGGTGATCCGGCCGTGCTGGTGGCGTCGTCGGAGAAGATCCAGCGCGAGCTGGGCTGGAAGCCGGCCCACGCGTCGCTGCGGGACATGGTCGCCGACGCCTGGACCGCCTCGACCCCCGCCTGAACCCGACGCCCGCCTGCACGCAAGGCTGCTTGGCACTCGATGTCCGCCGTCAACGAAGACCGGCCTGAACCCGCTGTTCCGCCGATCTGCGGTGTCCGGGCCGGCCGCCGACCCGGCTGACGGCCCGTCGCCGGGTCAGGCGCGGCGCAGGGCCACCCGTACGCTCGCCTTGTTGTTGGCCGGGCGGCGGTCGCCGTAGCGGCGCGAGTAGACGGTGGCCATCGTCGCCACGGCGTGCGAGGCCCGGGACGGCACCCGGAACACGAGTTCGATCAGCCCCCGCGACCCCGACCTGATCGGCGGCAGCGAGCACCCCACGAACTGGCGGTTCCCCCGGCAGCGCCCGCCTCGTGCGGACAGCAGCCGGGCCTCGCGCGGCTGGAAGAACACGTAGGCGTCCCGCACGACGCGCGGCCCCCGGTTGCGCACCTCGGCGCGTATGGAGAACCAGTGGCCCGGGCGGATGAACCTGGCCGAGGAGCGGAACCGCATCGACAGGTCGGCCCCCTCGTCGACCCGGGTCACCGCCTCGGCCGTGTTGTCGGCCTCGTCCTTGTCGAGCACCTCGGACGTCAGGTCGGCCCGCGCCCGCAGCGGGCCGTGCGCGCCCGGCGCGATCACTCCGGTGATCGTCATGTCGCCCGAGCCGCCGGGCAGGACATCGTCGGACGAGTGGCAGACGACCCGGTTGCGCGCCTTGCCGGGCTCGCACTCGGCCACGCCCACGTTGACGATCCTGAAGTCCTTCGGCAGCGCGACCCGCAGCGTCGGCAGCACGGCGTCCCCCGGGCCCTTGTTGTGCACGGTGACGTGGTAGGTCAACGGCTGCCCCGGCTGCGCCACCTTCGGTGAGGCGGTGATGCCGACCGCGAGGTCGGTCATGCCCCAATGATCCTTGACCGGCGCCGGCCGGGGTGGCTCCCCGGAGAAGGCGAGCGCCGGATGCGGCGCTCCGGCGACGAACACACAGACCAAACCCGTGACGACCCTACGACCCACTGCCGCTCCCCCGAACGCTTGAGATCAATTCAACCGTGTCGGACGGGCCCCGCGCACCGTCCGACACGCCGCTCGGAGCACCGCTGACGTGCCGTCTCACGCCGCGACGAGGTCCTGCTGCGGCGCGGGCCTGTCGAGCCGCACCCCACCCCGCGGCAGCAGGCTGAGCGCGAGGAGGGCGACGACCGCGCCCACGACCCCCAGCCAGGGGATGACGGTCGCGGTCGCGGCGGCGTGGGCGGCGGGCAGGCCGTGCACGGGCGCCTCCCGCGTCACCACGGACGCGTACGCCGTGCCCGCGACGGCCAGCGCGACCGAGCCGCCGATCTGCCGGAAGAACGTCAGGTTCGCACTGGCCGTGCCGATGTACTGGGGCGGCACGGAGGTCTGGATCGCCACGGTGAGGCCGGACAGCATGGGCCCCATGCCGAGCCCGATCAGCGCCATCCACACGACGAGCAGCGGAGTCGAGGTGCCGGCCTCGAGGTTCGCGCACAGCGCCGTGCCCGCGACGAGGAAGACCGGCGCGATCACCAGCCAGGGCTTGTAGCGGCGTGTGCGCGAGATGAGGGCGCCGGTGACCGCGCTGCCCACGACCATCGCCAGCATCAGCGGATAGATGTGCAGCCCGGAGGAGGTCGCGCTGAGGCCGTGCGCCTCCTGGAAGTAGCGCGGCAGGAAGACCACCCCGGCGTACATGCAGAACGCCGTGAAGAACGACGCGACGTTGACCAGCGAGTACGTGCCGTTCGTGAACAGGTGGAGCGGCACGATCGGCTCCGCGGCCCGCCGCTCGACGAGGACGAACACCACGAGCAGCGCGAGCGCGGCGCCGATCGGCCCGGCCACCGGCCCGCTCGTCCAGGTGTGGCCGTCGATCCCCTTCTCGGTCAGGCCGACGAGCAGGGCGCTGATCGCCGCGCTGAACACGGCGATGCCGAGATAGTCGGGCCGTGCCCCACCGTGCCCCGGCCGATACGGCAGCCGCCACACGATGATGGCCACGAGGACGGCGCCGATCGGGACGTTCACGTAGAAGGCCCAGCGCCAGCTCGCGTGGTCGGTGAACAGGCCGCCGAGGAACGGCCCGGCGATGTAGCTCAGCGCCATGACGCCGCCCAGGGCGCCCTGCACCCGTCCGCTGCGCTCCGGCGGGAGCAGGTCGATCACCAGCGCCAGCGACAGCGGCAGCAGCGCGCCCGCGCCGAGCCCCTGCACGCCGCGGAAGGCGATGAGCTGCCCCATGCTCTGCGCCGCCCCGGACAGGATCGAGCCGAGCAGGAACAGCACCACCCCGACCAGCAGAAGCGGCTTTCGCCCGTACGCGTCGGAGAGCCGGCCGTACAGCGGGACCGTGACGGTCGAGGTGAGGAGGTAGGCGGTCACCACCCAGGTGTAGAGGCCGGAGCCGCCCAGCTCGGTGGTGATCCTCGGCAGCGCGGTGCCGACGATCGTCTGGTCGAGCATCGCCAGGAACATGCCGCCGAGCACGGCGAACAGGAGGAGCCCGTTTCTGGATCGCATATGTCGAAGGTGACATGTAGGTGCTGACATGTCAATCCATAGGTATAGTGAGGGGCATGTCCCTGCGCATCGCCCTTCTCGGTCTGCTGACGGCGTACGGCTCGGCGAGCGGCTACGACCTGACCAAAGGGTTCGAGAAGTCGGTGGCCCACGTCTGGCAGGCGGGGCACAGCCAGATCTATCCCGAGCTGGCGAAGATGACCGCCGACGGGCTGGTCACGGTGGAGGCGGAGGGCGCGCGGGGCCGGAAGATCTACTCGATCACGTCGGAGGGCCGCGCGGAGCTGCGCGCCTGGTTGATCGGGCACGACCCCACGGGCCCGGCGCGCAGCGAGGTCGCGCTGCAGGCGTTCCTGCTCCCGCTGCTCGAACACCGCGAGGCGCTCGACGTGCTGGAGCGGCTGAAGACGCACGCGGAACGCAAGCTGGCCGAGCTGGAAGCTCTGTGGGCGGCCAAACACGCCTCTCCCGTCCCGGAGGGCGCGTCCGGGGTCAGGTTCGGCGACCTCGCCCTCGATCTCGGCATCCGGCAGTCCCGCACCACCGTGCAGTGGACGAACGACGCGATCGCTCAGCTCGAACGCCAGGCCTGACCCATCCTGATCCACGCCAGGGACGGGCGGCGGCGTCAGCCGCGGCCGGGCTCAGTGACAGAGCTTGTGACACGGCTCAGTTGCAGGCGAGCTTGGGCGGCGCGTCCCGTTCGGGATCGAAGTCGACGTTGCCGAAGTGCTTGCGCAGCAGGTCACGCATCGTGCCGTCGCCGTACATGCGGCTGATCGCGTCATCCACGGCCCGGCAGGTGCGCACGTCGTTCCTGGGCAGGCCGACGGCGTAGCGCTGGTCGGCCAGCCGCAGGCCGAGCACCGACAGCTTGAGGCTCGCCACCCGGTTGGCGAAGCCGGCGATGATGAGGTCGTCCCCCGGGACGGCGTCCACCTTGCCGTATGTCAGCAGATCCATGCACTCGGCGTAGTTGCCCGCCCGGACCTGCTCGACGTCCACCTTGCCGGCGACGAGCCGGGCGGTGCCGCTCCCGGCGGGCGCGCACATCCGGCGCCCGGCCAGATCTTCCAGCTTCTTGATCCGCGAGCCGGAGAGCACCAGCAGGTCGGTGTGGGCCGTGTAGTACGGCCCGGCGAAGGTGACCGCGTCGTCGCGGTTGTCGTCATAGGAGTAGGTCGCCACGACCATGTCCACGGTGTGATCGGTCAGCGCGCGCACCCGGTCGTTGACGCCGACCCGGCGGAAGGTGATCCCGCTCGCCGGAACCTTCATGCTCCTGGCGATGGACGTCGCCACATCCACGTCGAACCCGCTGAACCCGCTCGCCTGCTCCAGGCCGACCCCCGGCACGTCCCACCGCACGCCGATCGTCAGCCGCTTGGTCCGCTGCGCCTTCTCGTACACCGAGGCGTACGTCGGGCTCGGCCGCGGCGTGACCTCGCCGGTGCTGCCGTCATCGGTCGCGCCGCCGAAGGCGAAGCCGGTCTTGGCGGCGATCAACGCGCCCCCGGCGGCCAGGACGGCGAGCACGGCTGCCAGCGCGCCGACGAGCCCCCTCCCACGACGCCGCGCCCGGCCGGTCGTGTCCGGATCCATCGCAGGCGGCCCGGTTCCAGTCAACGCGGTGGCCTGCAAGCCGCCGTCGCCTGGCGCGGTCCCAACCGACCCGATTCCAGGTAGCCCGGTCCCATGCGAGCCGCCACCGCCCGATCGCATCCCAGCCGGCCCGGCCCCGCCCGGCCCGGGTGTGGCGTCGGATCCCCCCGCCCCGGGCCGTACGGCGCCGTGACCGCCGGGACCCGCACCCTCGCGCGGGACGCCGCCGAATCTGAGGTCGGCGGGGACGGAGGACGACAGGACGGACCGGAACGCCTCGGTCGGCACGTCGTTCTCGGGGTGGCCGTCTGTGCCGGCGCCACTCCCGGCTCCCGTGCCGGTTCCAGCCCCCATGCCGGCTCCGGTCCGCGTACCGGCTCCGGCACCCACGCCGCTCCCGGTCCTCTCGCCCGCTCCGGTCCGCGTGCCGTCCCCGGCCCCCGCACCAGTTCCGGTCCGCATGCCGGATCCGGTCCGCAGGCCGCTCGCGGGCAGCGGACGCGCGCCGCCCGTCGTCAGGGCACGGTGAGGAGCCGTGCGTGCGAGGCGCGTGGCGTCCGGGTCGGCCGCGTGCGCGGCCCCTTCGGACAGCACGACCGCCGACGCGTCGTCCGACACCGCGCGGCCCAGCAGGCGCAGCAGGATCTGGTCGGCCGCCGGGCGCTCGTCCGGCGACTTGCGCAGGCACGCCCGTACCACTCCGCCGAGCGGCTCGGGCAGCATCCCGGTGTCGATGTCGTGGTTGAGGATGCGGTTGAGCACGACCGCGATCGAGTTGCCGCCGAACACGACGTCGCCGGTCGCGGCGTACGCGATCGTGGAGGCCCAGGAGAACACGTCTGCCGGGGGCCCGACCGTGTCACCGGAGATCTGCTCGGGCGCCATGTAAGCGGGTGTGCCGATCGCCCGGCTGGTGATCGTGGCGGTCGAGTCGAGGATGCGGGCGATGCCGAAGTCCACCACCCGCGGGCCGTCCACGGCCAGCAGCACGTTGTCGGGCTTGAAGTCGCGGTGGACGATGCCCGCCTGATGGATCGCGGTGAGCGCGGTGGCCGTACCGACCGCCAGCCGCTCCAGGCCCGAGCCGGTCAGCGGCCCGTTCTCCTCGACGGTCTCACGCAGCGACCGCCCGTCGATGAACTCGCTCGCGATGTAGGGCGTGTCGCCCTCCAGGTCGGCCGCCAGGACCCGGGCGGTGCAGAAGCTCGCCACGCGCTGGGCGGCGCGCAGTTCCCGGGCGAAGCGGGACCTGGCCGTCGTATCGCCGGAGAACTTGACGTGCAGCAGCTTGACCGCGGCACGCTCGCCGGCCTGGTCCTGGCCGAAGTAGACCACGCCCTGCCCGCCCTCGCCGAGACGGCCGGACAGCACGAAGGGACCGAGCCTGGTCGGATCCCCCGGTTGCAACGGCGCGATCTGCGGCATCCCGTTCCCCACGATTCGGCAAAGTACCGGCCCAGCAGAACTTTACGGCCCCGGTGCGACGGTTCCGCGGCTCGATACCGCGCCGTGACGTCAGGAAACCGTGACAAAGCAGCGAGCGGTCCCTACCTCCGAGTGACGGGAAAGGGCCGCCCGGAAGTCTCGGACGGCCCGAGGTGTGATCGCCCGGCAGTCCGGGCCGCCACGCCCTCGCACTCGGCGCGCCGTCTTCCGGGCCCTGCGACGTCTCATGGCCCGCAGACGGGCCGGAAGAGCGGACGGGCCTCTGCCCCGGCGGTGAAACCGCAGGCAGAGACCCCCGTTCCGGCTACAGCGCCATCTTCTTCTTGAGGTTCTCGTCGAGCGCCGCGAGGAAGTCCTGCGTGGTCAGCCACTCGGCGTCGCCGCCGACCAGGAGCGCGAGGTCCTTGGTCATCTGGCCGCCCTCGACGGTCTCGACGCAGACCTGCTCCAGCTTCTCGGCGAAGTCGATGACCTCGGGCTGGTTGTCGAGCTTGCCGCGGTGCTGCAGGCCGCGGGTCCACGCGAAGATCGAGGCGATCGGGTTGGTGGAGGTCGGCTTGCCCTGCTGGTGCTGGCGGTAGTGACGGGTCACCGTGCCGTGCGCGGCCTCGGCCTCGACCGTGCGGCCGTCGGGGGTCATGAGCACGCTGGTCATGAGGCCGAGCGAGCCGAAGCCCTGCGCCACCGTGTCCGACTGGACGTCGCCGTCGTAGTTCTTGCAGGCCCAGACGTACCCGCCCTCCCACTTCAGGGAGGCGGCCACCATGTCGTCGATCAGGCGGTGCTCGTAGGTGATCCCGGCGGCCTCGAAGTCGGCCTTGAACTCGGTCTCGTAGACCTCGGCGAAGATGTCCTTGAACCGGCCGTCGTACGCCTTGAGGATCGTGTTCTTGGTCGACAGGTAGACCGGGTAGCCGCGGTTGAGGCCGTACCGCATGGAGGCGCGGGCGAAGTCGCGGATCGACTCGTCCAGGTTGTACATCGCCAGGGCGACGCCCGAGCCGGGGAAGTCGAAGACGTTGAGCTCGATCGGCTCGCTGCCGTCCTTCGGCGTGAACGTCAGCGTCAGCGTGCCCTCGCCGGGGATCTTCAGGTCGGTGGCGCGGTACTGGTCGCCGAAGGCGTGACGGCCGACGACGATCGGCTTGGTCCAGCCGGGGACGAGCCGCGGGATGTTCGACATGATGATCGGCTCGCGGAAGATGACACCGCCGAGGATGTTGCGGATCGTCCCGTTCGGGGACTTCCACATCTTCTTCAGGCCGAACTCCTCGACGCGGGCCTCGTCCGGCGTGATCGTCGCGCACTTCACGCCCACGCCGTACTGCTTGATGGCGTTGGCGGCGTCGATCGTGACCTGGTCGTCGGTGGCGTCGCGGTGCTCAATGCCGAGGTCGTAGTACTTCAGGTCGACGTCGAGGTAGGGAAGGATCAGCTGGTCCTTGATGAACTGCCAGATGATCCGGGTCATCTCGTCGCCGTCGAGCTCGACGACCGGGCCCGCTACCTTGATCTTGGGCATGCGTGGGGTTCCCCTTCTGAATTAACTGGCCAGCACGTCCTTTTTGAGGCTCACTGGCCGTTGAGGCTATCGGACGGGTGTGGTAAGTCCGCGACGAGGTCGTGTTCCTACGAGTCGTGCAGCCGCAACAGCATGAGCAGCGAGCCGACGAAGAGCGCCGCGCCGAACGCCGCCAGCGTGAGCGCGTCCATCCGTTTGCTGCGGACCGCGAGCGCACCCGCCCGCCGTTCGGAGACCGTCACCCGGACCAGGGATCCGGCGAGAAAGCCACATCCCATGATCGCACCACCCACGGGCACCGACACACCCAGGCCGATCACACCCAGCCCGGCGGCCGCACCCGCCACCACCAGCAGGTACGGCCCCCAGGCCGTACTCTCGCTCGTTCTCACGTCTCTCCCATGCCTGCAACTGCGGTCCCGGCGCGTCCCTCGCTGTCACCGCTCGTCGATGGGCACCCACTTCTGGTCGCGCTCGCCGATGTACTCGCTGTCCGGCCGGATCAGCCGGTTGTCGGCGTGCTGCTCAATCACGTGGGCGGTCCACCCGGACATCCGGCTGACCGAGAACACGGGCGTGAACAGGTCCGTGGGGATGCCGAGGTAGTGGTAGACGGTCGCCGCGTAGAAGTCCACGTTCGGATACAGGTGCTTGTCCGCGAAGACGACCTCCTCCATCTCCCGCGACATCCGGTAGTAGGTGTCGTCGCCCGAGGCCTCGGCCAGCTCCTGCGACATCCGCCGCAGGTGCGTCGCCCGGGGGTCCTCGGTCTTGTAGACGCGGTGTCCGAAGCCCATGATCTTCTCGCCCGCCGCCAGCTTGTCCCGTACGGCCTGTGCGACGCCGCGCGGGTCCAGCGCTTCCAGCGTACGCATGACCTGCTCGTTCGCCCCACCGTGGAGGGGGCCTTTGAGCGTGCCGATGGCGGCGACGATCGCCGAGTGCATGTCGGATAGCGTCGCGGCGCACACGCGGGCGGCGAACGTGGACGCGTTCATCGTGTGGTCGGCGTGCAGCACCAGGCAGGTGTCGAAGATCTCGACCTCGCGCCGCTCGGGACGGCGGCCGGTGATCTGCAGCAGGAAGTTCGCCGCGGTGCTCAGCTCGGGGTCGGGCGCCGGAATGTCCGCTCCCGTCCTGGCCGCGTGGTAGCGGGCGACGAGGATCGGCTGCTGCGCGGTGAGCCTGGCGGCCTTGCGGCGGTTGGCGTCGGCGGAGTTGGAGTCCTTGTCCGGGTCGTCGGCCCCGGCCAGCGAGACCAGGGTGCGCAGCGCCTCCATGGGCGCCTGCCTGCCGGCGATCTCGGCGACGTTGCTCTCGACGAGCGTGCCCAGGGTGCGGCCTTCGGCCAGCTCCGCGCCGTAGTCCGCGAGCTGCCGTCGGGTCGGCAGCGTGCCACGCTGGAGCAGGTGGGCCACCTCTTCGAAGGTGGCGTGGCCGGCCAGGTCGTGGATGTCGTATCCCCGATAGAAGAGACGGCCGGCCTGGCCGTCGATGTCGCTGAGCGCGGTGGACGCGGCGACGACATCGGCGAGGCCTTTGGTGGGCTTGTCCGCCATAAGTGTTTCCTCCGCTTATCTCCGCCCGAAGTCTACCCGTGAGCAGGTAAAGCGCCCCTCAAAGGTCCAGACCAATTTCAGGATTGATTCTGCTCCTGGCAAAGGCGATTCCCCCTCGCCACGGGTGGGTAAGCCGCAGCTATAGGGAAAGTAACGGCGGGCTACCTGGGGAGGAACTGCCGTGGAGGGGCCGTTCATACGGATCGAGGACAGCGGCGAGGTGGTGCCGCTGCGCCCCGACGTCACCACGATCGGCCGCGGCCGAGGCGTGGACATCCGGCTGACGGATCCGAGCGTGTCACGGCTGCACGCCGAATTCGTCCGTCGCGGGCCCTACCTGTACGTCGTGGACCTGGGCCTGTCTCGCAACGGCACCCGGGTGAACGGCAGGCCGATCGCCAGGAGGGTGCTGGACGACGGCGACGTCGTCTCCTTCGGGGCCGCCCGGGCCCGGGTCGGCGGGATCCCGCGGGAGGACCTCGCCCCCGAGGTCGAGCTGCGCCGCGCCGCCGCGCCGGAGCTCACTCGCCGGGAGGTCGACGTCCTCACCTCGCTGTGCCGTCCGGCGCTGTCCGACGAGGCGTTCGTGGCGCCCGCGACGGCCCGGGAGATCGCCGACGACCTCGTGGTCACCGAGGCTGCGGTCAAGCAGCATCTGCTGCGGCTTTACCAGAAGTTCCGCATCCCGGAGGGCACCAACCGGCGCACCCGGCTCGCCAACGAGGTCGTCGCCCTCGGCCTGGTGCGGCCCACGCCGGTCGTGCCGCCACAGCGGGCGACCGGACCGGCCGAGCCGGAACCGCAGCCTCGCACCAGCGCGGGCCGCCGGGCCTCCTGAACCAGCGGCACACCGGCCGCCGGGGGGCGGAAGCCGTTCCACCCCCGGCGGCCAGTGGAGCGTTCCCAACGGCCCGTGGCCGGCGTACGGCCGTGAGCCCCCCGGATGCGGTCCGGACTGGCCGTACCTCGCAGGCCCGCGCCATGAGCGCTGCCCTGCCGCCCGCCGTCGTGCCTCAGCGATCACTCGTGTCAGCGCGGCGAGAAAGGCCTGCGGTTTCACCACCGCCACCAGGTAGTGTTCACCGCCCCGCCCGCCGAACTCCACGGTCTGCATGCCCACCGGAACGTCGTACCCGCCGCCCAGCAGACGGGGCCTGCGGCCGCTGGCAGGCGGGTGGAGCGTGATGTCGGCGACGGGCAAGGTGTGACGGCCCACGCGCAGCGTCCGGGACGTCAGGGTGATCGCGTTGTAACGGCGCTTGCTCAGCGAGACCAGCCCGGGGATGGAGGCGATGCCGAAGAACAGCGGAGTCAGGACGACCAGGGCATCAAGCGGGATCTCGTGATGCTCCGTCTAGTAGTCCCAGAAGGACCAGATCATGAGCGCGGCGCACAGCGCCCAGCGCACGCCGAACCACAGCTTCGGCTTCCCGGGCCGTTCCACATAGACGATCTCGGCGCCAGACAAGAGAGACCTTTCGTGTCAAAGAGCGATGCCGTCGGCGACCTCCAGCCGATATGGGGACTGCCGGGCGGTTCCCCACCTTGAACGGCGTCACGCGTTGCCCTCCGAACCGTTCAGGAACGACATGACCCCAGAAATGATCGCTCCGCCGACAGTCAGCACGAGCCTGTCAGCACCTTGAAGGATGAGAGCCAGGGACAGATCGGTGGCATCGGCGTCTGGCAGCACGAGCATGGTGATGCCTGCGTTGGCGCCAGGTGCACCCTTTCGTACCACTGGGCCACGTTCGCTGTCCCACAACTCCTCCCGCCCCGTATCACCGCATAGGTAGGTATAACTACGACCCCCTAGCCTGATTTCAATGCCCCGATCCTCCTTCCGCAAGGCTCGACGGTTCCGGGCGAGACTGGCGGTGACCCCGCCCACCACCAGCCGCGTCCGCGCGTCCACCGGGATGTAGCCGGACGGTGCATCCGGATGTGAGAGTGACGCCTCCGGCAGGCCCTCTGCGACCAGTGTGGCCTCCTCGGGATAGGTAGTGATCCTCAGGCTCACCTCTCCGTACGGCCCGGCCGTACCGGCCAGGAGGCGAAAGGTACGCTTCCGCTCACGGCGGTGAGCGGGCTTCTGCGGCACGAGCTCGAATGTGAAGCCAGACATGTCACATCACCGTCCGACAGGAGCGGGCAGTTGATCGAGGCCGGGGAGGAGCTCGGTGATCAGCTCCCAGACGCGCGGCGTCTCGGTGAACACCAGCCGGAGCTCGCTGTCGGGCGTCACCGCCCCCGGCATGATGGGCTCGGCTGGACGCTCCCGCAGCCAGTATCCGAGGGGACCGCAATCAAGCACGGTGATACCGCGGATGTCTGTTCCCCGGCCCTCGCGGTTGTTCCACGCGACGGTCATTCGCCAGTTGCCGTTGAGCTGAAGCAGCAGGTGGATGAAGACCGTCAGTTCGGGGTCGGCGAGCCCACCCTCGGCAGCAAGCGCCGCACGCAATCGCTCGACAGTCTCCCCCACGTCGTCGGTGTCCGCTTCGGCGAGCGCCACGAACCCGGCGTCCATGACACCGACCGTCGTGGTGATGATCGTCGCGACCGGAGGCTTGGCGTCGCTTTCACGCAGGCCCACCGCCCTGGCGAGTGACCACACGAGGGTGCTGAGGTCGGTGCGGACATACTCCGACTCCGGTTCGCCTGGCCACCCTTCGTACACATAACAGGCGTCGTTGCCGATGACCGCGCCGTGGTTCGTCACGCCCTGGCCTCCGGTCATCTCTATACCGACGAACACAACCGGCTCGGCGAGGGCGTCCGCCAGATCGGCGAGTTCGGGAACGACGGCGTCGTCGTCACTTATCAACCCGGCGGCCCGCAACTCACTCCGGGCAGTCATCAGGTCAGCCGTAACCGCCTTCCCCTCATAGAGACAACCCAGGACCCCCAGATGGGCGGCGCCGAGCCGGAATCGCTCACGCGCGCTGTCGAAGGACGGCATCAGTCGATCTCCCTGCGCTAGTCGAAGGGGTTGAGGCTGCTGAATACCTTTTTGGCCCCGTCGCCGATCGCCTTGCTCACCTTCTTCGCGCCGGCCTCGATGTCGTTCCAATTTTCGACGACTTTGGCACCGACGTAAACGGCACCAGTGATCACGGTAGCTCCGAGAGTGACGGGATTAGGGCAGATCATCGCGGCGGTGAGGGAGGCGTTGAAACCCACCTCGGCGATATCCGCGACATATCCGGCGCCGTTGCGCTTGAACGCGGCGATCGGATCGCCCTGCGAGATGACGTTCGCCGCGCTGTAGCCGGTGGAGACGACCCCGCCCACGACGCCCAACGCCCGAACGGCGCCGGCGGTCCGGGCCACCACTCCAAGCCGGGTGAGAGCGGTCGGCTCGACCTTCAAGATTGCGGCGGCGGCTTCCATCTTCGTCGGGTCCGCAGTCGCCGACCAGACCTTGAGCAGGTTGGCCTCTCCGGAAACTTTCACCTCCGCTCCGGCATGGGTTTCGCCGCCCAGTAACCTGGCGAGCCGGTTGTCACCGAAGGCGCGGTTGAGAAGGTTGTTCACCCGGGCACCGGCAAGAGACCTACCTGCTGCCACCGCCTTTCCGGCGCCCTCCAGTTCTATGTCATGAGGGAGCATGGCCACGTAGTCACGGTAGAGCTTGCTCTTCATGAACAGCCGGCGAGTGAGGCCGGCGAGGCCGGTACCGGGGGCTGTGCCGGACTTCGCGGGCAGCTGGAATTCACTCCCCAGCAACAAGTCTTCCAGTTTCGGACTCGCCCTGATCAGGCTGCTCTCCGTGAGCAATTTGCTGTTCCTGGCCTTCGCCAGCAGTGGGTTGACGGTCGGTCTCAGGACCTGGTTGTGGAACAGCACGCGGCTGAGGGACACGGCCTGGGTGGTGACGATCGGGGCCGTGCTGGTGACGCCTTGGACATCGCCCAGCATCTTGAGGACGTTGGCGACCGTCGCCTCGTGCGGCGTGAGGGCCGGAATCGCCTTGCTGATCGCGGCAGCCTCGAGTCGCTTCAGGTAGTCGTCCAGCGACTCTCCGGACTTGCGCTGGAAATCCGAATTTCCTGTCTTGGTCGCCCAGTCCGCGACCGAGTTGACGGAGATGAGAGTCGCCGGGTCGATCTTGTTGCCATTCGCGACGATTTCCAGCGGTGGAAAGCCGGCCCACGCGAGCCCGGCGAACGGGTCACCGGTCTGCAATCGTCCAATAGCCGCCCGCCGCCTCAGGTCCTTGGCCGTGTCACTCCCCCAGCGCGGCATTTCCCCCAACGGTGTGACGAATTGGGACGCCTGCAGGGGCCAGGCACGCTTAAAAACCTCATCCGCCGACCTGTTCAGGTCGTCCAGAAGGCCGGCCAGACGTTCAAGCTCTTCTGGCCTGAAGCTCCGCGTCACGCCTTCCCCCATGCGGCGGGAGCCTACCTGTAACTTATCCTCTGATAAAGCGCTCCGAGAGGAGAAAAGGTGTCGTCTCCGCCCGAGGCGCAGGAACTCGAGAACAGGGCCGCCAAACTTCGGGAATTAGCCGGCGACGTGGAAAAACTGGTCGACGGCGTGAGCGGTATGGCGGCCACTATGGAGTGGTCGGGCCCGTTGACCGACCGGGTACGCGGTGAGATCGGAACTTGGAGAACGCGCTGCGGCACGGTGGCGGCTCGGCTTCTCGACGAGGCCGATCGGCTGCAACGCGAGGCCCGCGACTTGGCGAACAGGCGCTGACGGGCGACATGCCAGACAACGTGCAGAACAAAATCCGCGAAGGCCCCGTCGAACGGGACGTCGACCGATCGGCAAGGGAGCATGCGATGCGCAGGGTTCTGACGTCCGTGGCGGCGGCCGCCGCGGTCACGGTGACGGCTACGGTGACGGGCGCGAGTCAGGCACAAGCGGCGCCAGTCGCGCGCGTGACGGCCACGGCGGCGGACGCGAGCCAGGCGTCTGCTCCGGCCGTGCTGCCCAAGGGTTTCCTGCTGAACGAGGCCAAGGTGAACGGCCCGCGCAGGCCGTGGGAGCACCTGAAGCTCACCGACAGCCTGAAGAAGCCCCTTGAGGTGAACCCGTGCGGACGCAGGGCCGCCCGCGACGGCCGCAGCGCGAGTCGTACGTTCACCTATGTGGCGGAGACCGTCTACCGCGGCGAGCAGGTCGTGCTCTACCCGTCGGAGCGAGACGCGAAGGCGGCGATGCGGTCCGTACGCGCCGACCTGGCCGAGTGCGCCGCGAGAGGCCGCGGCGCGAACCGTCACTCGTACAGGTGGAAGAGCATCGGAATCGGCGACGAGGCCCTCAGGATCGGCGGCTTCTTCTTCGAGAACCGCTCCCGCACCGTCGTCGTCCGCAGGGGAAGCGCGCTGGCGGTCTACGTCAGGACCGGCCTGGTGACCAAGAGCCTTCCGGTCTCCCAGTTCCGGCCGCTGATCAAGGACGCCCGGACGATGGCCGCCAAGCTCTGCGGCCTGCCCGGCGTCTGCCGCCGGTGACCACGTCGGAGACGGCCTGCGGGTGGCGCCGCCGTCGGAACAGGCCGCTCCCCCAGCCCAGGCCGGGCAGCGTGAGGAACGCCTCGGCCTGGAGCGCGGAGAGGCCGATGCGCGGCAGATCACGGGCGGTCGGGTAGACCAGGAACCTCGGCTCCCACACCGGCCGGAACTTGGCGTTGAAGCGATACAACGACTCGATCTGGAACCAGCGGGACAGGAAAACGAGGATGCCGCGCCACGCGCGCAGCACCGGCCCCGCCCCCAAGCGCTCCCCCCGCGCCAGCGCGGAGCGGAACATCGCGAAGTTCAGCGACACTCTGGTCACGCCGAAGTCCGGCGCGGCCTGCAGGGCCCGGACGATCAGCAGTTCGTTGAGCCCGGGGTCGGCCTCTCGGTCGCGCCGCATGAGGTCGAGGGAGATGCCGTCGAATCCCCAGGGCACGAAGTGCAGGACGGCCTGGACGTCCCCGCCCGGCCTCTGCTCGCCCTCGGGCGTGGCTCGATGGGCCGTGACCACCAGGCATTCGGCGTCGGCGGGGTCGCCGAACCGGCCGAGCGCCATCGAGAAGCCCCGCTCGGTTTCGGTGCCGCGCCAGGAGTCGGCCGCGGTGCGGATGCGCTCGCGCTCGGCCTCGCTCAGGTCCCCCGACCGCCGCACCCGGCAGGTGTAACCGAGCCGCTCCACCCGCTTCACCATCTGGCGCACGTTGCGCATGGCCCGGCCCTCCAGCGTGAACCCGGCCACCTCCACGACGGCCTCGTCCCCGATCTCCAGTGCGTCGAGGCCGCCTTCCCTGGTCCACACCTCGCCGCCGGTCTCGCCGCAGCCGATGACGGCAGGGACCCACGCGTGCCGCCCGGCCTCCTCCAGGAACCGCCTGATCGCACCGGGCCACGCCTCCGGGTCGCCGATCGGGTCGCCGCTGGCCAGCATCACCCCAGCCACGACGCGGTAGGCCACGGCGGCCTTGCCGCTGGCCGAGAAGATCACGCTCTTGTCCCGGCGGAGCGCGAAGTATCCGAGCGAGTCCTGCCGGCCGTAACGGTCGAGCAGCGCCCGCAGCCGCCGCTCGTCGTCCCCGGAGAGCGCCGCGACCGGTCGTTCCGGCCGGAGGGCGAGGTAGATCGTGGTGACGGCGGTGAGCGCCCCGAGCCCCGCGAGCGAGAAGTAGACCAGGTCGCCGGTGCGCTCGGACGTGAACACGACCGGCCCCTCCAGGCCCACCAGACCGAGCACGACGTGCCACACCTTGTCGCCGAAGCCGGGGCTGCCCGCGACCGTCCGGTGCTGCGCGGCGACGAGGATCCACCCGATCACGACGTCGAACGCGCCGAGCACCAGCAGGTTCCACAGCGCCCGCCAGCGCGAGCGCGGGTCGGACAGGGCGTAGAACTCCCGTCTCCCGACCAGCAGCACCACCCAGAGAAGCAGCGAGACCGACGCGGCGACCGGGTGCCGGTGCAGCACCTCGAGCACGGCGCCCACCGGCAGCAGCACCACGACCGCGCGCCAGGCCCGCGCCTTGCGCCGCCTGAGAGCGTGGGCAAGCATGATCAGCAATATCCCGACCAGCAACGAGGCCGTCTCGGCGAGTGTGGTGACGCCGCCGGGCAGGACGCTCGCGATCTCGCTGATCCTGCTTCCGCGCAGGCGCGGGAACACGCCTTTGGCGATGTCCAGGATGCCGATGAACAGGGCGGCGTACGCTGCCGCTGCGGGCACCCATGGACGCGCTGTCCCGCTGCGGGAAATGTGGGTCCGACGGCTCACGGACGAGACCTTAGATGCTGATATCCGCTCCGGGAGCAGGGATCGCAGTCCTTAACCACTCCCTTACGCCCCCAGAGTACCTTTGCATGAACCGGCACCACGGGGGACTTCAGGAGAGGCCGGATTTGGAACTCACAACGGCATACGTGCAGGTCCTGTTCGTCGCGCTCGCCGTCGGGGGGCTGGTCGCGACGGTCTGGCTGTGGCCCCGGCTGAGCGGGCCGTCCTGGCGCTCCGTCGCCGCGCGAGCGGGCGTGCTGGTCGCCGACCAGACCCTGCTGCTGCTCGCGACCGCCGTCGTCGTCAACGCGTACTTCGGGTTCTTCGGCTCGTGGGGCGACCTGCTGGGCACGGACGCCGCCGAGGCGCCGGCGATCATGGCGGGCTCGGCCGGTACGGCGGCCGGCGGGGCGGGCCTCGTCCGGGTGCTCGGCAGCAGGCCGGTGGAGGTCACCAGGCCGAAGGCCGGCCTGCCCGCGGGGCGTCTGGAGCAGGTGACGATCGCCGGGGCGAGGACCGGGCTGAGCTCGCCTGCGTACGTGTACCTGCCGCCGCAGTATTTCGACGCGAAGTACGCCGGTCGGCGCTTCCCTGTGATCCTCGGGCTGACCGGCTATCCGGGAGACGCGGAGAACCTGGTCACCCGGCTCGGCATGCCCGCGCTCACGGCGACCTCGATCCTCACCCACGAGATCGGCCCGACCGTCCTGGTGCTCATGCGCCCCACGGTCGCGCCGCCCCGGGACACCGAGTGCGTGGACGTGCCGGGCGGGCCGCAGGCCGAGACGTACTTCGCGTCGGACGTGCCGCGGGCGGTGGCCGCGGCGTTCCGGGTCGGCACCGAGGCCGCCAACTGGGGCGTTCTCGGCGAATCGGCCGGGGGCTACTGCGCGCTCAAGCTGACCATGCGGCACCCCGAGGCGTTCTCGGCCGCGGTGTCCCTGTCCGGGTATTTCCACGCCCCCGTGGACGTGACGACGGGCGACCTGTTCGGTGGGAACCGTCGGCTCCGGGACGAGAACGACCTGATGTGGCGGCTCGCCAACCTGCCGGCCCCGCCGGTGTCCGTCCTGGTGGCGAGCAGCCGTCAGGGCGAGTCCGGCTACCAGGCGACGACGGACTTCCTGGCGGCGGTGAAGGCGCCGATGCGGGCGTCCTCGTTGATCCTGCCGAGCGGGGGCCACAACTTCGCCACCTGGAACAGGGAGCTTCCCCAGGCCCTGCCCTGGCTCGCCCAGCAACTGCACGCGCCCGCGCAGACGCCGTCCCGGGCTGCGAGCGAAAAGGGAAGCAGGCGCCTCGCCCGCGAATCGCCCCGGCGCCCTCGCCCCGACCGGCACTCCCCCACCCACAAGGTCGCGAAGAGGAGAGGCCTCAGGCCGGCGGGGAGGGCATGAGGACGCCGCGAAGCGGGTCCCGGCCGATCCCGCGCGACCGGCCCGGTTGACCGGCCCGAAAGATCAGCCGCGCTCGGCGGCCTCGACGACGTTGGCCAGCAGCATGGCCCGGGTCATCGGCCCCACCCCGCCGGGGTTGGGGGCGACGAAGCCCGCGACCTCGCGTACGTCGGGGGCCACGTCACCGGTGAGCTTCCCGTCGACCCTGGAGACGCCCACGTCGAGCACGGCCGCGCCGGGCTTGACCATGTCGCCGGTCACGAGGTGGGGCACCCCGGCCGCCGCGACCACGATGTCCGCCCGGCGCACGTGGGACGCCAGGTCCTGGGTGCCGGTGTGGCAGAGCGTGACGGTGGCGTTCTCCGTCCGGCGGGTGAGCAGCAGGCCCAGCGGACGGCCCACGGTGATGCCCCGGCCGACCACGACGACCTCGGCGCCCTTGAGCGGCACGCCGTACTCCTGGAGGAGGACCACGATGCCGCGCGGGGTGCACGGCAGCGGGGCGTCGACCATGTGGACGAGCCTGCCCAGGTTGACGGGGTGGAGGCCGTCGGCGTCCTTGGCCGGGTCCATGCGCTCGATGAGCGCCTGGGTGTCCAGGTGGCGCGGCAGCGGCAGCTGGACGATGTAGCCCGTGCAGGCCGGGTCGGCGTTCAGCTCGTCGACCGCGGCCTCCACGTCCGCCTGGGTGGCGCTTTCCGGAAGGTCCTTGCGGATGGAGGTGATGCCGACCTCCGCGCAGTCGCGGTGCTTGCCCGCGACGTAGATCTGGCTGCCGGGGTCGTCTCCGACGAGGATCGTGCCCAGGCCGGGGGTGACACCCCGGGTCGCCAGGGCCTTCACCCGCTCCGCCAGCTCACTCTTGATCTTGGCGGCGGTCGCCTTGCCGTCCAGAAGCCGCGCGGTCATGGCTCTCCCTGTCCTTCCGGGGTCCTTCCGATGCTTTACCGTCCCCCCTCGCGCCGCTCGATGATCCGGCGGGTGAAGGGGATGAACTCCACGATCCGCCAGCCGAAGTAGGCGGCCAGCGCGGCGACGGGCAGCAGCGCGATCGGGCTGTTCCACACGCCGTTCATCGTCGCGAAGGAGCTCATGATCGTATCAAGGGGCATGGAGGGACTCCGTGGGGAGGATGGGGTGGGCGCTTCAGGCTAACCGCCCCACCGGGGTGATCGTGCCGTTTTCACCCCATCCATCCCGACAGTTGCCCCTCCGTGCCGGTACGTCGGCCTTCTCGATCAGTGGAAGAAGTGCCGGGTGCCGGTGAAGTAGAGCGTGATGCCCGCCTCCTTGGCCGCCTCGATGACCAGCTCGTCGCGGATCGAGCCGCCCGGCTCGACGATGGCCTTCACCCCGGCCTCCGCCAGCACCTGCAGGCCGTCGGGGAACGGGAAGTACGCGTCGGAGGCGCCGACGGACCCGGCCGCGCGCTCGCCGGCCCGGGAGACCGCCAGCCGGGCCGAGTCGACCCGGTTGACCTGCCCCATGCCGACGCCGACGGTCGCACCGCCGGACGCGAGCAGGATCGCGTTGGACTTCACCGAACGGCAGGCCCGCCAGGCGAAGGCCAGATCGGCCAGCACCTCGGGCGAGGCCGCCTCTCCGGTCTTCAGCTCCCACGTGGATGGGTCGTCGCCGGGCGCGTCCACGCGGTCGACCGTCTGCACGAGCAGGCCGCCGTCGATACGGCGGAACTCCGCGGCGTTCTCCGGCCCCTGCGGGCAGGCGAGCAGGCGGATGTTCTTCTTCTCCCTGAGCACGTCGAGGGCGTCCGCCGTGAACGACGGCGCGACCAGCACCTCCGTGAAGATCGGCGCGATCTGCTCGGCCAGTTCGCGGGTCACCTCGCGGTTGACCGCGATCACCCCGCCGTACGCGGAGACCGGGTCGCACTCGTGCGCCTTGCGGTGCGCCTCGACGACGTCGGCGCCCACCGCGATCCCGCAGGGGTTGGCGTGCTTGATGATGGCCACGCACGGCTCGGCGAAGTCCCAGGCGGCCCGCCACGCGGCGTCAGCGTCCACGTAGTTGTTGTAGGACATCTCCTTGCCGTGGAGCTGCTCGGCGTTGGCCAGGCCGCCCTTGCCGCCGGTGTAGAGGGCCGCTCCCTGGTGCGGGTTCTCGCCGTACCGCAGGGCGGCCTTGCGCTTCCACGCCGCGCCCATGAAGGACGGCCAGTCGCCCTCGGGCGCGTACACGTTGGCGAACCAGGACGCGACCGCGACGTCGTAGGCGGCGGTGTGCGCGTACGCGGTGGCGGCCAGCCTCCTGCGCTCGGTCAGCGTGAAGCCGCCCTCGGCGACCGCGGCGAGCACCTCACCGTACGCCGCGGGGTCGACGACCACGGCCATCGTGCCGTGGTTCTTGGCGGCGGCGCGGATCATCGCGGGCCCGCCGATGTCGATCTGCTCGACGCACTCGGCGTCGGAGGCGCCGGAGTTGACCGTGGCGGCGAACGGATACAGGTTCACCACCGCGAGCTGGAACGCCTCGATCTCCAGCTCCTCCAGCTGCTTGACGTGGGAGGGGTTGGCGCCGTCGGCGAGCAGCCCGGCGTGGACCCGCGGGTGGAGGGTCTTGACCCGTCCGTCCAGGCACTCGGGGAATCCGGTGAGCGACTCCACCTTGGTGACCGGCACGCCGTAGGAGGCGATCGCGGCGGCGGTGCCGCCGGTCGACACGATCTCCACGCCCGCGGCCTCGAGCCCCCGCGCCAGGTCTTCCAGACCCGTCTTGTCGTAAACGGTGATCAGCGCACGGCGGATGGCGATGCGGGTCACTTCGTGATCCTTCCTGGTTTCGGGCCGTCTGCGGCCTGTCCTGCGACTCGTCCCGTCCCCAGGCGCACGGTCCGCCCGGTCAGGGTCCAGCCTTCGCGGGCCATGCGGCCCACCGTCTCCACGAGAAGACGCCGCTCGACCGTCTTGATGCGCTCGTGCAGCGACTCCTCGTCGTCCCCCTCCCGTACGGGCACCGCCTCCTGGGCGATCACCGGTCCCGTGTCCACGCCCGCGTCGACGAGGTGCACCGTGCACCCGGTGACGCGGACGCCGTACGCGAGGGCGTCGCGCACGGCGTGCGCACCGGGAAAAGCGGGCAGCAGCGCAGGATGGGTGTTGACGACGGGGAACGCGCCCAGCACGCGAGGGCCGAGGATCTTCATGAAACCGGCGGAGACCACGAGGTCGGGCTTGTGCTCGGCGATGCGCCCGGCCAGCCTCTCGTCCCAGTCCTCCCGGGTCGGATGGTCGCCCACCCTCTCCACGAACGTGGGGACGCCGGCGCGCTCGGCCCGGGCCAGACCCTCGATGCCGGTACGGTCGGCCCCGACGGCGACGACGGCCGCGCCGAACGCGTCGTCGATCGCCGCGTCCAGCAGCGCTTGCAGGTTGGTCCCCGAACCCGAGACGAGGACGACGAGCCGGGCGGACAGAGCGGAACTCCTTTGTGAGCTGCCTTCGTTTTGCAGGTGATTGCCGGGAGATGGTTCCTTAGAGAATGGTCGAGCGTGGAGGACCGTCCCTCGACGCAGCTAAAGCGTATCGGGCGCCGGCCATCACGACTGACGACGGGTTATGCGGAACGCGAGGCGAGGAGACCGTGACAACATCCCTACAGACGCCGACCCCTGCGACCGGAGGTCGCAGGGCTCTCGTGCTCGCCATCATGGCGCTGGTCTTCACGCTGATGCTGCCGGCGGCCGGGCTGGCGCTGTCGATATTCGCGATCGTCATCGCGATCCGTGACATCCGCCTGCTCAACCGCGAACGACGCGGGATCGGGATGGCGACCGGGGCCGTCGTGCTCTCGTCGCTCGCGTTCGTCCTGGGGATCGTGACCACGGGATTCCAGCTCTACTTCTCCGACGAGCTCAACGCGTACAACGAGTGCCGCAAGGGCGCGGGCACGGTGGCGGCCCAGCAGGACTGCTCCGAGCAGCTGATGCGGGCGTTCGAACGGAAGATGGGCGTGGCCTGGCCCGCCGGAGTCCCGGCCCCCGCCTGACGGCACGACCGCAGGTGAGCCGTCCGCGCCGTCGCGGACGGCTCACCGGTCTTGCCCTTGACGCGCGGGTCAGGGGTTAGCGTCGCGGGGCCGTGCGGCCGTGCCTGGTCGAGACGCCGCACGAGCGGTCCCTGTCCCGACACCGTGGGAGTTCCCATGCCCCCGACCCTGCCCCGCACCGCACGGGAGATCCGGCTCGCCGAGGTTCCGTCCGGCCTTCCCGGCCCCGAGCACCTGACCGTTTCCGAGGTCCCGCTGCCCGTGCCGGGGGCCGGTGAGGTCCTGGTGCGCAACCGCTGGTTCCAGGTCTTCCCTTCGCTGCGCACGCTCATCGCCGGGGGCGTGCCCGGCACGCCCTTCCCTCCGCTCCGCCCCGGAGACGCGCTGTTCGGCCCGGCCGTCGGCGAGGTCGTCGCAGCCCCGGCCGGCGGCGATCTGCGGCCGGGCGACCTGGTCGCGCATTTCCAGGGCTGGCGTGAGTACGCCGCGGTTCCCGCGGCCGCGCCGCTGGGCGACGCCCTGCCCGACCCGGCCGCGCACCTCGCGTCCGGCGCGACCGCGTACGCCGCCCTGACCCGGGTCGCCCGCCTGCGCGCGGGCGAGACGGTGCTCGTCACCGGGGGCGCCGGAGGCGTGGGGTCGCTCGCCGGCCAGATCGCCCGGCTGCTGGGCGCGGCGCGCGTGATCGGCACCACCGGCTCGCCGGCCAAGGCCGGGCGCATGACCGCAGAGCTCGGCTACGACGCGGCGGTACTCCGCGACGGCGGCCCGATCGGCGGGCGCCTGGCCGAGGCGGCGCCCGACGGCGTCGACGTGGTCGTCGACACCGTCGGCGGCGAGCAACTCCAGGCCGCGGTGGCCGCGGCGCGGCCCGGCGCACGGCTCGTCGTGGTCGGCACCCTGGCCGCCCAGCTGTCGCCCGCGTCCGGCGGCACGACGGCCCCGGTGGAGCTGGACGCCTTCCAGCTCATCGCCAAGAACATCACCCTGCGCGGCCTCACCGGCGTCGACGACGAGATCCACACGGAGTGGACGGAGCGCTTCGGCGCCTGGCTGCGCTCGGGCGCCGTCACCTTCCCGCACACGCGGATCGCGGGCATCGAACGCGCGCCGCTGGCGTTGCGTGAGTTGTTCGAGGGGCGGCACGTGGGGACGGTCGTCATAGAGACGTGAAATGAAAGCAGCCGGGAGGTCTCATGCGGATCGGTGACGCCGCGGCGGCGGCCGGGACCACGCCACGCGCCCTGCGCCTGTACGAGCAGCGCGGATTGCTCCTGCCGCCCCCGCGGACCTCGTCGGGCCAACGGGAGTACGGCCCGCGGGACATCGCCCGTATCCGCCTCGTGCGCCGGCTGCTCGCCCTCGGCCTGACCATCGAGGACGTCGCCCGCTGCGCCGACCGGCTGGACCTGCTGGAGGGCGACGCGCTCCCGCCGTACGGCAGCCCCGGCTGCACCGGCGGCGGCAGCGGCAGCGGCGTCGTGCAACGCCGGATCGCCGCCCTGGACGCCGAGATCGCCCGCCTGACGGACCTGCGGGACCGGCTCGCCTCGGCCGTCGCCGAGCCGGACCGGACAGATCAGTCGCGGTCCCAGGCGTAGGGATCGACGTAGATGACGTGCCCCCCGCGGTCGTCGGTCTCGTCCACGATGTCCTTGCGCGGCGTCGGCGGGGGGCTCGGAGCGCGACGCTTCGCGGCCGGTTTGCGTGGTCTGTCGGAGACCGGAGAGGGAGCCCCGGTCCGCGGCGCGCCCATGTCGTCGAAGGTCTCCGCCGCCGCCGCGGCGTGTTCGTCGGTCCAGTCGTCCCTGATGACCGGGATCGGCTGGGTGTCCGCCTCGGTGGCGTCCAGCCAGTGGCCGGGCAGGTGGGCGCCGCGGGCGGGCCGTACCCGCCCGGCCGCCTTGGCGATCACGGCGCCGGCCTTCCGCACCGGCTCGGGCGGGGTGGCAGGCCGCCGGGAGATCAGCCACCAGTTGGCGATGCCGGCCGAGATGCCGGCGGCCACGCCGACCTCCAGCGTGACCGACAGCGCCACCTCCCAGGGGGACGGCCCCACCGCGGCCAGGCCCGCCCCGCCGAGGGGGCCGCCCGACAGCGCGGCGAGCGTTCCCGCGACGAGGCCGGAGGTGATCCCGCAGACGAATCCCCACAGCGGTGCGGCTTCGATCGAGGGGGTCGGCGCGACCCGGGCCGTCACCACGCCGGCGACCGCGCCGGCCGCGAACGGCACCGCGATCACGCCCATGACCCAGGGGGGTGCGGCGCCGGACGGCGGCAGGGCGCCCAGCAGCGGCAGCATGGGCACCGCGCTCAGCTTGACCCCGGTGGGCGCGACCAGCGTCCCGGCGCCCACCGCGAACCCGGGCCCCGAGATGTAGGCCAGGCCCCAGACGACGGCGTTGAAGAAGTAGAGGACCTCCAGGAGCAGGAGCAGCAGGCCGCCGACCACTCCGGGGCTGAGGACCTCCGACATCTGCTGGATCCGGGCGAAGTTGACCGCCACGGCCCCGAGGACAAGCACGGCCCCGGCCACGAGCATCAACGCGGTCGCGACGGCCGTACCGGCCACGAGCGACCGCGGTCGCTCGGGCAGCAGCCGCAGCATCGACCGCCACGGCCCGATCGTGCGTGCGGTGGCCACCGACCCGGTGACGAAGGCCAGCAGCAGGTGGCTGACCAGCGCCTCTCCGAGGAACGGCTCCATGATCTCGTTGCCGGAGACGAGGGCGATCACCCCGGCGAGCAGCGCGTACGGCGCGGCCAGCGAGATGCCGGCCTGGGCGAAGAGCGCGAGCTGGGCGCGGCGCCGGGCGTTCTCGATGTCGCGCGGCGTGCCCTTGGGCAGCCGGGCCGGCATCCGCACCCGCAGGTCGGCGTCCCGCGCCATCCACAGACCGGCCCGGTAGAGCAGCACCCCCGGCAGGATCATCAGGCCGATGGGCAGCAGGCCCACCCGGCCGCCGGGGATCGCGAAACCGGCGTGGTGGGCGGCGAGCCAGAGCTGGCAGGCCGTACGGAAGACGCCCGGCAGGCCCTCGCCGAACGGCCCGCGGGGCGCGGCCATCCAGCCGATGAGGGTGAGCGTGGTGAGCACGGCGAGGCCGACGCCGAGCGTCCCGACCGCGGCCAGCATGCCGGAGACGGGCAGCGGACGGCGGGTCTCCTCGTCGTCGCCCGCCCCCATGCGGCCGAGCACGGCACGGGGAGCGGTCCTGAATTGATCGAGAAGGCCCGTCACGCTACCGCATCATCCCAGCCCCACGGCCTCCCTCCACGTCGCCACGCCGTCCACCCCCCAAATCGCCGTGATCTTGTAGTTTGTTGCACATCAGCCGCCCAAGCTGGGCACGGAGCATCCGTGATCTTGCAGAAAAACCGCGGACACCACCACGACCTGGGCCCATACGCATCGTGACCTTGCACTTCATCGAAAAGTGCAAGGTCACGAATGACAAAACCGCCGGCAGGAGCGCCGATCGCCCGGCGACTGCATGATCACCAACGGTGGTGGCGCAGGCCAAAGGGCCGCCTGCGACAAACTACAAGATCACGCGGACATGATGTCGCGCATAAGGCGGGCGGTCTCGCTGGGTGTGCGGCCAACGCGGACGCCGACCTTCTCCAAGGCCTCCTTCTTGGCCTGGGCGGTGCCGGCGGAGCCGGACACGATCGCGCCGGCGTGGCCCATGGTCTTGCCCTCGGGCGCGGTGAACCCGGCCACGTAGGCGACGACCGGCTTGGTCACGTGCTCGTCGATGTAGGCCGCGGCGCGCTCCTCGGCGTCGCCGCCGATCTCGCCGATCATCACGATCGCGTCGGTCTCCGGGTCGTCCTGGAACGCCTGGAGAGCGTCGATGTGCGTCGTCCCGATGACCGGGTCGCCGCCGATGCCGACGCAGGTGGAGAAGCCGATGTCACGCAGCTCGTACATGAGCTGGTAGGTCAGCGTGCCGGACTTCGACACCAGGCCGACGCGGCCCTTGGTGGTGATGTCGGCCGGGATGATGCCCGCGTTGGAGGCGCCGGGCGAGGCGATGCCGGGGCAGTTCGGGCCGATGATGCGGGTCTTGTTGCCCTTGGAGACGGCGTACGCCCAGAACTCCGTGGTGTCGTGGACCGGCACGCCCTCGGTGATGACCACGCACAGCGGGATCTCGGCGTCGATGGCCTCGCGGACGGCGGCCTTGGTGGCGGCCGGGGGCACGAAGACGACGGACACATCGGCGCCCGTCTGCTCCATGGCCTCCTTGACCGTGCCGAAGACCGGCAGGCCCTCGTGCGTGATGCCGGCCTTGCGGGCGTTCACGCCGCCCACGACCTTGACGCCGGCGGCGAGCATGCGGCGGGTGTGCTTGGTGCCCTCACCACCGGTCATGCCCTGAACGATGATCTTGCTGTTCTCGGTGAGCCAGATAGCCATTACGCACCTACCGCGGCGAGCTCGGCGGCGCGCTTGGCCGCTTCGTCCATGGTGTCGACCAGCTCGACCCGCGGCAGCGCGGCGTCGGCCAGGATCTGCCGCCCCAAGGCGGCGTTGTTGCCGTCCAGGCGGACGACCAGCGGGTGGGTCACTTCCTCGCCCCGGCTCTGCAGGAGCTGGAAGGCCGAGACGATGCCGTTGGCGACCGCGTCACAGGCGGTGATGCCGCCGAAGACGTTCACGAAGACCGACTTCACCGACGGGTCGGACAGGATGATCTCCAGGCCGTTCGCCATGACCTCGGCCGAGGCGCCGCCGCCGATGTCGAGGAAGTTGGCCGGCTTGGGCTGGCCGGGGAACTCCTCACCCGCGTACGCCACGACGTCGAGCGTGGACATGACCAGACCCGCGCCGTTGCCGATGATGCCGACGTTGCCGTCCAGCTTGACGTAGTTGAGGTGCTTCTCCTTGGCCCGGGCCTCCAGCGGGTCCTCCGCGGCCTTGTCGACGTACGCGGCGTGCTCCGCCTGGCGGAAGTTCGCGTTCTCGTCGAGGGTGACCTTGCCGTCGAGCGCCTTCACCTGGCCGTCGGCCGACAGGATCATCGGGTTGACCTCGACGAGCGAGGCGTCCTCGTCGACGAAGACCGCCCAGAGCTTCTCGATCAGCTCGGCGGCGCCGTCCAGCGCCTGCTGCGGCAGGCCGCCCGCCACCGCGATCTCGCGGGCCGTGGCGCGGTCGACGCCCGTAAGCGGGCTGACCGGCACCTTCGCCACCTTCTCCGGCGCGGTGTGCGCGACCTCCTCGATGTCCATGCCGCCGGAGGCGGAGCAGATGGCGAGGAAGGTGCGGTTGGCGCGGTCGAGGAGGAAGGAGAAGTAGTACTCCTCCGCGATCTGGCTGGCCTCCTCGATCAGGACCTTGTGGACCGTGTGGCCCTTGATGTCCATGCCGAGGATCTGCGTCGCCTTCGCGTGCGCGTCGGCGGCGTCGTCGGCCACCTTCACGCCGCCGGCCTTGCCGCGCCCGCCGGTCTTGACCTGGGCCTTGACGACAACGCGTCCGGTGAGCTGCTCGGCAGCCGCCCGCGCCTCCTCCGGTGTGTGCGCGACGATTCCGCGCGGCACCGGGATGCCGTACTCCGCGAAGAGCTCCTTCGCCTGATGTTCGAACAGGTCCACGAGGGTCCGTCCCTTTTGATGTCCGAGGCCGGGCGCCGTCGTCCCGCCCGGCGTTTCCGCGCATGAAGCCTAGTCCCCGTACGAGCGTGACCGCGTCGTCGGGTCCCACCGGAGCCTTGTCAACAACCCTGCAGTACGGCAGGGTTGGGCAAAATGCCTAAACGGTGGCTGGAACCGCCGAACGCACCCATTCCACGATCTCCTGCGTCGTGGAGCCGGGCGTGAAAATCCGGGCGACTCCCATCTTCGCCAGTTCGGGGATGTCCGCCTCGGGAATGATGCCCCCGCCGAACACGACGATGTCCTCGGCGCCCTCTTCCCGCAGGACCTCGAAGAGCCGGGCGAACAGCGTCATGTGGGCGCCGGACAGGATGGACAGCCCGATCGCCGCCGCGTCCTCCTGGATCGCCGTACGGACGATCTGCTCGGGGGTCTGGTGCAGCCCCGTGTAGATGACCTCCATGCCCGCGTCGCGCAGCGCCCGCGCCACCACCTTGACTCCGCGATCGTGCCCGTCGAGCCCCGGCTTCGCGACGACGACCCGAATCCTGCCTGCCATGAAGACCTCCCGCAGATGGTGCTCGCTGCCCGAAGCGTAACCGCCGCCCGGGGCCCGGCCCCGGAACGCCCCCCATACGTCAGCCACCCATCGGCCGTTCCCGTCTTCATCTCCTGAGGGGTCATCCGCGTGCGCGTTCGGCGGGATCGCGTCCGGCCTTTTACCGCGGAATGGCAATCGGCCGCATACCGGATCACAAATTGAAAACTCACAGGAGATGCTGATTTTCGTGACACTCCCGTGATCATGAGTCGCAATGATTTCCGGGCTGCCCTCCTGATCATGAGGGCACCTACGGGAGGAATCACTGTGAAACGAGCATTCTTGGCGCTGGCGTGCGCCGCGACGGCCGCGCTCGTGGCGCCCGCCGTCGCCGCCCCCGCGCAGGCTCAGACCTCTACTCGGGCCCAGGCCCCCGCCGCCGACCCCGTGGCGGCACTGCGCAAGCAGTTCGTCGCCGGCCACGGCGTGCGGTTCGTCTCCACGGGCACGCTGAGCCTGGCAGGCGTCACGGCCATCAAATACACCTCGAACGGCGGCTACGCCTTCGGCCGGTCCGGCGTCGTCGCCTCGGACAGCACCCAGAAGTCCAAATACAGCGAGCTGCTGAAGGACGAGAACGACGACCTGAAGGACGCGGAGAAGCCTCTCCGCATGATCGTCATTGGCTCGACCGGCTACTTCTCGGGCGGGGTCTACACGAGCCTGCTCCCCGAGGGCAAGACCTGGCTGCGGCTCCCCGGGCTGCGGCCGAACTCCTCGGCGAGCCCGCTGAACCCCCTCGACTGGCACAACCTCAAGGCGGTCCTCGCCACCACCAAGGCCAAGGGCCCCGGCGGCAGAGTCAACGGCGCGAAGACCACGCTCTATCGCGGCACCATCACGCTGGGCCAGCTCATGAAGGCCAACCCGGGCGCCAAGGACAGCCTGGCCGCCATTGGGTCCAACCCCGCCAAGAACGTGGTGTCCTGGAAGCTGTGGATCGGCTCCGACCAGCTCGTCCGCCGCGCCTCGGCCAGCGTCGACCTGAAGCTGAAGTCCGAGGGCGAGTCCTTCACCTTCAACCTGTCCACCGACAGCACGTTCGCCGGCTGGGGCAGGAAGGTCACGGTCAAGGCGCCGCCGAAGAGCAAGGTCGCCAAGCTGTCCGACCTCGACGGCGACGTGCCGGAGACGTCGGGCACCGTAATCCTGCCCAACTGAACCGGGCGAGGCCGATCAGGCACTGAACCGTGCGGCCGAGCCCCTCGCACGGCGTGGCACAGCGGCGGCCGGCTCCTGGTGATCATCGCCCGGGGACCGGCCGCTCCGTTCGTTCCGGCCGGGCGCGCGCCGCCCGTACGCCCGCCCGACCGGCCGCCGCACTAACTGCGGGCGGGCGTGGGCGATCCGGCCCCTCGTGACAGCGGGAGCACGGGGATGCGCAGGGTGATCGTGCCCGCGGTGGGGAAGCGGAACGTGACGTCGATGGGAATGGCGCCGAGCGGGCGGTGGATGCCGACGAGCTCCAGGTGCGGTCGGTCGTGACCTTGCTGGAGGGAGACGGCCCCGTGAGGGGGGATCGTCACGTTGACGGCCTGCTGAGGAGAGGACGGCCCTTGCCGGTAAGCGACCCGCTCGGCGTGGACGGTGCTGACGCCGTCGAGCGTCTGCGGTCTGTCGCTGTTGTTGACCAGGGTCAGGTACAGCCCCAGGTCGTCGCCGGCCTTCTGCTCGTTCATGGGCGGGGCGAGGATGTGGACGTGCAGCAGCCGCACCTGGCCGACCTGCCCGTCGACCAGACCGCTCCTGCTCCAGGTGGCGTGGGGCCTGGCCCGCTGCCGCGGGGAGTCGCACGCCTGTAGCGCCAACGCCAGGCAGGTCGCGAGCAGGATGCACAGCGCCGCTACTCGCCGGTGATCCGTACGACGACGGTGAGATGACGTGTTCATGCGGCGCTCCCTGGTCAGGCAGCCGAGAATGCGGCGTTGCGGGTCGTCCTCCTGGCATGCGGTCCGATGACGTGAAATGAGCCGAATGCAATCGCCGGCTGCGTCGCCGACGGTGATTCCCGCCGATTCGCCGCTGATCGCCCCCGCTTCGCGGGTCTTGCCCGGGCCCGGAAAAGCCTCCACGCGCTCCGAGAATGCCCCGTCACGATCACACGACGACGAAGCCGCGTTCATACGTGGCCATGGCGCATGCGCGCCAGGCCTCCCCGCGCGCGAGTGGCACCGCCCACCCCGCGCGCGTGTGACATCGCTCCACGCCAGTATGCGACCGGTCCCACGGCGGTCGCAAGGTGACGAAACACCCGTGACCTGGGCTCTTACCTGCTCTCCAACGCGCGGGCTGCGGCCTGGCCGCGTTTCCCGCCACCTCCGCCCCCCGGGGGCATGGCACCGGGGGCGGGGCTCAGAGCTCGTCGATCAGAGCTTGTCGATGGGGGCGTAGGCGAGCAGCAGGGTCTTCTCGCCCTCGCTGCCGAAGTCGATCTTCACGCGCGTCTTCTCGGCCTGACCGTCCACCGCCACCACGGTGCCGAGCCCGAACGTGTCGTGGGTGACCCGGTCGCCCGGCGACAGGTTCGGGATCTGCCGGCCGCCGGTCTTCTGCGCGGGAGCCGTACGGGCGGCCGGGCGCGAGGTCGCGGCGGACCAGGCGGTCTTGCCCGGGTCGCCGCGCCACTCGATCAGGTCGCCCGGCACCTCGGACAGGAAGCGCGAGGCGGGGTTGAACGACGGCGCGCCCCACGCCGAGCGGACCGCCGACCTGGACAGGTAGAGCCGTTCCATCGCCCGGGTGATGCCGACGTACGCCAGCCTGCGCTCCTCCTCCAGCTCCTTCGGGTCGCTCAGCGAGCGCATGTGCGGGAAGACGCCGTCCTCCATGCCGGTGAGGAACACCACGGGGAACTCCAGGCCCTTCGCGGTGTGCAGGGTCATCAGCGTGACCACCCCGCCGTGGTCGCCCCCGTCCGGGGCGCGCTCCCCCGGGGGGACGACCCCGCCAGACCCTCCCGGGATCTGGTCGGCGTCGGCGACCAGCGAGACCTGCTCGAGGAAGTCGACGAGCGTGCCCTCCGGATTGGCCTCCTCGAACTCGGCGGCCACCGCGATCAGCTCGTTGAGGTTCTCCAGCCGGCTCTCGTCCTGCGGGTCGCCCGAGGTCTCCAGCTCCGTCCGGTAGCCGGTGACGCTCAGCACCTCCTCCGCCAGGTCCGGCAGTGGAAGCTCCTTGGCGCGCAGCTCGTCGAGCATCGCGACGAAGTCGCGGATCGCGTTCAGCGAGCGGGTGGCCACCCCCGGCGCCTCGTCGGCCCGGCGCAGCGCGTCCCAGAAGGCGATGCGCTCCCGGTTGGCGAACGCCTCGACCATCGCCTCGGCACGATCGCCGATGCCGCGCTTGGGCACGTTGAGGATGCGCCGCAGCGACACCGTGTCGTTGGGGTTGGCCAGGACCCGCAGGTAGGCGAGCAGGTCCTTGACCTCCTTGCGCTCGTAGAACCGCACCCCGCCCACGACCTTGTACGGCAGGCCGGTGCGGATGAAGATCTCCTCGAACACGCGGGAGGCGGCGTTCGTGCGGTAGAAGATCGCCACGTCGCCGGGGGTGACGCCGTGGTCGTCGCTGAGCCGGTCGACCTCCTGCGCGACGAACATGGCCTCGTCGTGCTCGTTGTCGGCCGCATAACCGATGATCTTCGGACCCGCCCCCTGGTCGGACCACAGGTTCTTGGGCTTGCGGCCCTCGTTGCGGGAGATGACCGAGTTGGCGGCGTTCAGGATCGTCTGGGTGGAGCGGTAGTTCTGCTCCAGCAGGATCGTCCGCGCGTCCGGATAGTCGCGCTCGAACTCCAGGATGTTGCGGATCGTCGCGCCACGGAAGGCGTAGATCGACTGGTCGGCGTCGCCGACGACCACCAGCTCGGAGGGCTCGACGCCCTCCCGCACCACGTCGCCGTCGGCGGTGCGCACCTCGGGCCGCCCGACCAGCTCGCGGATCAGCGTGTACTGCGCGTGGTTGGTGTCCTGATACTCGTCGACCATCACGTGCCGGAACCGCCGCCGGTAGTGCTCGGCCACGTCCGGGAAGAGCTGGAGCAGCGTGACCGTCAGCATGATCAGGTCGTCGAAGTCCATCGCGCCGGCCTCGGTGAGCCGCCGCTGGTAGGTGCGGTACGCCTCGGCGAGGGTCCGCTCCAGATGGGTCGAGGCCCGGTCGGCCGCCGTCTCGTAGTCGATCAGCTCGTTCTTGAAGTTGCTGACCTGGGCCGAGAAGGACCGCGGCGGGTAGCGCTTGGGGTCGAGGTCGAGCTCGCGGCACACCATCGCCATGAGCCGCTGCGAGTCGGCCTGGTCGTAGATCGAGAAGCTGGAGGAGAAGCCCAGCCGCTTCGCCTCGCGCCGCAGGATCCGCACGCAGGCGCTGTGGAACGTCATGACCCACATGGCCCTCGACCGCGGCCCGATGAGCTTGTCGACCCGCTCCTTCATCTCGCGGGCTGCCTTGTTGGTGAAGGTGATCGCGAGGATCTCCCCCGGCTGGACGCCGCGCTCCGCCAGCAGGTAGGCGATGCGGTGCGTCAGCACCCTGGTCTTTCCGGAGCCGGCCCCGGCGACGATCAGCAGCGGGCTGCCCTGGTGGGTGACGGCGTCCCGCTGCTGCGGGTTGAGGCCGTCGAGCAACGGATGAGTGGCGGCTCGGGTGGACACTCTCCTTAGGTTATGGCCGCGCACCGACATCCGGAGCCCACTCGCCCGGCAAGTCACGTTTAAGGTGATGTGCCGGACCATGAGGAGGCTGCTCGTGCTGGACGAGGCGGATATCAAGAAGGTGCTGGTGGTCGTCGCACACCCCGACGACATCGACTTCGGCGCGGCGGGCACGGTCGCCCGGCTGACCGAGGCGGGGGCCGAGGTGACGTACTGCCTGGTCACGGACGGCGACGCGGGCGGGTTCGACCGTGCGGTGGACAACGGCGGCATGGCCGCGCTGCGCCGGGCCGAGCAGACGGCCGCCGCCAAGTGCGTGGGCGTGAGCGACCTGCGCTTCCTCGGCTACCAGGACGGCGCGGTCGAGCAGACGCTCGGCCTGCGGCGGGACATCGCCCGGGTGATCCGCCAGGTGCAGCCGGACCTGGTCATCACCTCGACCCCCGAGCGCAACTACACGCGGATCAGCCCGAGCCACCCCGACCACCGCGCGGTCGGCGGCGCCACCCTCGACGCCGTCTACCCCGACGCCCGCAATCCCTACGCCTTCCCCGAACTGCTCGCCGACGAGGGCCTGGAGGCCTGGACCGTCCGCGAGGTGTGGCTCACCGGCGGCATGACCCCCAACCACTACGTCGACGTCACCTCCACCGTGGACCGCAAGATCGCCGCGCTGCGCGCGCACGAGAGCCAGACCTCGCACATCCCCGATCTGGACGGCATGATCAGGGGCATGCTCTCCGGTCACGCCGCCGCCGCGGGCCTTCCCGAGGGCTCGTACGCGGAGGCGTTCCAGCTCGTGATCACCGCCTGAGCCGGGCGGACCGGGCCCTCCACCTCCGGGTGGAGATCGCCTGATCTCCACCCCGGTTTTCCACCCTCGCGCCGATCCGGTGCGCGCCCGATATTCCTACCGTCGAGCGCATGGAAACCACACAGATCGTCGCCCTCGCCCTCGTCGTCGTCGCCTTCGTGATCTACCGGCAGATGAGGCCGAGGCCCGTCGCCAGGCCTGTGGCCTTGATCATCGCCGCCGTGATGGTCCTGGCCGGTCTCAGCGGCGGCGGGCTCGTCGACGCCGGCCACGCGTCGCTGAGCATCGCGGTGCTCGTCGCGGAACTCCTCGTGGCCGCCGGTCTCGGCGTGCTGCGGGCCATGACGACGCGCGTGTGGCGTGACCAGCACGGCGTGGCGTGGTCGCAGGGCGGCGTCCCGACCCTCATCGCCTGGGTGGGCTCCATCGCGGTCCGGGTCGCGATGATGGCCCTGACCTCCTTCCTCGGCCTCGCCTCGTCGCAGAGTTCCGTGCTCCTGTTCGTCGGGGTGACCCTCGGTGTGCAGTTCCTCGTCGTCGCCCGGCGGGCGAACGCCCTGCCCATCGGCCCCGCATCGGGCATCCAGACGGCCCGCTAACGTCGGGATGTGCCCAGTCGTGACGGACATGTCCAGGCCGGCCCGGAGTCCAGCCGCAGGAACGCGATCGCCGGCGCGTTTCTGCGGCTGGCTGTGATCGCCCTGCTGGTCGGCGGGCAGGCGACCGGCCCGCCGGGGTTCGGCCTGACCGGCGACCGGCTCGCCATCACCGCGCTGACCGCCGCGATCGCCGTGACGCTGTCCCTCATGGTCGTCATCCGGCTGCGGCCGATCCTGCCGGGACGCTGGAACGACGGGCCGGCGGAGGCCGTCCTCGTCGGGCTCACCATCGTGGCGGCCATCGCCCTCGACATGGTCTCGGACAGCGGCCCGGCCGTCGCCGTGCTCATGTTCGCCGTCGGGGCCGCCGCCGTACGGCATCCGCTGAGATGGTCGCTGCCGCTCCTGCTGCTGGCGCTCGCGGGTCTGGGATCGAGCGTCGCGGGACTGCTGCCGCCGCCGTTGACCCCCGAAGCGCAGCAGCGCGACCTCAGCCTGTGCGTCTCGATCTGCGTGGTCTTCGCGGTCGCCTTCGCCATCAGGCAGCGCAGGGCCGCCACCGCCGCCCAGGCGGGCGAGGCCGTGCTGGCCGAGCGCGCCCGGATCGCCAGGGAGATCCACGACATCCTCGCGCACTCCCTGTCGGCGCAGATCGTGCATCTGGAGGGCGCCCGGCTGCTGCTGCGCGCCGACCGGTCGCAGGAGGCCCTCGACCGCGTCGAACGCGCCCGTGAGCTGGCCAAGCAGGGCCTCGACGAGGCGCGCAGGGCCGTCGCCGCGCTCCGCGACGACGCCCAGCCGCTGCCCGCCGCGCTGGACGCGCTCGCCGGGGAGTTCCGCGACGCGACCGGCAGGGAGTGCGCCGTCGTCGTCTCCGGTCACGAACGCCGGCTGCCGCCCGAGACCGAGCTGGCGATGATCCGCACCGCCCAGGAGGCCGTCACCAACGTGCGGCGGCACGCTCCGGGCTCCCCCGCCACCGTACGGCTGAGCTTCGGCGACCGGACGTGCGAGCTGGAGGTCGTCAACCCCCCGAGTGACGCGCCGGGGACGCCAGGAGGAGGATACGGACTCGTGGGCATGCGCGAACGCGCCGAACTCCTGGGCGGCACCCTGGAGGCCGGCGAGACCGAGGACGGTTTCCTGGTCCGGCTGCGGGTGCCGGCATGACCGCCCGCGTGCTCGTGGTGGACGACCAGGCCGTGGTGCGCGACGGGCTCGTCCTGCTGCTCGGCCTGCTGCCGGGCATCGAGGTGGTGGGGTCGGCGTCCGACGGCGAGACCGCGCTCCGCCTGGTCGCGGACGAACGGCCCGATGTGGTGCTGATGGACCTGCGCATGCCCCGCATGGACGGGGTCGAGGCGACCCGGCGGATCCGCGCCGGATTCCCGGACACCCAGGTCGTCGTGCTCACGACCTACACCGACGACGAGTCGGTCTTCGCCGCGCTGCGCGCCGGCGCGCGCGGCTTCCTCACCAAGAGCGCCGACGCCGAGGAGATCGCCCGCGCCGTGACCACGGTGATGAACGGCGACGCGCAGCTCGACCCCGGCGTGCAGCGCCGCCTTCTGAACACCGTCACCGGCACGGGCGGCGGCGCCGGCACCGCGCCGCCCGCCGAGACGCCCGCCCCGGCCGCCGCGCCGGCTCACCGGTCACGGTTCTCATCGCGCCACGCCCGCGAGGCACGGCGAGCGGGCCGGACGCCCGGGGCCGGGACGCAGCCAGACGCCGGAACAGCGGGAAGCACCGGAAGAGCAGGATGCACCGGGACTTCGGGAAGCGCCGGCACACCGCCCGACGGGCTGACTCCGCGCGAGGCGGAGGTCCTGCGGCTCATCGCGCGCGGCCTGTCGAACGCCGAGATCGCCGCCGCCCTGTTCATCGGCGAGGCCACGGTCAAGACGCACATCAACAACCTCTTCGCGAAGGTCCGGGTGCGCGACCGCGCCCAGGCGGTCGCGTACGCCTACCGGACCGGCCTGGCCGACCCCCGCGAGGGCTGATCCAGGCGGCGGCCCACACGGGCGGCGGCGTAGCCGAGGGAGTTGGTCGCCAGGTGGAGCAGCGCGGGCGCGAGCAGCCCGGCGCGGTGACGCAGGGCGTGGAACGCGAGCCCGGCGACCGCGGTGGACGCCACCGTCCCCGCCACCAGCCGTCCCGTCTCCGCCGGCCGTCCAGCCTCGGGCCGTCCGTCCTGCACTGGCCCTCCTGTCTGCACGCCGCGTCCGGCCTGCGCGCGTCCTGCCTGTACGGGCCGTCCCGGCTCGACCGGGTCGCCTGCCTCGGCCGGGGTCTCCCCCGCGGTCAGCCGGCCGAGGGCGGGGTTGGCCCCGGCCATGTCCATGGCGGGCAACACGTGCCACAGCCCGAACAGCGCGGCCGAGGCGGCGACGGCCGCACGCGGCGGGAGCGAGCGGCCGAGCAGGGCGGGCAGCACGCCGCGGAAGCCCACCTCCTCCAGCAGCACGGTCCCGAAGGGCACCTGGACCAGGGCCTCCTCCAGCACCCGGCGGCGCGACAGCGCGAGCGCGCGCTCGTCGTGGAAGAGCACGCGAGTGCGAGGATGGGCGACGCCCGCCGCGTAGACGGCCGCGACGCCGGCCGCGAGCGCGCCTCCGGTCAGGGCCCCGGCGCAGGCGCGACGGAAGCCCAGCTCCCGCCAGGTGATCCCCTCCCTGCGGGCGACCAGCACCAGAGCGCCGGTCGCGACCGCCGAGGTCAGCGGCGCCCACCGCCGCGCGACCCGGTTGTTGAGCACGTTCGCGGCCATGAGCACGCCGAGAGTGCCGCCCAGCGCCCCCGCCCGCCTCGTCCGGTTCCTCGTCACGCCGGCCATGTTCCCATCGCCGGGACGTGCGAGGCCTCCGCCGAGCACCGCCTCAGCAGGTTCCCACCCCCTCGGTGTAACCGTGGGCGAAATGCCCCTGGCGCTGCTGTGGAGTGCCGTGGGCGTCCGGAGCCCACCAGACGTCGGTGGGGTCGCCCGCCGCCTGGAGGTTCGTGAGCAGTTCCTCCTCGTCCCCCTGCTCCGCGTTTAGCGCGCCCACCCGGATGAGACCGCTCAGCGCGGCGCCCGCGTAGCAGTCGGCCTGGAGCTCCCGCTGCACGTTGAAGCCGAAGTCCTCGACGAGCTGGGCCTGCACGGCGTGGCCCAGCTCGTGCGGGATCACGACGTAGACCGCCCCGTCGCCCATCTGGTCGTACATCGCCTTTAGCCAGACCGCGTCGTAGGCGATGAAATGGCCGTACGGGCAATAAAAGGCGTTTTCCGGCACCGCCGCCTGTCCGCCGCAGTCGGGACCGTCGGCGCCCCGATAGGCCACGAATCGGGTGATCGGGCGATAGGCCCCGCCGCTCTCCTGGAAGCGTTGCGACCAGAACCATTCGGTGAGGCACCGGGCGAGTTTGACGTCGCCGGGGAAGTCGTCGCCGGTGCCCTCGCACGGCGTTCCCCGGGACGCCGCGTCCCCCGGCTGTGCCCGGTCGGGCGGGGAGCCGGTGAGCGTGCCGCAGGAGGCGACGAGGACCGCCGCCAAGAGCAGAAGCACGGCGAGTGTTCGGCGAGTCATTTCCATATGAATACCCATTTAGGCGGCAACAATTTGCACCGCCGCCGAATGGCGGGATTTCACATGCCCCAGGTGTGAACGGGCTCGTTGGTGTGCATGTGCTCCAGATAGCGCAGGGTCATGCGGCGCAGCGCCTCATGGTCGCCACCGAACGCGCGGGCCGTCCTGACCTGCCAGTCCGCCCCCGTACGGCCGGTCACGCAGCGCCGCTCGATGATGCCGAGCAGGCGGTCGCGCTGGACCGGGTCGACCTCCCACAGGTCGAGCCCGTGGTAGGCCATGGGCAGCAGCCTGCGCAGGATCAGCTCGGAGGCGGGCACCTCCCCCAGGCCCGGCCAGTAGAGGCGGGCGTCGAGGCCGTACCGCGCGGCGTTGCGGAGGTTGTCCTCGGCGGCGGCGAAGGACATGCGCGTCCACACGGGCCGCTCGGCCGCCGGGAGCACCCGCATCAGCCCGTAGTAGAACGCGGCGTTGGCGGCGATGTCGGCCACCGTCGGCCCGGCGGGCAGCACGCGGTTCTCCACGCGCAGGTGGGGGACCCCGTCGGACACGTCGTAGACGGGCCGGTTCCATCGATAAACGGTGCCGTTGTGCAGACGCAGCTCGTGGAGCTCGGGCACCCCGCCCTCGTCGAGCACCCGCCTCGGGTCCTCCTCGTCGCACAGGGGAAGCAGCGCGGGGAAGTAGCGGACGTTCTCCTCGAACAGGTCGAAGACCGACGTGATCCACCGCTCGCCGAACCAGACGCGCGGCCGCACGCCCTGCGTCTTCAGCTCCTCGGGCCGGGTGTCGGTGGCCTGCTCGAACAGGCTGATCCTGGTCTCGCGCCACAGCTCCTTGCCGAACAGGAACGGCGAGTTGGCCGCGACCGCGACCTGCGGACCGGCGATGACCTGGGCCGCGTTCCAGTGGTCGGCGAACGTCTCCGGGCTGACCTGCAGGTGGAGCTGCACGCTCGTGCACGCCGCCTCGGGGGTGATGCTGTCGGCGTAGGTGTCGAGCCGGTCCACCCCCTCGATCACGAGGTGCAGGTCCTCGCCCCTGGCGGCGAAGATCTGCTCGTTCAGCAGCTTGTAGCGGGGGTTGGCCGACAGCGTCCCCTCGTGGACGTCGCTCTCGCGCAGCGTCGGCAGGATTCCGACCAGCATGAGCTGCCCGCCGACGCGCGCCGCCCGCTCCTGCGCCCGGTTGAGGCGCAGCCGTATGGACTCCTCCAGCAGGCGGCCGCCCTCGCCGGACAGCACCTGGGGCGGGATGTTGATCTCGACGTTGAACTGGCCCAGCTCCGTCGCCCAGTCGGGCTCCGCGATGGCGGCCAGCACCTCGGCGTTCTTCATCGCCGGCTCGCCCCGGGAGTCGACGAGGTTCAGCTCGATCTCCAGACCCGTCTGGGGCCGGTCGAACCCGAACCGCGACTCCCGCAGCATCTCGGCCAGGACGTCCAGCGACAGTTTCACCTTGTCCCGGTAGCGACGGCGGTCCTCCCGGCTGAAGGAGACGGAGGGTACGTCACGGCCCATTCACCGAGCGTCGCATGCCGAGGGGCGATCGCACCAGACGGATCCGCCCAGACGGATGCGCAGACGGGGTCAGACCAGCCGTCTGGCGGTGGCCCAGCGCGACAGCTCGTGCCGGTTGGACAGCTGCAGCTTGCGCAGCACGCTCGACACGTGCGTCTCGACGGTCTTCACCGAGATGAACAGCTCCTTGGCGATCTCCTTGTAGGCGTAGCCCCGGGCGATCAGCCGCAGCACCTCGCGCTCCCGCTGGGTGAGCGAGTCGAGCTCCGGGTCGATGGGCGGGGCCTCCGTCGAGGCGAACGCGTCGAGGACGAACCCGGCCAGCCGCGGGGAGAAGACCGCGTCGCCCTCGGACACCCGGATGATCGCGTCGGTCAGCTCCGCGCCGCTGATCGTCTTGGTCACGTAGCCGCGGGCGCCGCCCCGGATGACCCCGATCACGTCCTCGGCCGCGTCCGACACCGACAGCGCGAGGAAGCGCACCTGGGAGCCGGAGCCGAGCACGCGCCGCAGCACCTCCTGGCCGCCGCCGCCCGGCATGTGCACGTCGAGCAGCACCACGTCGGGCTGCAGCTCGCCGATCGCCGTCACCGCCGACTCCACGTCCTCGGCCTCGCCGATCACCTGGATCGACGGTCCGAGCTCGGCCCGTACGCCGGACCGGAACAGCCGGTGGTCGTCGACGATCAGCACGCGTACGGTCTTCATTGCTCCCTCTTCATGGTCAGCATGACCTCGGTTCCGTCGCCCGGCTCGGTCCTGACCCGGGCGCTTCCCCCGTTGCGCTCCATCCTGCCGATGATCGACTGGCGGATGCCCATCCGGTCACCGGGGACGTCGTCGAGCACGAAGCCCTTGCCCCGGTCCCGGACGAACACCGTCACCTCGTCGGGCTCGACCTCGGCATAGACGGAGACGACCGGAGCCCCACTGTATTTGCACGCGTTGACCATCGCCTGCCTTGCGGCGTGCAGCAGGGCCACCAGGCCCTCGTTCAGCTCGCAGTCGCCCACGCAGACCACCTCGATCTGCACCCCGTGGGCGTCCTCCTCCTCGGCCGCGACCCGCCGTACGGCCGCCGCGAGGCTGGCGTCGGCGTCCTGCTTGGGCTGGTAGAGCCAGTTGCGCAGCTCCCGCTCCTGCGACCGGGCGAGCCGGGCGACCTCCCGCGCGTCGTGGGCGTTGCGCTGGATCAGGGTCAGCGTGTGCAGCACCGAGTCGTGGACGTGAGCGGCCACCTCGGCCCGCTCCTCCTGCCTGATGCGCTCGGTGCGCTCCCGCTGCAGCTCCTTCACGAGCGTGGCCAGCCAGGGCGCGGCGATCATCAGCATGCCGCCGACGACGACCGCGGTGAACACGAGCCCGGTCCTCGCCTTGGCCAGCTCGCCGCTCGCGGCCAGGAAGCCGATCGCGCCCACGACGACGAGCAGCGCCCCGATGCCGGTGCGCACCCAGGTCGTGCTGACCTGCTTGACCGCGCCCGACATCCACCGCTGCCGCCGTCCCGGATCGGCCTGCTGCCAAAGGATCAGCGCGCCGATGCCGCCGACCGCGATCGGCCACGTGCCGAACCCTCCGCTGGAGGCGCCCGTCATCCAGGCGAAGCCCGCCAGCACCAGCCACAGCACGCCGTATGCGGCGAGCTGGCCCCACTCACGGGCCGGCTCGCGGCCCTTCACCTCCTCCTTGGGGGTGAACATCCACAGTGCGGCGTACGCCACGACGCCCAGCCCGTCGACGACGGTGAGCAGCACGAACGCGAGGCGCAGCACGACGGGGTCGAGCCGCAGCTGGGCGGCGGCACCCTGGGCGACGCCCGCGACCACCCGGCCCGTGGCGGGCCGGACCATCCGGGAATACGCCGCGGGGGCGTTAGGCATCTCAGACATCTCGGAAAGCATCGTCACACGTCGCAAACCATGAGCGCATCAGGGCATGCCCTGACGCCACCCCTGAGGGGTCGGGGACGAGTCAGGGGTTCCCCCGATGGCAGGGATATGGCGCGCGAGGCCAGGATGGGACCATGACCGAGGCACCACCGACACCCACTCCCGACTCCGCCGGCGCGCCCGAGCCCGAGAAGGTGCTGAGCCGCTCCAGGGACGGGCGCATGATCACGGGCGTCTGCGCGGGCCTCGGCAGGTTCACCGGCATGGACCCCGTGCTCTTCCGGGTCGGCTTCGCCGTGCTCGTCCTCGCCTCCGGCATCGGCGTCCTGCTGTACGTCGCGGCGTTCCTGTTGATGCGCCAGCCGGGCGGCGGCCCCGGCCATCTGGAGCAGTGGACCCGGCGGCTGTTCGACGCCGAGACCGTGCTCGCGCTGCTGGCCGCGGTCTTCGCGTTCGGCCTGATCATCAACGTCGCGTCCGGAGGGATCAACCGCGGCACGATCGTGGTCGGCACGCTGTTGGCCATCGTGCTGATGGCGGCCCACGCGCGCGGCGTCGACCTGCTGACGATGGCCAAGTCGATGCCCGAGCGGGCGACGGGACGGCGCGGCATGACCCGGGCCACCCCGAACTTCGCGCCGTTCGCGCCGTTCACTCCGCCACCTGCGCGGGAGCCGTACGAGGCGGGAGCGCCGATGACGGAGACACCGCTACGGGAGACACCGGCGCCGCAGGCTCAGGCACAGCCGCCCGTTGCGGACACGGCGGAGACGGCGAGGGCGGCGGACAACGGCCCGGCAGCGGACACCGCGGCCCCCGCCGCGGAGGCCTCCACGCGCGCCGACACGGCTACGGAGAGCGCCGCGGACGACCCCGCGGTCCATGACACGAAGATCCGGGCGGCGGCAGCGGACGACACCGCGGTCCACGACACGATCGTCCAGGACCCGGCGGCGCCTCCGAAGGCCGTGGACGACACGCTCGTCCAGGAGGCCTTCTCCGGGGACCCGGCGGCATCGGCGGGGCGGCCCGGCGGCGACCCGCCGACCCGGCCCTTCGAGTCCGTCGCCCGGCTGGCCGCGGAGCCCGCTCCCGGCACGCCGTACCCCCCGGATCCGAACGCACCGGACCCGAACGCCCCCGGCTCGAACGTCCTGGGTCCGAACGCCGCGGGCCCCACCCGCCTGGGACCGGACGCGCCCGGGACGCCGGTCGGCTGGGCTCCTGGAGCGCCGGGGCCCTCCGTCTCCGCGCCTCCGGCCGGCGACGGCTACCGGCGGCTGTCCGACCTGGCACGCGAGGCGCGGGAGGGCGCGTACGGGGGCAGCGGCGCCCGGGACGACCGGCACGGCGCGCGGGGACATGGAACGCCGGGACACGGAACGCGGGGACACGGCGCCGGAGGGCACGGCTACGGAGCCGGAGAGCCCTTCGCTCCCCACGGCCCTTATACGAGGCGGGAGCAGCCGCACCAGCCCTACGGGTCGCCCTATCCCCCGCCGAGCCCCTATGCCCCGCCCGTGCCGCCACCCCCGAGGCCGGCGAGGCCCAAGCGGCCCAGGTCGTTCGTCGGCGGCCTCACCATCTGCCTCGCCCTGATCGTTGGAGGGATCATGGTCACCATGCAGCGGACCGGCTCCGGCTCGGTCGGCCTGCCGGTCGTCGGCGGGGCGGTCCTCGTCACGATAGGGGCGGGCCTGCTGGTCGCGGCCTGGTTCGGCCGGGGCGCCGCGCTGATCGCCGCGGGGACGATCGTGGCCCTCGTGCTGGTGGGAAGCTCGACGGTGAACGGCATCCCCCGCAAGGTCGGCAGCTTCGTCTGGCACCCCGTCGGCACTGTCCAGTCGCCCGGCGCCTACGAACTGGGCATCGGCGAGGGCAAACTCGACCTGAGCGACGTGACGATCAAACCGGGCGTCCGGGTCAGATTCGACGCCTCGGTGTCGATCGGGCAGCTCACGGTGATCGTGCCGACGACCGCCCGCGTGGAGGTGCACGGCTCCGCCAAGCTGGGCGAGGTGAGGATCGACCACAAGGTCGAGGACGGCAGCGACGTGCGCTTCGACCGCGTCCTCGAGCCCGAGGCGCCCGTCGAGGGCGACGTGCCGACGATCGAGCTGCACGTCAAGGCCGGGGTCGGCGACGTGGAGGTGCGCCGTGGTGCCTGAGTCGCAGCCCGAGCGCCCGCGCCGGGTGCACCGTACGAACTGGATGTCCCTGCTGTGCGGCCTGCTGTTCATCGGCATGGGGATCCGCTATCTGACCGGGCCCGAGCCCGACGCCGTCGTCATGGCGCCCGTCCTCGTGGGCGGGCTGGGCTTCGCGGCCTTCGTCGCCATCCTCGCCAAGGCCATCCGCCGCTGACACCCCTCCAGCCTCCCGGTCTCACGGGCACACCCGGCCGACCACGTTAGACTGAGCGGATGTCCTCGCTGCTGGCCCTGGAATTCGTGAGCACCATCCGGGCGAACCGGTCCGGCCCGGTGGACGCGCTGGAGGATGTCGGCGGCCTCACCGCCTGGGTCGGCGACCACGCGCCCGAGCTCGGCATCGACCCCGCCGCGTTCGTCGTCACTGCCGAGATGCGTGAGGAGGTCGTGGCGCTGCGGCAGGCGATCCGCGCGCTGTTCGCCCGGGCCGTGTCCCCCGGGCCGGCGAGCGCCGCGGACGCGGCCCGGCTGCCGGCCTTCGAGCCCTCCCTCGATCTCGTGAACGCCACGGCGGCGGCGGTGCCCGTCGCCCCCCGGCTCGAATGGCCGCAGGACGAGGCGCCCCACGCCCGGACCCTGCCGGCCCTGGCCGCCGGCGACTCCGCCCGCCTGCGGGCGACCCTCGCGTCCGCCGCCGTCGACCTGCTGGGCGGGCCGCACCGGGAGCAGCTCCGCGCCTGCCCCGCGCCCCGGTGTGTGCTGTATTTCGTCAGGGAGCACCCGCGCCAGGAGTGGTGCTCGGTGGCCTGCGGCAACCGCGCCCGCGCGGCCCGTCACTACCGCCAGCACAAGAACGCCTGAACCCCGGGGCGTTCGCCCTCCCGATCGAACGGCCGCCTGAACCCCACCGGTCGCGCTCGCGCCGTCTCCATGGTCACTCCTGCCGCTCTCCCGGCGCGAGCGGCCCGCCTTCTAATGGACTTCAACGGAGAAGTCCGTTAGCCTTTTCTCCATCTTCTAACGGGATAGTCCGTTAGAACTTGCGACGAAGGGGGCGGCTATGAGCTTCACCACGGGGCACGTCGGACTGAACGTCTCGGATCTCGACAGGTCGGTCGGCTTCTACCGGAAGATTTTCGGCTTCGATCTCGCCGCCGAGTCGGCCGACGAGGCGCACCGCTACGCGTTCCTCACCCAGGACGGCACGCTGGTGCTGACGCTGTGGCAGCAGAGCGAGGGCACGTTCGCCCCCGGCCTGCCGGGGCTGCACCACCTGTCCTTCCAGGTGCCGGACATCGACGCCGTACGCGGGGCGGAGGCCGTCGTCCGGGAGACCGGGGCGACGATCCACCACGGCGGCATCGTCCCGCACCGCGAGGGCGGCTCCTCTGGCGGTCTGTTCTTCGAGGACCCCGACGGGATCCGGTTGGAGATCTACGCGCCGAGCGGCGCCGACGACCGCCCCGCTCCCAGGTCCGACGTTCCGACCTGCGGATTCTTCTAGAGATGCGGCACGCGGGAGAGATCGCGGTCCAGCGCCGGGCGGGCGTCCGGCTGGCGGAGCACGGGTCGGCCCGCGTACGGGCCGAGATACCGGAGGCCGCCGCGCGGTTCCTGGAAGCCCAGCGCATGGTCGTGATCGGCGCGGAGGACCGCGAGGGCCGCGTGTGGTCCGCGCCGCTCACCGGCCGGGCGGGCTTCGCCACCGCGACCGGCGACCGCACGATCCTCGTGGACGCGGTGCCCGGCGCGCCGCTCGCGGGAGTGTTCGACGACGAGCACGACATCGGCATGCTGGCCCTTGAGCCGTGGACCCGCCGGCGGATGCGGGTCAACGGCCGGGCCCGGCGGGACGGCGACCACCTGGTCGTACGGACCGAGCAGGTGTATTCGAACTGCCCCAAATATCTGCAGAAGCGGACGATCACCGAGGACCTGGAGCCCGGTGAGCGGACGTCGTGGTCCGGAGACCTCCTGTCGGAGGCCCAGCAGAAGTGGATCAGCGCCGCCGACACCTTCTTCGTCGCGACGCACGCGCCCGGGCTCGGCTCGGACGTCTCGCACCGGGGCGGCAACCCCGGGTTCGTCGAGGTGGTGGACGCCCGGCGGCTCGTCTGGCCCGACTACGCGGGCAACCTCATGTACATGACCCTCGGCAACCTGGAGCTGAACCCCGCCGCCGGCCTGCTCTTCCTCGACTGGGCCACCGGGGACGCGCTGCACCTGACCGGCAGGGCGCGGGTCGACTGGGACCCTCGCGAGGTGCCGGGAGCCCAGCGGCTCGTGGAGTTCGACGTCGAGCGCGTGCTCCAGGTCGGCGGCGCGAGCCCGCTGCGCTGGGCGTTCGAGGAGTACTCCCGGTTCAACCCGCCCGTCAGGGGTGCGTGAGGGACACACCCCTGACGGGCCCGGGTCCGGCCGATAGCCAAGGGCATACTCAGTATGCATACTGAGTATCCATGTCGGTACGACACGGCCTGCTCGCCCTGCTGAGCCGGGGCCTGCGCTACGGCTACCAGCTCAGGGCCGAGTTCGAGGCGTCCACGGCGACGACCTGGCCCCTGAACATCGGGCAGGTCTACACGACGCTGTCCCGCCTCGAACGCGACGGCCTGGTGTCCCGCGACGACCAGGGCGGTCAGGACGGTCAGGACGAGCAGGGCCGGGTCCGCTACGCCATCACCTCCGAAGGCCGCGACGAGCTCGACCGGTGGTTCGCCAAACCCGTCTCCCGGGCCGACCGGCCCCGTGACGAGCTCGTCATCAAGCTCGCGATGGCGGTCACCACGCCCGGCGTGGACGTCGCGGCGGTCATCCGGGCCCAGCGCTCCGCGACCATGCGGAGTCTGCAGGAGCTCACCCGCGCCCTGCGGACCCTCGACGCGTCCACCGAGGCCGCCCAGCGCCTGGTCGTCGACTCGATGATCTTCCATGCCGAGGCCGAGCAGCGCTGGCTCGACCACTGCGAGGCCGTCCTCGCCCGTCCCTCCGAGGAGAACCCGTGACCGAAACCCGACCTCCGGACCGGTTGCCCGCGCCGGACGCCGAGCCGGTCGTGCGCATGACCGGCGTCGTACGCGTCCACGGCGAGGGGACGGGTGCCGTCCACGCGCTGCGGGGCGTCAGCCTGGACGTCCCCGCCGGAGAGCTGGTCGCGGTGATGGGCCCGTCCGGGTCCGGCAAGTCCACCCTGCTCAACCTGGCGGGCGGGCTCGACCGGCCGACGGAGGGATCCGTCGTCCTCGAAGGCCGGGAGCTGCGGGATCTGTCCCAGAGACGACTGGCGGAGCTGCGCCGCAGGAGCGCCGGATATGTCTTCCAGGATCTCAATCTCATCCCGTCGCTGACCGTCGCCGAGAACGTCGCGCTCCCGCGCGAGCTGGACGGCGTCCGTACGGCGAAGGCCAGGGCGGAGGCGACGGCGGTGCTGGAGGAGGTCGGGCTCGCGGACCTCGGCGACCGGTTCCCCGACGACCTGTCGGGCGGCCAGCGCCAGCGTGCCGCCATCGCCCGGGCGCTCGTCGGGCGGCGGAGGCTGCTGCTGGCGGACGAGCCGACCGGCGCCCTCGACACCCGCGGCGGCGACGAGATCATCCAGGTGCTCCGGCAGCGGGCCGACGCCGGGGCCGCCGTGCTGCTGGTCACCCACGAGCCCCGTTATGCGGCCTGGGCCGACCGCGTCGTCTTCCTCAAGGACGGGCAGGTCGCCGACTCGTCCGCCGCGGGGATGGAGACCGCCCGATGAGCCCGATCCACGCGAGCGAGGTGAGAGCGGCGTTACGGATCTCCCGCCGCAACGCCCTGCGGACGAAGTGGCGCAGCGCGCTGATCCTCGCGATGATCGGCCTTCCGGTCGCCCTCGCCGTCCTCGCGCTGACCGCGCTCTTCCCCGTGACGGGAAGCGACCGCCAGCACTACCCGATCGGACAGGCCGACGCGGTGGTGACCGGCGCCCACGGGTGGGCGGGCCTCACCCAGGACGCGTGGGGCAACGGCGTCTCCACACAGCCCGGCGACGTGCCGTTCACGCAGGCCGAGGTCACGGCGCTGCTCGCGCCCGGCAGCCGGGTCGTCCCGGTGGCGCGGGGGACGCTCCGCTATCTGACCCCGCAGGGGTATGAGACGGGAGAGATCCGTCAGGTCGATCTCCGCGATCCGATGTCCCGGGGCACCTTCCGGCTGACCGAGGGCAGGCTGCCCGCCGCTCCCGGCGAGGCGGTGGTGTCTGCCGAGCGGATGAACAGGGACGACGCCCGGGCCGTGGCTCCGGGGGTGACGCTCCTCGTCGGCGAGGAACGCCGCCCGGTGCGGGTCGTCGGCGTGGCCCTGTTCGCCTTGGCGGGGATCGAGCCCACGCTCGCGACCTTCCCCGGCAGCCTGCCGGCCGACGCCTTCGGGCCGGTCGACTCCGAGCTGATGTCACGCGCCTGGTTGGTGGACTCTCCACGGCCGTTGACGTGGGCGGACGTGCGGCGGCTGAACGCGCAGGGCCTCGTGGTCGTCAGCCGTGCCGTCACCGATCGGCTCACGGCGGACGAGCCGCACTCGCGCGTGTTCGACCCCGTGCGGGCCGTGCCGTGGGTCGCGATCATGCTGCTGGAGGTCGTCCTGCTGGCCGGGCCGGCCTTCGCCGTCGGGCGGCTGCGCAGATCGCGCGAGTTCGCGCTGGTCGCCGTCCAGGGCGGCTCCCCCGCACACCTGCGGACGATCGCGCTCGCCGACGGCCTGCTGTTCGGCGTCGCCGCCTCCGTGCTCGGCGCGGCGCTGGGCGTCGTCGCGTCCCGGCTCGCGACGCCGCTGCTGGAGTGGCGCGCCGGATTCCTGCTGGGCTCGTTCCAGGTCCCCTGGGCCGAGGTCGCGATGGTCACGGTGCTGGGCGTCGTCGCGGGACTGCTGGCCGCGCTCGCCCCGGCCGTCGCGGCGAGCCGTACGGACCCGGTCGCCGTGCTGTCGGGCCGGCGGGAGCGGAGTCGTGAGCGGGCGGACCGTCCGCTGCTGGGAGTCGTGCTCGTCGTCGCGGGCACGGCGGCGACGATCGCGAGCGCGGGTCACGACATCGCCTGGACCGGGACCTCGGCCCTGGTCACCCAGCTCGGCCTGGTCGCCCTGGTGCCGGTGTTCCTCGCGGCGACGGCCCGGCTCGCCGCCCGGCTTCCCCTGCCGCTCCGGTTCGCCGCCAGAGACGCCGTACGCAACAGGGGCCGTACGGCGCCCGCCGTCGCGGCGGTGATGACCGCGGTCGTGGCGCTCGTGGCGGTGGGAGTGGCCGGGCACAGCGTGGCCGCGCAGAGATTGGTGGTGGACTACGCGCAGGCTCCGGCCGGGGCTCTCCAGGTGACCGGGCCGGACCTCACTCCCGAGCTCTGGAACCGGGTGCGCTCCGCCGTACGCGAGGAACTGCCCGCCCGTGTGCCGCTGATCGAGGCGCGGATACTCGCGACCCCCTCCGGCGCCCCGCTGTTCGCCCTCGTGCCGGACGACGCCTCGGGGACCAACCGAGTTGAAGTGCTCGACGTGACCAGGTCCGGCGGGCTCCTGGTGGGCGGCGAGGACCTGCTCCGCTACGTGCTGCGGCGCGAGGACTCCGGCGCGGTGGCGGCGCTCCGCGAGGGGAAGCTGGTCGTGCTCAACCCCGACGTGATCCGTCAGGGTGAGGTGCGCATCGGGCTGACGCCCGCGACCGGAGGAGAGGACCCTCTGGCGCTCACCCTGCCCGCCGTCGGCGTGCGGCCCACCGGGCAGGGCTGGGCCCGCGTGGTCGTCTCACCCGAGGCGGCGGCGAAGAACGGGTACGGCACCGTCACCTCCATGCTCCTGGTGGACCCCGCGGACTTCCGCACTCCGCGGGCGACGGCGGACCGGATCGCCGCGAAGGTGGAACGGATCACCGGAAAGGCCTCCGTGCGGCTCGAGACTCCGGAGACGCCGGACGACATGCTCCTCCTGGTCGTGCTGGGCATCGCCGCGGCCGTGCTCGTGCTGGGGATGACGTCCGTCGCGACCATGCTGGCCGCCGTCGAGGCGCGCCCCGACCTGGAGACCATGTCGGCCGTGGGGGCGGCGCCACGCGTGAAGCGGGCCGTCGTCGCCGGGCAGGCGCTGGTGATCGCGCTGCTGGGCTCGGTCGCGGGCGTGCTCGCCGGCCTCGCCCCGGGCGTCGCCGCGGCCTCGCGGCCCTTCCCCTACCCGGCCGTGGTCCTGCGCCCCGACGGAGTGATGACGATCGTGCCCGTCGACCCCGCGATCGCGATCCCCTGGGCGCTCATCGCCCTGCTCGTCGTGGGGCTCCCCCTGCTGGCCGCGCTCGGCGGCGCCGCGTTCACCCGGTCGCGCCTGCCGCTCCCCCGGCGCAGGGCGACCTGACGACGTCACGAGCCCGGCACGACCGCGGCGGCCCCTCGGCATCGGGCCCCTCGGCATCGGGCCCCTCGGTGTCGGGCAGGGGGCCGAGAGACGCACACGCCTCGTCGTGCGCCGGTCGGCCCCCGCCGAGGCGGTTGAGATCGTCGAGAGGGGTTGTCAGCGGGGGAGCAGTTCGTAGGAACGCTGCTGGGGCAGGCCGGCGAGCTGCCGCTGCCCGTCCGTCAGCAGCGCGGCGATCGGACCGGGCTCGCGCAGCCGGGTGAGCCGGTCGCGGTTGTACTTGCGCAGCCGCGCCGCGCGGCGCTTGGCCGCCGCCGCCTTGAACGCGGCGACCTGGTCGCGGTCGGGCTTGCGCGCGCCGCTCAGCTCGTAGCCGTACGCCGTGAGCCGCTCGCCGAGCACCTCCTCGCACAGCGAGATCTCCCAGGGCTCCAGCCGAGAGGCCCACTTGCCCGAGTGGGCGGTGGTCACGTCCTCGTGCGTGTTGCTGTGCCACACCTTGTGCTTGGGCACGGCGAGTTCGGCCACGTGGCGCGGCTCGCACATCGCCGGGTCGTAGTCCTCGCCGAGGAACACGCACAGCTTCTTCAGCTCGGTCTCCGGGTCGGAGGTGAGGTCCTCGTAGCGCAGCTCGTAGAAGCTGTCGGCCGGCAGCTTGCGCGCGTGCCGGCGGCCGAAGTCGACCGCCTCGGCCCAGTTGGCCATGGCGTGCACGGCGTCCGCCTTGTACCAGGGCATCTGCTTGAGCGAGGCCACGCAGTCGCGGCCGTCCCTGACGAGGTGGACGAACTGCGCGTCGGGGAACATCCGCATCAGCATCTCGACGTGCCGGTAGTAGCTGGGCCGCTTGTCGCCCCAGCGCGGCTTGCCGAAGCGCTCGGCGTAGCACTTGAAGACCATGCCGATCACCGACCCGAAGCTGCCCGGGCCGAGCATGGCCGCCTGGACGAACTCGGGACGGCTCAGCCCGAGCTCGTGGAACTTCGTGGTCCGGCCCTCGGCGATCCAGGTCGCCAGCCTGCGCCTGTTGTCGGCCAGCCGCATGTCGCCGTACGCCCGCCGGGAGAAGTAGGCCGGGACGAGGAACCGCGTCTCGGGCGGGACCGCGATGCGCGGGTGCGAGTGCAGCATGAGCTGCAGCATGGTGGTGCCGGAGCGCGGGCAGCCGACGACGAAGACAGGTCTGTCCGAATGCATGAGTTCTATCCCCCGTGGTGAAATTTCCGGACGTCAGGCCGCCGCCCGCCCCCGGGCGCGGCTCGTGACGCGGGTCCTACGGCGTCACGCCGTACAAGTTGGTGGATCGGGCCGAGAAGGCCGGTCAGACAAGGACCTTCTCTCTCTCGGCGGCGGTGCTGGGCACTTGGCGCGACGCCAGCCAGACCCGGTAGACCAGGCTCATCTCGAACGCCAGCAGCAGCGCGCCGGACACGGCGGCGACCGGCACCATGGCCCTGGGACCGAACAGCGGGCCCACGACGAAGACCGCGGCGTGGAACTCGATGCCGCTCACCACGTGGGTGCGCACCCGGTGCCGGGTCAGGAAGACGCGGAACCGGTCATACCAGGGGAAGCGCGCGTGGAACGCCTTCTGCAGGTCGACCACCGGGCGGTCGGTGTCGTCGGTGTCGTCGGCGGCGGCCTGGCCGAACTCCGCGGCGGCCTGCCCCAGCTCGGTCCGCGGCCTGGAGCGCAGGACGCTCTCCGCGAGGACGAACTGCCCCTCCAGCCGCGCCTCGAGCAGCGCGCGGGTGGCGTCCTTGACCCGCTTGAGCTGCGGGCCGTTGATGTAGCGGAACAGGTCGAGCACCACGACGCCGACCGCGGCGAGCACCGCGTCCGTGTCGCCCGTGCGGGCGTACTCCCCGAACCCCCACCCGAAGGCGCAGCAGACCACCCGCACCCGGTCGCCGACGTAGTCGAGCCACAGGCCGAAGGGCGTCCCCGTGCCCTTGAGCCTGGCGATCTTGCCGTCCATGCAGTCGACCGTGAAACTGAGATAGAACAGCACCGCACCGGCGACGAGCATGCCCTCCGTGAAGGCCGCCGCCGAGGCGAAGCCGATCAGCATGGACAGTCTGGTCAGCCCGTTCGGGGTGATCGAGGTGTGATTGGCCACGAGCAGCGCGAGCCGGCAGGCGAGCGGATCGACCATGAAGACGGTCCACCACGAGTCTCTCGGCTTGCGCGTCGCGAGTATGTCGTCCAGCGTGAAGCCTCCCATGCAGGCAAGAATGACTACAACGGGTAGCCGTTGGCCTGCTCTTCGGTAACAGGGAGGGCATCTCATTGCCGCTTCTTGACCGTCCTCCCCATCTACGTAAACCATCCGCCAATCCGGTGGCCGATCGGTTACAGTCCGTGTTCGAGGGGGAGACCATGCCCGTTGTCACGTTGTACCGGCGGCTGCAGGGGCGGCTGCCGTCATGGGAGCCCGCACCGCGTGCCGCTCTCATCCGCGCGGACGCGGGTCCGCTGCAGGCCCAGCGTGAAACGCTGGACGTGGTGTGCGCGCTGCTGGGCGAGGCGGATGTGCCGTACTTCTGCGTGCGCCCGCTGCCCAACCGGCCGCCGGTGATCGCCGTGCCCGAGGACGACCGCACACGCGCGCTCGCCGCGCTCGCGGCCGGCCGTCATCCGCTGTTCGCGGCGCGGCAGCCGTACGGCAGGCAGGGCGCGCGGGCACGTCAGGCGGACGCGGGCCGGATGCGCCCGGTGCGGCGCGCGGCCGCGCTGCTCGGCGACGCCAAGGTCGTGCGGCTGGCGATGTATTTCGCCAGTCCGTCGCGCACGCTGACACTCGGCCCGGAGCACGGATGCGACCTGGAGTTCTGGGCCCGGGAGGGTGACGAGCTGGTCGCCCCGAGGCCGAACCCCGCCTGCGACCGCGTCCCCGCCGAAGGCCCTGACGTGGACGGCGGCGAGGAGCTGTTCACTCCGCTGGCGTGCGCCGCCCGCAGGGCCCGCGCCTACCGCACCCGGCCCGAGTTCGTCCGGCGGCTGCTGGACGACATCGACTTCCCGATCGACGTCGTCTACACATGGGTGGACGGCGCCGACCCGGCCTGGCGGGCGCGCCGGCACCAGGCCGAACGCGCCGAGGCGCTGCGCACCGGCGCCGCGCCGAGCGAGATGGCGACCACGGAGGCCCGGTTCACCAGCAGGGACGAGCTGCGTTACTCGCTGCGCTCCCTGCTGATGTACGCCCCCTGGATCAACCGGATCTGGATCGTCACCGACGGTCAGACGCCGCCCTGGCTCGACACCACGCACCCGATGGTCGCGGTGGTCGACCACAAGGAGATCTTCACCGACCCGTCGGTGCTGCCGGTGTTCAACTCCCACGCCATCGAGACGCAGCTGCACCACATCGACGGGCTCAGCGAGCACTTCCTGTATTTCAACGACGACTTCTTCCTGGGCCGGCCGCTCGCTCCCCGGACGTTCTTCGAGGGCAACGGCATCACCCGCTTCTTCCCCAGCACCGTCCACGTGCCCTTCGGCGTGCCGGAGACCGAGGAGTCCCCGGTACACGCCGCCGGCATGAACAACCGGCGCATCCTGGAGAACCTGACCGGCCGCACCATCACCCAGAAGCTCAAGCACGTGCCCTACGCGCTGCGCCGGTCGGTCATGTACGAGCTGGAGGGGCGGTTCGCGACGGAGTTCACGGCGACCGCCCGCAGCAGGTTCCGCACGTCACGGGACATCTCGGTGGTGTCCTCACTGGCGCACTACTACGGCTACCTGAGCGGGCGGGCGGTCCCCGGCACGGTCGACTACACCTATGTCGACCTGTCGCTGCCGAAGACGCCGGTCAAGCTGCGCCGGATGCTGGCCCGGCGCAGACACGACGTGTTCTGCCTCAACGACACCGCCCCCACGACGATCGAGCAGGACGCGCTGCTGGCGCGGTTCCTGGAGGCCTACTTCCCCACCCCGGCGCCGTTCGAGCGGTGAGCGGGCCGCAGGTCGTACCTGTCCACGAACAGGCCGCGGAAGGTCCAGCGGCCTGCCGGGGCGAACGAACGGGCGACCAGGGCGCGCCTGCGGGCGGGCAGCGCGTTCTTGCCCGTGTGGCCGACCACCCAGAGCGTGTGCAGGCTGTCGAGGCGGGCGGCGAGTACCCGGGGGCCCACCTCGCGGCCCGGGAAGCTGCCGTCCCGCTCGGGTGACCGGGCCAGCGCCACGTCGCGGAGCCTGCCGAGAACCGACGGGTAGACCGCTTCGTACTTCCTGACCTTGGCGGGGACGAACAGCACCCCGTCCCCCGGCTTCGCCTCCGCCGCCAGCAGCGCCATGACCGGCCGCGGATCGTCCTGCCTGCCGTCGGGCCCCCGTGTGGCGAGCTGTCCGGGAACCGACAGGCCGAGCCAGGCGGTCAGCACGGCGGCGGCGAGACCGGGGGGCAGCGCGGCCAGGCCCGCCCCGGCGAGCAGCGCCGCCGCGGGGACGCAGCAGAAGACGTAGCGGAACACGTACACGGGATGGACGGCCCACGAGGCCACGAGCAGCACCAGAGCAGGCACGAGCAGCCACGGCAGCGTCAGCCGCACGAGCGCGGCCGGCGTCTGCGCACGCTCTTCAGCGGGAGCCTCGGCACGCTTCCCAGCGGGCTCTGCTGCCGGGTTGTCCGCGGGGCTTTCGGCGCGGCGGGCCGCGTGCGCCCGGCGGACGCCCGCGACCGCGGCATACCCGAGGCCGAAGAGCGCGAGCGCCCAGGTCAGGGGGGCCACTCCGGGTCCCGTCGCCCCGCCGAGGTCGCCGGACAGCTGGACGGCGAGGCCGCCGACATCGGCCGCGTCCGGCCGGGGAATCCACCCCACCTGCGCGCTCTGCCGGGAGCCGAGCCAGGCCAGCGGCGCCACGGCCGCCAGGGCCGGTGCCGCCGCGCACGCCCACCGCAGCAGCGGGCCCCTCGACAGGATCACGGCGAGGCCGTGCGCCCCCACCAGCAGGAACGCGAACAGGTTGAGGTAGGCGAGCACGGTCAGCGCCGCCGCGTACGCCGCCAGGACCGCCGACGTGGGCGAGCGCAGCAGGCGCAGCAGCAGCAGAGTCACGCCGACGGCCGCCGCCGCCGTCATCGCGTACGGACGGGCCTCCTGGACATACCTGGAGAAGATGGGCATGAGGGCCAGCAGCGCACCGCCGTAGAGGCCTGCCCGGGGCGCGCCGAGCGCGCGGCCGATCGCGCCGGTCCCCGCGGCCGCCAGCGCGCCCGCGACGACGGACGGGATCCGCAGCGCCACCTCGGCGGTGCCGGACAGCCCCGCGACCATGTGCATCAGCGCGTAATACAGGCCGTGCACCGCGTCGACCGACTGCAGCAGGTGCGCCAGCTGGGGAAGGGTGCGGCCGGCCGCGCTGACGGTGGCCGCCTCGTCCCGCCACGGCGGCGGCCCGCCGAGGTCCCACAGCCCGGCCGCCAGCGCGAGAAGGGCGGGCACGACGATCACGACGGAGGGCCGGTCCAGCCGGGCGGGCCGCTCGGGCGCCTCGGCGGGACGCCCCGCGGCTGTCGCGGGCGCGACGCGCCGCGACGGCGCCTCGGCCGTACGGCGGAGCGGACGGCCGCCGGCGGCCTGCCGGGCAGGGCGGGTCATGGCCGCAGGCGCGCGACCACGCGCGCCGAGGCGTGCCCGTCGTCCCAGGGGCAGTATCTGCGGGCGAACCGCTCGTAGCGCGCCGCGAACTGCCCGAGGTCGCCGTGCCGCAGCACGTCGAGCACGTCGTCGCCGGTCCTGAGCACGGGCCCGGGGGCCTCGGCCTCGAAGTCGAAGTAGAAGCCGCGCACCTCGTCGCGGTAGCGCTCCAGGTCGTGCGCGAAGAACACCATGGGCCTGCCGGTGCACGCGAAGTCGAACATCGCCGACGAGTAGTCCGTGACCAGCACGTCCGCGGCGGCCAAGAGATCCGCCATGTCCGGAAATGTGGAGACATCGTGGATGCGGTCGCCGTCCGGGATCGTCATGTCCCGCGCCACCAGATAGTGGGTCCGCACGAGCAGCACGTCGTCGTCGCCCAGCGCCCCGGCCGCCCTGACCGGGTCCAGCGCGAGCCGGCCGGTGGTGTCGTCGTCCCGCCAGGTCGGCGCGTAGAGGATGACCCGCCGGCCGTCCGGCAGGCCCAGCCGCCGCCGGACCGCGCGGCCACGTGCGGGATCGAAGAGCACGTCGTTGCGCGGGTAGCCCGACTCCAGGACCTCCCCCTCGTAGCCGAACGCGCCGCGCAGCGCGGAGGTGGCGAACGGGCTCGGCGACAGCAGCAGGTCCCAGGTCGCCACCTGCCGCGCCAGTTCGTCGCGCGGCACCCGCTGCGCGGACGGCATGTCGTCGAGGTCGAGCCCCAGGCGCTTGAGCGGCGTGCCGTGCCAGGTCTGCACGACCGTCTGCCCGCGCGGCTTGCGATACCAGCCCGGCTGGGTGCGCCGGTTGGCCACGACGAAGCGGCTGGTGCGCAGCGCCTCCTCGTGCTCGCGCGAGCCGAACAGGACCAGGCGCACGCCCGGCGGGACCGTGAACTGCCCGTCCCTGGTGACCCAGACGATCTCCATGTCAGGGTGGCGGCGCGCCAGCTCCTCCGAGACGGCCCGGGGATTGCACGAGTACTGCCCGCCGCCGTAGCTGTCGAACACCGCCGCGTTCCGCAGGGCCGTGCGTCGCGGCGCCGCCGCCCGCCGCCTGCGCGTCGCGTACGGCCCGCGCTCGTGCGGGCCGAGCGCAGGGCGCACGGCGAGGCTCAGGTCGCCGTCGCGCGAGGTGCGGACCGCCGTCTCGTGGAAGCCGGTGACCCGCGGCCTCGGCGGGTCGGCGATCAGCGCCGGGCTGACGCGCACGCGCTCGTCCCCGCCCGCCGGTGACAGGGCGAGCACCCGCCAGGTGCCGCTGCGGAGCGGAAGTCCCTCGGCCGTTCTGCCGATGACGGCCGTCCACGTCGCCTCGTCCCTGCGCACCGGCCAGGAGTGCCGCTCCGCGCCGCACTCGAGGACGATCCGGTCCGCCGCGCACCTGCCCGTCCCCTCCAGGACCAGCTCGCCGGACTCCGTCCACCGGACTGCGCTTATTGTGCCGCCGGACTCCGTCCGGCCGACCGTGCTCACGAGGCCGCCGGGATCGGGCTGCGGGCCGACGGGATCGGGCTGCGGGCCGCCGCCGGCGCGAGGGCCGAGCGTGAGCCCGCGGTCGCGGGTGAGGGAGACCCGGACGTTCCCGGCGTCGAAGACGCGCTCGCCCGGGGCTCCGGTCGCCCGGCCCGCCCGGATCACGCCCCGCGCCCGGACCCGCGCGTGCAACGCCCACCGGCCGGCGGGCAGGGTGTCGAGGGCGATCACGGTCTCGAAGCCGGAGTCGTCGTGGCAGGCGACCGACTGACGGGAGTCCGCGGTCACGTCGGGCCTGCGGGTCCGCTGAACCGGCAGAGTGATCCGCTCCTCCCCACGCTGGAGCCACAGCTCGATCCGGCTGCGCCCGCTGTCCAGGTGGGCGATGTACGCGTGGCCGGTCAGGGCGATCCTGCCGTCCGCGTGCCGTACATCGTCCACACAGGCGACGAGCCGCAGGTCGCGGGTGGCATCGAACAGCGAGCGCGGAAGCCGGGGGTCGCGGCGGAAGGGGTAGTCGAGATACCAGCGGCGGGGCCGCAGCCCCCGCCGGAGCACGCCCCGGTGCCTGATCTCCGACGCGGCGAACGTCCGCAGCTCCGCCAGCTCGCCGGTCATGCCGTGCGCGGCGAAGTGGATCTGGAGCCTTCTCAGGACCGGCAGCCGTTCCACCGCGCCGGGGTCCAGGCGGCCCAGGCGGCCCAGGACCTCGGCGAGCCGGTCGGGAACCCGGTCGCGCACGGCATCCAGCACGGCCGCGAGGTCGGGCCCCTCCGCCAGGCGCAGGTCGTAGGCCGTGCGCAGCTGCGGCGCGCGCCGTGCGAGCAGGTCCGACACCTCCAGCATCGCCTCCAGGCGGCGCAGCGGGTCGGCCGACGTCCGGGAGCCGCGCGTGAGGCAGACCACGTCGCCGAGCACGTCGGCCGAGGTGGACAGCACGTGCGCGGGAATCGTCACCGGGAAGTCCTCGCCCAGGCCCGCCGTGAAGGCGAAGCCGTGCCGGTTCCAGAACTCCCGGCGGAACACCGTGCCGCCCGCCCGCGGCTCGTCCAGCAGCTTCTGGTGCCGGGTGATGTGCGTGCGCAGCCTGGCCTTCTGCGCCGGGACGGGCGTCCGGTCCCACGCATGCGGCGTCCAGGTGCGGATCCGGCCGCAGGCGAGGTCGGAGCCGGTGTGGTCGAGTGCGCCGACCAGCGCACGGTAGGCGTCCGCGGGGACGACGGAACCGGGGTCGGCGAAGGCGAGGTAGCGCCCGGTGGCGAAGGTCGCGCCCGCGTTGCGCGCCGTGCCGGGGTCGTCGCCGCCGTCGCCGAGCGTGAGGAGCGTGAACCTGTGGTCGGGCGGGCGAAGGCCCTGCGGGCGGCCGACGAGGATCACCTCCAGGTCGTCCAGGGTCTGGTCGCGCAGGGATTCGAGGCACTCCTCGGCGTGTTCCTCCCCGCCGTGCAGGGGGACGACAACCGAGAGCCTGACAGGCACCGTCACGCCGTCAGGATGCCGACGGGCGGTGTCGCGCCACCGGTCCATCCCCATGGCCTTACCGTCGCTTGGGCAGCTCTTGACCTACCAGGGCGGCACGCGCGCGGCGGTCAGCCGAACAGGGCGTCCACCACCCGGCGGGCGGCCTGCCCGTCGGCCATCGGGCGATACCGCGCCAGGAACGCGGCGTACGCGTCCCGGTGCTTGTCCACGAGCTCGTCGAGGTGCGCGAGCGCGTCGAGCACCTCCCCCTCGCGCGGCAGCACCGGCCCCGGCGCCTCGGGCAGGAACCACAGGTCCCGCGGCCGGCCGGCGTGCAGGAGCACCGGGCGTCCCGTCACGGCGAAGTCGAACACCGCCGCCACGTCCCCGGCGATCAGGACGTCGGCGGCGAGGTACAGCTCGTGCGGGTCCGGATAGCCGGTGAGGTCGCGGAGCCGATCGTCGTCCGGCCCGGCGTCCGTGTGACGGCGGACCAGCAGGACGTGGTCCTCCGGAAGCCCGGCCGCCAGGCGTCCGGCGTCGAGCGTGTCGTGCTCCCCCGCGACGTACAGCAGGACGCGGGCGCGCTCAGGCAGGCCGAGGCGGCGCCGCACCACGGCGGCGCGCTCCCTGGCGCCGGGCCCGGTCAGCAGGTCGTCGCAGGGCAGGCCGGTCTCCAGCTCCTCTCCCTCGAAGCCGAACGTCCGCCGCAGCAGCGGCGTCCACCACGGCCCCGCGGAGACGAGGTGGGTCCACTGACTCGCGCGGAAGCCGCCCGCCGCACCGGTCGCGGAACCGCCGGCAGAACCGGCGGCAGGGCGCTCGCAGGAACCGCGCGCCGAGATGCCGGCCGCGTATACAGGCTGCTGCCAGGTCTGCACGACCACCTGGCCGGGCCTGCGCTCGAACCACGGCGGCAGCGGCGCGTCGGTGACGACGTAGCGGCACCGGGCGAGGGCCTCGTAGTGCTCGCGTCCCAGCATGCGCACCGATTCGACGTCGCCGGGCAGGGCGACCTGGCCGTCCCGCACGTTCCACAGCAGCGACAGGTCGGTCCCCCGGCGGCGCAGTTCCTCGCAGACCGCCCTCGGGCTGCCGCCGAAGCGGATGCCCGCGCCGCCGTCGAACAGGACGGCGTCCCGCAGCGGCCTGTCCCTCATCTGGGGGTAGGTCCTCGTACGCAGCGCCCGCTGGGCCTTCCTGCCGCGCTCGTCGGCGGTCAGGTCGCCGCTCACGGTCAGCACGGCCCGGCCCGGACCCGACGTGACGACCCCGAACGTGCGGCGGGCCGTCTGATGCGCCGCCGGCAGGTCCGTGTCGAACTCCAGCGGCAGGTCCGTCCACTCTCCCCCAGCAGCGCGCGCCCGGATCGCCAGGGCGTACCGGCCGCGCGGCAGCGGCAGCCGCCCTGAGGGCGAGGCGACCTGCTCGGGTGTCAGCCTCGTCCGGAAGCGGGTTCCCGCTCCCTCGATCGGCAGCAGCCACTCCTCGCGCCGGGAGGGGGCGCGGGTGGCGGGGTCGAGGGCGGCCACGACCAGCGCCGACAACTCGTGGGGCGCCGCGATGCCGCCCTCGATGAGCAGCTCGCCGCCTCCCCCCCGGCGTGCGGGCAGCCATTCGGCGAGGTCGGCGTAGGCCGCGACGGGCTGGTCCCGCAGCACCAGACCGCCGGTGCGGTCGCGGGTCACGACGATCTCCCGGCCGGCCAGGCCGTACCGGCCGGTGGGCACGTCCTCGGCGACGGTCACGGGCGTCACGGCGCCGTCGGCGGCCCGCACCTCGACCTCCCACCACGTCTCGGGCGCGGCGACCTCGTCCGGCACGGCGACCTGCGGGGCCCGGGACGCCGGCAGCAGGTCGCGCAGGTCGACGGCGGCCTCGAACGTACGCCGGTCGACGTGCACGGGATAGGTGCGGGGGACGCCTCCCGGACGCCGGGTGACCTGGAGCACCGGGCTCGGGCCGAGGTCGTTGACGACGTGGCCCACCAGGCGCAGGCGGCCGTCCCGCACCTCCCCGGTGACGACCCGGGCGGTCTCCCGCTCGGCCCTCAGCACGAGGACGCCGGTCTCCCCGAGCAGCGGGGCGACGTAGTGGTCGGACCCCACGGCGCGATACCCCGCCTGCTCGACGGTCGAGGCGGCGGCGCGCGGGTCGGTCAGTCGCCCGCGCCGCAGGACGCCCCGGTGGAGCACGCGCAGCTCGACGTGCCACCGTCCGAGCCGGCCCGGCCTGGCCAGCGCCGCGGGGTCGACGGCGATCCGGAAACCGCCCCAGTCGCGCTCCTTCGACTTCGTGGACACCCGGGACCTGGTGACCGAGGCCGGCACCCGGACGCGCCGTCCGGTCCGCTCGTGGACGAGGGTGGCGAAGACCTGCTGATGGACCCGGCGAGTGGGGCGCAGGAACGGCGGGGCCGCGCGTCCCTCCACGACGAGCACGCCGTCCTCCCAGCAGACCGCGTCGATGCGGTGGCGCGGGACGAGTTCGTCCCTGGCCCTGGTCACGGCGGCGGGGAACTCCCGGTCGGCGGAGCGGGCGAGGGGCACGTTCAGGTGGTGGCCGCCCATCCTGCGGACGAGCCGCCGGTCGGGCGTCACCTCCCGGTCCCAGGCCAGGACCTCCAGCAGATCGGCCATGCGGCGCAGGCGCACCAGATGCCACTGCACGCGCCGCAGCGCGGGCAGCCCGTCGAGCACGGGGGACGCCACGTCCTCCAGGTAGAGGCCGGCGAGGTCGAGGAAGCGCTCCCGGAACGCCGGGGAGGCCTGGTCGAGCACGTCGAGGAAGTTCGTGAGGTCGCCGTCGAGCACGGCGTGGTCCCAGGCGTGGATGTGCGCGGTGAAGTTGTGCTCGCTGAGGAAGCGGCGGACCTCGGTGACGGCGGCGAACCGGTCCTCCAGGTGCGCGGCCCGCGTCTTGTCCTGGGTGATGGAGCGGCCGCCGTCCTCACGCCGCCGCCACAGGTAGACCGGCGTGGGCAGCACGTCCACGGCCCGCGCCAGGAAGTGGGCGCGCAGGGCCACCGCGATGTCCTCGTACAGCACGCCTTCGGGGAAGGCGAACCCGTGGGCGTCCCAGAACGAGCGGCGCCACAGCTTGTTGGTGACCAGGCGGTCGCGCAGGAGCGCGTGCGTCCGGGTGATGTGGGTGGCCGACGCGGCGTCGGTGAAGACGGCCCGGTGCAGGGCCGACTGGCGGGCGCCGCGCCCGTCGAGGCGGAGCACGTTGCCCGTGGCGAGGTCCGACCCTGTCCGCTCCAGAGACGCCAGGAGGCATTCGAGGGCGTGCGCCGGCAGCAGGTCGTCGCTGTCGAGGAACATCAGGTGCTCCCCGGTCGCGTGCCGCACGCCCGTGTTGCGCGCCGCCCCGAGCCCCGCGTTGGCCTGGCGGACCAGCCGGAACCTGCCGTCACGCGCCGCGAAGGCGGCGGCGATCTCGGCGCTGCCGTCGGGCGAGCCGTCGTCGACCATGACGACCTCGATGTCCTGCCAGGTCTGCGCCGCGACCGAGGCCAGGCAACCGGCGAGGTACGGTTCCACGTCGTAGATCGGGATGATCACGCTGAGGCGGGGCACGGGCGCTCCTTAGGGTCGGCGAAACGGCGGACGGAGACACGAGCGATCCGGAGGGGCGCGCCGCCGGTCTGGAGTGAGGAGCGCGCGGGGAGCGAGGAACGAGCGACTCCGAGCGACGAGCGCTGTGTCCCCGCGCGCCTGCGGCACGACCGGCGGGTGTAAGCGCCCCGATGGTGAGCGGGAAACACAGCGGCTCAGGCCGGGCGCACGAGCACGCGCAGGCGCCTGCGGAGCAGCCGGGCGGTGCGGCGCAGTGGCCGGGCGCCGGACCGGCCCTGGCGGCGGGAGCGGCGCCCCGCCCTCACGCCTCCGGCTTCGCCGGTGGCGTCCGTCACTGCGCGGCCGGGCACAGGCGGCGCGGTGGTCGCGGCGAGCGTGGCGGGCAGGAACCCCCATTTGTCGCCGGCGTCCCACACCGTGCCGTACATCTCGTGGACGAGGTCGCCGAGGTCGTCCCCCGGCCCGGCGCAGTGGCGGGCCCGGCTCATCGCGGCGGTGCGCTCCAGCCGGGCGTGCACGACGCGGCCGTCCTCGCGCTCGTCCAGCGCGAGCGAGACGATCCCGAGCCGCTGCCGGTCGGCGTGCTTGACCACCGCACCGATGGTGCCCCGCGACGGCACCCAGCCGGGCGGGCAGTGGAAGCGGAACGGCATGGGGAAGCAGTCGTCCGGCACGGCCTCGCGGAACCGCACGCGCGGCTCGCCCTGATAGCAGGCGAGCACCAGGCGCAGGTCGAGCGAGGGGTCGCCGAGCGGGTCGCGCCGCCCTCCGCCGAGCCGTCCCCACGGCCCGACGACCGTCACCCGCACGTCGGGCAGCCGCCCGGCGAGCACGGCGTCGACGGTCGCCCTGACCTCCTCGAACGACGCGTCCCCCACCTCGACCACGACCTCCACGTACGGCACGAGGTAGGTGCGGTGGGGGTGCCTGCGCAGCCAGCGGAAGCTCGGGACGCGCTCGGCGAGATGGGGCCAGTTGTGCCGCTTCACGTCGGGCTCGCGGCGCATGACCGTGGACCGGCCGAGGTGCCAGCACCGGCTGCGGCGGTCGGGCACGAACACGGCCCCCGCCTGGGCCAGCCGGTAGCCGAGCTCGGTGTCCTCGCCGAGGACGAGCGAGGCGTCGAGCCCTCCGGCGGCGCGCAGCAGGCGTGCGGGCAGCGACGCCGTGGCCCCCACCATGACGGAGAACGCGCTGAAACCGGCCGTCCGCAGGTCGTCGGTCTGGTCCCAGCGCCGCTCGGTCCACTGCGGCGTGGCGTCCTCCTCCGAGAAGAGCTTGGGCACCGCACCCGCCTCGACGGCAGCGAGCACCTCGCTCGCCGGGATCTCGTCGATGCCGGGCACGAACCGCAGGTGCCCGAGCACGACCAGGTAGTCGGCCAGGTGGTGCCAGCGCATCTGGGCCTCCACGTGCTCGGGGAACAGCACGAGGTCGGCGTCCAGGTAGAGGATCACCTCGCCCTCGGCCGCCTCGGCCCCCGCCGCGCAGGCGCTCGCCCTCCCCCACGCCCCGCCGCGCGGGCGGACCACCCGCAGCCGCTCCGGCAGCGGCCCGGCCGACGACTCTGCCGGCGGCTCCATGGGCCGCTCGCCGTCGTCCACCACCACGACCTCCATGAGGTGGGCCGGGTAGGTCTGCCGGGCCAGGCTGGCCAGCGTCAGCGGCAGCGTGCGCTCCGCGCGGTACGCGGGGATCACCACGCTCACCGTGAGCGTCGGGGTCCACTCCCCCGGCGCGGGCGGCTCTCCGAGCACCCCGTAGTCGTTGAGCGGGATGCGCGCAGCCCCCGTCACGTCCTCACGTCCGCGCGCCATCGGGCACCGTCCTCCATCAGTTCGTTGAAGACCAGCCCACGCCACTGCTCCTGATAGGACGCGAGGAACGACTGCACGGGCTGGCGCCAGGTGTGGCCGTACGCGCTGCGGCGGCGCAGCACGTAACCGAGGCCGTGGGTGCGGTAGATCCGGCCGCCGACGGCCTCCACCGCCTGCAGCAGCTGGCCGTCCACCGTCCTCGCCAGGGGCCGGAAGCCGCCGGCCGCCTCGAACGCCGCCCGGGTGACCAGCATCGTGCCCCCGGCCACCAGCGGCACGAACCGCTCGGTGCCGATGCACCTCCTGATCGTCACGTCGAGCGGCTCCAGATAGACGAACTCGGCGGCCGAGCCGACGAGGTCGGCCCCGCTGTAGCGCCGGGCGAGCAGGAGGTCGGCGAGGTGGTCCGGCCCGTACCAGTCGTCGTCGTCCACCTTGGCGAGGTACGACCCGGAGGCGGCGGCCGCCATCCGGTTCAGGACCTCACCGAACGGCGTCGCGGCGGGGGCCTCGATCACGGTGATCGGCAGCCGCGTGCGGGGGATCGCCGCCTCCCGCGCGGTGAAGCCGTGGAGCCCCACGATCAGCTCGGCGCTCACGCCGCGCTGGCGCTCCATCTGCTCGACCGCGAACGGCACCATCTCCGGGCGTCGCGTGCACAGCAGGATCGAGACCCTCGGGTCCGGCGGCACCGGCAGACCGGCGCTCAGGGCCAGACGCCGCCAGCGGGCGGCGGCCCCGTGCTCGCGCAGCGCGGCCCTGCGCAGCCGGATGCTCAACTCCTCGCGGCGCAGGTCGGACGCGAGCGCCTCGCCGGTCACGGGAGCGAGCGCGGCGGCGAGGGCGGGGCCCAGCGCCCGGTCACGGGCGGGATCCGGCGCGGCGAGCACCGGGATCCCGGCGGCCGAGAGGGCGGCCACGACGCGGGCGACCCCACTCGCCCGCCCTTCCTCACCTGCCTGCGGGCCGGGCACCTCGATGCCGCGCACGTCCCGCAGGCGGGCGATGTCCACGTCGGTGACCCGCCCGGAGGCCGGGAGCCGTACGAGCCGGTCCGCGCCGAGGGTGACGGCGAACCCCTCGCGGTGTGCGGCGAGCGCCGCGATCCCCAGCGCGGGATTCCGGCGGAATCCGATGGGGTTGACCACGGCCTCGTCCAGCGGAGGCAGCAGGCCGTCGACCACCGCACCGGCGACGCCAGAACCCGTAACCACAGCGCCCGTAACCACAGCGCCCGCACCCACAGAGCCGGCGACAGGGCCGTCCGGCTCTGCCCGGCGCAGCGGCAGGTCGCAGCCGGGGGCGTCGCGACGGTCCGGCACCGGCCCGCCGGGCGGCGACAGCGTGATGTTGGGGTCGCCGGGCCGCCAGTCGGCCGTGGCGCCGCCTTCCAGCCCCGCCACAGGAGTGGCCGCCTCGCAACCGCCGAACAGGCCGTTCACGACGTGGGCCACGACGTCACCGGCCGGCACCGGCTCGGTGAAGGCGGCGTCCAGATGCCAGCCGCGGCCCCGGCGGGCCACCCGCATCTCCGTCAGGTGCCGCCAGCAGGCGCCCGGCGCGGCGACCGGCAGCGGCTGGGCCGCCCAGGACGGCACATCGGCGACGGCGATCCGCACCCGCGTCGCCGCAGGCAGCAGGCCGCGCAGCGGCACCGCCCTGCGCAGATCGGCCGGGGAGCGCGCGGCGAGCAGGACGCATCCGATCGCGCCGGTTCCGTCCGGCGCCGCACCCTGTGCCGCGTCCTGTGCCGCGTCCTGTGCCGCGCCCTGTGCCGCGTCCTGTGCCGCGTCCGTGTCGTTCGCCGGGACCACCGGCATACCGGGGACGGGAACGTCCTCCAGCGGGATCCAGGGGCCGGCGAAGCCCTCGACGAGGCGGCCGAGCAGCGCGGGACAGGACTCGAACCCGATCCACGTCCCCCATGCCGACCGGGTGGCGGTTCGCGTCACCCGCCCTCCTCACGCTGCCCGGTTCCTCTTCCGACCGGCCCAGCATCGCGAACCCCACTCGTGCGGGGGCAGGCTTAGTCCCTTCCTTGGCCGAAGGTTTAATCGCTCCCGTCCCAGGTGGACAAAGGTTTCTGGCCCGTACGAAACCGGACTGAAGAGGAGGAAGCAACCCGAAGCGCGTTACGATGCCGCGTTATAGATCCCCCCGAGGAGTACCCCATGGCTGTACGTCGTCTGATCCCTCTGGCCGTCGCGTGCGTTCTCGCCGCGGCCGCCGCCACTCCTGCGCAGGCTCGCGGGACCGATGAGCCGTACTGCGCGACCCACAAATGCATCGCCCTGACCTTCGACGACGGTCCGGGGCCGTACGTGCAGACGCTGCTGAAGACCCTCTCCGAATACAAGGCGAAGGCGACGTTCTTCGTCATCGGCTCGGAGGTGAAGAAGCACCCGAAGCTCACTCAGCTGATCGCCAAGTCGGGCCACGAGATCGGCAACCACTCGTGGGACGGCACCTATCTGACCTCACTCAAGTACGCCGATATCAACAAGAAGATCGGCGACACCCAGCGGCTGATCCAGAAGACGACGGGCAAGGCGCCGAAGCTCTTCCGGGCGCCCGGCGGGCTGCGCAACGGCGGCGTGGAGGAGATCACCGCCAAGCTCGGGCTCATCCAGGTACCCGGCACGACCGCCACGAAGGACTACATCAAGGACTACCGGCATGTGGACTTCCTCACCAACCGGGCCCTGGACGTGGCCGGCGAGGGCGAGGTCGTGCTGATGCACGAGACGGTCAAGGAGACCGTGGAGTCGATGCCCGAGGTGCTCCAGATGCTGACGGCGGAGGGCTACAGCTTCGTCACGGTGTCCACCCTGCTCGAAGGCCAGGAGCTCACCCCGGGACAGGTATATCCCGACCAGCCGGGCGTGGAGACGACAGCCGTCCACTGATCCGGCGGCCCAGCGCCTGGGCCGGCGCCTCCACGAAGCGATAGGTCAGCCAGCTCAGCGTGAGCAGCGCGACGAGATAGCCGAGCGCGGCGGCCGCCTGACCAACCGGCGTGAGCGACCGCAGGTCGCCCGCGAACGCGTTCAGATACTTGAGCAGCGGGTGGTGCACCAGGTAGACCGAGTAGCTGATCAGGCCGAGCCAGGTCAGCACGCCGGGGACGCGCCGCCCGCGCAGCGCCATGCCGAGCGCGAACGTCCCGCCGGCGAGGACGATCGTGGTGATCCACACGTCGGGCTGCACCCACCACCAGCCCGCCTGGATCGACCACACCGGCGCGGCGGCCACCAGGGCCGCCGCGGCCACGACCGGGCCGAGCCCGCCCGTGCCCCGCTCCCAGCGGTACAGGGCCGTGCCGGTGAACATCACCGCGAGGATGGCCGCCCCGAACCACGGCACGAAGCTGCCGAACATGAGCAGCACGAGCGCCATCAGGCCCAGCGCGTACGCCGCGACCCTGCGGAACCGGCCGGTGATCAGGCAGGCCAGCCCCGCCACGAACAGCACGCAGGCGGCGATGGCGGGCCACGGCCCCGGCAGCAGCGGCGCCGACAGCACCAGCCCGGCGGCGACCGCCACGACGCCGAAGGCGATCGCCAGCGTCCCGCTGCGCCGGTGCACCCCGCCCACGAACAGCGCGGTCACCAGCAGGTAGAACACCATCTCGTACGACAGCGTCCACATCGGATCAGCAAGGGCACCGGTGTGGACGACGTCGAGCAGCATGCTCACGTGCGCGGCCACGGCCGACGGGTGCCGGGGCACCTCCTGACGCACCGGAACCCAGAACGCCATCGCGAGCACCACGGCGATGACCAGCAGATACAGCGGATACAGCCGGAACACCCGGCTGACCCAGAACGCCCCGACCTCGCCCCTCTTCTCCAGGGACGCGGGGATGATGTATCCGCTGACCAGGAAGAAGACCAGCACGCCGTACATGCCGAGGCTGAACCAGTAGGGGCGCAACGACGGCATGAGCCAGGGCAGCGCGTGCTCGGCGACCACCGCCATCGCGCCGATCCCCCGCAGGGCGTCGAGCCAGGCGAGCCTGGAGGCCGTCGCTCCGGACCGAGCGGTGACGGGCTGAGTGGCAATCACCGCGTTACCCTATCCAGCACGGCCGGGATCAATCTGGTTGATCCCCGCTCACATCGCCGCTCGGTGGTATGGAGTCAGTGATTCGGGGTCACTCCCACTCGATGGTGCCCGGCGGCTTGCTCGTCACGTCGAGGACCACCCGGTTGACCTCGCGGACCTCGTTGGTGATCCGGGTGGAGATGCGCGACAGCACGTCGTACGGCACCCGCGCCCAGTCGGCGGTCATGGCGTCCTCGGAGGTCACCGGCCGCAGGACGACCGGGTGGCCGTAGGTGCGGCCGTCGCCCTGCACGCCGACCGAGCGGACGTCGGCGAGCAGCACGACCGGGCACTGCCAGATGTCACGGTCGAGACCGGCGCGGGTGAGCTCCTCGCGGGCGATGGCGTCGGCCTCGCGCAGCAGGTCGAGGCGCTCGCGGGTGACCTCGCCGATGATCCGGATGCCGAGGCCGGGCCCGGGGAACGGCTGGCGCCAGACCATCGCCGCGGGCAGGCCCAGCTCCTCGCCGGCCCGCCGCACCTCGTCCTTGAACAGCGTGCGGAGCGGCTCGACCAGGTCGAACTTGAGGTCCTCGGGCAGCCCGCCCACGTTGTGGTGCGACTTGATGTTCGCGGTGCCGGTGCCGCCGCCGGACTCGACCACGTCCGGGTAGAGCGTGCCCTGCACGAGGAAGTCCACCGGCCCGTCGGCGAGGATCGCGCGCTGCTCGTCCTCGAAGACGCGGATGAACTCCCGGCCGATGATCTTCCGCTTCTCCTCCGGGTCGGTGACGCCCGACAGCGCCTTGAGGAAGCGCTCGGAGGCGTCCACGACGCGCAGCTTGACGCCGGTCACCTCGACGAAGTCGCGCTCGACCTGCTCGGCCTCGCCCTTGCGCAGCAGCCCGTGGTCGACGAAGACGCAGGTCAGCCGGTCGCCGATGGCCCGCTGCACGATCGCGGCGGCCACCGCGGAGTCGACGCCGCCCGACAGCGCGCAGATCGCCCTGCCGTCGCCCACCTGGGCGCGCACGGCCTCCACGGCGTCCTCGACGATGTTGAGCATGGTCCACGAGGGACGGCAGCCGGCCGCCTCCAGGAAGTGCTTGAGCACCTGCTGCCCGTGCTCGGAGTGGAGCACCTCGGGGTGGAACTGCACGCCGTACAGGCCGCGCGAGGGGTCCTCCATCGCGGCAACCGGGGTGGCGGCGGTGGCCGCGGTGACGGCGAACCCGGCGGGGGCGCCGACCACGGAGTCGCCGTGCGACATCCAGACGGTCTGCGCGGCGGGCAGGCCGGCGAACAGCAGGCCCTCCTGGAGGACCTTGAGCGCGGTCCCGCCGAACTCGGCGGAGTCGGTCCTGGCGACCTCGCCCCCGAGCGCCCGGGCCATGGCCTGGAAGCCGTAGCAGATGCCGAAGGTCGGCACCCCGGTCTCGAACAGGCCGTCGGGAACCGGTGGGGCGCCCTCGGCGTACACCGACGAAGGGCCGCCGGACAGGATGATCGCCTTGGGCTTCCTGGCCAGCATCTCCGACACCGGCATCGACGACGGGACGATCTCGGAGTAGACGTGGCACTCACGCACCCGTCGGGCGATCAGCTGCGCGTATTGCGCGCCGAAGTCCACGACGAGAACCGTGTCGAACTCAGACACTGGAAAGGACCCCCATGAAGGCAGCGAGGCGGTAACGCCAGTCTATCGGCGCGGTGACGCTGCCCGCCCGGACGTGCCGCCGCGGGGGACCGATCCCGTCAGGCCCTCCGGCGGGCGTGGGTGATCACCGAGATCCCGCTGCCGGCCAGGGCGTCCGCACGGTCCCGGAGGACGGCGCCGGCGGCGTCGCACTCCGGCGCCTGCTCGACCACCTCGAAGCCGTGCTCCTCCAGCAGGTCCGCCGCCTCTCGCGGGCTCAGGAACGTCAGCCAGGGCTCACCGCTCTCGGCCACCAGCGGCATCAGGGTCTCCGCGTACGCCCGGGCACGCGGGCCGCGCAGGGCCTCGGGCAGCAGGTGGTCCATGACGATCTCGCTGCCGGGGGCGAGGCGGCCGAGCCCGGCCAGCGTGCGCGCGACGGCCTCGCGGGTGAGATAGACGGTCACGCCGAGCCAGCTCGCGAACGCCGGACGAGCGAGGTCGAACCCGTGCGCGACGAGCCGGTCGACGGGGCACTCCCCGGCCTCCATGTCCGCGGGGACGTACGTGAGGCAGGGCGGCGCCGGAAGGCCCGCGCGCGCGATCGCCTCCCGTTTCCAGTGCTGGGTGCCCGGGTGGTCCACCTCGAAGACCTCCACGGGACCCGGGGCCGACCTGCAGGCGTAGGTGTCCAGCCCCGCGCCGAGGATCACGTACTGGCGGACGCCCCGCCGTACGGCGCCGGCCAGGCGGTCCTCGGTGTAGCGGCTTCGCGTGACGACGGCCGCGCGCAGCCCGGCGAGGACGGGATGGCCGGCCGTCTCGCGGTGCGCGCGCACGTAGTGCTCGGCGCACTCCCCCAGCAGGGCGTACGCGAACGGGTCGCGGAAGACCACCGGCTCCCCGTCGACGATCAGGTGGGCGGCGCGTGCCGCCGCCGCGTGGAGCGCGGTCCTGCTGGGCCCCTCGGTCTGCACCCGTCGAGCGTAGACCGCCTCAGCGATCTTGGCGATGGGTCACAGACCGTGCGCCCGCGCGCCGTGCCGCAGCAGCTCGAAGGCGGTGCCGGCGGCGGCGACGGCCTCGCCGTGCACCTCGCCGGCCGTCCGGCCGGACGCCAGCGCCGCGTAGTTGTCCCTGGCCAGGATCTGCCGGACGGCGACGTACTGCGCGGCCACCAGGCGCGACGTCAGGCGCGGCACGGGACCGGGCGTGCTCGCGGGAGCGCCGGGCGCGGGGCCCGCGGCCCCGCCCATCCCGCCCGTCTCGCTCACCGGCTCGCTCATGGGCTCGCTCATCGCCTCCGCCAGCGCCTCGGTGTCCGCCGCGGCGTACTCGGCCACGCGGGACGCCAGGCTGGGGGTGTCGAAGACGAGGCGGTGGTAGGCCATCACCGCAGGGTGGTCGCACAGGCCGGTGGTCGGCTCGCGGGCGTCCAGCCCGGCCATGAAGGCGTCGTGCAGCGCGTCCAGCGGGGTCCGCCCGGCCGGGCGGGCGCGCACCACGGCCGCCGCCTCCCCCCTGTGGTCGGAGATCCGATCCAGGACCAGATCCTCTTTCGAGGGGAAATACCGGAACAGCGTGGGCTTGGAGACCTCCGCCGCGGCCGCGATCTCGGCCACGCCCACCTGGTCGAAGCCGTGTTCCAGGAACATCGCGATCGCGACCTCGGAGATGGCCCGGCGGGTCCGTTCCTTCTTCCGCGTCCGCAGCCCCTCGACCATGCGCACAGGCTAGCAGCCCTGCCGAGAAAAGTTAACCCGGTTGCATTTTTAACCGAGTTGCTGTTCCATGCCCGTACGGCGACCGGGGGAAGGAGACGGCGGATGACCCCGCTGGAGGAGGAGCAGGCGTACGTCGAACGCTGCAGGGAAGGCCTGCGCCGGATGCTGGACGGCGCCCGGCACAACGTGATCATCGGGGAGACCGTGGCGGGCGACCGCTACAGCGCCGAGCGGCTGGGCCGCCATCTGAAGAGCCTGGCGAAGGAGCTCGGCGAGGATGACGGAGGGCCCCCGTTCTTCGGGCGGCTCGACTTCGGCCCGGACGTGCGCGAGCACGCCGGGCAGCGCTACCACATCGGCCGACGCCACGTCTCCGCCGACAGCGGAGGCCGTCCTCTGGTGATCGACTGGAGGGCGCCGGTCTCGCGGACGTTCTACCAGGCGTCGGCCCGGGATCCGCGGGGCGTGACCGTACGGCGGCGCTTCGGCTGGGCCGGCGGCGAGCTGACCGGATTCGAGGACGAACACCTCGATCGCGGGCCGGTCGGCGAGATCGGCTCCGGCGGCGCGGGCCGCATCCTGACGGCCGAGATCGAACGCCCCCGGGTCGGGCCGATGCGCGACATCGTCGCCACCATCCAGCCGGACCAGGACGACCTGGTCCGCGCCGGCCTGGAGGAGTCCCTGTGCGTCCAGGGCGGGCCGGGCACCGGCAAGACCGCCGTCGGCCTGCACCGCGCCGCCTACCTGCTCTACGCCCACCGCAAGCGGCTGTCGCGCGGCGGTGTGCTCGTGCTCGGCCCCAACCGGGCCTTCCTCGGCTACATCTCCGCGGTGCTGCCGGCCCTGGGCGAGGTCGACGTCGAACAGACCACGCTGGACGCGCTCCTCGCCCGGGTCCCGGTCAAGGGGACCGACGGCCCGGACGCCGCCGTGGTCAAACACGACGCGCGCATGGCCGAGGTGCTGCGCAGGGCGCTCCACCGGCGCATAGGCGAGCCCCCGGAGCCGCTCGCCGTGGCCGACGGCTCCTTCCGGTGGCGGGTCTCGCAGGACGAGCTGCGCCGCGTGGCCGAGCAGACCCGGCGCGAGGCGATGCCGTACGGCGTGGGCCGCGAGCGCGTCATCGCCCGCGTGGCGTCACTCGTGCGGACCCGGGCGGAGGCCCGCGGCCGAACGATCGACACGGCGTGGACGCGCCTGACCGCCCGGGCCGTCACCGCCGCCGTGGACGCCTTCTGGCCGGCCGTACGCCCGGAGGAGGTGCTGTTCGAAGTGCTCGGTGACTGCTCGGAGGCCGCCGAGGGCGTGCTCACGACGGCCGAGCGGGCGGCGATCACCTGGGCGAGACCGCCCCGCACCTATCGGAGCGCCGCCTGGACGGCCGCCGACCTGATCCTCCTCGACGAGCTCGCCGGGCTGATCGAGCGCCCGCAGGGATACGGCCACGTGATCGTCGACGAGGCGCAGGACCTGTCGCCGATGCAGTGCAGGGCCGTCGCCCGGCGCAGCGAGCACGGCTCGCTCACCGTGCTCGGCGACCTGGCGCAGGGCACGACCCCGTGGGCCGCCCGCGGCTGGGACGAGCAGATGGCGCACCTGGGCAAGCCGGACGCCGCCATCATGTCGCTCACCACCGGCTTCCGCACGCCCGCCGCCGTCGTGGAGCTCGCCAACCGCCTGCTGGCCGAGCTCGCGGTCGACGTGCCGCCCTCCCGCTCCTTCCGGCGCGACGGACGGCTGCGCGTGCTGCGCGGGGACGACCCCGCGATCGTGACGGCGGTGCTGGAGGCCCTCGGCCACGAGGGCTCGATCGGCGTCATCGCCGCCGACGCGTCGGCCGGCCGCCTGCGCGCCGCGCTCACCGACGCCGGCCTGACCGTCGCCGACGGCCCCACACCCGATCCGTCCGTGCGGATCTCCGTGGTGCCCGCCACCCTGTGCAAGGGCCTGGAGTACGACCACGTCGTGCTGGCCGAGCCCGCCGAGATCGTCGCGGCCGAGGAGCGCGGGCTCGGCCGGCTCTACGTGGCGCTCACCCGGGCGGTGTCCCGTCTCGACGTGGTGCACTCCCGTCCGCTGCCCGCCCCCCTCACCGGGGACGCCGTCTAACCGGCGTGCCCTTCCGCGTCCGGCGTGGGGGCGGCGCCGTGGGTGACGCCCACGATGGGCAGGCGCAGCGCGCCCGGCGCCGACGCGGGGACGACCGGCCGCACGGGCGCGACCGGCCGGAGCCGCACGTACGCGGAGCCGAGGGCGGGGCGCGGGTCCTGCTCGCCCTTGTTGGGCCACAGCGCCATCGCGCGCTCGGCCTGGGCCGTGATCGTGAGCGAGGGGTTCACGCCGAGGTTGGCCGACACGGCCGAGCCGTCCACGATGTGCAGGCCCTCGTAGCCGTAGACCCGGTGGTAGGGGTCGATCACGCCGGTCTCCGGCGAGTCGCCGATCGCGCAGCCGCCGAGGAAGTGCGCCGTCGCCGGGATGTCGAACAGGTCGAGCCAGGAACCGCCGGGAAGGCCGCCGATCTCCTCGGCCGCCAGGCGGACGGCCTCGTGCCCCGCGGGGATCCAGGTGGGGTTCGGCTCGCCGTGGCCCGGGCCCGCCCGCAGTTTCCCGCCCTTCAGCGAGAGCGTGATCGAGTTGTTCTTGGCCTGCATGACGAGGGCGATGACCGCGCGCTCCGACCAGCGGCGGTGGTTGAACAGCCGGGGCAGCAGGTGGGGCCGCCGCAGGGCCGTGCCGATGAACTTCAGCCAGCGCGGCGCCCGTCCGCCCCCGTCCACGAGCAGCGTGCGCAGCAGTCCCATGGCGTTGGAGCCGTCGCCGTACCGGACCGGCTCGATGTGCGTCTCGGCGTCGGGGTGGATCGAGGAGGTGATCGCCACGCCGCGGTTGAGTTTGACGCCCTTGGCGGTGAGGCGCTCGAAGCCGAGCAGGGCCTCGGAGTTCGTCCTGGTCAGCGTGCCGAGCCGGGGCGAGATCCCGGGCAGCGTGGTCGCCCTGAGCCGGTGGAGCAGGTGCTGCGTGCCGTACGTCCCCGCGGCGAAGACCACCTGCCCTGCGGTCAGCGTGCGGGTGGGGCCGAACGGCCCCGTTCGCTTCACCGTGATCTCGTAGCCGCCCTCGACGGGCCGCACGCCGGTGACGGTGGTCTCCGGGTGAACCTTCGCCCCGGCCTTCTCGGCCAGGTAGAGGTAGTTCTTGATCAGCATGTTCTTGGCGCCGTGGCGGCAGCCCGTCATGCACTCGCCGCACTCGGTGCAGCCGCGGCGGCGCGGCCCCAGGCCGCCGAAGTAGGGGTCGTCGACCTCCACACCCGGCTCGCCGAAGAACACCCCGACGGGGGCGAGACGGAAGGTGTGGGCGGCGCCCATCCGCTCGGCGACCTTCTTCATCACCTCGTCGGCCGCGGTCACCGTCGGGTTGTCCACCACGCCCAGCATCCGCCTGGCCTGGTCGTAGTAGGGCGCGAGCTCGGCCTTCCAGTCGGTGATGTGCGCCCACTGGGGATCGCTGAAGAACGGGTCGAGCGGCTCGTAGAGGGTGTTGGCGTAGACGAGCGAGCCGCCGCCCACCCCCGCGCCGGCCAGCACCATCACGCCGTCGGAGCCGCGCAGGACGTGGATGCGCTGGATGCCCTTCAGGCCGAGCGCGGGCGCGAACACGAAGTCCCTGGCCCGCCAGGAGGTCTTCGGCAGGGTCGTCTCGTCGAACCGCCGGCCGGCCTCCAGGACGGCGACCGAATAGCCCTTCTCGGTGAGCCGCAGCGCGGTCACGCTCCCGCCGAACCCCGACCCGATCACCGCGACGTCGTAGTCCAACGCCCCGCCTTCCTTCTCACTTGAGGTGCAGGCGCTTCATCGTCTTGAGCAGCCCCGCGAGTGTGTCGGCGTACTTGTCGTAGGTCATGCCGAGGATCGGCTCGAAGCCCAGCCACGTGGCCTGGCTGGCCACCGTCTGGACCTCCGTGTACTTCAGCAGGCCCTCGGTCCCGTGCCGGCGGCCGAGGCCGGACGACTTCATCCCGCCCATCGGCGCGTCGTAGGAGGCGTACGCCGAGCCGTACCCCTCGTTGATGTTGACGGTGCCGGCCTTGATCCGGGCGGCGAGGCGGCGGCCCCGCGCGACGTCCCTGGTCCAGATCGAGGCGTTCAGCCCGTACGCGGTGTCGTTGGCCGCGTGGACCGCCTCGTCCTCGTCCCTGAAGCGGTAGAGCGACACGACCGGCCCGAACGTCTCGTCCCTGCAGACGGCCATGTCCTCGCCCACGCCGTCGAGGACGGTCGGCTCGTAGAAGAACGGGCCGAGGTCGGGGCGCGGCCTGCCGCCGGTCAGCACCGTGGCGCCCTTGGCGACGGCGTCCTCGACGTGCGCCGTCACCCCGTCGAGCTGCCGCTGCGAGGTGAGCGAGCCCATCTGCGGGTCCCAGTCGAGACCGGGGCCGATCCTCATGTTCTCCACCGCCCGGACGAACTTGTCGCGGAAGGCGTCGGCGACCGCCTCGTGCACGTAGAGGCGCTCGATCGAGATGCAGAGCTGGCCCGCGTTGGTGAAGCAGGCCCGGATCGCGCCCTGGGCGGCCACGTCGAGGTCGGCGTCGTCGAGCACGATCATCGGGTTCTTGCCGCCGAGCTCCAGCGAGCAGCCGATGAGCCGCTTGGCCGCCTCCTCGGCGATCCTGCGCCCGCCGCGCGTCGAGCCGGTGAACGCGACGTAGTCGGCGCCGTCGATCAGCGGGTCGCCGACGTCCTCGGGATCGCCGAGCACGACCTGCCAGATGTCGCGCGGCATGCCCAGCTCGGCCAGCAGGTCGATCGTCCACAGTGTGGACAGCGGGGTCTGGGTGTCGGGCTTGTGCACGACCGCGTTGCCCGCGATCAGGGCGGGGACCACGTCGGTGACGCCGAGGGCCAGCGGGTAGTTCCACGGGCTGATCACCGCGACGACGCCCTTGGGGTGACGCAGCTCGGCGGTGCGGGTCGCGACCGGGAAGATGCCCTGCCTGCGCTGCGGCTCAAGCAGGCCGGGCGCCCGCCGCGCGTAGAAGAGCGTGCAGCCGGCTACGTCCACCACTTCCTCGTACGCGTGGCGCCGCGCCTTCCCGGTCTCCCACTGCACGATGTCGAGCAACTCCTGGCGGCGGTCGAGCATCGCGTCGTGGAGCCGCAGGAAGGGCGCGATCCTCTCCCGGACCGGCAGCGCCGCCCAGGCCTCCTGCGCCGCCCTCGCCCTGGCGTACGCCGCGCGGACGTCCTCGGGGGTGGAGATCGGGACCTCGGCCAGGACCTCGCCGGTGAACGGCGCGACGATCTCCCGCGTCTTGCCCTCGGAGGAGACGTACGTGACGATCCGGTCGACCATGGCCGCGTCGAGCGTCCGATTCATGGCACCCATGCCGGAAGAATATTCCGGTGCCCCGCTCGTGGCTACCGGTAAGTAATGCCGGAGCCCCAATCGGCCGCGGGCGTCGAACCGGGGCGGGGCGTGAACCGTCGTGGGGGCATGAGGACATCGATCCGTACGGCGGGCGTTCTCGCCGCGCTGCTGGCCACGGCAGCCACGGGCTGCGCGGGGGGCCGTACGACCCAGGACTTCCCGTCCGCTCCGGCGGACCTGACCGACAAGGTCCGGCTCGTCGCGTACGCCGACTGCGACGAGATGACGGAGGGGCTGCGGCAGGCGGCCGCGCGGAACGTGACCCCCTGGGGCTTCGGGGACGCCATGCTCTTCGCGGCCCGCTCCGACGTCGCCACCGCCAAGCGGGCGGTGCCCGACCAGCAGTCGCACTCGACCACGAACACGCACGAGGCGGGCGTGGACGAGCCCGACCTGGTCAAGACCGACGGCGACCGGGTGATCACGGTCGCCCGGGGCGTGCTGCGCGTCGTGGACGTCAAGACCCGCGAGGTCACCGGGACGCTGCGGCTGGTCTCCGAGGATCAGGCGTGGGCCCAGGCCGACCTGCTGGTCCACGGCGACCGCGCGCTCGTGCTGTTCCAGGGCGGCGGGATCATCCCGTTCGGGGCGACGGCCAGGGCCCAGGCCGGTCCCGGCGGCCCGAGGTACGTGCTCGTCGACCTGTCCGGCGAACCGCGCGTCCTCGGCGCGATGACCGTGCACGGGCAGCACGTCGACGCCCGGCAGACCGGCTCCACCGTGCGGCTCGTCGTCCGGTCCCAGCCGGAGATCGCCTTCCCCACCCCGAAGCAGGACGAATCGGAGAAGGAACTCCTCGAAGGCAACCGCAGGGCCGTGCTGTCCGCCCCCGGCGACGCGTGGCTGCCGTCGTACGACGTCGAGTCGGGCGGCGCGAGCCGCACGGAGCGGGTCGGCTGCGACCGGGTCAGCCACCCCGACCAGTTCACCGGCACCTCGATGCTGACCATCCACACGATCGACCTGGCCGCCGCCACGCCGTTCGGCTCGCTCACGCCGATCGCGGTCGCGGCCGACGGCGACACCGTGTACGGCACGGCGGGCAGCCTCTACGTCACCAGCAATCCCCGCTGGTGGGAGGCGCGCCCGATCGACGTGGTGCCGCTGCCCGATCCGTCGGCCGCCGCGCCTGCCCCGAAGACGCCGCCCGAGCGCACGGAGGTGCACCGCTTCGACGTCTCGGCCCCCGGCGTCCCCCGCTACGTCGCGTCGGGCTCTGTGCCGGGACGGCTGCTCAACCAGTACTCCCTGTCGGAGTACGACGGGCACCTGCGGGTCGCGACGACCAGCGGCGCCGAGGTGCCCGGCGCGAGCCCGGGCACGAGCGAGAGCGGCGTGTACGTGCTCGACGCCGGCACGCTCGCCCCGGCCGGATCGGTCACGGGACTCGGCAAGGGCGAGCGGATCTACTCGGTGCGGTTCATGGACGCCCTCGGCTACGTCGTGACGTTCCGCCAGACCGATCCCCTCTACACGCTGGACCTGCGGGACCCGGCCGCGCCCAAGGTCACCGGCGAACTGAAGATCACCGGCTTCTCCGCGTACCTCCACCCGGCGGGTGAGGGGCGGCTCGTCGGCGTCGGCCAGGAGGCGAGCGAGGCGGGCCGCGCGCTCGGCACGCAGATCTCACTGTTCGACGTCTCCGACCCGGCCGCGCCCGCGGTGCTGTCGCGGTTCCACCAGAAGGAGTCCGGCTCGGAGGCCGAGTGGGACCCGCACGCCTTCCTCTACTGGCCCGCCACCGGGCTGGCCGTGCTCCCGCTCCAGACCTGGACCGGCGGCGGAATCGGGGGCAGCGCGGCGCTCGTGCTGCGCGTCGGCGATCGGGAGATCACCAAGCTCGGCGTCGTGACCCACCCGCGGCCCGCGGCCACGGGTGGCTTCGCCCCCGCCGACCAGGGCATCCGCCGTTCCCTGGTCATCGGCGGCGAGCTGTGGACCGTGTCCGGCGCCGGCCTCAAGGTCAGCGACGCCGCCACGCTGGCCGACCGGGCGTGGGTCCCCTTCGCCTGACGGTCAGCCCGCGTCCCCGCCGGTCGTGGCGAGATCACGCGGGGGCGCGACGGGGACGATCTCCGGTGCGCCGAGGCGGATCGCGTCGGCCTCCTGGTCGGTGTCCTGCTCCTGGGAGGCCCGCTCCGCCTCGACCCGCTTGGTGTAGTACTCGACCTCGCGCTTGACCTGGTCGGCGTCCCAGCCGAGCGGGCCGGCCATGAGCTCGGCGGCCTCCTGGGCGACCGCGGTCCCCCGGTGGAAGGTCTCGATCGAGATGCGGGTGCGCCGCGTCAGCGCGTCGTTGAGGTGCCGGGCTCCCTCGTGCGTCGCCGCGTACACGATCTCGGCGCGCAGGTAGTCGTCCGCGCCGTCGAGAGGGCGCCCGAGCGAGGGGTCGCGCTCGACGATCGCCAGCACCTCGTCGATCAGCGAGCCGTACCTCTCCAGCAGGTGCTCGATCCTGGCCACGTGCAGCCCGGAGGCGCGCGCCATGCGGTGGCGGGAGTTCCACAGGGCCTGGTAGCCCTCCGCGCCCGCGAGCGGCACCTGGTCGGTGCAGGACGGCGGCACACGCTGGTCGAGGCCGTGCGCGACCGCGTCGACGGCGTCGGCCGCCATGACCCGATACGTCGTGAACTTCCCGCCGGCCACCATGACCAGCCCGGGCACGGGATGCGTGACGACGTGCTCACGCGAGAGCTTGGAGGTCTCCTCGGACTCCCCGGCCAGCAGCGGCCGCAGCCCGGCGTACACGCCTTCGACGTCGTCCCTGGTCAGAGGCACCGAGAGCACCGAGTTGACCCGGTCGAGCAGATAGTCGATGTCCGCCCGCGAGGCGGCGGGGTGGGCCTTGTCGAGGTTCCAGCGGGTGTCGGTGGTCCCGATGATCCAGTGCCGGCCCCAGGGGATGACGAACAGCACCGACTTCTCGGTGCGCATGATGAGCCCGCTGAGCGAGTGGATGCGGTCGCGCGGCACCACGAGGTGGATGCCCTTGGACGCCCGCACGTGGATCTGCCCCCGGCCGCCGACGAGCTGCTGGATGTCGTCGGTCCACACGCCGGTCGCGTTCACGACCTGGCGGGCCCGCACGTCCAGCTCGGCGCCGGTCTCCAGGTCGCACACCCGCACCCCGGTGACCCGCTCCCCCTCGCGCAGGAAGCCGACCGCCTGCACCCGGGAGGCGACGTGCGCGCCGTACGTGGCGGCGGTGCGCAGCGTGGTCATCACGAAGCGGGCGTCGTCGACCTGGGCGTCCCAGTACTGCACGGCGCCGGTGAAGGCCGACCTGCGCAGCGAGGGGACGACCCGCAGCGCCTGGCGGCGGGTCAGGTGGCGGTGCCCCGGCACGCCCCGGGTGAGGCCGAAGGACAGCCCGAGCGTGTCGTAGAGCGCGAGGCCCGCCCCGATGTACGGCCGCTCCCAGCCCGCGTGCGTGAGCGGATAGAGGAACGGCACCGGCCTGACCAGGTGCGGCGCGATCCGCTTGAGCAGCAGCGACCGCTCCCGCAGGGCCTCCCTGACGAGGTCGAAGTTGAGCTGCTCCAGATAGCGCAGCCCGCCGTGGATCAGCTTGGACGACCGGGAGGACGTGCCGGAGGCGAAGTCGCGCGCCTCGACCAGGCCCACCGAGAGCCCGCGGGTCGCGGCGTCGAGCGCGACGCCGGCGCCGACCACGCCACCGCCGATCACGACCACGTCGAGTTCCTGCGCCTCCATCCGTGCCAGGGCGGCGGTACGCTCTGCCGGACCGAGCCTCGCCGTCCCCATCCTCGCCGTCATATGGCTCCTTCTGTACCGCTTTCGCCTGGTCCGAGTAAATCTACCCGTGAGTAGTCACCCGCGAATCCAGCTTTTCCGTCGCCTTTTCCAAGGATCTCCTCAATAGTCGGTGAACATGCGGGTGCACCCCGTGCCGTCCGGCGACGGCGAGGCACGCCGCCACACCTGCGGAGCGCGCACCAATCGGGACGGTGCGCGATCAGAGCGCAGCGCTGAGGACGTCTTCGCCGCCGAACGCGGCCGGCTCGACGGGCCGTCCCCGGCCGGCCCCTGATCTCAGGGACGCCTGCAGGCGACCATCGACGTACGGGCGTGCGGCCCGCCGTACCAGAACCGCCAGCCGAGGTCGTAGACCTCGACGTCGGCGGCGCCGCACTCCGTGAGCACCTCGGCGTATCGCCGGGGGTTGCGGAAGTCGGCGATCCGCAGCAGGCCGCCCCGCCTGAGCACGCGGAAGGCCTCGCGCACCGCCTCCGCGCGGCCCTCCTCCTGGGGGATGTTGTGGATCGCGAGGCTGGAGACGACGAGGTCGAACGCGGCGTCGTCGAACGGGAGGTCGCGCATGTCCCCGGTGACCAGGTCGACCCGGCCGGCGACCCCCTCCGCGCGCGCGTTGGCCCAGGTGGCGTCCTGGCTGTTGCCCGACTGGTCCCTGGTCGACCACAGATCGATGCCGGTGGCCCTGCCGGACGACAGCCGCGCCGCGGCCTTGAGCAGCACCAGGCCGCGCCCGCAGCCCAGGTCGAGGACCTGCTCGTCCCCCTTCAGCCCGAGCCGGTCGAGCTCGGCGTCCCACACCGCGAACTTGCCGCGAAGAGTGGTGTGCGCGAACAGCGCGCCACCCACCACCAGCATGATCCCGCCCACGAGGAGCACGGCGCCCGGGATCGGCCAGCCGATCCCGAAGAGCACGGCGGCGAGTGCCAGCTCGGCGATGCCGCCCACAATCAGTCCGGCCAGCACGCCGGGGGCGTCCACACCGTAGTTCGCACGCGGATCGATCACCGTTAGTTCTTACCGCCGACTTACGTGTCATGTACAGGTTTCTCGGGTGATGATCCGGATTTTCGGTGGATGCGCCGTGACACGCGCAGGAGCGCCGCGGCGGGCCGCCCTCGGGGGGCGTGACGTGCTGTTTCTGCTTCCCTGATAGGAAGCCATAACTTTTCGACCGTTGTTCACCTCAATTGAGGACATGCCAATCCGATGGGCGCTTTCTGCTGCGATGCCCGCCCTTCCGGCGCCCACCCCGCGTACGGCGCAGCCACCGGACCCGGAGCCGCGGCCACGCGCCGGACGCGGGAGGATGGCGGCATGAGCGTGACTCTCTCCGATGCCCGCATCGTCACTCCCGACGGCGTCCACGACGGCTGGCTCACCATCGAGGACGGCAGGATCACCCACATCGGGCGCGGGCAGGCCCCGCGCGACGGGCTCGGCCTGGGCGGGCGCGCCGTCGTCCCCGGCTTCGTCGACATCCACAGCCACGGCGGCGCCGGCGGGAGCTTCCCTGACGGCGACCCGGAGAGCGCCGCCGCGGTCGCGGCCTTCCATCGGGGCCGCGGCTCGACCACCCTCGTGGCGAGCCTCGTCACCGCCGCGCCCGACACGCTCGCGCGGGCCGCCGCGACGCTCGCCGACCTGTGCGAGGAGGGCCTGCTCGCCGGCATCCACTTCGAGGGGCCCTATATCGCCAGGTCGCGCTGCGGCGCGCACGAGCCCACGCTGCTGCGCGATCCCGACGTGACGGAGTTCCGGGCGCTGGTGAAGGCCGGGCGGGGCCACGTCCGGATGCTGACGATCGCGCCCGAGCTGCCGAACGCGCTCGACGTGATCAGGGAGGCCGCCGCCGAGGGCGTCGTCGCCGCGCTGGGCCACAGCGACGCGACCTACGAGCAGACGATCGAGGGGATCGACGCCGGAGCGAGCGTGGCCACCCACCTCTACAACGCGTTGCCGCCGCTCGGCCACCGCGTGCCCGGACCGATCGCCGCCCTGCTCCAGGACGAGCGGGTGACCGTCGAGCTGATCAACGACGGCGTCCACGTCCATCCGGCGATGCTGCGCCTGGCCATGCACGCCGCGGGCGCGGACCGCACGGCCCTGATCACCGACGCGATGGCGGCGGCGGGCATGGGCGACGGGCGCTACCCGCTCGGCCCGATGACCGTCGACGTCGTGGACGGGGTGGCCCGGCTCGCCTCCGACGCTCCCGGAGGCGGCTCGATCGCCGGAAGCACGCTCACGATGGACGTCGCCTTCCGCCGCACCGTGCGGGAGGTCGGGCGCTCACTGGTGGACGCCGCGCTGATGGCCTCGCTCACCCCCGCCCGCGTCCTCGGGCTGGACGGCGAGATCGGCTCGATCACGGTCGGCAAGTACGCCGATCTCGTGGTGCTCGACGACGACCTGAGCGTCGGCGGCGTGATGAAGCGCGGCGCCTGGGTCCGCCACCCCTGACCGATCCCCGGAAAGTCGAGAGCCGAAAGCCGAAGGCCGGGCCCGACGGGCCCGGCCCTCTCTGGGTCGTGTCAGTGGCTCAGCGCTGCGGCGGGGCGACGACCACCTCGACGCGCTGGAACTCCTTGAGGTCGGAGTAGCCTGCGGTGGCCATCGTGCGGCGCAGCGCGCCGAGCAGGTTCATCGAGCCGTCGGCCAGCGACGACGGGCCGTGCAGGATCTCCCGCAGCGTGCCGATCGTGCCGAACTCCACCCGCTTGCCGCGCGGCAGCTCGGGGTGGTGGGCCTCAGAGCCCCAGTGGAACCCGCGGCCGGGGGCCTCGGTGGCCCGCGCGAGCGGCGAGCCCACCATGACGGCGTCGGCGCCGCAGGCGATCGCCTTGGCGATGTCGCCGGAGCCGCCCATGCCGCCGTCGGCGACGACGTGGACGTACCGGCCGCCCGACTCGTCCATGTAGTCGCGGCGGGCCGCGGCCACATCGGAGATCGCGGTGGCCATCGGCACGACCACGCCCAGCACGTTGCGGGTGGTGTGGGAGGCGCCGCCGCCGAAGCCGACCAGTACGCCGGCCGCGCCGGTGCGCATGAGGTGCAGCGCCGCCGTGTACGTCGCGCAGCCGCCCACGATCACCGGGACGTCGAGCTCGTAGATGAACTGCTTGAGGTTGAGCGGCTCGGCCCGGCCCGACACGTGTTCGGCGGAGACCGTCGTGCCGCGGATCACGAAGATGTCCACGCCCGCGTCGATCACGGCCTTGTGGTGCTGCACGGTGCGCTGCGGCGACAGCCGTACGGCGGTCGTGACACCGGCGGCGCGGATCTCCTCGATGCGGCGGCCGATCAGCTCGTCTTTGATCGGCGCGGTGTAGATCTCCTGCAGCCGCGCGGTCGCGGCCGCCGTGTCGAGGGTGGCGACCTCCTCGAGGAGCGGCGCCGGGTCCTCGTAGCGGGTCCACAGCCCTTCGAGGTCGAGCACGCCGAGGCCACCCAGGCGCCCGATCTCGATGGCCGTCTGCGGCGACACGACGCTGTCCATCGGGCTCGCCACGAGCGGAGAGTCGAACCGGTAGGCGTCGATCTGCCAGGAGATCGACACCTCCTCCGGGTCACGGGTGCGCCGGGAGGGCACGATGCCGATCTCGTCCAGCGCGTAGGCACGCCGCCCGCTCTTGCCGCGCCCGATCTCCACCTGTGTCATATCGCCTGTTCTTTCCGTTTCTTCCGGTACGAGCTAGCGCCCGTGGTAGTTCGGAGCCTCGACCGTCATCTGGATGTCATGCGGGTGGCTCTCCTTGAGCCCGGCCGCGGTGATCGGCATGAGCTGCGCCTTCTCGTGCAGCTCCTCGATCGTCCGGGAGCCGGTGTACCACATGCCCTGCCGCAGTCCGCCGACGAGCTGGTGGGCCACCGCGGCGACCGGGCCGCGGTAGGGCACCTGGCCCTCGATGCCCTCGGGGATGTACTTGTCCTCCCCCGACACCTCGGCCTGCGCGTACCTGTCCTTGCTGAACGACGCGCCGCCGCGCTCGCGGTTGCGCACCGCGCCCAGCGACCCCATGCCCCGGTACGACTTGAACTGCTTGCCGTTGATGAAGATCAGCTCGCCGGGCGACTCCTCGCAGCCGGCCAGCAGCGAGCCGAGCATGACGGTGTCGGCCCCGGCGGCCAGCGCCTTGGCGATGTCGCCCGAATACTGCAGGCCGCCGTCGCCGATGACCGGGACGCCGGCCGGGCCGCACGCCAGCGCGGCCTCGTAGATGGCGGTGAGCTGCGGGGCGCCCACGCCGGCGACGACCCGGGTGGTGCAGATCGAGCCGGGCCCGACGCCCACCTTGACCGCGTCCGCGCCGGCGTCGACCAGCGCCTGCGCGCCCGCGCGGGTGGCGACGTTGCCGCCGATGACGTCCACCCGGCCGTTGGCCTTGATCTTGGCGATCATGTCGCACACGCCGCGCGAGTGCCCGTGGGCGGTGTCGACGATGATGACGTCCGCGCCCGCCTCGATCAGCGTCATGGCGCGCTCCTCGGCGTCGCCCGCGACGCCGACCGCCGCGCCGACCATCAGGCGGCCGTCGGCGTCCTTGGTCGCGATCGGGTACTGCTCGCTCTTGGTGAAGTCCTTGACCGTGATGAGGCCCTGCAGGCGGCCGGCCTCGTCCACGAGCGGGAGCTTCTCGACCTTGTTCTGCCGCAGCAGCCGGAACGCCTCGTCGCGGTCGACCCCCACCGGCGCCGTCACCAGCGGCATCGGGGTCATGACGTCGCGCACGGCCCGGCTCTGGTCGCTCTCGAACCGCATGTCGCGGTTGGTGACGATGCCCACGAGCACGCCGTCCGCGTCGGTGACCGGGACCCCGGAGATCCGGTAGGTCGCGCACAGCCGCTCGACGTCGGCGAGGGTGTCCTCGGGAGAGCAGGTGACGGGGTTGGTCACCATCCCCGCCTCCGATCGCTTGACCAGGTCGACCTGCTGCGCCTGCTCCTCGATGGAGAGGTTGCGGTGCAGGATGCCGATGCCGCCCTGCCGCGCCATGGCGACCGCCATGCGCGCCTCGGTGACCGTGTCCATCGCGGCCGACATCAGCGGGATCCGCAGCGTGATGGTGCGGGACAGCCGGGTCGTCGTGTCCGCGTCCCCCGGCTGCAGGTCCGAATAGGCGGGAACGAGGAGCACGTCGTCGAACGTGAGTCCCGGTTCGGTGAACTTGGCCATCTGCTGCACCCTCCTGCGCTGTGGGTCCCTCGCGCGTAGGTCCCTCGCCAGACCCGAGGTCAGTCTAGTGGCCGCCCCAAACCGCTTCCGGCCGACCTGTCAAGAGGGAGGGCACAAAAAGTGGGGGGACCGGCTTCCGGTCCCCCCACTTCCCCGCGTCGCGCCCGCCACGCCCGTCGAGCCCCCCTCCGCGCCCGGCAGACGCGGCGTTCCCGGCTAACGCTGGGTCAAGAATGCGTCACGCAGCGTCCGTGCGCAATGGCGTAACGTGCAACTGCACAAAGATGCATTTCCTGTCTCCCGGAACCGGGCCGGAAACAAATGCGAACCCTCACGTCCATACAAAAGCCGCCACCGCCGGCCGTGCCAAATGTGGGAACGACACGGACAGCGCGGAAAATCCGAGCTATTCTCGCGACTCAGAGCGAGGGGGTGGGGCGGAAGTCGGCGCGCCGGACGCCGGGAAACGTTTTCGCCCAGCTAATCAGCGCGTGGATCAGCGCGCCCGATGCGATCGGCACGCCGCGACCGGCACGACGCGACCCGGCGGCGCGATTGACGCGGCGCGACCAGTGCGGTGCCGCAGGCGCCGCGCGACCAGTGTGACCACCCCGACGGAGCGAGCATGAGTACGACGCGCAACGCCGCCTTGCAGACCGACCCGTTCGAGAGCCTCGGGCTCTCCTCCGACCAGGCGGCCCTCTACACGGCCATGCTGCGGCTGCACCGCGCCACGCTGACCGAGCTGGCCGAGGCCGTCGACCGGCCCGCAGAGGACGTGCTCGATGCCCTGGACGGGCTCGTACGGCTCGGCGCGGTGAACCGGCAGCGGGAGGAGTTCCTCGCCCGGCACCCGGCCGCGACGATCGGGCGGCTGGTGGCCGAGAGGCTGGACCGCGTGGCCCGGGAGACCCGTCAGATCGACGAGGTGCTCGCCGCGGCCGGCCGCCTGACCCACCACTACGACGCGGGCCGCGACTGGCGCAGCGGGCGGTTCTCGGTCGAGCCGCTGAGCGGCGCCGACGAGCTCTGCGAGAGCGTGATCGGCCTTGCGCTGCAGGCGCCCCCCGCCGAGCTGGTCATGGCCGTGCCGGACCGCCGCACCATGGCCAGGTTCGCGGACGGATACGGCGGCCAGTGGATCCAGGCCGCCGCGGACGGCATCCTGCGCCCGCGGATGGTCGTCGCGCTCGACGCCGTGTCCGCGCCCGCCATGCGGGAGGTGTGCGCGCGGTTCTCCGCCGCGGGCGCGGGGCTGCGCGCCCTCGACACGGTGCCGAGCTGGTTCTTCGCGCTCGGCGACGGCACCGCCGGGCTGCCCGCCGAGTGGGGCGTCCCACTGCCTGAACACTCCTACAACTGCTACCTGGTCCACGCCCCGGTCGTGGTGGGGGCGCTGCGGGCGCTGTTCGAGGAGCTGTGGGCCCGGGCGGCGCCGATCTCCCCGCACAACAACGCACAGCAGGTGCTGCGGCTGGCCGCGCACGGCCTGTCCGACGACGCCATCGCCCGCCACCTCGGGGTCTCCGTGCGCACGGTGCGGGCCAGGTTCGCCGAGGCGATGTCGGAGCTGGGGGCCCAGTCCCGTTTCCACGCCGGAGTGGAGGCGGCCCGCCGCGGCTGGCTGTGAGGCCCGCGCCCCGGATCACGGCCCGACGAGCAGTTGGGGCGCACTTTCGCTCGTGGAGGGGGCCGTGGTCATAAGGTGGGATGCGTGCTGGAAGACGTCCCCCGCGACCCGTTCGCGGATGACCCCAACGACCCCGCGGCGGAGCTTGGAGCGCCCGACGACGTGGAGCCGCTGACGCTCGCGGAACGCGACGAGGCGCTGACCGACCTCGCCGACGTGGAGGTCTTCCGTTCTCTGCTCGAGCCCCAGGGCGTGCTCGGGCTGGTCCTCGACTGCCCGGAGTGCGGCGAACAGCACTACTTCGACTGGGACCTGCTGCGCGGCAACCTGCGCCAGATGATCGACAACGGCCGGCCGCAGGTCCACGAGCCGGCCTACCAGCCCGACCCGGCCGACTACGTCAGCTGGGAGTACGCCCGGGGCTACGTGGACGGTGTGATCGACACCGAGGAGAGCCGCTGACTGTCCACGTCGGCGACGAGCGCGCCGAGCAAGCGGATGGCGGCGTCCGCGCCGCCGACCGGCTCACGGCGGGCGAGCGCGTCGAGGAGGGCGTCCGTCCGCAGTACTTCGCCCTCCACGTCGGCATCGCCGTACGACCCGAGGTGGCGAGCCGTACGACGACGTTTCGTGGTCACGCAATCGACTCCAGCTCGGCCAGCTGCCGGAGCCTGGCGAGCGCACGATGCTGCGCGACCCGGACGGCACCTGGTGACATGCCGAGTACATTACCCGTCTCCTCGGCGGACAGTCCCGAGACCACCCGCAGGATGAGGAGCTCGCGCTGGGTGTCCGGGAGCCGGGCGAGCAGGTCGCGGGCGTGCTGCGCCTCGATGTAGCGCACCACCGTCTCCTCCGGCCCGGGGCCCTCGTCGGGCCCGTCCGGCAGGTCCTGCGTCGGCACGGCCGAGCGGACCGAGCTGCGCAGGGCGTCGGCCACCTTGTGGGAGGCGATGCCGAAGACGAACGAGGCGAACGGGCGGCCCATGTCGCGGTAGCGCGGCAGCGCCGACAGCACCGCGATGCACACCTCCTGGGCCACGTCGTCGGCGATGTGGTATTGACCGGACACCCTGCCCAGTCGAGCTCTGCAGTAGCGAACCACCATCGGGCGCAAATGTCCCAGCAGTGATTCGATCGCGGTGCGATCTCCCTGTACGGCAAGGCTGGTCAGTTCCCTGAGGTCGGGCTCATCCGATCTCGTCGCAAGCCTTACCCCAGTTGCGGCGTCGGCGACGCATCCCTCGGTCACGTTAGGCATGATGCCCGTCGCGATCGTTCATGTCGTCATGGTTAACGGCTACGGATTGGTCACATTGACGCGTCGATAACGGACCGTAATCATCTGATCACTAGTCCGTTGGAACATTCCAACCGGAATGCCGAAAACAAGGGATATACGCCTGCTGACTTGACAGGGAAAAAGAAGCGTGCGTCGTTCGCATTGGCCGCGAGCCGGCTTCGTCCCCGGCGGCCCGCCCCGCCGCGGAAGGGGCAAGGGGCGCAAAAAGCGATGCGCCCCGCGGTCCGCCCTTGCGGGCGGGCGCGGGGCGCGAGGCGCGGAAGGCGCGGGATCAGTGGCCGTGACCGTGGCCGTGACCGTGACCGCCGTTGGCGGCCGGAGCCTCCTCCTCGGGCTTGTCCACGACGAGGGCCTCGGTCGTGAGCAGCATGCCGGCGATGGACGCGGCGTTCTGCACGGCCGAACGGGTCACCTTGACGGGGTCGATGACGCCCTGGCCCACCAGGTCGCCGTACTCGCCGGTGGCGGCGTTGAGGCCCTCACCGACGTTCATCGCGGCGATCTTGGTGGTGACGACGTAGCCCTCCATGCCCGCGTTCTCGGCGATCCAGCGGGCGGGCTCGATCAGCGCCTTGCGGACGATCGAGACACCCGTGGCCTCGTCGCCGGTCAGGCCCAGGTCGTCGAGCTCCTTGGACACGTGCACGAGCGCGGAGCCACCGCCGGAGACGATGCCCTCCTCGATCGCGGCGCGGGTCGCGGAGATCGCGTCCTCGAGGCGGTGCTTCTTCTCCTTCAGCTCCACCTCGGTGGCGGCGCCGACACGCAGCACGCACACACCGCCGGCCAGCTTCGCGAGACGCTCCTGGAGCTTCTCGCGGTCCCAGTCGGAGTCGGACTGCTCGATCGCGACCTTGATCTCGCGGACGCGGTCCTCGATCGCCTGGGCGTCGCCGGCACCGTCCACGACCGTGGTGGTGTCCTTGTTGACCACGACGCGGCGGGCCGTGCCGAGCACGTCGAGGCCGACGTGCTCCAGCTTGAGGCCGACCTCCTCGCTGACGACCTGGCCGCCGGTGAGGATGGCGATGTCCTGCAGCATGGCCTTGCGGCGGTCGCCGAAGCCGGGGGCCTTGACGGCGACGGAGGTGAAGGTGCCGCGGATCTTGTTGGTCACCAGGACGGCCAGGGCCTCGCCCTCGACGTCCTCGGCGATGACCAGCAGCTGGCGCTTGGTCTGGGCGACCTTCTCCAGCAGCGGCAGGAAGTCCGCGATGGAGGAGATCTTGCCCTGGGTGATGAGGATGTAGGGGTCCTCCAGGACCGCCTCCATGCGCTCGGAGTCGGTCACCATGTAGTGCGACAGGTAGCCCTTGTCGAACTGGAGGCCCTCGGTGAACTCCAGCTCGAGGCCCATCGCGTTGGACTCCTCGACGGTGATGACACCGTCCTTGCCCACCTTGTCGAACGCCTCGGCGATCAGGCCGCCGATCTTCGCGTCCTGCGCGGAGATCGTCGCGACGTTGGCGATCTCCTTCTTGTCCTCGACGTGGCGGGCGCTGCCGAGCAGCCGCTCGCTGACGGCCTGCGCGGCCTTGTCGATGCCGCGCTTGAGCCCCAGCGGCTGCGCGCCGGCGGCCACGTTGCGCAGGCCCTCGCGGACCATGGCCTGGGCCAGGACGGTCGCGGTGGTGGTGCCGTCGCCCGCGATGTCGTTGGTCTTGGTCGCCACTTCCTTGGCGAGCTGGGCGCCCAGGTTCTCGTACGGCTTGTCCAGCTCGACCTCGCGAGCGATGGTGACACCGTCGTTCGTGATCGTCGGGGCACCGAACTTCTTGTCGATGACGACATTGCGGCCGCGGGGGCCGAGCGTCACCTTGACGGCGTCGGCGAGAGCGTTGACACCACGCTCGAGAGCGCGCCGCGCGTCCTCTTCGAACTCCAGGATCTTCGGCATTCAGGTCTCCTTGTGAGCGCGCGGAGCCCCGGGCGCATGGTCCCGGGGCTCCACAAGCCGGCGCGGCCTACTTCTCGATGATGGCGAGCACGTCGCGGGCCGAGAGCACCAGGTACTCCTCGCCGCCGTACTTGACCTCGGTGCCGCCGTACTTGCTGTAGAGGACGACGTCGCCCTCCTTGACGTCGAGCGGAATGCGCTTCTCGCCGTCCTCGTCCCAGTTGCCCGGGCCCACAGCGAGGACGCGGCCCTCCTGCGGCTTCTCCTTGGCGGTGTCCGGGATGACCAGGCCGGAGGCGGTGGTCTGCTCGGCCTCAAGCGGCTGGACCACGATGCGGTCGCCAAGCGGCTTAACGGGAACCTTGGTGGCGGTCGTCACGATCGGACCTCCCCTTCAGATTGCGATGAATGAGCTGAAGAGGCGACCAGCGGCCTGCCGTCGCGGGTGTCAGACCTGTCTCGTCGCTATTGGCACTCTCGATGGGAGAGTGCCAACACGAAACAGTATGCAAGTGGCGCGTGACAGTCAACACGAACCGGCATCGCAGGTCAGACGCATCCGGCGGCAACGTGCCCGCGATCACACGTTCAGGCGCCCGCCGCGCCGGCGTCACCGTCGCCCCTTCCGGCGGACCCGCGCGTCCTGCGGAGATCGTCAGGCGCGGGAGGCGTACGAGCCGGAGCGGACGTCGTCGAGGATGCCGGGGCGGCTCGGCCGCCAGCCGAGGACGTTCCTGGCGAGGTCGCCGCTCACCACCTGGCTCAGGGCCAGCCCCTCGGCGAAGGGACGCCCGAGCACCTCGCTCGCCTCGTCGATCGGCCACGGCACGGCCCTCCCCGTGCGGCCCGCGGCCGCCGCCACGTCGGCGACGCTCACCGCCTCCTCGGCGACGGCGTGGAAGAGGCTCCCCGGCGCCGCCTTCTCGATCGCGAGCACGAGCAGGTCCGCCAGGTCGTCGACATGGACGGTCGCCCAGGTCGGCACCGGGCCGCCCGCGTGGACATACCGGCCGTCCTCCTGCCCGGGGGCGGCGAGCACGGTGGGGATTCCGGCGCCCCGGCCGTACACGATGCCGGGCCTGACGACGACGCCGCCCGCGTCCAGCACGAGCCTCTCCACCCGCGGACGGTAGCGGGAGGGAGTGATGGGGTTCACCGGCGCGCCCTCGCCCGCCGCCTCAGTGGTGGCGCCGAGCACCCAGACGCCGCTGATGTAGACGAGCCGCGCGCCTCCTCCGGCCAGCGCCTCGATCGCCGCGACGTCCACGTCCTCGTCCCCGGTGGGGTTGGCGGCGTGGACGACGACGTCGATGTCCGGCGTCACCGCGCCCTTGAGGGTCTCGGGTTCGTACAGGTCGCCATGGCGGACCTCGCCCGGTACGGCGGTCTCGCGGGCCTTCGGCCGGACGAGCGCGACCACTTCGTGGCCGCCTCCGGCGAGGCGCTCCGCCAGCGCCGAACCGATGTATCCCGTCGCGCCGAGCAGCTGGACCTTCATCTTTCCACCTCGAATACTTCGATGTCTTACTGTTCAACACCGAAGGTACCTCGCCTCCCGCAGATATTTCAACGTCGAAGTGTCGGCTACGATGGCTGATGGAGGAGGAGCGGCGAGGAGAACCCAGACCGCGCGCGCCATGAACGACACCCTCACGAACGAGCCCCCCGGGAACGACACCCTCGCGAACGGCACCCCCGCGAACGGCACCCCCGCGAACAACACCGCCGGCGACTGCGCTCCCGGCAACGACGCCGTCGACCAGATCCTCGGTCAGTGGGCCCGGGCGCGCCCGGACGTGGACTGTTCGCCGATGGGGGTGGCCGGGCGGATCTCCCGCGCGTCCCGCCTGATGGAGAAGGGCATCAAGGAGTACTTCACCGGGCACGACCTCGAACCGTGGGAGTTCGACGTGCTCGCGACTCTCTTCCGGTCCAGCTCCGATCACCGGCTCTGCATGAGCGATCTCGCCACGGCCGCCATGGTCAGTTCCGCCGCGCTCACCAACCGGGTGGACCGCCTCGTCGCCCGGGGTCTGGTGCACCGGGAGGTCTCGCCGACCAATCGCCGCATGGTCCTGATCACCCTCACCGACGAGGGCCGGGCGGTGGTCGACACCCTGCTGGAGGGGCACGTGGCCAACGAGGAGCGGATGCTGTCCGGCCTCACCGCCGAGGACCGGGAGCGGCTGTCCGGGCTGCTCTGCAAGCTGCTCAGCTCGCTCGGCGACGTCGGCTCCTGCTGACCGCCGGCCGACGTGCTGGTCCGGCAGGCGGTAGCGTCGCGAGCGTGGACCTGGACGCCTTCCGCACGCTGCTCACGCCCGCCGGGCGCGGGGCCCTGGACGAGGCCGTGAAGATACTCGCCGACGGCGCCGATCCCGTGGCCGCCGCGAGCGCGATGCGCCGCGGCCACCCGGCCGACCTGGCCGCGGCGGCGCTCACCCAGGCGTCGCTGCGGCGGCGGGCCGAGGCGAAGTTCGGCCCCGACGCCGCCGTCATGTACTTCACCCCCCACGGGCTGGAGCAGGCCACCCGTCCCGAGGTCGCCGCCCACCGGGCCGCCAGAATCCGGGCCGCCGGAACCCGGGCAACCGGAATCCGCGCAGCCGGAATCGGCGCCGCCGGAGTGCCGGAGGGCGGCCCTGCCGTGCTCGACGTCTGCTCCGGGATCGGCGGGGACCTGCTCGCGCTGGCGAGGGCGGGCTGCCCGGTGCACGCCGTGGACCTCGACCCGCTGACCGTGGAGGTCGCCCGCGCCAACGCGGCGGCGCTCGGCCTGTCCTCCCTCGTCGACGTCCGCACGGGCGACGCCGCGCTGGCCGACCCCGCCGGATACGGCCTGCTGTTCGCCGATCCCGCCAGAAGGGGGGCGAGGGGACGGACCTTCGACCCGATGGCGTACTCCCCCACGTGGCCGGTCGTGCTCGACCTGGTGGCCCGCGCCCCGGCGGCCTGCCTGAAGGTGGCCCCCGGCATCCCGTACGAGTTCATCCCGGAGGGCGCCGAGGCTGAGTGGGTGTCGTACCGCGGCGAGGTGAAGGAGGCGGCGATCTGGACCGGCCTGGGGCCCGGCGTCCGGCGCGCCACCCTGCTGCCGTCCGGGGCCACGCTCACGGCGTCCGGCGCGGAGGCGGAGACCGGGCCGGTGAGCCGCTATCTCTACGAGCCCGACGGCGCCGCGGTGCGGGCCCATCTAGTCGGCGAGGTCGCGGCCCTCGTGTCGGGCCGTCTCCTCGATCCGCGGATCGCCTACATCACGAGCGACCGGCTCGTACGGACGGAATGGGCGTCCTGCTACGAGGTGACCGACGTCATGCCGTTCTCGCTCAAACGGCTGAGGGCGGCGCTGCGCGAACGGCGCGTCGGCGTGGTCACCATCAAGAAGCGCGGGTCCGCCGTCGACGTCGAACGGCTGCGCAAGGACCTGCGGCTTTCCGGCGACAATTCCTGCGTGATCGTGCTGACCCGCATCGAAGAAAGGCCGTTCGCCCTGCTCTGCCAGCCCGCTACCAGCACAGACGGGTGAAACCGGAACAATACACCGGCAATTACCGCCTTTCTCATTCCACGCCTGATGGCCGCGGGTCAGGGCCTAAAGTTGGCCGTCGGGCGTGCCGCCTGTTCGTTCATCTGCGCGAGACGGGCCGAACCGACGTTTCGGCGAGTGAAGGAGCATTCTCGGTGGAGCATTCCAGCCACAACCTCCTCCAGGCGGGCAGCCAGACCGCCATCTCCGACCGGATGCGTGAACTGCTCGCCCGGGCGGCCCAGGACCACGTCTACGAGCAGCGGACGCAGGGCGCCGTGCTCGACGAGATCCGCCAGCGACTGGAGGGCATGGAGTGGCTCCTGCGCGAGGTGCGCGAGCGTGAGCTGGGCGGCCTCGGCGTCGCGCTTGAGGCGATCACCCAGCGGCTCGACGACATGACGGTCAGGCCGCCCGCCTGGGCGGAGGGGCTCGCCCAGCACATGGAGCTGCTGCGCGACCACGTGGACGAGGTCGGCGGCCGGACCCAGGGCCTCGCCGACCGGATGGCGGACGTCTCGCACCGGCTCGGCAAGTTCCAGGGGAGCATGGAGGCCGCCGCCGGGCGGTTCACCCGGATCGACAAGGTCCTCGCCGCGCTCACCGAGCGCACCGAACGGCTGGAGGCCGTCGTCGTCGAACGGCTGGACTCGGTCGGGGGCCGGATCGAGGCGGTGGAGAGCGGGGTCGAGGCGGTCGGCGAGCGGGTCGGGAACCTGCCCGCCGATCTCGGCATCGGGGAACTGCGCGGCACCGTGGCCGGGCTCGGAAACGCCGTCGAGGGCATGGACGCCAGGGTGACCGCGCTGGGCGCCGACGTCGGGGACGTCGCCGCCGGCGTGGACGAGATGAGCACCACCATCGCGGGTATGAACGCCGACCTCACCCTGGCGGCGGGCGCCGTGGTGCCCCTCGCGGACGCGGTGCGCAGCCGGCCCGACCGCGAGCAGATCGCCGAGACCGTCTCAGACGCGGTCACCCGCGCCATGGAACCAGCCCGGGGCGACGTGGCCCGGCGGCTCGCCGCACTTGAAGAGACCATGCTGGCGCTCGCCGAGGTCCTCCTGCGCCCCGCCCGCGGCCACACCGACTGAGAACCACCCCCGGCCGCCCCGGCCGAGAACCGCCACGGCCACGCCTGCCGAGAACCGCTCCCACCACCCCGTCGCCGTGACGGACGGCGGAGGCGAGCGCGAGGGCGGCGCTCAGACGTTGACGACGGTGATCGGAAGCGACGAGTCTGCCGGGATATCCAGAGTGGAGGGCTTCGCGCCCGCCGCCACCAGGTTCGCGCCGAGCGCCGCCACCATCGCGCCGTTGTCGGTGCACAGGCCGGGCCGCGGCACCCGCAGGCGCACCCCGGCCGCGTCGCAGCGCTCCTGGGCCATGGCCCGCAGCCGGGAGTTCGCGGCCACGCCGCCCCCGATGAGCAGGTCCTTCACGTCGTAGCGGGCGCACGCCTGCAGGGCCTTGCGGGTGAGCACGTCCACGACCGCCTCCTGGAACGACGCGGCGACGTCGGCCACGGGCACCGCCTCGCCCGCCGCCTCACGCGCCTCGACCCACCGCGCCACGGCCGTCTTCAGCCCCGAGAAGGAGAAGTCGAGGGTGCCGTCGTCGTACTTGCCGCGCGGGAACGCCACCGCCGTGCCCGAGCCCTCGCGGGCGGCCCGGTCGATGTGCGGCCCGCCGGGGAACGGCAGCCCGAGCACCCGGGCCACCTTGTCGAACGCCTCCCCGGCCGCGTCGTCCACGGTCGACCCGAGCGAGATCACGTCCTGCGCCACGTCGGGCACCAGGAGCAGCGAGGAGTGCCCTCCCGACACCAGCAGCGCGACCGAGGGCTTGGGCAGCGGTCCGTGCTCCAACTGGTCCACGGCGACGTGCGCGGCGAGGTGGTTGACCCCGTAGAGCGGGACGCCGAGCCCCAGCGCGTACGCCTTGGCGGCGGCCACGCCGACGAGCAGCGCACCCGCGAGACCGGGACCGGCGGTGACGGCGACCGCGTCGATGTCGGAGAAGCGCAGCCCGGCGGCGGCCAGCGCGCCTTCGACCGTGGGCGTCATCGCCTCCAGATGAGCCCGCGACGCCACCTCGGGCACCACGCCGCCGAAGCGGGCGTGCTCGTCCATGCTGGAGGCGATGGTGTTGGCCAGCAGCGTGTGGCCGCGGACGATGCCCACGCCCGTCTCGTCGCAGGACGTCTCGATCCCCAGCACGATCGGCTCGTCATGCCTGCTCATGCCACCTCCTCGCCTTGCGGCTCGGAGTCGCATTCGCGAAATGCACTGTGTTCACTGATTCGCTCGCCACGCTCACTCATGCCACCTCCTCGCCTTGCGGCTCGGGGTCTCGTCGTGCCGGAGGCGCGCAGGTGACCCCGCCGCATATTGCACTGTGTTCACTGATTCGCTCACTACGCTCACTCATGCCACCTCCTCATGCCCCGTCCCCCGGGTCTCCGTGTGGTGGCCCGAGGTCCTTCACCATGGTGATGGCGTCGGTGCCGTCTTCGTAGTAGCGCCGTCGCAGGCCCAGCCGCCGGAAGCCGAACCGCTCGTACATCGCCTGCGCGGGCGGGTTGTCGGCGCGCACCTCCAGGAACACCGAGACCGCGCCGCGGCGGGCGGCCTCGGTGAGCAGCGCGTCCATCAGCGCGGTCCCGACGCCGGCGCGCCGGTGATCGGCGAGGACCGCGATCGTCTGGACGTCGGCCTGGTCGCCCGCCGCCGCCAAGCCCGCGTACCCCACGACGCGCTCGCCCACCTCGGCGACGACGTAGTGCCGGGTGCGCGGCTGGTCGGCCAGCTCGCCGCGCATCATGGCCTCGCTCCAGGCGTCCGCGGGGAACGTGGTCCGCTCGATGTCCATCACAGCGGGCAGATCCTCGTGGGTCATCCGGCGCAGTACGACCTCGGCCTGCCTCACGACGTGCCCCCGGGGCGAATCACGCCGTCACCCGCTTCGGCGCCCCGGGCACCTGCGCGTCGGGACGCCGCAGGTAGATGGGCCGGGGCGGTCCGAGCACGGCCAGCTCCCGCGCCTTCTCGACCGAGTCCACGCGTCCCTCGGGCACCCGGGCGAGCTCCGCCGCCTCCTCCTCGCTCAGCGTCGCGAGGTGCTCGGCCGCGAGAGCCGCGAGGGCTCCCGCCGAGGGATGTTCGGGACCGCGCACCCGGTCGGCGCCGATCACGTCGGCGTACATGGCGCCGCCCGCGCCGATCACGGGCAGTTCCCCCGGCAGGTCGTGGGGCCGGTCCACCCGCGGCCCGTCGAGCCGCGTGCGCGGGTCGCCGTACCGCGCCCAGAAGACCTCCTTGCGGCGCGCGTCGGTCGCGACCAGGAACGGGCCGCTCTCCCGCGCGGCGTACGCGAGGGCGTCGAGCGTGCACATCCCGAACGCCGGCACACCGGCGGTCATGGCCAGCGCCGTCGCCGTCATCAGGCCGACCCGCAGGCCGGTGTAGGGCCCGGGGCCGGTCCCGGCGACGATGGCGGTGACGTCCTTGATCGTCGCGCCGGACTCGCGCAGGACGTGCTCGACGGCGGGCGCGAGGAGTTCCCCGTGCCGCCGCGCGTCGATCGTCGTCGACTCCGCCACCACACGCGCGCCGTCGTGCAGCGCGGCGGTGACGGCGGGAGTGGCGGTGTCGAAGGCCAAGACAAGCACGAAGGTCAGCGTAGTCGCTGTGCGGAGGCGGACGACCACGCCCGGGACCGGTTCCGGCCGCCCGGTCCTCGTCGCGGCGACCGCCCCGGCCCGCGCGCCCCGCAGGCGGCGTCAGCGGACGTCGGGCGGCGTCAGGCGGCGCGCATCAGGGAGGCGTAGACGATGACGTTGTCGCGGTATTCGTGCCGCGACCAGTCGAAGTCGCCGCCGCAGGTGATCAGGCGCAGGCCGTCCTCGGTGTAGACGCGCTCGGCCGGGAAATCGTCCTTCGGCACGCGCTCCACCGAGTCGACCCGGTAGGAGACGGTCTTGCCGTCGCTGCGCACCACCTTCACGACCTCTCCCCTGCGCAGGTCGCGCAGCCGGTAGAACACGGCGGGAGCGGTCTTGGTGTCCACATGACCGATGATCACGGAAGCGCCGGGGTCGCCCGGCACGGCGCTTCCCGTGTACCAGCCCGCGGTGGTCGGCTTGTCGAACGGCGGCAGTTCGACGTCGCCCTCGTCGGACAGGCCGAGCTTCATCAGGGGGGCCTTGAGGTGCAGCGCCGGGATGTCGATCCGCTTGGGGACCACGGACGATCGGGCGGCGGGCTGGTCCGTCATCCCCTTGCCGCCGGCGACGGCGGCGAACGCGAGACCGGTGACCACCCCGGCGATGATCACCCCCCGGGTGGACATCGCCAAGGTCAGGCTCCGGAGCGCCTGCGGGCCACGCCGATGCCGACGCCGAGCGCGGCCAGCAGCACGACGACGGTCACGCCCGTCGGCAGGCCGGACTCGTCTTCGGGGCCCCCGGCCGCCGTACCGCCGCCGCCCGCGTGCGGCGCCCGAGTGGGAATCCTCGTGTGCTCCTCGGTGTGCTCCGGCTCCGGCGCGACGATCCTGAACGACGCGCTGCCGATGTCGTTGGTGGCCTCACAGCGCACCTGCACGCGGTAGCCGCCCGCCTTGGCCCCGGCCCTGATGGTCGCGCTGCCGCGCACCATCGGCACGGTCGCGGACGGGGTGGCCGACGGCGGTGCCGGGGCGACCAGCGTGACCAGCCCGGTGAAGGCGTCGGAGCGGGCCGTCGCCCGATATTCCGTGCCGCCCTGCGGCAGCGGGCACCTGGCGGTGATGTGGATGCTCTTGGTCGACCCGCCGACGATCCGTTTCGGATCGACCTCCACCCGCACGTCCTGCCGCGAGACCGAGACGAGCGGCGTCGGCAGGGCGGGGGTCGGTGTCATCGTGAGGTCGGCGGAGACCGTCTCGGCCGACGCGGTGCAGCCCAGCGCGCCGAACAGTAAGGCTCCCCCGACGGCGACCTGCGTGATCCTGCTCAACGGCACACCTCTTCCACGCCGGTCCCTTACCCAGAAAATCCTTACCGACTCATGGCCGAGGATCTCCCTTGGCCTTGATGATCCACAGGAACGCGGACAGGCGTCAAGGACTGCGCGGCGGACCGGTCTGGATCGCACAAGGACGGCGCCCGGCTTGTCCCAGCAGGTCCTTGTCGCACGTCAGAGTCCGGGTTGCGGCCTTTTATGCCGCCCAGGGCGGCTCGGGGGGACCAGGGCGACGATGCGGCCCGGGCGACTCCGCGGGGGCTCCGGGTGGGAGGGCGGCTCAGGCGAGGGAGAGCTCCGACCAGCGCGGGCCCACGCCCGTCACCCGCACACGGCGATCCTCGCCCTCGGCGCCCCGCTCGATGTGGATCTCCAGGCGGCCCTCGGACAGGCCCTCGACCAGGCCCTCGCCCCACTCGACCACGGTCACCGACTCCGCCAGCGACTCCTCGAGGTCGAGGTCGTCCACCTCCAGCGTGCCGCCCAGCCGGTAGGCGTCCGCGTGCACGAGCGCGGGCCCGCCGGACAGGGACGGGTGAACCCGGGCGATCACGAACGTGGGGGACGTGATCGGCCCGCGCACCTTCAGGCCCTCCGCGATGCCCTGCACCAGCGTCGTCTTCCCCGCGCCCAGCGGCCCGCTCAGCACGACCAGGTCTCCGGGGGCGAGCAGCGCGGCCAGCCGCGCGCCCAGCGCCCGCGTCTCCTCCGCGGTCGCGGCCCGGAACGCGGCCGTGGTCACGCGTTCCCCCTCTCGGCACGCTTCAGCAGCTCGCGGAGCGCCTCGTTCACGGCGTCGGGCCGTTCGAGCTGAACGAGATGCGACGTCTCCGGCACGATGGTGAGCTGCGCGGTCGGCACCGCCGCCGCGATCGCGGTGCTGTGGTCGAGCGGCGTCAGCCAGTCGCGGTCGCCCACGATGATCGCGGTCGGCACCTTGTTGAGCACGTCGAGCGCGGTGAGCTTGTCGTGCGTCATCAGCGCCGGATAGAAGTCGGCGATCACCTCGGAGGGGGTCGCTCTGATCATCGACTCGACGAAGTCCACGACGGTGGGGCTGACGTTCCTGGAGTCGCCGAACCCGAGGTGACGCAGCGCGAGGAAGGACAGGTCGGTGCCGGCCTCACGGCCCCGGTCGACCAGCGCGCCGCTCCTGCGCATGATCGAGACGGCCGGCGGCACCGCGAGGTTGACGAGCTTGGAGACCAGGGCCGGCAGGCCCAGGGTGATCTCGGCGAGCTTGCCCGCCGAGGTCGCGACCAGCGACACACCGCGGATCTTGTCGCCGAACAGCTCGGGCCGCCGCTCCGCCAGCGCCATGACCGTCATGCCGCCCATGGAGTGGCCCACCACCACGCACGGCCCGGGGACGAGCTCGTCCAGCACCAGCGCGAGATCCTCGCCGAGGCGCTCGATCGTGCAGTCGCTGGCCATCGCGCGGGCGGAGTGGCCGTGGCAGCGCTGGTCCCACAGCACGAGCCGGTAGGAGTCGCGCAGGTCGCGCCGCTGGTAGTGCCAGGAGTCCGAGGACAGGCAGTAGCCGTGGCACAGCACCACGGTCAGCGGCGCGTCCTCCACACCGTCGATCTCGGCATGGATCTGCACGCCGTCCGAGGTCGTGAGCGTCACCGAACGTCCGTGCAGCTCGCCGAAGGGCTCACTCGCCTCCAGGTCCGGCCGCAGGCGGATGCGGCCGACGGCGTACCTCTTGGCGAGCGTGGCCGCCGCCACCCCCGCCGACGCCGCACCGAAGACCGCTCCGGCGATCCCGACCTTGCGACGTGTGCTCATGCCTGCCCTCCTCGCAGCCGCGGCTCAGCGTCCGTCCGTATGGACGCGAGGCACGCGGGATCCGATCCTCGTCACGATCTCATGGGTAATCGTGCCCAGGGAATCCGCCCATTCCTGACATGTGGGCTCACCGTTGTCCCCGGGACCGAAAAGGATCACCTCGTCCCCCGATTCCGCAGGATCGTCACCGAGGTCGATGACGAACTGGTCCATGCACACCCGCCCGGCGATTCGCCGCCGCCGGCCCGCTGCCAGCACCTCCGCCCGGTTGGTCCCGTTTCGCAGGATGCCGTCCGCATACCCGAGAGGAACGAGGCCAAGCGTGGTCTCACTTTCCGTGACGTACAGGTGCCCGTACGACACGCCCGAGCCCGGGGCGGCCCGCTTGACCTGTGCGAGCCTGGCCGTCAACGTCATGGCGGGGCGCAGCCCGAAGTCGCCGAGCTCGGGGATCGGGCTCAGGCCGTAGATCGCGATGCCCGTACGGACCATGTCGTACCTCGCCTGCGGCAGCGTGACGGTCGCCGCCGAGTTGGCAAAGTGACGGATCGCGTTGCTCGGCACGCCCGCCTTGTCGGCGACGGCGAGCGCCTCCTCGAACGTCGCGAGCTGGCTCTCGATCGAGGGGTGGCCCGGGATGTCCGCGCAGGCGAAGTGCGACCACAGCCCGGCGATCTCGACGGCCCCGCTCGCCCGTGCGGCGAGCGCGTGCTCGACCAGCGACGACCACTCCGAAGGCGTCGCGCCGCCGCGGGAGTTGCCGGTGTCGACCTTCAGGTGCACGCGCCCGGTACGCCCGGTGCGCCGGGCCGCCTCGACGATCTCGTCCACGACCCACGTCGCCCCGGCCGACAGCTCGACGTCCGCGAGCAGCGCGGCGTCCAGCGGCTCGCCTGGGGTGATGAGCCACGACATGACCGGCGCGGTGACTCCCGCCTCGCGCAGCGCCAGCGCCTCGCGGACGAGGGCCGTGCCGAGCCGGGTCGCGCCCGCCTCCAGGCACGCCTTCGCCACCGGAGCCGCGCCGTGACCGTACGCGTCGGCCTTGACGACGGCCATCATCTGGGCGCCGGAGGCCGACTCCGCGAGCAGCCGCACGTTGTGCGTGATGGCGGACAGGTCCACGCGTGCCTCGGCCGGGGTGGCGGAGTGCACGGTTGAGAAGCTCATTTTTCCAGTGTGTCAGGTGGACCCGGGTGACTGCGCCCATCCTGACACCGCACGTCAGAGCGTGCGCAGGGCCTCGGGCAGCGCCTGGGCGACGTCGAGGGCGGCTATCGGCGCCTGTCCGCGTCCCGTGACGCCGCCTCCTGCGGCCGTCCGCGCCGCCAGCCCGTGGACGTACGCCGCGCACGAGGCCGCGTCGTAGCCCGTCAGCCCGGCGGCGAGCAGGGCGCCCGCGATGCCCGACAGGACGTCGCCCGTGCCGCCCGTCGCCAGCCAGGGCGTCCCCGTGGTGTTGACCCGCACCGGCCTGTGCTCCTCCGCGACGAGCGTGGTCGAGCCCTTGAGCAGCACCGTCGCCCCGAGCTCCGCGGCGGCCCTGCGCACGTGTTCGAGCCGCCCGGCCTCGATGTGCTCACGCGGCACGCCGAGCAGCCGTGACAGCTCCCCCGCGTGCGGCGTGAGCACGGTCGGGGCGGCCCGGCGCAGCAGCGTGCGGTCCTTGGCGACCAGCGTGAGCCCGTCGGCGTCCACCAGCACGGGCACCCCGGTGGACAGCACCGCGCGGGCCACCGCGTGCGCCTCCGGCCCTGTCCCGAGCCCGGGGCCGAGCACCCACGCCTGCACCCGCCCGACCTCGTCTAGCGAGCTCTTCAGCACCAGCGACGGGTCGAGCACGGTCGTGACGGCCTCCGGCCAGCGGGCCCTGACCAGCCGCACCGGCTCCGCGGAGCTCGCGAAGCGGACCATCCCCGCGCCGGTGCGCACCGCGCCGCCGACCGAGAGCACGGCGGCCCCGGTGTACCTGTCGCTGCCCGCGGCGATCCCGACGACGCCCCGCCGATACTTGTCGCTCTCCGCGTCCGGGCAGGGCAGCAGGTCGGCCACGTCGTCGGCGGTCAGCGCGGCCACCTCGGGGTCCGGCAGGAAGGGCCCCAGGCCGATGTCCACCAGTTCGACCGCGCCCGCGTGGGAGGCGCCGGGATCGACCAGCAGACCGGCCTTGTAGGCGCCGAACGTGACCGTCAGGTGCGCGCGGATCGCCGGTCCCTCGACCCGCCCGCTGCTCGCGTCCACTCCGCTCGGCACGTCGACGGCGACCGCCAGGCCGCCGGTCTCGCCGGTCAGCTCCGCGAGCGTCGCGTACGGCTCCCGCAGCGCCCCGCTGCCGCCGATGCCGACGAGGCCGTCCATCACGAGGTCGGCGCGGGCCAGCAGCTCGCGCGCCCGCGCGGCGTCGTACGGATGCGCCCGGCCGCCCGCCTCCCGCAACGCGGCCAGGCCGCCCTCGTGCGTGCGCGAGCCGGCGAGGACCGCCTCCACCCGCGCTCCCCTGCGGGCCAGCCGGGCTCCGGCGTACAGAGCGTCGCCGCCGTTGTCGCCACTGCCGATCAGCAGCGTCACGCGGGAGCCGTACACCCGGCCGCAGGAGCCGGCGAGCAGGTGCGCGCAGACCGCGGCCAGCCCGGTGGCGGCCCTGCCCATCAGCGTTCCCTCGGGGAGCCGCGCCATCAGCGCGCGCTCGGCGGAGCGGATCTGGTCGGAGGTGTAGGCGGTCCGCATGCGTCCGACGGTAGCCTGCCGGGTCGGCGATAGCGATCACCGGACGCCGGGCATCGGCGGGGGAACGCCGCCGATGCACAAGCCGCCGCCGCGCTGCCGCTGCACAGCCGCCGCGCAAACGGCGGTCTTCCCCGCGGCCGGGCCGTGCCGCCGGGCCGTGCCGCCGTACCGTGCCGCCGTACCGTGCCGGGCCATGCCGTGCCTACAGCCCGTGCCGCTCCGTCCATGCGTCGATCGCCGCGGCGATGGCCTCCGGCCGGTCCTCCGGCGCGTGGTGGCCGGCCGGTCCGCAGTGCTCGACCTCCAGCCCCGCGATGTTCGCCGCGCACCACGCCGCCATCTCCGGCCCGATGAGCAGGGTCGGCGACGCGTCGAACGTGAGCAGCAGCTTGGGGACGTCGTGGCTGCTCGCCAGCCACCCGGCGTACGCGCCGACGCGTTCGGCGACGTCGGCGGGCTCACCGTCGAGCGGCATCGAACGCGCCCACTCCAGCAGCGGGCGGCGGCTGTCGCGCGTGGGGTACGGCTCCAGGTAGGGCCGCATGTCCTCCCCGCCGAGCGGCGTCAGCACCCCTCCGGTGAAGGCGGTCTCCACCATGAAGTTCCGGTCGAGCACGAGCGGCTCGCCCTCGGGGCCTCGGATGGCCTCCGCGCGGGCGCGCGGCGCCTCGCCCAGTTCGCTCCACGACATCGTGCGGACGATCGTCTCGAAGAACGCGACTCCGCGGACGCGGCCGGGATGGCGGGCCGCCCAGTCGAAGGCGAGCGCCCCGCCCCAGTCGTGTCCGACGAGCACCACGTCCTCCAGCTCCAGCCGGTCGAACCAGGCGTCGAGGTATCGGGCGTGATCGGCGAACCGGTAGGGCACGTCGGGCTTGCCCGAGCGGCCCATGCCGATGAGGTCGGGGGCGAGCAGGCGGGCGTCGGCGTGGATCCCGGGCAGGACCTTGCGCCACAGGTGGGAGGAGGCGGGGTTGCCGTGCAGGAAGACGAAGGGAGCACCGCTGCCGGTCTCCTCGTAGTACATCGCCGAGTCGAGCACGTCGATCGAAGGCATGGGAGGTCCTCACATTTCGTTGGTCCAACTAACGTTAGTAACACGAACAAATTAGACCGTTAGTCGGACTAACGCAATCGGTAGGATGGCGGAATGAGCAGCAGCGAGCCCGGCACGTCCCCTTCCGCGGCCCCCCGGATGGACGAGAGGACCGGAGCGGCCCGGTTGCGGAGCCTGCCGACCCGGCTTCTGTCACTGGCGGCGACGCACTCCGACCGCCTCGTCAACGAAGGGCTCGCCGCCGCCGACGCCCGCAAGTGGCACTTCGCGGTGCTCGCGACGCTGGAGGAGTCGGGCCCGGCCAGCCAGGCGGAGCTGAGCCGCCGCACCGGCATCTACCGCAGCGACCTGGTCTCCGTCATCAACGAGCTGACCGATCGGGGCCTGGTGGAGCGCGCGCCGGACCCCGCGGACCGGCGCCGCAACGTCATCACGATGACCGAGCGGGGGCGCGCCCGCTTCGCCCGGCTCGACGAGCTGGTCACCGAACTGGAGGACGAGGTGCTCGCGCCGCTCGGCCCCGCCGAGCGCGACCAGCTCGCCCGGCTGCTCGCCCGCCTCGTGGACCACCACGCGCGCCGGGACGGCTGACTCCCCGGGACCCTCGCCCGGCGTTCCCGCTCAGGACTCCGTTCTGCTCAGGACTCCGTTCCCGCTCAGGACTCGGCGACGACGTAGGCGACCGCCATGCCGCCGTCGTGGGACAGGGAGACGTGCCATCTGCGTACGCCGAGGTCGCGGGCCACCTCGGCCGCCCGGCCGGTGACCCTCAGCTCGGGCCGGCCCTGTCCGCCGCGCACGATCTCCGCGTCGAGGTGCCGCAGTCCCGGCGGAACCCCGAGGGCCTTGGCCACGGCCTCCTTCGCGGCGAACCGCACGGCCAGCGACTCCAGCGGCAGCGCGCCCTCGGCATCGGTGAACAGGCGGTTGCGCAGTGCGGGCGTGCGCTCCAGGGCCGCGCCCAGGCGCGCCACCTCGACCACGTCCACCCCGATGCCCACGATCACACGGCCAGCGTACGGGCCTTGCGTTGTTCCCCGTCGCGCGCCGAAGTAATCCATCGATTTCTGTCCACAGGCTGTGCACGACCCCGGATGGGGCCGGGGAAAGGCCATGGCTACGCTTGCCGTCGTGGCAGATGGGGACGCGTACGTCGAGCTGAGCCGGGAGCAGTGGCGTGACCTGCGCAAGAACACACCGCTCACGCTCACCGAGGCGGAGCTCGAAGAACTGCGCGGCGTCCACGACCCGATCGACCTGTCCGAGGTCACCGACATCTACCTGCCGCTGACCCGGCTGCTGAACCTGCACTTCACCGGTTCACGGCAGCGCGGCGCGGCCGTCGGCGCGTTCCTCGGCGAGCAGGACGCCCCCCCGCCGTACGTGCTGGGCATCGCGGGCAGCGTCGCGGTCGGCAAGTCGACCACGGCGCGGCTGCTGCACACGCTGCTCGCCCGCTGGCCCGAGCACCCCCGGGTCGACCTGATCACCACCGACAGCTTCCTGTACCCCAACAAGGTCCTGGAAGAGCGCGGGATCATGCACCGCAAGGGCTTTCCGGAGAGCTACGACCGGCGGGCCCTGGTGAGCTTCGTGGCCGACGTCAAGGCGGGCCGTCCCTCGGTCGAGGCGCCGGTCTACAGCCACCTGGAGTACGACATCGTGCCCGGTGCCGCGCAGACGGTGGACCGGCCGGACATCCTCATCGTCGAGGGGCTCAACGTCCTGCAGCCCGCGCCGCCGGACGCCCTGGCGGTCTACGACTACTTCGACTTCTCCATCTACGTGGACGCCCGGATCGAGGACATCCGCACCTGGTACGTGGAGCGCTTCCACAAGCTGCGCCGCACGGCCTTCTCCGACCCGAAGTCCTACTTCCGGCACATCGCGGCCCTGTCGCAGGAGGAGGCGACCACGTTCGCCGAGAACGTGTGGCGGGAGATCAACGAACGCAACCTGGTGGAGAACATCGCCCCCACCCGCCACCGGGCCGGACTGATCCTGCACAAGGGCTCCGACCACTCCGTCGCACGGGTGCGGCTGCGCAGAACTTAGGATGCGGCCGTGCTGCATCTGCGGGTCATCGCCCCGTTCCAGCGGACCGAGCAGGTCGTCGAGGTCTTCGACCGTACGCCGGGGGTCACGAACGTCGTGCTCCTGCCCAAGGCGGCCAGGAAGCCGGAGGGCGACGTCGTGCTCGCCGACGTCGCCAGGGAGGCGGCCAACACGGTCATCGACCGGCTCAAGGCGCTCGGCCTGGAGCGGGACGGCTCGATCACGGCCGAGGACATCGAGCTGTCGATCTCCCGGGGCGCCGCCGAAGCGGAGGAGCGGGCGCCCGGCGAGGGCGACGACGCGGTCGTGTGGGACCAATTCGAACAGCGTGTGGCCCTCGACAGCCGCATCACATGGGCGTTCCTTGCGTTCCTCGCCATCGCCACGCAGATCGCCGCGATCGGCGTGCTCATCCCCTCGCAGATCCTGATCGTCGGCGCGATGGTCCTCGGGCCGGAGTTCGGCGCGGTGGCGGCCGTCTCGTTCGGCCTGCTCCGCCGCAGGTGGCGACTCGTCGGCGGCGCGGCCCGCACGCTCGCCCTGGGTTTCGCGGCCGCGATCGCCGTCACCCTGGCCTGCGCCCTCGTCTCGCGCGGCCTCGGCTGGATCTCCCCCGACAGCCTGCGGCACCACGACGAGGTGCGCTTCATCGTGACGCCCGACCGGTGGTCGTTCATCGTGGCGCTGCTCGCGGGCGCGGCGGGGGTGCTGTCGATCACGGCGGGCAAGTCCTCCGCGCTGGTCGGCGTCTTCATCTCCGTCACCACCGTCCCCGCGGCCGGCTACATGGCCCTGGCCCTGGCGCTGTGGCGCTGGGACGAGGTCGGCGGCTCCGCGCTGCAGCTTCTCGTCAACATCGCCGGGATGGTCGTCGCCGGCACGCTGACGCTGTTCCTCCAGCGCGCGCTGTGGTCCCGCTACAGCGGCGGTCGGGGGAAGGGCGCGAAAGGCATACCTGAGGCGTAGGCGGGTTCCTCCATCAGGCGGAGGCCCGGCGAACGCCCCGCCCAGTAGGGTCGGGTCATGACAGCGAGCGCGACCCCATGCTTCGCGACCGAGGGGCTGACCAAGCGCTTCCCCCGCGTCACGGCGCTCGACGACCTCACGGTCACCGCCGGAACCGGCGTGACCGGCCTGGTGGGCGCCAACGGCGCGGGCAAGTCGACGCTGATCAAGATCCTGCTCGGCCTGCTCCCCCCGACCTCCGGGCGTGCCTCGGTGCTCGGCTACGACACGGCCACCCAGGGCCTGGAGATCCGGCGCGCCGTCGGCTACATGCCCGAGCACGACTGCCTGCCCCCGGACATGTCCGCGACCGAGTTCGTGGTGCACATGGCCCAGATGTCCGGGCTGCCGCGTACGGCCGCCCGCGAGCGCGCCGCCGACACCCTGCGCCACGTCGGGCTGGACGAGGAGCGCTACCGCCCGATGGGCGGCTACTCCACCGGCATGCGGCAGCGGGTCAAGCTCGCCCAGGCCCTCGTCCACGACCCGAAACTGGTCTTCCTCGACGAGCCGACCAACGGGCTCGACCCGCAGGGCCGCGACGACATGCTCGCGCTGATCCGGCGCGTCGGCACCGAGTTCGGCATCAGCGTGCTGGTCACCTCCCACCTGCTCGGCGAGCTGGAGCGGGTGTGCGACCACGTCATCGTCATCGACGGCGGGCGGCTGCTGCGCTCCTCGGCGATCCGGGAGTTCACCCGGGCCGAGCAGACCATCGCGGTGGAGGTCGAGGAGGGGCAGCAGCGGCTGGCCGAGCGTCTGACCGCCGGCGGCGAGACGGTCGCGGCGCAGGGCAGGCTGCTCACGGTCCAGGTGTCCGCGGACGACCCCGGCCGCACCTACGACGCCGTACGCGACGCCGTATGCGACCTCGGCCTCGGCCTCCTGCGGCTGGAGCAGCGCCGGGGCCGCATCGAGGATGTGTTCAAGGAGCCGGTGGCATGACGACAGAGCCGACCGCGGTCATCCACGACATCGGATACCGCCACTACGACGGCGTACGGCTGGGGCGCGGCCGGGCGACGCTCGCCCTCGGCGTGCAGAGCCTGCGCGGCGTGTTCGGGCTCGGCCGCACGGTCCGCGCCAAGATCATGCCGCTGCTGCTGGCCGCGATCATGCTGATGCCGACGGTCGTGTCGATCGGCGTGATGGCGCTCGCCAAGCAGTTCGTCATCCCCTATCCGAACTACGCCGTCATCATGCAGGCGGTGATCGCGGTCTTCCTGGCCGCCCAGTCGCCGTACCTGGTCGCGCCGGACCTGCGCTTCCGCGTGCTGCCGCTGTATCTGTCCCGCCCGCTGACCGTGACCGACTACGTCCTGGCGAAGCTGGCCGCTCTGGCGGTCGCGCTGTTCGGGCTGCTGGCCGTGCCGCTGACGATCGAGTATGTCGGCGAGCTCCTGGTCGACCTGCCCGGGCCGCCGCACACCGCCGACTATTTCGGTGCCCTGGGCGGCGCGGTCCTCCACGCGGTGCTGCTGTCCTCCGTGGGCATCGCCCTGGCGTCGTTCACCCCGCGCCGCGGTCTCGGCGTCGCGTCGGTGATCGCCTTCTACATGTTCACCGCCGCCGTCTCCGGCATCTTCACCGGCGTGCTGATCTCGTCGGGACGCGACGATCTCGCCGGGTGGGCCCTGCTTCTCAACCCGTTCTTCCTCGTCGACTACGCCCAGTCGACCCTGTTCGGCACCGCGCCCGTCAACATCGAGGCCGCTCCGCCCGGCGTCGCGTCCTGCCTGATCCTGCTGGCCGTCGTCGCCCTGGCCGTGACGGGCGTTCTCCTGCGCTACCGGAAGGCGGCGTCGTGACCACCACCACAAGCTCCCCCGTGACCACCCGCCGGGGCGTGGTCGAACTCGCCCAGGTGTCCCGCTGGTACGGCAACGTCGTGGCGGTCAACGACGTCACGATGACCATCGGGCCCGGCGTCACCGGCCTGCTCGGGCCGAACGGCGCGGGCAAGTCGACGCTGCTGCACATGATGGCCGGGTTCCTCGCGCCGTCCAGCGGCACGGCGACCCTCGACGGCGGGCGTATCTGGCACAACCACGAGATCTACCGGCAGATCGGCCTGGTCCCCGAGAAGGAGGCCGTCTACGGCTTCCTCACGGGATGGCAGTTCGTGCTGTCGTCGGCCCGGCTGCACGGCCTGCCCTCGCCCGCCGACGCGGCCCGGCGGGCCCTCGACCTGGTGGAGATGACGGACGCCTCCGGCCGCCGCATCGAGACGTACTCCAAGGGCATGCGGCAGCGCGTCAAGGTCGCCGCCGCCCTCGTCCACGACCCCCAGGTGCTGCTCCTGGACGAGCCGTTCAACGGCATGGACCCCCGGCAGCGCCTCCACCTCATGGACCTCGTGCGCCGCATGGGCGAGGAGGGCCGGACGATCCTGTTCAGCTCGCACATCCTCGAAGAGGTCGAGCGGGTGGCCCACCACATCGAGGTCCTGGTCGCGGGACGGCACGCCGCGTCGGGCGACTACCGCGAGATCCGGCGCCGCATGGCCGACCGGCCGCACCTGTTCCGGGTCAGGTCGAGCGACGACCGGCGCCTGGCCGCCGCGCTCATCGGCGACCCCTCCTCCAGCGCGGTCTCGCTGACCGAGCAGGGCGTCGAGGTCCAGGTGACCGACCACGCGCGCTTCACCGCGCTGCTGCCGCGGATGGCGCGCGACCTCGCCGTGCACCTGTGGCAGGTCTCCCCCACCGACGAGGACCTGGAAAGCGTCTTCTCCTACCTCATCTCCGGGAGCTCGCGATGAACACGGTGGTGGCGGACATCACCTACCGGGCCATGCTCGGACGCAAGCGGATCTGGCTGCTGGTCCTGCTGCCGGTGGCGCTGGTCGCGCTCGCCGCGCTGCTCAGGCTGGTCAACGGCCAGGACGAGCAGACGGCCGTGCTGCTGATGAAGAGCTTCGCGATCGGCACGATGCTGCCGCTGCTCGGCCTGATCGCCGGGACGGGCGTGATCGCGCCGGAGATCGAGGACGGCACGATCATCCACCTGCTGGCCAAGCCGATCTCGCGCCCGATCATCGCGGTGACGAAGTTCGTGGTCGCGGCCTCCCTCGTCGCGGTGCTCGCGGCCGTCTCGACCTACGCCGCCGCCTACCTCCTGGCCGGCTCGGAGTCGGGCGTCGCGACCGGCTTCACCCTCGGGGCGCTGTTCGGCGGCGTCGCGTACGCCGCGGTGTTCCTGCTGCTGGGTGTGCTCACCCGCCACGCGGTCGCGGTCGGCGTCATCTACGCCCTCGTATGGGAGGGCGTGGTCGGCGGTTACGTGCCCGGCGCGCGGAAGTTCTCCATACAGCAGTGGGCCCAGTCGCTCGCCGACCACGTCTCCTCCTCGCCCTTCTTCTCCACCGAGGTGACGCTCGGCTTCGCCATACCGGCGATGGTCATCGTCACCATCGGCGCGGTCGTCTGGACCGGCCAGCGCCTGCGCTCCCTCTCCCTGACCGGCGACGACTAGCTCTCCTCTGCCGGACGATCCGCTCGCAGGACCCGGGCGAGCCACTCGGTGCGCGTCCTGCGGGCGGTGGCCGAGATCCGCGCCTGCGGATACAGGGCGTCGAATCCGTGGAAACCGCCCGCCCAGACGTGCAGTTCGGCCTGGCCCCCGGCCGCCCAGATGCGGGTGGCGTAGTCGGCGTCCTCGTCGCGGAAGACCTCGGCGGACCCGGTGTCGATGTAGGTGGCCGGCAGGCCCGACAGGTCGTCCGCCAGCGCGGGCGAGACGTACGGGGGCACCTCGTCGCCGGTGAGGCCGCCGAGGACGGAGCTCCATCCGAACTCGTTCATCTCCCGGGTCCAGACGCCGGGCCCGCCGGAGAACTGGCGGCTCGACGTGCTGGTGTTGCGGTAGTCGAGCATGGGGCAGATCAGCATCTGCGCGGCGATCGGCGGTGTGCAGCGGTCGCGGGCCAGCAGGGCGACGCCGGCGGCGAGGCCGCCGCCCGCGCTGGCGCCCGCGACGACGATCCTGGCGGGATCGACGCCGAGTTCCGCGGCGTGTTCGGCGACCCAGAGCAGGCCCTGGTAGCAGTCGTCGACCAGGGCGGTGCCGGTGGACTCCGGTGCGAGCCGATACTCGACGGAGACCACGACCGCGCCGAACCGGTCGAGCCACTCCAGCGGGATGTCGATCTGGGAGAAGCGGTCGCCCATGACCATTCCGCCCCCGTGCATCCAGTAGACACAGGGCGCGGCGGTGGCGTTCTCGGGAGTGAAGATCGAAAGGGGGATCGGGGCGCCGTCCGTGGCGGGCACGGTGACCTCGCGCCGGTCGGCCTGCCGGTGGGCGAGGAGGGAGTCGACTGGTGTCGACGGGAGCCGGCGCAGGTGCGCGAGCACTTCCGGGTCGAGCTGCGGCATGAGGGGCATGCCGGCCAGCAGCTCACGCAGTTCGGGGTCCAGGGCGGGTCGTGCGGGGGTCATGGTCGCTGCCTTTCGCAAGGGAGGGTCTTTGGGTGGTGGGCGGGGTCAGAAGGCGGCCTTGCCGCGCACCGGGACGTGGTCGGCATACTCGGACTCCTTGGCCAGCAGCCCGCCGATCCGCGCCACGATGGCCTGGGCGGCCTCGCCCGCGAAGACCCGGTGGTGGTCCTCCTCGCTGGTCCAGCCCTCGATGACGTGGACGACGTCGGGGTCGGACGCGGAACGGGAGACCAGATAGACGACGCAGTGCTCGCTCGCGGCGGGGCTGCCCTCGTCCAGGCCGGTCAGCAGCACGTCGACCAGCCGATCGCCCATTCCGGGCCTGGCGGTCAGGGTCGCGGCGAAGCCGTGGTTGACGGTCATGGATTCCCTCTTCTTCTTCGCTGGTGGAGTGAGGTGATTCCATTGAATCGCTTTGACCTGCGTAAACGTTAGAACGATGCTCGCCGCTATTTGCACGATCCTCTCGTGCCGGGGAAACCGGGCCGGAATTCGTGCTGCAATGGCCACATGTGCCTCGAAGAGCTCCGCGCCCTGCTGGCGCGGCATGCCCGGCCCGACGGGACCACCGCCATCGACGGCGTGCTCGTCTCGAAGGTCGATCGGTCGGATCCGCCGGCGCCCTCGATGTCCGGCACCGTGCTGGCGGTCATCGCCCAGGGCGCCAAGCGCCTCGCGCTCGGCGACCGGATCTTCGAGTACGGCGCCGGGCAGTATCTGGTCGCCTCGGTCGACCTGCCGGTCACCGGGCAGTTCACCCAGGCGGACCCCGAGCGGCCGGCGCTGGGCTTCGGTCTCGTCCTGGAGCCGTCCGCCGTCGCCGAGTTGCTGCTGCGGGCCGCGCCCGGAGACACTCCCCCCACGAGCGGAGGCGCGGCGCCGGGGATCGTCGTCACCGACGCTCCGGCGCCGCTGCTCGACGCGGTGGTCCGGCTGCTGCGCCTGCTCGACGAGCCCCGCGACCGGGCCGTGCTGGCCCCGCTGGTCAAACGCGAGATCCTGTGGCGCCTGATCACGGGCGAGCAGGGCGCCACGGTTCGCCAGCTCGGCCTCGCCGACAGCGGCCTCAGCCACATCTCCAGGGCCGTGCGCTGGATCCGCGAGCACTACGCGCGGCCCTTCCGCGTCGAGGACCTCGCACGGTTGTCCGGCATGAGCGTCTCCGCCTTCTACCGCAACTTCCACGCGGTGACCGCGATGAGCCCCATCCAGTTCCAGAAGCAGATCCGGCTGCAGGAGGCCCGGCTGCAGCTCGCCACCCACCCGGGCGACGTCATCGGAGTCGGCCACCGCGTCGGCTATGACAACCCGTCACAGTTCAGCCGGGAATACCGCCGCCAGTTCGGCGTGCCGCCGAGCCAGGACGCCGCCCGCCTGCGTCAGGGCGTCCGCGGCCCCGCTGGGGTCCTCTCCTGAGCCCGGCACCTCGGCCTCCTGGGCGTCATGCCGCCGGATGGTCCGTGCCCGGACAACGGCGTACGGACGGCCGCCGTGGACCGGGCGGCCGTCTGTACGCCGATGAGAGGTCAGAACGGGCAGGTGCTGCGGTATTCCTCGACGGTCAGACCGCGGTCGGGGCCGGGGCAGAGGAACCCGTCATAACGGGTGTCGTCGTCGATGAACCGCTTCATCCAGGCCACGGCGTACTTGCCGATGGTGGTGTTGGTCGTGTTCGGCGCGAAGTGGGTGGCGTTGTTCAGTTCCAGGTACGCCTTGTCGAGCGACGAGGGCAGGCTCGTGTAGAAGGGCACCGCGTGCGAGGCGACCGGCGCGACTGTGTCGTTGTCCGCACCGATGATCAGCGTGGGGGTCCGCACGCCCGACCAGGTCTTGTCGAGGTTCCACGGCGTCAGCGGGACCGCGGCCCGCAGGGACGGCCGGTCGTCGACGGCCTCCAGCGTGCCGCCGCCGCCCATCGAGTGGCCCATGACGCCGAGCCTGGTCGCGTCCACCCGGCCGCGGACCGAGCTGCGCTGGGTCAGGTAGTCGAGGGCGGCCAGCAACTGCCGGCCCCGGCTGTCGGGCTGGTCGAGCCGCGTCAGCGTGTCGATGTTGAACACCACGAATCCGTGCGAGGCGAGCCGGGCGGCCAGCCACGCGAGGCTCGACTTGTCGGCCGTGTAACCGGGGGCGATGGCCACCCCGCCGAACGTCCCCTCGGACGTGGTGGCCGGGTAGTAGATGGTCCCGCCGCCGAAGCCGCTCACCAGCAGCGACGACACGTCGACCTGCGCGGTCGCGTACGGCCCGCGCGACGCCTCCAGCAGCGCGTCGGTGGGGTCGGGGCCGTGTACGGCGGCGTGGGCGGCGGGAGCGGCGAGGCCGCCGGCCAGTGCGAGCAGCACGACGAGCGCCAGCGTCGTGACCGCGGAGGACAGGCGTCGCAGGAGTGGGGTTGGGGGGTGTGTCGGCACGTCAGTGCACTCCTCGGGGGTAGGAGTGGGAACGACCACACGGGCCGGTTCCCGCGAACGGTTTGACCGCCGTCACTGTCGCGCGGTCGCAGCCGTACGCGCATCGGTGAAATCACCGGTGCCCCCGACTCGTCTGCCTCAGGACAGGAGGCGGGTCAGTTCGACCCGGGAGCGCACGCCGAGCATGGCGAAGATGTTCCTCAGGTGGTGCTCCACCGTGCGCGGGCTGATGAACAGCCGGGCCGCCACCTCGCGGTTCGTCGCGCCCTCCGCCACCAGGGCGGCGATCTGGAACTGCTGCGCCGTGAGCAGCCGGCCGGCCTCGGAGCGGGAACCCGAGGGCCGCACCGACTCCCCGGCCGCGCGCAACTCCGCGCGGGCGTGCTCGCTCCACAGGCGGGCGCCGTACCGCTCGAACGTCTCCAGGGCGCCGTGCAGGTGCTCGCGAGCCGCGCCGGGGCGGCGCGACCGCCGGAGTATGCCGCCGTACAGCAGCCGCGTGCGCGCGGTCTCGAACGCGCACGCCCCCTGACGGTGCAGCTCAAGCGCCTCGGCGAAGCGCTCCGCCGCCTCGGCCGGGGGCGCGAGCAGCGCGTGGCACCGCGCCGCCAGCGCCAGCCGGTCGGGGTCGCGGGTGCTGTCGGCCCAGCGGTCCAGCACGACCAGCGCGTCCTTCGCCTGCGCGATGTCCCCGGTGCGTACGGCGCTCTCGACGAGCAGCGGCGTCGCCATCACCCGCACGACGAGGGGATCTCCGGTGCGGGCCACCGCGCGCAGCCGGTTCACGGCGTCGCCGTGACGGTTCGCCGCGACGTCCAGATGGGCCAGGGCCAGCGTGCCGAGCGCCTCGGCCACGCTGACGCCGTGGGCGGCGGCCAGCTCGACGGCCCGCGCCGCCCGCAGGACGCAGGTCTCCTCGTCGCCCGCGACGGCGGCGGTGAACGCGAGCCAGGCGAGATGCTGCGCGCCGCTGGTGGCCCGGCCCGTCTCCTGCGCCAGGCGCAGGCCGTCCATGGCGTTGGCCGCCACCGCGTCGTAACGGCCGCTCCAGAGTTGGGCCTGGATCAGGATCTCCAGCATCTGCGGCATGCTGGCGACCGCGCCGTGGGCACGCGCCATCTCGACCGCCCGCGACGCCAGCGTGAGCGCCTCGGCGCCGTTGCCGAGCAGGAGGTTCGCGACGCCGCCCCACACGAGCGTCGAGGGGCTGCCGGCCGAGGGCGGCGCCATCACCCCGGTGGCGACCCGGCGCAGCGAGGCGGTCGCCTCACGGTGCCGTCCCCGGAAGGTGGCGGCCATGCCCGCGAGATACTCCAGCGCCAGGCGCGTGACGTGGTCGTCGCCGGGCCGCCGCAGGGTCTCGGCCCGCCGCGCGATCGCCAGGAACCGGCGATTGTCCCCCGCCAGGTAGCTCGCCTCCCCCGCCCGGACGAGCGCGCGCACGGCCTGCTCGCGATCGGTGCGCAGCAGCCGCTCCGCGGCGGCGAGCAGCGTGTCGCAGGCGCTGCCGGTCGTGCCGGCGCGCAACTCCAGGCTGCCCCTGACGAGCTCGGCGCGCCCGCGCACCTCGACGCCGGCCGCGAGCGTGTCGATCCGGGACAGCAGCGACCTCGCCCGCTGCGGCTGCCCCGCCTGCCAGGCGTGCCGGGCGGCGGCGGCCAGCCGTGCGGCCTTGGCCTCGCCCTGCCCGGTGAGCTCGGCCGCCCGTTCGAGGACGCGGAACGGCTCGGGGAAGGCCGCCGCCGCCCTCGGCGTCGCCGCGAGCGCGCGTACGAGTTCTTCGGCCAGTTGGCCGGGGGGCCCGTCGAGGGCGGCGGCGCGGTGCCAGGCCCGCCGCAGCCGCTGGTGCTCCCCGCCGGAGACCCCGTCGAGAAGGCTCGCCAGCAGGCGGTGGGCGGCCCGCCGCCGGGCAAGGGACGCCTCGGCGTACGCCACGTGCCGCAGGATCGGGTCGGCGAGGTCGAAGCCGCCGCCCGGCGATTCGACGACGACGCCCGCGTTCTCCGCCGCCTCAAGGGGCGCCAGGCCGGACCGCGCCTCCGCCGCGCGCACCAGCGTGACCGCGTCGATGCCGGGGTCGGCCGCGATCAGCAGGACGAGGTCGGCGGTGTCGGCGGGCAGGCCGCGGAGCCGGTCGGCATACGCCCGCCACAGCCGCCCACCGCGCGGCGGCGTCTCGGGCGGCGGCGCCGAGCCCTTGTGGTGCGCGTCCGTCAGCGCGCCGGCGAGTTCGGCCAGCGCGAGCGGGTTGCCGCGGGCCGCGCGGACCAGCGCCGCGCGCAGGTCACCCGCGAGACCTGCGGGGACGAGGTCGTCGAGCACCTGAAGGGACGCCCGCTCGTCGAGCGGGGCGAGCGGCAGCGGCGGCAGGCCGCCGGAGGCCGTGCCGGGCTCCGCGGAGGCGAGCAGCACGGCGACGGGGACCGTGACCGCTCGGTGGGCCACGAAACAGATCGCCTCCCGGCTGGGGGCGTCGAGCCACTGGAGGTCGTCGGCGCACACCAGCACCGGACGCCCGGCGGTCTGCAGGAGCCGCAGCAGCGCGGCGGGCAGCGCCAGGCCCTCCGCGGCGACGCCGGTCCGCAGCGCCTCGGCGAGCATCCGCGACCCCGCCGCCGCCGGATCGGCGTGCGGCCCCGCGCCGGCCGCCTCCAGCCGGTCGGCGAGCGGGCGGAGCAGGGCGTGCAGCCCGGCGTACGGCAGGTGGGTCTCGCCCCTGACCCCCTGGGTGCGGAGCACGAGGAACCCTTGATCGTCCGATGCGCCGGCGGCCGCGTGCGCGACGGCGAGGTCGAGCAACGCGGTCTTGCCCGCACCCGGACCGCCGAGGAGGAGCAGGCACCCGCCCGCACCGGCCCCGGCCTGGTCGACGAGCGCGCACAGCGCGTGCGACTCCTTGTCACGACCCCTTAACGCCCCCGACCGACCACCAGTCAAATCACACATAAACCAGTGTTACGCGCACATTTCGCAATTGAGAAGGTCCTCCAATAAGGAACCCCGCCGGGCACGTGCCCGGCGGGGTCCTCAGGAGTGGTGACGCGGGGGCGTCAGGCGCAGACGGTGCGGACGACGTCCGCGAGGCGGTCCGCCACGGCCTTGGCCTGGTCGTGCGACTCGGCCTCGACCATGACCCGGATCATCGGCTCGGTGCCGCTCGGACGGATCAGCACGCGGCCGGTCTCCCCGAGCTCGTCCTCCGCCTCGGCCACGGCCGCCCGCAGTTCGGGGGCGGAGGCCTTCGCCTTCACCACGTCCCTGACGTTGACGAGCACCTGCGGCAGCTTCGTCATCACCGACGCGAGGTCGGCGAGGGAACGGCCCTGCCGGGCCACCTCGGCCATCAGGTGGAGCGAGGTCAGCAGGCCGTCCCCGGTCGTGGCGTAATCCAGCATGATCACGTGACCGGACTGCTCGCCGCCGAGGGTGTAGCCGCCGTCCTGCATCGCCTCCAGGACGTACCGGTCGCCGACCGCGGTCTCCACCACGGACAGGCCGGCCTCCCGAAGGGCGAGCTTGAACCCCAGGTTGGACATGACCGTCGCGACGACCGTGTCCTTGGCGAGGCGGCCGTCGGCCTGCATCGACAGGGCCAGGATCGCCATGATCTGGTCGCCGTCGATCTCCTCGCCCGTGCCGGTGACGGCGAGGCAGCGGTCGGCGTCGCCGTCGTAGGCGATGCCGAGGTCGGCGCCGCTTCCGACGACGGCCTCCCGCAGGGCGGCCAGGTGGGTCGAGCCCACGCCGTCGTTGATGTTCAACCCGTCCGGGGCGGCGCCGATGGTCTCCACGGCGGCGCCGGCGCGCAGCAGCGCCTCCGGAGCGACCATGTGCGCCGCGCCGTGCGCGCAGTCGACGACGACCCGCAGCCCGTCGAGGCTGTGGGGCAGGGTGGTCAGCAGATGCGAGACGTATCGATCGGCCTCGCCGTACGCCTCGCGGACCCGGCCGACGGACTCGCCGACCGGACGGTTCCACTTCTCCCCGAGCCGCTGCTCGATCTCGTTCTCCACCGCGTCGGGCAGCTTGTAGCCGCCACGGGTGAAGAACTTGATGCCGTTGTCGGGTGCGGGGTTGTGCGACGCGGAGAGCATGACGCCGAGGTCGGCGCCCAGCGCGTTGGTCAGATACGCGACCGCGGGGGTGGGCAGCACGCCGAGCCGCAGGACGTCCACACCAGACGACGCGAGGCCGGCGACCACGGCGGCCTCCAGGAACTCTCCTGAAGCTCGCGGGTCCCGGCCTACGACGGCGATCGGGCGGCCGCGCCGCCCGACACTGGCGTGGAACGCCCCGGCGTCGCCGAGCACGTGCGCGGCGGCCACGGACAGGTCCATGGCCAGCTCCGCGGTGAGGTCGCGTCCGGCGACCCCACGTACCCCGTCGGTGCCGAAGAGGCGCCCCCGGGAGGGGGCGCCTACGGGGTTCCGCGACATTAACGCTTGCTGTACTGCGGAGCCTTGCGGGCCTTCTTGAGGCCGTACTTCTTCCGCTCCGTGGCGCGGGCGTCACGGGTGAGGAAGCCGGCCTTCTTCAGCGGCGGGCGGTTGACCTCGGCGTCCAGAGCGGCGAGCGCGCGGGACAGGCCCATGCGCAGCGCACCGGCCTGGCCGGTCACGCCGCCGCCGTCGATGCGGGCGATGACGTCGAACGCGTCCTCGGCGCCGAGCACGACGAACGGCTCACTGATCAGCTGCTGGTGGACCTTGTTCGGGAAGTAGCTCTCCAGCGAGCGGCCGTTGATCGTCCACTTGCCGGTGCCCGGCACGATGCGGACACGGGCGATGGCCTCCTTGCGGCGGCCGGTGCCGTACGAGTTGCCCGTGGTGACGGGCTTGCGCGCGGCGCCCTCGCCGGCGGGAGCCGACTCGGTGGTGTACTCGGAGGGGAACTCCTCCGCGGTGTAGTCTTCCGGCTCGCCCTCGACGAGCGTCTCGATACCGGTGGGCTCGGCCACGGTTCTCCTCTTAACTTTCCTGGCTCGCGATTACTGGGCGATCTGGGTGATCTGGAAGGGCACCGGCTGCTGGGCCTGGTGCGGGTGCTCGCCGCCGGCGTACACCTTGAGCTTCTTGGCCATCTTCCGGCCCAGGGCGTTCTTGGGAAGCATGCCGCGGACGGCCTTCTCCACAGCCCGGTCCGGACGCTTCTCCATGAGCTCGCCGTAGGAGACGGCGCGCAGACCGCCGGGGTAACCCGAGTGGCGGTACGCCTTCTTCTGCTCGAGCTTGTTGCCGCTCAGGGCGATCTTGTCGGCGTTGATGACGATGACGAAGTCACCCGTGTCGACATGCGGAGCGAAGATCGGCTTGTGCTTCCCGCGGAGCAGGGTCGCCACCTGGCTGGCCAGCCGGCCGAGTACGACGTCGGTCGCGTCGATGACGTACCACTGACGTTCGACGTCGTTGGGCTTCGGTGAGAACGTGCGCACGGCAGTGCCTTCTGTCGGAATGTGAACTCTCGGTAGGTTGCGCAGGCACGGCGACAACCTCCGTCTCCACATGTACGGGAGAAGACGCCGGACGCGCCGTGCACCGGTCTGCGGACAGACCGATCCACACACAACGAACTAGCAGACTACCGACCCGATGCCGCCTGGTCAAAACAGCGAGAGGCGCGGGTGTTTGGAACGACTCATTTGAACGTTCATCAAATCCATACCCATTCGCCCCTTCTTCCCCATGGCGTGTATCCCTATATTTGACTGCGGTATGTGGCAGACCCCTCACAAAAAACACACCTTCCGTGGCCCCCTACGGGGGACTCAGATGGGTCTGCTGGCGTGCGCGATGGCCATCCTGCTCACCGGCGTCGTAATCGGCAGGATGAGCGCCAGATCGAGCGTGGTCGACGGCGTCTATCTGCGCGAGGCCGAGCCGTCCCCGTCGTCGAGCGTGATGGCGGCGGGCGCGGAGCCGCGCGACCGGCCCACCCTCGACCACGTGCTGGGCACCGTGGCTCCGGTCACCCCCCGGCAGGTGCCGCAGCGCCGCCCCCGCAAGGAGAAGCCGCCCTCCACGCTGATCGACGGCTCCGACAGCGGCTCGCGGCACACCGTCATCACTCCCGGAGGGGACGGCGGCGGCGACGAGTACGACGCCGACTCGATGCGGGCCGCCTCGATGGAGGCCGAGGTCGTGCGCCTGGTCAACGCCGAGCGCCGCAGGCACGGCTGCCGGCCGCTGCGCGTGGACCCGCGCCTGGTGGAGTCCGCCCGCGCGCACTCGGACGAGATGGCGTCGAGCAGGCTGTTCCGGCACAGCTCCCCCGGCGGCGCCTCTCCCTGGGACCGCATGGGCGCGGCGGGCTACTCCGAGGGCGGTGCCGAGACGATCGCGAGGGGCTATCAGACCGCCCAGACGGTCGTACGCGGCTGGATGGCCGGGCGCAGCGACCGCGCCACGCTGCTCAACTGCGGCCTGGTCGCGACCGGGGTCGGAGTGAGCATGGGCGAGGGCGGTCCGTGGTGGACCGAGGACTTCGGGTATTCCTGACCCTTCCTCATCTGTCCAGATAGCCGACTAATCTCAGCGCCATGGGTTATCCCGGCGACCAGCAACCACCGCATCATCCCCCGGATCCCCGCAGGCGGGACCTGCCGCCGTACTCCGGGGGGGACGACTCGCCCCTCGCCGGCCGTCGCGACGTGCCTCCCTACGGCGGGGGGCAGCCGCCGTACCAGCGCGAGCCGTCACCGTACGCCCGCGAGCAATCGCCGTATGAGCGCTCGCCGTACGAACGCTCGCCGCATGAGCGCCCGCCGTACGAGCCCGAGCAGGCGCCGTCCCAGGCCTACCAGCAGCAGGCCTACCAGCAGCAGCCCGAGCAGCCGCCGTACACCGGGCGCGGGCCCTTCGAGCAGGACGGCCCCCGCGGTGCGGAGGAGCTCGCCTCCGGCCCGTACGGGGCCCCCTCCGGCGCGTACGCGGCCTCCTCGGGCGGCCAGGCGGGCGGCGACTGGGATGCGCGGCGGCGGCAGCCGGCGGCGCCGCGGGTGCCTGCGCCGCCGGAGCCCGTGTGGGATCCGGACGCGAAGGGCCCCTGGTGGCGTCGCCCCTGGGCGCTCGGCCTCGCCCTGCTGCTCCTGATCGGGGCGCTGTTCACCGGTCTGTGGTACGCCGCGCGCACCGAGAAGCCGCCGGTCGCCGCCCCGACACCCAGCGGCCGCCCCTCGGAACCGCTCGTCTCCGAGGGGCCCCCCGGCAAGTTCGGCTACACCGCCTCACGGACGACCGACAAAAGCCCGCTGTCGCTGCGAGAACTGTTCGCGAAGAGCAAATTCGTCAAGAACAAGCGTTCATACGTCCGCACCGCGTACCGCAAGGAGAAAAAGTGCGCGGACGGCGTCACCGGCGACAAAATCACCAAGGCGCTCAAGGCGGGCGGGTGCACGCAACTGCTGCGGGCGAGCTTCGCGGACTCCAAGGGCACGGTCATCGGCACCGTGGGTGTCGCCAACCTCAAGACCTCCGCCACGGCGAAGAAGGTCGCCTCCGCGGGAGGCGGCGGCGAGCGCAAGGACTACCTCAAGCCGCTGCCGGGCAAGGACGAGGCCACCAAGCACCTCGGCACCGGTGAGGCGTACGCGGGCGGCTGGACCCACGGCCACTACGCGGTGCTGCTCTGGTTCCAGTTCAAGGATGGCCACAAACCAGCCAAGAACGAGCTGAAACGGCTCTACCAGACAGCGGTGGACGTCACCGACGCGACTGTTTTCCCTGCCCTCGACACTCGTTCTTTGAACGGTGGCCCCAGATGAGGCCGGCCGTTCCCTGAGGTGGAGGACGGTGGGCGACCTGGGGCGGCACGGACCGAAACGCCCATAGGGGCACGCCGATCGCGCCCGCGCCGTTACGCTTCCGGCTATGCGTGGCAAGGATTCCGGTTCCGAGCACGAACACGAAACGGCGTGGGCCCGCCCCGAGGCGGACGCCGAGGGCTCGGCGACACCTCCGACGCCACCTCCGAGCTTCGGCCAGACCCCGCCCGGGTTCGGTCAGCCCCCGGCGGACGACGGGACGGCCTGGGCTCCGGACGCCGCGGGTGCGGCGGACCGGTCTCCGGCCGTGCCCTACCCGACCAGGTTCGGGCTGCCCGGCGGTCTCGGGGCGCAGGAACCCCCCGACGACGACCCGGAGAGCACGAACAGGTTCAGAGCCGTTCCGGCGTACGGCCCTCCGCCCACCGCCCCTGGAACACCGGGGGCACCGGGCGCACCGGGAGACGCCGGGATGCCCGGCGATGCCGGCATGCCGGGGGACGCCGGAGCATCCGGGGACCACGGGGTATCGGGGGACCACGGGGTATCGGGGGACGCCGGGAACCTTCCCGCGCCGCGCCGCCCCGGCGACGAGGCCCTCGGCCTGCCCGGCCCCGGCGAGCCGCATCCCGGCGCCGGTCACGAAGCCGGTCATGGGGCCGGTCATGGGGCCGGTCATGGGGCCGGTCCCGGCATCGTGCCTCCGCAGCCCGCGTACGGCGCCGGCACGCCCACCTGGCAGCAGCCGGAGGGCCAGGGCATCCACTCGTGGCAGCCGCCGGGCCCAGGCGACTGGCAACAGCCCGGCCACGGCGCCCAGGGACATCCCGGGTATGGCCCGCCCGCCTGGCAGCCCCCGGCTCCGGTCACGCCTCCATGGCAGCCTCCGGCGGAACACGCCGCTCATCCCCAGCCGCCCGCGCCGGGCCCGGGCGGGCCCTCGTGGCAGCCGGAGAGCCAGGGCGTCCACTCGTGGCAGCCTCCGGCCGACCCGAACGCCGCGCACTGGGAGCACCCGCACCAGCCCCCGCAGCACCCGCAGCACCCGGACGGGCCCTCGTGGCAGCCCGAGGGCCAGGGCGTCCACACGTGGCAGCCTCCAGCCGACCCGAACGCCGCACGCTGGGAGCACCCGCAGGGCCCTGACGCGCCGCCCTGGCAACCCGTGCAGAACGCGGGCGGCCCGGCGTACCCGCCGGTTCCCCCGCCCCCGGGCCCGCAGCAGCCCGTCCACGGCCCCGGGACGCACGCATGGCAGCCGCCCGCGCAGGGGCCCAACCCGGCGTGGCAGCCACCGGCCGATCCGGGAGCGCAGCCCTGGCCTCCGCAGGGTCCGGGAACGCAAGCCTGGGAGCCGCCCCCGGGCTCGGCCCCGCAGCCGTGGCAGCAGGAGCCGCCCTCGGCGGGCGGGGGAGGTCCGCAGATGTGGCCGGCCCCCGTCGGCGATCCCGGCGCGCAGCCCGGTCCTCAAGCCGGTCCCCAACCCGGTCCTCAAGCCGGCGCGCAGCCCGGCGGCGTCACCTCCTGGCCCTACTCCGGCAACGAGTCGCAGTGGCCGCAGGGATCCCCCCAGGCCGGGACGGGTGACACCGTCCCCGCACCCTGGACGGCCCCGCCGGGCGGCGCACCGGCCGGGCCCGGCGCCTTCGGCGCGTCCCCCTCGCCCTACGACGACGGATCTCAGGGCGGGGCGTGGCAGGGCCCGGCCGGGTCCCCCGCCTGGTCGCAGCCCGGCGGCCCGCCTCCGGCACCGGCCGCGTACGGGCCGGATCAGCAGAACGCCGGTGGTCCCTGGGCCGCCCAGCCCGGCGAGACGGCGCCCGGCGTGCCGACGTTCGGCGAGTGGGGGCCCGCCCCCGCCCCGGGGCAGCCGTCCGGCGGGGAGGCCTGGTCCCAGGCCCCGGCGCCCCACCAGGGGTATCCACCCGCCGCCCCGCCTCAGTACGGGCCCCAGAACGTGCCGCAGTACGGGCCGCAGAACGGGCCCCAGTACATGCCGCAGCCCGGCCAGGACTTCGCGCCCGCGCATCCGGAGGCGTACCGGCAGGGAGCCGTGCCCCCGGAGGCGATCCGCCCCGGGGAGCCCGGAGACGTGCCCGTGTGGCCGCCGCGGCTGCCGGGCGAGCCATACCCGCAGGGGGAGCTGCCCGCAGGCACCTCCTGGCCCCCCACGAACGCCTATCAGGACGAGCCCGGCACCCTGCAGGCGTCCGAGGGCCCGTCCGGCGACAGGGCGGGCACGGGCGGGCCAGGCGGCACGTCCGGCGACGCGCTCAATCCCACCGGCACGCCCGAGCACCCCACCGCATCCGACGACCCCACCGTGCCGGGCCAACTCACCGCGCCCGACGACCCCGCCGCGCTCGGCCACGTCGCCGTGCCACAGCACACCGGCGCACCCGGGGACGCGCCGCGTCACGCCGGCATGCCTGCCGGCGGCGGCTCGCCCGCCGGAGGACCGGGACAGCCGGACGCCCTCGCATCGGGCGGTTCCGGGCAAGACGCTCCGGCGTCGTATCCCGCCGCACCGGATCAGACGGATCAGACCGTGCCGGGTCAGGCAGGGCCGGGTCACGCAGGGCCGGGTCAGGCAGGGCCGCCCGAGGGCTTCGGAGCCGAGATCGCCCATGCGGTGACCCCCGTCGAGGGGCTCCCGCTGCCCGGCACACCGTACGAGCCCGGCCAGGCCCTCACGCATTCAGAACAGAGCACTCCGCACAGCGAACCGCAGCACCCGGCCCACGACAGGACCACGCAGCCGCTGCTCCCGCCGCAGCACGAGGAGCCGTTCCGACCGCCCACGCAGACATCGATCGCGCCTGGTCAGGCGCAGGACAGCGCACCGTACGGGACACCACTGGGGAGACAGGACGAGGCGCAGGGTCAGACCGCGTCTCCGTCACCGTCCCAGTCGCCGTCCGCGGCGTCCCCCTCGGATGTCCCGCCATCCGCCGCGCCCCCGGGTGCGGCGCCATCCGACACGCCGCCACCGGGCCCGTCCGCGAGCGACGGCGCCACCGGGGCGGACTCCCCCGACCCCAGTTCAGGACAGATGGCGACAACCTCTCCCACGACCGGTTCGCCCTCGCAGCCGACCGGTGAGACTCCGTTCGCGTTCACGCCGGTGACCCCGGCCAAGGCGGGCAAGCCGACGCCTCCACCCGGATTCGGGCCCGATCTCTCCACCCCCGGCAACCTCCCGGCGAGGCTGGACCCCGCCGGCTCTCCCCCCTCCGGCGGAAAGGTCAAGCGGATCCTGATGGCCGCCGGCGCGGTCGTCGTCGTGGGAGCCATCGGCACCGCGGCCTACTTCGCCTACTCGGGCGAGCCGGACGGCGACCAGGCCGCCCGTACGCCGACCGCCACCACCGCCGCCCCGCCCCCCTCCGACGAGCCGACGCCGACCTCCACGGTCTCCTCGGCCATCCTCGACTCCGAGCAGACCGACCCCAAGACCCTGAAGCCGACAGAGGCGTTCCCGGACGAGAAGGTGACGCTGGCGGGCCGGACGTACCGCCGGGTCACGGTCGACGTGGCCGACGACTGCGGGAAGGCGGCGGTGGGCGCGTTCGCGCAGGCCCTCGCCGAGCAGCAGTGCCGCAGGGTGCTCAGGGCCACCTACGTGGACGGCAAGCGCCAGTACGCGGTGACCGCGGGCATCGCCGTGCTGCCCGGCAAGACCGAGGCCCTCGCCGTGGACCAGGCCAAGGATCTCGGCACGAACGTCTGGTTCCGCGGCCTCGACGGCGACAAGAAGAGCCGGGCGGACAAGGTGACGATCTCCGGCGGCTACGCCGCGGGCATGGTGTGGGGACGCTACATCGTGTTCAGCTACGCCACCTACGCCGACGGGCACACCCCGGACGCGAACGACAAGAACCTCGCGCCGATCAGCGGGGCCTTCCGGGACAACATGGCGAAGGTGATCGAGAAGCGCGCCTCACGCTGACGTCCCGGCGCGTGGCCTCCCGTCCGTACGGGGGTCACGCGCCGCGGGCGGCTCCGGCGACCTCCACGACCGACGATCAGGTGCTCAGAGTTCGCACGCGGCGGGTGGCGGCGGCCCGCCGCGCCAGTTCCTCCGCCCCGGGGTAGCGCACCTCTTCAAGCGTGAGACCGTGCGCGGGAGCGACGTGCACACCCGAGTCCCGTACGGCTCTCCCCAGCACCTCGGCGGGCCACCCGACGGGCCGCCTGCGCTCCCCCACGGTCAGCAGCGAGCCGACCAGCGCCCGGACCATCGAGTGGCAGAAGGCGTCGGCGACCACGGTCGCGAGGAGGATCCCGTCCTCGCCCCTGACCCAGTCGAGCCGCTGCAGCTCCCGGATCGTGGTGGCGCCCTCGCGCCTGCGGCAGAAGGCGGCGAAGTCGTGCTCGCCCAGCAGGCGGGCGGCCGCCGCGTTCAGCAGGTCCACGTCAAGCGGCCGGGCATACCACAGCACCTCACGCCGCCGCAGCGGGTCCACCCCGCCGGGGGCGTCGCCGACGCGGTAGCCGTACCGGCGCGACAGCGCGGAGAACCGGGCGTCGAAGCCCGCGGGCGCCACGCTGACGACGTGCACCCGCACGTCGAGGGGCAGCACACCGGCCAGCCGCCTCGTCAGCGCAGCGAGCCACTCAGCGCCGCGCTCCTCCCACGCCCGTTCCGGCTCCTCGGGGACGGGGGCGCGCCCGGACGACGCGGCGGCCAGCGCCGCGAGCGGGACGTCGACGTGCGCGACCTGTCCCCTCGCGTGGACGCCCGCGTCGGTGCGGCCCGCGACGGTGAGCGACGGCGGGGCGTCCAGCCGGAGGACGCGGCCCAGCGCGTCCTCGATCTCCCCCTGCACGGTGCGCCGCCCCGGCTGGCGCGCCCAGCCGGAGAAGTCCGTGCCGTCGTAGCCCAGGTCCAGCCTCAGCCGCAGTTCTCGCTCCACGCCATCCCTCGTACGGTGCCTCGTACGGTGTACAAACGAAGAGCGGGCCCAGCATCCCCGGAAGGGAAACTGAGCCCGCTCACAGAGCCTGGGATCAGGCCTCGTCCTTCTTGTCACCCTCCGCCGGAGCGGCCTCGGGGGCCTCGGCGGTGGTGCTCTCGGCGGCCTCGTCCTGCGCCGCCGGCGTCTCCTCGGCCTCCGCGGCGGCCGGAGCGGCCTCGGCGGCGGGCGCGGCCTGAGCCGTGCGGGAGACCCTGACCGGGTTCAGCTGCTCGGTGACCAGCTCGATGACCGCCATCGGAGCGGCGTCGCCCTTACGCGGGCCGAGCTTGGTGATCCGGGTGTAGCCACCGGGACGCTCGGCGTACGTCGGGGCGATCTCGGTGAAGAGGTGGTGGACGACGCCCTTGTCGCGGACGACCGTCAGCACCTGGCGACGGTTGTGGATGTCGCCCTTCTTCGCCTTGGTGATCAGCTTCTCCGCGAGCGGGCGGAGACGCCTGGCCTTGGCCTCGGTGGTGGTGATCCGGCCGTTCTGGAACAGCGCCGTGGCGAGGTTCGCCAGGATCAGCCGCTCGTGGGACGGGCTGCCACCGAGACGGGCGCCCTTGGTGGGCTTGGGCATTTCATGCTCCTCATGGATAACCCGCTCCGGCCGTGTCAGGTACCGGGGTCGGGCCGACCGGCGTACCGGTCGTGACTTGTCATCGCCGCCTCATGCCGCCCTGGACGGGCGGCACGAGACGGTGGTGCCGCTGCTCGGAGACGGGCGATCAGTACTGCTCGGTCTCGATGAACCCGCCGTCCTCGTCGTCGTACCCGCCGCCGGCGACGGCGGAGGGGTCGAACCCGGGCGGGGAGTCCTTGAGAGCCAGACCCATCTCGTGCAGCTTCTGCTTGACCTCTTCGATCGACTTGGCGCCGAAGTTGCGGATGTCCAGCAGGTCCTGCTCGCTGCGGGCGACGAGCTCACCCACGGTGTGGATGCCCTCGCGCTTGAGGCAGTTGTACGAACGGACGGTGAGGTTGAGCTCCTCGATCGGCAGCGCCAGGTCGGCCGCGAGAGCCGCGTCCGTCGGCGACGGGCCGATGTCGATGCCCTCGGCCTCGACGTTGAGCTCACGGGCCAGGCCGAACAGCTCGACCAGGGTCTTGCCGGCCGAGGCCACCGCGTCGCGGGGCTTCATGGACGGCTTGGTCTCGACGTCGAGGATCAGGCGGTCGAAGTCCGTGCGCTGCTCGACACGGGTGGCCTCGACCTTGTAGGTGACCTTGAGGACCGGAGAGTAGATCGAGTCGATCGGAATCCGGCCGATCTCCTGGCCAGGCTGCTTGTTCTGGGCGGCGGAGACGTAGCCGCGGCCGCGCTCGACGGTCAGCTCCATCTCCAGCTTCGCCTTGCCGTTAAGCGTGGCGATGTGCAGGTCGGGGTTGTGCACCTCGACGCCGGCCGGAGGCGCGATGTCGGCGGCGGTGACCTCACCCGGGCCCTGCTTGCGCAGGTACATCACCACGGGCTCGTCGTGCTCGGACGAGACGACCAGCGACTTGAGGTTCAGGATGATGTCGGTGACGTCTTCCTTGACCCCGGGCACGGTCGAGAACTCGTGGAGCACGCCCTCGATGCGGATGCTGGTGACCGCCGCCCCCGGGATGGAGGACAGCAGCGTGCGCCGCAGCGAGTTGCCGATGGTGTAGCCGAAGCCCGGCTCGAGCGGCTCGATGATGAACCGGGACCGGTGCTCCTCGAGCGACTCCTCCTGGAGGCTCGGGCGCTGTGCGATGAGCATCAGGATCTCCTGGATCCGGGACGCCCCCGTCACGATGGACGAGAGGTCCCTAGGTTACGGCGACGCCCGCTATTTGACGCCGCTCGCCTACAACCATGATGCCGTACGGCCGGGAGTGTACCGGCCGTACGGCGTCATTAAATGCCGGGGCCCTACTACTTGGAGTAGAGCTCGACGATCAGCTGCTCCTGGACCAGCGTGTCGATCTGCTGGCGGACCGGGAGCTGGTGCACGAGGATGCGCATGTTGTCGGCGGAGACGCCCAGCCAGGCCGGAACGGTCTTGTCGCCGGCGGTCGCGCGGGCCACCTCGTACGGAAGGAGGTTGCGCGACTTCTCGCGGACCTCGATGATGTCGTGCTCGCGCACGCGGTACGACGGGATGTCGACCTTCTTGCCGTTCACGAGGAAGTGGCCGTGGCGCACCTGCTGGCGGGCCGCGTCACGCGACTCGGCGAAGCCGGCGCGGTAGACCACGTTGTCGAGACGGCTCTCCAGGATCTGGAGGAGGTTCTCACCCGTCTTGCCCGCCTTGCGGTTGGCTTCCTCGTAGTAGTTGTGGAACTGCTTCTCGAGGACGCCGTAGATGCGGCGGGTCTTCTGCTTCTCACGGAGCTGGAGCTGGTACTCCGACTCCTTCGGACGGCCGCGGCCGTGCTCACCCGGCGGGTACGGGCGGATCTCGATGGGGCACTTGGCGGACTCGCACTTCTTGCCCTTGAGGAAGAGCTTGGTCTTCTCACGGCGGCAGAGCTTGCAGTCCGGACCCGTGTAACGAGCCATTTCTCTCTACTCTCCTGAGCTCAGACGCGACGGCGCTTGGGCGGACGGCAGCCGTTGTGCGGGACCGGGGTCACGTCCTGGATGGACCCGACCTCGAGGCCGGTCGCCTGCAGCGAACGGATCGCGGTCTCACGGCCGGAGCCGGGACCCTTGACGAAGACGTCGACCTTGCGCATGCCGTGCTCCATGGCGCGGCGGGCGGCGTTCTCGGCAGCCATCTGCGCGGCGAACGGGGTGGACTTACGGGAGCCCTTGAACCCGACGTGGCCGGCGCTGGCCCAGGAGATCACGTTCCCGTTCGGGTCGGTGATCGAAACGATCGTGTTGTTGAACGTGCTCTTGATGTGGGCGTGCCCGTGAGCGACGTTCTTCTTTTCCTTGCGGCGCACCTTCTTCGGTGCGCCCTGGCGGCTCTTCGGCGGCATTGAAGCGCTAACTCCTGGAAATGTGGCTGCTAAGGACTACTTCTTGCCCGGCTTCTTCTTGCCGGCGACGGTCTTCTTCTTACCCTTACGGGTGCGCGCGTTCGTCTGCGTCCGCTGACCGTGGACAGGCAGCCCCTTGCGGTGCCGGATGCCCTGGTAGCAGCCGATCTCGATCTTGCGACGGATGTCGGCCTGAACCTCGCGGCGGAGGTCACCCTCGATCTTGTAGTTCGCCTCGATGTAGTCACGCATCGGGACGAGCTCGGCGTCCGTGAGCTGGTGGACGCGCAGGTCGGGGCTGATGCCGGTCGCGTCAAGGATCTCCTTGGCGCGGGTGCGGCCGATTCCGAAAATGTAGGTGAGAGCGATCTCCAGCCGCTTGTCGCGGGGGAGGTCGACGCCAACCAGGCGGGCCATGGTCGGGCATTCTCCTTCAGTGTGGCGGAGGTCTGGCGCCACACTTCCCCTCCCATGCCCGGGCGAGGGCCCCGGCCTCCGACCGGGGGTCTCCCGCGTGGTACGGACTCCTCGCGGAGGCCGCCTGCGCGGGTGTGTGGCGCGATTTCGTTGTTCCGGCCCGCACGCGGTCGAGCCCGCCACAGGGGCGGACTCAGCAGGGGCCTGGTGGCGACGTACTGAGAGCTGGGCTCAGCCCTGGCGCTGCTTGTGGCGCAGGTTGTCGCAGATCACCATGACGCGACCGTGCCGGCGAATCACCTTGCACTTGTCGCAGATCTTCTTGACGCTCGGCTTGACCTTCATAGTCCTTATTCGTTCCGCATACGGCCCGTCCCCGCTGGCGGGGGGGCTACTTGTACCGGTAGACGATCCGTCCGCGACTCAGGTCGTAGGGGCTCAACTCCACGACCACCCGGTCGTCGGGCAGGATCCTGATGTAGTGCATCCGCATCCGCCCACTGATGTGGGCCAGGACCTTGTGACCGTTGTCGAGTTGCACCCGGAACATGGCGTTCGGGAGCGACTCAATAACAGTGCCCTCAATCTCGATGGCGCCGTCTTTCTTGGCCATGGCCCTCGCGTTTCACAGATCGGATCGTCAGAGGCTTCGGAACACTAAGCAGCCGCGACCTTCGGGCGCTTCCAGAGAGCGGCGACCAGCAAGGCCGCCTAGGCGCAAAGGTCATAGTGAACCGACAAAGGAGTGTACGACAACCCGGGCCGAATTGCGAAACGACGGCAGGGGTCCCGACACAACCAGATCACAGGGTACCCCCCGAGGGGGTATTAGGCGAATGCGGCGCCCGGCCGTTCCTCGTGCCGGCTACCGGGGGGAAGCCGCCGCACCCCCCGCCCGGCACCGCCGAAATGCCGGGGCGGGTGGGTGCGGACTGAGCACCGCGGGGGGCACGGCCCGAGCGGGCCGCACGTCGCGACACCGGACATCTACCCGCCCGAGGCTCCCGCGACTGCGGTCCGCCCGCAAAGAAAGCTCAGGCGCCGCCCCGGGATCGCCCGCCCGCACTGGCGATCGTGTTGATGAGGAGGATGACGCCCCAGGGGCCCATGACCCACATCGGCCACGGAGGGATGAAATGGCCTGAAGCGACGGTGGTGACGAGCCAGATCATCCAGCTCACGCCGCTGGCGGTCGCCCAAGCGCTCCACGCGCCCTTCAGGCTGCGCGCCTTGTCGTCAGGCCGGGCGGGATGGGGTCGTTGCACGGACTCGGTCGCGGCGGGCAGCCGGTGCAGGTCGATCTCCGGCAGATCGTAGGTGAGCCTGGCCAGTTCCCCGTACGTACGGCTCTGGTAGACCTGCTCCAGCCGCTCGTTGAACTCGTCGATGGTGAGCCTGCCCTCGGCCACGTGCTCGCGCAGTGCCGCGGCGACCCGGTCACGGTCGCCGTCGGAGGCCCGCATCTCCGGCGCTGCCGCCATCACCATCTCCTGGTCTTTCGAGCGATACGACCATTATCGTTCACGCGCCGCCGGAACGGGCGCCGGTTCAGGAGGCGCTCTCACCCGCGTCCACGGCGACGCCGGGGAAGCGGGAGGCTCCGCCGTCGAGCGCCGTGAGGACCAGGGGGCCGTTCTCCGTCACCGCGACGCTGTGCTCGAAGTGGGCCGAGGCGCGGCCGTCGAGCGTCACGACCGTCCAGTCGTCGGCCAGCACCTTGGTGCGGTCGGTGCCGAGGTTCACCATCGGCTCGATCGCGAAGCACATGCCGGCCTCGAAGCGGGGGCCGCGCCCCGGCCTGCCGTGGTTGGCCACCCAGGGGTCCATGTGCATCTCGGTGCCGATGCCGTGGCCGCCGTACTCCTGAGGGATGCCGTAGCGGCCCTGAGAGCGCACGTACTGCTCGATCTGGTGGCCGATGTCGGACAGGTGCCCCCCGACCCGCAGGGCGGCGATGCCGCGCCACATGGCCTCCTCGGTCACCCGCATGAGCTCGGTCAGCGCGGGGTCGACCTCGCCGATCCCGACGGTGATCGCCGAGTCGCCGTGCCACCCGTCGAGGATCGCGCCGCAGTCGATCGAGATGATGTCGCCCTCGCGGAACGGGCGACGGTCGGTGGGGATGCCGTGCACGACCTCGTCGTTCACGGAAGCGCAGATCGTGGCGGGGAAGCCCTGGTAGCCCTTGAAGGACGGGATCGCACCCTCGCCCCTGATGGCCTCCTCGGCGATGGCGTCGAGGTCGAGCGGCGTCATCCCGGGCCGGACCGACGTCCGGAGCAGCTCCAGCGTCCGGGCCACGACCAGGCCGGCCGCACGCATCTTCTCCAGTTGCTCGGCGCCTTTGATCTGGATTCCGTGCCGGTTCTTCTTGAACACGTGTCGCACCCCCTCTCGAAATTGTCCCATATAAGCCTGAACGCCACCCCATGCACTGGAGTGGCGTTCCCGGCTGCGGTAATGAATCAGTCGGCGAACCGCCGCAGCGCCGACATCGCCCGCTGAGTGATCTCCTCGACCGGCCCGGTCGCGTCGACCCCCTGCAGAATCCCCTCGTCGGCGTAGAACGAGATCAGCGGCGCCGTCTGCTCCTGGTAGACCTCCAGGCGCCGCCTGATGGTCTCCTCACGATCGTCGTCCCGCTGGAAGAGCTCCCCGCCGCAGGCGTCGCAGACACCCTCCACGGCGGGCGGGTCGAACACGACATGCCACACCTTGCCGCAGGAACGGCACGTACGACGGCCCGCCAGCCGCCGGACGACCTCGTCGTCCTCGACGACCAGGTTGAGGACAACGTCGAGCGCCGTGCCGAACTCGGCCAGCATCTTCTTGAGGACCTCGGCCTGGGGCACGTTGCGGGGGAAGCCGTCCAGGAGGAAGCCCTCCTGCGCGTCGTCCTCCGCCAGCCGGTCGCGGACCATGGCCACGGTCACCTCGTCGGGGACGAGGTCACCGCGGTCCATGTACTCCTTGGCGAGCTTGCCGAGCTCCGTGCCGCCCGAGACGTTGGCACGGAAGATGTCGCCTGTCGAGATTTTCGGGATCGACAGGTGCGAAGCGATGAACTGGGCCTGCGTCCCCTTACCCGCTCCGGGGGGCCCAACCAGGACGACGCGCACTATCTCAGGAAGCCCTCGTAGTTGCGCTGCTGAAGCTGGCTCTCGATCTGCTTGACCGTGTCCAGACCAACACCAACCATGATCAGAATGCTGGTCCCTCCGAACGGGAAGTTCTGGCTCGCACCGGCCACCGCCAGCGCGATGATCGGGATGAGCGAGATCACACCCAGATACGGAGCGCCCGCGGCCGTGAGCCTGTTGAGCACGTAGCTCAGGTACTCAGCGGTCGGCCGGCCCGGACGGATGCCCGGGATGAACCCACCGTACTTCTTCATGTTGTCAGCCACTTCAGGGGGGTTGAAAGTGATGGACACGTAGAAGTACGTGAAGAAGACGATCAGCAGGAAGAACGTGGCCATGTAGATGGGGTGGTCGCCCCTGATCATGTTCTGGGCCAGCCACTCGACGACCACGTTGGGCTTCTGGCTGTTGCCGAACAGCGTGACCAGAAGCTGCGGCAGGTAGAGCAGCGACGAGGCGAAGATGACCGGGATGATGCCGGCCTGGTTCACCTTGAGCGGGATGTAGGTCGAGGTGCCGCCGTACATGCGACGGCCGACCATCCGCTTGGCGTACTGCACAGGAACCCGGCGCTGCGCCTGCTCGATGAACACGACGACGCCGATCATCACGACGCCGACGACCATCACGACGACGAACTTGAACGGGCTCTGCCGGAAGATGTTCACGAGCTCCGACGGGAACACCGCGATGACCTGGGTGAAGATCAGGATCGACATGCCGTTGCCGACGCCGCGGTCGGTCACCAGCTCGCCCAGCCACATGATCACGGCGGTGCCGGCGGTCATCGTGATGACCATGGTGATCAGCGGGAAGACGTCCTGGCTGAGCAGGATCTCCTGGTTACAGTTCTGGAAGAGCTGCCCGCTGCGGGCCAGCGCGACGAACGCGGTGGACTGCAGCACCGCCAGCCCGATGGTCAGGTAACGGGTGTACTGCGTAATCCTCGCCGTACCGGCCTGGCCCTCCTTCTTGAGGGCCTCGAGCCGCGGGATCACCACCGTCAGCAGCTGCAGGATGATGCTCGCGGTGATGTACGGCATGATGCCGAGCGCGAACACTGAAAGTTTCAACAGGGCGCCGCCGCTGAAGAGCTGCACCATCCCGTAGATGTTGGCAGCGTCTCCCGCCTGGGCCTGCTCAAGACACAGGGCCACGTTCCGGGCGTTCACGCCCGGGGTGGGAAGCACCGAGCCAAGCCGGAACAGCACGATGATGCCCAGTGTGAAAAGCAGCTTCTTGCGCAGGTCAGGCGTTCGGAACGCCCGGGTAATCGCGGTCAGCACGGTCCCTCCTGCGCGCCAGTGACGCGGTAACGGTCGGCGATGGCCCGCAAGGCGTCCATCGACATGTCTTCCTGCCAGAGTGCTTGGTCGGACACGGGTGGACCCCCGTGCCAGGCGAACTCTAACGCACTACGGGCGCGGAGGCTCATAACGAACCTCCGCGCCTCGCGCAGCGTCATGCCTACAGCTCGGAAACCGAGCCACCGGCCGCGGCGATCTTCTCCTTCGCACTGGCGGAGAAGGCGTGCGCCTGCACGTTCAGCGCCACGGAGATCTCGCCGGTGCCCAGCACCTTGACGGGCTGGTTCTTACGGACCGCACCCTTGGCCACCAGGGCGTCGAGCGTGACGTCGCCGCCCTGGGGGAACAGCTCCCCGAGCCTGTCCAGGTTGACGACCTGGTAGGTCGTCTTGAACAGGGCGTTGGAGAAGCCCTTCAGCTTCGGCAGCCGCCGCTGGAGCGGGACCTGGCCACCCTCGAAGCCCGGCATCACAGCCGTACGGGCCCTGGTGCCCTTGGTGCCACGGCCGGCCGTCTTGCCCTTGGAGCCCTCGCCACGGCCCTTGCGGGTCTTGGCCTTGTTGGAGCCGGGGGCCGGACGGAGGTCGTGGATCTTGAGCGGAGCGTTCTCGGTCATGACTAGTCGACCTCCTCAACCACGACGAGGTGCGACACCTTGGCGACCATGCCCCGGATCTCCGGGCGGTCCTCCTTGACGACGACGTCGCCGATTCGCTTCAGACCCAGCGAACGCAGCGATTCACGCTGGTTCTGCTGGCCACCGATCTTGGACCGGGTCTGGGTGATCTTCAGACGAGCCATCACTAGCTCACCGCCTTCGCGGCCGCCGCAGCCTCGGCCAGGCCCTCCGCGCGAGCCTTCAGCATCGCCTTGGGAGCGACGTCCTCGATCGGCAGACCACGACGGGCGGCGATCTCCTCGGGCCTGCTGAGGCCCTTCAAAGCGGCCACGGTGGCGTGCACGATGTTGATCGGGTTGTCCGAGCCGAGCGACTTGGACAGCACGTCGTGGATCCCGGCGCACTCCAGGACCGCGCGAACCGGGCCACCCGCGATGACGCCCGTACCGGGCGAGGCCGGACGCAGGAGGACGACGCCGGCGGCGTCCTCGCCCTGCACCGGGTGCGGGATGGTGCCCTGGATGCGCGGAACCTTGAAGAAGTGCTTCTTGGCCTCCTCGACGCCCTTGGCGATCGCCGCGGGCACCTCCTTGGCCTTGCCGTAGCCGACCCCGACGAGACCGTTGCCGTCGCCGACGATGACCAGCGCGGTGAAGCTGAAGCGCCGACCGCCCTGGACGACCTTGGCCACTCGGTTGATCTTTACGACGCGCTCGATGTACGAGACGCCCTTGTCTGCGGCGCCACCGCGGCGGTCATCACGACGGTCACGCCGCTCGCCACCGCCGCCGGCACCGCGACGCGGAGCTGCAGCCATCAGTGGTTCCTCTTCTCGTTGCTCTTTGGATGGGCCGTCAGTCGCGACCCATGGGCCGGAGTCATCAGAACTCCAGCCCGCCTTCACGGGCGCTGTCCGCGAGAGCCGCGATGCGCCCCGCGTAGCGGTTGCCACCGCGGTCGAACACGACAGCGGTGATCCCGGCGGTCTTGGCCCGCTGAGCGAGAAGCTCGCCGACCTTCTTCGCCTTCTCGGTCTTGTCACCCTCGGCACCGCGCAGCGAGACCTCCATGGTGGAGGCGCTCACCAGCGTGTGGCCCTGAGTGTCGTCGACGATCTGCACGAACAGGTGACGGGTCGACCGGTTGACGACCAGGCGCGGACGCTCGGCAGTGCCGAAGACGTTCTTGCGGACACGGTGGTGCCGGCGAGCCCGGGAGACCGTGCGGGCGGCCGTGTGCTTGCCGAACGCAGTCTTTCCAGCCATGCCTACTTACCAGCCTTTCCGACCTTGCGGCGGACAACCTCGCCCTGGTAGCGCACGCCCTTGCCCTTATACGGGTCCGGCTTGCGCAGCTTCCTGATGTTGGCGGCGACCTCGCCGACCCGCTGCTTGTCGATGCCGTCCACGTGGAACAGGGTCGGCCTCTCGACGCGGAAGCTGACGCCCTCGGGAGCCTTGATGATCACCGGGTGGCTGAAGCCCAGCGAGAACTCCAGCTCCGTCGGGCCCTTGGCCTGGACGCGGTAACCGACGCCGACGATCTCGAGCGTCTTCGTGTAGCCCTGCGTGACACCCGCCACCATGTTGGAGATGAGCGTGCGGGACAGCCCGTGCAGCGCACGAACCTTGTTCTCGTCGTTCGGGCGGGTGACGGTGATGGTGCCGTCCTCGCCGCGCGAGACCTCGATGGGCTCGGCGACCGTGTGAGTGAGCGTGCCCTTGGGCCCCTTGACCTGGACTTCCCGGCCGTCGATCGTGATGTCGACACCCGCCGGTACGGGGATGGGCAGCCGTCCGATTCGCGACATGCTGAGTGCCTCCCCTCGTTACCAGACGTAGGCGAGGACTTCCCCGCCCACTCCACGCTTGCTCGCCTGCCGGTCCGTCATCAGACCGCCGGACGTCGAGATGATCGCGACGCCCAGACCGCCCAGAACTCGGGGCAGGTTGTCCTTCTTTGCATAGACCCGCAGACCGGGCTTCGACACCCGGCGCAGGCCTGCGATGGCGCGCTCGCGGCTGGGGCCGAACTTCAGCTCCATCACGAGGTTCTTGCCAACCTTCGCGTCCTCGACGCTCCAGCCCTGGATGTAGCCCTCCTGCTGGAGGATCTCCGCGATGTGTGCCTTGATCTTGGAGTAAGGCATGCTCACGGTGTCGTGATAGGCCGAGTTCGCGTTACGCAGACGCGTCAGCATGTCTGCGATCGGGTCGGTCATCGTCATGGCCGGTGGCCTTCCTCACCGCGGTTTCCCGATGGGACCTTCGGTGTGGTCGTGGGCGCTGTGATCAGCGCCCGGTTGATATGACTTCTGTACGGCTGGCCCGCGGAGGGCTTACCAGCTCGACTTCGTGATGCCGGGCAGCTCGCCCCGGTGCGCCATCTCGCGGAAGCACACCCGGCACAGCCCGAACTTGCGGTAGACAGCGCGGGGACGACCGCAGCGGGAGCACCGAGTGTACGCCCGGACCTCGAACTTCTGCTTGCGCGCTGCCTTGACCTTCAGCGACGTCTTCGCCATGATCAGGCCTCCTTGAAGGGGAAACCGAGGAGCTTCAGCAGCGCCCGGCCCTGCTCGTCGTTCTTCGCGGTGGTCACGACCGTGATGTCCATGCCCCGCTGCCGGTCCACCTTGTCCTGGTCGACCTCGTGGAACATGACCTGCTCGGTGAGGCCGAAGGTGTAGTTGCCGTTGCCGTCGAACTGCTTCGGCGACAGACCACGGAAGTCCCGGATACGCGGCAGCGCCAGCGACAGCAGGCGGTCGAGGAACTCCCACATGCGGTCGCCGCGCAGCGTCACGTGCGCGCCGATCGGCATGCCCTCGCGCAGCTTGAACTGCGCGATGGACTTGCGGGCGCGGGCGACGGCCGGCTTCTGGCCGGTGATCGCGGTCAGGTCGCGAACGGCGCCCTCGATGAGCTTCGAGTCGCGGGCGGCCTCGCCGACACCCATGTTCACCTTGATCTTGGTGATCGTGGGCACCTGCATGATGTTCTCGATGCCGAACTCCTCGCGCAGCTTCGCGATGATCTCCTCGCGGTAGCGCTGCTTGAGGCGCGGAACGGTGCGCTCTTCAGTCGTGGCGGTCATCAGCTGTCCTCACCCGTCGCCTCGGCGTCGCCCTTGTCGGCGGCCTTCTTCTCGGGCTTCTTCTCGTCATCCTTGAGCTTCTTCACGTTGCTCACGTGGATGGGAGCCTCCATGGTCTGCACGCCGCCTTCCTTGGCGCCGCGCGGTCCCTGGTTGGTGACCTTGGAGTGCTTCTTGATCATGTTGACGCCCTCGACCACCACGCGCTCGTCACGCGGGTAGGCGGCGATGATCCGGCCCTTGGCGCCCTTGTCCTTGCCGGCGATGACCTGGACGAGGTCGCCCTTCTTCACGTGCAGCTTCGGCATCACAGCACCTCCGGCGCGAGCGAGATGATGCGCATGAACTTCTTGTCGCGCAGTTCACGGCCCACCGGGCCGAAGATGCGGGTGCCCCGGGGGTCACCGCTGTCCTTGATGATGACCGCGGCGTTCTCGTCGAAGCGGATGTAGGAGCCGTCGGGGCGGCGGCGCTCCTTCACGGTGCGCACCACGACAGCCTTGACAACGTCGCCTTTCTTAACGCCTCCGCCGGGAATGGCGTCCTTCACCGTGCCCACGATGATGTCGCCGATTCCCGCGTAGCGCCGACCCGAGCCGCCGAGCACGCGGATGCAAAGAATCTCCTTGGCACCCGTGTTGTCGGCGACCTTGAGCCGCGACTCCTGCTGGATCACGTCTACTCCTGTGTGTCGTGCCGGTTCTCACCCTCACGGTGAGCCTGGCCGAACCTGATGTGGTCTTTTTCCCTCGGCGACAGCCGTACGACCGCCGCCGCGGGCGGACGGGACCGATGGTCGGCCCCGCCCCTTGGACACCATCATGGGGGGCGGTCTCCCACCCCCCACGAGGCGCGTCTGTGGTGTTACTTGGCCTTCTCGAGGATCTCGACGACCCGCCACCGCTTGGTGGCCGACAGCGGCCGGGTCTCCATCAGGAGGACACGGTCGCCGACGCCGCAGGTGTTCTGCTCGTCGTGGGCCTTGTACTTGGTCGTACGGCGGATGACCTTGCCGTACAGCGGGTGCTTGACGCGGTCCTCGACGGCGACGACGACGGTCTTGTCCATCTTGTCGCTGACGACCAGGCCCTCGCGGGTCTTGCGGTAGTTCCGCTGAGTCTCCGCGGTCGTCTCAGTGGTCGGGGTCTCGGTTGCTTCAGACATCGCTCGGCTCCTTCTCGACCGTGACGATTCCGAGCTCGCGCTCGCGCATCACGGTGTAGATGCGGGCGATCTCGCGGCGGACGGCGCGCAGCCGCCCGTGGCTCTCCAGCTGACCCGTCGCCGACTGGAAGCGGAGGTTGAACAGCTCCTCCTTGGCTTCCTTCAGCTTCTGGACCAGCACCTCCTGGTCCTCGACACGCAGCTCCGCGGCGGTCAGACCCTTAGCCATCACGCCTCACCCACTTCACGCTTGACGAAACGGCACTTCATGGGGAGCTTGTGCATCGCGCGCCGCATGGCCTCACGGGCCACGGGCTCGGCGACACCGGACAGCTCGAACATGACACGGCCGGGCTTGACATTGGCGATCCACCACTCCGGAGAACCCTTACCGGAACCCATGCGGGTCTCGGCCGGCTTCTTCGTCAGGGGGCGGTCCGGGAAGATGTTGATCCACACCTTGCCGCCACGGCGGATGTGCCGGGTCATGGCGATACGCGCGGCCTCGATCTGGCGGTTGGTCACGTAGGAGTGCTCAAGCGCCTGAATGCCGAACTCGCCGAAGACGACCCGGGTGCCGCCCTTGGCGGCGCCGCTGCGGTCGGGCCGGTGCTGCTTGCGGTGCTTGACCCTGCGCGGGATCAGCATGGTCAGCTCCCTTCAGCACCCGGCTGCTCCGCCGGGCCGGTCTCGGGGGCGGCCTGCGCGGCCGCCTCAGTCCTGGGTGCACGGTCGTTACGGCCCGCGCCGCCACGACGCGGACGCTCGCCGCCACGACGCGGACGCTCGCCCGCGCCACCGCGACGGTCGTCGCGCTCACGACGCTGGCTCGCGCGGGCGCCGGCCGCGGCCGCCTCCCGCTCGGAGCGGCTGGTCGGGGCCTCGCCCTTGTAGATCCACACCTTCACGCCGATGCGGCCGAAGGTGGTGCGGGCCTCGTAGAAGCCGTAATCGACGTCCGCGCGGAGCGTGTGCAGGGGCACGCGGCCCTCGCGGTAGAACTCCGAGCGCGACATCTCGGCGCCGCCCAGACGGCCGGAGCACTGGACACGGATGCCCTTGGCCCCGCTCTTCATGGCGGACTGCATGGCCTTGCGCATGGCCCGGCGGAACGAGACGCGGCTGGACAGCTGCTCGGCCACGCCCTGCGCGACGAGCTGTGCGTCGATCTCGGGGTTCTTCACCTCGAGGATGTTCAGCTGGACCTGCTTCTTGGTCAGCTTCTCCAGGTCGCCGCGGATGCGGTCGGCCTCCGCGCCGCGACGGCCGATGACGATGCCCGGCCGGGCGGTGTGGATGTCGACCTGGACGCGGTCGGTCGTGCGCTCGATCTCGACCTTGGAGATGCCGGCCCGCTCCATGCCCTTCTGCAGCATGCGCCGGATCGCCACGTCCTCGGCGACGTACGACTTGTACAGCTTGTCGGCGTACCACCGGCTCTTGAAGTCGGTCGTGATGCCGAGGCGGAACCCGTGCGGGTTAACCTTCTGGCCCACTAGCGGGTCCTTCCCTTCGGCTCGCGGGACTCCACGATCACGGTGATGTGGCTGGTCCGCTTGTTGATCCGATAGGCACGACCCTGGGCACGCGGGCGGAAGCGCTTGAGCGTCGGGCCCTCGTCGACCCATGCCCGGCTCACGAAGAGCGTGTCCCGGTCGAGCTTGAAGTTGTGCTCAGCGTTCGCGATCGCGCTCGAGAGCACCTTGTAAACGGTCTCGCTCGCCGACTGGGGAGCGAACTGCAGCACGGCCTGCGCCTCCGAAGCGGGCAGCCCGCGAATGAGGTCCACCACGCGGCGGGCCTTCCGGGGCGTGTGGCGCGCGTACCGCGCCTGTGCCCTGGCTTCCATCGCTTTCTCCTCTAACTGCTGGCTTGAAGGCGCTTACCGCCGGCTGCGGCGGTCTTCCTTGACGTGGCTGCGGAACGTCCGCGTGGGGGCGAACTCACCGAGCTTGTGACCGATCATCGACTCGGTGACGAACACCGGGACGTGCTTGCGGCCGTCGTGCACGGCGATCGTGTGACCAATCATGTCGGGCACGATCATGGAGCGCCGCGACCACGTCTTGATGACGTTCTTGGTGCCCTTCTCGTTCTGGGCGTCCACCTTCTTCTGAAGGTGATCGTCCACGAAGGGACCCTTCTTAAGACTACGTGGCATTTCGGCTGCTCCTACCGCTTCTTCCTCTTGCTCCGACGACGGATGATCAGCCGGTCGCTGGGCTTGTTCGGCTGCCGGGTACGGCCCTCGGGCTTACCCTTCGGGTTCACCGGGTGACGACCACCGGAGGTCTTGCCCTCACCACCACCGTGCGGGTGGTCGACCGGGTTCATGGCGACACCGCGGACCGTGGGGCGCTTGCCCTTCCAGCGGTTGCGGCCGGCCTTGCCGATGCTGATGTTGCCCTGCTCGGCGTTGCCCACCTGGCCCACCGAGGCCCGGCAGCGCACGTCGACCTGGCGCATTTCTCCGGACGGCATACGCAGCGTGGCGTACATGCCCTCCTTGGCGAGCAGCTGGATCTGCGCGCCGGCGCTGCGGCCGAGCTTGGCGCCGCCACCCGGGCGGAGCTCCACCGCGTGGATGAAGGTACCGGTCGGGATGTTGCGCAGCGGGAGGCAGTTGCCCGGCTTGATGTCGGCCGTGGGGCCGTTCTCGATCCGGTCCCCCTGCTTGAGGCCGACCGGGGCGAGGATGTAGCGCTTCTCGCCGTCGGCGTAGTGGAGCAGCGCAATGCGGGAGGTCCGGTTCGGGTCGTACTCGATGTGCGCGACCTTGGCCGGGATCCCGTCCTTGTCGTGGCGGCGGAAGTCGATGATCCGGTAGGCGCGCTTGTGCCCGCCTCCCTGGTGCCGGGCGGTCACCCGGCCGTGGACGTTACGGCCGCCCTTGCTGTGCAGTGGGGCAAGCAGCGACTTCTCCGGGGTGCTGCGCGTGATCTCGGCAAAGTCCGAGACGCTCGCGCCGCGACGACCCGGAGTCGTCGGCTTGTACTTACGGATGCCCATCTCTTTCGTTCATCCTTCGTCGGTTCGTACCGGTCGGGGTCCGCCTCTCGGCGGTCCCCGCGGTGCTTACTCATTGGGGCGAGTCCCTCGCTCGGAGGCGAGGGGCCCCTCTCCCCGCTGCGGCAGGTGCTAGCCGATCTGACCGAAGATGTCGATCCGCTCGCCCTCGGCCAGGCTCACGATCGCGCGCTTGGTGTCCGGGCGCTGGCCGTAGCCGTGCCGGGTCCGCTTGCGCTTGCCCTGGCGGTTGATCGTGTTCACGCCGGTCACCTTGACGCCGAAGATCTGCTCGACGGCGATCTTCACCTGCGTCTTGTTGGCACCCTTGCGCACCAGGAACGTGTACTTGTTGTGCTCATCGATCAGGCCGTAGCTCTTCTCGGAGACGATCGGCTTGAGGATGATGTCGCGCGGGTCGGCGATCTTCTGCATCAGGCCTCTTCCTTCCCGCTGTTCGCCAGCCGGGCCACGACCTGGTCGTAGGCCTCACGGGTGAAGACCACGTCGTCGTGGCACAGCACGTCGTAGGTGTTCAGCTGTCCCGCGTCCAGCAGGTGGACCTCGGGCGCGTTGCGCAGGCTGAGCCAGGTCAGCTCGTCGTTCTCGTCGACCACGACGAGAACGCTGCGGGCCTGCGTGATCTTGCGCAGCGCCTCCAGGGTGGCCCTGGTCTTGGGCGTGTCACCCGTGACGAGGCTGTCCACCACGTGGACGCGGCCGCCGCCGGCCCGGTCGGACAGCGCGCCCTTGAGGGCGGCCGCCTTCATCTTCTTGGGCGTCCGCTGCTCGTACGAGCGCGGCTGCGGGCCGTGGACGGTGCCACCGCCGGCGAACTGCGGCGCGCGGGTCGAGCCCTGGCGGGCGCGGCCGGTGCCCTTCTGCCGGTACGGCTTCTTGCCGCCGCCGGAAACGGCGCCACGGGTCTTGGTGGCGTGGGTCCCCTGCCGGCGAGCGGCGAGCTGGGCGACGACCACCTGGTGGATCAGCGGGACGTTGACCTTGGCCCCGAAGACCTCCTCGGGGAGGTCGACGGTCCCCGTCTTGGCGCCGCTGGCGTCGAGGACGTCAATGGTCGTGGTCACTTCGCAGCAACCCCCTTCTTGGCAGCGGTGCGGAGGAGAACCAGGCTGCCGTTGGCGCCGGGGATCGCACCCTTGATCAGGATGAGGCCCTTCTCGGCGTCCACGGCGTGCACCTTGAGGCTCTGGACCGTCGTGCGGACGTTGCCCATCCGGCCGGCCATGCGCAGGCCCTTGAAGACGCGGCCCGGGGTGGCGCAACCGCCGATGGAACCCGGGGAGCGGTGCTTGCGCTGGGTACCGTGCGAAGCGCCCAGACCACGGAAGTTGTGGCGCTTCATGACACCGGCGAAGCCCTTGCCCTTGCTCTTGCCAGTGACGTCGATGTACTGGCCGGCCTCGAAGGTGTCGGCGAGGAGCTCCTGGCCGACCGTGTACTCGGAGGCGTCGTCGGTGCGAACCTCGGCGAAGTAGCGGCGCGGGGTGATGTCGTGCTTGCGCAGGTAGTCGCCCAGGGGCTTGTTCACCTTGCGCGGGTCGATCTGCCCGTAGCCGAGCTGGACGGCGGAGTAGCCGTCCTTCTCCGGAGTGCGGACCCGGGTCACCACGCACGGACCGGCCTCGACGACGGTGACCGGGATCACCCGGTTCGCCTCATCGAAGACCTGGGTCATGCCGAGCTTCTTGCCCAGGACGCCCTTGATCTGCTTAGCCATGTCAGTGCGTTCCTTACAGCTTGATCGAGATGTCCACGCCGGCGGGAAGGTCGAGACGCATGAGCGAGTCAACCGTCTTCGGCGTCGGGTCGATGATGTCAATCAGCCGCTTGTGCGTACGCATCTCAAAGTGCTCGCGGCTGTCCTTGTACTTGTGCGGCGACCGGATGACGCAGTACACGTTCTTCTCGGTCGGCAGCGGCACCGGGCCAGCGACCTTGGCGCCGGTCCGCGTCACCGTCTCGACGATCTTCTTGGCCGAGCTGTCGATGACCTCGTGGTCATACGCCTTAAGCCGGATGCGGATCTTCTGTCCCGCCATAATGGCCTCGGTGTCCTTCGCTGTCGTCCTATAAAGCTTCGCGCGGCCTGTTGCCGCAGGTCTGTTTCCACATGACCGACGCCCGGATTCGGTCCGGTGTTCCGTGATCTGGCAGTGACTTCGGTCGAAGTGCGGCCGAAAGCACTGCGAGATCACGGTCTCGTCGTCCGTGGGGGGCCGTCGCCGGCCCCTGCGCGGTGCGGCGGTCAGGCCCGGTGGACCCGACCGCCGCCCAGCGGTGCTGCTACTTGATGACCTTCGTGACGCGACCGGCGCCGACGGTGCGGCCACCCTCACGGATCGCGAACTTGAGGCCTTCCTCCATCGCGATCGGCTGGATGAGCTGGACGGTCATCTCGGTGTTGTCACCGGGCATGACCATCTCGGTGCCCTCCGGCAGGTTCACGACGCCCGTCACGTCAGTCGTACGGAAGTAGAACTGAGGACGGTAGTTGTTGAAGAACGGCGTGTGGCGGCCGCCCTCGTCCTTGGACAGGATGTAGACCTGCGCCTCGAACTCGGTGTGCGGGGTGGTCGTGCCCGGCTTGATGACACACTGGCCGCGCTCGACGTCCTCACGCTTGATGCCGCGGAGGAGCAGACCGACGTTGTCACCGGCCTGGCCCTCGTCGAGGAGCTTGCGGAACATCTCGACGCCGGTGACGGTCGTCGTGGTGCTCTTCTCCTTGATGCCGATGATGTCGACGGTCTCGTTGACCTTGACGACACCGCGCTCGATACGGCCGGTGACGACGGTGCCACGACCGGTGATCGAGAACACGTCCTCGATCGGCATGAGGAACGGCTTGTCGGTGTCACGAACGGGCTCGGGGACGTTCTCGTCCACGGCGTTCATGAGCTCGATGATGGAGTCGCCCCACTTCTCGTCGCCCTCGAGCGCCTTCAGCGCCGAGACGCGCACGACCGGCAGGTCGTCGCCCGGGAACTCCTGGGCGGACAGCAGCTCGCGGACCTCGAGCTCGACGAGCTCCAGGATCTCCTCGTCGTCGACCATGTCGGCCTTGTTGAGGGCCACGACGATGTAGGGGACGCCGACCTGGCGGGCCAGGAGGACGTGCTCCTTCGTCTGCGGCATCGGACCGTCGGTCGCCGCGACCACCAGGATCGCACCGTCCATCTGGGCGGCACCGGTGATCATGTTCTTCACGTAGTCGGCGTGACCGGGGCAGTCCACGTGGGCGTAGTGGCGCTTCTCGGTCTGGTACTCGACGTGCGCGATGGAGATGGTGATTCCGCGAGCCTTCTCCTCGGGCGCCTTGTCGATCTTGTCGAACGGGGTCGCCTCGTTGAGCTGCGGGAAACGGTCGTGAAGCACCTTGGTGATCGCCGCGGTCAGAGTGGTCTTGCCGTGGTCGATGTGCCCAATGGTGCCGATGTTCACGTGCGGCTTGTTCCGCTCGAACTTGGCCTTGGCCACTGGTCTGTCTCCTTAGAGATTCTGACTTGACTTTCGTCTTCTACCTCAGGCTGTGCACGGCGGGAGCACTCCCCCGCCGTGCACCGAGCGGAACGATTTGTCCCGAGCCCCTCTGGCTACGGGGCGACCATCTCAACGGCGCCCCGCCACAGTGGTGCGGAACTATTCGCCCCGAGCCTTCGCGACGATCTCCTTGGCGATGCCCGGGGGCACCTCCGCGTAGGAGTCGAACTGCATGCTGTAGCTCGCCCGCCCCTGAGTGCGGCTGCGCAGGTCGCCCACGTAGCCGAACATCTCGGAGAGCGGAACGAGCGCCCTGATCACACGGGCGCCGGACCGTTCGTCCATTGCCTGGATCTGTCCGCGACGACCGTTCAGGTCGCCGATGACGTCTCCCATGTAGTCCTCGGGCGTGGTGACCTCGACGGCCATCATCGGCTCGAGGAGTACGGCGTCTGCCCTGCGCGCGGCCTCCTTGAAGGCCATCGAGCCGGCAATCTTGAAGGCCATTTCCGACGAGTCGACCTCGTGGAAGGCACCGTCCTGAAGCGTGACCTTGACGCCGACCATCGGGTAGCCGGCGAGCACGCCGAACTCGGCCGCCTCCTGCGCGCCCGCGTCCACCGACGGGATGTACTCCCGCGGGATGCGGCCACCGGTGACCTTGTTCTCGAACTCGTAACCGTCGTTGCCCTCGCCCAGCGGCTCCAGGTTGATGATCACGCGCGCGAACTGGCCGGAACCACCGGTCTGCTTCTTGTGCGTGTACTCGACCTTCTCCACCTTGCGGCGGATGGTCTCGCGGTAGGCGACCTGCGGGCGGCCGACGTTCGCCTCGACCTTGAACTCGCGGCGCATCCGGTCGACGAGGATCTCCAGGTGGAGCTCGCCCATACCCCAGATGACCGTCTGGCCGGTCTCCTCGTCACGGCGGACCTGGAAGGACGGGTCCTCCTCGGCCAGCCGCTGGATCGCGGTGCCCAGCTTCTCCTGGTCGCCCTTGGTCTTGGGCTCGATCGCGACGTTGATGACCGGCGCGGGGAACGTCATCGACTCGAGGACGACCTGCTTGACCGGGTCCGACAGAGTGTCGCCGGTGGTGGTGTCCTTCAGGCCCATGACGGCGACGATCTGACCAGCGGTCGCGGACGGGCGCTCCTCGCGCTTGTTCGCGTGCATCTGGTAGATCTTGCCGATCCGCTCCTTCTTGCCCTTGACCGAGTTCACCACGGTGGTGCCGGTCTCGAGCGTTCCGGAGTAGACGCGGATGTAGGTGAGCTTGCCCAGGTGCGGGTCGCTCATGATCTTGAACGCCAGCGCCGCGAAGGGCTCGTTCGGGTCCGCGTGGCGCTCGATGGCCTCCTCCTCGTTGCCCACCGCGTGGCCCTTGAAGGCCGGAATGTCGGTGGGAGCGGGGAGGTAGGCGACGATCGCGTCGAGCAGGGGCTGCACGCCCTTGTTCTTGAAGGCGGTGCCGCACAGGACCGGGTTGATCGCGCTGCTGATGGTCGCCCGGCGGATGGCCGCGACGAGCTGCTCCTCGGTGGGCTCGACGCCCTCCAGGAAGAGCTCCATGAGCTCGTCGTCGTTCTCGGCGACGGTCTCGACGAGCTTGTCGCGCCACTCACGGGCGGCGTCGGCGTGGTCGGCCGGGATGTCGACGGTGTCGTACATCTCGCCCTTGGCCGCCTCGGCGCTCCAGAGCAGGCCCTTCATCTTCACCAGGTCGATGACGCCCTTGAAGTCGGCCTCGACGCCCCAGGGAAGCTGGATGACCGCCGGCGTGGAACCCAGCCGGGTGATCATCATGTCGACACAGCGGTGGAACTCCGCGCCGACCCGGTCCATCTTGTTCACGAAGCAGATGCGGGGCACGCCGTACCGGTCGGCCTGGCGCCAGACCGTCTCCGACTGCGGCTCGACGCCGGCGACGCCATCGAACACCGCGACCGCGCCGTCGAGAACACGCAGCGACCGCTCGACCTCGATGGTGAAGTCCACGTGTCCGGGCGTGTCGATGATGTTGATCGTGTGATCAAGCCAGCTGCAGGTGGTCGCGGCGGAGGTGATGGTGATGCCGCGCTCCTGCTCCTGCTCCATCCAGTCCATGGTGGCAGCGCCCTCATGAACCTCACCGATCTTGTAGTTGATGCCGGTGTAGAACAGGATGCGCTCAGTCGTCGTGGTCTTGCCCGCGTCGATATGGGCCATGATCCCGATGTTGCGGACCCTGGCCAGGTCAAGAGCGGTCGTGGTGGCCACTTCTTCGCGTCCTTAACTCGTCGTCGGTGCTCACTACCAGCGGTAGTGGGCGAAGGCCTTGTTGGACTCGGCCATCTTGTGCGTGTCCTCGCGCCGCTTGACGCTGGCGCCGAGGCCGTTGCTCGCGTCGAGCAGCTCGTTCATGAGCCGCTCGGTCATGGTCTTCTCGCGGCGTGCGCGGGAGTACTGGACGAGCCACCGCAGCGCCAGCGTGGTGCTGCGCGAGGCCTTGACCTCGACCGGCACCTGGTAGGTGGCGCCACCGACGCGGCGGCTCTTCACCTCGAGCGTCGGGCGGACGTTGTCGAGAGCGCGCTTGAGGGTGACGACCGGGTCGTTGCCGGTCTTGTCCTTGCAGCCCTCGAGGGCGCCGTAGACGATCGACTGCGCGAGGGAGCGCTTGCCGTCCAGGAGAACCTTGTTGATCAGAGCGGTGACCAGCGGCGAGTTGTGCACCGGGTCAGCGACCAGCTGGCGGCGGCCAGGGGAACCCTTGCGCGGCATGTCAGCTCTTCTCCTTCTTCGCGCCGTAGCGGCTGCGGGCCTGCTTGCGGTTGCGGACGGCCTGAGTGTCCAGCGAACCACGGATGATCTTGTAGCGAACACCCGGCAGGTCCTTCACACGACCACCACGCACGAGCACCATCGAGTGCTCCTGGAGGTTGTGGCCCACCCCGGGGATGTAAGCCGTGACCTCGATGCCGTTGGTGAGCCGAACACGGGCCACCTTGCGCAGCGCCGAGTTGGGCTTCTTGGGGGTCGTCGTGTAAACGCGGGTGCAAACGCCGCGCCGCTGCGGGCTCCCCTTGAGGGCAGGAGTCTTGGTCTTGCTGACCTTGTCCTGCCGGCCCTTACGGACCAACTGCTGAATGGTGGGCACCGCGTCTCCGTTTCGTGCCTAGCCGGTGATACGTAGGACCCGGTCGAGGTGGCGACGCCGCCTCTCACAGGCTTGCAGGTACTGCCGGTGTCATGACCTGCTGGTTTTCCATCCCCTTCGACCCCCGCGGTCGGGCGTGTCGCGCGCTAGTCGCATCACACCCGGGCAGATCCGGTCGATCTGGAGGAGTCACGCGGCGCCCCCCGCACGCCCCTCTCGTCGAGAAGCGGCATTTGAGCGCACGCATGCGAGCCCATAGACGGGCACGGTGGTAAAGCCTACCCGCCCCCGTACAACACGTCAAAACAGAGGAGGACGACCACGGAGGGACGTGCACCGCTGTTCGACATGCCACGACACCGACGACCCAAACCGGACCGCCGAAGGACTCGGCCTCCCATCATACCGTCCCCACGAGCGGCTTCTCACGCTTTCCGCGCCACCCGCGCCCGGCGCCGCGCGCGTACGCGGAACACGGACAACGGAAAAGCGGCCCGGGGCGGGATGCCCCGGGCCGCTTCCGTACGTCCCCGCCGCGGCGATCGCTCACCGCGGCGACCTGTCAACGGCCGTACTGGCCGAAGTCGTACTCCTCCAGCGGGACGGCCTCGCCGCTGCCGGAGCCGAAGGTGTAGTCCGCCGCGGAGCCGTCGTAGCCGCCGACCGTGTACATCGCGGCCTTGGCCTCCTCGGTCGGCTCCACCCGGATGTTGCGGTACTGGGGCATGCCCGTACCGGCCGGGATGAGCTTACCGATGATGACGTTCTCCTTGAGGCCGAGCAGCGAGTCCGACTTGGCGTGGATCGCCGCGTCGGTGAGGACTCGCGTCGTCTCCTGGAAGGACGCCGCCGACAGCCACGACTCGGTGGCCAGCGACGCCTTGGTGATGCCCATCAGGACCGGACGGCCGGAGGCCGGCTGGCCGCCCTCCGCCACGGTCTGACGGTTCATCGCCTCGAAGCGCGGCCGCTCGACCAGCTCGCCGGGCAGCAGCTCGGTGTCGCCGGACTCCAGCACGTTCACGCGCTTGAGCATCTGGCGGACGATGACCTCGATGTGCTTGTCGTGGATCGACACACCCTGCGAGCGGTAGACCTGCTGCACCTCGTCCACCAGGTGGAGCTGGACGGCACGCGGGCCGAGGATGCGCAGGACCTCGTTGGGGTTGCGCGCACCGGCGATCAGAAGCTGGCCGACGTCGACGTGCTGCCCCTCCGAGACCAGCAGCCGCGACCGCATCGACACCGGGTAGGCGACCTCGTCGGAGCCGTCGTCCGGAGTGACCACGATCTTGCGGGTCTTGTCGGTCTCGTCGATCCGGATCCGGCCGGCGACCTCGCTGATCGGGGCCACACCCTTGGGGATGCGGGCCTCGAACAGCTCCTGGACACGCGGCAGACCGTGGGTGATGTCGGCGCCCGCCACACCACCGGTGTGGAAGGTACGCATGGTCAGCTGGGTGCCGGGCTCACCGATCGACTGGGCCGCGATGATGCCGACGGCCTCGCCGACGTCCACGAGCTTGCCGGTGGCCAGCGAGCGGCCGTAGCAGGTCGCGCAGACACCGATCTTGGCCTCGCAGACGAGCGTGCTGCGGGTCCTGACCGTCTCGATGCCGGCGTTCACCAGCGCCGTCACCACGTCGTCGTTGATGTCGACGCCCGCCGACGCGATGAGCTTGCCGTCCACCTCGACGTCCTCGGCCAGGATGCGGCCGTGCACGTTGCTCTCGGCGTTCTCGGCCTTGGCCAGGTTGCCCTGGGCGTCGCGCTCGCCGACGTGCAGCGGAACGGCCCGGTCGGTGCCGCAGTCGATCTCGCGCACGATGACGTCCTGCGCGACGTCGACCAGACGACGGGTCAGGTAACCGGAGTCGGCGGTCCGCAGCGCGGTGTCCGCCAGACCCTTCCGCTGGCCGTGGGTGGAGATGAAGTACTCCAGCACCGACAGGCCCTCGCGGAAGGAGGACTTGATCGGACGCGGGATCGTCTCACCCTTGGTGTTGGACACCAGACCACGGATGCCGGCGATCTGCCGCACCTGCATGCGGTTACCGCGGGCGCCGGAGTTGACCATCATCCAGACCGGGTTGGTCGCCGGGAACGCGTTGACCATGTCGGTCTCGACGTCCGCCGTCGCGTGGGTCCAGATCTCGATGAGCTCCTGACGGCGCTCCTCGTCGGTGATCAGACCGCGGTCGTACTCCCGCTGGACCTTGTCGGCCCGCCTCTCGTACGACTCCATGATCTCGGCCTTGTTCGGCGGCGCCACGACGTCCTCGATGGAGATCGTGACACCGGCGCGGGTCGCCCAGTAGAAGCCGGCGTCCTTCAGCGAGTCGAGCGCGTTGGCCACCTCCACCTTCGGGTACCGCTCGGCCAGCTCGTTGACGATCGCCGAGAGCTGCTTCTTGCCGACCTGGTAGTTCACGAAGGGGTAGTTGGCGGGCAGCGTCTGGTTGAACAGGCACCGGCCCAGCGTGGTCTCCAGCCGGATCGGGTCTCCGGACTCCCAGCCCTCGGGGGCCTCCCAGCCCCGCGGCGGCGGGACGTCCTTGAGCCGCACCTGGACCTTGGCCTGGATGTCCAGCTCGTGGCGGTCGAAGGCCATGAGAGCCTCCGACACCGTGGCGAACACCCGGCCCTCGCCGCGGCCACCCTCCTTCTGGGTGGTCAGCCAGTACAGACCGATGACCATGTCCTGGGTGGGCATCGTCACCGGCTTGCCGTCCGCCGGCTTGAGGATGTTGTTGGTGGACAGCATCAGGATCCGGGCCTCGGCCTGGGCCTCGGCCGACAGCGGCAGGTGCACCGCCATCTGGTCGCCGTCGAAGTCCGCGTTGAACGCGGTGCAGACGAGCGGGTGGATCTGGATGGCCTTGCCCTCGACGAGCTGCGGCTCGAAGGCCTGGATGCCCAGGCGGTGCAGGGTGGGCGCACGGTTGAGCAGCACCGGGTGCTCGGTGATGACCTCTTCCAGCACGTCCCACACGACCGGCTTGGACCGCTCGACCATCCGCTTGGCGGACTTGATGTTCTGCGCGTGGTTGAGATCGACCAGGCGCTTCATCACGAACGGCTTGAACAGCTCCAGCGCCATCTGCTTGGGCAGGCCGCACTGGTGGAGCTTGAGCTGCGGGCCGACGACGATGACCGAACGGCCGGAGTAGTCGACACGCTTGCCGAGCAGGTTCTGCCGGAAACGACCCTGCTTACCCTTCAGCATGTCGCTGAGGGACTTCAGCGGACGGTTGCCGGGGCCCGTGACCGGGCGGCCGCGGCGGCCGTTGTCGAACAGGGCGTCGACGGCCTCCTGGAGCATCCGCTTCTCGTTGTTCACGATGATCTCGGGCGCGCCGAGGTCGAGCAGACGCTTGAGGCGGTTGTTCCGGTTGATGACCCGGCGGTACAGGTCGTTCAGGTCCGAGGTGGCGAAGCGGCCACCGTCGAGCTGGACCATCGGCCGCAGGTCCGGCGGGATCACCGGGATGCAGTCGAGGACCATGCCGCTCGGCGAGTTGCGGGTGTTGAGGAACGCCGCGACGACCTTGAGCCGCTTGAGGGCGCGGGCCTTCTTCTGGCCCTTGCCGCTGCGGATGGTCTCCCGCAGGTTCTCCGCCTCGGCCTCCAGGTCGAAGCTGGCCAGCCGCTCCTGGATGGCCTGGGCGCCCATGCCGCCGCGGAAGTAGCGGCCGAACCGGTCGCGCATCTCGCGGTAGAGCAGCTCGTCGCCCTCCAGGTCCTGGACCTTGAGGTTCTTGAAGCGGCTCCAGACCTCCTCGAGCCGGTCCAGCTCACGCTGGGCGCGGTCGCGGAGCTGACGCATCTCGCGGTCGGCGCCCTCACGCACCTTGCGGCGGGCGTCGCCCTTGGCGCCGCTGGCCTCCAGCTCGGCCAGGTCGGCCTCGAGCTTCTTCTGGCGGGCCTCGATGTCGGCGTCACGGCGCTGCTCGATGTGCTGCCGCTCGACGGAGATCTTCGCCTCCAGCGACGGCAGGTCGCGGTCACGCATCTCGAAGTCGACATGCGTGATCATGTACGCCGCGAAGTAGATGACCTTCTCCAGGTCCTTCGGGGCCAGGTCGAGCAGGTAACCGAGGCGCGACGGGACGCCCTTGAAGTACCAGATGTGGGTGACCGGAGCGGCCAGCTCGATGTGGCCCATCCGCTCGCGGCGCACCTTGGCGCGCGTGACCTCGACGCCACAGCGCTCACAGATGATGCCCTTGAAGCGGACGCGCTTGTACTTGCCGCAGTAGCACTCCCAGTCCCGGGTCGGACCGAAGATCTTCTCGCAGAAGAGCCCGTCCTTCTCCGGCTTGAGGGTCCGGTAGTTGATGGTCTCCGGCTTCTTCACCTCGCCGTGCGACCACTGCCTGATGTCGTCGGCGGTCGCGAGGCCGATGCGCAGCTCGTCGAAGAAGTTGACGTCGAGCACTAGATAATCCCCTTTTGAATCAGACCTCGTCGACGGTCATCGCGCCCTCGTGGGGACGCCGGGACAGGTCGATGCCGAGCTCCTCGGCCGCGCGGAAGACGTCCTCGTCGGTGTCCCTCATCTCGATCGACATGCCGTCGCTGGAGAGGACCTCGACGTTCAGACAGAGCGACTGCATCTCCTTGATGAGGACCTTGAAGGACTCCGGAATGCCCGCCTCGGGGATGTTCTCGCCCTTGACGATGGCCTCGTAGACCTTCACCCGGCCCAGGACGTCGTCGGACTTGATCGTCAGCAGCTCCTGCAGCGCGTAGGCCGCGCCGTAGGCCTCCAGGGCCCACACCTCCATCTCGCCGAAGCGCTGGCCGCCGAACTGCGCCTTACCACCCAGCGGCTGCTGGGTGATCATCGAGTACGGACCGGTCGAGCGAGCGTGGATCTTGTCGTCGACCAGGTGCAGCAGCTTCAGGATGTAGATGTAACCGACCGAGATCGGGTGCGGGAACGGCTCGCCGGA
>NZ_FTNI01000032.1 GCF_900156315.1 Microbispora rosea | reverse complement strand
AGATCCCCGCCGGCGAGTACTGGGCCGTCGTCGGCCAGGCCAGCCAGTTCGTCGCGGCCGACGACCCGGCCAAGACCATCGGCCCCGAATACCTCGGCTGGAAGCCGCACCTGATCAGCGACTCCTCCACCGGCGCGGTCGCCGCCGGCGAGCCGGTCTCCAGTGTCGTCTCCGACGGCACCGGAGCCCCCGAGGTGGGTCTGAAGGGCCAGGAACTGCTGGTCTCCTCCGCCGACTCCGCCGAGGAGATCGGCACCTCGCAGGTCAACGCCGACCTCGCCCTGCGCACCCCCGCCGACGTCGCCGCCGGCGAATACCACTCCACCATCACCCTGTCGCTGTTCAACCAGTCCTGACCCGGCGGTTCCCCGCCGAACCAGCCCCGTCCAGGACGAGGTGACACAGGGTTAGGAAATCCTGACGTAGCGGATTGTTGACCGGGCGGTCAATCAGGCAGACCGTCAGGTTATAGGTCACCTCTCCCCGTACGGAGGCACGGATGGATCTCACGAGATCGTTGTCCGACGTCGTCGCCCTCGTCGCCGGGCTGGTCGCGGTGCTCGCACCGTTCTTCTGGGCCGACGCCCAGGCGGCCACGCAGCCACTGCTCGTCCTCGGCGCCCTGCTCGTCGTCTCCGCCCTGTGGTCCATTCTGGGCGCGGGCGGCGCCAGCTCCTGGGTGACCGCGGCGTTCGGCGCCCTGCTGTTCGTCTCCCCCTGGGCGTTCGGCTTCGACGGCGACTCCGCCTCGGCGTGGACCGCCTGGATCACCGGCGCGGTCACCGTCGTCGTCGGCCTGCTGACCGTCCTGCAGGTGCGCGGCCGCACGACCGTCACCGCCTGACCCTCACCGCCCGACCCTCACCCACCCACCCTCGCGTACGGCCTCGCCGCCCCCGTCGCCCTCCCGGCGACCGGCGGCGGGGCCGTACGCCTTTCCGGCACCCGGCGAGGGAGTCGGCGCGTGGGCGACAGCAGCGGCGGCAGGGGCGGTGGCTACGGGCGCTGGGCACGGGGCCTCACCTGCGCAGGGACCAGAGTCGCGCTTATCACTCCATAGGCGATATGTCGCCCCTTGACTTTGGCGCGATCTCCACTCAATCTGTTGCGTATAGCGCTTCCTGTTCCACCTTACGAAACTGGGAAACCCTCGCATGATTCCTGCGTGCCCCCTCGCCGCCCTGCCCCGGGGTGAGGCCCTCCGAGTCGAGACAGATCCCCCGATCGCCGTCTTCCACACAGAGGACGGTGAACTGTACGCGGTGGACGACACCTGCACGCACCAGGACGCGTCGCTGGCGGACGGGTGGCTGGAAGGGTGCGAGGTGGAGTGCCCCCTGCACGCGTCGCGCTTCGACCTGCGCACGGGCCGGGTGGACGCTCCTCCCGCGAAGCTGCCGGTGCGCACCCACCAGGTGGTGGTCCAGGACGAGACCGTTTACATCGTGCCCTCGGACCTGCCGCCGAACCTCCCGCCCGGCGTCCGCACCGGTTCGGCCTGAGACACCGTGAGGGTGCCGTGAAATCCGTCGCTATCGTCGGCGCGTCGCTCGCCGGGCTGTCGACGGCCCGCGCGCTGCGGGCCCAGGGCTTCGGCGGGCGCCTGACGATCGTCGGGGCCGAGCCGCACCGCCCCTACGACCGGCCCCCGCTGTCCAAGGAGTTCCTCGCCGGGCAGATGACGACGGCGGACCTCGCCCTCGAGGGCGACGGCGAGGACCTCGACGCCGACTGGCGCCTGGGCGTCGCCGCCACCCGGCTGGAACAGGGCAGGTCGCTGCGGATCGCGCTGGCCGACGGCTCCGCGGTCGAGGCGGACGGCGTGGTGATCGCCACCGGCGCGGTCGCCCGCACCCTCGGCGGCGATCTCGGCGGGGTGCACACGTTGCGCACGATCGAGGACGCGGCGACCCTGCGGGCCGATCTCGACGCCGCCCGGCGGCTCGTGGTGATCGGGGCGGGCTTCATCGGCGCGGAGGTCGCCTGCGTCGCGCGCACACTCGGGCTCGACGTGACGATCGTCGAGGCGGCGCCCGCGCCGTTCGCCCGCGCGCTCGGGCCCGAGATGGGCGCCGCGCTCGCCGGGCTGCACGAGGACCACGGGGTGCGCCTGATCTGCGGCGCCGCCGTACGCGGCCTGACGGGCGAAGGCCGCGTCGACGGCGTGCTCCTTGAGGACGGACGCCGCCTGGACGCCGACGTGGTGCTCGTCGGCATCGGCGCGCGGCCGGTGGTGGAGTGGCTCGACGGCAGCGGGGTGCGGGTCGGCGACGGCGTCGTCTGCGACACCGGCGGCGCGACGAGCATGCCGGGAGTCGTCGCGGTCGGCGACTGCGCCGCCTGGTTCGACCCCGCTCTCGGCGCCCACCTTCGCGTGGAGCACTGGACCGGCGCGGCGCGGCGTCCCGCGACGGCCGCGCGGACGCTGCTGTCCGGCGGCGCCGCCGTGCCGGACACCCTCGCGCCGCCCTACCTGTGGTCCGACCAGTACGGCATGCGCGTGCAGTTCGCCGGGCACACGCTGCCGGGAGACGAGGTGAGCGTCGAGGAGGGCGACCTCGCGTCCCGCCGCTTCCTGGCCGTCTACCGCCGGGAGGGCCGCACGGTCGCGGTGCTCGGCGTCGACCAGCCGCGTTCGTTCACCCGGTGGCGGCGCCGCGTGAACGAGCCCGCCGGGGCGCGATGAGCGCCGCCGCGTCCCACCGGGGACGTCTTCGCGGCACCGGATCCGCCTGCATTGCGTCCGCCGATATCGGGTCCGCTGACACCGGGTCCACCGACACTGGGCGTACGGCGATCCGGATCACCCGGCGTGGCCGAGACGGTGGCTGATGTCCGCGGCGCCCGCGACGAGCACGGGCGCGAGCTCGTGCATGCGCTCCTCGCTGAACCGGTAGGCCGGGCCGGAGGCGCTGACGGCGGCCACCACCTCGCCCTCGTGGGAGCGGATGGGCGCGGCGATGGCGTTCAGCCCGATCTCGTACTCCTCCACGGTGACCGCGTAGCCCCGCCGCAGCGCCTCGTCGAGCTGCCGTCGCAGCTCGTCGGCGGCGGTCACCGTCGCCGGGGTGAAGCGCTCCAGCCCGGCGGCGGTGATGAGCCGTTCGCGGCGCCGCTCGTCGAGGTGGGCGAGCAGGACCTTGCCGCTCGACGTGGCGTGCAGGGGCGTGGGCTGGCCCACCCAGTTGTGCGCGGTCACGGCCGCCTGGCCGCGCACCTGGTCGAGGTTGATGGCGAAATGGGACCGCGCGACGGCGATGTTGACGGTCTCCCCGATCTCCTCGGCGAGCCTCCGGCACACCGGGCGGCTCTGCTGGACGAGGTCGAGCCGCGCGGCCACCCCCGCGGCGAGCCGGACGACGCCGAAGCCGAGGCGATACTTGCCGCGGTCCTCGGCCTGCTCCGCCAGGCCGCGCGCTTCGAGGGCGCCGAGAAGCCGGAACGCGGTGGACTTGTGCACGCCGATCTCCGCGGCGACCTCGCTCACGCCGGCCTCGCCGCGCCGGCTGAGGATCTCCAGGATCGTGACGGCCCGGTCCACCGACTGGACGCCGCCGCTCCCCTCGGACCGCGCGGCGGCTTCGTCGGTCCCCGCGAGATCGGGGTCCGGCGCGTGACGTTGCGAATGCTGCACTCTATTGCGCATATCAATATCATCCTGCCCGGGAGGCGGACATGTATGACTTTGTCATCGTCGGTGGTGGATCAGCGGGGAGCGCGCTCGCGAACCGGCTCTCGGCCGACCCCTCGAACCGGGTGCTCGTGCTGGAGGCGGGCCGTCCCGACTACCTGTGGGACGTGTTCATCCACATGCCGGCCGCGCTGATGTTCCCCATCGGCAGCCGGTTCTACGACTGGAAGTACGAGTCCGAACCCGAGCCGCACATGAACGGCCGGCGGATCTACCACGCCCGGGGGAAGGTGCTCGGCGGGTCGAGCAGCATCAACGGCATGATCTTCCAGCGCGGCAACCCCATGGACTACGAGCGCTGGGGCGCCGATCCGGGCATGGAGACCTGGGACTTCGCGCACTGCCTGCCGTACTTCAAGCGCATGGAGACCTGCCTGGCCGCCGACGCGTCGGACCCGATGCGCGGGCACGACGGGCCGCTGGTGCTGGAGCGCGGCCCGGCGAAGAACCCGCTGTTCACGGCCTTCTTCGACGCCGTGCAGCAGGCGGGCTACCCGCTGACCGACGACGTGAACGGCTACCGCCAGGAGGGCTTCGCGCCGTTCGACCGCAACCTGCGCCGCGGGCGCCGCCTGTCGGCCGCGCGCGCCTACCTCCACCCCGTGACGGACCGTCCGAACCTCACGGTCAAGACCCGGGCGTTCGTCACGAAGATCCTGTTCGAGGGCAAGCGTGCGGTCGGCGTCGAGTTCGACGGCAAGCGGGTGCGGGCCGGGGAGGTCATCCTCTGCGGCGGCGCGATCAACTCCCCGCAGCTCCTGCAACTGTCCGGCGTGGGCGACGCCGACCACCTGAAGGCGCACGGTGTGGACGTGGTCCACGACCTGCCCGGCGTCGGCGAGAACCTCCAGGACCACCTGGAGGTCTACATCCAGTACGCCTGCAAGCAGCCGGTGTCGATGCAGCCCGCCATGAAGTGGATCAACCGGCCGATGGTCGGCGCCCAGTGGCTGTTCCTGCGCAAGGGTCCCGGCGCGACCAACCACTTCGAGGCCGGCGGCTTCGTACGCGGCAACGAGGACGTCGACTACCCCAACCTGATGTTCCACTTCCTGCCCGTCGCCGTGCGGTACGACGGCAGCGCTCCGGCCGGCGGCCACGGCTACCAGGTGCACATCGGGCCGATGTACTCCGACGCCCGCGGCTCGGTGAAGATCAAGAGCGCCGACCCCCGGGTGAAGCCCGCGCTGCGCTTCAACTACCTGTCCACCGAGCAGGACCGCCGCGAGTGGGTCGAGGCCGTACGCGTGGCCCGCGGCATCCTCAACCAGCCGGCCATGGACGCGTTCAACGCCGGCGAGCTGTCCCCCGGCCGGGAGGTCGAGACCGACGAGCAGATCCTCGACTGGGTGGCGAAGGACGGCGAGACCGCACTGCACCCCTCCTGCACCGCGAAGATGGGCGTGGACGAGATGTCCGTGGTCGACCCGCTGACCATGGGGGTGCACGGCCTGGAGGGCCTGCGGGTCGTGGACGCCTCGGTCATGCCGTACGTCACGAACGGCAACATCTACGCGCCCGTGATGATGGTGGCGGAGAAGGCGGCCGACCTGATCCTCGGTAACACTCCCCTGGCCCCCGAGCCGGTGGAGTTCTACCGGCACAGGAAGGACGCCTGACATGAAGGACCTGCACATCGGCGGGCAGTGGCGCGACGCGGCCGAGGGCGGCCGGCGCGAGATCCACTGCCCGGCCGACGGACAGCACGTGGCCACCGTCGCGGAGGCCGGCCGCGCCGACACCGAGGCGGCGATCGCGGCGGCCAGGCAGGCGTTCGACGAGGGCCCGTGGCCGCGCACGCCGGAGCGGGAGCGCGGGGCGCTGCTGCTGCGCGTGGCCGGTCTGCTCGAGCGCGACAAGGCCGAGATCGCGCGGGCGGAGTCGCTGGACACCGGCAAACGCCTGGTGGAGAGCGAGTACGACGTCGACGACGTGATCGGGTGTTTCCGCTACTTCGGCGGGATCGCGGGCACCGACGCCGGACGGGTGGTCGACACCGGGCGGACCGACGCGATCAGCCGGGTGGTGTACGAACCGGTCGGGGTCTGCGGCCTGATCACGCCGTGGAACTACCCGCTGCTGCAGACCTCCTGGAAGGTGGCGCCCGCACTGGCGGCGGGCAACACCTTCGTGCTCAAGCCGAGCGAGCTGACGCCGTCCACCGCGATCCTGCTGATGCGGCTGCTGGAGGAGGCGGGTCTGCCGCCCGGCGTGGGCAACCTGGTGCTCGGGGCCGGTGCGGAGGCGGGCGCGCCGCTGGCCGAGCACCCGGACGTCGACATGGTCTCGTTCACCGGCGGGCTGGCGACCGGGCGCCGGATCATGGCCTCGGCCGCGCAGACGGTCAAGCGCGTCGCTCTGGAGCTGGGCGGCAAGAACCCCAACATCGTGTTCGCCGACGCGGACTTCGACACCGCGGTCGACTTCGCCGTGACCGCCGTGTTCCTGCACTCGGGGCAGGTCTGCTCGGCCGGCGCCCGGCTGCTGGTGGAGGACTCCGTCCACGAGGAGTTCGTCGACGCGGTGGTGCGCCGGGCCGAGCGGATCAGGCTGGGCGGGCCGTTCGACCCCGAGGCCGAGACCGGCCCGCTGATCTCGGCCGGGCATCTGGCCAAGGTCGAGGCGTACGTCGAGGCGGGGATCGCCGAGGGCGCGACGCTGCGCTGCGGCGGCCGGCGCCTGGAGGGCGCGGGCTACTTCTTCCCGCCGACCGTGCTGGACGGCTGCCACCGCGGCATGCGGGTCGTGCGGGAGGAGTCGTTCGGGCCGGTGCTGACGGTGGAGCGGTTCTCCGGTGAGGACGAGGCCGTCGCGCTGGGCAACGACACCGACTACGGGCTGGCCGGGGCGGTGTGGACGACGGACGCGGGCAAGGCGCAGCGGGTGGCCGGCCGGCTGCGGCACGGCACCGTGTGGATCAACGACTACCACCCCTATGTGCCGCAGGCGGAGTGGGGCGGGTTCAAGCAGTCCGGCGTCGGCCGGGAGCTCGGCCCGACCGGGCTCAACGAATATCGCGAGATCAAGCACATCTGGCAGAACACCGATCCCCGCCCCCAGCACTGGTTCCGCCCCTGAGTCAGTCGCCTCGCCCGTGCGCGGCGAGGAACTCCTCGATGCGGCCGTCCATCTCGGGCGGCGCCGCGAGGGGAAGGGTGTGATGGGTGGCCCCGGGCAGCACGGCCGTCTCCACGCGCGGCAGGAGCGCCGCGGCGGAGGCGGCCACCCGGCCGATGTCGTGCGCCCTGCTGCGCTCGGCCAGGAGAAGCAGCACCGGGAGCCGCAGCGCCCGCAGCGCCTCCGGGGCGGGGCGCGGACCGGTCAGGGGCCGGGCGGCGGGGAAGGCGGCGGCGCGGTCGTAGAGGCGCAGCCACGTCTCGTCCAGCGCCGCCTGCCCCGTCTCCCAGCCGAGGAACGCGCGGCGTCGGCGTACGGTCGGGCGCAGCAGCATCGGCAGGGCGCGCAGCAGATAGCGGCGGGAGAAACCGGTGAAGCAGTTCGTCGGGTCGGCCAGGACCAGGGCCCTCACCCTCGCGGGCGCGTGCGCCGCGTAGTGCAGGGCGCTCCATCCCCCGTAGGAATGGCCGCACAGAGACACTGCCGGGGACACTCCTGAGATGGCGAGCCCGTCGAGCACGGCGTCGAGCCAGGCCATCTGGTCGCTCAGCGTCCGGATCGCCCGATCGCCGGCGACGCTGCGTCCCGCGTCCCCGACGGTGTCGACCGCGTGCACCCGGTAGGCCGTGCCGAGCGCCCGCGCCGTGCCGGACCAGACGGTCGAGGTGGTCCCACCGCCGTGCAGGAGGACCACCGGCGGCGCGTCCGCGGGGCCGACGGAGTTGACGTGAGTCGTGCCGTAGGGCGTGCGGATCTCCGCCGACTCGGTGGAGGCGGGCCAGCGCGTCGCCAGGACGGCGTCGTAGGCCGCGAGAAACCCGTCGTCGATGGTCGTCAAGACGCCTCCAGAATGCCTCGCTGAGCGATAATCTCGTTCAGCGAGATAATAGGAGGTTTCATGATGACGCGCGGGCACGAGGGCCCGGAGATGGAGATCTTCCACCTGCTGCGGGCGGTCACGGTGGAGTACGGCCTGCGGCAGGCGGAGTTCGCGGCCGGGCACGGCATGCACGCCACCGACGTGCGGGCGCTCATCTGCCTGCTGGACGCGGAGCGGGCCGGGATCGACGCCACCGCCGGCTTTCTCGGCGCCGGGCTGGGCCTGAACTCGGCGGGCACCACGGGGGTCGTCGACCGGCTCGAACGGCTCGGCCTGGTCAGCCGGGTCCGTGACGTCAAGGACCGGCGCCGGGTCCTGCTGCGAGTCGAGGACCGCGCCAAGGAACTGGGGTGGAGCTACTTCGGCCCGCTCATCGACGCGGCGGTCACGGTCCTGTCCGGGTTCGACGAGCGGGAGACCGCCGCCGTGCGGCTCTTCCTCACCACGACGCTGGACGCGTTGACGGCGCAGGACCGATGAGCCGATGCGGGGAGCATGCTGGAGGCATGGACGTGTCCGTGCGCTTCGCACCCGAGCTGTGGATCTTCCTCGCGCCGCGCAACCGTCGGCCCGAGGTGGTCGTGCCGTACGACGGGACGTCCTCACTCGGCCACCTGATCGAATCGGCGGGCGTGCCGCTGACCGAGATCGGCGAGCCGGTCGCCGGAGGCCGCCCGGTCGAGCGGTCGTATCGGCCGGGCCAGGACGAGGTGGTGGAGGTGCCGGCCGTGCCCAGGCCGCAGGCCGTGCCCGACTGCCGGTTCGTCCTCGACGTCCATCTGGGGACGCTGGCGCGGCGGCTTCGCCTGGTCGGCCTGGACACCGCCTACCGCAACGACATAGACGACGACGCCCTGATCGAGCAGGCCGGCGCCGAGGACCGGGTGCTGCTCACGCAGGACCGGGGCATCCTGCGCCGCCGGTCGCTGCGGCTCGGCGCGTACGTGCGGGGCGCGCGGCCGGACGACCAGTTCCTCGACGTGCTCGACCGCTTCCGCCCGCCGCTGACCCCGTGGACCCGCTGCACGGCCTGCAACGGGCGGCTCGCCCCGGTCGGCAAGGCCGAGGTGGAGGACGCGCTGGAGCCCGGAACCCGGCGCAGCTACGACGAGTTCGCCCACTGCCTCGCCTGCGGCCGGATCTACTGGCGCGGCGCCCACGGCGGGAACCTGGGCGCCGTCGTCGACCGCGCCCTCCACGCCGTCCGTCTCGGGTAGCGGTTGCGTCTCCAGTAGGGGGAGACGCCAGGGTGGGGGCATGGACGGCGACACGCTCTACTCGATCGGTGAGCTGGCACGGCGGACCGGACTGACGGTCAAGGCCATCCGGTTCTACTCCGACTGCGGGATCGTGCCGCCCACCGGCCGCAGCCCGGCCGGCCACCGCCTCTACGACATCGACGCCGCCGCCCGGCTGGAGCTCGTACGGACGCTACGCGACCTGGGGATCGACCTGCCAACGATCCGTAAGGTCCTGGACCGGGAGCTGTCCCTGGCGCAGGTCGCGGCGGCGCACGCCGAGGCGCTTTCGACGCAGATCCGCGTGCTGCGCCTGCGGCGCGCGGTGGCGACGGCGGTGGCCAGGCGCGGCTCCACCCCAGAGGAGACGGATCTCATGCACAGACTCGCCAGGCTTTCCGAGGACGAGCGCCGCCGCCTGGTCGGCGGCTTCCTCGACACCGCGTTCGGCGGCCTGGACGCCGACCTGACCGGGATCAGGCGCACGATGACCCCCGAGCTGCCCGACGACCCCGAGGACGAGCAGGTCGAGGCGTGGATCGAGCTGGCCGGGCTGGCTCGCGACCCGGAGTTCGGGGCGCTCATGCGGCGCGTCACCGAGCAGCATCTGGCCGACCAGCACGGGGCCGGCCGCGCCCGGGGAGACGTCCCGCGCCCGGGCGCGGTGGCGATGGTCCGCGACCACGTCGCCCCCGCACTCGCGGCGGGCGTCGACAGCGCGTCACCCCAGGCGGACGCGGTCGTCGCCGCCGTGGTCGCGCGGTACGCCGACCTCGTGGGCCACCCCGACGACAGCGCCCTGCGACACCGGCTGCTCACCCTGCTGGAGACCGCGAACGACCCGCGCAGGGAGGCGTACCTCCGGCTGCTCGCGGTGGTCAACGGCTGGCCGCCCCCGGACCCGCTGACCCCGGCCCTCACCTGGTTCGTCCAGGCCCTGCGCGCTCGCGCTTCGTGAGACGCGCCCCGGTTCCTTCTGCAAAGATCACTCCGAAATGTCCCCGCGTTCCGGAGTGTCCGCCATGACCGATGGCCGCTCAGCCTTCGCCGAGGTGTTCTCCCACTACCGGGAGCTGCTGCGGAAAGAGCCGTGGCTGGAGACGGCCGTCTGCTGGACGGTCGTCGTCCCGCACGAGCCCCGGCCGTTCTCCCTCGCCGACCTCGGAGCCCGGGTGAGCGGGGGAACCCCGCACGAGGCGCACGAAGCCGCCCCGCTGGAGGCGCTCCCCTACTTCGACGGGGTTCACCCGATGTCGGCGGCGCCCGCGGGCCCGGCCGTGGTGCTGTTCGAGAACAACGGATTCCTGGGCAGCCTGCCCGAGGTGCTGCGGCGGCTCAGCCGCGACGGCCGGGTGTGCGGCGTCTACTGGAACGTGGAGGGCGACAACAGGCTGAGCTACGCGGCCGACGGCAGAGTGCTGGTCAACCTCGACGCGATGTTCTGGGACGAGTGGACCGGCGACGACTTCGCGGTGCTCGAACCCGAGTTGCGTGCCATGACCGACCTGCTCGCCGGGGACGAGGACGACTGGCAGGCCGCCGCGATGACCGTGGTCGAGCTGGTGACGGGGGTGCGGCTCACCGCCGAATGGCTGTCCGGAGCGCATCCCTACCTCACGTTCCGGTGGCCCCTGGCGACGGAGCCGCCCTCACCCGAGGAACTCTCCGCATACCGGAACAACCCCGAGGTGAAACTGAGGGACGCGGTGCGGGCCGCGCCGGAGTCGCGGCAGTTCACCGCGCTCACGCACCTGGCAGCGCTGCTCGCCACCCGGTTCCGCCTGGGCGAGATCCCCGTCGTACGAGACGTCCTGGTCGACCTCGCGTCGGGGCGGCGCGCCGGGGCGCAGCGGGCCGTGGAACTGCGTGAGCAGCTCGTGGCGCCGCTGGCCCAGGAAGCTTTCACCAACGACGACGATGACGACGCGGACGACCCGTCGTTCGAGCAGGACCCGGCATGGCAGCGGATGCAGGCGGGAATCGCCCTGCAGATCGCCGCACGCGGACCGAAAGGCGCCGCCCTGACGGACGTCGACATTCCGATGGTGTTCGACGCCTACCATCACGCCGGTCTGGCCCTGGGCGACGACTGGCCGGCGGTCCGCGAGACCGTCCGCGGGATCCTGTCCGGCACGGACGCCTGAACGCCGCCGTCCGCGGCTACGCCTCGTCTGCGGCGTCGTCGATCGGGCGGCCGAACGTGACCGCGTCGCGGACGGCACCGGGCACGGTGGAGCGAAGAGGCGCGTCGGGGCGCAGGCCGAGCGCGTCGTTGACCGTCGAGAACGCCACGCGGAGCGCCACGAACACGGTGATCGTGAAGATCTGCGCATCGTCGAATCCGGCGTCGCGCAGCTCCTGCACATCCGCCGCGGTGGTGCCGTTGGGGTCGCGCGCCACCTTCCGGGCCCACGCCGCCATGGCCCGCTCGCTGGCGCTCAGGCCGTCGTCGACACCCCTGAGCACCCCCGCGGCAGTCCGCGCGTCGCTCGCCTCGGCCAGCCTGCCTCCCCACACGAGTGAGCAGTAGGAATCGCCGAACGCCGACGCGCACGCGGTGACGAGCACGGAACGCTGACGCAGGCTGAGGCGGTCCCCGGTGTTCACCTGCCGCAGCAAAGCGAACAGCCCGGTCACCGTCGCCGGTTGATAGGCCCACAGGCGTGAGACGCTCATGACGTAACCGACCTCGGCGACGTCCTCGTCGAAGATCTGTCGGGCCTCCGCGCCGACGTCGGGCACGCCGAGAAAACCGATTCTGTCCATGGTCTCTTTTCACCGTCACCGGCTCGCTTGGGCTACCAGCGTCGCCGTTCGCCGGCCCCGGCTCATCCGTGCGACGCACGGATTCTCGTACGGACGCGGTCTCGGTGTCGCCTCCTTCGTATCGCCGGGCGCCCGTGCCGAAGGACAATGCGGGGATGAGGCACCACGAGGGCGGCCTGCCCGATCGGCTGGTCCGCGCCGGGGTCACCGTACGCGAGGCCGAGGTTTTCTGGGCGGTCGCGGAACGGCTGCGTAATCGCGAGATCGCCGAACGGCTGCACGTCTCGGTGCGTACCGTGGAGAGCCACATCGCCGCCCTGCTGCGCAAGCTCGACGCCCCGGATCGGGCGGCGCTGGCCGAGACGGGTGCGCGACTGCGGCGTTCCGCACGGGCCGGCTCCGCGCTGCCCGCACCCCTGACCAGCCTCGTCGGCCGGGCGGAGGAGACGAGCGAACTCCTCGCGCTGCTCGGCTCCCATCGTCTCGTCACACTCATCGGTCCGGGGGGCGTGGGCAAGACCCGGCTCGCGCTCCACGTAGCCGAATCCGCAGGGGCCGAATCCGCAGGGGCCGAATCCGCAGGGGCCGAATCCGCAGGGGCCACGGCCCTTGCCGACCGGTTCCCGGGAGGCGTCCGGATGGCCGATCTCGCTCCGGTGGAGCCGGAGTCCGTCGGCGACACCTTCGCCCGGGCGCTGGGCGTCGTGCCGGAGCCGGGATGGCCGCTACGCGACATCATGCGGGAGGTCGCCGCGGTGTCCGGTTGCCTGCTGCTCGCGGACAACTGCGAGCACGTCGTCGCGGAGGCCGCCGAGATCGTCGCCGACCTGCTCGGCGCCGGCGGCGCGCTGCGGGTGCTCGCCACCAGCCGCGAACCGCTCGGCATCCCCGGCGAGGTCGCCTACCAGGTGCCGGCGCTGCCCCTGCCCGCTCCGGACGCGTCCGAGCGGGCCGAGAGCATCGCGCACTACGACGCCGTACGCCTGTTCGTCGACCGGGCGGCGGCCGCGTCACCCGGCTTCGCCCTCACCGACGCCGTCGCCCCGGCCGTCGCGGCGCTGTGCCGGCGCCTCGACGGGCTGCCGCTGGCCATCGAACTGGCCGCGTCGCGGCTGCGCACCTTCGGGCCGGTCGAGCTCGTGGAGCACCTCGACCGGCGTTTCGAGCTGCTGTCCGCCGGAGCCCGTACGGCCCCGCCGCGGCACCGCGCCCTGCGCAGCACCATCGACTGGAGCTACCGGCTGCTGGACGACGGCGAGCGAGCCTTGTTCGAGCGGCTCGGCGTGTTCCCCGCCGACTTCGACCTGGCGGCCATCGAGTCGGCATGCGGAGGCGAGGATCTCGGCGGCGAAGCCGTGATCACGCTGCTGCCCAGGCTGGTGGACAAGTCGCTCGTCTCCACCGCAGGGCGCGGCACCGGGCGCTACCGGCTGCTCGAGACGATCCGGGCGTACGCCGCCCATCGGCTGGCCGGATCGGGTCGTGAATCGGACGCGAGGGGCCGTCACGCCGCCCACTACCTCGCCTTCGCAGAACAGGCCGCCGAGCGATTACGCACCTCGGAGCAGCGCGTCTGGCTCGACCGCATGACCACCGAGCAGCCGAATCTGCACGCCGCGCTGGCACACGCCGTCAGCACCGGCGACGTCGAGTCCGCATGGCGGCTGATCGCCGCGCTGCAGCGATTCTGGGACGTCACCGGACGGCGCCGCGACGCCCACAAGTGGGTCCGGCAGGCGCTGGCCGTCGCCGACCCGCCCGCCACGCCCGCCGTCGTCGCCGGGCTCACCGAGGCCTGCCTGATCCTCGACTCCCGGGACGCTCGCGCCGCGTTCGACCTGGCCCGCAAGGCGGCGAGCCTGGCTGCCGGCCTCGACGGTCTCACCCGTGCCAGGGCGGCACGCGCGGTCGGGACGAGCGCGACCTGGATCCGGCCGGAGCTGGTCGCCCCGGCGTTGCGGGAGGCGCTCGCCGGGTTCGGCGACGAGCATCCGTGGGACAGCGCGCTGACGATGCAGGGCCTCGCGATCACCACCGCCGACCTGGATCGGGCGCTCCAGTGGGGACGGGACAGCGCGGCGTTCTTCCGCAGGGCCGGCGACCAGATTTGCGCGGCCAACACCTTGTACATCATGGCGCAACGGTCGATGTCCGCCGGTGTCGCCGACGACGAGGTGCAGGCGTGGCTCGGCGAGAGCCACGCCCTGGCCGAGGCCGCGGGCAGCGAGGCGGACATGGCCCACGCGGCGGTCGGTTTCGCGCAGCTGGCGTGGCTGCGCGGCGATCACGACCAGGCCGCCGAGCTCATGACCGAGTGCCTGCCCACCCTTCGCCGGCTCGGTGACCGCCGCTGCACGGGCCGGGCGCTGCACATGCTCGGTCAGCGGGCGTACGAGAGGCAGGAGCCGGCCCGGGCCGAAGAGCTGTTGCGCGCCAGTGTCGAGGCCATCGCGCTCGCCGGCCAGTCGTTCGTGCTCGTGTCGGCGATCGAGGCCCTGGCGGCCGTGTACGCCGCGCAGCGGCGCCCCCGCAGCGCCGCCGTGCTTCTCGGCACGGCGCACAGCGTGCGCGAGGCGGCCGGCGCGCACATGCGCCCCCGGCGACCACCCGACCAGGAGCTGCGCCACGCTCTCCTACGGGTCCTCGGCGCCGGGCCCTTCGACAGCGCCCACCGTCGAGGTGAGCGCCTGTCGCCGGCCGCGGCGCTGCGGCTCGTGCCGCTCCACGAACCGCCTCTCCTCACGACGCCGTGACACGGCCTCCCACGCGGCGCAGCGCCTCGGGCGTGAGGTCCTTGAGGGTGGGATATCCGTCGACGGCCATGATGAGGTCCGCCTCGGCCAGTATCGAGCGCAGCACGTGCACGACACCGTCGACGCCGCCGACCGCCAGCGCGTACGCGTACGGGCGGCCGATCCCCACCGCCGTGGCGCCCAGCGCCAGCGCCTTGACCACGTCGGCGCCGCTGCGCACACCCGAGTCGAACAGGACCGGCAGCCCGTCGGCGGCCTCGACCACGCCGGGCAGGCACTCCAGGGCGGGCAGTCCTCCGTTGGCCTGCCGTCCGCCGTGGTTGGAACAGTAGACGGCGTCCGCGCCGTGGTCCTTGGCGCGACGGACGTCCTCGGGATGACAGATGCCTTTGAGCATCAGCGGCAGCTCGGTCTGCGACCGCAGCCAGTCGAGGTCGTCCCACCTGAACGGTCCGCCGAAGATCGGCAGTCTGCGCACGAACGCCTCGGTAGCGTCCTCGCCGGGACGCAGTCCCCGCCGGAACACGGGGTCGCTGGTGTAGTTGCTCAGGCATCCGCTGGGCACCTGCGGATAGTTCGATGCGCGCAGGTCGCGGGGCCGCCAGCCGGTGACCCAGGTGTCCAGCGTGACGGCGATGCCCTTGAAGCCCACCGCCTCGGCCCGGTGCACCAGGCTCGCGGCCAGGTCCCGATCGGGCGGCGTGTAGAGCTGGAAGAAGCCGGGCGTGTCGCCGAGCGCCGCGGCCACGTCCTCCATCGGGTCCGCGGACAGCGTCGCCGCGAAGAACGGAACGTGCGTACGAGCGGAGGCTCGGGCGCATGCGAGGTCGCCGTGCTCGTCCTGGGCGCACACCCCGATCACCCCGATGGGCGCCATGAACACGGGCGAGGGCAGCCGTGTCCCGAACAACTCGATCGACATGTCGCGCTCGGCGGGAGCGACCAGCATGCGCGGATACAGGCCCCAGTGCGTGAACGCCTCGCAGTTGGCTCGCTGGGTGTGCTCGTCACCGGCGCCGCCGGCCACGTAGTCCCAGACCTTCGGCCGCATCGCGGCCGACGCCCTTTCTTCCAGCTCCGCGAAGGTCATCGGATAGGGCGGTTGATGGCCGGTCTGTCCCTGGGCGTACAGCTCGTCCTGGTACTTCGCGAAACTCATACGTGCGCGTTACCCCTGGCAGAGTGCGCTACCCGAGCCCGGCGGCCAAACGACGGCCAAGTATGCGGAAAAGAGCCGGGGCCCGCCGGCGGTTCTGGACGAACCAGTCGTCGTGGTCGCGGTCCGACTCCCGAGAGCTGTCCGAGCCGGTGTTCAGACGGATTCGGTGAGTCGTGAATAGGGCACGCCCGTCGATTGCTCGGATATCGTCCAGAGTCGACGCCGCTCCACCGGGTCGTAGGCGCGGGCCGGCGCCCGTTGCGGCTTCGGGGCGCCCTTGAACTGCCCCGGACCGCCTGGCCCGTAGTACTCGCCGCCGGTGGCGTGTGGGTCGGTAGCGGCCCGTAGCACGGGCAGAGCACCCCGCTCAGCCGACTGGGTGAGCAGCCATCCGATCGTCGCGTTGATCAGCCGGAACCCTGGCGAAGCGTCCCGGAACAACTCGGTGCGCGCACCGCCCGGATGCGCCGCGAGGCTGATCGTGGAGCAACCGGCCGCGATGAGCCGGTGCTGGAGTTCGAAGGCGAAGAGCAGATTGGCGAGCTTCGAGGCGTTGTAGGCGGTCGTCGGCCGGTATCGGTCGAGGCTGCCGGGGTCGAGGTTCGTGACGGAGCCTGCGCTCGCCCCCTTGCTGCTGACCGTGACTACCCGGCCGTTCGGCGATCGTTCGAGCAGGTCGAGGAGGAGGCCGGTCAGCGCGAAGTGGCCGAGATGGTTGACGCCCATTTGTGACTCGAAGCCGTCTTCGGTGAGGCGGGCCGGCTGCCACCAGAGGCCGGCGTTGTTGACCAGGATGTCGAGCCGGTCGAAACGCTGGTGGAACTCGGTTGCCGCCCGCCGCACGGATCTGAGGGATGCCAGGTCAAGGGCGAGCACGCTGCCGGTGCCGGGTAACCCGCGCACGGCGTCCCCGCCACGCGCGGCATCGCGGGCTCCGAGGACGACGTGTGCGCCCCGGGCTGCCAGGGCCTTCGCTGTCTCCAGCCCGATGCCGGCGGTGGCGCCGGTCACCAACGCGATGGTGCCGTCGAGCGGTGGGATGTCTCGCGCACTCCACATGGTGCCTCCTATGTTCGGAACGATCGCCCCGTTTCGAATATACGGAACGCCCGCCCCGTTTGTCGACGTCTTCAGGAGGAACCTTTGCGCGCCGACGCTCGCCGCAACCGCCAACGCATCCTCGACACCGCCTACGACGTACTCGCCGCCGAAGGCGTCGGCGTACCCATCGATGAGATCGCCCGCCGCGCCGGCGTCGGCGCCGGCACCGTGTATCGGCACTTCCCCACAAAGGAATCACTCATCGAGGCCGTCGTGCTCGACCGCATCCACGCCATGACTGACAAGGCCCGCTCCGGCATCGACTTCACCGCGTTCTTCGCGTTCATGGTGGAGGCCGGCCTCGCCAACCGCGCCATCGCCGACGCGCTGGCCAGCGGCGGCTACCAGATTCCCGCCGACGCCGAGGCAGCCCTCAACACCGCCTTCGCCGAGCTCCTCCAGAAGGCGCAGACAGCTGAAACCATCCGCTCAGACATCACGCCCGACGACCTTAAGGCCCTCATCGTCGGCTGCGTCGCCACCGCCAGACACCGCGGTGACACCGACCTCGTCCAGATCGTCGTCGACGGCCTACGCCCTTGACGCCAGCGGCATCGGCGGCCAGGCGCGGGCGGCACCCCCACGATGGGACGAACTCATCTCGGCATGAGCGGACGTGTCGCTGCGCGACATGATGAGATCGCGAAACCGGATCGCTAGGGGGTCTGCCAAGGTGTCCGAGGCCGACAACAGAGCGTTTCTGCAGGGAGTCTTCGCCGAGACCGCGAAGGGTAACGGGCGGCCCTTCATCGACGCCCTGGCCGACGACGTCCGCTGGACGATCATCGGGCAGACCGCGTGGTCACGCACCTACGAGGGGAAGCGTGCCGTCTTCGTCATGCGCGGCGGCAAGGTCGCCGAGATCCTCGCTCCGCCTCCGGCCGCACTGTCACCACACTGCCCCAGGTGACAGGAAACCGTACGCGCCGGCCAGTCTTGATGAGGAACAGCATCGCCTCGTGAAAGAGATGCGCCTCCTTGGATACGAACATCCTCCGAACGGGGAAAGCGCCAAGCACGGGCAGCGGGGTGTCGGCAACTGACGGCTCGTCCGAGCGACAAACGGGCAACGAGCAACAGAAAAGCCCGCAAGCGGCGGTCTCAGGAGGCGACGGGGTAGGTCGTGAGCGCCTTCTCGAACCAGTCGATCGTGCGGCGCAGGCCGGTGACGGGGTCGATCCGCGGACGCCAGCCGAGCCGCTCCTCGGCGAGCGAGGTGTCGGGACGGCGGACGGCGGGGTCGTCCACCGGCCGCTCGACGAACCGGATCGGTGAGGACGAGCGCGCGAGGTCGCGGATCGTCTCCGCCAGCTCCGCCATCGACATCTCGGCCGGGTTGCCGATGTTCACCGGCCCGGCGAAGTCGCTGTCCGCCAGCGCGAGCACGCCGTCGATCGTGTCGTCGACGTAGCAGATCGACCGCGTCTGGCTGCCGTCGCCTGTCACGGTGATCGGCTCGCCCAGCAGCGCCTGGCGGATGAACGTGGGGATCGCCCGGCCGTCGTAAGGCCGCATCCGCGGGCCGTACGTGTTGAAGATCCGCACGATGCCGGTGTCGGCACCGCGCGCGTTGCGGTAGGCCGTGGTCAGCGACTCGGCGAACCGCTTGGCCTCGTCGTACACGCTGCGCGGCCCGACCGGGTTCACGTTGCCCCAGTAGGTCTCCTTCTGCGGGTGTTCCAGCGGGTCGCCGTACACCTCGCTCGTGGAGGCGAGGACGAACCGCGCGCCCTTCTCGGCGGCGAGCCCGAGGGCGTGCAGCGTCCCCATGCTGCCGACCTTGAGCGTCTCGATCGGATGGCGCAGATAGTCGGCGGGGGACGCGGCCGAGGCGAAGTGCAGCACCAGGTCGACCTGGCCCGGCACGTGGACGAACCCGGTGAGGTCGCACTCCACGAGCCGGAACGCCGGCCGCCCGATCAGGTGCTCCACATTGCGCGGCGATCCGGTGAGGAAGTTGTCCAGGCAGACGACCGCCGCACCGCGCTCCACGAACCGTTCGCACAGATAGGAGCCGAGAAACCCGGCTCCCCCGGTGACCACGACACGAGATCCCTTCACCGCACCCCCACTCCTCGCAACTTCCTGACCGCGTCGAGCACCTCGGGCACCCCGATTTCGAGCAGCCCCTCCGACGGCCGGTCGCCGTGCGGGTCGCCCCTGCGCCCTGCCCACAACGCGATGTGCGGGCGGTCCGGCGGCGGCCCCCACAGCGCGGGCGGCACCGGGCCGTACAGGATGACCGAGGGCGTGCCGACGGCGACGGCCAGGTGCGACATGCCCGTGTCGCCGCAGACGACGAGCGCCGCCTGCGCCGTAAGCGCGGCGAGCTCGGGCAGGTTCGTACGGCCGGCCAGCACGGACTCCTCCGGCAGGCCGGCCAGCTGGGCGACGTGCCGGGCGAGCGCGATCTCGGTCACGCTGCCGGTGAGGACGACCCGGTGGCCCTGGCCGGCCAGATCGGCCGCCACCCGGGCGAAGCGGTCCGGCGGCCACTGCCGCGCCCGGAACGCCGCCCCGGGATGGATGATCACCTCGCCGCCGGCGAGCGGGCTCGGCCCCGGGTCGCCCAGCGCGAGGTCCTCCGGGTCGGCCGCGATGCCGTACCACTCCAGCAGGGAGCACCACCGCCGCCTCTCGTGCGTCTCCGGCTCCCAGGGCGGCCCGCCCGAACCCGGCACCAGGTGGTGGGCGTGCGTGAGCAGGCGGCCCGGCCGGGTGCGGCGCAGCGCCTGGATGCTCTCCGGGCCGCTGCCGTGCAGGTTGACCGCGACGTCCGGAGACTCGTACGGCACCGGCCCGGGGCCGGACACGTCGAGCAGCTCGTCGATGCCGCCGACCAGCGGCAGCAGCCCGCCGAGGTAGGCCGGGGCGGCGAGCACGAAGCGGTGCTCCGGGTGCGCCCTCCGCAGCGCGCGCAGGGCGGGCACCGAGGCGAGCAGGTCGCCGAGCCCGAGCCCGCGCAGGGCGAGCAGCACCGGTCTTCGCGGATCTTCTAGGGCCATGACGTCTCCGTTGAGGCGCACACGACCAGCTCCCTGACCTCGCAGCCCTGCGGCTGGCCGAGCGCGAACAGGATCGCCGAGGCGACGTCCTCCGGCTGGTTCAGCCGAGTGTCGGGGCCGGGCTTGTACTGGTCGGGACGGTCGTTGAAGAAGTTCGTCTGCATGCCGCCGGGGATCAGCAGGGTCACCCCCACCTGCCCCGCCAGTTCGGCCGCCAGGGCCCGGGTGAAACCCACGACGCCGAACTTCGAGGCGCAGTAGGCCGTCGCATCGCTGAGCGCCCGCACCCCGAGCGTGGAGGCGACGGTGACGACCTTGCCACCCGACCGGCGCAGGTAGGGCAGGGCCGCCCGGACCACCGCGGCGGTCCCGAGCAGGTTGACCCCGATCACCCGTTCCCACTGCTCGGCGGCCACGTCCTCCAGCCGTCCGCAGGCGTCCACGCCCGCCGCCGTCACGACGCCGTCGAGCCCGCCCGCCCGGCCGGCGAGCTCGCGTACGGCCCGCTCGGCCTGCTCGCGGTCGGCCAGGTCGGCCCGCACATGATCGAACCCGCCGTCCGGCTCGTCGACGTCCACGACCAGGGGCCGTCCGCCGGCCTTGGCGACCGCCATGGCGGTGGCCCGGCCCAGGCCGGACGCGCCACCGGTGATCAATACGTTTCCCACCATTGAGGTCGATCCCTTTCGATAGGCGGCCGAAGTCACGAAGCGGCTCGGGCGGCGGCGATCAGGCCGGTGGTGGAGTAGCCGGGCACGGTCGGCAGGATGACGACCTCCCCGCCGGCCCGGCGCACGGCCTCGGCCTCCGGCATCGACCGCTCGTCGTAGTCGCCGCCCTTCACCCACACGTCCGGGCACAGGCGCTCGATGACCTCCGACGGCGTGTCCTCGCCGAAGACCGTCACCGCGTCCACGCAGCCGAGCGCGCGCAGCACCTCGACCCGGTCGCGCTCGCTCACCAGCGGCCTGCTCGGCCCCTTGAGCCGCCGGATCGAGTCGTCGGAGTTCACACAGACCACCAGGGCGTCGCCTAACGCCCGGGCCCGCCGCAGCAGGCTCACATGACCGGCGTGCAGCAGGTCGAAACACCCGCCGGTCGCGATCAGGCGGCCCCCCGCGGCGCGTACGGCGGCGGCCACCTCGAAGGCGGACGCGCCGGGCGCGAACGGCACCGGCGGCTCGGCGGCGGGACAGTGCCGGCCGGGCCGGTGCTGCCCGGAATGGTGCAGGCGCAGCGCGGCGGCCCCGCCCTCCTCCACGAACCTGGTCGCCTCGCCGACCGCACGGGCGACGGCGTCCTCGGTGGACGCGCCGTCCGCGAGGGCGAGCGCCGCCGCCGCGGCGAAGCGGTCGCCCGCGCCGCAGGCGTCCGTGCCGGACGCGACGTGCGGGACGGGGACCGGCCCGAACCTGCCGCCGCGCCGGGCCAGCATCGCCCCGCGCTCCCCCAGTGTGATCGCGACGGCCTCGGCGTCGAGGTCGCGCACCAGCCTGCGGGCGGTGCGCTCCGGGGAGACGTACGGCTCCTCGCACATGCCGCGGGCCTCGGCCTCGCTGGGCGTGACCAGCGCGCATCCCCGGACGGGCAGCGACCCCCGGGGATGGGGGTCCCAGACCAGCGGGACGTCGAGGCCGCGCAGCGGCTCGCGCATCAGGTCGGCCACCCCGCGCCCGTAGTCGGCGACCAGGACCGCGCTCGCCGCGGCGAGGGCGTCGGCCGCGCGGGCGAACGCGGAGGCGGAGGCGATCTGGCCGGGCCGGCCCATCGCCCGCCCGTCCCCGGTGTCGATCCTGACCAGCGTCTGCCCGCGGGCGCGGACCCGCGCCTTGCGCACGGTCGTGCCGCGCAGCGGCAACCGCACGATCTCGACCGTGGGCGACAGCAGGTCCTCCAGGCAGCGGCCCGAGGGGTCGTCGCCCAGAGCGGTGATCAGCACCACCCGCGTGCCGTCGCGGGCGGCCAGCAGCGCCGCGAGCCCCGCGCCGCCCGGCCGGTGGTGCTCCGCCTGCCCCTCCACGACGGGAACGGGGGCGTCGGGGCACAGCCGGTCGGCGGTGCCCTCGACGTCGACGTCGAGCAGGGAGTCTCCGACGATGACGAGTGGTCCGCTCACGCGACGGCCTTCTCTATCACGTCACAGAGCATGTGGATCACCGTGAGATGCACCTCCTGGATCGTCGCGGTGTCGTCCGCGGGCACGGTCAGGGCCTCGTCGCACAGCTCGGCGAGCGGGTTCGGCCCGGGGCCGGTCAGCGCCCAGGTCGTCAGGCCGCACTCGCGGCCGGCCTCGGCCGCCTCGGTCACGTTGCGGCTCGTCCCGCTGGTCGACAGGCACATCAGCACGTCGCCGGGGCGGCCGTGCGCCCGCACCTGCCGCGCGTACAGCTCGGCCATGCCAAAGTCGTTGCCGATGGCGGTCAGCGACGAGGTGTCGCCGTGCAGCGGGATCGCGGCGTACGGCCGCCGGTCGGCGCGGTAGCGCCCGACCAGTTCGGCGGTCAGGTGCTGCGCCTCGGCGGCGGAGCCGCCGTTGCCGCAGGCGAGCAGCCGCCCGCCGCCGCTCAGCACCGCCGCGAGCTTGTAGCCCCAGGCGTGGATCTTGGGTGTCTCCGGGTCCACCGCCGTCAGCGCGGTGCTCAGCCGGGCCAGGTGAGGATGCATCGCTCAGCCTCCCGCGGCGGCGAGGGTGCCCAGGCACCCGCCGGCCTGGTTTCGGTACACGGACTCGGTCTGCTCGGCGATCCTCGGCCAGCCGTAACGGGCGCGGGCCCGCCGGGCTCCGGCGGCCGACAGCGCCGCCCGCAGTCCGGGCCGGGTCAGCAGATCGCAGAGCGCGCGGGACAGCGCGCGCGGCCGCCGGGGCGGCACGAGCACGCCGCATCCCGCGACGGTGTCGAGGTGGCCGCCGACCGCGGAAGCGACCACCGGCACCCCGCAGGCCAGGGCCTCCAGGGGCACCATGCCGAACGGCTCGTACCAGGGGACGGTCACCAGGACGTCCGCGGAGCGCATGAGGGCCGGCACGCCGGCCCGGCTCACGCTGCCGATCAGCCGGACCCGGTCGCCGACGCCGAGGCCGTCGGCCAGCGCGCGCAGCCGCGTGCTCTCCTCGTCGCCCGGGTCGCCGCCCGCGATGACGAGCTCGGCGCCGGGCACGTGCCGCATCGCCCGGACGACGGTGTCCACCCCCTTGCGGGGCACCATGCGGCCGATGCTCAGCACCCGGGGCCGGTCGCCGCGCGGGGCGGCCGGGCCGTCCGGGCGGAACACGCCGAGGTCGACGCCGCACGGCACGACCGCGATCCGGTCGCGCGGCACGCCCATCGTGACGAGTTCGCCCACCTCGTCGGAGCAGGTCGCGACGACCGCGACCGCCCGGTGGCCGATGTCGCGCTCGATCGCGAGCCGGCTCGGCGGGCTGGTGTCGGCCTCGCCCTGCCAGCGCCGCTTCACGGTGCCGAGCGCGTGGTAGGTCTGCACGACCGGGATCTCAAGAGGCTCCGCCGCCGTCAGGGTGGCCAGCCCGCTCATCCAGAAGTGCGCGTGCGCCACGTCGGGCGGCTCGGCCTTCCACCTGCGGGCCAGGTGCGCCCCGAACTCCGGCATGTGCGGCAGCAGTTCGTCCTTGGGGAGCGGCTCCGCCGGGCCGGCCGGCACGTGCTCGACGGTGACGCCGGGCGCCATCGGGACGGCGTCCGGCTGGCCGGGGCAGGTCCGCCGGGTGTGCACGACGACCTCGTTGCCCCGTTCGGCCAGGGCCAGGGCCAGGGCCGCGACGTGCACGTTCTGCCCGCCGGCGTCCACACCGCCGAGGGTCGCCAGCGGGCTGGCGTGCTCCGACACCAGGGCGATCCTCATGGCACCCTCTCCTTCACCGCCTCTTCGGCGGGTATGAGGCGGCGCACCGCGTCGACCACCTGCTCGCCGCCGACCGTGGCCAGGCACGGGTGCCCGGGCACGGGGCAGACGCGCGCCCTGCTTCCCCGGCAGGGGGCGTCCTGGTCGCCGAGCACCACCGTGGGCACCCCGTACGGCGCCCAGCGGGCGGCGGGCACGACCGGCGCGAACAGGCTGACCACGGGTGTGCCGACGGCCGCGGCGAGGTGGGCGGGGCCGGTGTTGGCGGCGACCACCGCCGACGCCCCGGCCAGCACGCCGGCGAGCTCCGCGAACGTGGTCGCCCCGCCCAGATCGAGCGCGGGCCCGGAGACGAGCGCGGTCAGCGCGCGCTCTCCCGGGCTGCCGGTGACGACGACCCGCTCACCCGCGGCCAGCAGCGCCTCGACCGCCTCCGCCCACCGCTCGGCGGGCCACGCCCTGGCCGGCGCGGTCGTGCCGGGATGCACCACCACATAACCGGGCGGGCCGGTGAGGTGCTCCACGTCCGGCAGCGGACCACGCACGGCGAGCCGCCCGTCGTCGCCCCGCGGGAGGTCGAAGCCGGCGGCGCGCGCGAGGCCGAGCATCCGCTCCGGCTCGGGGAGGTCCACGCTCTCGTCCACGACGTGCCGCACGTCGAGCAGGGAGCCGGGGTAGTCCTCGCTGATCGCGGCGATCCGCGGCACTCCGGCCAGCCGGAGCAGCAGGGCCGTCGGCAGTGCCGACTGGTGGAAGGACGTGAAGACGACGGCCGCGTCCGGGCCGACGGCGCGAACCTGCTCCACCAGGCGGGCCGCGTGCTCGGAGGTCATCGGGATCCGGTCGGGGTCGATCCACGGGGCACGCCATTCCAGCACGCGGTCGACGCCGGGCAGCAGTTCGGCCGCGGCCCTGCCGTACGGACCGGCGAGCATCACGACCTCCCGCGCCCCGGCGGCGACGGCGCGCACGGCGGGCCCCGCGAGCAGCACGTCCCCCGCGTTGTCGGGCCGCACCACCAGAGCGGTCCCGATCACGAGCGCCTCCCCGTCCGTGCCTTCACCTCGCCTCTGATCCGGTGCGCGCAGGCCACCGGAGGGATGACCAGGCTGGTCACGGCCATGCGCGCGACCTCCTCCGGCGTACGCGGGCCCGGGGCGATGCGCGCCCAGGCGAACTCGGCGGAGAGGCCGAGCCAGGCCAGTCCCGCAGCGGCGGCCAGTCGCCGCCGCCGCGGCCCCCCACCGGCGGCGAGCGTGAGCGCGAGCAGGCCCATGCCGGTGGTGAGGACGTGCCGCTTGAGCCGGCCGCCGTGACCGCCGATGGCCGCCCGCCAGTCGCGGCCGTGCACGCGCCGCATGAGCGCGTCGGACGCGTTGCCGCGCTGGAAGCGCACGCTGGACCAGAAGCCGTCGTCGCGCACCGGGTGGCGGGTCAGGCGTTCGCCCTTCACCAGCGCGAACCCGGCCCGCTCGACCCGCAGCGCGAGGTCGGCGTCCTCCCGGTAGGCGCCGGGGAAACGCTCGTCGAAGCCGCCGGTCGCCTCCAGGGCGGTCCTGCGGTAGGCCATGTCGGCGGTGATCCAGTCGGCGTCGGCCAGCCCGGCGGTGTTGCGCTCCGCGTCGGTCGGGCGGCGGCCCGGCGGCAACGGCACCTCCAGCCGTCCCTGGCTCCCGCCGACGTTCCCGGGCAGGCGGGCGAGGTCGTCCGTCAGCGCGCGGACCCAGCCGGGGCCCGGCACCACGTCGTCGTCGAGGAACACCACCCACGGCGTCGTCGCGGCCCGCCATCCGGCGTTGCGCGCGGCGGCCGGGCCGCGCCCGCCCGACCTGAGCACGCGTACGCGGCCGGGCACCTGCAGCGGCTCCCAGTCGTCGCCCCTGCTCTCCTCCGGCCGGTCGTCCACGACGACGATCTCAGGGCCGGGACCGACGGCGGCGAGCGTGGCGGCCAGGCTCGGGCGCCCGATCGTCGGGACGACGACCGTGACGGCCTGTCCCGTTTCTTGGTGCGGCTCCCCGGTGGGAGCCGCGTTCGTCTCCCGGGTCGTCTCAGTCGTCATCCGGCGAACACCGCCCCCCTGCGCATGACGTACGGACCGAGGACGAGCACGTCCACCGGGGCCGAGCCGAAGCACTCCAGCGCGTCGCGGGGGTCGTCCACCATCGGCCGGCCGGCCGTGTTGAGGCTCGTGTTGACCACCACAGGCAGCCCGGTGCGCGCCTCGAACTCCTCGAGCAGCCTTGCCAGCAGCGGGTCGCGGCCGCGCTCGACCGTCTGGATCCGGGCCGTGCCGTCGACGTGCACGACCGCGGGGAGGCGGTCGCGCCACTCCGGCCGCACGTCGTGGACGAAGAGCATGTACGGGCTCGGCGTCGGGCCCCTGCCGAAGATCATAGGGGCGCGTTCCGCCAGCACCATCGGGGCGATCGGACGGAACTGCTCGCGGCCCTTCACGTCGTTGAGCCGCTCGGTGTTGCGGGGGTTGCCGGGGTGGGCGAGCAGCGACCGGCGGCCGAGCGCGCGGGGGCCGTATTCGGCGCGCCCCTGGAACCAGGCGATCACTCGGTCGGCCGCGAGCTCGGCGGCGACGGTCGTGGCGAGGTCGGCGGGGCGCTCGTACGGCACGCGCGCGACGTCGAGCCAGGCGCCCAGCTCCTCGTCGGTCCAGCTTCGCCCGAGGTCGGCGCCGGGCATCGGCGTGACGGGGTCGCCGCCGGCCTGGGCGAGGTGCAGCGCTCCCCCGAGCGCGGTGCCCGAGTCGCCCGCCGCGGGCTGCACCCAGACCTCCTCGAACGGGCCCTCGGCGAAGAGCCGGGTGTTGGCCACGCAGTTGAGCGCCACTCCCCCGGCCATCGTGAGACAGCGCGCGCCGGTCCGCTCGTGCAGCCACCTGGCGAGGTCGAGCAGCACCTCCTCAAGGCGGATCTGCACGCTCGCGGCGAGGTCGGCGTGGTCGGCCGTCCACTTCTCGCCCTTGCCGAGCGCCTTGGCGTAGACGCTCCAGTCGATCGGCTCGACCCGGAAGCCGCCGTCGCCGGTGGGGTGGACGAGCTCGCGCATCTCGCGCAGGAAGCGCGGCTCGCCATAGGAGGCGAGGGCCATCACCTTGTACTCGTCGCTCGACCGGAGGAAGCCGAGGTGCTGGGTGAGGTCCTCGTACATCAGCCCGAGGGAGTGCGGCAGCGCCTGGCTGGCCAGGACGGTCAGCTCGCCGTCCCGGTAGTGCCCGGCCAGGTGCGAGACGGCCTCGCCCCGGCCGTCGCAGACCAGCACCGCCGACTCGCGGTAGGGCGCGGCCAGCCCGGCCGACGCGGCGTGCGCGATGTGGTGGGGGACGAAGCGCACCTGGGCGGCGTCGAGCCCGGGCAGCGCGGAGGCCAGGAAGTCGGGGGCGCGGCGTGCGTAGGTGGTGCGCAGGTCCTCCCAGTGCCCGTCCTGCCCGGGCCCGCCGGGCACCACGAGCTCGGGGTCGTAGGAGTAGGCGACGCCGTCGAGGTCCTCGGGCCGCAGGCCGGCCTGTTCGAGACACCACGCGGCGGCCAGCTCCGGCAGTTCCCAGGCGGAGAAAGGAACCGGGCGCTTGCCGTGCTTGCGCCGGCTGAAGCGCTCTTCCTCTGCTGCGGCGATCACCTCACCATCCACGACCAGCGCGGCGGCTGGATCATGAAAAATCGCATTTATCCCCAAGAACCGCATCGGTTTCCCTCCGTTGCGCAGTGGAGGTCTGGTTACCGAGAGAAGCGCTACCAAACACTCCTTTGTAGAGAAGTCGACGTGAGTGGGGGATGCACTCAATAACTACTACTCTGCGTAGTCGTGGGCGGAGTCGTGGCGGTGTTTGCCGATCTGTCCCCCGGGTAGCCCGGCGGGCGATTCACGCAGGAGGTCGCTCGTGTCCCAGCCCGCCCGTCCACCCGCCGCGGTGCTTTTCGACCGTGACGGAACGCTCATTCACGACGTTCCTTACAACAGTGATCCTGAGCGGGTGGAGCCCGTCGCCGAGGCCCGGACCGTGCTCGACCGGCTGCGTGCGGAGGGCGTCCCGGTCGGGATCGTGACCAACCAGTCGGGAGTCGCCAAGGGTCTGATCGCCCCGGAGGCCCTGCGCGCCGTCAACGACCGGGTGGACGCGCTGCTCGGCCCCTTCGACGTGTGGGAGGTCTGCCCGCACGACGACGGCGACCGCTGCGACTGCCGCAAACCCGCGCCCGGTCTCGTGCTGCGCGCGGCCCGGCGGCTCGGCGTACGTCCGGAGGACTGCGTGGTGATCGGCGACATCGGCCGGGACGTCGAGGCCGCCCGCGCCGCCGGCGCCCGGGGCATCCTCGTGCCGACCCCGGTGACGCTGCCCGAGGAGGTCGCGGCCGCCCCCGAGGTGGCGCCCGACCTCGCCGCGGCCGTCGATCTGGTGCTCGGGGGAATTCAGCTCACAGCTGAGGATGAAGGGGCATGACCAGGGCAGATGGGTGAGGCGCCCGCGGGCGGAGGGCACGGTGTTCCGAGGTCGGCAGAACGGGGAGCGACGCGATGAAGATCATGGTCTGGCATGTCCACGGCTCGTGGACCACCTCTTTCGTGCATGGAAGGCACGACTATCTGGTGCCGCTCACCCCCGACCGGGGGCCCGACGGGCGGGGCCGGGCCGACACCTATCCCTGGCCCGGCACCGTGCGGGAGGTGCCGTACGACCGGCTGGCCGGCGAGGACGTCGACGTGGTCGTCTACCAGCGGCCGCACGAGCTCGACCTGGCCCGCGAATGGCTGGGGCGCGACGTGCCCGGCGTCTACGTCGAGCACAACACGCCCGCGGGGGACGTGCCCAAGACCCGTCATCCTCTGGCCGACCGCGACGACATCCCGATCGTCCACGTCACCCACTTCAACGACCTGTTCTGGGACTCCGGCCGCGCCCCCACCCACGTCATCGAGCACGGCGTCGTCGACCCCGGCTACCTCTACACCGGCGAACTGCCCCGTGCCGGCGTGGTCGTCAACGAACCGATCAGGCGCTGGCGGGTCGCGGGCACCGACCTGCTTCCCACGTTCGCCGCCGCGACCCCGCTCGACGTGTTCGGCATGAAGGTCACCAACCTGCCCGCCAAACTCGGCCTGGCCGGGGAGATGGAGGCGTTCGAAGACCTGCCGCAGGCCGCCATGCACGCCGAGCTGGCCCGCCGCCGGGTCTACCTTCACCCCTACCGCTGGACCTCGCTCGGCCTGTCACTCATCGAGGCCATGATGATCGGCATGCCGATCGTCGCGCTCGCCACCACCGAAGCCGTGGAGGCCGTGCCGCCGGAGGCCGGAATCGTCTCCACCAAACTGCCCACGCTGCTACGGGCGCTCAACCAGTTCGCCAACGAACGCGAGCTCGCCGTCCAAGCGGGCAAGGCCGCCCGCTCGGCCGCACTGGCCCGATACAACCTCGACCGCTTCCTCACCGCCTGGGACACCCTGCTCACCACCGTCGTCCCCGGATGATCCCGTTCACGGGCGGCCTCAGAGGCGGACCTTGATTGTTTACCGAGAACGGGGCACCGCGAGGGCAGGTGATCCGGTCCGGGTGGGAAAAGGCTCCTCATGATGCGCAACCTGGTGAACGGCGCCGTCGGCGGCGCGCTCGCGACGGCCGTGTACAGCGCGATGCTGATGGCCGCGGACAGGGCCGGCCTGCTGGAGGAGCCGCCGCCGCGGCGGTTCGCGCGGCTGACCCTTCCCGGGCGGGACAAGCCCAGGAGGGGCGAGAACGTGCTCGGCACGATCGCGCACTTCGCGTTCGGCTCCTCCTGCGGTTCGGTGCTGGGCCTGTTGTCGGCGGGGCAGCGGGTGCCCGTTCCGATCGGCACGGCGTACGGGTTGCTGGTGTGGTATTTCGGCTACCAGGGCCTGGCGCCGAGCGTCGGCGCGTACCCGCCCGTCCCGAAGGACCGCCCCGGCCGCCAGGCCGCGCTGCTGGCGGGACACCTGCTGTGGGGCACCGCGCTCGCCTTCGCGCTCAACCGGCTGCGTACCGAGAAGGCGCCGACCGCCGACCTCGCGCCCCGCGTGCGCGAGCAGGTCCGGCGCGTCATGCCCACCCCCGAGCCGGTCTCCGCACGCTGATCCGGCCCGCTCGTCCGGCTACCAGAAGCCGACTTCCGGATACTTGGCCGACGGCCCGTCCAGAAGCGGCCGTCGCTCGCCCTTCAGGTGGGTGTCGAGAAAGGCGGTGACGTAGTCCCGGGTGATCCGCAGGGATCGCTCACCGTTCATCGGGGCGACCTGCATGCCGAGCTGCGGCCCGAGCACCGCGTAGTCGACGAAGCTCACGTGCTCGGCACCGGTGACGGTGAGCCAGCGCTTCCACGTGCCGGTGACATGGGGCCAGAACAGGTCCCACGACTTCGGCTCCCCGCCGGCGACCGGCTGCTGCCGAGGGGTGCCGATCATCATGAACGGCTTGGTGATCGGTTTGGCGGGGGTCGTGGGGTTGTAGGAGCCGTCCAGGTTGACCGCGGCCGTGATCCGATCGCTCACGGCGAGCAGGTGGGCCGCGCTCTGGCCGCCGACCGAGTGCCCGACCATCGCGATCCTGCGCTCGTCGATCAGCCGGTTCCAGCGCCTCGTCCGCTCCAGCCGGTCCAGCACGAAGGTCGTGTCCGCCGCCCGCACCCGGGCGACCTTCTCCCCCAGCTCCGTGGTCTGACCACCCGCACCGGCCTCGAACGTGACGGTCCTGCCGTCGGGGAACGTCGTGGCGACCGACTCGTAGGTGTGCTCGATGCCCGCGACCACGTAGCCCCGGCTGGCGAACTCCTCGGCCAGCGAGGTCAGCGTGGCCCGTGGCATGGTCATGCCGGGCGACATGACCACCAGCGGCCATCCGCCTCTCTTCGCCAGCGCGGGCACGTCGGCGCGGGCGTACGTCCTCGTCTTCGTGAGCGTGTCCGGCGGGAGGTCCTTCAGCTGGGGGAAGCCCTTGAGGATCAGCGCCGACTCCTGCGGGGTGACGTACGGCGCGGTCGGGCCCTTCGCCTTCACGGCCGGATACCAGAGGGAGACCATCAGCTCTCGCGGCCTGCCGTCCACCCAGGGGTCGGGCCGATGGGAGTCGACCAGGTGGACGTCGGACCGTCCGACCGCGTAACGCCCGGTCGGAGCGGGCAGGGCGGGCTTGGAGGCGGCGGGGGAGGCGGGGGAGGCGGAGGCGCCGCCGGTCAGCGGAGCCAGGGCGATCACGCCGGCGATCAGGAGTTGTCTCATGCCCGTCACCCTGCCGGGCGGCGCCGCCGTACCGTCCCCTGCGAAGGTCACGCGACGTGCGCGACTTTCGTAGGGGGTCGCCCCGCCGGACGCAGCAATAGCCTCTGAGCGTGAACATCCTGGATCGGGCCCTGCCGTGGGCGCTCGGCGGCGCGGTGTTCCTGCTCTGCGCGGGCTCCGCGTACGGCTGGGCCGGCGTCGCGACGACGCTGCCCGCCCCGGTGGCCCTGACGATCGCCGCGGCCGCGGCCGCGGCCGCCGTCGTCGCCAGGCGTTCGGTCTGGCCGGTGACCGTGATGGCGGCCGTCGCCTATGTCTGGCCGGCCATGTGGCCGCCGGCGATCGTGGCCTCCTACTACGCGGGCCTGCACTTGGGGCGCCGCCGGACCCTGTGGCTCTACGCGGCCGGCGCGTCCGCGGTGTGGGCGCTGGGCGGAGTGGTCTCCTCCCTGAGCGGCGGCCACCGGGCGCTGGCGATGGGCTCTTCGCCGAACGTGCTCATCCTGGGCGGTGCGCTGGTCGGGCTTCCGCTGGTGGCCGGCTTGTGGAGCCACGCCAGACGGCAGGTGCTCGTGGCCATGCGCGAGCGAGCCGAACAACTGGTGCGGGAACAGGTCCTGCGCGCGGATCGGGCACGCGCCCAGGAACGCGCCCGCATCGCGCGGGAGATGCACGACGTGGTCGCGCACCGGGTGTCGCTGATGGTCCTGCACGCCGGCGCGCTGGAGGTCGGCGCGCCGGACGAGCGTACGGCCAAGGCGGCCGCTCTGATCGGCGACGTCGGCAGGGAGGCGCTGAGCAACCTGCGCGAGGTGCTCGGCGTCCTGCGCGCGCAGGACGCCTCCCGCGACCCGCAGCCCACACTGGCCGACCTCGACCGGCTGCTCGCGCAGTCTCGCGCTCTCGGCCTCGTGGTCAACCGGCGTGACGAGGGCCAGGCCCGCCCGATCGGGCAGTCCGCGGAACGCACCGCCTATCGGGTGGTGCAGGAGGCGCTGGCCAACGTGCACAAGCACGCGGGCGGCGCCGAGACCGACGTGGCCGTCCGTTACCTGCCCACCGGTCTCGAGATCGTCATCCGCAACGCGCCGTCCGCCGCACGCGAGGAACTTCCGAAGTCCGGCTGGGGCCTGGTCGGCCTGCGCGAACGTGTCGAATTGCACGGGGGCACCCTGGAGGCCGGCCCGTGCGACGGCGGTTTCCGGGTACGGGCGAGGATTCCCGCCGCATGATCCGCGTACTGATCGTCGACGACGAGGCGCTGGTCAGGTCGGGGCTGCGGATGATCCTGGAGGCGGCGGGCGACGTGGTGGTCGTCGGCGAGGCACGCGACGGCGAGGAGGCGATCGGCGCGGCCGCCCGGCTCAGGCCCGAGGTCGTGCTCATGGACGTCCGGATGCCCGGCATGGACGGCCTGACCGCCACGGGACGGCTTCTGCGCGCCGCCGGCCCCCCGAAGGTGGTCATGGTGACCACCTTCGACCTGGACGAGTACGTCCACGAGGCGCTGCGTCTCGGCGCCGTGGGGTTCCTGCTCAAGGACACCCCGCCGCGTGAACTGATCGCCGCGGTCCGCACGGTCGCCGAGGGCAACGCGATGCTCTCGCCCTCCGTGCTCAAACGGCTCCTCGGCTCGTTCGCGCACAAGGCGCCTTCGCGTGCCGAGGTCGCGCGTCACCGGCTCGCCGCCCTCACGGCCAGGGAGGAAGACGTGGTCAGGGCACTGGCACGTGGCCTGTCGAACGCCGAGATCGGGCGGGAGTTGAAGCTGTCCGAACCGACCGTCAAGGCGCACGTGAGCCGGCTGCTCGCCAAGCTGGGCCTGGCCAACAGGGTGCAGGCGGCGATCCTCGTCCACGACGCCGACCTCGGGTGACGCCCGGGCCGGGACCCCTCACGCGACGAAAGTAGGGGGTGAGGTCTGCCGATCGTCCGATGTGCCGTGACCCGCGGAGTGTCTAGCTTCGTGGCGTGTCGGCCCCGACCCCTGTGTGAGGGACGGGCCCGCGTCCGATCCGGGATCTCCCGGATGTCCTCGACGCCGACAGGCCGACACGGTGTACGAGTGTCCAACGATCGGAGTCACGCTCATGACGCACGCCATCCTCGACCTGGTCCAGCAGGTGATGTCATCGCCCTGGCTGTACGTGGCGCTGTTCGCCCTGGCGCTGCTCGACGGGTTCTTCCCGGTCGTGCCGGCCGAGACCTCGGTGATCACCGCCGCGGTGTTCGCCGCGTCGGGCGAGACCAACCTGGCCCTGGTCATCGTGGTCGCGGCCCTCGGCGCGTGCGCGGGTGACCACGTCTCCTATCTGATCGGCAGCAGGTCGGCGGGCAGGCTGCGGGAGAAGAAGCCGTTCGTCTGGGCGCGGAAGGCGCTGGCCGAGCGGGGCGGGCTCGTCCTGGTCGTGGCCAGGTACATCCCCGGCGGGCGCACCGCGACCACGGTCACCATGGGCGCCGTACGGTATCCGCTGCGCTCGTTCACGTTCTTCGACGCGATCGCGGCGGGCTCGTGGGCGGTGTACTCCGGGCTGATCGGCTTCTTCGGCGGGATGGCGTTCGAGAACGACCCGATCAGGGGCCTGCTCCTCGGCCTCGGCATCGTGCTGTCGATCACCGTGGTCGTCGAGGTGGTGAGATGGCTCAGGAAACGACGCTCCGCCCGGCTCTCGCCCGGGCGTCTTCCCACCCCGTCATCGGGGGAAGAATGTGATCTCGTGTCTGCCGCCGATTGACGGCAGCGCTGACCGACCGAGGAGGAGCAGATGAGCAAGCTCGATGAGAACGCCGTAGCTCTGCTGAAGGAACCGGTCCACGCCTGGGTGACGACGGTCCGGCCGGACGGATCGCTGCACAACACCGTGGTGTGGGTCGACTACGACGGAGACGCCGTGATCTTCAACACCGCCGTGGGGCGGGCGAAGGAGCGGAACCTGCGGGCCAACCCCCGGGTGTCGGTCAGCGTGCTCGACCCGGAGAACGCCTTCCGCTTCGTCAGCGTCTCGGGCGCCGCCGAGCTGGAGCTCGAAGGCGCGGACGCGGTCATCGACGGCCTGGCGAAGAAGTACCTCGGCGTGGACGCCTACCCCTACCGGCAGCCGGGAGAGCAGCGCATCACCGTCCGCGTCGTGCCCGAGAAGGTCGTCTTCAGCGCCGGCCGCTGACCGGGCGCCCTCCGCGGCGGCGCCGAGGTCCCGCTCACACGGCGGCGCGCAGGTAGGCGAGCACGGCGAGCACCCGGCGGTGGTCGTCGGCGTCCGGGGGCAGGTCGAGCTTGGCCAGGATGCTCGCGATGTGCTTGGCGACCGCCGCCTCGGAGACGAACAGCGCGCGGGCGATCGCGGCATTGGACCGTCCCTCCGCGACGAGCGCGAGCACTTCGCGCTCGCGCGGCGTGAGCCGGGCCACCGGGTCGCGCCGCCCGCGCAGCAACTGCCGGACGACCTCGGCGTCGATCACCGTGCCGCCGCCCGCGACCGTGGCCACCGCGTCGGCGAACTGCGTGACGTCGCCGATGCGGTCCTTCAGCAGGTAGCCGACGCCGCCCCCGCCCGGGGAGCGGGTCTGGTCGAGCAACTCGGCGGCGTAGGTCTGCTCGACGTACTGGCTGAGGACCAGCACCGCGAGGGACGGCCGCGCCGCCCGCAGCTCCAGCACGGCCCGCAGCCCCTCGTCGCTGTAGCCGGGCGGCATGCGCACGTCGGCGACGACGACGTCCGGGTCCTGCCCGGCGACCGCCGCGATCAGCCCGGGGGCGTCGCCGACGGCCGCGACGACGCTGTGCCCGAACCGTTCGAGCAGGCCGGCGAGGCCCTCCCTGAGCAGCACCGAGTCTTCGGCGATCACCACGCGCACGGGAACTCCGCCCTCACCGTGGTCGGGCCGCCGTACGGGCTCTCGACGGTCAGCGCGCCCCCGACGGCCGACACCCGGTCGGCGAGCCCGGTCAGGCCGGTGCCGCGCGCCGGGTCCGCTCCCCCGCGCCCGTCGTCGGCGATCTCCAGCACGAGGCTGTCCCCGCGCAGCCGGCCGCGCACCGCGCAGGAACCGGCCCCGCTGTGCTTGGCCACGTTCGCCAGCGCCTCGCAGGCCACGTAGTAGGCCGCCGCCTCCACCCGCTCGGGCGGCCGCCGGTCGAGCTCGACGTCCACCCGCGCGGGCACCGGCGACCTGCCGGCCACGTCGCGTACGGCGGCGGGCAGCCCGCGGTCGGCGAGCACCTGCGGATGGACGCCGCGGATCAGCTCGCGCAGCTCCGCGAGCGCCTGACCGGCCAGCTCGCGCGCCTCGTCGAGCCGCACGGCCGCGGGCGAGCCCGGCGGAAGGTCGAGCCCGGCCAGGCCGAGTTTCATCGACAGCGCGACGAGCCGCTGCTGCGCGCCGTCGTGCAGGTCGCGCTCGATGCGGCGGCGCTCGGCCTCGAAGGCGTCCACCAGCCGCGTGCGGGAGCGCGCGATCTCCCGCATCTCGGCCTCCTGCGGCACGAGCATCGCCCGCGCCATCGCCGCCCGGGCGCCCGCCCAGGCGGCCACCGTGTACGCCGCGACGGGCACCAGCAGCAGCCCGACGGCCGATCCGAGGAAGGTCTCCCCCAGCGTGGCCTCGCCCTCGGGAGGGGTCGGCTGCACGACCGGGGAGAGGATCAGCACCACAGGCCCGGCGATCGCGGCCGCCACCAGCAGCAGGTCGGCCCACCAGAGCGCGACCAGCGCCACGACGGCGTGCCCCGCCTCGCGCCACCCCGGCCACCAGCCGTCCGGCAGTCCGCGCACCGGCTGCCGGTCCACGAGGCGCATCCGCCACCGCTCGAACCGGGCCACGGGCGTCAGCAGCAGCGCGGCCACCCCCAGGGACAGCGGCACGGAGAGCAGGCCCCCCACCGCGCGGACGGGCGCAAGGACGGCGGCGAAGGCCAGGCCGGGGACGACCCCGGCCAGCAGGTATGCCAGAGACCTCCACGGCCAGGCCGAGGCGAGGAAACGCTGCGGCGGCCCGGCGAGCGCGTCCAGCGCGGTCCGGGGCACCAGGGGCACGGGGGCGGAGGCGGAGGCGGAGGCGAGGAGCGGGGTGGCCACGGCACCGACGCTAACCGCTGGGCGCGCCGATGTCGGTAGTGCTGGGGATACCCCCGGTTCTCGCCCCAGCGCCAGTGCCTCGCGGCCCCGCCGCCGATTGGCTGAGCGACATGACACAGACAACCGGGCAGGCGGTCCTGCTCGACGCGGTCCGCGTGGTGTACGGCACCGGGCCCAGCGCGGTGACCGCTCTCGACGGCGTGACCCTCGGCTTCGGCCAGGGGACCTTCACCGCCGTGATGGGGCCCTCCGGCTCCGGCAAGTCCACGCTGCTGCACTGCGCCGCCGGGCTCGACCGGCCGGCGTCCGGCGCCGTGCTGATCGGCGGCACCGACCTCGGCCCGCTGAGCGAGAAGGCGCTCACCCTGCTGCGCCGGGAAAGGATCGGCTTCGTATTCCAGGACTACAACCTGGTCGACGCGCTCACCGCCGAGGAGAACGTGGCGCTCCCCCTCCGCCTGGCCGGGCGCCGCCCCGGCCCTGACGAGGTGCGCGACGCGCTCGCCCGGGTCGGCCTCGACCGGCGGGGCGGGCACCGGCCCGCCGAGCTGTCCGGCGGCGAGCGGCAGCGGGTGGCGATCGCCCGTTCACTCATCACCCGGGCGCGAGGAACCGGGCCCGCCGTGCTCTTCGCCGACGAGCCGACCGGCGCGCTCGACCGGGCCGCGTCCCGCGTGGTCATGGAACTCCTGCGCGCGCTGGTCGACGCCCACGGGCAGACCGTCGTCATGGTCACGCACGACCCCGCCGCCGCGGCGTACGCGGACCGGGTCGTGCTGCTGGCCGACGGCCGGCTCGCGGGGGAGCTCGGGCGGTCGAGCGCCACCGAGATCGCCGCCCGCATGGCCCTCCTGGAGGAGGCATGCTGACCCCGTCTCTGCTCCGTTGTCTGCTCCGGGGCCGGTGGACGGGGCTCGCGGGCACCTTCGTCGCGCTCTGCCTCGGCGCCGCGGTCCTCACCGCGAGCGCGCTGCTGCTGACGTCGGCGGGCCCGCGGGTGCCCGCGCGGTACGCCGCCGCGCCCCTGCTCGTGCACACCCCCGGCGTGCCCGGGGACGACAACAACTTCGCCGAGAACCGGCCCTGGTCCCCGGAGACGGTGGAGGCGCTGGTCCGCGCGCTGACGCCGGTGCCCGGCGTGGCGGCGGCCGTCCCCGACCGCGCCTTCTACGCCCAGGCCGTCGTCCGGGGCAGGCCGGCCGGCGCGCACGAGGCACGGGGCTGGAGCACCGCGGCGTTGGCGCCGCACCGGCTGGTGGCGGGCAGGCCGCCGGTCGGCGCCGGAGAGGTGGTGCTCGATCGCGCGCTCGGACTCGCACCCGGCTCACCCGTCACGCTGCTGACCGCCAGGGGCCCCGCGCCGTACACGGTCAGCGGGCTCACCGACGGCCCCGGGCCGTACGTCTCGGACGGCGAGGCCGCGCGCCTCGGGGGCGGCGTGCGCGTCATCGGACTGCTCACCCGGCCGGGGGCGGACCCTGCCGCTGTACGGGCCGCCGTGCGGCGTGCCGTGCTCGGCGTCGTCGGCGGGTCCGGGCGGGTGCTGGCGGGGCCGGACCGGGCGGCGGCCGAGCCCGCGGCCGACGCGCGGACCCGCTGGATCGGCATGCAGGTGCTGACCGCGATGGCGCTGCTCGGCGGGTTCGTGTCGGTGTTCGTGGTGGCCTCCACGTTCGCGTTCCGGGTCACGCAGCGGCGCCGGGAGTTCGGCCTGCTGCGGGCGGTCGGCGCGACCCCGCGGCAGGTGCGGCTGATCGTGTACGGCGAGGCGCTCGCCGTGGGCGTCGTCGCCGCCGCGGCCGGGGCGCTGCTGGGCGCGGCCGTCGCGCCCGCCGTGGGCGGGGTGCTCGTCGCCGCGGGCTTCGAGCCCGAGTCGTTCGGCGTGCGGTTCACCCCGCTGCCCGTGGCGGCGGCGGTCGTGGCCGGGATCACGGCGGGCCTGCTCGGCGCCTGGTCCGCCTCGGGCCGGGCCGCCCGCGTCCGCCCGCTGGAGGCCCTTCGCGACCACGCGGCGGGCGGCACGCCGATGACGCGCGTGCGGTGGATCGCGGGGGTCGTGTCGGTCGCGGGCGGTCTGGCCCTGGCGGTGGCGAGCGGTTCCGCCGGCGAGGACGCCCTGGTCAACGACGTCCTGCTCGCCGCGATGGCGCTGATCGCCGGGCTCACCCTGCTCGCGCCGGTCGTCTTCCCGCCGCTCGTCCGCGGCTTCTCGTGGCCGATCTCCCGGCCGGCCGTGGGCATGCTGGCCGGGCGGAGCGCGATGACCGCCGTGCGGCGCACCGCCGCCACCGCGGCCCCGGTGCTGCTGACCGTGGGCTTCGCCGTGCTCGTCACGGGAATGGTGCGCACGACCGCCGCGGCGTACGCGGCGGAGCGGGCGGCGAGCACCTCCGCGGCGGCGGTGCTCGTGCCCGACGGCGCCCCCGGCCTGTCAGACGCGGCGCTCGCGGCGGCGTCGGCCCCCGGAGCGATCACAACGCCGCTGCCCACGACCGTGTACGGCGCCCGGCCGCTCTCCGCGCTGGGCGACGGTGGCCTCGCCGGGGACGAAGCGGCGGTCTCCGAGTGGGTGGCCCGGGACCACGGCTGGCGCACGGGAGACGTCGTGCCGCTCACCTTCGAGGACGGCAGCACGGTGCGCCTGCGGATCGCCGCGGTCCCGTCCGGCGCGCCGGCGGAGGTGCTGGTCTCCAGGGACACGGTGCGGGCGCACGACCCGTCGGCGCTGACCCCCGAGGCGTACGTGTCCCGGCCGGCCGGGATGGCCTTCCCGGGGGCGAGGACGGTGAGCGTCGCCGACCGCGCGGCCGGCGACCAGGCGGAGGAGGACCGGCTGGTCTGGCTGTTCACGCTCCTGCTGGTCGGGGTCTCGGCGGGATACTCGGGCCTGGCGATCGTCAACACGCAGGTCATGGCGGCGTCGGCACGCGCGCGCGAGTTCGCGGTCCTGCGCCTGTCCGGCACGACGCGGCGGCAGGTGACCGCGGCGGCGGCCGTCGAGGCGGCGCTCGTCACCGGAATCGGCGCCGTGCTCGGTCTCGCCGTGGCCGTTCCCGCGCTGCTCGGAATGCGCGCCGGGCTGGCGCAGAAGTCCGGCGCGGCCGTTCCCCTGGTCGTCCCCTGGCCCACGGTCGCGGCGGTCGTCGCCGCCTGTCTCGTCCTGGCCGCCGGAGCGAGCACTGTCTTCTCAGGAAAAACATCCTTCACATTGAAAAATGCTCAATCCAAGCCGCCTACCAGCGAAAATGCTTGATCAGGCAAAGCGAACGTCGATCCTTCGCCTTGTTATCGCAAGGGTTGCGATTCGAGGCGTTCAGGAGGCTCAGTTTCCGGATATCCCTCATTAACATTTTTTTCCTCAGCATTGCATTGCGAACACGGATGGAGGGGTCATGGCGGGCTGGCACATGCCTTCCCTTTTACGCCCGCGCTCGATCCAGGCGAGGACCGCCCTGATGAGCGCGGTCCTCTCCCTCCTCGTCCTCACGGTGATCGGGTTCGGCCTGGACCTCACCGTCCGCAACCGGATCCACAGCCATCTCTTCATAGACACCCAGCGGGTGGCCACCGACTGGATCGCCTCGATGGGGCCCAACGGCGTCCCCGAGCCGCCGGCCGCGCACGAGGACCTGGTGCAGCTCGTCGACTCCCGCAACCGGGTGATCACCGCCAGCCGGGCGGCGAGCGGGCGGGCCCCGCTGACCTCCCCCTTCCCTGACGGCGAGGACGGGTTGCAGTACCGCATCGACTGCCCGGACGGGGACCGGTGCGTCGTGCTCACCGCCGTACGCGTCCTGCCCGTGCAGTCCCGGCTGTTCTGGAACGGGGAGCCGCACGCCGTGTACGCGGGGAGGCCCGAGCCCGGCCTCCTGGCCACGCATCGGCTGGAACTGTTCATCGCGATCGGAGTGCTGCTGATGACCGCCGGATGGACCTGGGCGAGCTGGTGCGTCGCGGGCCGCACGCTGCGCCCGGTCAGAGAGATTCGCGAGAGGGTGACCGAGATCAGCGTGCGCGACCTGAGCCTGCGCGTCCCCCAGCCGCACGGCCGCGACGAGATCGCCGAGCTCGCACGGGCCTCCAACAGCTTCCTCGACCGCCTCGACACATCGGTGCGCCAGCAGCGGCACTTCGCCTCGATGGTCTCCCACGAGCTGCGGACCCCGCTCGCGGGGCTGCGCACGCAGCTGGAGGAGGCCCTGCTCTACCGTGAGGAGACCGACCCGTACGAGACGATCAGCACGGCGGTTCGGACCACCGAGCGGTGTCAGGCGATCATCGACGAGATGCTCACGGTCGCCCGGGTCCGCACGGCCGCGACGCACCAGCCCGAGCCGGTGAACCTCGGGACGCTCGCGCGGGAGGAGGCCGCGGCCCGCACCGACGGCGTGCCCGTGCGCGTCGAGGCCGAGGACGAGGTGATCGTCCTCGGCAACCGGGTCCAGCTGTGCAGTGTGCTGACCAACCTGCTGGTCAACGCGCAGCGCCACGCGTGCAGCAGGGTCGACGTCATGGTGAGGCGGGACGGGGACGAGGCGGTCGTCACCGTGCTCGACGACGGCGACGGCATCGCGCCGGAGGACCGCGAGCGGGTCTTCGAGCCGTTCGTCCGCCTGAAGGACGGGCGCCGCCGCGACCCCAAGGGCACCGGGCTGGGCCTCGCCCTGTGCCGTGTCACGGCGGACGCGCACCACGGGACGCTGCGGGTCGAGGACTCCCCGCGCGGCGCCCGCTTCGTCCTGCGCCTGCCGCTGCCCGCGGGCGCCGCGGCCGCGGGCAGCGCGCCCCAACTCAGCCGGTGACGCTCAGCCGGTGACGCCAGGGCGGGCGCTCCCGGCGGCGGTCAGGGTCAACGCGAAGTCGGCGGAGCTGTCGGTGTACCAGCGGCAGACCGCGAACCCGGCCCGGGACAGCTCGTCGAGCACGCCCTCCCTGTGGAACTTGGCGCTGATCTCCGTGCGCGTCTCCTCGCCCTCGGCGAAGGAGACCGTGAGGCCGAGCGCCCTGAGCGGGACCTCCATGGGCCGGGTGGCCCGCAGCCGCATCTCGATCCATTCGTTGTCCTCGTCCCACAGCGCGACGTGCTCGAACGCCTCCGGCTCGAACCCGGCGTCCAGCTCCCGGTTGAGCACGTGCAGCACGTTGCGGTTGAAGGCGGCCGTCACGCCTCCCGGGTCGTCGTACGCCGCGACCAGCCGTTCCCTGTCCTTCACCAGGTCGGTGCCGAGCAGCAGGGTGTCGCCCGGCCGCAACGTGGCCCGCAGTTCCTTGAGGAACACCTCTCGCGCGGCGGGCGGGAGGTTGCCGATCGTGCCGCCGAGGAACGCCACCAGCCGCCTGCCGGTCCTCGGCAGCAGCGCCAGGTGCTGCTCGAAGTCGGCGCGCACCGGCCGCACGTCCAGGCCGGGATAGCGTACGGCGAGCCGCTCCGCCGCGGCCTCCAGCGTGACCTCGTCCACGTCGACCGGCGTGTAGGCCCGAAGCGTGCCCGCGTTGGCCAGCGCGTCGAGCAGCAGCACGGTCTTCTCACTCGTGCCCGAGCCCAGCTCGACGAGCGTGTCGGCCCGGGTGAGACCGGCGACGTCGACCGCGCGGCGGCGCAGGATCTCCAGCTCGCGCCGGGTGGGGTAGTACTCCGCCAGCCGGGTGATGCGGGAGAACAGCTCGCTGCCCGCGGCGTCGTAGAACCACTTGGGGGGCAGCCACTTGGGCGACGAGGTGAGCCCGGTGCGGACGTCGCTCTCCAGAGCCTGGCGCAGATAGTCGCCGCCGAGATGATCGGTAACCATGGTCGCCTCTCAATCGATGGGTGTCACCGAAACGCCGTCGGGGGACGCGAGCAGCAGGCTCCGGTCCGGCACGGCCCGCCAGCCCGGCCGGTCGTCCAGCGGCTCGCTCGCGACGAGCACCCCCTCCTCCAGGTGCGTGAACAACGTGTCGCCCCACGCGACGGCGGCCAGGTGGGAACCTCCCGTCACGAGCAGGTTGAGCCGGGCCTCCGGGTCGCCTTCCGACGCCGCGCGGACGACGGCGGGCAGGACGCCGGCGAGCGGCAGGCCGTCCCGCAACCGGGTGAACACGGCCGCGGCGAGCCACGCCGAGTCGCACACGCTCTCCGCGTCGGCCGCGAGGGGCCGGACGGCCTCGCGCCCGACCCTGCCGTTGTGGCTGAGCAGCCAGGGCCCGTCGGCGAACGGCGCGGTGGCCGTCTCCTCGATCGGCATCCCGACCGTGGCCGACCGCACCGCCGCGATCAGGCAGTGCGAGCGGGCCGCCGAGGCGAGGCCGGGCATGTTGGCATCCGACCAGACGGGCACCGTACGGCGGTAGCGCACGGGCCGGGACCCGTCGTACCAGCCGAAGCCGAACCCGTCGGCGTTCACCGTGCCGTACTTCTGCAGGCGCGGCGCGTACGACTGGTGCAGCAGGCCGTGTCCGGGGTCGCTGATGAGCGTGGTCAGGGACCGCACCGGGCCCAGCCACGCCGCGTGGCGGCACATTCCCTCACTCCTCCGAGCGGGCGCAGCGGAAGCCGGCGAAGATCTGCCGCCGGATCGGGTAGTCCCAGTTGCGGAAGGTCGTGCGAACGGCGGACGGATGGGTGGCCCACGACCCGCCGCGCAGCACCCGGTAGGTCTCCCCGAAGAAGACCTTGCTGTACTCCTCGTAGGGGAAGCACCGGTAGCCGGGATAGGGCTGGAACCAGGAGTCCGTCCACTCCCACACGTCCCCGATGAGCTGCTCCACGCCGTAGGGGCTCGCGCCGTCCGGGAACGCCCCCGCGGGCGCGGGCCGGGCCGCGCGGTGGCCGAGGTTGGCCCAGCGCCCGAGATGGCCGGGATCGGCCTCGCCCCAGGGGTACGTGCGGCCGCCGCACGCCTTCTCCCACTCGGCCTCGGTCGGCAGGCGCTTGCCCGCCCACCGGGCGTACGCGTCGGCCTCGTACCAGGAGACGTGCTGCACCGGCTCGTCCAGCGGCACGGGCTCCTCCCGGCCGAACCGGACCCGCCACCAGGTGTCGCCGTCGCGCGTCCAGTACAGCGGAGCCTCCACGCCGTTGCGCTCGGCCCACTCCCATCCCTGTGGCAGCCACCAGCGCGGGTCGCGGTAGCCGCCGTCCTCGACGAACTCCAGATAGGCCACGTTCGTGACGGGACGGCGGTCGATCCAGTAGCCCGGCAGGTAGATCCGGTGGGCCGGCCGCTCGTTGTCGTACGCCCAGGCCACGGTGTCGGTGCCCATCGTGAAGACCCCGGCGGGGATGTGGACCTCGGGCTCGGCGGCGGGCCTGCCGGGCGGCAGTTCGCCGTCGCGCACCAGGCCGGGCCGCCGGGACAGCTGGAGCGTGGCGAGCATGGTCTCGTCGTGCTGGTGCTCGTGCTGGAGCACCAGCCCGAAGACGTAGCCGCCGGAGCGCAGCGGATCGGGGGCGGCCAGGTCCACCTGGTCGAGCACGTCGAGCACCCGGCCGCGCACGCCGGAGATGTACTTCCTGGCTTCGGCCGGGCCGAGCAGCGGGAGCGACGGCCGGTCCTTGCGCGGGTGTTTGAACGCGTCGTAGAGGTGGTCGATCTCCGGGCGCAGCGGCTCGATGCCACCCACCTCGCGCAGCACCCACAGCTCCTCGTAGTTGCCGACGTGCGCGAGGTCCCAGACCAGCGGCGACATGAGGGGCGAGTGCTGGCGCACGAGCATGTCGTCGTCGGCGTCGGTGTAGGCGAGCGACCGCTCGCGTACGGCGGCGAGCTCGGCCGCGATCCGCTCCTTCAGGCCGGTCGGGCCGGCGTTGGCCAGGACGGCGTCGAGATCGGTCACCGAGACCTCCGGAGGCAGCCCGGTCCTTCAGGGCCGGGAGGAATCTGGACCCCGCACGGGGTGGCCCGGCGGAGCTGGGACAGCCCAGAGCACGAAGCGCTCACGACTTTGCTCCTTCTGCTGACAGTTAGGCAAAGCGCCCGTAAAATGCGAACATGCGTACGGCTTACAAGGTGCGGATCTACCCCACCCCCGAACAGGCAGCGGTGCTGAACCGCACGTTCGGCTGCGTACGCCTGGTTTGGAACACGGTCCTGGCCTGGCGGCAGGCCCGCTACCGCGCCGAGGGCGCGACGACCTCCTACGTGCAGACCGACCGGTACCTGACCGAGCTGAAACGCGACGGCGGCCATAACTTCCTGTACGAGGTCTCCAGCGTCCCCCTGCAGCAAGCGTTGCGGCACCAGCACACGGCCTTTGTGAACTTCTTCGCAGGACGCGCCCGCCATCCGCGGTTCAAGTCCCGCCATGGCCGCCAGTCCGCGACCTACACCCGGTCGGCGTTCCGCTGGCGGGATGGGCGACTGCACCTGGCGAAGATGGACGGCCCGCTGGAGTTCGTGTGGTCCTGGCCGGAGGTCGCCCCGGCCATGATCGACCCGACGACGGTGACCGTCTCGCGCGATCCTTCCGGCCGCTGGTACGCCTCTCTCGCCGTGGAGGCCGATGCCGATCCTGAGCCGCTGCCGTGCACCGGCAGCCAGGCCGGAATCGACCTCGGCGTGACCGACTTCGTCGTCCTGTCCACCGGTGAGAAGATCCCCAACCCTCGCCATCTGGGATGCAAGGCCAGAAACCTGGCCCGCTACCAGCGCAGGATGGCCCGCAAGCAGCGCGGCAGCGCGAACCAGGCCAAGGCCAAGGCGAAGGTCGCCCGCGCCCACACCAAGGTGCGGGACGCCCGCGCCGACTTCCTGCACCGCATCTCCACACGGCTGGTCCGCGACCACGACCTGATCGTGATCGAAGACCTCAACGTCAAGGGCATGGTCCGCAACCACAGCCTGGCCAGGGCGATCTCCGACTGCGGGTGGGGCGAGTTCCGCCGCCAACTGGAGTACAAGACCGCCAAGTACGGCCGGACCCTGGTCGTGATCGACCGCTGGTATCCCAGCTCCAAGACGTGCAGTGCGTGCGGGCACCTGCTCGCTCAGCTCTCGCTCAGCACTCGGACGTGGCAGTGCCCGTCCTGCGGTACCCGGCATGACCGGGACGTGAATGCCGCCAAGAACATCCTGGCCGCTGGTCGAGCGGTGTCTGCCTGTGGAGCTGATGTAAGTCCGCAAGGGTCCTCCCTTCGGCGGTCGGCTGTGAAGCAGGAAGCCCAGCCCGTGAGGGTGGGAATCCCTCGCCTTTAGGCGGGGGAGGAAGTCAAGCGAACATCTCCTCCATCTGATCGGCGGCCGGCGACCGGCCGGAATCGATGTGCCGAGAGGCGAACGCGCGGACCCGGGCGACCAGCGCGGGCTCGGCCCCGAGGCGGGGCAGGGCCTCGGCGGCGGCGCGGAAGCAGGCCGAGGCGGACCGGCGCAGGCCGGGGTCGGCGAGACCGAGACGGGCGGCGTCCGCCCACCGGTGGGCGACCGGCCGGGCCGCCTCCATGGCGATCGCGGCGGCCCGGTCGTCGGTGACGAGCGCGTGGACGACGGCCACGCACACGGGCCACTCGGCGGCCCCCTGCGCGTCGAGGTAGCGCACCTCCAGCCAGCCCCGGGGCCGTACGGGCGGGAAGAGCGTGGTGGCGTGGTAGGCGAGGTCGTCCTCGCCGGGTGGCCGCCCGGCCACGCGGGCGAAGTCGCGGAACGCCGAGCCGTCGAGGACCGGCAGGAGACCGCCGGTGTCCCGGACCAGCATCAGGCGGGCGTCGAGGAGGTAGCGCGCCCAGTCGTATGCCGGGTCGCCGTTCCGCGCGACCGGCGCGGTCCTGCTCGGGTCGAGCCTGCCCCACACGGCCTGGCGGCCGGAGGCCCACCCGTCGGCGGGCGAGTTGGCGAAGGCCGCCACCAGCACCGGGCCGAGCGCGTGGGCGCGTTCCCAGCGGGCCCGGGGATCCTCGCCGAAGTCCAGGTTGACCTGGATCGACGCCGTCGAGCACATCATCGTCAGGCCGTGCGGCCGCTCCAGGAACGCGGCCATCGCCTCATACCTGGGCTCTCGTAACTGCCGTATGGCGGGGCGCAGGGTGTCCAGGCCGCGGCCGCCCAGCCGCAGCCCGGCCCGCGCGAGCGCGAGCCGTACGGCGTCGACGTCGGCGGTGAGCTTCGCGACAGCGGCGGGCAGGACGTCCGGCGGGGCGGACAGTTCGAGCTGCCCGCCCGGCTCGAACGTCACCCGGCTGCCACCCGTGAGCGCGGGAAGCGCACCCGCGATCCGGGCGATGGGGACGGGAAGCACGGGGTTGTCCGCGTCGAAGACCAGGAACTCCAGCTCGACGCCCAACCGGTCGGAGGTGACCCCGCGGAAGCAGTCCCGTGCGTACCTCTGCACGTCGGTCATTCGCCCCCCAACGGGCCGATGTTTACGCGACTCGGTCGTGCCGAGTCAACTTTCCCCGTAATCTCCCCGTTCAACCTGAAACCCACTGAAACAGTGCGTTACACGGCTGCGAGGCGGGCGTCGTCCGCCCCGGGAATCCCTCGTCGCGAGCCGGTAGCGTTGGTGCACATGACAGCTATCGACTCCTCCACCTCGGGTGCGTACGGCATCGGCCTCGCCACGATCGCCGCGGACGGCACCGTGCTGGACACCTGGTTCCCCTTCCCGGCGCTGGGCGAGCCGCCGGCCGTGGGCACCGAGCCGATCACAGGAGACGACCTCGGCGACGGCATGACGGAGCTGGTCGGTCCCGACCCCGCCCGGGGCGTCGAGGTCGTGGCCGTGCGCACCGGCATCGCCGACCTGTCGGCCCCGCCGGCCGACGCGCACGACGTGTACCTGCGCCTGCACCTGCTGTCCCACCGCCTGGTCCGGCCGCGCGCGCTCAACCTCGACGGGATCTTCGGGCTGCTGGCCAACGTCGTGTGGACCAACCACGGCCCGTGCAAGGTGGAGGGGTTCGAGGAGGTGCGGCTGCGCCTGCGGGCCCGGGGCCCGGTGACCGTGTACGGCGTGGACAAGTTCCCCCGGATGGTCGACTACGTGCTGCCGGCCGGGGTGCGGATCGCCGACGCCGACCGCGTACGGCTCGGCGCTCACCTGGCGAGCGGCACCACCGTCATGCACGAGGGGTTCGTCAACTACAACGCCGGCACGCTCGGCGCCTCCATGGTCGAGGGCCGCATCTCGGCCGGGGTGATCGTGGGCGACGGGTCGGACGTGGGCGGCGGCGCCTCGATCATGGGCACGCTGTCCGGCGGCGGCAAGGAGGTCATCTCGATCGGCGAGCGCTGCCTGCTCGGGGCCAACTCCGGCGTCGGCATCTCGCTCGGCGACGACTGCGTCGTGGAGGCCGGGCTGTACGTCACGGCGGGCACCAAGGTCACGCTGCCGGACGGGGCGGTCGTGAAGGCGAGGGAGCTGTCGGGCAAGTCGGGCCTGCTGCTGCGCCGCAACTCGACGACCGGTGCGGTCGAGGCGGTGTCCCGCGACAGCAGGGGCATCGAGCTCAACGCGGCGCTGCACGCCAACGACTGACGCCGGCGCGGGCCGCCTCCCCCACCCTGAGATGACCCTGAGTCTGCCCTGAACTTGGCCTTCGGCCCTGTGAACGGCGGGAGGGCGGCCCGTACGGTGAAGGCATGGGACGCATTCTCCTCATCGCCGCAGCCGTAATCGTCGGGTTCTTCCTTCTCGGTTCCGTCATCGGGCTCATCTTCGGTGCGCTGAAGTGGGTCCTGATCATCGGCGCGATCGCGCTGATCGTGTCGGTCGTGCTCAAGCTCACCCGGAGCAGCAGGTCGAACCACTACTCCTGACCGGCAGCGTGGCCGGGAAAAGGGGGCGGGCCCCGCCGCGGATGCGGCGGGGCCCGCTGTCACTCGCGCCTCGTGTTACGAGAGGGGCGGGTAGGCGTTCTGCATGAGCTGCTGGAACTGCGCGGAGAACCAGTGGCCCGAGACCGGAGCGCCCGCCAGGGCGCCGCTCGGGTTGTTGCCGTTCAGGCTGTTGCCGCCGTACGTCGGGTCGCACATGCGGTCGAAGCCCTTGCCCTCGTCGTTGTCGATGGCCGAGCTGGAGCCGTCCGACTCACCCGGGGGCTTGATCCAGACGTAGGCGTCGAGACCGGCGGCGGGGTTCGCCCTCGGACGCTCGCCCATACCGGCGCCGGACTGGTTGCACCAGTTGCCGGCGTGGATCCGGCGGTCGACGCGCGACTCGTTGACGAAGGTGTCCACGTTGGTGGACGTGCTCGCCCCGCTCGGACGGGCCGAACCGCCCCAGCCGTTGCGGGAGGTGTCGATCAGCATGCCGAGGGTGTTCGGGAAGCCCTTCGCGACCAGAGCGTTGCGGAGAGCGACCGAGAAGGACTGCTCGTCCACGTACCAGTTCCAGTCGACCCAGTGGGACTGACGCACCGACTGGCCGTTCACCGAGGTGTTGATGGTGAAGTACGGCTCGACCGTCGCGCCGAAGTTGGCGGTGTTCACGATGAAACCGTCGATGCTGTTCACGCCGGCGGTGGTGCCGGTGGCGACCTGGTAGAAGAGGTTCACCATCGGCTGGAAGTTGGTGTCCCAGCCGAGCCAGGCGTGGTGCGCCGCGTCCACGTAGGTGTAGACGTTCTTGATCGCGTGCAGCTTGTTCAGCGCGTACTGCACGCCCTGGACGTAGGCGCCCGAGGACTGGGCCTCCTGGCACGCCTGGAAGGCGTTGACGTTGGTGATCAGGTTCGGCAGCGAGTCGGGCTCGATGACCGTCACGATGCGGAGGTTCGAGTACTTCGAGTCCGCCATGATCCCCGCGATCACGTCGATGTACTCGCTCTTGTACCGCGCGAGGCCGTTCTGCGCGATCTTCAGCTCGCCGTTGGAGGCGAGCGCCGAGCAGTCGCGGTTCGGCAGGTCGTAGATGACGACCTGGATCGTGAGAGGCGCGCTGCCGTTGGCCGCGTCCTGGGCGACCGCCTCGTCGAGGTGGTCACGCAGGCCCATGCTGTTGTTGCCGGCCGAGCCGGAGCTGATCGCGGCGATGCGGTCCAGCCAGACCGCCGTGGAGATGTTGGCCACCCGCGAGCCACCCGGCTCGGACTTCGCACTGGCCGACCAGTCCGGGTTCACGTAGCCCGTCGCACCGGAGTACGGGTTGTCCACGTGGGTCCCGGGCGGCGGCGGCGAGGACGACGGAGAAGCGGACGGCGACGGGGACGCCGACGGAGAGACCCGGGGAGAGGGCGAAGCCGACGGAGAGACCCTCGGGGAGGGCGAAGCCGACGGGGAGACCCTCGGGGAGGGCGAGGCGGACGGCGACGGCGACGGCGACGGCGACTGCGGGGTGCCGTTGCAGGACACACCGTTGATCTTGAAGTCGGTCGGCGCCGGGTTGCTCCCGGACCAGGTGCCGTTGAATCCGATGCTCGTCGAGCCGCCGGTGGACAGCGACTTGTTCCAGTCCATGGCGGTCACGGTCACGTTGCTGCCCGACTGGCTCCAGTTGCCCGACCAGCCCTGGCTGACCTTCTGGCTGCTGTTCGGGAACGTGAAGGCGAGGGTCCAGCCGTTGAGGGCGTCGCCCAGGTTCTGAATGGTCAGGTTGACGGACATGCCGCCCTGCCACTCACTGGCGGAGTAGTTGACTTTGCAGGAGACCGCGGCACTCGCCGAGGTGGCGGTTGCGACGGCCGCCGTGGAACCGAGCGCGAGCACGGCCGCCGCGACCAGGCCGCGGCGCACCGTGGAGCTCACGGCTCCCGGTCGGGGGGTGGATCTCATTGGGAAGGTCCTCCTGGCGATGAATTCTGCGCTTGGGAGCGCTCCCACGAACCATAGGCACCACCTCCGGCGCCGTACAGGGACCCGTCAAGGGCGGATGAACGGCGAAGTCGCGGCCCGGCGTGCACTTCGCGTCCGAGCAGGGATTCCGTCGCGCCGTTACGTCTGAAGTCACCTGCGTGTTTCGTGAAAGTTTCACCCTTTGGTCGGCGAAACCTGTGGCCAGAGGCCGGATGCCCCGTGCAACCCCCGACACGGACGTGAGCGCCCCGACGAGCGACGCGGGGAACACGGCCCTACCTGGTCACGGGAGGAACCGGCCCGACGGGTAGCATCCGTGAGTCACACATATCGCGAATGGGGATCGTCATGACCGTCAAAGTGACCGTCACCGGCGCGGCCGGCCAGATCGGTTACGCGCTGCTCTTCCGCGTCGCCTCGGGTCAGCTCCTCGGGGCAGACACCCCGGTGAAGCTGAGCCTTCTGGAGATCCCGCAGGCCGTCAAGGCCGCCGAGGGCACCGCGATGGAGCTCGACGACTGCGCGTTCCCGCTGCTGCGGGGCATCGAGATCTCCGACGACCCGGCCAAGGCCTTCGACGGCGCCAACGTCGCGCTGCTCGTCGGCGCCCGCCCGCGTACGAAGGGCATGGAGCGCGGCGACCTCCTGGAGGCCAACGGCGGCATCTTCGGCCCGCAGGGCAAGGCCATCAACGAGCACGCGGCCGACGACATCCGCGTGCTCGTCGTGGGCAACCCCGCCAACACCAACGCGCTCATCGCGCAGTCCGCGGCTCCCGACGTTCCGGGCGAACGGTTCACCGCGATGACCCGTCTCGACCACAACCGCGCGCTCTCGCAGCTCGCGGGCAAGCTGAACGTGCCGGTGACCGAGATCAAGAAGATGACGATCTGGGGCAACCACTCCGCCACGCAGTACCCGGACCTCTTCCACGCCGAGGCCGGCGGCAAGATCGCGGCCGAGCAGGTCGAGCAGGAGTGGCTGCGCGACACCTTCATCCCGACCGTCGCCAAGCGCGGCGCCGCCATCATCGAGGCGCGCGGCGCGTCCTCGGCGGCGTCCGCGGCGAACGCGGCGATCGACCACGTGCGCGACTGGGTGAACGGCACGCCCGAGGGCGACTGGACCTCGGCGGCCATCCCGTCCGACGGCTCCTACGGCGTGCCCGAGGGCCTCATCTCGTCCTTCCCCGTGGTGTCCAGGAACGGCCGCTGGGAGATCGTCCAGGGCCTGGAGATCGACGCGTTCTCCCGGGAGCGGATCGACGCCTCGGTGAACGAGCTGGTCGAGGAGCGCGACGCCGTACGGGCTCTCGGTCTCATCTGACGACAGCGCACGGAGGGGGCGGGACCGCACGGGCCCGCCCCTTCGTGTCGTCCGGGGCCGGCCGCACGATACGGCTCCGCCTGCCTGGGCAGTTGACGGGCATGGACGGCATGTACGACGTGGTGGTGCTCGGCCTGGGACCCGGCGGGGAGGACGTCGCGGGACGGCTGGCGGAGGCGGGCCTCAACGTCGCCGGCGTGGAGGCCGGCCTGATCGGGGGCGAGTGCGCCTACTGGGGCTGCGTCCCTTCCAAGATGATGGTGCGCGCCGCGGGGCTGCTCGCCGAGGCGCGGCGGGTGCCGGGCATGGCGGGCGCGGTCCGGGTCTCCCCCAAATGGGCCCCGGTGGTCGACCGGATCAGTGGAGAGGCCACCGACGGCTGGAGCGACGACGCCAAGGTGGAGCAGTTCGAGAGCAGGGGCGTCCACCTCGTCCGCGGGCGCGGCCGGATCACGGGGCCGCGGGAGGTGACCGTGGACGGCCGGGTGCTGCGCGCGCGGCGCGGGATCGTCCTCGCCACCGGGACCAGCCCCGCCGTCCCCCCGATCGACGGCCTGGAGGGCACGCCGTACTGGACCAACCGGGACGCCGTCGCGGCGCCGCACGCACCCGAGTCGCTGATCGTGCTCGGCGGCGGGGCGGTCGGCTGCGAGCTCGCCCAGGTGTTCGCCCGGTTCGGCACGCGGGTGTCGGTCGTGGAGGCCGCCGACCGTCTGCTGGCGCAGGAGGAGCCCGAGGCCGGGGTGCTGCTGGCCCGGGTGTTCGCCGGCGAGGGCCTCGAGACGCACGTCGGCGTCGCGGCCGAGCGGGTGCGGCACGACGGGGACGGCTTCACACTCACGCTGGAGGACGGCCGGGCCCTCCGCGCCGCGCGGCTGCTGGTCGCCACCGGACGCAGGACCGACCTGGCCGCGATCGGCGCGGGCGACGCGGGCCTCGACGAGAGCGCCCGGTTCGTCAGCGTGGACGGGCGGATGCGGGCCGCCGACGGCGTGTGGGCGGTGGGCGACGTGACCGGCCGGGGAGCGTACACGCACGTCGCCGTCTACCAGGGCAGGATCGCGGCCCGCGACATCCTCGGCGAGGGCGGCCCGCCGGCCGACTACCGGGCGGTGCCCCGGGTCACGTTCACCGACCCCGAGGTCGCCTCGGTCGGCCTGACGGAGCGGGAGGCCCGGGAGGCGGGGCTCGACGTGCGGGTGGGCTTCGCCTCCGTCAGCGAGTCCGCCCGGGGCTGGATCCACGGGGCCGGGCACGAGGGCTTCGTGAAGCTGGTGGAGGACGCGCGGCGCGGCGTGCTGGTCGGCGCCACGAGCGCCGGGCCGGCCGGCGGGGAGGTGCTCGGCGCGCTGGTGGTGGCGGTGCAGAACGAGATCCCGACGACGCGGCTGCGGCACATGATGTACGCCTATCCGACTTTTCACCGGGCCATCGAGGACGCGCTCGAGACGCTCGACGGCCAGACGTAGGCAACCGAGTTGTGACGAACCGGTGATGCCCCGGGCGGGTCCAATGCATGACCTCCCAGGAAGGAGCAGTCATGCGCAACCCCACCCTGCCGATAACCCTGCCGATCACATCGGGTCTGGTCGGCCTCGCCCTGTCCACGTTCACGATCTCCGCGGCGTCCGCCCCGGCCGCGGCCACCGCGCACCACTCGATCCGCTACGCCTCGGTGGACGCCTGCACGGCCAAGGACGGCACCGAGAGGCCGTGCCACACCTGGCGGGTGGACCTGCTCGACGGCAGGCGGGTCGCGCTCGAGGACGCCATGCTGTGGCCGCTCAACGCCAAGGGCAAGGTCGACAAGAGCACCAGCGCTCCCCTCACCGTCAGCGGCGACGGCGATTCGGTGGCCTACTTCCGTAAGTCGGACCATCGCCTGGTGGTGCGCGAGTTCCACGGCGGGGTGCACGGCGCGGTCCACGTGATGCCGAAGACGCCGCTACCGCGCGGCATCGGCATGGACTCGGTCTGGCTGGACATGTCCCAGGACGGCAGCCGCCTGGCCCTCGCCTACACCGACGACGACGGCGTGACGCGCGGCCGCCTGTTCGACGTCGCGCGGGCGACCGCGACCGGCACGATCCCGAAATCGGGCGGGTTCTCCGGCTTCAGCGGCGACGGCTCGGCCGTCCTCCTGCAGCAGGACGCCCCCGCCAACACCACCGGGCTGTCCGTCCACGACGTCACGGGCGCCGAACTGACCGGCGCCGTCCCACCCCAGATCGTGGCGAACAACGGCCCGTGGGCGCTGTCCGCCGACGACCGCACGGTCGCCTTCGTCACCGGCAGCGGCAAGAAGGCCGCGCTCCGCTTCTACGACGTCAGGACCGACCAGACGACGGGCTCCGTGCGTTTCTCTCTGCCGGGGGACACCTCGCCCGACATGATCGACTGGACCGGCGAGCACGAGGTGACCGTCCACGTCACCGATTCCGAGGGCGGCCGCGACGTGGTGACCGTCCTGAGAATCGACACGCGGACGGGCACGACCCGGGTCCGTGACCGATACAAGGTCCGGGCCGGCATCTACACCTACCAGAGCTGCGGCGGTTGACCTCGCCACAGACCCTGCCACAGACCCTGCCACAGACCCTGCCACAGACCCTGCCACAGACCCTGCCACAGACCCTGCTGCCGACCCTGCCGCCGATACGGACATGGCCACCAGCGCCGCCATCTCGGAGACGACGGTGAGGCGCTGGGTGAGCCCGGCCGGAACGGCCCCGGGGTCGAGATGCAGCATCCGGAAGGCGTACGGCAGGACCACGAGGAGCAGCGAGCCGAGCGCGACGGTGCACAGCACGCGCACCAGGCGCGAACGAGTGACCCGGGCGACCATCAGCCCGGCCACCGGCAGGCTCGCGAAGGCGGCGAAGGCGGCATAGCGGTGAATGTTGCCGGAGAGCGACAGCGGCACCCCCAGCGGGTCGGTCGGGAACCCGGCCACCAGCAGCAGGCAGGCGCTCCACATGCCCACCAGCAGCGCCGCGCGCCGGTCCAGCCGCCCCAGCCGGTCCAGCCGTACGGCCAGCACGGCCGAGCCCACGGCGATCGACGTCAGCGAGACCGGCAGCAGCCAGCCGTGGGGCGCGTAGAAATACTGGCTGATCGTCGCCGTGAGCGGGTCGAGCCCTCCCACCAGGTGCAGCGCGAGCATCGCGGTGGCGCCGGCCGCGACCAGCGCGTATCCCAAGACCATTCCCATGGCTCTTCACTGTGGCCGTGGGAAGGGCGCGGGCCCATCGGAGATCCACCCGAGCCGCCCCTGAGGGATCCCCTAGGAGACGTCGGCGGAATCGGCCGGGGCCGTCTCGGGGGTGGAGGCGCGGAACCAGCGGCAGCCGTACCTGCCCATGGGGAAGCGGGCCCGGCCGGAGCCGGAGATCTCGACCGTGCCGTCCACCAGCAGGTCGGTCAGCACCTTGGACGAGTCGAGCCCGTCCAGGGTGATCTCGACCTCGACCTCGGTCTCGCCGAGGTTGTGCACGGCCACGACCGTCTCGCCGTCGCAGTCGGCCCGGTGGGCGAAAACGGCGTCCACGCCGGTGTCGAGCACCGTGTACTCCCCCCAGGCGAACTCGGGGCAGTCGCGGTAGTGCCGGATCAGCCGGGTGATCCACGACAGCAGCGAGTCGGGGTCGCGCTCCTGCGCGCTGACGTTGACCTTCTCGGGGCCGTAGTCCCCGGTGGGCATGGGGATCTGCACCTTCGAGGGGTCGGCGTCGCTGAAGCCTCCGTTGCGGTGCGGGGTCCACTGCATGGGCGTGCGGACGGCCTGGCGGCCCTCCAGCTCCAGGTTCTCCCCCATGCCGATCTCCTCGCCGTAGAAGAGCACCGGAGTGCCCGGCAGCGAGAACAGCAGGCTGTAGGCCATCTTGATCCGGTCGAGGTCGCCGCCCAGCATCGTCGGCAGGCGCCGGCGCAGGCCCCGGCCGAACAGCTGCATGTCCTTGTCGGGGCCGAAGGCCGCGAAGACCTCCTCGCGCTCGGCGTCGCTCAGTTTGTCGAGGGTGAGCTCGTCGTGGTTGCGGACGAACGTGGCCCACTGGGAGTCCTTGGGCGGCTTGGGGCGCTCCCGCAGCGCGGCGGCCAGCGGACCGCCGTCCTGACGGGCCAGCGACAGGTACGTCCGCTGCATGGTGATGAAGTCGAAGCACATGGTGATCTCGTCGCCGAGATCGTTGCCGAAGTACCGCACCAGGTCGCCGTACGGCAGGTTCACCTCGCCGAGGAGGATGGCGCTGCCGTCGCGGCGACTGAGGAAGGCTCGCAGGCAGGCGAAGAACTCGTGCGGGTCCGGCAGGTCGTCGCTGTCGGTGACCTGCTCGACGAGGAACGGCACGGCGTCCACCCGGAAGCCCGACAGGCCCAGCTCCATCCAGAAGCCGAGGATCCGGGAGATCTCGTCCTGCACCTCGGGGTTGGCGGTGTTCAGGTCGGGCTGGAACCGGTAGAACCGGTGGAAGTAGTACTGCCCGGTCTTCTCGTCGTACTCCCAGAGGCTGTCCTCCTCGTCGGGGAACACGATGCCGTTGGGATCGTCGGGCTCCGGCTTGTCGGACCAGATGTACCAGTCCCGATAGCGGGAGTCGCGGCTGGAACGCGCGTCCTTGAACCAGGGATGCTGGTCGGAGGTGTGGTTGACCACGAGATCGGCGATGACCCTGATGCCGCGGTCCCTGGCCACCCGCATGAACTCGACGAAGTCGCCGAGCGTGCCGAGGCGCGGGTCGACGCGGTAGAAGTCGGTGATGTCGTAGCCGTCGTCCTTGTCGGGCGTCGGGAAGAACGGCATGAGCCAGATGCACGTCACGCCCATCCGGTCCAGATGGTCGATGCGTTGGATCGCCCCTCTGAAGTCACCGATCCCGTCGCCGTTGCCGTCGGCGAAGGTTTCGATGTCGAGGCAGTACACGACCGCGTTCTTCCACCACAGATCGGAGGTCATGCTCAATCTCATGACCGTTGCCGCTGCCCGGCAAAGGAACGGTAAAACATCGGGCCCGCGCCGCCGCAGCGGCGCGGGCCGACGTGGTGCCGCAGGCGCGGCCGGTCACGACCGCGATGTCACCATGAGTCACGTCGTCAGAGCGGCGTGACCTGTTCGGCCTGCGGTCCCTTGTTGCCCTGAACGGTCACGTAGCTGACTCTCTGGTTCTGGTCCAGCGTGCGGTAACCGTTCGAAGTGATCGCCGAATAATGAACGAACACGTCAGCGGTGCCGTCGTCCGGAGCGATGAAACCGAAGCCCTTTTCGGCGTTGAACCACTTGACAGTGCCTTCAGACAACTGCTTCTCCTTCTTGGAAGCCACACCATGTTCCCAGGTCGGGAGCACGAGGCTGCGCAGCGGATTCGTCGCGCGACCGCGTGAGACGCTGGAAATGCGCGCATATCCGCCACCGGGTCTGACCCGGGTGCGCTTTTTACAAACCATGTTTTCAGGAATTGTCTACTGCGACACTCGCAGCCTGTACGGTCAGTACCCGCGATTACCCGAGGCTATGCCGGTGCCGCCATGTACCAGCGCGCGTGCCCGTCACCGCGTGTGAGCGAGTCGAGCCGCCGGGGCAACTCCTGCCGGGAGAACGGGTCGCCGGAGGCGTTCCGGATATGGATGCCCACGGCGTACATGTCTCGCACCTCCATCAGGGTGCTGTAGCCGGGCCACAGCCGCAGGTCCGAGCCGTACGCGCGGGCGAACTCGTCCACGTCGGCCGCCGACAGGCCGAAGCGGCGCTGCCCGTGGTAGGTGTGCACCAGGTCCCACTGGCGCGGGCCGACGGCCACGCCGTCCCAGTCGCACAGCACCACGTGCCCGTCCTGGCAGCGCAGCAGGTTGTCGATCCAGGCGTCCCCGTGCAGCAGCACCGGCGAGCCGGTGTCCAGGTCGTGCCAGCGCCCGGTGAGCTCCTCGATGCGGTCGCTCAGCCAGGACCGCTGGGCGACGGTGAGCACCTCGGCCCGGTGCTCCACCGCGTGCCGCACCTCGGCGAGGGGGTCGGTGAGCGTCCGCAGCCCCACCGGCGGCACCGGCTCGCGGTGCAGGCTGCGCAGCACCCGGCCGAGCTGCCGGGTCGTCGGACGGCCGCGGGAGGGGACGTACCGCCAGAAGGTGACCGCCCGGCCGTCGTGCACGATCGGCTGGTCGGCGATCTCGTCGGCGGGCCGCACGGTCGGGAAGCCCCGGTCGGCGAGCCAGCGGGCGACCGCCACGACCACCGGCAGCCGGGTCAGCGCGTCCGGCGCGGTCGCGATCCGCACCACCAGCTCCCCGCCCGCCACGTCTCCCTGCAGCTTGAAGACCGCGTTGCTGCGCAGCCGCAGGAGCCGCGCGCCCCGCGTGTCCACCCCGATCTTCGCGCAGACCTCGCGCAGGACCCCGAACGCCTCCTCGGCCAGCGGTGCCGGCTCCATCGTCCTCATGGCGGTTTCAGGCGTTCTCGGCGGTCTCGGCGGCGACGTGGACGTCCGCGACGGGGAACAGCCCGCTGAGGGCGAGCGTGGGCGACGACTCCGACAGCACCCGTCGCAGGCGCCGTACGGCGGGCAGCGCGGGATCGGCGTCCGCCAGCAGGGCCCTGGCCCGGGTGACGACGATCGACGTGCGGTGCTCGGCGGGCACCTGCCGCAGCGCGTCCGCGGCGATCCTGCACGCCTCCTCGTGGTCGCCGTGCCTGGCCAGGTGGCTCGCCTGGTCGAGCAGGATCAGCGCCGGGTCGATGGTCTGGAAACCCGGGGGGAACCCGTCGATGCCCTGCACCTGCTGGGCGTCCCCCAGCTCGATCAGGGTGCCGGTGCGGTAGAACTTCATCCGCTTTTCGGTGAAGACGAAGGCCAGGTCGTCCTGGCTGATGCCGCGCATGCGGGCGAAGATCTGCTCCGCCTCGGCGAGCGCGATCCTGGCGGCCTTGCCGTCCCCCATCCTGGCCAGCGCGCGGGCCTCGGCCGCCGCCGCCAGCGCCGCGGGCGAGCTGGGGGCCGAGCCGGCCAGCATCCGCGCCTCGCGGGCCAGCCGCACCGTCTCGTTCAGGTCGCCGTAGTAGTAGAGGAGCATGGTCTGCTGGGCCCGCACGAGCGCCCGCAGCCGCAGGTCGCCCACGTCGTCGGAGGCGGCGCGGGCGGTGCCGTACCAGGCGTGGGCCTGGCGGGTGTCGCCCAGCTTCATCAGCGCGTCGGCGGCGAGCAGGGTGAGCATGGTGGTCGCGGTGAGCAGGCGGCGCTGCACCGACGACGGCTGGCGGACCCCGCTCAGCCGGCGCACGTCGGAGATCTCCAGCATGACCCGGCAGAGCATCGGCGTCGGCGGGGTCGTCATGTACTCCCTGCGGTAGCGCAGCACCTGCTCGTCCAGCCGGTCGAGCTGGTCCTCGCTCACCGTGCCCGTGGCCATCGTGCGGTCGAGGTCGTGGCGCAGGCCCTCGACCTCCGCGAAGAACCGGCCGCTCGGCGTGCCCATCAGCATCGCCTGGTGGAACAGCGCCCGGCGCTCCGCGTCGTCGGCGGCCGGGTCCTCGGCCCGGGCCTGCTCACCGGTCTGGCCCGGCCCCACCACGACGATCTTCTGCCCGCCCGTGTCCTCGCAGTAGTCGCCGGCCAGGCCGAGCCGTACGGCGTTGGCCCGGTAGAGCCGGGCCAGCAGGTCGATGGTCTGGGGACGCGGGCGGGCCCGGTTGTTCTCCCAGGCGTTCAGCAGGTCGATGCTCGCCCGAGGGTGACCGAGATTGTGCTGCTCGCACAACTGCTCCAGCTCCTCGATCGCCTGCCTGGCCGACCACCCGCGGCCGAGCCTGTGCGCTTTCAGCAGGCTGACGCCGCAGCACCCGTGGATCGCCTGAACGGTCTGCCAGAGCGTCCACTGCCGTGCCTGTGCCTGTTCGCGCCAGCGACGCGCGCAAGCGGGTGAGTGCTCTCCGCGGGCCATGTGCACGCCCTCCACTGGTGAAGCGGTCCCCGTTTACGGTTGTTTCCCCAAGGTAAACGCGCAGGCACGCAACCCCCCGGGACTGTTACCCCTTCGTGTTCCCGAACCCGCGGGTGTTCCACGGAATCCGAGCGAGTTCCCTGGTTATTGCACGGTTTCGGCGAATCGGCGCGATTGCCGGTGGGTCGTTGCGGGTTCACCCTTTCCGGTGATAGGTCCTGACGTTCCCGGAGGCTGACCATGACGACGGTAGACCGCAGCGAGGCGATGGACCACCTGGAGCGGCTCGCCGCGCAGCTCGAGGCCCACTCCTTCCAGGTGCGCCTGACGGCGCCGGCCGGCCTCTATCCACGTCTGCGCGTCATCAACCCCATGGAGCCCACGATGGCCGAGGACGTGCTCGCGTCCAGCGCCAGCGACGGCGAGTGGTGGTACTGGCTGTCCTGGGCCGGCCGGATCGGGCACGCCTCCGACGTGGTCACCGCCGCGGAGCGCATCGCCAGCGTCCTCCACGTCATCCGCCGCTGAGTCACCCGCGGCACAGCTCCCGCTCGACCGCGCCGCCGCCCGCCAGCGCCTATAGTCCTATCTAGACAGACTAGACAGGAGCGCCGCTATGACCGCCTGGCAGGTGCAAGAGGCGAAACAACGGTTCAGCGAGGTCGTGCGCCGCGCGCTTGACGAAGGCCCGCAGGTCGTTACACGGCACGGTGAAGAGGTCGCGGTGGTCATCGACATCGCCGAATACCGCCGTCTCAAAGGAGACGCCCCCGACTTCGCCCGTTTCCTCCTCGCGGACCCCGATTGGGACGACGACGTCGAGTTCCCTCGGAACAAGGACCTCCCACGAGAGGTGGACCTCGGCTGATGCCCGTCGGCTATCTGCTCGACACGAACGTGGTGTCGGAGGCGCGCAAGCGGAACGGGAGCGTCTCAGTCAGGGACTGGATCGACGCGGCTCACGGACCCACGCTCTACATGAGCAGCCTCACCGTCGGCGAGATCCGTTGCGGAGTCGAACTCCGCAGGCGCAGCGACCCCGCACAGGCGGCGGTGCTGGAGCGCTGGCTGCACGCCTTGCAGCGGCAGTTCGGAGACCGCATCGTCCCCGTGACTCCCGCGGTCGCCGAGGAGTGGGGACGGCTGAACGGCGTACGAACCCTGCCGACGACGGACGGCCTGATCGCGGCGACGGCCAGGGTGCACGGATGGACCCTGGTCAGCCGGAACGTCAAGGACTTCGAGGGCACCGGTGTCTCTGTGCTGAATCCGTTCGACCTTCACGGCTGACCGGTAGCGAGGGTCAGGCGAACTTCGACTTCGGGCGGTCCTGGAGGACGCCGTCGACGTACACGTCCACCTTCTCGTCGTAGAAGGCGACCAGCCCGGCGATCTTCTGCGACTCCGGGAGCGGCGTGGGGTACGACCAGACGAGGTCCCTGCCGGATTCGTCCTCGCCGACCGACCAGTACACCGCGCGGCCCTTGTACGGGCAGTGGGTCACGGTCTCCGACGGGCGCAGCAGGTCCAGCCGCACGTCGGTCTTCGGCAGGTAGTAACGCGGCGGCAGGCCGGTCTCGAACAGGATGCGCGGGCTGCGCGAGTCGGCGACGGTGACGCCGCCCACCTCCACCCGTACGTGACGCGAACTGGGCAGGATGTCCACCCGCGTGTACGGGTCGCGGGGATGGACGAAGACCTCCTCGTCCTCCTCGAACCAGTTGTCCATCGCGTTCCACTCGAAGCGGACGTGGCCCCGGATCTGCTCCAGCGGCGCGTCGTCCCCGTACACGAGGGCGGCGCCCGCCCGGCCGGCCACGTCGTGGACCGCCGCGTCGCCCCTGCTCGGCGAGTGCCGCGTCTCCCCGGTGGCCTTCAGCTCCTCCGCGCGGACGTCGTCCGCCGGGAAGTAGTACGTCGGGTAGTAGGGGACCTCCCAGACCAGCAGGGCCCGGGTGGTGTCGGCCACCGCCCGGCCCTCGACGTAGGCACGCACGCGCTTGGCCGTCGTCTCCACCCGGACGCGGCCCCGTTTCGTCGGCTCCATGCCTGCGCCAACCAGCGGGCGGATCGTCCTTATTCCCCGTCCTCACAATCGCCATTTCCCGGTGTGCGGGGCGGGGTCGGCCCGCGCTATCGACAGCGAGCGGATAAGTCGCTTACCCTCGGCTAGGTGGGTCTTCGCCTTTACGATACGCATCGCCGCGCCGTCCGCGATTTCGTCCCCCGAATTCCCGGAACTGTGTCGATTTATCTCTGCGGTCCCACCGTCGTCGTTCCGCCGCACGTGGGACAGCTCAGATCGCAGGTGAATTTCGACATCCTGCACCGCTGGCTGAAAAACAGCGGATATGAGGTCCTGCTCTGCCGGAACGTCACCGACATCGAGGACAAGATAATTCACAGGGCCATTTCCGAGGGGGTTCCCTGGTGGCGGGTCACCGACCCCGTCCACCGCGCCTTCGTCCGCACCTACACCGCCCTGGGATGCCTTCCGCCCAGCGTGGAGCCGCGGGCGACGGGGCACATCCCGGAGATGATCGAGATGGTCGAGCAGCTCGTCGCGTCCGGCCACGCCTACGAGTCCGACGGAAACGTCTATTTCTCGGTCGGCGCCTACCCGCATTACGGGTCCCTCTCCCGGCAGCAGGCGAGACACCTGAGGGCGACCGAGGAGAACGAGCACGGAAAACGCGACCCGCGCGATTTCGCATTGTGGAAGAGCGCCAAACCCGGCGAGCCGGTGTGGGATTCACCCTGGGGCGAGGGGCGCCCGGGGTGGCATCTGGAGTGTTCCGCGATGGCCCGCAGATATCTGGGCGCGGAATTCGACATCCACGGCGGCGGAGCCAATCTCATATTTCCGCACCACGAGAACGAGATGGCCCAGTCGCGGGCCGCCGGAGACTCTTTCGCGCGATTCTGGCTGCACAACGGGCCGGTGACGCACCGGGGCGAGAAGATACGCAAACACCACCGCAACCCGCTGGCCGTCCCCGCCCTGCTCGACCGCGTACGGCCGGCCGAACTCCGCTATTACCTGGCGGCGGCCCATTACCGGTCGCCGGTGGAATTCAGCCCCGACGCCCTGGACGAGGCGGCGGCGGCCTACCGGCGGATCGAGAGGTTCGTGCTGCGGGTGTCCTCCGACGCCGCCGCGTCCCTCCCCCCGCAGTTCAGCGAGGCCATGGACAACGACCTGAATGTGCCGCAGGCCCTCGCGGCCGTCCACGGCGCGGTGGCCGAGGGCAACGCCGCGCTGGCGTCCGGAGATCGCGAGCAGGCGGCCGCGAAATGCCGATCGGTCCGGGCCATGCTGAATGTGCTCGGCCTCGATCCGCTCAGCGATACCTGGCATCGGGAAACGCATCTGCAGGAAGTGGCGGGGGCCGTACTCCGGGTGGTCCGTAATCTCGCCGCCGCCAGCGCCCGGCAGGGAGATCACGAACGCGCGCGGATCATGGAGCAGCACATCGAGAGGGCGCTCGCTAAACGCCGCCAAATCGAGCATGCCGCGCTTATCAGATAGATCTTGATCGCCCGGCCGGCGTGCGGGCGGCCCCCGCCCAGCCGTCCGCCACGCGCGGATGACCGACGGGCGGATGTTACAAGAACAAGAACTGACGCTCGGAGGATAATCTCGGCCAATTCATGGGAATCATGAAGGCACCAGCTGACGGACTCCGCCGAAAGGAGGGCCCCGATGAAGAAGGTGCAGATCGTGCCGCGACCGCGGCCGCCGAGAACTCCCGCCCCGATCGACCTGCGCACCCCCTCGGGAAGGGTCCTCCCCTACTAGACCCCGAGTGACCCCGGATCAGCTTCCGGCCAGCTCGTAGCAGTGGGCGAAGCCCTCAAGCACGGCGGGCCAGGAGCACCGGACCGGCTCCGTCTCCCTGTTGTGCTCGGCGATCGACTGACGCAGGGCGGAGTCGCGGGCCAGCCGTACGACCGAGGCGACGAGGTCGTCGAACGTGCGGCCCAGCAGGCCCTCCTTGCCCGGCCTGACGAAGTCGGCCACGCCGCTCTGCGCCCGCGCGACCACCGGCACGCCGGCCGCGCGGGCCTCCAGCGCGGCCAGGCCGAACGACTCGCGCGGCGCCGGGGCCACGAACACGTCGGCCCCGGCCAGCAGGTCCTTGATCTGCTCCCGGCTGTACCTGCCCGGCAGCGACACCCAGCTCATCCGGCGCGCCCTCAGGTAGCGCTCCATGCGCCCGCGGGCCGGGCCGTCGCCCACGATCGTCGCGCGCATCGCGACGTTCCCCGGCACCCTGTCACGCGCCGTCTCCAGCAGCTTGAGCAGGCGCAACGGCTGCTTGCGCGGCGCCAGCCTTCCCACCGCCACCACATGCACCGTCCCGTCCCCGGCGTCCCGTACGGCGCTGTGCCGTTCCGAACCGGGCTCGGGCCGCCACGAGGTCACGTCGAGGCCGTTCGACACCACCTGTACGGGCACCCTAGGCCCGGCCACGGCGCGGATGGGGCGCGCGGCGGCCTCGCTGACGGCGGTGAGGACCAGGCCCCAGCGCCGCCACCCGAAGGCCGCCTCCAGCGCCCGATAGACGCCCCGGGTGACCGGATCCCACATGCTGTGGACGGTCGCGACCACCGGCAGCCCGGACCGCACCGCCGCGTGCACTCCCATCCACGCGAACGGCGAGACGGCCCCCGTGTGGACGTGCGCCACGTCGTACCGGCCGCTCGCCATGATGCGGAGAAGGTGGGCCGTGCCGCGCGGATGGACGGGCAGGTCGAACGGGAGGTTCGCGACCACGCGGTGCACCCCCGGCAGCCGCTCCCCCGGCGTCGCCGTCACCACCTCGACCGTGTGGCCCGCCTCTCGCTGGGCCCTGACGAGGTCGGCGACCTGCACCTCGATCCCTCCGAGCCGCGGCAGGTAGCAGTCGCTGACGTGAAGAATCCTCACCGGGTCAGCCTGGCAGAGCACGCCACGCCCATCAAACCGCGCGCCTGTCCTGACTGCTCACAGGGGAGGCCGACGTCACGCGACCCGGGCCACGTGGGATCATGGGCGGAAGCCGGCGCAGATGAGTGGAGCACGCGATGACGACGTTCCGTGGGGCGCGATGAGGACGGCGGTGTTCTTCCACGCCCATCCCGATGACGAGGCGCTGCTGACCGCCGGGACCATGGCCATGCTGGCCGACGAGGGGCACCGCGTGGTGCTCGTCGTCGCGACGGCCGGTGAGCGCGGCCTCGCCGAAGTCCCCCACGGCGAGGAGCTCGGCAGGACCCGCATGGACGAGCTGCACCGATCGGCCGCGGCCCTGGGCTGTGCCCGGGTCGTGCTGCTCGGCTACGGGGACTCCGGCCTGGCGATCGACGGCGGCGTGGCCGGCGAGCGGCCGGACGACGCGTTCATCGACGCCGACATCGAGGAGGCGGCGCAACGGCTGGCCTCGGTGCTCAAGGAGGAGACGGCCGACCTCCTCACGATCTACGACCCGGCCGGCGGCTACGGCCACCCCGACCACGTGCAGGTCTACCGGGTCGGCAGCCGGGCCGCCGAGATCGCCGGGACGCCCATCGTGCTGGAGGCGACGGTCGACCGCGACCTGCTGCTCAAGGGCGTGCGGCTGGCCTCCCGGTTCTACCCGGCGATCGACGTGCGGAGCTTCGAACGGGCCTACTCGCCCCGGGACTCGATCACCCACCGGGTCAACGTGCGCAAGTACGCCAAGGCCAAGAGGGCGGCGATGGCGGCCCACGCCAGCCAGGCCACCGGCGGCGACGGCGACCGCACGCTGGGCGCGATGCTGAAGATCCCGGGGTTCGCCTACCGCTTCGTCTTCGGCACCGAGTGGTACGTGCGCCGCGGCCTGCCCCGCGGCACCCGCCTGCGGCATCCCTTCGACGGCGGCCCGCAGGCCACCCCCTAAGGGTCGTGCTCCTCCGTCAGGAGGATTCGGCCGCCCCCGAGGGCCCGGCAGACTGGAGGGGACCGACACCGGACTGGGGGCATACGCGGGTGAACAGGAAGTGGCTGCAGATCGCGCTGTCTGTGGTGTCGCTCGGGCTGGCCACGGCGCTGGTGGTCTATCTCCCGGAGATCGTGCACACCCTCACCGGCGCCACCGTGAGCTGGACGGAGATCGGCCACCAGTTCGGCGGTCTCGGGTGGCAGACCATCGCGCTGATGACCGTCCTGTGGCTGGCGAGCCTGCTGGCGTACACGTTCGTGATGACCTCCGCGCTGCCCGGGCTCACGCACATGCAGGCGCTCACACTCAACGCCGCGGGAAGCGCGGTCAGCAACCTGCTGCCGTTCGGCGGCGCGGCGGGCGTGGCCCTGACGTTCGGCATGACCCGCGGCTGGGGCTTCGCCAACCGGCCGATCGTCGTCTACACGCTGGTCACCGGCATCTGGAACTCGCTGTTCCGGTTCATCCTGCCCGCCGTGGGGATCGTGTGCCTGCTCATGGCGGGCAAGGCCACCAATCCCACGGTCGCCAAGGCGGGCTGGGTCGGGGCCGTCTCGATCCTCGTCCTCGTCGCCGTCGTCGCCACGGCGCTCTACTGGGACCGCGCCGCCGCCGTCCTCGGCCGCGTCCTCGACGGGATCGTACGGCTCGCGCCCCGGCGGTTCCGCCCGGCGGAGCACGCGGCGTCGGCGGCCATCGAACGGCTGCGCAGGGACACCGCCGAGATCATCCACAGCCGGTGGGCGGGCCTGTCGCTCGGGATGGTCGCCTTCCTCGCCCTGCAGTGCCTGATCATGGCCGCCTGCCTGGTCGCCACCGACTCCTACCCGGGGCCGGCCGAGACCGTCGCCGTCTTCGCGCTCAGCCGCGTCCTCACCACCGCCCTCGTCACGCCCAGTGGAGCCGGGATCATGGAGGGGGGCGTCGCCACACTGCTGATCGGGGCGTTCGGGCAGCCCGCGGGCGGGGCCACCGCGGCCGCCGTGCTGTTCGGCTTCTGGACCTACACCATCGAGATTCCCTGGGGCGGGCTGGCGCTCGGCGGCTGGGCCCTGCTGCGCAGGCGGGAGACCCGCGCCGGGGCCGCAGAGGCGGGATCGGCCGCCTCCCCGCACCGCACCCGGGTCCGCTGATCAACTGCGGGTCACCCTGCCGATCTCCTACACTCGCTGGGCGAGAAGGTGAGAGTGCCCGGGTTGGTGAATGCCTTGTGCCCCTTCGCGGGCGCGCATACGGTGACGCCTGAGACAGGACGACCAGCGGCGGCCGGCAGGCACGGCGCACGAGAGCGGAGGAGCGCCCGATGAGCCCCCCGACGAGCCCGGTGGCGTTCCGGGTCCTCGGACCGGTGGGGGCGCACGACGGCACCGACGAGCTCGACCTCGGCGGGCTGCGGCAGCGCGCGGTGCTGGCCCGCCTGCTCGTGGCGCGCGGCCAGGTCGTGCCCGTGGACACCCTGCTGTTCGACCTGTGGGACGACGACACCGCCAAGGGCGCCCAGTCGGGGTTGCAGGTCTACATCTCCCGGCTGCGCCGCGTGCTGGAGCCCAACCGGCCCCGTGGCGGGCCCAACCGCCTGCTCGTGACCGTCGCGTCGGGGTACGCCCTGCGCGCCGCCCCGGAGCAGGTGGACGCCCTGCGCTTCGAGGCCATGGTCCGCTCGGCCGGGGAGCGGATGGAGGAGAGCCCCCAGGCCGCCCGGGCCCGGCTGGACTCCGCGCTCGCGCTGTGGCAGGGCACGCCTTACTCGGACTTCGCCGACCAGCCCTGGGCGGAGGCGGAGGTGGCGCGGCTGAGCGAGCTGCGCCTGGTGGCCAGGGAGCGGCACGCCGACGCCGGGCTGCGGATGGGCCTGCACGCCGAGACCGTGCCCGACCTGGAGGCGCTGACGACCCAGCACGCCCTGCGTGAGGAGGGCTGGCGGCTGCTCGCGCTCGGGCTCTACCGGTGCGGGCGGCAAGGCGACGCGCTCGCCGCGCTGCGCCGGGCCCGCACGATCCTGTCCGACGAGCTGGGCATCGACCCGGGGCCGGCGCTGCGGAAGCTGGAGTCGGACATCCTGGCCCAGGCCCCCGGGCTCGACCTCGTGCTTCCCGCGCCCCGGCGGCCCGCCGAGATCACCGCGACCTGGCCGCCCCGGCCGGTCGCCACCGGCGACGCCCCGCCGCTGGAGCCCGAGCCGTTCGTCGGCCGCGACGCCGAGCTGGCCGCGCTCGCCGCCGCCGCGCCCCGCGTCCAGGCGGGCCGGTTCACGGTCGCCGTGGTCAGCGGCGACCCCGGCGCGGGGAAGACGACGCTGGTGCGGCGGCTGTTCGAGCGGCTGGAGGGCGACGGCTGGATAGGGGCGACCGGAGGCTGCCCCGACAGCACGGCGACCCCGCCCGGCTGGGCCTGGGTCGAGGTGCTGCGCGCCCTGGTCGCCCGCAGGGGCGCGGGCGAGTACGCCGCGCTGCTGGCGCCGCTGCTCGACGACGCCGCTCCCGACACCGCCGACGACGAGGCGTCGGGCGGCTTCCGGCTGCACCGGGCCGTCGGCGGCTACCTGTCGGCCGTGGCGCGCGAGGCCCCGCTGCTGATCCTCCTGGAGGACCTGCACTGGGCCGACGACCAGACGCTCGCGCTGCTGCGCGCGCTGCCCAGCCTGCTCGCCGCCAGCCGCGTGCTCGTCGTGGTGACCTGCCGCGACGGCGAGCTGAACGACCAGCAGCAGGATGTGCTGGCCGCGCTGGCCCGGCTCGACCCCGTACGCGTGGGGCTCGGCGGCCTCGACGACGCCGCGGTGGCGGAGCTCGTCCGGGCGACCTGCGTGCACGAGGTGGACGACGAGGTCGTCAGCACGATCGTCGAGCGGGCCGGGGGCAACCCGTTCTTCGTCAAGGAGACGGCCCGGCTGTTCGAGGCCGAGGCCGACATCTCCGAGGTGCCCTCGGGCGTGCGCGACGTGTTGCGGCGGCGGATCGCCCGGCTGCCGGAGCGGGCCCAGCAGGTGTTGCTGCAGGCCGCCGTGATCGGCCGCGACGTGGACGTGGACGTCCTCGTCGACGTCTCCGGCGACGAGGACGCCGTGGTGGACGCGGTCGAGGCGGCCCTGCTCGCCGGGCTGGCGACCGAGCCGGGCCCCGGCCTGCTCAGGTTCGACCACGACCTGGTCAGGGACACGATCTACTCGGACGCCTCCCGGCTGCGCCGCTCGCGGCTGCACGCCGCGGTCGCCTCGGTGATCGAGCAGCGCAGCCCGAACGACGTGGCCGCGCTGGCCCACCACTACGACGCGGCGGGCACGGTGGAGACCGCCGCGAAGGCCGTGCGGTACGCCGGGCTGGCGGCCGAGCAGGCCGAGCGCAGGTTCGCCCACCGGGAGGCCGCCACCCTCTGGCAGCAGGCCATCGCCGCCTTCGACCGGGCTCGCACAGGCCGTGGATCCGTACGCGACCGGCTGGAGCTTCAGCTGCGGATGATCAGGGCGCTGGCGCTGTGCGGGGACATGACCGCCGCCCGCGCGCATCGGGGGGAGGCGATGGCGGTCGCGCTGCCCCTCGGCGATCTGGAGCTGACCGCCCGGGTCGCGGCGGCGCTCGCGGTGCCGCACAAGGGCATCGCGCGCGACTTCACGCGCACGGCCTGGGAGATCGTCGACGTCACCGAGAAGGCGCTGGTCGAGCTGCCGGAGGGCGAGCAGTCGCTGCGGGCCAGCCTGCTCGCGACGCTGGCCCTGGAGTTGGAGGGGTCGGCCACCGAGCGCGGCTACCAGGCGTCGCTGGAGGCCGAGGAGCTGGCCAGGTCGAGCGGCGACCCGGCGCTGCTGGCGATGGCGCTGAGCGGGCGGCTGCGGCAGTCCTACACGCTGACGCAGGTCGACGAGCGCGAGACCATCGGCCGCGAGCTGCTGCGGGTCGGGGCGGAGTCGGGCCAGATCGCGGTGCAAACACTGGCGCACCTCGTGCTGCTGGAGTGCGCGGCGGCCCGGGGCGACTTCGCCGAGGCCGACGAGCACCTCGCGCAGGCCGAGCGCCTCGGACGGCAGTACGCCCTGCCTGCCCCGGCGGCGGTCGGCGCGTGGTACGCCGGGCAGCGGCTGATGATCACCGGCGACTACGCCGGGGCCGAGCGGGCCTACCGGAACGCGGCGCGGCTTACCGCGCGGGCCGGCATGCTCGAAGGCCGCCAGGACCTGCCGCTGATCGCCACGTTCTGCCTGCACCTGGTGGACGGGCGGGCCGCCGAGATGGCCGAGCCGCTGGGCGAGGCCCACCAGCGCGGCGCGAAGTGGACGCTCGACGCCTACGCCGTGGCGCTCGCCTCGGCCGGGCACGTGCGGGACGCCCAGGTGGTGGCCGCGAGCCGGGAGCCGGTCCGCACCGACTTCCTCTACGAGCTCGCGCTCATCTGGCGGGCGCTCGCCGGGATGCTGCTGGACGACGAGGGCCGGATGCGGGAGGCGTACGAGAAGCTGGCGCCGTTCCGCGACCGCATCGCCGGGGCCGGCACCGGCGTGGTCGCGCTGTGGCCGGTGGCGAAGACGCTCGGCGATCTCGCCGTACGGCTCGGCCTGCCGGCCCGAGACCACTACGAGAAGGCGCTGGCCGTGGCCGAGCGGGTGGGCGTGCCCCGCTGGGTCGCCGAGGCCCGCGGAGCGCTCGCGAACAGGTGAGCAAGTAGAGGGGCGGAGTTCGCAAAGGCCCCTGTCGCATCGCGAACCCGTCACCTCTCGTCCCCTCAGGTGTACAAAGGACGAATTGATCGCCGCTTGACATCCGCTTGCAATCGGCGCGAGCCGGGACGCTAAGGTAAGGCTTGCCTGATGACTGCCCCCACGACCGGCGGTGAGAGCACGTGAGGATTCCCGACCCCACGGCCGCCTCCGTGTTCGGCCTTCCTCTGTGGCTGGTCGTCGCGGTCGGCGCGGTCGCCCTGTTCGGCGCGTTCCAGGTGTACTACTGGGTCGGCCGCAGGCTCGGCGAGGCGCTCTACCGCTCGCGGATGGGCCGCAGGATCGGCCGGGCGCGGATCGAACGCGTGGAGAACGTGGTGCGCCGGTGGGGCGCGCTCGCCGTGTACGGCTGCTTCTGGGTGCCGGGCCTGCGGCACACGCTGCCGTGGGTCGCGGGGGCGCTGCGGGTGGACTACCGCTGGTATGTGGTGGCCAGCGCGCTCGGCTGCCTGACCTGGGTGCCGGTGACCTCCTTCGGCCTCTACTCGCTCCTGTGGGCCTGGCTGTCGCTGGCGGCCCGGTCCCCCGCGCTGGCCGCGGCCGTCGTCGCCGTCGTGGCCCTGGCCGTCGCCCTCCTCGTACGGCGCCGCAGGAGGAGGGGCGGGACCGGAGACGCGCCCGCCACGCCAGAAGCCGTGCGATCATGTCCGGATGCGTAACGGGGTAATCATCGCGCTGGCCGCCGCCCTCGTCACGGCAGGGGCCGCCGCCGCACCCGCTCAGGCCGCCGCAACACCGTCGGTCACCGCCAGGGAGGCCTACCTGGTGGACACCACGGACGGAACGGTCCAGTTCGCCAAGCGCGAGACGCGCCGGGTGCCGGTCGCGAGCCTGACCAAGGTCATGACCGCCTACGTGGTGCGGCGGCAGGCCCGCCTGGACGACGTGGTGACCATCACCAAGGCCGACATACGGCACGCGACGGCCGGCGGGGCCACGACCGCGGGCCTGCGGGCGGGCGAGCGGCTCACGGTGCGCGACCTGCTCTACGGGCTCATGCTCCCCTCGGGAGCCGACGCCGCGCACGCCCTGGCCGAGCGGTACGGCCCGGGGACGGCGAAGTTCGTCGCCAAGATGAACGCCGCGGCACGGCGCCTCGGCCTGCGCGACACCCGCTACGCCAACCCCGACGGCCTGCCGTCGAAGGCGTACTCCACCGCCCGCGACCAGGCGACGCTGGCCGTCGCGGCGCTGCGCGACCCCGTGATCGCGACCGTCGCCAGGACGCCCAGGCGGGCGGTCGGGAAGTCGGCCCTCCACCGGGCGCACGTGTGGCACAACACCAACGACCTGCTGGACGACGGCGCGGTGGGGCTGAAGACCGGCTTCACCAGCCAGGCGGGCTACTGCCTGTCGTTCGCCGCCGTCCGGGACGGGCGCACGTACGTGGGGGTCGTGCTGGGCGAGCGCAGCGAGAAGGCCAGGCTGGCGACCGCGCGCAAGCTGCTCGACTGGGCCGGGACGGGAGCCTCCGAGGAAGCAGAGCCCGGGGTCACGATCCCCTGAGCAGGCCGTGACAGGCGATGGCCGCGGCGGCCACCACGTTCAGGGAGTCGACGCCGAGGTCCATCGCCTGTGCGCTCATCGGGATGCAGACGGGCTCGTCGGCCTCGTGCAGCCAGTGGGACGACAGCCCGTCGCCCTCCGAGCCGAGCATCAGCGCGACCCGTCCGGACAGCGGGGCCTTGTCCAGCGGCACGGCCGACTGGTCGGGCGTGAGCGCGAGCAGGCGGAAGCCGGCCGCCCTGATCTCCGCCAGGCCGCCGTGCCAGTCGGCCATACGGGCGTACGGAATGGCGAACACCGCCCCCATCGACACCTTGACGGCCCTGCGATAGAGGGGGTCGGCGCAGCGCGGTGACAGCACGATCGCGCCGACGCCGAGCGCCGCCGCGCAGCGGAAGATCGCCCCCACGTTGCCGTGGTCGACCAGATCCTCCAGGACGAGGATCCGCGACCCCGCGTCCGTGAGGAGTTCGCCGACCGAGGGAAGCGGGGTGCGCTCCATCGCGGCGAGCGCGCCCCGGTGCACCTGGAAGCCGGTGATCCCCTCCATCACCCGGTCGGAGACCACGTAGACGGTGGCCTCCCCGACGACGCCGGCCAGCGCGTCGAGCCATTTGGCGGTGGTCAGCACGGAACGCACCGGATGGCCCGCGCCGATCGCCCGCCTGATGACCTTCTCGCCCTCGGCGACGAACAGCCCGCGCTCGCTCTCGACGCTTTTGCGCAGGTCGACGTCGCGCAGCCGCACGTAGTCCGACAGGCGCGGATCGGCGGCGTCCTCGACCGGGATGACCACGGGCCAAGGGTACGGGCAGGGAGAACACCTCCGCACACCCGGCGCAAGATGCGGCTTTTGCCAGTATCGTTCCGTAAACCTGTTTCGGCCAGTCGACACCGGAGAGAGCACCGTGGGCGGACGACACCGCACAGACGAACTCGATGGCGGCTTCGACCCCCAGTACGAGCCCCCGCCACCGCCGCGGCGGCGCGCCGGGCGGGGGACGGTGTTCGTCCCGCTGGCCGGAGCGGTCGCCCTGGCCGTGCTCCTCGGCGTCGCCGCGTACGTGGTGGTGAACAAGAGCCCGGGCTGCGCCGGCGAGAAGGTCAAGCTCTCGGTCGTCACCGCGCCCGACATCCAGCCCGCCGTACAGAAGATCGCCGCCAGGTTCGGCAAGTCGGGCAGGGCCGTCGACGGCAAGTGCGTCGCCGTCACGGTCAAGGCCGCCGAGTCGGCCGACGTCGCCAACGCGATGGCGGGCACCGGTCCCACCAGCGGAAAGCTGGACCCCGATCTGTGGATCCCCGACTCCAGCCTGTGGCTGAGCGGCGTCAAGAACGCTCCCGAGCCCGCCGGGAACGCCGCGAGCACCCCCGTCGTGCTGGCCGCGTCCAAGACCGGCGCGGACAAGCTCCAGTCGGCCTTCAGCCCCAGCTGGACCGGCCTGATGAGCGCCGCGAACGCCGCCAACCCCGACGGCCTGGCGCGGAAGGTGCGCGTGCTCGCGCTCGACCCCACGCAGAACGCCGCCGGCCTCGGCGCGCTGCTGGCCGGGGCAGCCGTGCTCAAGCAGGGAGGCGGCAGCGAGGAGACGCTCGTCGGCGTGCTGCGCCAGTTGTCGGAGTCCACCGTGTCGACCCCCGACAGCATGTTCGCCACGCTGACCAAGGCCGCGGCCCGCATCCCGGTCGGCGTGACGTCCGAGCAGGCCGTCTGGTCGTACAACACGACGACGACCCCGTCGAACCCGGCGGTGGCGCTCTATCCGGCCGAGGGAACGATCAGCCTCGACTACCCGATCATCGTCACGGCGAAGGACGCCACGACGCGCAAGGCGGCGCAGGCCCTGGCGACCGAAGTGACCTCGCCCAGCGGCAGGAAGACCGTGCAGGACTACGGCTTCCGCGCGCCCGACGGCAAGGGCGGCGGCCTGCTGAAGCCCGACAACGGCGTCAGCGCCAAGAAGCCGGCCGCGATCCCGCTGCCGGACGCCGCGACCGTCACCCGCCTCTCGCAGGCGTGGCACCAGATCAAGCTCGGCACCAGGCTGCTCGCCCTCATCGACATCTCCGGGACCATGGCGCTGCCCGCCGACAAGTCCGGTGTCACCCGGATGCGCGCGATCACCGACCTCACCGTCGAGGGCCTGAAGCTGTTCCCCGACAAGGCCGAGATCGGCATCTGGGCCTTCTCCGACAACCTCCGCGGCGCGGGCGTCGACTGGAAGCCGGTCGTGCAGATCGGGCCGCTTGCCCAGCAGATCAACGGGGTGACCCGCCGCGACGTGATCGGTCAGGCCCTGCGCCAGGCGAAGGCCATCCCCACGGGCAACACCGGCCTGAACGACACCCTGTGGGCCGCCTTCCAGAAGATGACCAAGGAGTACGAGCCCGACAAGGTCAACACGATCCTGCTGTTCACCGACGGCGTCGGCAACGACGACCCGAACGGCGGCATCTCCAACACCGAGATCCTGCGCAAGCTGAAGGACGCCTACGACCCCAAGCGGCCGGTGAGCCTCCTGATCATCTCGTTCAACACCCAGAAGGACGAGGACCGGACGCAGATGACCTCCATCGCCAAGGCGACCGGCGGCGCCGCCTACTTCCCGCAGACGATCCTGGAGATCCGCAACATCTTCCTCAAGGGCATCGCCCGCAGGCTCCAGTAACAGCAGTCGCTGTTTTCGCAGGTCATACCCGTTGGGCATGGCCCTGCGACCCGTAAACGACGCCAGAGGGGACGGCGTCCCACTCGTGTGGGGACCGGCGAGACCAGGTTCCGTCACACGGGGAGGAATGTTCGTTGCCCGCATGGCCCGGCGTCGGGCGAGCCGACGACCATCGACTGCTGGAGGCGCTGCGCCGTGGGGGCGGCGCGGACGCCCAGGCCACGGCCGCGCTGTACGACTCCTACGCCGACCGGCTGAGCGACTACGCGTACGTGCTGGTGCGCGACCTCGACGCGGCGGAGCGCGCGGTGCACGACGCGCTCGTTGCCGCGTCCTGCTGCGCCGACCGGCTGAAGGAACCGGCCCGGCTGCGGGCCTGGCTGTACGCGCTGGCCCGGTTCCACAGCGCCACCCGGAAAGGGGCGGTGCGAGGGGCGAAGGAGGTCACCGGGCCCGTCATGGAGGTGGCGGAGTCCGCGGACCCGCCGCTCGCAGCGCTGGTGCGGGAGGCGCTCGGGGAGATCGCCGGAAACGAACGCGAGGTGCTCGAACTCGCCGTACGGCACGGCCTGACGGCGGCCGAGATCGGGTCGGTCCTCGGGCTCGCCTCCCGGCAGGTGTCGGCGCGGCTCACCCGGGCCCGCGACCACCTGGAGAACGCCGCCGCGGCCCTCGTGCTGGCCAGGGTCGGCCGGGCCCACTGCCCGGAGCTGTCGGCCCTGGTCGACCACGGTGTGGGCGCCGCCTGGCAGGACGGCCCCCTCGCTCCTCCCCTGCGCAAGCGGTTGAGCAAGCACATCGCGGGCTGCGAGGTCTGCCGCGACGGCCGGGGCAGGCACGTGTCGGCCGAGCGGCTGCTCGACATGATCCCCGTCGCCTTCCCCCCGCTGTCGCTGCGCCGCCGGGTGATCGAGTCCGCGCTCCACGCCGACCGGCGTGACGGCGCCGCCACCACCACCGCCACCACCGCCACCACCGCCATCGCCACCGCCGAGTTCGACCGGCGCGGCTTCCCGGCGGCCGCCGGCAGGCGGGCAGAGCACGGGCGGGCAGAGCGTAGGCGGGTCGGCTCCCGTCCGCTGCGGACCGCCCCCGTCATGCTCGCCGCCGTCTGCGTGTTCGGCGCGGCCGGCGGGCTCGCGCTGGTCTCCGGTCAGGCCCCGGCCGAGCGGCTCGAAGCGATACGCGTGTCCCCGACGGCGGCCCCGGAAGACCCTGCCTCCGAAGACCCTGCCTCCGAAGAGCCTGTGCTGGGCCCGGAGGAGAGCGGCCCGCCGTCGGCGACGCCCGGCGCGTCCCCAGACGAGACACCTCCACCGGACGATTCCCCCCACTCGGCCGCGACCGCCCCGCCCCACACCACCGCACCCTCGGGGCGGTCGCGGCCGTCTCCCCCTTCCATGCGACGCGCGCCCAGGCCGGCGCTGACGGCGCTGTGTCCCGGAGATCTGGGCGGGTCCACGGGCGCGTCGATCACGCTGGCCGCGCGCAACGCCGTGATCGAGTGGACGGCCGTCACCTCGGGCGGGATCGTGGTCTCGCCCCGGCACGGCAGGCTCCGCGCGGGCGCGAGCGGCCGGGTCACGCTCACCGTCGTCGATCCCGGCGTCGCGGGCAGGGGCGTGGTGACCTTCGCGTCCTCGGCCGGCCGGCCGGCGTGCCGGGTGGCCTGGGACGGCCGGGAGGGGGACGGCGACGCCGACCCGCTGCCCGACCGGACCTCCGACCCCACGACGGGCCCCCCGACCCGCCCTCCGACCCGCCCGTCGTCCGAGCCCCCAGGCGACTCGGGCGACTCGTCCGAGCCGGGCGACGGCCCGCCTCAGGCCGGCGAAGCCGCGGCCACTCCCTCCGACTGACGCATCCGTCACAAAATCACCATTTGTTACACCCTCGTTGGAAGATTGGCACCCGCCAGTAACAATCAGGATTCGTCAGGTGTCAGCGGAAGTTTGAAAGGGGAAAAACGACGCGACCGAGGATTTGAGGGGGCATTGTGGCCCAAGCATGGCTGCCCGGCGCAAGCCGACTTCCCTCCCCCGGGGACTCCGGAGCGATGCTCGGAGGAGCCCCGAGGACCGTCTGGTTCATCTGGCCCGCCGACCCCCAAGGGGTCTCGGCCAGGTCCGTCGCCCAGCGGCTGATCCAGCTCCACCGGCCTTCCCACCTGGTGTGGAACCCGGTGACCGGGGAGATCGTCCAGTTGCTCCCGCCCACCAGGGCGGGTGGCGGACTAGCCGCGGACCGCGGCAGGAACGGACGGATCTGCGTGCAGATCCAAGTCATCGGCTCGGCGAGGGAACCGTTCACCGACACCAAACTCGACGGCCTGGACGACATCCTGGCCTGGCTCGACTCCTGGGAGGTGCCGCGCCGATGGCCGGCCGGCCCTCCCCTGCCCTACCCGCACTCCCTGACCGCCGAGCGGAGCAAACGGCTGTGGGCGCGGGGCGGCCACTTCGGCCACTCCCAGGTGCCCGGCACCAGGGAGGGCGACCCGGGATCGATCGACATCGCCCGCATCATCGGCGAGGAGGCGCTCAACCTGGAGGTCCCCCTGCCCGGACGCGAGCTCAGGCTTCTGCAGGAGGTATGAGCTCCCGGATCACCGCGCACCCGCGCCGCACGTCGGCCCGGGAGGCCGAGCCGTAGCCCAGCACGAGGCCGTGCACCCGAGGCGGCCCCAGGTGGTGGGGTTCGGTCGTGTCCAGGAGCACGCCGCGTTCCCCGGCCCGCCGCACGAGGCCGGGGAGCACGCCGGCGGGCAGGGTGACCATGACGTGGAGCCCGGCCGTGTCGCCCCGCACGTACGGCCCGAGCGCCTCGACGATGGCCGCCCTCCGGCGGGCGTACTCCAGCCGCATCCTGCGCAGGTGCCGGTCGAGGTCACCGCGTTCCAGCAGGGTCGCCACGGCCCGCTGGACCGGCCCGGACGTGCGGTCGGCGAGCTGCATCCTGCGCTCGGCCACGGCGTCGAGCAGGTCGGCGGGGGCGACCAGCCAGCCGAGCCCGACGTCGGGACCGAGCGACTTCGACAGCGTGCCGAGCAGCACCACCCGCCCGGGGTCGAGCCCGTAGAGCGCGGGCAGCGGCGCGACGTCGTAGCGGAACTCGGCGTCGTAGTCGTCCTCGACGACGATCGCGCCGGTCCTGCGCGCCCAGGCGAGCAGCTTCTCCCTGCGCGGGATCGGCAGCCTGCCGCCGACCGGGAACTGGTGGGCGGGCGTGGTGTAGAGCACCCGCAGGTCGTCGGGGAGCGCCTCGACGATCACGCCCTGCTCGTCCACCGGGCAGGGCACGACCTCCGCGCCCCGGGAGGCGAAGATCCGCCGGGCGGCCCGCCAGCCCGGCTCCTCCACGCCGGCCCGGGTCCCCGGCCCGAGCAGCGTGGCGGCGATCAGGTCGAGGCCGTTGCCGGTGCCCCTGGTGACCATGACGTTCCCGGCGCCCACCGGCACGGCCCTGGCCCTGCGCAGGTGGTCGGCCAGCAGCTCGCGCAGCTCCGGATGGCCGTAGGGGTCGGGAAACGCGTTCAGCGCGAGCTCGCCGGCCGAGCGCCAGGCCCGCCGCCAGGCCGCCGTGTCGTACCCGAACACCCACGGCCGCCCCGGCCGCAGGTCCACCCAACCCGGGGGCGCCGGCTCGCGGTGGACGCTGCCGCGGGTTTCGATCACCTGTGCGCCGGGCTTCTCGTACGGCAGGGTGTCGTCGGCCACATAGGTGCCCGAGCCGTGCCGCCCGTCCAGCCACCCCTCGGCGTACAACTGCTGGTACGCGTCCGTAGCGACGGTCCTGCTGACGCCCAGCAGGGCGGCGAGGGCCCGCGTGGACGGCAGCCGCTCCCCCGCCCTGAGCCGGCCGGTGCGCATGGCCTCCCGCAGTTGACCGGCCACCTGGACGGCGAGCGGCACCGCGGCCTCGCGGTCCACGGCCAGCGGCAGATCTATGGTCACGCGCACAGTGGTCCCCGCAAAGTGGTCTCTCCGTATGGGCACTGAGTGGACGTGTTCCGCCGGTCCACTTCGGCCTAACTTATCGGACATGCTCTCCACAACCGCCCGTACAACCCTTAGGCGGTCGAAAGACCGCGCCCGCATCGACCGCGCCGACCTGTACGCGATCCTGGACGCCGGTCTCATCTGTCATCTCGGCGTGGTGGCCGACGGATCCCCCATGGTGGTCCCCACCGGATACGGGCGGATCGGCGACACCCTCTACCTCCACGGCTCCACCGGCGCGACCTCGCTGCGTGCCGCGCTCGGCAGCCCGGTCTGCGTCACCGTGACCCACCTCGACGGCATCGTGCTGGCGCGCTCCGCCTTCCACCACTCCGTGAACTACCGGTCCGCCATGGTCTACGGCCTCGCCCGGATGGTGGACGACCCGGAGGAACGACTCGCCGGACTGCGGGCCATCACCGAACAGCTCGCCCCCGGGCAGTGGGACGTCGTACGCCTGCCGGACCGCAAGGAGACGGCCGCAACGGCCGTGGTCGCCCTGTCCCTGGAGGAGGCGTCGGTGAAGGTCCGGCAGGGACCGCCGGTAGACGACGAGGAGGACTACGACCTGCCCGTCTGGGCGGGCGTGCTGCCGCTCACCGTGTCGTGGGGCGCTCCCGAGACCGACCCGCGCCTCACGCCCGGCATCCCGGTTCCCCCGCACGTCGCGAACCGCCGGCCACGGCTGTAAGCGGGTTGCAAGCGGTTTCACCGACACTACGGCCGACCGTTCATCGACCAGGGAGGCCGCATGAGTTCCGCCGAGCACTGGAATGTGCCCGGCTACACGGTGACGCGTGAGCTGGGCGCGGGAGGCGGCGGCCGCGTCGTTCTCGCCGTCCACGAGTGGTCCGGCGCCCCGGTGGCGATCAAGTACCTGTCGGAGGACCTGCGCCGGGACGAGGGATTCGTCGTTCGCTTCCGGCAGGAGGCCCGCCTGCTCGTCGAGCTGGACGACCCCCACGTGGTGCGGCTCTACGAGTACCTGGAGACCGGGCGGGGCGCCGCGATCGTCATGGAACTGGTCGACGGTCCCACCTTGCGAGCGCTGCTGCGCGAGCAGGGCCCGACGGGCGCCGAGGCCGCGCTCGCCGTCCTCAAGGGCTCCCTGCTCGGCCTGGCCGCGGCGCACGCGACCGGCGTCGTCCACCGGGACTACAAGCCCGAGAACGTGCTGGTCACCGCCGACGGGGCGAGCAAGCTCGCCGACTTCGGCATCGCGGTGCGGGCCGGAGGAGCCCCCGGCTCCCCGGCCGGCACCCCGCCGTACATGGCCCCCGAGCAGTGGACGGGCACGGCCACCTCGCCGGCGTCGGACGTGTACGCCGCGACCGCGGTCTTCTTCGAGTGCCTGACCGGGCACCGGCCCTACCGGGCGACCGAGCACTCCGTCCTCCGGCACATGCACAGGACGGCCCCCGTACCGGTCGAGGAGGTCCCGGAACCGCTGCGGCACCTGGTCGCGCGCGGCATGGCCAAGGACCCCGCGCTGCGGCCGGCGAGCGCGGCGGCGTTCGTCGCCGAGCTGGAGCGGGCCGCCGTGGCCGCGTACGGCCCGGACTGGGAGGAGCGAGGCCGTCGCAGGCTGGCCGCGCTCGCCGCCACCCTGGCCGCGACGTTCCCGCTGAACCGGGCACGTCCCCCCGAGGTCGGCACCTCGCTGTTCACCACGGCGCTGCGGTCGCTGCGGAGCAGGGGTGTCCTGCTCACCGCCGGGGCCGTGCTGATCGTGGTCGCGGGCGGCGGCATCGGCGCGTACGCCCTCGGCTCGGCCGGGACGCGCACCGTCGCGGCGTCCGCGTCGCCGGTCGTCCCCAAGAAGACACCGAGCGGGACACCGCACGAGACACCGCACGAGACACCGAGCGAGACGCCCCGGGAGACTCCGGACGCGGCCGTCGCGGAATCGGTCACGCCCTCGCCGGAGCCTTCTCCAGCACCCTCCCCGACGCCCTCCCCGACGCCCTCGGCCACACCGTCGGTGAAGCCGTCACCCTCGCCGTCGCCCTCTCCGTCACCCTCGCCGTCGCCTTCTCCGTCGCTCAGCACGGTCGCCGACCTGGATGTCGGCGGGCTGTCATACCGGGCCGGAACCGGTGAGGACGGCGCGACCGGGGCCGGCACGGTCACCGTCAGGACGAGCGGGCCGGGCACGGTGACCCTGACCGTGCGCTTCACCGCGAACGGCACGGTGACCGCCACCCGCACGCTCACCCTCCGCGGCGCGACGTCCTACACCCGCACCGTCTCCGGCGGGCTCGGCCGCGTCTGCTCGGGCACCTGGGGCATGAGCGTGACCACCCGCCCGGCCGCGCCGGGCGGCGCCCGCGAGGCCACGGCGAAGGTTCCGCCGTGCCCGACCTCGGTCACCGCGCTGAGGGTCGGCACACCGGCCGTGTCCTCGGCCGGAGCCGCGTCGGCCACCGTGACAGCCACCGTGACGGTGACCACCGACGGCACCGGCCCGGTGGACCTCACCGGACGGTTCTCCGCGCCCTCGGCGGACGGCGGCACGAAGACGGTCCGCCTGTCCGGGGCGAGGACCTACACACGGACGCTGTCGTACACCTTCCCGCGCCGCCCCTGCGGCGAGAGCGTCACGTTCGGCGCCTCGACCGACCCCGCGGCCCCGGGCGGCGCCGCCTCGCGTTCGGTCACTGTGACCTGCCCCGCCTCCGTCGGCCAGGTACGCGTGCAGAGCCTGGCCATCAGCGGGACGACGGCCACGTCCACCATCACCGTCACCACCGGCAACACCTCCGAGGTGCGGTTGAACCTCGCCTGGACGAGCGGCGGCTCCACCGTGTCCACCCGGACCGTCAGCCTGTCGGGCAAGACCGGCTACACCGTCACGACCTCGTACACCTACTCCCGCCGGCCCTGCGACTCGTACGGCGTGACCGCGTCGACCTCCCCGGCCGCGGCGGGCGGCGCCTCCACGGTCACCCGGCAGACGGATTCGTGCATCAAATAGGACCGGATGGGATCGGACTATTACTGACAACCCAGTCTGACTAAATCGTGACTTCTCAGCGCATCAGGCGGTGCGTCACTAAGCTACGGTTTCGTCATTCGGCGGGGGCCCCAGGCGATGAGGAGACAGACCGTTATGCACGGCCAGACGGGCGCCTGGCGCGTCCCCGGCTATACGGAAATTCGTGAACTCGGAACCGGGGGCGCCGGGCGGGTGATTCTCGCGCGGCACGACGCCGACGACATCCCTGTGGCGATCAAGTACCTGTCCGACGAGATGATGGCGGACCTCCACTTCGTCGCCCGGTTCCGGCACGAGGCCCGCCTGCTCGCCGCCATGGACCCCAGCCCCCACGCGGCGCGCTTCTACGAGTACGTCGAGACCGCGCGCGGCGCCGCCATCGTCATGGAGCTCATCGACGGCGTCTCGCTGCGCGCGATGCTCCGCTCGGAGGGCCCGACCGGTCCCGAGGCCGCGCTCGCCGTGCTCAAGGGCTCGCTGCTCGGCCTGGCCGCGGCGCACTCCATCGGCGTCGTCCACCGCGACTACAAGCCCGAGAACGTCATGGTCGAGGCCGACGGCACCAGCAAGCTCGTCGACTTCGGCATCGCGGCGCAGGCCGGCGAGGGGGTCAGGGCGGCCGGTACGCCGCCGTACATGGCCCCGGAGCAGTGGTCGGGCGGCAAGGCCGGACCGGCGAGCGACGTCTACGCCGCCACCGTCGTCTTCTTCGAGTGCCTCACCGGCGGACGGCCGTTCCGGGCGCAGAACATGGCCGCGCTGGCCCGCCAGCACCAGGCGACCCCTCCTCCGGTCGACGAGGTGCCGCCTCCGCTGCGCGACCTCGTGGAGTGCGGCATGGCCAAACGGCCGGAGGACCGGTTCGCGTCGGCCGAGGAGTTCCTGCGGGAGCTCGAGACCATCGCCGCCGGTGCGTACGGCCCGGCCTGGGAGGAGCGCGGACGGCGCCGGCTCGCGGCGCTCGCCGGTCTGCTCGTGCCGTTCTTCCCGCTGAGGGAGAACGACCCCGAGACCGGCACCGCGCTGGCCGAGACCAAGCTCGGCGGGCTGCTGAGCCAGACCCGCATGAAGATCGGCCTGACCCTGGCCGGAATGGTCGTGATCGCGGGCGGAACGGTGGCACTGGTCCAGACCGTGAGCGGCGGCACGACCCTGCAGGCGGGGACGACGATCGAGACGTCGAGCCCGCCCGCGATCGATCCCTCCTCGATCGAGGTGGAGGACGACTCCGGCGGCGAGCCCACCGACGAGCCGGTCGAGCAGCCCGAGGACGCCACCCCCACCCCGGCGGCCACCGGCCAGGAGCCGAGCACCCCGCCGACGACGCCGCCGACCGTGCGGCCCAGCGCGACCCAGCGGGCGACCCCCAGGCCCAGCCTCTCGACGACCGCGAAGCCGAGGCCCACGCCGACCATCAGGCGGACCCCGAAGCCGAGGCCGTCGCCGAAGCCCGTGCCCTCGGACGACTCGGTCACGGTGGACCCGCGCGGCAACACGCCGACGAGCACGCGGCCCAGCCCCGCCCAGACCAGCAACCCGCCCACGACACGGCCCACTACCCGGCCCACTCGGCCGACGACGCAGCCCTCCACCAGCCAGCCGACGCCGACACAGAGCAATCCGGGCACGCCCCCGTCCCCGACGACCGAACCGCCGCCGCGGCTGACGCTTTCGCCCACCCCTCCTTCCGATACTCCGACGGGCGGGCTCGCCGCCGCCCTGGTGACGATCGGCCTCGTTCCCGCCACACTGGCCATGGGACGCATGCGCGGACGGCACCGAAGGCGGCGGTAGATGCGAGAAGGCGCGACGGTCGCGGGGCACCGGCTCACCGGCCGCACCCGGCGCAGCGAGGTCGGCACCTGGGCGGACGCCGTGTCCCCCGACGGACGGCCGTCCGGCGCGCTGTTATTCGATCCCCCGGCCGTCGCGACGGCCGGGGCACGCGAGCGGCTCGTCGCGACGGTCGGCGCCGACGTGCGTCTCCAGTCGGGCGGGCCGATCGGGCTGCTGCCCGTGATCGACCTGGTGGCCGCGCGCGACGAGGTCTGGCTGATCACCACACGGGCGACGCCGGCCGTCGCCGACCTGATGGCCGCCGGCCGCCTGGACCCGGGCGGCGCGGCGACCGTGCTCCTGGAGACCGCGCAGGCGCTGCTCACCGTGCACGCCGCCGGGGCGGCCCACGGCGCGCTGCACGCGGGGACCATCGTGATCGGCGAGGACGGCTCGGTGCTGCTGGCCGAGCGCGGCCTGCTGCGGGCGCTGCGGGGCGAGCACGCGTCCGCGGAGCAGGACGTGGCGGCCTGGGCCGCGCTCGCCGGCGCACTGGCCGCGAACTGCGGTCAGGGACACGCCGCGGCGGCGCTGCGGCGCGCGTCGGCCGCCGCGGCCCACGGACTGGCCGCCGCGCGGGACACGCTGCTCGCAGAGCGCGACGCGTTCCCCGGGGTGGGCAGGGAAGGGCTGGCCCGCGCGGCCCACGGCCTGTCCGCGCCCACGTCCCCCGATCTCCCCATCGGCCCTGCCGCCGGCGTGGCCGCCGGTTCTTCCGGCGGGGAGGCGGTGACCCTGCTCGACCTGCCGGGCGCGGCGGACGGCCCCGGCGACGTGATGATGCGGTTCGGGCCCGGGGTCCCGACCGAGACCACGGCCGCGCAGATCTGGCGGGCCGGGCAGACCTCCGCCGCCATCACGGCCACCCAAACCCGCGGTCCGGCTCCCCGGCGGCGCCGGAGGCGTTCGACGGCCTGGGCGGGGACCTTGCTGCTGGCGATCCTGATCGCGGCGGTGATCCTGTGGCTGCGCCAGACGCCCGGCGCGCCGCTCGCGGTGAGCGACGTCGACGTCAAGGCGCCCAAGAAGACAGTGCGCTGCGACGGCCAGGCCGACTTCGTCGGCGTCGTCACGACCAACGGCGAGGCGGGGTCGATCCGCTACCTCTGGATCCGCAGCGACGGCCGCAAGCCGCTGGAGGGGGAGCAGCGCACCTCCTCGGGAGACACGTCGGTGGACCTCCCCCTGCACTGGAAGGTGACCGGATCGGGATCGTTCAAGGGCACGGCCACGCTCCGCGTCCTGTCCCCCACGACGTCCGGAAAGCCGATCCAGGACAAGGCAAGTTTCACCTACAAATGCTGATTTCATTAGTGTGGCGCGCATGACGACGACCCCCGCCGGCTGGTATCCGGACCCGTACGGCTCCCCTCTCCTGCGATGGTGGGACGGCACCCAGTGGACCGACGCCACCCACGCTCCCGGGCAGGAGGCCGGGGCGCCTCAGGCCCCACAGCAGGCCCCACAGCAGGCACCGCTGCAGGCCCCACAGCAGACGCAGCCCCAATGGGGGCCTGTGAACCAGACGGCGCAGCTTCCGATGCCCGAGTTCGGCGCGCCGCGGCGTACGGCCCCGGTCTGGCCGTGGATCGTGGGCGGCATCGCGACGGTGGTGGTGCTCGCGCTGGTCATCGGTGGTGCGGTCATCGTCCTGCGCGATCGTGCCTACACGGCCAACGCCCGGCCGGACACCACAGCGACGGCGCCGCAGCTCGACCAGACTGTGCCGCCCGAGCAGGAGCCGCAGCAGTCCGCGCCGCCGCTGCCCCAGCTCCCCCAGCCGGCCGGCGACCGCATCAAGGACCCGGTGACCGGCCTGTCGTACGCGTACCCCGGCGACAAGTGGCAGGTGCCGGAGTCGAAGGACATCAACAACCCCGCCGACCAGCGGAGTCCGCTGTGGACGAGCGGCTGCACGGCGACGTCCCAGGCGAACTACGACGGCAGGGGCAACGACTGGGTCGGCAGCGTCTACACCGCCGAGGTGCCCCAGATCTACCCCTACAGCGGCTCCCAGGGTCTGGGGCAGCTGTCCCAGACCCTGCTGCTCACCTTCGACCAGGACTTCTACGGCATCCCGCATGACCACAAGATCCTGCGCAACGAGGCGCTGACCGTGAGCGGCAAGCAGGGCTGGGTCATCGAGTTCGAGATGGACTTCACCAAGGTCGCCGAGGCCAACGGCCTGAAGTGGAAGAAGGAGAAGGGCGCGATCGTCCTGGTGGACCGCGGTCAGAACGCCCGTCCCGCGATGCTGTACGTTTCGGTGCCGGACAACCTGGACCAGTCGGTCCTCAAGCGCGTGGAGGACTCTCTTCAGTCTCAGTGACGTCCCCATTTACCCTTCAGCATTACTCTTGAGCCATGACTGACCCGCTGGTCTGGATCGACTGTGAGATGACCGGGCTCGACCTCGGCCGTGACGCGCTGATCGAGGTGGCCTGTATCGTCACCGACAGCGAGCTGAACCAGCTGGATGAGGGCGTGGACGTCGTCATCAAGCCCCCCGCCGAGACGCTGGAGCAGATGTCCGAGGTCGTGCGGGAGATGCACACGGCCTCGGGGCTGCTCCAGGCGCTCGCGACGGGGGTGACCCTGGCGGAGGCCGAGGCCGTCGTGCTCGACTACATCCGCTCCCATGTGCCCGAGGCCAAGAAGGCGCCGCTGTGCGGCAACTCCATCGCGACCGACCGCGCCTTCATCGCCAGGGACATGCCGCTGGTGGACACGTTCCTGCACTACCGGATGGTCGACGTCTCGTCGATCAAGGAGCTGGCCCGCCGCTGGTATCCCCGGGTCTACTTCGCCTCTCCGGAGAAGCAGGGCGGGCACCGGGCGCTGGCCGACATCACCGAGAGCATCCGGGAGCTGCGCTACTACCGCGCCGCGGTCTTCGTGCCGCAGCCGGGCCCCGACTCCGCCACCGCCCGCGAGGTCGCGGAGGCCGTCTCCGGGCCCTGACCTCCGCACGTGGCGGTATTGAGGCGCGAACAACTCCGAAATGCCGCTACACTTTCTTCGTACGCCTCGAACGGCGCACATGGTGGGTGTAGCTCAGCTGGCAGAGCGCCAGGTTGTGGTCCTGGATGTCGTGGGTTCAAGTCCCATCACTCACCCTAGCGGCGAACGGCCGGTCCCTACGGACCGGCCGTTCGCTTTTTCATCGGTACTTATCCCCCGCGTGTATACCCTCGGGGTATAGCCTGCGGGCATGACCGTTCCCCTCGCGTTGCTCGGCCTGCTGGAGCGGGAGCCGAGCCACGGATACGACCTGAAACGCGACTACGACACCTTCTTCGGCCGCGGCAGGCCGCTGCCCTTCGGGCAGGTGTACTCCACGCTCGGCCGCCTGGCCAGGGACGGCAAGGTCACCGGCCAGAGCGAGCCGGGCGACGGGCCGGATCGCAAGCGCTACGCCATCACCCCCCTGGGCCGGCAGGAGGTCGCCACGTGGCTGACCGAGCCGGTCGCGGCCGAGCCGTACCTGCAGACGGTGCTGTTCACCAAGGTCGTGCTGGCGCTGATGCTGGGCCGTGACGCGGCCGGCTACCTGGACGCGCAGCGCGCCACGCACATGCGGCGCATGCGGGAGCTCACGGAGGTCAAGCGCGGCGGCTCCCTGACCGACGCCCTGCTGGCCGATCACGCCATGTTCCACCTGGAGGCGGACCTGCGGTGGATCGACGTCACCCAGGCCCGGCTGGGCGCGCTGGCCGAGATGGTGCGTGCGTCGTGATCGTCGAGGCTCGGGAGGTCAGCCGCTCCTACGGCAGCACGGTCGCGCTGCGCGAGGCGAACCTGTCGGTGGCCGCGGGCGAGGTCGTGGCGATCATGGGCCCCAGCGGGTCGGGCAAGTCGACGCTGCTGCACTGCCTGGCCGGCATCTTCACGCCGGACAGCGGCGAGGTGTGGTTCGACGGACGCCGCCTGGACACCCTCGACGACGGCCGCCGCAGCGAGCTGCGGCGCACCGCTTTCGGCTTCGTCTTCCAGTTCGGCCAGCTCGTGCCGGAGCTGACCGCGGCCGACAATGTGATGCTGCCGCTGCTGCTGGGCCGCACCCGGAGGAAGCACGCCGAGCGGCGCGCGGCCGAATGGCTCGAACGGCTGGAGCTGGCCGACCTGGGCGGCCGGCGCACCGGGGAGCTGTCCGGCGGGCAGGCGCAGCGCGTGGCGATCGCCAGAGCGCTGGTGACGCGGCCGCGGGTCGTGTTCGCCGACGAGCCCACCGGCGCGCTGGACACGCTCACGGGCGAGCACGTGATGGACCTGCTGGTGGGCCTGGCCCGCGAGGAGGGCGCGACCGTGATCGTGGTGACCCACGACGCCCGGGTCGCCGCCTGCGCCGATCGGGAGGTCGTGGTGCGCGACGGCCGGGTCTTCGACCCCTATGCAACCGGGGCCATGCGATGATCCGGCTGAGCCTGCGGCTGTCGCTGAGCAGCGGCAGGGAGGCGGTGGCCAGGCTGGCGATGATCGTCGTCGGGGTGGCGGCCGGTGTCGCGGTGCTGCTGGCCACGCTGTCGCTGTTCAACGCGTTCCAGGCCACCGACGGCCGTCCCTGCTGGGAGTGCACGACCGGCTCGGCGCCCAGCGGCTGGGCCCTCGACGCGACGGCCGACGGCGCGTTGTGGAGCTACCGCGAGGACTTCTACGCGGGCCGCACGATCAAGAGGCTCGACGCCGCCGCGCTCGGCACGCGGGCGCCCGTCGTCCCCGGCCTGTCCCGCATGCCCGGCCCCGGGCAGTATTACGCCTCGCCCGCGCTGGCCGGGCTGCTGGACTCGGCGCCGCCTGAGGAGCTGGCCGCCCGCTTCCCCGGCACGCGCGCCGGGCTGATCGGCGACGCGGCGCTGTCCGGGCCCGGCGAGCTGGTCGCCGTGGTGGGACGGACGCCGGATCAGGTCGCCGCCCTGCCCGGCGCCAGGCAGATCGACGAGGTCGGCACCATGCCCGCCGTCGACGACAGCGGGGACGTCTACCGGTTCGCCTTCGGCGTCGCCGCGGTCGGGCTGATCGTCCCGCTGCTGGTGCTCGTGGGCACCGCCACCCGGCTGGCCGCGGCTCGCCGCGAGACCCGCTTCGCGGCGATCCGCCTGGTCGGCGCCACCACGCGGCAGATCAACGTGCTCGCGGCGGTGGACGCGGCGCTGGGCGCGCTGGCCGGCGCGCTGACGGGCCTCGCGATCTTCCAGCTCGTACGGCCTGCAGTGGCCGGGGTGCGGATCACCGGTGCGCGGTTCTTCCCCGACCTGGTCGCCCCGCACGCCTGGCAGTACGCGGCCGTGCTCGGCGGTGTGCCGGTGGTGGCGGCCTGCGCCGCCCTGTGGTCGCTGCGCCGGGTGCGGATCTCGCCCCTCGGTGTGGCGAGGAAGACCGCCGCGTCCCCGCCGCGGGCGTGGCGGGTGATCCCGCTGCTGGTGGGACTGGGGATGTTCGCGGGCCCGGTGTACCGGAACGGCAAGCCCGACGAGCTTCTGGCCGTCGTCGCGCTCGCGCTGATCATGGTCGGGCTGATGCTGGCCGGGCCCTGGCTGACCATGGTCGCCGCGCGCCTGGCCGCCCGGCTGACCCGGGGCGGGGCGACGCTGCTGGCCGCGCGGCGCCTGGCCGCCGATCCGAAGACCGCCTTCAGGTCGGTGAGCGGACTGGTCCTGGCGGTGTTCATCGGGACGACGATCGCGGCCCTCGTGCCTGCTGTGGTCGCCGGCCAGCAGAAGGTGGCCGGGGGCACGCTCAACGACGTCCTGGGCGCCACGTTCGAGCGGCCGGGCGTCTCCGGCCTGTCACCGCGGGCGGGGACGGAGCTGCTCGCCCGGCTGCGCGCCCATTCGGGCGTGGAGGTGCTGCCGATCTACGGCCGGGTGGACACGGGGAAGGTTCCCCCACGGCCCGACGGCCCGCCGCCCACGCCGTACGTCGTCGAGTGCGCCGGTCTGGCCCTCTTCCCCGTGCTGGGCCGCTGCCCCGCAAACACGCACGCCGTGGCGGGCAACTTCGCCCGCATCGTCGGCGCCGACAACCCGCTCACCGTCGACAGGCTCCTTCCGCTGGCGGGCCCCGACAGCCCGACCGCCTCCGCCGACGGGCTCGACCTGGCGGCCGTCATGATCACCACGCCGGACACGGCGACACTGGAGCGGCTGCGCACCCTGCTGGCCGGTTACACCGTCGAAGCGCCGATGACCTTCGCCGAGATCGCCCAGGTCAGGGCGGACCTGTACACCCGGGCGGAGAACGTCGCGCTGGCCATGGTCGGGCTCACCCTGGTCGCGGGCGCCTGCGGCCTCGTGGTCGCGGCCGGCGGCGGGCTGGTGGAGCGCAGGCAGCCGTTCACCCTGCTGCGGCTGGCGGGCACGCCCACGCGCACCCTGGCCGCGGTGGTGCTGCTGGAGTCGGCGCTGCCGCTCGTGCTGGCCGCCGCGCTCGCCGCGGTCGCCGGTTTCGGCGTGGCCGAGCCGCTCATCGACGCCCTCGCGATGAAGAGCGCGTCGACGGCCATGCCGGGCCCTGTCTACTTCACCTCACTCGGCGGCGGCCTGGCCGCGTCCCTCCTGGTGATCCTCACCACGCTGCCGCTGCTGCGGCGCATGACCACGCCCGACAACGCGCGTTTCGAATAGGAGCTCCCGTGAAGTTCGTGCCTGCCGCGGCGATCTCGCTGGCATTGCTCGCCCCTCCCGTGCCCCCGGCGGAGGCGGCCGACGCGGGATACTCGGCCACGATCCGGCGCACCGAATACGGCATCCCGCACATCACCGCCAAGGACTACGGCGGCCTCGGTTTCGGATACGGCTACGCCTTCGCCCAGGACAACCTGTGCACCCTGGCCTCCTGGGTGGTGACCCTGCGCGGCGAGCGCTCCCGCCACTTCGGGCCGGAGGCCGAGTCCGACGACCCCAAGCCGGTCGCCAACCTCACCAGCGACGTCTACTACAAGAGCGTCGCCGCCTCGGGCGTCGTACGGCGGCTGCTGGCCCGGCCCGCGCCGGTCGGCCCGAGCGACGAGCTGCGCCGCCTGGTGGACGGCTACGTCGCCGGATACAACCGCTACCTGGAGGACACCGGGGTGGCGAACCTGCCCGATCCCCGATGCCGGGGTAAGGCGTGGGTCGGCCCGATCACCGCCACCGACATGTGGAACAACCTGCTCGACCTCAGCCGGATGGTCTCCAGCTCCAGCCTGAAGGAGGCCATCACCGGCATGGCCGAACCCGAGAGACCGAAGCCTGAGCCGCCGGCGGCGGGCAGCAACGCCTGGGTCCTCGGCCGTCAGGCCACCCGCGGGGGCGGCGGCATGGTGCTGGCCGACCCGCACTTCCCCTGGCAGGGGATCCGCCGCTTCTACCAGGTCCAGCTCACGATCCCCGGCGTGCTCGACGTCTCCGGCGGCAGCCTGTACGGCACCCCGGTCGTCCAGATAGGCCACAACGCCAAGGTCGCCTGGACCCACACCGTCTCCCACGCGCAGCGCTTCACCGTCTACCGGCTGGCACTCGCGGGCGGCCACAGCTACACGGTCGACGGCCGGGCGGAGCCGATGGGCGAGCAGGAGGTGGAGGTCGCGCTGCCGGACGGCACCCTCTCCGGCCACACCCTCCTCACCTCCCGCTACGGCCCGGTGCTCGCGGTCGGGCGGACCGGCGAGGCCGCGTACGCGCTGGCCGACGCGAACGCCGCCAACCTGCGGGCGGCCGACGAATGGCTGGCGATGGCCAGGGCGGGCAGCCTCGACGAGCTGCGTGAGGCCCAGCGGACCCACCAGGGGATGCCGTTCGTCCACACCCTCGCCACCGACGTGAGCGGCACCGCCTACTTCGCCGACACTTCGGTCGTCCCGCACGTCACCGACGCAGAGGCGAAGCGCTGCGCCAAGCCCTCGCCCGTTCCGGGCCTCGACGCGTACGTCCTGGACGGCTCGACCTCCGCGTGCCTGTGGGGCAGGGACGGCGACGCCGTCGTGCCGGGCATCTTCGGGCCCGGCACGCAGCCGAGGCTGGTCCGCGCCGACTACGTCGCCAACTCCAACAACACCTACTGGATGACGAACCCGGAGAAGCCGCTCACCGGCTATCCCCAGGCGTACGGCGAGACGGGCACCGAACTGGAGCCGCGCCCCCGGGTCAGCCTCGACATGATCGCCCAGCGGCTGTCCGGCGCCGACGGGCTCGGCGCGCCCGGCTTCACGCTGGAGACGTTGCAGGCCACGGTGCACGGCAAGCGCAACCTGACCTTCGAGCTGATGCGCGACGACCTGCTGAAGCTGTGCCGTGCCCACCCCGAGCTCGGCCACGAGGCCTGCCGGACGCTGGAGAGGTGGGACGGGCGGGCCACCCTGGACGGCGAGGGCGCCGTCCTGTGGCGCGAGATCTTCACCCGGCTGGGCCGTCCCATGTGGCGGGTGCCTTTCGACCCCGCGCGTCCGCTGACCACCCCGAGAGGGCTGAAGATCGATGACCCGGCGGTGCGGCAGGCATTCGCCGACGCGGTGCTGTTCTTCCGGTCCAACCGGATTCCGCTGACGCTCACCCCCGGGCAGGCGCAGAGCTACTCCTCGATCCCGATTCCCGGCTGCACCGAAGGGGAGGGCTGCTTCGACCGGGTGCGCACGGGCGGGCCGCTGGGCACGGACGGACGCTACCCGGAGGTGAACACCGGATCCAGCTTCATGATGGCCGTCGAGCTCACCCCCGGCGGCCCCCGCACGCGTACCGTCCTCACCTACTCCCTGTCCGCCAACCCCGCGTCACCCCACCACGCCGACCAGACGGCCCTGTTCTCGCGCGGCGGGTGGGTGACTGAACGCTTCACCGCGGCCGAGATCGCCGCCGATCCGCATCTCGAGACCGTCACGATCCACGGGGGGCATTGACCCGGGCAAGTCAGTGCACTTTTCCCCAAAGGTGGACGATGCGGGTTATGCTGCCTCACAACCGCCGTGCGGGGGCCTCGGCGATCTCTGATCGTCTTCTACGGAGGCCGGATGAGAATCGACGACCGCACCGGAATGGGGCTGAGCAAGCGCGAGGCCGAGGTCATGGAGCTGATCGCGACCGGTCACTCCAACGGCGAGATCGCGCGGCTGCTGTTCCTGAGCGAGAAGACCGTGAAGAACCACGTCAACCGCATCTACGCGAAGCTGGGCGTGGACTCGAGGATGACGGCCATCTGCCGGTGGCGCGGCGAACCCGCGCCACCCGCGCCGTCAGCCCCCGGCCCGATCCCCGGCGAGGACGGCGCGCAGCCCGGCCAGGCCGTACTCAAGCTCGTCCGGCTGGACGGACAGGGCAGGGCGTAGCCGTACGGACCGCTCGCCGCAGCGCAGGACCAGGATCGCGCGTTCCTCCCGGAGCCGGGCGACCAGGCCGCCGGGGTCGGGAACGTCGAAGGCGCACATCAGCCCGCGTCCGCGCGCGTTGGCGACCAGGCCCTCGGCCTCCAGGCCCTGGAGGGCGCCCAGCAGCTTCTCGCCCAGGATGGCCGCCCTCGGGATCAGGGCGTCGCGCTCGATGATCTCCAGCATCCGGCGGGAGCGCACCATGTCGGCCAGGCCGCCGCCCCAGGTGGAGTTGATCCTGCCGCTGACCCGGAACACGTTGTCGGGCACGAGGTCCACCCTGCGGCCCGCCATGATGCCGCCGACCTGGACCTTCTTCGCGAATGCCACGATGTCGGGGGCCAGGCCGAGCTGCTGGTACGCCCAGGGGGTGCCGGTCAGGCCGACGCCGGTCTGCACCTCGTCCATGACGAACAGGGCCTCGTACTCGTGGCAGAGCGCCTGCATCGCCTGGAGGAACTCGGGGCGCATGTGGTTGTCGCCGCCCTCGCCCTGGATGGGCTCGGCGATGAAGCAGGCGATGTCGTGGCGGAACCGCTCGAACGCCTCCCTGGCCTGCGCGAGCGCCCGCTCCTCCGCCCGCTCGACGTCCCCGAAGTGGATGGCGGGGACGTCCACGCGCGGCCAGCAGAAGCGGGGGAACCTGTCGGTCTTGACGGGGTCGGTGTTGGTGAGCGAGAGCGTGTAGCCGCCCCGGCCGTGGAAGGCCCGCGTGAGGTGGAGGACGCGCGTGCCGAGGCCGGGGTGGCGGCCGTGGGCCTCATTCCAGCGGCTCTTCCAGTCGAAGGCGCACTTGAGCGCGTTCTCCACGGCCGCCGAGCCGCCCTCGACGAAGAACAGGTGCGGCAGCTCGGGGTCGCCGAGCACCCGCCGGAACGTCTCCACGAACTCGGCGAGGTGGACGGTGTACATGTCGGAGTTGGCCGGCTTGTTGGCGGCCACCCGGCCGAGCAGTGCGACGAACTCCGGGTCGTCGGCGAACGGGTTCACCCCGAGCGGCGACGACGCGAAGAACGTGTAGAAGTCGAGGTATCTCCGGCCGTCCCGAGCGTCGACCAGCCAGGAGCCGGCGCTCCTGTCCAGGTCGAGCACGAGGCGGTAGCCGTCCACGAGCAGGTGCCGTGCGAGGGCGTCGTGCACAGTGGTGGGGTCCATTTCGCCTCCGCGTCATACTGGGAAACGAGATGATTCCCTCACATCAGGGCATCTATGTGAAGGGTTTCCGCCTAGATAGCACCTCAAGAGAACATTTTTCAGGCCACAAGGGTAGGTCCCACGCCCGAGAAGCTCATCACGGGCAGACTGCTGACGATTCGAATCCGATTGTGTACCTTTGCTTCAGATTCCGTGGGTTTATACGGAGCGCAGCGATCTTTTCTGAGGCAGGGATGATGATCGACCGTAGTCGGCTGGCCCGGTTGCTCGACCGCGAGCGCGACGCGTTCCGGAAGCGCAACCCGCGCTCGGCCGCCGCGTACGAGCAGGCGAGAGGTCACCTGTTCGGCGGCGTGCCGATGACGTGGATGAACAAGACGGCCGCGGGTTTCCCGCTCTACCTGGCCGAGGCCCGCGGCGCCCGGGTCACCGACCTGGACGGCCACGAGTACGTCGACCTCTGCCTCGGCGACACCGGCGCGATGGCCGGGCACTCCCCTCAGGCGACCGTGGAGGCCGTCGCCGACCGGTTCGGCCGCCGGGGCGGCGCCACGGTGATGATGCCGACCGAGGACGCCGCCTGGGTCGGCGCCGAGCTGGGCCGCCGGTTCCGCGTGCCCTACTGGAGCTTCTCGCTGACGGCCACCGACGCCAACCGATGGGCGATCCGGCTGGCCAGGGCGATCACCGGCAGGCCCAGGATCCTCGTGAACAGCTACTGCTACCACGGCAGCGTGGACGAGGTGCTGCTCGTGGTCGGCCCGGACGGCCGGCAGGTGTCCCGCGAGGGCAACGTCGGCGCTCCGGTCGATCCCACCGTCACCTCGCGCGTCGTTGAGTTCAACGACCTGCCCTCGCTGGAGCGCGAGCTGGCGTACGGCGACGTCGCGGCGGTCCTCATGGAGCCCGCCCTCACCAACATCGGCATCGTGCTGCCCGAGCCCGGCTACCTGGAGGGTGTCAGGGAGCTGACCCTGCGGTACGGCAGTCTGCTGATCAACGACGAGACGCACACCTTCTCGGCGGGCCCGGGCGGCTGCACGAAGGCGTGGGACCTGACCCCCGACATCGTCACGATCGGCAAGGCGATCGGCGGCGGCATCCCGAGCGGCGGCTACGGCCTGTCCGCCGAGGTCGCCGCGCGCGTCGAGGCGATGGACGGGCTCGACCTGGTCGACATGGGCGGTGTCGGCGGCACGCTGGCCGGCAACGCCCTGTCGGTCGCCGCCATGCGCGCCACCCTGGAACACGTGCTCACCGACGACGCGTTCGCCGCCATGACCGAGCTGGCGACCCGCTTCACCAAGGGCGTCCAGGAGGTGATCGACGCGCACGGCCTGCCGTGGTCGGTCACGCAGCTCGGGGCGCGCGCCGAGTATCGCTTCACCAATCCCGCGCCACGCAACGGCGGCGAGTCGAACGCGGCCGGCGACCCCGACCTGGACGACTACCTGCACATCTACCTGGCCAACCGGGGCGTGCTGCTCACGCCGTTCCACAACATGGCGCTGATGTCCCCCGCCACCACCGAGGCGGACGTGGACCTCCACCACGAGGTGTTCGCCGCGGCCGTGGCGGACCTGGTCTCATGACGCTCGACGAGGTCGACCGGGTCCTGCTGCGCGAGCTGCAGCGGGACGGCAGGGCCTCCTACACCGCGCTCGCCGAGGCCACCGGCCTGTCGGCTCCCGCCGTACGGCAACGGGTGCAGCGGCTCCGCGACGAGGGGGTCGTGCAGATCGTCGGCGTCACCGACCCGATGGCGTTGGGCCTGCCGGTCATGGCGCTGATCGGCGTCCGCGTCGACAGCGACGTGCACGAGGTCGCGGACCGGATCAGCGAGCTGTCCGGCGTGATCTACGTGGTGCTCACGGCGGGCTCGTTCGACCTGTTCGCCGAGGTGGTGTGCCGGGAGCCCGCCGAGTTGCTCAGCGTGCTCAACGACCACGTCAAGCGGGTGCCGGGCGTCACCAGGGCCGAGGCGTTCACCTACTTCGGGATCCACACGCACCGGTTCGCCTGGCCCGGTGTGTGAGGCTTAAAGCGCCCTCAGGAAGCGAGCGGCGATGGGGACGGCGGCGCCACGGCCGGTGCCGCCGTGCTCGACGAACACGGCGAAGGCGAGGTCGCCCCGATAGCCGATGAACCAGGCGTGGTCCTGCCCGCCCCGCCCGTCCTCGGCGGTGCCGGTCTTTCCCGCGACCCCCTGCGGAAGGCCGGCACCGGCGGCGGTCCCGTCGATCGTGACCGCGCTCATCAGCGAGCGCAGCCCATCCGCCACGTTGGACGGCAGCGGCACGCTCTGCGGCAGCTCCCCCTGCGGCGCCTCGTCCGCCAGCGGGCGGACCGGCCGCCACTCGCCGCTCTCCACCGCGGCGGCGACCAGCGCCATGCACAACGGGGTCGCCTCCACGGTGCCCTGTCCGAAGGAATCCTCGGCGAGCGCGTCCGTGCTGTCCGGCCGCCGCAGGCTGCCGCACGTGCTCGTGCCGGCGTTCTCCCCCGACACGCCGAAGCCGAACGCCCTGGCCTGGTCGACCAGCGTGTCGCCGTTCAGCCGCTCGACCGTCAGCCGGGCGAACGTGGTGTTGCACGACAGGGCGAACGCCTGGCGCAGCGTGACCGTCCCGTGGTCCTCGTTGTGGTAGTTCTGGATCGACCGATTGAAGGGGATCTGGTAGGACGCCGGGCACTCCACCGTACTGTCGGGGGACAGCCCGTTGTTGAGCAGCGCCGCCGCCGTGACCGTCTTGAACGTCGAGCCGGGGGGGTATTTGTTCTGGAATGCCCCCAGGCCGCCCAGCCGGTCGGCGACCGCGAGGATCTCCCCCGTGGACGGCCGTATGGCCACGACGGCGCCCCGTTGCACGCCGTCGAGCGCCCGGGCCGCCGCGGCCTGCACCGCGTAGTCGATGGTGGTCCGTACGCCGGCCGGCGGCTTCTCCGGCTTGTAGGACAGAACGGTCTTCGCCGGCATGCCCGGGTTGTCGACCTCCAGCTCCCATCCCACGGCCACCCCCGTCGCGGGCGCCACCCCCTGGCTCACCAGGTTGTCGAGGTACGCCTCGGCGCCCGAGTCCCGCGGGAACTCCCGCCCTCCCCTCGTCACCGGTCGCAGCGGCCCCACGTCCGGCTCGGTCCTCACGAGACTGCCGCCGGGCTGGATCTCCGGATGCAGGACGGACGGCGACCAGACGACCTTCCAGGTGAGGTCGCGTACCGCCAGCTGCAGACTGGAGTCGAAGCGCCAGGTGCCGGCGTCCTGCTCGTCGCGCTCCTGGGTGAAGGGAATCTCGGCCGTCTCCTCCCCGGTGCGTACGAGGTCGCCCACCGTGATCCGCAGCGACTTGGAGAGGGCGGCGTCCTCGAACTCGCGGTGCTGGTCCGCGAAGTCGTCCGGGGGATCCTCGACCAGCTCGCGCATGGCGTCGTAGTCGCTCTTGACCCAGGCCTGGAAGTAGGCGGCGGCCGTCTCGTCCGGAGAGCCCTCCGGAGAGCTTGCGGGAGACGGCTCGGGAGAGGACACCGGGCGGAGCTGGAGCGTCTGCGGTCCGCCGGGCGCGGACGTCCCCCGCGGCGCGGCGACGAAGTCCGAGACCGGATCCTGCATGCCGGAGACAATGAGTCCGGCAACGCCGAAGACGAAGATGGCCGCGGCGACCATGAGGAGGGCGAGCAGGGCCCTGTTCCGCATACGGTTCTCATATCACGCGAAAGGAGTCATAGGTGGCAAGGAGCAGAGAACCGTTGCCAGGCCGCTATCCGGTGACCTTCGGCGAGGTGGAGCTCCTGCGCGACCTCGACCGGCCCGACGGGTGGATGCTGATCAGGGACGGCGTGCCTCAGTCGTACGTCGACCTGACCGATCCCACCTATCTGGACTTCTCGTACACGCAGCTCATGGCGAGTGTGATCGACTGCCTGCCCGAAGGCCCGCTCGACGCCGTCCACATCGGCGGCGGGGCGTGCACGATCCCGCGGTACATCTCCGCGCGGCGGCCCGGCTCCCGGCACATCGTCGTGGAACCCGACGCCGGGCTGGTTCAGCTCGTACGCGACCAGCTCAACCTCAAGTCGGTGCCCCGGATGAAGGTCCGGGTGGTGGACGGCCGCGCGGCGACGACAGGCCTCGGTGACGACTCGGCCGACCTGTTCGTGCTCGACGCGTTCTCGGGCGCGACGATGCCGGTCGAGCTGGCGACCGTCCAGTACATGACGGAGATCGCCCGCGTCCTGCGCTCCTCCGGCATGGCACTGATCAACGTGGCGGACGGCAAGGGCCTGCCGTTCGTGAAACGGGTCGCCTCCTCCGTGAGCCGGGTCTTTCCGCATGCCGCGCTACTGGCCGAGCCCGGCATCCTGCGTGGACGCAGATTCGGCAACGTCGTCCTGGCGGCCTCGCGCGGCGACCTGCCCATCGAGGCGCTCACCAGGAAGGCGGCGGGTGGTCTCACCCAGGCGCGATGCCTGGCGGACGAGGACCTGACCCGCCTGGTCGCGGGCGCCCCTCCCATCCACGACGGCGACGCCGTCCTCTCCCCCGTTCCCCCGCCGGGGCTGTTCGACTAGCTCACGAAGCTTGGCCGAACCTGCGCACGGTTCGCGGGACTCGGCCGAGCGCAGGATTTGCGGGCCACAGCCGAGGCGACGCAGGATTTGCGAGCCTCGGTCGAGCCGGCGCACGGCGTACGGTGTGCGGCGCACTAGCCTTGGCCCCGGTCACTGCGCCGGAAGCAACCTCCGGTCCTCGCGAAGCCCGCTCCGCTGGGCCTTCGCTGCGGTCCTCGCTTCCTTCCGCTCCGCTCCCTCGATCCCTCGCGTCGGCCCTGGTCGTCATTTCCGTAGCCGTGTGGCTGCGAGTGGGTGGTAGGTGAAGGTCCAGCGGTCGGTGCCGGTTTGGCGGCGGGTGTAGCGGTGGGGGTGCTGGTAGCGGTCGCGGTTGTGGAACTGGCAGGCCGGGCCCAACAGCTTCAGGTCCGTGAGTCCGCCGGTGCTCCAGTCGTCGGCGTGATCGATCTGGCACATCGTCGCCGGGAGCGGGCAGCCGTCGACCCAGCAGGTGGCATACCGGGCGAAGATCGCCCTCCGTTGGGCGGGGGTGGCCAGGCGGACCTTGCGGCCCATGTCGAGCACCTGCCCTTCGGCGTCCATCACCAGCCGCAGGAGAGTCGAGGTGCGGGCGAGGCGGTGCACGCTGGTGACGGGCAGCATCTGCCCGGTCGCCAGCAACAACCCCGGCACCGTCCCCAGCAACGCCCCTGGCGCTATCCCGAACAGCGCCCCCGGCTCCGTCCCGCGTAGCCTCCCCGGCGGCTCTCCGGCCGATGCGGTGTCCTGCCCACGCGGGTACTCCCCCGCAGGCCGAGGCCCGGCGTGGGTACGCCGCGCGGAGTTGTCCTCGGGAGGAGGATCCGGCTGCGCTGCCTCGGAAGGCGCTGTGCCGCAAGGTGTTATGCCCGAAGGCGCCGGGTTCGAAGGCGCTGCGTCCGAAGGCGCTGGGTTCGAAGGCCCGCCACCGTCTGCAGGCCATGCTGACCCGCGCCGCACCGCGTCCGGTGCCCCAGTCTGTGCCACAGCACGGCCGCAGTCATCGCCCTCTACGGGCGCGGTGTCGTCGCCCTCGGCAGAGACGGCGCTCGCGGCCTTACGCGGCTCACACTCACCGGCCCGCCGCTCACCAGCCCCGCGCTCACGGGACGCGCGCCTACCGGTCCCACGCTCAGAGGTTCCGTACTCATCCGCCCCGCGCTCGCCAGGTCCGGGGTGGCGGGACTCCTCATCGCGGGGACCGGTGGTGGCACGGTCGGCGCTTCCGGCACCGGCGTCCGCGGCTCCATCGGCACCGGCATCGCTCCCCGCACTGGCGTCCGCGGCTCCATCGGCACCGGCATGTGCCTCAGTCTCGGCTTCGGCGGGGTCGCTGGTGGCGGCCTCGCCCGGGGCAGAGCCGCTGGTGTCGTCGGCGGCGGGGGCAGAGGTGTTGGTGCCTTCGGCGGTGGCGGCGAGGTCGGAGTCGGCAGGGTGGGGGTCGCTGGCGTCGTCAGTGGCGGGGTCGGTGGCCGGGTCGGCGGGGAGGGATTCGGCGTTGACCAGGACCAGGAGTTCGGTGGCGATCTTCTGCTCCAGCAGGGCGATGAAGGCATCGGCCTGGCGCACGCTCAGCGGCCGGTCATCGCCCTCCGCGCGGGGTTTGGCGTAGGCGTCCAGCAGGGCCCGCAGCCGGGCGGCCGCTTCGCGGGGGAGGGAGAACTCCCCTTCCAGGCCGCCGCCCCGCCCAGGGCGCACCCGCAGGAATCGCCGCCCGTACTCGGCCCGCTCATCACGGTCCTCTCCATCAGGGTCCAGCACCGCCCGCAGGTAGCGGCCGGCTTTGGCCACCTCCGCCGCGCCTGCTTTGGTTGCGAGCTCCAGCAGGATCGGCTCGGCCACACCGGCGTGCTCATCGGACAGGTTCGCGGTGGCGGTGCAGATGGCCTCCACCACCCCCGCCGCCAACTGCCCGGCGGCGAACCTCTCCCGCACCCGCGGCAGACGCGCCAGCTCCACCGCCAACGTCAGCAGACGTCCCGCACCGCCGACACTCATCCCGGCGGCGGTACGCAGCCAGCTGCGGGTGGAGGCATGCCCATGCTGCTTGGCCCGCCCAGCGGCATGCACGCGCCCCACCCGATCGGCCAGCGCGCAGGTGATCCGGTCCCGCGCGAACAGCAAATCCTCCGCCTCAGCAAGACAGACATCCGCATCCTCGGGAAGCGGCGCCAACGCCAACGCCTGCGCCGACTCCCGCAACGACCCCACCAGCACCCACGACGACCGAGCACGAGAGCGACCACCTGCGCCAACCCCATGACCATCGGCACCAAGGTCATCGGCACGCGGGCCGTCCGCGCCGGCGGCGTCCGCACCCGGGCTGCCTGGGCTCCCGGTGCCGGGCGCGCCGTTGCTCGTGTTCGCGCTCGTGTGCCGCGGCGGCTGGAGGTCGATGATCGGAAAGTACTCGCGGGCGGAAGAGCCATCGGCAGACCACAACGGCGAGCCCGCGGTCAACCGGTCCCACCAGCCGTCGCCAGTGTTATTCGAACGACGAGGGCGGTCGGGATCGATATCGAACAGATCCATCGCACCTCCTCATGGGATTCGAAAACCTGTATGAATTCTTTCACGCTCCGTGAGCACGCGGCAAGCTCGCGGGCCGACAAGCTGGGATCACAGGCGAGACCTAGGGCCCGATCGATTACTCCGCGTCACCGGTGACGGCTCGCTCGTACGCCCGGAGCGTCTCGACGAACATGCGCCGCTGCTCGCTCGTCAGCGGCCCCAGGGCGCTGCGCCACGCACCGGCGCCACGGGCGAGCCAGGCGTCGACGGCCTCCCGATTGGCCTCGGCGATGCTCACGATCGTGCGACGGCGGTCCGCGTCGTCCTCGCGGCGGTCCACGACCCCCTTGCGGCTGAGGTCGCCCACCATCAGGCTCACGGTCGCCGGGGTGACCTCCAGCCGGGCGGCGAGCTCGTTTACCGTGAGCGGACCGTCGAACAGCAGGTAGGACAGCAGCGACAGGTGGCGTGGCGCCAGATCGAGCGTCCGGAGCGACTCGGGGACCGGCATGCGCTTGGCCCGCCCCACCAGACGCGGCATCAGCAGCAGGAGGGTGCGAACCCCCTCATCCAGGCTCAGTCCCTCATCCGTTGACATAGATAGATCTCCAAAATAGCTTTGCTATCAAAGCAAATACTTCTGAGGCTCGGGAGTCATCGTCGCATGTCCGAATGGAACGACAAGATCATCGAAGAGTTCCGGGCGAATGCCGGCGTGGTCGGCGGACCGTTCGAGGGGACACCGCTGATCCTGCTGACGACCACCGGCGCCAGAACGGGCGCGGCCCGAACGAACCCGGTCGCCTGCCGGCGTGACGGGGAAAGAATCCTGGTGTTCGCCTCCTACGCGGGCGCGCCACGCCACCCGGACTGGTATCACAACCTGCTGGCCAATCCCACCGTGACCGTCGAGGCGGGCGACGGGACGACGATCGAGACGTTCACCGCCACGGCCGTACCGCTCTCGGGCGAGGAGCGCGACCGCATGTACGCCCGGCAGGCCGAGCTGGCGCCGGTCTTCGCCGACTATCAGGCCCGTACCTCCCGTGTCATCCCCGTCGTCGCCCTCTATCGGCGAGACCGCGAACGCGCCCGGGCGCTCGGCGACGAGCTGGTGCGGATCCACGACGGGCTGCGGGCGGAGATGGCCGCGCTGCTGGCCGCGGTCGAGGACGGGCTCGCCGCGGGCAGCCCGGTGAGCCTGCCGGGTCGCGGCCTGGAGGGAGCGCTGCGGGAGCGCTGCCTGTCCTTCTGCACGGCCTTCCACGAGCACCATGTCAACGAGAACGAGCGGGGCTTCCCCCTGCTGGAGCGGACCTTTCCGGGGCTGGCCCCGACCCTCGACCGCCTGCGCGAAGAGCACGTGCGGCTGGCCGGGATCAGGGAGGACCTGCGTACGGCGGTGGGCGAGGCGGGCACCGGCGACCCCGCCGCTCTCATGGACAGGCTCACGCGCCTGTCGGCCGAGCTGGAGGCCCACTTCGCCCGCGAGGAGGAGCAGCTCCTCACCGCGCTGAACGCGCTCCAGATCTAGGACTGTCCGGACTCGTGGTCGGCCACGATGGCGTCGATGCGGGCGGCGAGCTTGTAGTCGAGGTCGGTCAGACCGCCGGCGTCGTGGGTGGTCAGCGCCAGGTGGAGGGTGCGCCATCGGATGTCGATGTCGGGATGGTGGTTGAGCGCCTCGGCCTGCTCGGCGATGTCGTTCACGATCGCGATGGCCGTACGGAAATCTCGGGCGACCACGGTCCTGCGGATCGTGTCTCCCTCTCGGCGCCACTCGGAAGCCTCGTACATGGAATCAGGACATCACGAAACACGGCCCATTGTGTAGATTCGCCCGCGTGGACGAGCAGGCGGGCGAGCAGGTGGACGAGCTGCGGCGGGAGCTGTGCGAGTACGGGCGGCGGGCGGCGGCCCTCGGCCTGGTGATCGGCACGTCGGGGAACCTGAGCGCCCGGGAGGGCGACCTGGTCGTCGTCACGCCCTCGGGCGTGGCGCTCGACCGGCTGCGCCCGGAGGACTGCCCTGTGGTCGACCTCGAAGGGCACGTTGTGCAGGGGGAGCGCAAGCCCTCCTCCGAGACGCCCATGCATCTCGCGCTGTATTCGGCGACGGGGGCCCGGGCGGTGGTGCACACCCACTCGGTCTTCGCGACCGTGGTCGCCTCGACCATGACCGAGCTGCCGCCGATCCACTACAACGCCCTGCTGCTCGGCGGCGCCGTCCGGGTCGCCCCTTACGCGACCTACGGCACGCCGGAGCTGGCCCGCAACGTCATCGCCGCGATCGAGAACAGGCAGGCCGCCCTGATGGCCAGTCACGGCGCGGTGACGATCGGCGGCGGCCTCGAGCAGGCGTTCGAGGCGACGCGCCTGCTCGAGTGGCTGTGCGAGGTCTACGTCCGCGCCCTCGGGGTGGGCCGGCCCGCGGTGCTCACCGAGGACCAGCTCACCGCCGTCATCGAACGCGCGTTCAGCGGCTGAGCTCTCAGCCGAGCACGACCTTCCGGGCGAGGCCGAGCGGGAGCCCGCCGGAGCCCGCGATCGTGTCGTGGAAGGTCCGCAGATCGCCCGTGTAGTCCGCCCGGATGCGCTCGATCTCCAGCGCTCCCGTGAGGTAGGAGGGCGCCTGCGTGGGCCAGGCGCAGTAGCGGCTGACCTCCCCTGCGGCGGTGCCCGGCGACAGCGACGCCTTCGTGGTCAGGAACTCCTCCGCCTGCTCGATCGACATGTCGTCGCAGTGCAGCGCGGTGTCCACCACGATCCGGGCGGCCCGCCAGATGCGGCAGTCGAGGTGGGCGAGCTCGGTCTCGGGCGTGTCGAAGTAGCCCTGCTCGTGCATGAGCTTCTCGACGTAGAGCCCCCAGCCCTCCACGAAGTAGGGCGTACGGAAGATCTTGCGGGCGCGGTGCGGGTTGCCGGCCATCCAGGACAGGTGCCAGTGGTGGCCGGGGTACCCCTCGTGCACGCTGATCGAGGGCATCTGGGGGCGGGAGTTGGTCCGCAGCCGCTGCCGCACCTGCTCCTCGGTGAAGCCGTCCGGCGTGTACGGCACGAAGAACACGCCGTCGCGCGAGGACGACAGCGGCGGCGGGGCGAGGTAGCTGGCCACGGCGATGATGGGCCGCTGGAACTCCGGCGACGGCTCGACCCGGCACACCTCCCCCTCGGGGAAGGTCACCAGCCCGCGCTCGCGGACGAACTCGCGCGCCCGCAGCGTCTCGGCCTCATACTCGGCGCGCATGGCCTCCAGGGTCGGCGGGTGGTCGTCCATGAGCGACTCCATCGCCTCCCGCCAGCCGGCGGAGCCGAGGCGGGCGGCGACCTCGGTCATCCGCGTGTCCAGCTCGGCCCAGGCCTGGCGGCCCTTCTCATGCAGCTCGGCGGCGCCGTAGCCGAGCATCTCCTGTTCGCGCAGCAGCGCGGAGTAGAGCTCCTCGCCCATCCGCCAGGTGCCCCTGGCCTCGAAGCCCTCCAGGAACCGGACCAGTCCGTCGAACGCGTCGGCGGCCGGCTCGGCGGCCCGCGCCAGCCGCGCCCGCAGGTCCGGATCGCCGATCAGCGCGGGCAGCGTCTCGGTCAGGAAGCGGCGTCCCGTACGGGCCTGGTCGAGGCCGCGCCTGACGAGCAGGTCGGCGGCGAGGTCGGGGTCCAGGTTGGCCTGGCAGGCGGCGAGGACGGCGGGCACCTCGGCCAGCCGTGCGACGGCGGCGTCGACCAGCTCGGCCTCCGGCTTGAGGCGCTGCTGGAACGGCGTGAACATCGACCCGAAGATGACCCCGAGGTAGGCGGCCGGTTCGCGCCGCCACTCCGGCCAGCGGGCCTGCGCGATCTGCCCGCGCAGGTGGGCGGCGACCAGGTCCCTGTCGATCCCGTCTTCGGGACTCTCGGGCGTCGACTCCGACAGCTTGCGCAGCCATTCCTCGGCCGCCCGCTCGCGCGCCGTGAAGGCGCTCGCGCTGAGATCGCCCAGCGTGCGGTCGTATCCGTCGGCCCCCAGGAGGGCCGCCCTGACCGGGTTCTCGGCCAGGTACCAGTCGATGAACTCGTCCACCAGCGTCATAGCGCTCGACTCTATCCGCGACACTTGGGTGGAAGCCCCCAGAAAAGGAGCGATTGGTGCCTCTGCAGATCACCGGCGCCCCCAGCGACCCCGACCTGATCCGGCTGCCGTGGGACGTCCCCCTCGAAGAGTGGCCCGTCCACCACCTGGTGACGCTGCCCCGCGGCATCTCCCGGCATGTGGTGCGCTTCGCCCGGCTCAGCGGCCGGGTGTACGCGATCAAGGAGATCAGCACCAGGTATGCCAAGCGGGAGTACCAGCTGCTGTGGGACCTGGCGCGGCACGACGCCCCCGCCGTCGAGCCGGTCGCCATCGTCACCGGCAGGACCGCCCCGGACGGCTCCGAGCTGGACTCCGCCCTGATCACGCGCCACCTGCAGTTCTCGCTGCCGTACCGCGCGGTGCTGTCGGGCTCGGTGCGGCCCGACACGCTGACCCGCCTGCTCGACGCGCTCGCGGTCCTGCTCGTACGGCTCCACCTGACCGGCTTCTACTGGGGCGACTGCTCGCTGTCGAACACGCTGTTCCGGCGGGACGCCGGGGCGTTCGCTGCCTACCTGGTGGACGCCGAGACCGGCGAACTCCACCCGGCGATCAGCGAGGGCCAGCGGTCGCACGACATCGACGTGGCGCACGTCAACATCTACGGCGAGATGCTCGACCTGGAGGCGGGCGGCCTGCTCCACCCGACCATCGACCCGCTGGCCTTCGCCGAGCAGCTCGTCGAGCGCTACCAGCGGCTGTGGGACGAGCTGACCGAGGACGAGATCATCGAGGAGGTCGACTGGCACCGCGTGGACCAGCGGGTGCGCCGCCTCAACTCGCTCGGCTTCGACGTCGCCGAGATGATGGTGCGCCGCAAGGCAGGCACCTCCCGCCTGATCGTCCGGCCGAAGGTCGTGGACGCCGGGCACCACCAGCGCCGCCTGCTGCGCCTGACCGGCCTCGACGTGGAGGAGAACCAGGCCAGGCGGCTGCTCAACGACCTCGACTCGTTCCGCGTGTCAACTGGCCTGCGGCACGAGGACGAGGCGATCGTGGCCCATCGCTGGCTGGCCGAGGTGTTCCAGCCGGTGGTGAACGCGATCCCGGCCGACCTGCGGCGCAAGCTGGAGCCCGCCCAGCTCTTCCACGAGGTGCTCGACCACCGCTGGTACATGTCGGAGGCCGCCGGCAAGGACGTCGGCCTGGAGGCGGCGGTGCGGTCCTACGTGGACAACGTCCTGGTGCACAAGCCCGACGAGAAGGCCGTCATCGTCAGCCCGGATCCCCTCTCTCCGTGAACACTGTCCCCGTGAGCGACTCCAGATAGCGGGCGGCGTCCGGGATCCGGTCCTCGCCGAAGACGCGTATGCCGTTCAGCTCCAGCAGCGCGGTCGTCACCCCCTGCCCGGGGGTGGTCCTCCCCCGGTGGGTGCCGTCGTAGATCCGCAGGGACCCGCACGACGGGCTGCCCTCCTTGAGGATCGCGACCCGTACGCCGAGGGACCGGGCGACGGCGAGGGCCTGCCGCGCCCCGGACAGGAACGCGGCGGTCACGTCGTCGCCCTCCGGCGTCAGGATCCGGGCCGCGCCAGCCAGGACGGCCGCGCCGCCCGCGCCGCCCTCGATCTCGGCGGGCGGCCGGGGAACGGGCAGCCCGCCCTCGACCTCGGGGCAGAACCGCACCAGCCGTCCCTCCGCGCGCCAGCGGGCGAGCAGGTCGTCGTCGCTGGTCTTGGCCCCGCCGTCGTACCGCACCCGGCTGCCGAGCAGGCAGGCGCTGACGAGAATCCGTTCCACGCCCCCCATTCTGGCCGCCGTACGGGGTGCACGCGCCAGTCCCGACGACATGAGGAAATTTCATGAAAATCGGGATTACCATTCCGAGAGGAAGAATTCTTATTCTTCTGGACTAATCCGTTTATCCGATCTGTTTTCGGCCCGCAAGGCCCGTCCACCTGCTCCTCTAGTGTTGGCCGCGCTGTACCGGCGAGGCGAGGAGTTACGGGTTGATCGGGATAGAGGACTGCCTTTCCGAGGCCATGTCGATCCCGGGCGCGCTCGGCGCCATTCTCGTGGACCACACCAGCGGCATGGCCGTCGCGGGAAAGGGGATCCCCGATCCGGGGCGGGCGGCCGCGGGGCTCAGCGAGGCGTACCGCGCCACGCTCGACGGGATCGCGATGGCGTCCCAGGAGACGGGCTTCCGGATCGAGGACGTGATCGTCACCACGGGCACGGCGTACCACCTGGTGCGGCCCATGGAGATGATGTTCGACGGTCCGCTGCTGCTGTGCGTGTGCCTGGACGTGGAACGGTCGAACCTCGCCCTGGCGCGGCGACGGCTGCGCACGATCACCGACGAGCTGGTCGCGTCCTGATGGGGGCCTGACCGGTGGCCGCCCCGACTCTCGACACCGTGCTCACCGGCCTCGCCCAGGACGAGGCCACCGGTTCGCTGCGGGTGGGCAAGGAGGGCACGGTCTTCTACGTCCGCGGCCGGGTGGCGTACGTGGAGTGCGCGGCGACGCCCGGCGTGGAGGAGTTGCTCGGCGCGTCGGGCCGGATCAGCGCGAACGGGGTCCGCCGCGCGCGGCAGGAGACCGGCGCCGGCGGCGACGGCGGCGCCCTGCTGGTGGACAGAGGGGTGCTCAGCCGGGGCGAGCTGGAGTTCAGCGTGCTGTCCGCCACGCTCGACGCGGCGTTCTTCCTGCTCACGTCGAGAACGGCGCGAACCAGGTTCAAGGAGGGCGACGCCCACTGGCTCGGGATCCACTGGTTCTTCGACGTCCAGGGGCTGCTGCGCGAGTGCGCGCGGCGCCGGGCCCGGCTGGAACGGGCCTGGCCCTCCGCCGAGCTGGACGCGCGTCCGGTGACGCCCCTGCGGCGGATCCCGGGCACGCACGCGCTGCTCACCCGGCTCCAGTGGGAGCTGCTGCTCGCCGCGGACTCCACCGCCACGCCGGTCGAGCTGGCCCGCCGCCTCGGGCGCCCGGCCTACTCCACGCTGCTTGCCGTACGGGAGCTCGCGGCGGCCGGGCTGGTGGTGACGGACGAGACGGCGGCGCTGCCCAAGCGCACGCCCAAGCCGCTCCCACCGCAACCGAGGGAGCCCGAGCGCTCCGCCCCGGGACTCCCGCAGGTGAACGGCGACGCGGCCGACGTGAACCTGCTGCTCAGACTGCGTGACGCGCTGGAGGCGCTGTAGTGATCGGATGGCTCAAGCGGGCCGGAAAGGGTGTCTCGGTGGATCTGCGCCACGACATACATGAGGAACTGGTCGTCCTGCGCGAACGCGCGCCCGAGATCACTGGAGCGCTCACCTGCACGATCGACGGCATGCTCGTGACGACGGACCTGGCCGCCGACACCGAGCAGACCGCGGCGCTCACGTCGGCGCTGCTGTCGCTGAGCCGGAAGATGACCGATCTCGCCAGGATCGGGCTGCTGGAGGAGACGCTGATCTCCGGCGCCCAGGGGCACACCGCGTGCTACGCCGCGGGCCCCACGCTCGTCCTCACCGTACTCGCGGGCCGGGGAGCCAATCTCGGCCTGCTCCGGATCGAGGGACGCAGGGCGGCGAACAAGATCGCCGCCATCGTCGAACGCGGATGACAACCCAGAACAGGAGAAGAGACATGGCGAACATCGACGTCTCCCTGAAGGAGATGCTGACCATCGACGGCGCGATCGGCGCGGCGGTGGCCGACTACGGGAGCGGGATGGCGCTGGGCACGCTCGGCGGTTCCAAGGACCTCGATCTCCAGGTGGCCGCCGCGGCCAACACCGAGGTGGTCAAGGCCAAGCTCCGCGCGATGGACGCGCTCAAGCTGAGCGACGCGATCGAGGACATCCTCATCACGCTGAGCACGCAGTATCACATCATCCGGCCGCTGGCCGGCCGCGGCGGCAAGGGCTTATTCCTTTACCTCGCCCTCGACCGCAACCGGGCCAACCTCGCGATGGCCCGGCACCAGCTCCGCGCGATCGAGGACAAGCTCGAGATCTGAGGCCGGTCAGCCCCGCCCGGTCAGTTCGGCGATCGCCTCCGCGATGACCGGACAGAGCGGGCGGGGCAGGTCGTGGCCCATCCCCGGGAAGGTCAGCAGCTTCGCGCCGGGGATGGCGTCCGCGGTCGCCGTCCCGCCTTCGAGGGTGATCAGCGGGTCGTCCTCGCCGTGGATCACCAGCGCGGGCGCAGAGAGCCCGCGCAGCCCCTCCGTACGGTCGCCGGACCTCCGGATGGCGATGAACTGCCGGGCGGTGCCCGCGGGGTCGAAGGCCCGGTCATAGGACTCCGCGGCCACCCGGGTGACGCGCTCGACGTCCATCTCGTAGCCGGGAGAGCCGATGACCCGCGCGGTCTCCACGGCGCGGGCGAGCGCCTCGTCGCGGTCCTGCGGGGCGGGCGCCGTCAGCACGGTCATGGCCGCCTCGGTCGCCTGTCCCACCCGGGGCCCCGGCGTGGACATGATCGAGGTCAGCGTACGAACCCGGGCGGGGTGGCGGATGGCGAGGGCCTGGGCGATCATGCCGCCCATCGACGCGCCCACCACGTGGGCGCTCTCCCAGCCGAGCACGTCCATCAGGCCGGCCGTGTCGTCGGCCATGTCGTCCAGAGTGTACGAGGGGGCGGGCGCCTGGCCGTCCGCCGGGGTGAAGTGGGTGGACAGGCCCACGTCCCGGTTGTCGAACCGGACGACCCGGTGGCCGGACTCCACGAGCGGCCCGATGAGCTCCTCGGGCCAGCCGATCATCTGTGCTCCGAGCCCCATGATGAGGACGACCGGACGTCCCCCCGGCTCGCCGAACACCTCGTAGCAGATCTCGATGCCGTTCGCCGTCGCACGCATGCGAGGAGAATTTCATTCGGTTTGCCCTGCCGCAAGCGCTACCTGACCAGATCTGTACGGTTGTGTGGTGTGGTGTCGCAAATGACCCGCCGACGGCGGCGACTCGTTCTTCTCATCTGCTGCATGAGCCTGCTGATCGTGTCTCTCGACAACACGATCGTCAACGTCGCCCTGCCGTCGCTCGGGCACGACCTGCGCGCGCCGATTTCCGGCCTCCAGTGGACGGTGGACGCCTACACGCTGACGCTCGCGAGCCTGCTGATGCTGGCCGGCTCGACGGCCGACCGGATAGGCCGCCGCCGCACGTTCCAGACCGGGCTGGTGGTCTTCACGGCCGGGTCGCTGCTGTGCAGCCTCGCCCCGAGCCTGGGCTGGCTGGTGGCCGCCAGGATCGTCCAGGCCGTCGGCGGGTCGATGCTCAACCCGGTGGCCATGTCGATCATCACGAACACGTTCACCGACCGCAGGGAGCGGGCCCAGGCGATCGGCGTGTGGGGCGGCGTAACCGGCATCAGCATGGCGCTCGGACCGGTCGTCGGCGGCCTGCTCACCGACACGGTGAACTGGCGGGCCATCTTCTGGATCAACGTGCCCATCGGCCTGCTCGCCCTGTTCCTGACCTGGCGCTTCGTCCCGGAGTCGAAGGCGCCCTCGGCGCGGAGGCTCGACCCGGCCGGGCAGGTGCTGGTGATCGTCCTGCTCGGCACTCTCACGTACGGGATCATCGAGGGCCCGGCGGCGGGCCCCGGCGTGAGCGCCGCCTGCTTCGTCGTCGCGGCGGCGGCCCTGGCCGCGCTGGTGGTCTGGGAGCTGCGCAGGCCAGAGCCCCTCATCGACATGCGGTTCTTCCGCAGCGCGCCGTTCTCGGGCGCGGCCGTCATGGCGGTGTCGGGGTTCGCCGGCCTGGGGGCCTTCCTGTTCCTCAACACGCTCTACCTGCAGAGCCACCGCGGTCTTTCCGCCCTCGCCGCCGGGCTGTGCACGCTGCCGGTCGCGGCGATCACGACGATCGTGGGACCGCTGTCGGGCCGGCTCGTCGGCACCCGAGGCCCACGCGTGCCGTCGGTCGTCGCGGGCGTGTGCCTCGCCGTGGCCGGGGCGCTGCTGTCCCAGGTGACGCTCACCACGCCGCTTCCCCTGCTGCTCGGGATCTACGTGATCTTCGGCGTCGGATTCGGCATGCTCAACCCTCCGATCACCAACACCGCGGTCTCCGGGATGCCGCTCGCGCAGGCGGGGGTGGCCGCCGCGGTCGCCTCGACCAGCAGGCAGGTCGGCCAGTCCCTCGGCGTGGCCATCGCCGGGTCCATGGCCTCCAGCGCCGCGGCCTATCGCGTCAACGCCCTGTACGGGCTGATCGTGCTGGCGGTCGCCCTCCTGACGACCGGCCGCTGGGCCAGGGCCACGGCCGAGCGCACGGCGGCGCGGCTCACGGAAGGCCCACAGGTCACCCTGTCACAGGGGTGAAGCCGGCGGCCGCGAGGACCCTGCGGCCCTCGTCGGACAGGACCAGGTCGACGAACTCCCTGGTCAGCGCGATGCGCGTGGTCCCGGGGACGGTCGCGACGAGGTAGTCCTCGACCACCTTCGCCGCCTCGGGGAAGTCCACGCCCTCCACCGCTCCCGCCGCCGCCCTGACGTCCGTACGGTAGACCAGCGCCGCGTCCGCCTTCCCGAGCCTGACCTTGGTCAGCGCCCCTGCGGCGTTCTGATCGGGGCCGTTCTGATCGGGGCCGGCCGGCGTGACGGTCACCCCGGCGGCGGAGAGCGCGGCGCGGGCGCCCGCCCCGCACGGCGCCGCCTCGGCGCACAGGGCCACCCTGACGCCGGGAGCGGCCAGGTCCTTCAGGTTCGCGACGTGGGCGGGGTTCCCCTTCGGCACGGCGATCTGGAGGCGGTCACGCGCGAAGACCCGCGGGCTCGGCGCCCCCGACGCGCGCATGGTCGCCGCGCCGGCCGCGGCGAACAGGTCGGCCGGCGCTCCCTGCACGATCCGCCGCGCCAGCGCGCCGCTGCCCCCGAAGTCCAGCCGGACGGCGACGCCGGGGTGAGCGGCCTCGAACGTCTTGCCCAGCGAGCCGAAGGTCGCGGTGAGCGAGGTGTCGGCGAACACGGTGAGCGTCTGCCGCCCGCCGCCTCCGCAGCCGGTCACCGCGAGCAGCACCACCGCGAGCGCCACGCAGGTGGCCGGTGTGACATGGTTCACCTTGGGATATATGCCCCGAGAAGGCGTTTAGAGGTCATGCCTGGCGAAAGACTAACTATTGGGGATAAATCGACTGAGCGAGGAGAGACATCTTGAGCGTCAACCCTTCCTCCAGAATGCGTGAGAGCAGCCAGCCCTGGCTTCACCAGAGGGGCACCGAGATACAGTCGTTCGGGACCGTGCGCGACTTCCCGGTCGGGCTGCCGAGGGAGACCCGCGAATACTCCTGCCAGCGGCTCAACCAGATCCTGGCCGACACGCAGATCCTCTACAGCCTCTACAAGAAGCACCACTGGCTCATGCGGGGGCCGACCTTCTACCAGCTGCACCTGCTCCTCGACAAGCATGCGAGCGAGCAGCTGCCGATCATCGACGCGGTAGCCGAACGCATCCAGACCCTCGGCGGCGTCGCGGTCGGCGATCCCCGCCAGGTGGCGGAGATGACCGTGATCCCGCGGCCGCCGGACGGCGTGGAGGAGGTGCCCGCCATGCTCTCCCGGCTCCTGGAGGCGCACGAGACGATCCTGGTCGCCGCGCATGACGCCGCCTCCCGCGCGGCCGAGATGGGCGACGACGGCACCAACGACCTGCTCGTCTCCGAGGTCATCCGCACGGGCGAGCTGCAGGCGTGGTTCCTCGCCGAGCACCTCGTGGACACGCCGCTCGTCCGCACCTGACCTGCCGCGTTCCCGGCCCGGGCGTCACCCGGTGACGCTCGGGCGGCCGTTCTCGATGTGTCCCATCAGCCGCCGGGCGAACCCGTCGTGCCCCGCCACGCCGATCATCAGGTCGTACCACCCGGCGGGGGCGTGCCACTCGACGCGGGCGGTGGCCCCCGGCGCGACCAGGACCGTACGCGCCTCGCCCCCGTAGGCCAGCGGGGTGAGCGACACCTCGGCGGGGACGGCGCCGGGGAGGGATACGGGGTTCGCCACCGCGATCACGACGGCGCGGGCCTCGGCGTCGATCGCGCCGGTCACCTCCACCGGGTCGGCCGTCCCGCCCCGGAACTCCCGGCGGAATCCGTTCGGCCCGACGAGCACCAGGTCGTACGACGGGCAGGGGAAGTAGACCACCTCCTCCGCCGCGCCGAGCACGTCGAAGTGCATCGGCGTCGCGACCTCGCCGAGGTAGCCGTACAGGATGAAGTGGGCGGAGGCCGCGCCGGAGTTGCGCATCGCGATCTCCACGGAGCGCCCGCGCACCACTGCTTCGGCGTCCGGCTGGTAGGGCAGCGCGCGGGCGGGCCTGACCCCCGGCTCCTGGACCGGCATCCGCTGCTCGGCGGGCGCCTGCGGATACCACCGGTTCCCGGCCGGGGACGGCCGCGGGGCGGCCACGGTCTCCACGGGAGGCGGCGCCATGGGCGCGGCGAAGTCGAAGGCGGAGGTGAGGTCGCCCGCCACCCGCCGCCGCCATTCGCCGATCGGAGCGGTGATCCCGAACCTGCGCTCCAGGAACCGTACGGTCGAGGTGTGGTCGAACGTCTCCGAGCAGACGTGGCCGCCCACGCTCCACGGCGACACGACGATCATGGGTACGCGGACGCCGAGGCCCATCGGCCGCCCGCCGACGAACTCCTCAGGGGTGCCGACGGGCGGGACCGGCGGCGGCACGTGGTCGAAGAAGCCGTCGTTCTCGTCGTAGGTCACGAACAGGGCGGTACGCGCCCAGACCTCGGGATGGGACCCCAGCGCGTCGAGCAGCTGGTAGACGACCCGTCCGCCCTCCACCGCCGACGACCCCTCGGGGTGCTCGGAGTCGGCCAGCGGGGGCACGACGTACGACACCGCGGGCAGGCGGCCGGCGGCCACGTCGGCGGCGAACCACTCCCCCAGGCCTCCCGCGGGCGCGCGGCGCAGCGCCCGGTCGTAGAGGTCGCGGTCGGCGGGTTCCAGCGCGGCCACCCGCGCCTCCAGCTCGGCGAGCAACGGCGCCGGGTCCTCCGCCGCCCGGACCTTCTCGTAGAACGCGCGCATGCCGCCCAGCCCGAGCCGGTCCATCACGGCCACGAACGGCCGGAAGAACTCGAGGTTGTTGCACTCGTAGTTGTCCCACTCCTGGTACACCTGCCAGGTGTGCCCGGCCCGCGTCAGCAGTTCCGGCGCGGTGACCCAGTCGTAGCCCGGATGCCCCTCCGCCCCCTCGGAGGCCACGTTGTCCAGCGCGCGCTGCCGGGTGCCAGGCTCGTAGCCCGTGTGACCGGAGACGTGGTAGTTGCGATTGGGCGTCGTCGAGGTCAGCAGCGAGCAGTGGTAGGCGTCGCAGATCGTGAACGTGTCGGCGAGCTCGTAGTGGAAGGGCAGGTCGAGCCGGTCGTAGTAGGCCATAGCGCCGGGCCCCTTGCTGGGCACCCAGGCGTCGTTCCAGCCCATGGCCCAGGCGTTCTGGGTGCCGAGCCAGGTGTGGTCGTGCGTGTCGAGCAGCATCGGGTCGGCCCCCGCCCGCTCCGCCGCCTCCCGTACGGAGAAGGGCAGCACGCCGTCCTGCTCGAAGATCGGCCGCCATGCCCGGGTGGACACCGCGTTGCGGTCGCCGAATCCCCGCACCCCGCGCATCCGCCCGAAGTAGTGGTCGAACGAGCGGTTCTCCAGCATCACGAAGACGACGTGCTCGACGTCGGCCAGGCTTCCCGGCGGAACCGGCCGGGCCAGCGCCCGGAGCAGGGAAGGCGGCAACGAGGATCCGGCCGACATGGACGCCCCTTCAGGAGAAATCTGGCGAAACGCCCACAACCTAACAGCGACGTCTCGTCATACCAGCACGCGGCCCAGCTCACGAAGGGCCCGGGCGGCCCCGGCACGACGGGCCAGTGCGAGTGCCTGCCGGGCGAGGCAGACCGCCTGGTCCCGCTCGTGCGCCTCCGCGTACGCGTGCGCCCTGCGGGCCAGCATGTACGCCGCCAGGTACGCGGGCGCGGACGGGGCCGGCTCACCCTCCAGCATCTCGATGGCGCCGCCCGGCCGGCCGAGGTCGACCAGGCAGCCGGCGCACAGCTCCGCCCGCGTCTCGCCCGGCTCCTCCGGGCACTCCTCAAGGCAGCGGTGACACAGCTCCCCCTCACCGGCAAGCGCGTGCGCCCGGGCCTCGCGCCGCAGGGACAGCGTCCCGACCTCGGCCGGGACCCCCGAACGCTCGCGGGCGGTCACGGCCGCCTCGACGATCTCGCCCGGCGCGGCGGCGTCGACCAGCTCGGCCCGCTGGACCAGCGCGAAGACCTCGGCGAGAGGATCACCGGTCTCGCGCGCCTCGCGGATCGCCCGGTCGGACCACGCCCGCGCCGCCGGCGCGTCGCCCGCCTCGTGCTCCATCCCGCTGATCAGCTCCGCGTCGCGGGCGGCGAGCGCGAGCAGCGGCCCCCGTACGGACGGCCGGGCGTCGCGACGGAACGTCTCGACGCCCGCGAAGACGGGCCGCAGCGCCGCCGCGAGATCGGCGGGCCGCGCGTGCGGCGCGGCGCAGGCGTCGAGCATCCGCTCGAAGTAGCCGGCCGTGCCGGCGTCGGCGCGCCAGGGACGCTCGACGGCCCGGCCGACCCGCTCCTCCTCCTCTTCGGGGAACAGGCCCGACATCAACGGAATCCCGGTCAGGTGGTGCCACAGGACGGTGCCCGACGACGGTCCGACGAACAGGTCTCCCTCGTCCACGCCGAACACGCGGCACAGCAGCTCCGCGTGGCCGGGGTCCGGCCGCCGCTCCCCCGCATCCCAGGCGCGCACCGCGTCCGCGGGCAGACCGGGCTCTGTTTCCCCGGCGGCTTCGGTCAGCCGTTCTTCCAGGTCCCGGCGGCTCCACAGCCGGCCGCGGCGCAGGGCTCGCAGCCGGGCGGCCCAGAGCGGGACGTCGATAGCGATCATCAGCGGCACCCCCCGGTTCTGTCGGTGCCGGTCGTTATGTTTGCGATGTGCTGACCCGACGCATGCTCAACCGCGCGCTGCTCGATCGCCAGATGCTGCTCCGTCGTCACGACGTCAAGGCCTTGGCCGCGATCGAGCATCTGGTGGGCATGCAGTCGCAGGCTCCTCTATCAGCCTACGTCGGCCTGTGGACCCGCCTGCCGGACTTCCGGCACGAGGACCTGGCCGGGCTGCTCACCGACCGCACGGCCGTACGGATCGCGCTGATGCGCGGCACCATCCACCTCGTCAGCGCCGACGACTGCCTCGCCCTGCGCCCGGTCGTGCAGCCGCTCCTCGACCGCGTGCTGCGCACGTCGTACGGCAGGTGGCTGGACGGAGTGGATCTCGGCGAGGTGGCGAGCGTCGCCCGCGCCCTGATGGACGAGCGGCCGCTGAGCTTCGCGGAGCTTGAGGAACTGCTCGCCGAGCGGTGGCCGGGCCGCGAGGCGCTGGCCCAGGCCGTACGCGCGGTCGTGCCGCTGGTGCAGGTGCCGCCACGGGGCGTGTGGGGCGCCTCGGCGCAGGCACGGCATGTCCCCGCCGAGTCGTGGCTGGGCCGTCCGCTCGGCGACGGCTCGGCCGCCGGCGACATGGTGCTGCGTTACCTGCGCGCCTTCGGGCCGGCGTCGGTCAAGGACATGCAGATCTGGTCGGGCCTGACCGGGCTGCGCGCCGTCGTGAGAAACCTCGATCTGGTCGCGTATCGGGACGAGAACGGGGTGGAGCTGTTCGACCTGCCCGGGGCGCCGCTGCCCGGCCCGGACGCCGAGGCGCCGGCGCGGTTCCTGCCCGAGTTCGACAACCTGCTGCTCTCGCACGCCGACCGGACGCGGGTGATGGCGGAGCAGCACCGCACGCGGGTCTTCACGGTCAACGGGATCATCCGCGCGACGATCCTGGTCGACGGTTTCGTCGCCGGGTTGTGGCGGATCGAGCGGAGAGGGACCCAGCGCACCGGGGAGACCGCCGTCCTGGAGATCGAGCCGTTCGAGCCGCTGGGCGCCGCCACTCGCGACGCCCTGGCGGCCGAGGGTGAGCGCCTGCTGGAGTTCGCGGCCGGCGACGCTCCCGCGCGCGACATCCGCTTCCTGGGGTAGGTCGCTTTCCTGGGTAGGACCCTCGGCGTGGAGACCCTCTCGGTGGCGGTGGACGCGCAGGCGAGCCCGGATCGGGTGTTCGCCGTGCTCACCGACTGGCCCCGGCACCACGAGTGGATGCTGCTGACCCGCGCGTGGGTGGTGGCCGGTGACGGGCGCAGCAGGGGCAGCAGGCTCGCGGCGGCCACCGGCGTCGGCCCGCTGTCGTTTGTGGACACGATGGACGTCACCGGCTGGCGTCCGCCGCACGAGGTGGAGGTCCGCCACACCGGCCGCGTCGTGCGCGGAGTCGGGCGATTCCACGTGCTGCCCCGCCCGGACGGCGGGAGCAGGATCATCTGGGAGGAGAACCTCCACGTGCCCTTCGGCCTGGCCGGCCGGATCGGCTGGCGGATCGCCGGGCCGGTGAGCGCGGTCTTCCTGCGCGTGTCCCTGCGCCGCCTCGCCGCCCTCGCCCTGCGCGCCTAACCGAGCGCCATGTCGAAGAAGCGGCGCTCCAGCGTGGTCGCCCGCCGGAAGACGTCGAGCACCTTGGCCCGGCCGTCCTCGTCGAGCCCGGGGCCGAGCCGGTCGAGCTCGCCGCGCAGGAAGCCCACCCACGCCTCGAACTCCGGCCCGCTGTGCAGTTCGATCCACTCCCGGTGGACGAAGCCGTCCGGGAGTTCGACGATCCGGGAGGCCCAGCCGAGGTAGGCCCATTCGGCCACGCACAACACCGCCAGGATCAGCGGATAGTCCTGGCCGCGGCGCACCTCGTCCATCAGGTCCCGGAACTCGACCGTCACCGGCTCCAGCGTGGGCGGGGCCGGCTCACCGCCGACCTCGGCGAGCGCGCGGTGGAAGTAGCCCCGCTCGGTGTCGGCGACGGTCAGCCCGAGGAAGCGGCCGACGGCCACCCGCGACTCGAAGGTGTCCGCGGCGGCGACCGCGGCGCCGAGCAGCGCCGTGAAGGCGTCAACGAACTGGAAGTCCTGCTCCAGATAGCGGCGCATGCCGGCGGTGCCCCTCCCGATCGCCTCCGCGAAGGGGTGCGTGACCACCGCCGTCCAGTCGGGCTCGCTCTGCGACCGCAACCACGCGCTGAAGGGCGTCCTCGATTCCTCGGTCATCCCGGCATCTCTCCCCGTGTCCCGGCGTGAACGTTTCACGATGATCTCAAAGGACTTCCGTCCGTCTCCACCTGCCCCACCGGGGTGAACGCCCGTGTGGCCTGCGGACCAGGGCGGGCGAAGTCGTTGACCGATGGTCAACAGATCCGTAATTTGATGCGTGTTGTTCCTCCTCATGAATGCTGTTCTCATTCATGAACATCCCCCTCGCGGGACCAGGAGTTCGCCCCCTCGGTCAGGGGTCCTGCACGACCTGCAAGGAGCTCGGCTTTGAGAACCAGAACCAGAACCGGAGTCGGGGTGATCGGCACCGTGATCGGCACCGTGATCGGCACCGTGATCGGCACCGTGGCCGGGGTCGCCGCCCTGGTCGGCGGCGTCTTCGTCGGCGTCTCCAGCGCGGCGCCCAGTGCCGGACCCAGTGCGGGCGCCTACCGGATCGTGAACGGCGCCAGCGGCCTGTGCCTCACCGTCCCGGGCGGCAGCACCTCCGACGGCGTGCAGCTCACCGTTTCCAGCTGCAACGGCGCGAGCAACCAGACCTGGAACCTGTCGGCCCAGGGCAGCGGCTTCCGCCTGGCCGCCGCCAACAGCGGCAAATGCGCCGGCGTCAAGGACGCCTCCACCTCCGCCGGCAAGGCCGTCCAGCAGGAGTCGTGCACCGGCTCCTCCTCCCAGACCTGGGAGCCGACCGCCTCCGGCTCCGACTACCGCCTCGTCAACGC
>NZ_FTNI01000078.1 GCF_900156315.1 Microbispora rosea | reverse complement strand
CAGGAGCACAAGCGCACCTACCGGCGCTGGCAGCGCGAAGCGCCGATGCACCTGTGGCAGCTCGATCTGGTCGGCGGGGTGCCGCTGGCCGACGGGCGGGAATGCAAGATGGTCACCGGCATCGATGACCACTCCCGGTTCGTGGTGATCGCCGCTGTGGTGGCCGTCCCCTCCGGCCGGGCGGTCTGCACCGCGTTCACCGCAGCGATGCGCCGCTACGGCGTTCCTTTTGAAGTGCTCAGCGATAATGGCAAGCAGTTCACCGGCCGGCACATCCGCCCGCAGCCGGTCGAGGTGCTGTTCGAGCGGGTCTGCCGGGAGAACGGCATCACCCAGCGGCTGACCAAGCCTCGCTCACCGACCACCACCGGCAAAATCGAACGGTTCCACAAGACCCTGCGCCGGGAACTGCTCGACGATGTGGCCCCGTTCGAGTCGCTGGAGGCGGCCCAGGAGGCCATCGACGCCTGGGTGCACAGCTACAACCACGCCCGGCCGCATCAGGCGCTGAACATGGCCACCCCAGCCAGTGTGTTTCGCCCGCACGGGCCCACCCGTGACGATGCGCCACCGCCGGTTCCCGGCCCGGCCCGCCCGGCCTCGGCGCCCACATCACCGCCAAGGATCGAGATCGCCGAGCCGCCCCCTGCGCCCTCACCTGCCGGGGCGGTGGAATTCGATGCCCGCGTCCCACCCAGCGGCAAGCTCACCCTGGTGCCCGGCAAACAGCACGTCGCAGTGAACCAGGGCCTGGCCGGTCGGACCTTGACCGTCTGGGCGAATCTGCGCAGCATCCACCTTCTGCTGGAGGGGCACCTGGTGCGCACGGTCGCTTCCCGGCTCCTGCCCGAGGATCTGGCCTACCTGGCCATGCGCGGGGCCCGGCCGGGCGGAGACGAGCCCGCCACGGCGGCGCTGCCGCGTCTTGGCGGGCGGCTGGTGCTGGCGGCAGGCCAGGCGGTGGAGGTGGACCGCAAGGTCCACCGTGATGGGCATGTCTGGATCGCCGGCACCAAGGTCCAGGTCGCCTTCGCGCTTGCGGGACGCTCGGTCACCATGCGGCTGGACGGTCATCTGATGCACGCCATCGCCGACGACGCCCTGGTCGGCACATGGCCCTGTCCGGTCAGCGCAGAGCGGTTGGCCGGCCTTGTCGGAGCACGATCAGCGTCGGCGCCACTGCCGCCGCCTCCGCTGCCCGCAGGGTCGATCCGCGCTCAGCGACGTGTCCATGCCAGCGGCCGGATCATGGTCGCAAGACAGGCGCTCAAGCTCGGCCCCCGCCACGCCGGCAAGCTCGTCACCGTCGTCATCGAGGACACACACTTCCGGATTCTGCACGGCGAGGAAGAAATCGCCATCAAGCCGCGGAAAGACCTCACCCCAGTCACCCGGCTCTACGTCCGCGGCAA